>NZ_JBFAAR010000003.1:234846-246959 GCF_040639855.1 Actinoplanes sp. NPDC023714
TGTGTGTGGTGTTGTGTGGTGTTCTATTCCTTTGTGCAGCTGTTTGTCGGTGTGGGGGGGGGGGCGGCGCCCCCCCCCCCCCCGACTCCGAAAGGAGCATCAGGTGGACGCCATCCTCGGCATCGTCCTGCGCCGGCTCGCCGCGCTGATCCCGCTGATGCTCGGCATCATCCTGTTCATCTTCCTGGTCATGGCGCTGTCGCCGAACGACGCCGCGCTCTCGGTGCTCGGCGACCAGGCCACCCCGGAACAGATCGCCGCTTTCAACGCCGCCAACGGCCTGGACCAGCCGCTGCTGATCCGCTACGCCGACTACCTGTGGTCGCTGCTGCAGGGCGACCTCGGGCAGACGTTCTCGCTGAACGCGCCGATCAGCGGCATCATCACCGCCGCGCTGCCGGTCACCTTGCAGCTGACCGCGCTCGGTGTCGGCCTCGCCGTGGTGCTCGCGCTGGTGCTGGGCATCACCGGCGCGCTCTACCGCGACCGCTGGCCCGACCAGGTGACCCGGCTCGTGTCGATGGCCGGGATCTCCATCCCGTCGTTCTGGCTGGCCATCCTGCTCATCCAGCAGCTGTCCACGATTGGTGGCGGGTCGCTGCCCTCCGGTCACTACGTGGCGCCGTCGGAGTCGGTCAGCGGCTGGTTCCAGCATCTGATCCTGCCGGCGATCGCCCTCGCGGTGCCGACCGGCTGCGCGCTCGCCCGGGTGGTGCGGACCTCGATGGTCGAGGAACTGGACCGCGACTACGTGCGCACCGCGATCGGCGCCGGCCTGCCGCCGATGGTCGTGGTCGGCCGCAACGTGCTGCGCAATGCCCTGCTGACCCCGCTCACCGTGCTCGGCCTGCAGGTCGGCTACCTCATCGGCGGCGCGGTGATCATCGAGGCGATCTTCACGCTGCCCGGCATGGGCACCCAGATCATGAGCGCGGTCCAGCAGAACGACATCGGCCTGGCCCGCGGCCTGGTCATCACCATCGCGCTCGGCTTCGTCGTCGTGAACCTCGTCGTCGACCTGCTGTACCTGGCGGCCAATCCGCGGATGCGAGGAGCCCACTGATGATCAACGCCTTCCGGCGGTTGCCGGCAACCGCCAAGATCTGTCTCGGCTTCCTGCTGCTCGTCGTCGCGGTCGCGGTCGCCGCGCCGTGGCTGATCCGGCACGACCCCACCCAGGTCGCGCTGGCTCCACCGTCGACCGGCCCGAACGGCGACCACTGGTTCGGCGTCGACCGGCTCGGCCGCGACATCTTCTCCCGCCTGGTGGCCGGCACCCCGCGCTCGCTGATCGTCGGCTTCGGCTCGGCCGGGCTCGCGCTGCTCATCGGCGCACTGCTCGGCGCGGTCGCGGCGACCAGCCGCAAGGCCGTCGACGAGACGGTCATGCGGCTGCTCGACGTGGTGATGGCGTTCCCGACCATCGTGCTCGCCGCGATCCTGGTCGTGGCGTACGGCAACGACAGCGTCACGGTGCTGGTCGGCGCGATCGGGTTCGTCATGATCCCGCAGATCGCCCGGCTGGTCCGCGCCAACGTGGCCGCGCAGTACCAGGAGGACTACGTCGCCGCGGAACGGGTCATCGGCGCCGGCCGCCGGCACATCCTGGTCCGGCACGTGGCCCGCAACTGCGCCGCCCCGATCCTGGTCTACGCGACCGTGATGGTCGCGAACGCGATCGTCTTCGAGGCTTCGCTGTCCTTCATCGGCGGAGGCCTGCAACCCGAGGCCGGGCCGTCGTCGTGGGGCAGCGTCATCGCCTACGGCCAGCAACTGCTGGCCAGCGGCGGCTGGTGGGCCACGTTCTTCCCCGGGCTGCTGATCCTGATCACCGTGCTCTGCCTGAACATCCTCGCCGAGGGCATCTCGGACGCCTGGGCGGCCCCGGCCGCACGACGGCGCTCCGGCGCCGGTCCGGCCGCGATCGAACTCGCCGACGCCGAGAAGGAGACGGCGGTCGCGCTGCCCGGCCTCGCGCAGGCGGCGGCCCGGCTGGCCGCCGCGGCCCGGCCCGCCGTCACCGCGCCGCCCGTGCTGTCGGTGCGGGATCTGCGGATCGGGTTCGCCGGCAGCCACCGGGGCGTGGACATTGTCGACGGCGTCAGCTTCGACGTCCGGCCCGGCGAAGTCCTCGGCCTGATCGGGGAGTCCGGTTGCGGCAAGTCGCTGACCGCGCTCACCGTGATGGGTCTGCAGCCGCGTGGCGCCCGCACCGGCGGCGCCATCGAGTTCGACGGCGTCGACCTGCTCACCCTGGGCGCGGCTCAGCGGCGCCAGATCATGGGCCGGCGGATCGCGATGATCTACCAGGACGCGCTGTCGGCGCTCAACCCCTCGATGACCGTACGAGCGCAGCTCAAGCAGATCATCAAGCGGGGCGGCACGCGGACCGCCGAGGAGCTGATGGCGCTTGTGGGCCTGGACCCGGCGCGCACGCTCTCCTCGTACCCCCATGAACTCTCCGGCGGGCAGCGGCAACGTGTCGTCATCGCGATGGCGCTGGCCCGCGACCCGCAGCTCGTGGTCGCCGACGAGCCCACCACGGCGCTCGACGTCACCGTCCAGGCACAGGTCATCGAACTGCTGCTGCGGCTGCGCGCCGAACTCGGCTTCGCGCTGATCCTGGTCTCGCACGACCTGGCCCTGGTCAGCGACGTCTGCGACCGGATCGCGGTGATGTACGGCGGGCAGATCGTCGAACAGGGCCGCACCGCGGATGTGCTGGCCGCGCCCACCCACCACTACACCCGCGGGCTGCTCGGCTCGGTGCTGTCCCTCGAGGCGAAAGCGCCCCGGCTCGTGCAGATCCGCGGCACCGTGCCGTCACCGGCCGACTTCCCGGCCGGCTGCCGGTTCGCCGACCGCTGCCCGCAAGCCACCGCGATCTGCGCTGCCGAACGCCCGCCACTCGCCGAGGTCAACGGCCATCTGGCGGCCTGTCACCATCCCGCCCTGGTTCTCGAGGGGACCCGTCATGACTGAAAACCTGGCCGAACTGCGCAAGGTCAGCGTCGCCTTCCGGGCGCCGGGCGGATCGGTGTTCAGCAAGTCCCGCGTGCACGCCCTCACCCAGGCCGACCTGACCGTCGCGCCGGGCGAGACGCTCGGCGTGGTCGGCGAGTCCGGCTGCGGCAAGTCCACCCTGGTCAAAGTCCTGGTGGGCCTGCAACAGCCGACCCACGGCACGGTGCGGATCGCCGGCAAGGACATCTGGGCGCTGAGCACGGCAGAGCGCCGCAGGCACATCGGCAGCCGGATCGGCATGGTCTTCCAGGACCCGGCCACCTCGCTGAACCGCCGGCTCAGCGTCGAACAGATCATCAGCGATCCTCTCGACGTACAGAAATGGCGCGGAACCACCGACCGGCGCAAGCGGGTCGCCGAGCTGATGGATCTCGTCGGCCTGCCCGCCTCGGCGCGCGATGCGCTGCCCAGCCAGATGTCCGGCGGCCAGCGGCAACGCGTCGCCATCGCTCGGGCCCTCGCGCTGGAACCGCCGCTGCTGGTGGCCGACGAACCCACCTCGGCGCTCGACGTGTCGGTCCGTGCGCAGATCCTCAACCTGCTGCTGGACCTGCGGACCCGGCTCGGTCTGTCGATGGTCTTCGTCTCGCACGACCTGCAGACCGTGCGGCGGGTCGCCGACCGGATCGTCACGATGTACCTGGGCCGGGTCGTCGAGGAGACGCCGTCCGCGCGCATCGAGCACGGGCGCCACCCGTACACCCAGGCCCTGTTCTCCGCCGCACCCGGGCTGCTGAACCCGATGCGCCCGATCCCGCTGAGCGGCCCGGTGCCCTCGGCGGTCAACCCTCCGTCGGGGTGCCCGTTCCGCACCCGCTGCTGGCGGGCCACCGACGTCTGCTCGACCGAGATGCCGCCGTACGCCACCGACGCCGACGGCCGCTATCGCTGTTTCCACCCCGTCACCACCCCGGCCGATCTGCCGGTTCAGGAGCTCGCATGAATACCCTCGTCACCATCGCACCGCCGCTGACCGGTGTGGTCCCGCCGGTGTGCACGCCGCTGACCCCGGACTTCGAGGTCGACGTCGACTCGCTGACGCGGCTCGTCGACTTCCAGATCGCCGGTGGCGTCGACGGGTTGTTCATCCTCGGCTCCTCCAGCGAGGTGGCGTTCCTGCCGGACGGCCATCGTGCCGTGGTGGTCGACACCGTCCTGAAGCACGTCGCCGGCCGGGTGCCGGTGCTGATCGGCGCGATCGACATGACCACGCTGCGGGTGCTCGACCACGCCCGCCGCGCGGTCCGCGAGGGGTGCGCCGGC
Source organism: Actinoplanes sp. NPDC023714 (assembly GCF_040639855.1). Classification (NCBI taxonomy): domain Bacteria; kingdom Bacillati; phylum Actinomycetota; class Actinomycetes; order Micromonosporales; family Micromonosporaceae; genus Actinoplanes; species Actinoplanes sp. NPDC023714. Next base: position 239,134 of record NZ_JBFAAR010000003.1, read on the forward strand.
ATCGTCACCACGGCGCCGTTCTACACCCGTACCCACCCGGCCGAGGTCGAACTGCACCTGCGGCGCATCGCCGAGCAGTGCGAGGCCCCGCTCTACGCCTACGACCTGCCGGTCTCGGTGCACACCAACCTCGACCACGACATGCTGCTGCGCCTGGCCGGGGAGAAGGTGCTGGCCGGGCTCAAGGACTCCACCGGCGACGACGGCGCGCTGCGGGACCTGATCGTCGCGCGCAACGACGCCGGCCTGACCGGGTTCAGCATCCTCACCGGCTCCGAGCTCACGGTCGACAGCGCGCTGCGGATGGGCGCCGACGGTGTCGTGCCGGGCCTGGGCAACGTCGACCCGCAGGGCTACGCCACCCTGTACCGGCACGCCCGCGCCGGCGACTGGGACCAGGCGCGGCTCGAGCAGGAGCGGCTGCTGCGCCTGATGCGGATCGTGCGGGCCGCCCCGGCGAACCGGATGGGCCGCGGCTCGTCCGCGCTCGGTGCGTTCAAGACCGCGCTGAAGCTGCGCGGCGTCATCGACCACGCCGTCACCACCGTGCCGCAGATCCCGCTCGACGAGGCGGAGACCGACTACGTGCGGCGCATCCTGGTTGCCGCAGGCCTGCTGTGAGCACCGTCGCCGCTGTCGACATCGGCGGAACCAAGATCGCCGCGGCGCTGGTCGACGACACCGGGGCGGTCCGCGACCGGATCCGGGTCGACACCCCGGCCGGCGCGACGGCGATCCTCTGCGTGGTCGCCGAACTCGTCGCCGGCCTCCGGGATCGTACGCCGGAACCGATCCAGGCCGTCGGTGTGGCCGCGCCCGGCGTCGTCGACACCGAGGCGGGCGTGGTGCGGTCCGCGACCGGCACCATGCCCGGCTGGGCCGGCGCACCGGTCCGCGCCGAACTCACCGGCCGGCTCGGTCTGCCGGTGGCCGTCGCCAACGACGTCCGTACCGCCGCTCTCGGCGCCGTCCGGGACCCCCGTCTCGCCGGCTGCCGCGACGTGCTGCACGTGTCGGTCGGCACCGGTGTCGGCGGCGCGCTGATCCGCGACGGCCTGCCGGTCACCGGCCCGCACGCGGTCACCGGCGAGATCGGGCACCTGCTGGTGCCCAGCTTCGGCGCGCTGGCCTGCGGATGCGGCCGCCGCGACCATCTGGAGGCGGTAGCAGCCGGTCCGGCGATCGCGGCGGCGTACGCCCGGGCGACGTCGCAGCCGGTGCGCCCGCTCACCGAGGTGGCCGCCCGGATGCGTACCGGCGACATCGACGCCGCGACGGCGGTCCGATCGGCGGCCCAGCTGCTCGGCCGCGCGCTCGCCGGCCTGGTCGCCGCGGTCGACGTGGACGCGGTGACCCTCGGCGGCGGGGTGGTGCACGGCATCGACGAGTTCGCCGATCTGGTGCGCGACGCACTGCACGCCGAGGCCCTGCCGCCGCTACGGTCGCTGCCCGTCCTCGTGCCGCAGACCGGACCGGACACCCCCCTGCTGGGCGCCGCACGACTGGCCCGCACCACCACTCAAGGAATCCGCACATGAACCTCGAGCAGTTCACCGCGCTCATCCGCGGGAATCTTATCGTCTCCTGCCAGGCCGGCCCCGATCACCCGCTGCGGGACTCGGCGACCATCGCCCGGCTGGCCCGGGCCGCGGTGCTCGGCGGCGCCCCGGCCGTGCGCTGCGGGGGAGTGGGCGGCATCGACGACGTCCGCGCCGTCGCCGACGCCGTGCCGGTTCCGGTCATCGGGCTCACCAAACGGGGCACCTCGGGCGTGTTCATCACGCCGACCGTCGACGACGCGGTGCGGGTGCTCGAGTCCGGCGCGACCGTGGTGGCCGCGGACGGGACCCGCCGGCCGCGACCGGACGGCGCGACGCTGAGCGATACGGCCGACGCGGTGCACGCGGCCGGTGGGCTGCTGATGGCCGACGTCGCCACCCTCGCCGACGGTGTCGCGGCGGCCGAGGCCGGCGCCGACCTGATCGCCACCACGCTGTCCGGCTACACCCCGGACAGCCCGCAGCAGGCCGGACCCGACCTCGCCCTGGTCGCCGCGCTCGCGGCCGAGCTGCCGTCGGCGCGGATCGTGGCCGAGGGCCGCTACCACCATCCCGAGCAGGTCCGGGCCGCCCTGGATGCCGGCGCCACCGCGGTGGTGGTAGGCACGGCGATCACCGACCCGGTCTGGATCACCCGCAGTTTCGTGGCGGCGACGCAGCACTGAGCCGCCTTTCCCGGCCGAGACGGCCCGGCCCGCGCCGACGACGAAGTCGGGGCCGGCCGGGCCGTCTCCACCATCGACGGAGGAACTGTTGTCTCGACGAGACCTCATCGACCCGCAGATGCGGCCCGCTCTCGAATCGCGGCTCGAAGCCGTGCCCGGCGGCTTCGGGGCGATCCCGGACATCGTGCGCCGCCGGGCCCTCATCGCGGCGCTGGCCGGTGGCGTCGAGCCGGCGGCAGGCTCCGCGGTCGTGCGTGAAGACCACCCCGGGGTACGGGTGTACCGACCGGCCGGGCACACCGCGATGCTGCCGGGCATCCTCTACATCCACGGCGGCGGCATGGTGCAGGGCAGTGTGGCCGGCGCCGACGGCGACGCCGCGATGCTCTGCGCCGAGGTGGGTGCGGTCGTGGTCTCGGTGGAGTACCGGCTCGCGCCGGAACATCCGTACCCCGCAGCTCTCGACGACTGCTATGCCGCGCTGACCTGGATGTGCGGCGCCGCCGCCGGCCTCGGCCTGGACCCGGGCCGGGTGGCGATCTACGGACCCAGCGCCGGTGGCGGCCTCGCCATCGCGACGGCGCTGGCCGCCCGGGACCGCGGCGGCCCGGCGGTGCGGTTCCTGATGCCGATCTACCCGATGCTCGACGACCGCAACGAGACCGCGTCGAGCCACGAGATCACCGACATCGGCTCTTGGGATCGCGCCACCAACATCGAGGCCTGGAACTGGTACCTGAACGGCCGGCCCGCCGACCGGTACGCCGCACCGGCCCGCGCCGACGACCTGAGCGGCCTGCCGCCGACCTTCATCGACGTCGGGACCGTCGACCTGTTCCGCGACGAGGACATCGCGTTCGCCCAGCGGCTGATGGCCGCCGGTGTCCCCACCGAGCTGCACGTGCACCCCGGCGCCTACCACGGCGCCGAGGCGCTCGCCCCGGACGCGGACCTGTCGCGGCGGATCCTGGCCCTGCGCCTAAACGCGCTGCGCCGGGCGCTCGCCTGACCGGTGCCGGATTCAGCGTGGCTGTGCGGCCGCCGCGGCGATCCGCCGCCGGACCGGGGCGTAATGGGAGTCGACGGCCGCCACGAATCCGGCGACGTCACGGGCGTGCGCGGCGTCGACCATCGCCCGGTGGGCGGCGACCGTCTCGGTCTCCTCCTGCCGGTCCGCCAGGCCCAGGTGCGGGGCCACGATCGCGTAGACGTCCCAGAAGGCGGCGGTGAGCTGGCTGATCAACTCGTTGCCCAGCGGCTCCATCAGCAGGCGGTGGAACGCCCGGTCGCTGTCCACCAGCGACGCGCCGCTGTCGTGGCAGCGCTGCATGTCGGCGGCGAGCCGGTCGAGCTCGGCGAGCCGGCCGGCGTCCAGCCGCTCGATGATCTGCGCCGCCATGCCCTGCTCGAACAACTGCCTGACCTGGAGCAGATCCAGCAGGACGCGGAAGTCGTCGGCCGGGCTCAGCAGCCCACGGAAGGTCAGGCTTTCGACCAGGGAGGTCAGAGACAACCGCCCGACGTACGTCCCGGAGCCGTGCCGGACCTCGACGATGTCGAGGGCGGCCAGCGTCTTGATCGCCTCGCGCAGGCTGGAACGGCTGGCGTTGAGCGCCTCGCCCAGCTCGCCCTCGGTGGGCAGCGGATCACCGGGCTGCAGCCCGGTCTCGATGATGTACCTCTTGATCTGTTCGGTCACGGTTGCCCGTAGCGAGGGGCGGCCCTGACGGGCCGGTCTGACGTCCGCCGGCATTACTCCGCTACCTCCCGTGGCACTGCGTGGGCAAACGCTAGCAGGCAGACGGATGCCGCCCCGCGAACCTCGCGGGGCGGCATTGTGGTCGGACGGGTCAGGCGCCCTTGACCCAGTCCAGCGAGAACCGGGCGAAGTAGATGCCGCCGCGGTCACCGACCTCGTACAGGTCAGCGACCGTGCCGTCGGCGAGCACCGCCATCGTCGAGTAGCCCGCCGCGCCCGGCTTGACCAGCGCCCGCGCCGGCCAGCTGGCGCCGTCGTCGGTGGACAGCCGCACGGTCAGGTCGTTGCGGGAGCCCGGGTTGGCGTTGTTGCTGAACAGCGTCGTCGCGGTGCGCGGCGGGGCACCGCTGGCGCCGCGGTCGGCCGGGCGCAGATACGAGATCTCGTCGGCGTTGCACAGCGGGTCGGTCAGCAGCGGGCTCGCCGTGGCCGCCCCGAACGTCGCGGCGCCGTCGGCAGAGGTGGCGTAGAAGCGGCTGCGGGTGGTGTTGTGCCGCATGTTCTGCACGATCGCGCCGGTGTTGCGCTCGATCGCCTTGCTCTCGTTGATGTTCGCGCCGGCCGAGCCGCCGCGCCGCCACGTGGTGCCGTGGTCGTCGCTGTAGATGTTGGCGGTCTGGCTGGTGCCCGCCGCGTTGCGGTAGACGATCGGCTGGATCAGGCGGCCGGTGCTGGTCTGGATGCCGTGCCCGGAGGAGAAGAAGACCTGCTGCCAGCTGGTGTCCTTGATGGACGGGTTCAGCTCGACCGGGGCACTCCAGGTCGCTCCGTTGTCGGTGCTCTTGATGTATTGCAGGCGCATGCTGTTCGGGTCGGTGACGGTGTTCAGGCCGGTGCCGGCCGACCAGAAGCTGATGCCCGGCCGCGGCGAGTAGGTGTAGAAGCAGTAGACAGTGCCGGTGGTGCGGTCCACCAGCAGGCTGGGGTCACCCGCGCCCTCCGAGGTGGTGGCCGGGGCGTGGATGATGCGCGGCTGCTCGAAGCTGCGGCCGCCGTCGGTGCTGCGGATCATGGCGATCTGGATGTTGTTGGTGCCGCCGCCGAGGTCGTACGAGCCGTTGACGCGGGCGTCGGCCACCGCGATGACGGTGCCGTTGTTGGTGACGGCCATGCCCGGGATGCGCACCGAGGCGACGGTGCCGTCATAGCGTCCGTTCGGGCCGTTCAGATCACGGATCACGGTCTGCGTGGTGAGCAGGGTGGTGACGTTCATCTGCGGGGTTCCGGCCGTCATGCCGCAGGTCGCGACACCCCGGTGGGTGATGTCCATCCCGGAGGAGGAGACCCGCAATGTGTACGGGGTACCGGCCGCGACGGTCCAGTAATGCAGTTTGTTGCCGCCCGCGGCGAGCGTGTCGGTCCACGGTGAGTTCGTCCGGCCCGGCCACGTCACGGTGAACGCCCGGCTGCTCGTGGTGCGGTTCTGCAGGACCAGCTGCAGCCGGCCCGCGGTGCAGTCGTAGCTGACCACCGACGACATGCCGGTGCCGCAGTGGAACGTCCCGGCGATCGTCTCGTCGAGCCCGGTCGGGGTGGTGGCACGCAGCGAGTACGCGGTGCCGGCGGCCAGGGTCCAGTACAGCTGCGTGCTGCTGCCGGCGGCGACCGTCCGGGTCCACGGCGAGCCGGTGCGTCCGGCCCAGGCCACGGTGTAGGTCTGCGCGGTGGTGCTGCGGTTGTCCAGGGTCAGGGTCAGCCGGTTGGTGGTGCAGTCGGCGCCGGCCTGGACGCTGACGCCGGCAGGAGCTGCGGCCGCGGCCGGTGCCGGGGCGGTGAGCATCGTCGCGACGAGGCCGGTGGCAGCGGCCAGGACGGCTGCCGTCCGGCGCACGGTGGTACGGGCTGGGGGCATGGGTGTCCCTTCCGGGGGATGACGAGCTCGGGGATCGATACTCGTAGGACATCAGATGTCTGATGACCGTAGGGGTGTGCTCGCGGGTCGTCAAGGATCGATCGTCACGCTGGGGCGCTCATCGCTCGCGGGTCGGTGCTCGAAAACGTGGGAGACCTGGGCTCAGTCACCTCCACCGTGCATCTCAGGCCAAGGTCGACCGGCGCTTCGCCCCGAGTAATACATGTACGATCGTCAATGCATGGGAGCGCTCCCAGCACTGACATCCCTCCGTCCCCTAGGAGATCCGCATGCGTCTCCGCTCTGTCCTGGCCGTCGCGGCGGTCGCCGTCGCTTCCGGCGGCATCGCCACCACGCTCGACGTTCCCGCCGCCGAGGCTGCGACCGTCTGCGCCGTCGACTTCACGGTCAACCAGTGGTCCACCGGCTTCACGGCCGACGTCAAGCTCACCAACACCGGACCGGCCGTCTCGTCCTGGACGCTTACCTGGTCCTTCCCCGGCGACCAGCGCGTCACGAACGGCTGGAACGCCCAGGTGAGCCAGTCCGGGCGCACGGTCACCGCGTCCAGCGTCGGCTGGAACGGCTCGCTCGCCACCGGCGGATCGGCCTCGTTCGGCTTCCAGGCGACATACTCCGGCACCAACGCGAAGCCGGTCGACTTCGCCCTCAACGGTGTCTCCTGCGCGGGTGACACACCGCCGAGCACCTCACCGTCCACTTCGCCGAGCACCTCACCCTCCACGTCCCCCTCCACCAACCCCGACCCGAACTGCCCCACCTGGGCAAGATGTGACGGGTTCGAGAACCAGGCCGCCGGTGCGCCGAGCGGGAACTGGGCGGTCACCTACCCCGACTGCCAGGGCGCGGGCACGGCGACCGTCGACAAGTCCGTCGCCCGTACCGGCTCCACCTCGCTGCGGGTCGACGGCGCCGCGGGGTACTGCAACCACGTCTTCGTCCGCAGCACCGACATCCTCGGCCTGGCCGGGAGCGCGCTCTACGTCCGCTACTACGTGCGGCACACCACCGCGCTGCCGGCGGCGCACATCACCACGGTGGCGCTGCGAGACGCCAACGACGGCGACCGTGACCTGCGCTTCGGCGGCCAGAACCAGGCGCTGCAGTGGAACCGCGGCTCGGACGACGCCACGCTGCCCGAGCAGAGCCCGGCCGGCGTCGCCCTGTCGCGGCCGCTGCCGGTGAACACCTGGAACTGCGTCGAGTTCAAGGTCAGCGGCGCGGACGGGACCATGGAGACCTGGCTCGACGGCGTGTCCGTGCCGGGGCTGCTGCAGGACGGCGTGCCCACGCACGACGTGGACGGTCAGTGGCTGAACCGCACCTACCGCCCGAAGCTCACCGACCTCAAGCTCGGCTGGGAGAGCTACGGCGAGGGTGCCGACACCCTGTGGTACGACGACGTGGCCGCCGGTAGCTCCCGTATCGGCTGCTGAGCTCCGCCTGCTGACGGCGCGCGGAGCGGACCCGCACACCTGGTTCCGCTCCGCGCGCTTCGCATGGGTGTAGTTCCTGAGATCCGGCGTCGGGATCTGAGAACACGCACCAACCTGGAGTGGCCCGTCGCGCAAAAGGCCGGACACGGCAAACCACACCACGATCATTCACGTTTCGGATGATTCGCCGGCCCGCCGTCGTGGTGGACGAACTCGAGCCCCTCGGTGGAGGCCGAGGTGACATGCACCTTGTCGTCGCGTACCTCGATGATGATCTCACCGATGGCGACGAGGTGCGGGTTGCGAACCTCGATACGGACCGACGTGTCCTTCTCCGGCTCGGCAACCTGGAGGAACTTGGGGGTGTTGCCGCCTGTCGCCGCCATTCAGAGGCCCCCGAGAACCTGGTGGAAGTTCTGCCAGCCGCGGCCGATCGGGTTGCTGGAGTTCGGTTCCCAGCCGGTAGCACCGGTCTGATCCGCCGTACCGTCGCCGGTGTAGCGGTACCAGAGGAGGTCGCCGTCGGGTTTGATG
>NZ_JBFAAR010000003.1:247055-247289 GCF_040639855.1 Actinoplanes sp. NPDC023714
GATGGCGAGGACTTGGCCGTTGCCGATGCCGAGGACCTGGTGGAAGTTCTGCCAGCCGCGGCCGATGGGGTTGCTGGAGTTCGGTTCCCAGCCGGTGGCGCCGGTCTGGTCGGCTTTGCCGTCGCCGGTGTAGCGGTACCAGAGCAGGTCGCCGTCGGGTTTGATGGCGAGGACTTGGCCGTTGCCGATGCCGAGGACCTGGTGGAAGTTCTGCCAGCCGCGGCCGATGGGGTA
>NZ_JBFAAR010000003.1:247386-742132 GCF_040639855.1 Actinoplanes sp. NPDC023714
GTTGCTGGAGTTCGGTTCCCAGCCGGTAGCGCCTGTCTGATCGGCTTTGCCGTCGCCGGTGTAGCGGTACCAGAGCAGGTCGCCGTCGGGTTTGATCGCGAGGACCTGGCCGTTGCCGATGCCGAGGACCTGGTGGAAGTTCTGCCAGCCGCGGCCGATGGGGTTGCTGGAGTTCGGTTCCCAGCCGGTAGCGCCTGTCTGATCGGCTTTGCCGTCGCCGGTGTAGCGGTACCAGAGCAGGTCGCCGTCGGGTTTGATGGCGAGGACCTGGCCGTTGCCGATGCCGATTACCTGGTGGAAGTTCTGCCAGCCGCGGCCGATCGGGTTGCTGGAGTTCGGCTCCCAGCCGGTAGCACCTGTCTGATCCGCCGTACCGTCACCCGTGTACCGGTACCACAGCAGATCACCATCGCGTTCGATCGCGAACACCACGCCTGCCATCGCCTGCCTCCTCGTCAAGGAATCGGTGCCGACGCACACGGGCCAGCAGAGACACCTCTCATCGTCCTCCGCGGTGGACAGCGTCGGCCCTGGCCGAGCGGCGCATAACCGCTGAGTCACCGGCCCGCCCCGGCCGTCCGAAAAGGTCCCTCCGCCTGGGACGGGCGGGCGCGCGGCCGGGTAGATCGGCGTGGCGATGCCCCGACCGGCCGACCCCGGCGGAGAGGGGGCGCGCCGGGTCTGTTTCTCTTCCCCGACCCACGAGGCAGTCATACACTTCGATCGAAGCCCGGTGCGCACCAACGCTGAGGAGGGGTCATGAAGCTCATCGGCAGGTTCCTCGTGGCGCTGGTCGTGACGGTCGGGCTCGCGGGCCCGGCCGCCGCGCAGCCGGCCGGCACGGCGGCGTCCGGGCATCCCCGATTCAGTGCGCTGGTCTTCTCGAAGACCGCGGCGTTCCGGCACGACTCGATCCCGGCCGGCGTGGCCGCGATCCAGCGGCTCGGCGCCCGGCACCACTTCGCGGTGGACGCGACGGAGGACGCCGCGGCGTTCACCGACGCGAACCTGGCCCGATACGACGTGGTGGTGTGGTTGAGCACCACCGGGGACGTGTTGAACGACGCGCAGCAGGCCGCCTTCGAGCGCTACATCCGTGCCGGTGGCGGCTACGCCGGCATCCACGCCGCCTCGGACACCGAGTACGACTGGGCCTGGTACGGCGGGCTGGTCGGAGCGTACTTCCGCGACCACCCGGGCTCGGTCAACCCCCAGTTCCAGGTCGCCACGGTCAAGGTCCTCGGCCACGGCACCGCCGCCACCCGGCCGCTGCCGCGCCGATGGGAGCGGGAGGAGGAGTGGTACAACTTCCGGACCAACCCGCGGCACACCGTACGGGTCCTCGCCGAGGTCGACGAACGGACCTACGACCCGCGCGGCTACAGCGTCCCGGGCGGCTCCCCGGGCATGGGCCGGCACCACCCGATCTCCTGGTGCCAGCCGTACGACGGGGGCCGTGCCTTCTACACCGCGATGGGCCACAAGACGGAGTACTACTCCGAGCCGTTGCTGCTGGCCCACCTCCTGGGCGGTATCCGGATGGCAGCCGGCGTAGCAGGTTTCCCCTGCGGCCGCGAGGACTGAGCCCGGCCGGACCGTCAGCCCAGTTCCTGGGCGGCCCAGCCGGGAGCGTCCAGGCGGATGGGTGAGACCGCGACGAACTGGGCCAGCTGTGCTTCCAGCCGGGCGAGCTCTCCGGGGCCCAGGCGTTGTTCCCATCGGGCGCGCACCTCGTCGAAGATGGCCGCCCCTTCGCGCATCAGCGCGAGGCCGTGCTCGGTGATCTGGACCTGTTTGCGGCGTGCGTCGACGGGGCTGGCCGTCGTCGTGACGTAGTCGCGTTCGGTGAGTGCCGCGATCGTCTTCGCCGCCGCCTGCTTGGTGATGGACAGGCTGCGGCCCAGCGCCGAGGCATTGTCGGCGCCCGCCTGGATGGCCTGCAGCGCGTACTCGTGTGACGGCCGGACATCCGGGAATCCGCGCCGGGCGAGCTCTCTGACCACCTCGTCGACCAGGTTGCGATAGCTGCCCAGCAGCAGCAGGGCGAGGTCGGCACCCGATCGGGAAGGCATGCGGTCAGTGTAAATCTTGCGCCTTGACATGGACAACCAGGTTGTCTACCTTACTCGACAACCTGGTTGTCCATCTCGGGAGTTCCGCATGACCAGCTCTCTCACCCACCACACCGCCGAGATCAACGGCACGTCGTTGCACTACGTCTCCGCCGGGACGAGCGGATCCCCGATCCTGCTCGTGCACGGCTGGCCGGAGTCCTGGTGGGCCTTCCGTGCCGTGCTGCCCCTGCTCGCCACCGAGCACCGGGTGTTCGCCGTCGACCTGCGCGGCTTCGGCGACTCCGGCACCGACGGCGACGACCACGACCTGGGCACCATGGCCGAGGATCTGCACCGTCTGGTCGCCCACCTCGGCGTCGGCCCGGTGCACGTCACCTGCCAGGACATCAGCGGCGGGCCGGTGTTCCGGTTCGCCGCCACCCACCCCGGCGACGTCCTCAGCGTCACCGCCGCCGAGACCACCCTTCCCGGGTACGGCATGGAACTGCTCGCCGACGTGACCGGCGGCGGCTCCTGGCACGTCGGTTTCCTCGCCGCCCCGGGGATCCCGGAACTGTTCCTGGCCGGCCGCGAACGCGTCATGCTCGACTGGGCGATCACGTCGATGGCCGTGGTGCGCGAGGCGATCACCGAGGCCGACCTCGACGAGTTCACCCGCTCCTACGCCCGCCCCGGTGGCTGGCGTGGCACCGAAGGCCTCTACCGCAGCGCCCTGACCGGTGGTGACAGCGTCCGGGCGCTCGCCGAGGCGCGGCCCCTGACCGTTCCCGTGCTCGCCGTCGACGGCGTCAACGCGCCCTTCACCGAACAGACCATGCGCCAGGTCGCCGCCGACGTCACCGCGGTGCGCATCCCGGGCGTCGGCCACTTCGTCGCGCAGGAGGCCCCGGCCGCGTTCGCCGCCGCGCTCACCGACTTCATCGGCCGCGTCGACCGGGATCGCTGAGCACGCCGGCGGCTCCGGCGTGAATCGTCGATGGGCAAGGGTACGAGGGGAAGCCCTCAGCGCCGGCGACTGAGCAGGGCGGCCGCGGCCCCGGCGGCGATCGCCGTGCCGGCCAGCGCCGCCCGGTGCATCGAGGCCCAGGACCAGAGGTCACGGGACTTGGCCTCGTCGTCGAACATCCCGTGCGCGCCGCGATCGGTGACGTCGTCCTTCGGCTGCGACAGGTTGGAGCCGTACCGTGGGCCGGGGTTTTCGCTGAGCTGGCCCTGAACCCCCTTCCTTCCCAGGTACCAGTCCATGAAAGACGGGGCGAGGCGGCTGCCCAGGATCGTGTACGCCGTCGAGACACCCACCCACATGTTGCGGCGGGGATGGTCGGCCAGGTAACGGATGGCCCGGGCCGGGATCTCCGGCTGGAAGACCGGGGCGACCGGCTGCGGGTGCTCGGCGAACCCGGAGGCGTTCCAGTCGAACTGGACCGTATTGACACCGGGTAGCTGCACCATGCAGACCCGCACGGCACTGCCGGTGTTCCTGAGTTCGGCGATCACCGACTCGGTGAACCCCTTCACGGCGTGCTTGGCGCCGCAGTACGCCGACTGCAACGGGATCCCGCGGAAGGCGAGCGCCGACCCGACCTGCACGATCACACCCCGGTCCCGCGGGCGCATCCGCTCCAGCGCCACCCGCACGCCGTTGACCTGGCCGTAGTACGAGACCTCGGTGATCCGCCGGAACTCGTCGTCGCCGATGTCCCAGAAGTAGCGCAGGTCGCCGACGAACGCGTCGTTGACCCACAGGTCGATCTCACCCAGCTCGCGTTCGGTCGCGTCCGCCGCCGCCCGGACCTGGCCGAGGTCCGCCACGTCGGTACGCAGGCCCAGCGCCCGGCCACCGCGCGACCTCACGTCCTCGACCGCGGCGTCGACGCCGGCCTCGCCCCGGGCCAGGATCGCGACATCCCAGCCGTGCTCGGCCAGCTCACGGACCACGGCGCGGCCGATGCCGGCGGATCCTCCGGTGACGACGGCTACCCGGCGGTGGGACATGACGGCTCACTTCCTGCCTGCTGTGGGATGAATCCGGGTGTTGCGTTACCCGGGCCGCGCCGGACCACACCCGGACCCGCCGGGGCACTGTCCGGGACCGTCTTGCGGCAGGTTGCGACACTTCAACCGTGATCGATGTTCCGGCCGCCAGTGTCCTGGTCGCGAGCCTGTGCCTGGCGGTGGTCTCGCTCATCGGCACCGGTCTGATCCGGCGCCGGGTACGCCGCGGAGCGAACGCCGGCGCGCGGGCCGATGCGCTCGAACTGGCGTACGTGAACGGGGGTCCCCGGCTCGTCCTGTTCACCTGCCTCGCCGAGCTGGCCCGGCGCGGGCTCGTTCAGTCGGCGCCGCTGTGGCGTGGTGGCGGGATCGAGCGGATCGAAGGGCCGGATCTTCCCGCGGATGCGCCGCCGCTGCTCGCGGCCGTCCTCGAGGCGCTGCCGGAGTACGACCGGGTCCCGGATCTGCTCGCCGACGATCAGGTCGCGGCCGGCGTGCAGAAGATCGGCATCCGGCTGGTGCGGCGCGGATGGTTCCTCTCCGAGCGTACGCAGAAGCGGGTCAGACGATGGGCGCCGGGCTGGTTCGCCGCGATCGGGTGCCTGCTGCTGTTCGCGCTGACGCTGCCGGACTTCTCCGGGCCCGGCCGGGCGATGCAGGCGCTCGGCCTGCTCGGTCTCGGCGTGTTCACGGCCGTCGGGACGTACATCATCGTCGATCTTCCGTTGTCCACCCGCGCCGGCCGTGCCGCGGTGTGGCAGGCCCGCGAGGTCGACGACGCGAAGACCTTCATGTACGAGATGGCGGTGGGTGGCGAGGCGGCGTTCTGGAAGCACGACGGGGACTTCGCCGGTTCGGCCGGCGCGTCCCCGATCGCGATGAGCGAGTTCCCGCATCTCATGACCCACCGCGGTGACATGCGGCGAGGATGGCTGCACGATCACTGAGCCGGGATGTCGGTGGTGAAGTGTGGCGTGCTCGCCTCCAGGCGGCGGCCCGCGCGCGGATCGCCGGCCCGCGTGAACCCGCCGTCCTGACATCGTGTGTCGATGCCGCGTCGACGTGGCCCGTTCAGCGTGGAACCGCAACGTTCGGTCCGGCGCCTGTCGAGGGCGCTGGGAACATCGGAGGACACGTGGAGAAGACGACATCCCGGCGCCGGCGGGCCATCATCGCCACCGGGGCGATGGCGGTGGCCGCTGCGGCGACGACGACGCTCGGTGTGGCATCGCCGGCCCTGGCGGAGCCGGTGAGCACCGCGGGCTGCGCGCGCACGTTCGGATACGACGGCGGGCAGGCGCAGATCGACAACTGCGCGGGCAACGGCGTCAAAGGCTGGGGCTGGGTCTATGGCGCGAAGTCGGCCAGCTGGACGACGGCCTACGTGAAGCTGGCCGATGGCAACCAGTACGCGCTCACCGCCGATGCGAACACGACGAACACCGCCGGGTGGAACTCCCCGGTGCGGACCGTGGTGATCTGCAACCACTACCTCGTCGGCTGGGCGCCGCCGATCCCCTACTGGTCGTGCTCGAAGGAATGGACGGTCTGACCGACCGTCATCGGCGATCGATTGTCGACGCGAGATCGATCAGGCGGCCACAGAATGGATCCCATCACCGGCCGGGGATTTCCCGGTCGCCGCCCGGTGAGGACGCGGTGCTCCAGCGCGGGTTGGATTCCTCATCAGGAGCACCGCGGGTCGCCGGCCCGGCCGATATCCACCCGGGCCGGCGACGCCCTCGCGACTGCCGCTCAGGTCCGTCCCTCGAGCGCGTCGCGCAGGCCCCCGCGACCGCTGATGCCCAGCTTCGGGTAGATCCGGTACAGATGGCTGCCGACCGTCCGGTGGGACAGGAACAGGTGGTCCGCGATCTCCTTGTTCGACAGGCCCTTGGCGGCGAGCTCGGCGATCTGCAACTCCTGGGCGGTCAGCCGGGCGGCCGCCGCGGCCGCCGCCGGTGCCTCGGCCGGCACCGGGACCCCGCAGGCACGCAGCTCGGTGCGGGCGCGTCGTGCCCAGGGCCGGGCGCCGACCCGGTCGAAGACCGCCGCGGCGGCGGCGAGCTCGTCGCGAGCAGGGCCGGTGCGGCGCCGGCGGCGCAGCCATTCCCCGTACGCGAGACGGGTCCGTGCGGTCTGCAACGGGTAGCCGTCGTCGGCCAGCGCCGCCCGGAACCGCTGTTCGGGATCGTCGCCGAGCAGGGCCCGGGCACGGTTCACCAGATGCCGCAGCAGGGGCGCGTCGAGCGCGTCGGAGTGCTGCTCGGCCCGGTCCACCCGGGCGATGACCCGGTCCGCGGCGCCGACCCGGCAGGCCGCCTCGACCAGGTCGGCGATCGCCAGCAGGCCGAAGTCGCGGTGGGCGTCCACCGCGCTGCTCAGTGACACGTACGCGTCGAAGTCGCGGCCCTCGCCCAGGGCCAGCACGCCGGCCGACCATTCCTGCAGCATCCGCATGTCCTCGCGCTCCGGCGGGCTGAGCCGGCGTGCGTCCGCGAGCGCCGCGCCGGCCGCCGCGGCGTCGCCGTACCAGGCGTGCACGTGCGCGATCACCCCGGCCGAGTAGGCGACCATCACCGGCTGGCCCAGGTCGGTAGCGAGGCGGTGCCCGCGTTCGGCGTCGGCGAGCCCTTCGGCGAGAAGCCCGCGGATGACCTGCAGGCGGCCGAGCGTGCTCAGGCAGGAGGCGATGTCGACGACCGCGCCGTGCCGCTGCTGCGTCTCCAGCGCGGTGAGATAGCAGCTCAGCGAGGTCTCCCAGTCGTGCAGCGGCTGGGCTGCCATGCCCACGCCGATGCAGTGTTGCACCGGCAGCCGCGTCCGGTACGCCAGGGCGCCACGGAGGACGGGCCGGCTGCTCGCCCGGAACCGGGCCGGGTCGATGTTGGCGCGGATCGCCGCGAGCCGCAGGGTGTCCTCCGGGAGCCCGAGCTGCTCCGCGGCCTGTTCGATCGCCGCGGCGGTGTCCGTCCGGTGCGCGCCGGCGGCGACGAACCAGGTCGAGGCCATCCACACCATCGACGCCGCCTCCAGCACATCGGCGGGGCGTACCCGTCCGGAGGTCTCGAGGAAGTACAGGGGATCCGGATTGACCGGCACGGCGGTACGCGCCAGCGCGTCGCGGGCGACCGCCACGGTGGTCAGGGCGAGCGGATCGTCGGTGGTCCGCGCCGTCCGGGCCGCCAGCCGCAGCGCGGCGTCGGTCAGCCCGGCCCGCTGGGCCGAGTAGCAGGCGTTGGCGAGGCGGCGGCCGGCGACGGCCGGGTCGGCGGTGAAGTCCGCGGCCCGTTCGAGCAGCCGCATGTGGCCGCTCAGGTCACCGCGGTCGAACGCCTTGGCCGCGGCGTCGTCGAGGGCCGTCGCCAGGTCCTCGTCGGGGCCGGTGGTGGCGGCCGCGCGGTGCCAGGTCGAGCGTTCGCCGTCCAGGGTCGCGGCGAGGGCGCGATGCGCGGCGATCCGGCGTGACGGTGGCGCGGCGCCGTAGATCGCCGAACGCACCAGGGGATGCCGGAACCGCAGCTCCCCGCCGGCGGTGAACACGAGGCCGGCCTCCTCCGCCGCGGTGAGCGCGGTCAGCGGGGCCTGCAACACGGCGCCCGCCCGTTCGAGTTCGCCGAGGGCGGGGCTGGTCGAGACGGCCGCGAGCAGCAGCAGGTCACGAGCCGGCGCGGGCAGGGTGGACACCTGGGCGGCGAAAACCCTTTCCATGCGTACGGGCAGAGGCAGCCGCTCGCCGGCGGGGTGCGTTCCGCGTTCCAGCACGCCGCGGGAGAGCTCGACCAGGGCCAGTGGGTTGCCGTCCGCCTCCCGCAGCACCCGGGCCCGCATCTCCCGGTCGAGTTCGGGGCGGACGTCGTCCAGCAACGCCGCCGCGTCGCGGTCGGTGAGCACCGGCAGGACGAGGTCCGGCAGGTCCTGCGGCGCCGCGGTGTCACCGTCGCCGTCGCGGACGGTCAGCAGCATCGCGATCCGGCTGTTCGTGATGCGGCGTGCCACGAAGCCGAGGATGGCGGCGGTCTGGTCGTCGAGCCACTGCAGGTCGTCGCCGGTGATCAGGATGGGTTTCTCCCGGGCCAGTTCCTCGACGAGGCCGAGGACGGCGATGGAGACGAGCAGCCGGTCGGGGGACTGTTCGGCACCGATGCCGAAGACGCTGAGCAGGGCGTCGCGCTGGCGGTCGGGCAGCGCCGTGGCCCGGTCGACGGCGACCCGCAGGAGCTGATGCAGCCCGGCCAGGCCGAGCCGGGTCTCGCTCTGGATGCCGGCGCAGGACAGGACGGTGAAGCCGCGCCGCAGCGCGGTCTCGCGGCCGTCCTCCAGCAGGGTGGTCTTGCCGACACCGGCCGAGCCGCGCACGACGAGGGCGCCGCCGCGACCGTGCTCCGCGGCGTCCAGCAGGGCGGACACCCGCTCCCGATACCGATCCCGACCGATCACAGCAGCACCCTACGATGCCGCGTCGACGCCGGCGGGATGCTGGGATCGGCGGGTCGTCGTCACCGGGGGAGGACCCGACGACCCGCCGATCGTCATATCAGCAGGCGGACGACTTGGCCTCGACGAACGCGTCGTTGTAGGGCTCGCCGAAGTAGGACCAGGTGGCCGGTCCCCAGAAGTTCCAGGTCGCGCCGCCGGCGGTCCGCAGGCACCAGGTCACCTTGGTGGGGTTGTACAGCGACGACGCGCGGTACGCCATGGAGCCGAGGCTGACCCACTTGCCGTTGGTGCCGGCGCCGAAGCAGATCGGGGCGCCCTTCAGGCCGGCGTCCGGGTAGATGTACGGGGCGCAGACCTGAGAGGCCGAAGCCGGGGTGGAGCCCACCACCGCCGAGGCGGCCAGGATGCCGGCGGTGACGACCGCGCGCAGGACAGAACGTTTCACGAAGACCTTCCTTCAGCACTGCCGGCCCGGATCGGGCCGGTCGCGATACGAGCCTCCGATGTGTGGATAGGTGTGACATCGACGCTGGATCTACCGACCATGTTCGGCCGCACGGGCACGCCCACCGGCATGCGCACGTATCCCACGGCCACCACGGAGACGTCCTGGGCGACGACCGGGCGATTACCGGTCACGGTCAGCAGCAGGCCGCCGAGAATGACCGCGCAGCCGAGCCACTCCAGCGGTGACAGCCGCTCGCCGAGGAAGGCCGTGCTCAACAGCGCCGCTGCCAGCGGCTCACCCAGGCTCAGGGTGCCCGCCGTCGAGGTGCTGACTCCGCGCAGCCCCGCGCTGTACAGGGCGTACGCCAGGGCGGTGGCGACCAGTCCGAGCCAGGCGATGACCGCGAGCGCGGCGGGCTCGGTCAGCGTCGAGCGGCTGCCCAGGATCAGCGGTGACAACACCACGGCACCGGCCAGCATGCTCAGGCCCGTCGTCGCTTTCACGTCGACCGGCAGGACGGCCATCCTCTTGGCGGTCAGCGTGTAGGCCGCGAACAGCGCACCCGCCAGAATTCCCCATCCGATGCCGGCCGCGTCGACGCCGCCCCCGGCCCCGGGCAGCAGAAGGATCCCGCAGCCGAGGACGGCCGTGGCCGATCCGAGCGCCCACCGCCCGCTGATCCGCTCGCCCGCCGTCCACCGGGCCGCCAACCCGCTGAACAGCGGCACGGTGGCCACACCGACCACCGTGCCCAGTGCGGCGCCGGTCGTCGCCACCGACATCAGGAACGAGACCTGGTAGGCCGCGCCGACCAGCCCTGCCGCCACCACGGTGATGCCGAGGGAACGGCCACCGTGCCGCAGCGACGACAGGTGGGGCAGGGCCAGGGCCAGCAGGGCGAGACCGCCGACCAGGTGTCGCCACCCGGCCAGGGCGCCGGGACTGACGAGGCCGGCGGTCAACGCCTGGGAGGGTCCGATCGTCCCCCACAGCAGGGCCGCGAGAAGAACCGGTGAAACAGAACGCATGCCGCCATTTGTGGACCGATCACATCGATCCGGGGTCGACACCACATAGGTGCCGGCGCCCGGTCAGCGGGTGGCGGCCACCGGCTCCGCCTCCTCGGATGCGGCAGGAGTCTCCGGCGCCTCGACGCGTACGGCCGGCAGGATCCGGTCCAGCCACGACGGCAGCCACCAGTTCGCCTTGCCGAACAGCGTCATCGTGGCCGGCACCAGCACCATCCGGATGACGGTCGCGTCGAGGGCGACCGCCGCGGCCAGGCCCAGACCGATCATCTTGAGGATGATGTCGCCGGAGCTGATGAAGCCGGCGAACACCACCACCATGATCAACGCGGCGCAGGTGATCACCCGGCCGGTCGCGGCCAGGCCGCGGATGACACTGGCCCGCGGGTCGCCGGTGCGCAGCCACTCCTCGCGGATGCGCGACAGCAGGAACACCTCGTAGTCCATCGACAAGCCGAACAGCGCGGCGAACAGCAGCAGCGGCACCCATGTCGAGACCGGCACCGCATGATCGATGCCGACCAGCTGGTGACCCCAGCCGAACTGGAACACCGCGGTGAGCACCCCGTACGCGGCGCTGACGCCGAGCAGGTTGACGACCGCGGCCTTCAACGGCACCAGCAGGCTGCGGAAGACGATGATCTGGAACAGGATCGAGACGCCGACGACCAGCGCGACGACCAGCCACAGCCGCTCGGCGAGCAGGCCGGCGATGTCGACGAACACGGCCGTGACACCGGTGACCTCGGCGCCCGGCGGCAGCACCCCGGACCGCAGGGTCTCGACAAGCTCCGGCGTGCGCTCGTCCTTGGGCGCGTACGCCGCCTGCACCGAGATCACCGCGGCCCGGCCGTCGGCGGAGATCAGCGGGGCGCCGACCTCGGCCACGCCGGGAACCGCGGCCAGCCGGGCGACGGTCGGCTCGAGCTCCGCGGCGGGTGTCCTGTCGAGGTCGACGACGACGGCCAGCGGAGCGTAGGCGCCCGGGCCGTACTCGGCGGCGATCAGGTCGTACGCCCGGCGTACGGTCTGATCGCTCGATTGTGTTCCGGCGTCCTGCGGCCAGGTGCGCATGCTCAACGCGGGCGCGGCCAGCAGGAGCAGCACGGTCAGCGCGCCGAGCGCACCGGCCAGCGGGCGGCGGGCGACCGCGGCGGCCCAGCGCCCGGTCAGCGTCGGCGCGGTCACCGCGGCGGCGAGGCCGTGGCCGGCGTCCGCGGCCTTGCGGGCACGGCGGCTCAGCAGCCGGCGGCCGGCGAGCACGCTGAGCGCGGGCACCAGCGTGATCGAGGCGAGCAGCATCGCCACGACCATGAGCATCGTCGCGTATCCGAACGACCGGAACGCGGCGAGCCCGGAGAAGAACAGCCCGGCCAGCGAGATCAGCACGGTGGCGCCGGCGACCAGGACCGACCGGCCCGCCGTGGTGATCGCCCGAACCGCCGCCTCGGCGGGGGAGAGCCCGCCGCGCAGTCCTTCGACGTGCCGGGTGATGATCAGCAGCGCGTAGTCGATGCCGACGCCCAGGCCGATCATCGCGGCGCTGGTGGGCGCGCTGGTACCCACCTCGGTCACGGCCGCCAGCAGCAGGATGATCGCCATCCCGAAACCGAGCCCGAACAACGCCACCAGGATCGGCAGGCCCGCGGCCAGCACCGAGCCGAACGCCAGCACCAGCACCACCAGGGCGGCGAGCAGACCGGCCACCTCACCCGACGATCCACCGGCGCGTTCGCCCTCGGGAACCTGCCCGGCGTACTCCACCGTGAGACCCGCGCCGGTCGCCGGTGCGGCCGCCTCCCGCAGCTCGTCCACGGCGCCGGCGCCGAGGTCGGTCACCGGGACGCGGTACCGCAGGTCGATCAGGGCGGTGTCGCCGTCGTCGCTGACCCGCGGCTCGCCGACGAACCCGACGTCCGGGACCTCACCGAGGCGCTGCGTCACCTGCTGCACCACGCCGGCGTCCAGGGCACCCCCGGTGTTGTGCAGCACCACCCGGGCCTCGGTCCCGGCGAGTTGCGGGAACCGCTCGCGCAGCAGGTCCGTGCCGGCCTGCGAGGAGGTGCCGGGCACGTCGTAGTCGTCGGCGGTGGTTCCGCCCGCGGCGCTCGCGACGCCGAGTGCCGCCACGACCAGCAGCACCCAGAAGACAATGGTCAGCCACGGGCGGCGCACACTGCCGCGACCGATCCGTTCTAACAATCCAGACATGCCCGAAATGGCAGCGCACCGGAATCGACGCCTCGTCGACGCGCGATCGATGCGTCCGCGACGTCGCCGCCACGTCGATCAGCGGCGGGCAGGCGGACGCGGTGATACCGCTGCGCCACCGAACGCGCCGTCCCCGCCGGGGGCGCGGCCGCCCCGAGTGCCGGATCGTTCGCCAGGATCCGCTGGTGCAGGTTCCGCAGGCGGACACCCGGCTCGATGCCCAGCTCGTCCACGAGCCGGCGGCGGGCCGACTGGTAATGCTCCAGCGCGTCGGCGCCCCGGCCGCTGCCGTACAGCGCGGTCATCAACAGCGAGTGCACGTCCTCCCAGAGCGGGAACTCCGCGACCATCGCGGTGAGCTCGGGCAGCACCTGACGGTGCCGGCCCAGCTTGATCTGGGCGCTCATCAGCTCCAGGCGGGCGCCGAGGACCAGCTGCTGAAGCCGGGCGCCCTGCCCGAGCGTGTACGGCCCGACGGTCCCGGCCAGCGGCAACCCACCGCACAGGCTCAGGGCTGCCCGCTGTTCGGCAGCCGCCGCCGGCCAGTGCCGGCGGCGGGCGGCGTCGGCGCCGCGCGAGGTGTGCCAGACGAACCGCGACAGGTCGATGACGTCCCGGCCGGTGCGCAGACGGTATCCGCCGCCGATCAGGTCGATGCGGGTGCCGTCGTGTCCGGCGTCTCGTTCCAATGTCGCCCGCAGGCGGTAGATGTAGGTGCGGATCGTGGTGATCGCCGATCTCGGCGGCTGCTCACCCCACATGCCGGCGACGATCTGATCCATGTGTACGGCGAGGCCCTCGCGCAACAGCAGCATCGCCAGGGTGGTGCGCTGCTGCGGGGAACCGAGATCCACTTCGGTGCCGGCACGCCAGGCCCGAACGGGGCCGAGGAGGCTGAAGGTGAGGTTCGCGGAAGTCCGGTCGATACGCATGCCTCACGGTAGGTCGCTGACCTGCGCGAACTCTTGAGCTCATCTACTCAATCCGTAGCGCTCCACGGAGATGGCGAAACTTGGGTCATGTGACTGATGCGTCTTCAGGCGGCGGAGCGGTTCTCGTAGAGCTTGAGGTAGAGCGGGTACAGCTCGGCGGTGGCGGGCCCGAGCCGATCCTCGGTGACGATGTCGTGCTCGAGGCCCAGATCGCCGGGCAGTGTCCGGCCGGCGAACGTCGCGCCGGCGTCGGCGGCCAGTTCGCGGGGCACCGCCCGAGCCGTCTCCTGGTCGATGAACGTATCGCCGGGGGAGACGACCAGGGCGGCGTTCCTCAGGGCCGGATCGCCGGGCAGGTCCCGGTAGGCGAAGGTGATCCGCAGGTACTGCGCGAGCGCGGCGAACGAATAGCCGTTCTCGTTGACGTGGTCGGGCAGCAGGCCGAAGCCGTACAGGGCCGTCATCGGCCGGACGGCCGCTCCCGGCGCCTTGTCCGCCGCCGGCCGGTAGAACGGCGACAGCACCAGCAGCCGTCGCACGCTGTCGGCGCGGTACTCGGCCAGCCAGGTCGCCAGCACCGCGCCGCCGGAGATGCCGACGACCCCGACGTCGTCGCCGAGGGCCGCGGCGATGTTCCACGCGTCCGCGGCGTAACCGACCAGGTCCTCGGCCTGTACGCCGGCGTGCGCCGTGCGGTCGGTGATCCCGTGCAGTGGCGCCCGGGGGACGTACACGTTGTAGCCGGCGTCGAAATAGTGCTTCGCCAGGCCACTGAGCTGCCCGGGACAGGCGGTGTAACCGTGCAACATGAGCACGGCCTTCGCGGTCCGCCTGCCGTGGTCGAGCAGGGTGCTCGGGCAGCCGGTGCGGACGTCCGGGTCGCCGGTGTCTCGCGCGCCGGCCTGCCGCGCCAGCGCCTGCGCCTCGGCGTAGCCGAACTGTCGTGCCCCGGCCTCGCGGAGTGCGTCGCCCGCGACCGGCCAGGTGTAGAGCGCGGTCACGAGAAGCACGACGACGGCCGCGAGGCCGGCGAGAACGAGGCGAAGGGTACGGCGGGGCCGGCGGGCGGACACCGTCGTCGGGTCTTTCATCGGTTTCCTTCTCCGGATGGTGGCGCCGGTGGACGAGGTGGGCGGGAGCGGTCCCCCGCCTTCACCGGGCGGGGGACCGGCGGGGATCAGCCGCGGTAGGTGTACTCGATCAGGGAGCCGGGGTTCTCCAGCTTGTCGGTCGGCGCGCCCTGCGGGTCGCGGGCGGCGCCGCCGCTGTCGGTGACGGAGTAGACCTTGGTGCCGGTGGCGTTGAACGCGATGTCGCGGTACCGGTTCACGCTCTTCCAGATCGCCACCGCCTCACCGGTGCGCTCACCGTCGAGGCTGAGCGGCACCCGGTAGATGGTGCCGTCCTTGAGCGTCGTCATCAGCAGCGAGTTGCTCCAGCCGCGAGGTACGGCCAGGCCGAGGTAGTCGAGGCTGGAGGGCGCGATGCCGGGCCAGCAGATGAAGTACGCGGCGGCGCACTTCGGGTCCTGGAAGTCGTAACCGGTCTCGACGGTGTAGAAGGTGCTCAACGGCTCGACCAGGTCGGTGGCCGTGAAGCTGGACTCGGTGTAGCGCGGCACCGACGGCGGCGCCGGATCGGTCTGCGGAGTGGAGGCGCAGCCGGCGAGCTCGGACCAGTTCTCATAGACGTAGGCCTTGTCGTCGCGGTACCCCGAGATGTTCGGCCACCCGTAGTTGCCGCCCGATCGGATCAGGTTGATCTCGTCGTCGCTCTTCTGGCCGTGCTCGTTGGAGTAGAGCTTGCCCCAGGGCCCGAACGTGAGGCCCTGCGGGTTGCGGTGGCCGTAGGACAGCACGTGGCTGCGGACGCCCTTGATCAGCGGGTTGTCGGCGGGAACGGTGCCGTCGAGGTTGAGCCGCAGGATCTTGCCCTGGTACGCGGTCCAGTCCTTGGCGCGGACCTCCGGGGCGGTCGGGGTCCGCTGGGACAGGATCGGCTTGCAGTAGTTGGCGAACTGGTTGTGGCCACCGTCACCGAGCGTGTAGTACAGCTTGGCGTCCGGACCGAAGACGAGCCGGCCCGAGTTGTGGTCGTTGCTGCCGGGCAGCCCCTGGAGCAGCGTCTGCGGGGCGGTCAGCTGCTGCGTGGTGCGGTTGTAGGTGTAGCGGGCGATCCGGACCCGGCGGTCCACGGCCGCGCCGGCGTCGGCGTCATAGGTGTACGCCAGGTAGACGTACGGGTCGCCGAGGACGGTCAGCAGCTTCGGGTGCAGCGCCATGCCGAGCAGGCCGTCCTGCGTACCCGGGGTGATCAGGACGTCGGGCAGGGTGAGCGCCGTGGTGCGCGCGCCGGTCGCCGGGGCGATCCGCACCACGCGGCCGGCCGTGCGCTCGGTCACCCAGAGCCGGTCGTCGGGGCCGTCGATGACCTCGAACGGGTTGGACAGCCCGGTGGTGACCACGCGGGTCGTGAAGTCGTCCGCTCCGGCCGGGGCGAGGTCGATCTCGGCCGCCCGGGCGGGTGTTCCGAGCGCCGTCGCGGTCAGGGCCGCCAGGAGAGCGGTGGTGACGATCGTGCGTGCAGCGGTTCGCATTCTGCTCCGTTTCTCGCAGAACCCGCCGTGATCGGCGGGACGGCGTGAAGTCAAGAGCGGTGCTGCCGACAGAAAGTCGACGACAGGTCGACGGGCCACCGGATCGCCGGCCATCGCGAATCGCTATGGGCGCCAGCACCAGGTCCGCACGTCGCCGGTGGCACGATCCGGCAGGGTTGTCCGGGAGCGTTCCAAGTCGATTCCGAGTGAGTGGCCCACAATGACGATCTCTATGGGGGTAACCGCAACACCGATCAGGTTCTCGGTGCTGGGCCCGGTGCGGGCGTGGCGGGACGGCACCGAGATCAACCTGGGGGCGCCGCAGCAGCAGTCGCTGCTCGGCCTGCTGCTGGTGCACGCCGGCGAGCCGGTCACGGTCGGTCATATCATCGATGTGCTGTGGCCGGCGGGGGCGCCGGCGACGGCCGTCAACGTCGTGCACCGCTACGTGAGCCAGATCCGCCGGCTGATCCCCGCGGAACTGCTGGCCCGCGGAACGCGTACCTATCGGCTCGCGCTCGACGCGGACGGCCTGGACCTGCTCGCCTTCCGCCGCACGACCGCCGAGGCGTCCGCGGTGTCCCGCACCGACCCGGACCGTGCGGCGGTGATGCTGGCGGAGGCGCTGCGGTTACGGCGGGGCCCGGTCGCGGCGGGTCTGGACGACACCGTGCGTTCCGCGCCGCCGTTCGTTCAGGTCGAGCAGGAGCTCAGCACGACAGCCGTGCAGGCGGCCACGCTGGCCACGACGCCGGAGGCGGCGCGCAGCCTGCTGCCGTCGATCCGGGCGGCCGCGGCCGCGGCACCCCTGGACGAGCCGCTGCATGCCGCCCTGGTCCGGCTGCTGATCCGGATCGGCAGCCCGGCGGACGCCCTGACCGAGTACGCCGCGATCCGCCGGCGGCTCGCCGACGAGCTGGGCGTCGACCCCGGCCCCGAGCTGGTGACCCTCCAGCAGCAGGCTTTGCGCGGCAACGCGCTCGACGCCGACGGCCTGCCCGCCGTCAGGATCTCCCGGCCGGTCCCCGTCGAGCTTCCCACCGATCTGCCGACCTTCACCGGACGGGAGAACCAGATCGCACGGATCACCGAGGTCCTGCGCGACCGGCCGGGCCGGACCAGAGCGGCGCAGGTCGCCGTCATCACCGGCCTGGGTGGCGTCGGCAAGACGACGCTGGCGGTGCACTGCGCGCATCGGCTCGCGGACGCCTTCCCCGACGGGCAGTTGTTCGTGTCGATGCGCGGATTCGACCCCTCGGCCGAGGCCACCCCCACCGCCGACGTGCTGCGCCGGTTCCTCGGCGCGCTGGGTGTGCCGGATCCCGACATGCCCGCCGACTTCGACGCCCGGGTGGCGCTGTACCGCAGCCTGATCGCCGGCCGGCGCATTCTGGTGGTGATCGACAACGTCCGCGACTCCGCGCACGTGCGGCCCCTGCTGCCCACCACCCCGGGCAGCGCCGCCATCATCACGAGCCGCAATCCGCTCACCGGGCTGGTGGTGCACGAGGGCGCGCTCGCCGTGCCCCTGAGCCTGCTGTCCGAGGCCGAGGCGACGTCCTTCCTGAGCCGGCGCCTCGGCCCGGCCCGGATCGCCGGCGACGCCGAAGCAGCGCAGCAGGTGATCGCACTCTGCGGCGGGCTGCCGCTCGCGCTGGCGCTGTTCGCGGCCCGGGCCGCCGCCCACCCGCAGTTCAAGCTGCGCCACCTCGCCGAGGAACTCGTCGCCCCGCGGGGGCGGCTGCTCGACCGGTTCTCCGGCATGGACCACCGCCACGACCTGCGCGCCGTCTTCTCCTGGTCCTACGACCTGCTGGGCAGCACCGCGGCTCGTCTCTTCCGGCTGCTGGCGTTGCACCCCGGCCCGGTCTTCACCGCGACCGTCGCGGTCAGCCTGCTCGGCGAGGGGCGCCGGCACATCGGGCCACTGCTCGGCGAGCTGTCGCGGGCGAACCTGGTGACCGAGGTGGAACCGGGCCGCTTCCACATCCACGACCTGGTCCGCGCCTACTCCGAGGAACTGCTCGCGGAACGCGAGTCCCCGGCTGCGCGGCAGGCCGCCGAGGCGCGGCTCGACCACCATCACCGGCACAGCCTCCTGCGGGCCGCGGTGACGCTCAACCCGTTCCGCTCGCCCGAAGCGATCGGTGCGACGGCCGTGCCACCCCGGGTGGAACCGGAGGAGTTCGACGGCTACGACCAGGCGTGGGCCTGGCTGCAACGGGAACGGCCGGTCCTGATCGCGATGGCCGAGCGGGCGGTGGCGCGCGGCGACGACCCCGCCGTCGTGCAGTACGCCTGGGGGCTGGCGAACTTCCTGCAACGCGGGTCCGACTGGCCGGCCCTCGAACGCCTGCACCGTCTGGCGCTGCCCGCCGCCGAGCGGCACGGCAGTGTTCCGCTGCTGGCCCGGGTGCACTACGGGGCCGGAGTCCTGTATTCGAATCGTGGGCTGGACGTGCCGCACGAGAGCCACCGCCACTTCGCGCGGGCGGCACGTCTGTTCGAAGCGATCGGCGACACCCACAACCACATCCTGACTCTGCTGTGGCTGGCCAAGCTCGACCGTGACCAGGGCCGGCCCGACGCGATGACCGGACTGCTGCGCCGTGCCGTGCGGCTCTACGACGACCTCGTGGCGCGCGACGGACCCGGCGGCGCGCCGGCGGACCTGGCCGGCTCGGCCCTCGCCGACCTCGGCGAGCACCGGATGGCGGTCCACCACTGCCTTCAGGGTGTCGCCTGGCTGCGCGAACTGGGTGACCGGCATCGTGAGGCCAACACCTGGCGCACCATCGGTCAGGCGTACGCGGCAATGCGCGACTGGCCGCAGGCGGTCGCGGCAGACGAACGGGCGGTCCTGCTATACCTACAGGTCGGCGACGGTTTCATGGCCGCGAGAACCCTCGACGAGATGGCCCGTCAGTATGCCGCCGGCGGGCGAGGGCTGCTGGCCGCGAGCGCCGGGCAACGAGCCGTCGCACTACGCATCAGAATCGGAGCTCACCCATGCCTACGCGCGCCCTCCGCCTGAGGGTCCTCGGCCCGATCGGCGCCGAGTACCGCACGACCCCGGTGGACCTGGGCGGTCCGCTGCAGCGGGCGGTGCTGGCGATGCTGCTGGCCGCGCGGGGCACCGTGGTCTCGGCGGACCGCCTCATGGAGCAGCTGTGGCACGGCCGGCCGCCGCCGCGGGCCACCGCGTCGTTGCAGACCTACATCTCCAACCTGCGACGCCTGCTCGAACCGGACCGCCGGCCGCGGACCCCCAGCACCACGCTGGTCACCGTCGCGCCCGGATACGCCATCCGCGTCGCCGACGCCGATGTCGACGCCTGGCGCTTCGAGCATCTGGTACGCGCCGCCCGTAAGGAGCAGCCGGAGACGGCCGCGACGCTGCTCGAGGAGGCGCTCGGCCTGTGGCGTGGTCCGGCGTACGGCGAGTTCGCCGACGAGGACTGGGCGCAGGCCGAGGTCAGTCGCTTGGACGAGCTGCACCTGCTCGCCCGCGAGTCGCATTTGGACGCCACCGTGCGCGGCGGGCACGGCGCCGTCGCGGTGCCGCTCGCCGAGGCCTTCACCCGGGAGTTCCCGCTGCGGGAGGAGGGCTGGCGACAGCTCGCTCTGGCGCTGTGGGCGACCGGCCGCCGCGCCGAGGCGCTGGAGGCGCTGGGCACGCACCGGCGGGTGCTGCGCGACGAGCTCGGGCTCAACCCGACTCGCCGGCTGGCCGACCTCGAGGTCGCGATCCTCAGCGAACGCGACGACCTGCGGCCCGGCGAGTCCGCTGCAGCCGTCGTGACGGCCGCGGCCGGCACCGAGCGGTTCGTCGGGCGTGCGGCCGAGCTGCGACGTTTTCACGAGGCGGCCGGTGTCGCGCTGCGCTCCGGAGCCACCGTGCTGATCAGCGGTGAGGGTGGCATCGGTAAGAGCCGCCTGCTGGGCCGGGCGTTGCAGGATCTGGCCGCCACCGGTTGGACGGTGCTCAGCGGCACCTGCCCGGACCAGGACGGCGCACCGCCGGCGTGGGCCTGGTCGGAGGCGCTGCGGACGCTGGAAGCGGTGTTCCCGCCACCAGATCCGGCGGCGGTGGGGCCTCTGCTGCGCGGCTCCCTTTCTCCTGGTGCGGACCCGGGCCCGGACAGCGGGCGATTCCAGCTGCACCAGGCGGTGCTGCGATGGTTGAGCGCGGCGGCGGCCGCCGGTCCGCTCGTGGTCGCCGTCGACGACCTGCATGTCGCCGACGGCGAGACGCTCACCCTGTTCGAACGCGTCGTCGGCGGGCTCGCCGGCCGGCCCGCGTTGGTCGTCGGCACCTACCGTCCCGGCGAGATCGGTCAGCGGACCACCGATGCGCTGGCGCGGCTGGCCCGCCGCGTACCGGTGCGAATCAGATTGCAGGGGCTGACCAGCGCCGAGGTCGGCAGCCTGATCACCGCGGTCACCGGGACGGCGGCGGACGAGGCGACGGTCGAGGCGTTGACCGGACGCACCGGCGGCAACCCGTTCTACGTGGGCGAATGTGCCCGGTTACTGGCGGCCGAAGGCCCGCAGGCCGCCGTGAGTGAGGTTCCCGACGGCGTGCGTGCGGTGCTGCGCCGGCGGCTCGCCCGCCTGGGGGAGCCCGACCACGAGGTGCTGCGGGTCGCTGCCGTGCTCGGCGACGATGCCGATCCCGAGCTGCTGGCCGAGGTGGTGGGGGCGGATCCGTCCACCGCGCTGGAGACCGCCTTCTCCGCCGGGCTGCTGGTCGAAGGCCCGTACGGATGGCCGGTCTTCCGGCACTCGCTGGTGCGTGACCTGGTCTACGGCGAGATGCCGACACCGCGGCGGGCGCGTCTGCACGCCTCCGCCGCGGCGGCGCTCGACCACAGACGGCCGGACGACCATGCCGTGCTGGCACGTCACCACAGCCGGGCGATGTCGTCGGCGAGCGCCGGCCCGGCGATGCGTCACAGCATGATGGCCGCCGCGGCGGCCGAGCGCGTCTACGCCTTCGACGTGGCGGTGGACCTGCTCACCCAGGCTGTCGAGGCGGCCGGGCGGATGCCGCGGACCGGAGACCACGACGCGCGGACCGTACACGTGCTGTCGGCACTGGTCCGCGCCCAGATCAAGGCCGGTGCCGTGCGCGCCGCCCGGGCCACCCGGCGGCGAGCGATGGATCACGCCGAGCACGCCGGCCGCGACGATCTGCTCGCCGAGGCACTGGCGTCGTGGAGCGAGCCGACGTCGTGGCAGACCCGCGCCTACGGCACCGTCGACCTGCGTACGGTCACCGCCATCAACCGGCTGCTCAGCCGCGACGACCTCGACGACCGGATGCGCTGCCGGCTGCTGGACACCCTGGTCTCCGAGCTCGACGGCGACATGGATGCCCGGGTGGCCGGCGCCGCCGAGGAGCAGTTGCTGCTGGCCCGCAAGATCGGTGATCCGGAGCTGATCGCGGCCGGGTTGACGGCGGTGGCGAAATGCACCTCGTACGAGCACGGTTACGCGGTGCGCGGCCGGCTCGCGGACGAACTGCGCGAGCTGGCGCGCGAGCGTGGCCTGCCCGCACAGCAGTGGCTCGCCGAGCACATCGCGGGAACCGTCCGGGCGGCCTGCGGCGACCCGGAAGGCGTGCGCCGGCACGCCGAGGCGGGCATCGCCACCGCCGCCCAGCACGGCCTCGCCGAACAGGAGGCGGTGCACCGGGCGACGCTCGCCATGCTCGCGCACATCCGCGGTGACTTCACCGCGGCGCGCGAGCTCTACGACGACGTCTACGAGCGGATGCTGGCGGTGGGGGCCATCCATGCCTGGGCCTTCCACGCCACCGCGCAGATCACCCTCTATCTCACCGAGGGCCGGTACGCCGACGCGGAGCCGCTGACCCGGGCCGTGCACGACGTGACCGGCAACCTCGAGAACGACCGGCTGGCGCTGGTCCTCGCCCGGCAGGGCAAGCTCGACGAGGCGCGGGCCGTGCCCCGCGACTTCGTCCTGCGCGACGACTTCCTGCAGAGCTACCACGGCTGCCTCAAGGGTGAGGTGGTGGTGGCGCTGGGGGAGCGCCGCAACGCCCCGATGCTGATCGAGAAGTTGCTCCCGCTGCGGGATCTGCTCGGCGGCGTGACCAGCACCGCCATGGTCGGCGGGCCGGTCGCCCACACCCTCGGCGGGCTCTACCGGCTGATCGGCGACGACGCCCGCGCCGCCGAGGAGTTCCGGCATGCCGCGGTGATCGCCCGGCGATGGGGGGCACCGCACTGGGAGGCCGCCGCCGAGGAGGCGTCGGCGCGCTGTCGACGCGGCGTCGATACGTGACGGCGGTGCGAGCCAGCCAGCGACAGGCCCGCGAGGAGCCGCCTGCGCGGCCCAGCCCTGGATGAACGGCCTGCTCGCCGAAGGCGGGTTCCATCCGAACGCCGACGGCCAGCGGCTCGGGTATCTTGCCGCTCTCGAGGCGGCGCTCGAGTAGGCGATCGCCGATGGCGGAGTGCGGCACCGGCGCGGCGACGTGACCGGTCGCCGCGCTCCGCCATCGCAGGCACACGTTCGGAACCTGGCGGCTCAGGCCGCGCCCGCGATCGTCACGAGCCGGTCCCGGCAGGCCTCGGCGCGGACCCGGGCGGCGAACGGGTCCGCGCCCACCAGCCGTCCGTCCCGTTTACGGAACTCGCCGGCGACCAGCACGGTGTCCACATCCGACGGGTTGCTGCAGGTCACCAGCGCGGCAGCGTCGTAGAGCAGACGCAGGTCACGACGCCCGGCGTCGACGATGATCAGGTCGGCCTGTTTGCCGGGGGTGAGCGAGCCGACGCGGTCGCCGAGTCCCAAGGCCCGGGCGCCGTGAACGGTGGCCAGCTCGATCGCCTCGTGGCTGGTCAGCCCGACCGCGACATGTTCGTCGCGGCCGGCTGCCCGGCGGCCGGCCCGGTACGCGCGCTCGGCCTGGAGCGCGGCGCGGATCTCGTCGAACATGCTGCCGGGAACCCCGGACGAGAGCGCCGGGCGCAGACCGCGCTCGATCATGCGCCCGATCGCCGGAAGGCCGTGTCCCCACATCATCTCGG
Source organism: Actinoplanes sp. NPDC023714 (assembly GCF_040639855.1). Lineage (NCBI taxonomy): Bacteria > Bacillati > Actinomycetota > Actinomycetes > Micromonosporales > Micromonosporaceae > Actinoplanes > Actinoplanes sp. NPDC023714. The sequence continues at coordinate 270,170 of NZ_JBFAAR010000003.1, forward strand.
CGCGTGCCAGCACCGATGCGTGCGCCCCGCTGTCCGCGATCATCCGGAGCTCGTCGTCGGTGCTCGTCGTGCCGTGCATGAAGATCAGATCGTCGCCGAGCAGCCCGGACTCGTGCAGCCGGGCGATCGGCTCCGCGCCCCCGGCGAGCCCCGTCCCGACCGGCACCGAGGCACGCACACCGAGCTCGCGGGCGAGCGCGAGGTCCTGGACGACGACGTCCAGGGGCGTCGCCTCGGGCCCGCGCAGGGCCAGCGCGAGCGACACCAGGCGGCCCGGCACGGCGAACTGCTCGGCAGCGAGCCGGCGGGCGTCCCCGGGATGGGGCAGATCTCCCGCGGCCGCGCCGTACCCGAACACCGCGCGCAGACCCGCGGCCCGCAGCGCGTCCACCGCCGCGTCGGCATGCTCCGGGGTGTGCACGACATGGGAGGAGTCGAAGACCGTCGTCACGCCGCCGTCGAGCGCTTCCAGGGCGCCGAAATACGTGCCGTCGCGTACGTCGCCGGGGGTGAACAACGGCGAATAGCGGTCGATCAACCCGGTGCGGTACTCGGTAAGCGTCCAGTCGGCGGCGATCTGGCGCAGCGCGCCCTGCCACAGATGCCGGTGCGCGTCGACGAGACCCGGCAGGACGATCATCCCGGTGGCGTCCACCACGTCGGCGTGCGGCGCTTCGATCCACGGCGCGATCGCGACGATCGTGTCGTCTTCGATCAGGACGTCCCCGAACGGCAGGTCACCGAGGGCAGAGTCCATGGTCAGGACGTGTCCGCCCCGGATCAGTCTCGCTGGCATTCAGCATTTCCTTCCCCATGTGCCGGCGTGTGCGCATCCGGTCCTGTCGTATTGTCGACAGGTCTCGATCGACGTGATGTCGACGTCCACTCGGCTGAACGCCGCGTTCAGAATTTGCCCAGCGTTCTTACCGGCCCCGATTCGTAGCCTTCCGGCATGCTCGAAATCGGACCAGCAACCACACTCAGCTTCAGCCTTCTGGGACCCGTCCAGGCCTGGCGTACCGCGGGCGCTCACGCCGGATCACCGCGCACGGGCACCGAGGTCGACATCGGCTCCCCGCAGCAGCGCGGAACCCTGGCCATGCTGCTGCTGCGGGAGGGCGCCATGGTCACCCTCGACGAACTGATCAGCGGGTTGTGGGGCGAGGAACCGCCCCGATCGGCGGTCACCACCGTCCGCACCTACATCTACCGGCTGCGGCGGGTGCTTCAGGAGGAGGGCGACGAAAGCACCAGGCTGGAGTCGGCCAGCGGCGGCTACGTGCTGCACGTCCCGGACAAGGCGGTCGACGTCAACCGGTTCCGGGCACACACCACCCGGGCGTCCATGGCTTCCCGCCGCGGCGACCAGCACACGGCGGCCGCGGAGCTGCGTGCCGCGCTCGCCCTGCCGGACGGCAGGTCCCTCGCCGGTGTGCAGGGACCGTACGCCCAGGGCCAGCGGGCCCGACTGGAGCAGTGCGTGGCGACCGCACACCTCGACCTCATCGAGGCGGAGATCCTCCTCGGCCGGCACCGGGAGATCCTGCCCGATCTGACGGCGATGGTCGCGGCCCACCCGCTCTGGGAGGAGGTGCAGGCGCTGTACATGACCGCACTGCACGGCACCGGCCGCACCGCCGAGGCGCTCGAGCACTACCGGCGCTCGCACCGGGCACTGGTGGACGAGCTCGGCATCGAACCGGGCACCCGGCTGCGCGCCGCGATGCATCACATCCTCTCCCCGGAACCGGCCACCGTGCTCACCGAGCAGCCCGCGCCGCGCGTCGGTGTGCACCAGCGCCGGCGGCGGCCGGCCTGGGTCTCGCACCGGCGGCTGGTCCGCTGACCGGTCGCCGGTCAGCCGTGACCTGCCGTGGTCGCCGGGCACAACTCGGGCAGCAGGCAGCCGCCGGAGAATCCGGTCACGTGCCCGGCGTACAGCAGCGCCACGAACAACCCGGCCGTGACGGCCAGAACGGCGACGACGTGCAGGACGAGCCGGAAGACGCGGTACCACCGCGGTCGGTCGTTCATGCCGCTATCCGATCGCGCCGGGTTCGATGCCGGGTCGATGCGCGGTCGACGGCACACCCTCGTACAGATCGAGGTAGCGGGCGTAGAGCTCGGCGCGGCGGGTGCCGAGTACGGCCGGGGAGACGACGTCGTGCGGCAGCCGCAACGCGGCCGGCAACAGGACCTTCTCGAAGGAGGCCCCGGCCGCGCGGGCCAGCGCCGCCGGCAGACCGAACGCCGCCGCCCGGTCCACCGCCTCGTCACCGGCCGACAGCACGACCGCCACCCGGCCCGGCCCCACCCCCGGGCGCGGCCGGACCGCTGCCGCGATCCGCAGGTACTGCGCCAGCGCCACGTAGGAGTAGCCCCGGCTGTCGACACGATCGGGCAGCAGCCGCGACCCGAACACCAGCCGCAGGGCGGCCACCGCGATCGGTGGGGCGTGCCGCCGGTGCGGCCGGAAGAACGGCGCGAGTGCCAGCAGGCGGCGCACCCGGCCCGCCTGCTGTGCGGCCAGCCAGGTCGCCAGCACCGCCCCGCCCGAGACGCCGACGACGCCGGCCTCGGCGCCCAGGAGCGCGGTCAGCTGCCATGCCTCGGTGGCATGGGCCCTCAGGGCGGCGACGGTGAGCCCGGCGTGCGGCACCGGCCGGACCAGGCCGTGCAGCGGAGCCCGGGGAGCCAGCACGTTGTATCCCCGGGCGAAGAACTGCTCGGCGAGCAGCCCCACCTGCTGCGGGGTGTGCGTGTAGCCGTGCAGCAGGAGCACCGACCGCGGGCGTGCCTCGCCGTGCGACCACAGCCGGGCGCCGGCGCCCGAGCGGATCGAGGGGTTCTGCTCGTCGTCCTCGGCCGCCGCGCGGGCGACGGCCTCGGCAGCGGCGAACGTCTCCGGTGCGGCAGGACCTCTCATGACCTCTCCTCCGGGCGGGTGTAGCGATGCTTCACGCCCCGCGGGAAGAACTCCGGGTCGTCGGCGGGGCGCAGCTCCACCAGCGGTGTCTGGTAGGCGGACGGCACGTAGTGCGCGAACTCGCTGTTGAGCCGCAGCAGCTCGGTGCGGATGGACACCGCCGCCAGCATCCGCCGGTCCTCGCTGGGCTCGGCGCCGGCGGCCAGCTCGACTACCACGGACAGCCGGCGGTCCCGGTCGGCGTCCTCGATCGTGCGCAGCACGAACCGCCCGGTCGTCCACCCGCTGACCGAGGGCCGCTCCAGACCCACCGTCACGTTCTCCGGGTACACGTTGGCGCCGAAGAAGGAGACGGTGAACAGCGACCGGCCGAAGACGTAGACGAACGGCAACCGCGGCCCTTCACCGGGATCGAAGCCGTGCGCGCGGCACAGCGACACCAGCTCGTCGTGCGCCACCACACCGCCCTCGTCGGCGATGTGGTACCGCACCAGCGGCACGGTGCCGTCGCAACTGAACGTGAGCGTCCCGTCCGGCATGCTCTCGAACCAGCGGGTGGCCGGGTCGAACTGCACGAGGGTCGGCAGCCGGGAGTCGCCGAACAGGCGCGCCGCCACGTCCGGTCGCCGCGCCAGGAAGCGGCGGATGCGGACGCTCATCGGGGTCTCGTTGCCGAGCACACCGGCGTCCGCCGTGCCGTACAGCGCGGCGACCCCGGACTCCGGGTCATCGATGCCGGCGCGTGCGGCCACCAGTTCGCGCCACTGCTCGCTGAACACCTCACCGGCCAGCACCAGCTTGATCCCGTACCCCGCCCAGCCGACGCCGCGGGCACGTCCCGCGTCGATGACGTTCTTGACGAAGGGCGGATAGCCCAGCAGCACCGTCTGGTCGTAGTGCGTGCCGAGTTCCCCGACGACCCGCAGGATCTCGCCGATGTCGTTGCCCGGCGCGGCCACCGTGATCGGGTAGCCGGCCGCGGCCAGGCGTCGGCAGGCCGCGACGGTGTAGATGCCGCCGACCCAGTTGCCGAGTGCGAAGCACACCACCGCCAGCGTGCTGCGGTGCGCGGCGCCGAACCCGTCGCGGAAGACCTGCTCGAACCGGGCGACGACGGGTTCCTCGTCGCGGTCGGTGCGCGGCCACACCGTCGGACGCCCGGAGGAACCGGACGACACGGCGACCACCGCGGCCGCGTCCAGCCGCCCGTCGCGGCACCGGTCGGGCAGGGGGTACCGCTGGTGGTAGCCCGCCTTGGTCATCAGCGGGATCGCCGCCGGATCGCCGACCGTGGCCGGGTCGACGCCCTGCTCCTCGAGGAAGCGCCGGTAGGCGGGGACGGTCGCGGCGGCGTCCCGGAACAGTGTGAGGATCATCGCCGGCCCTCCAGGGTGCGGACGACGGGTTCGCGCACGAGCATGGCCGGTCCTGTCGGGACGGGGGTGAGTGGGACACGGGGGCGGGCGTCGGCCCGGACGGTGACCGCGAGCCAGAGGAGTTCCGCGGCCAGCGCCGCCCGTTCCGCGATTCCACCGAGGTCCCCGCCGACGGCCACCTCGACCAGATACCAGCCGAGCAGGACGAACAGGGCGACGGTGACCCACGGCCCGGCCGCGGCGCCGAACGGGGACGAGCGGCCCGCCGCGGCCGGCCACGAGGCCATGGCGGCGGCGGCCAGCCCGGCGAAGACGGCGTGGGCGATGGACCAGCCGCCACCGGCCGGCAAGGGGAACGCGGCCGCGAGGAGCAGGAAGAGTCCGGCCAGGGCCAGCAAGGCCCGGCCGGAGACCGCCATCGCCGTCACCCCCAGGGCGACCAGCACGTGGATCACGCCGGCGCCGGCCATGGCAGCGGTGGTCAGATACCGGTGACGGGCGTCGAGCGCCGCCATGGCGCTGACCGAGCGCTCGATCCAGTCGAACGGGGCCGGCTGCGCCCACCCGCCGGCGACCACGGCCATGCCCAGCACCGGCAACGCCCCCAGCGTCACCGGAACCAGGCAGCGCTGAGCGAGTCGGAACACCGTTGCCTCCCGGTCAGGACCGTCCGGGGCTCACCGGCTGCGGGAGCCGAGCACGGACGTGAAGGTTGGTGGGGAACACGCTGAACGCGGTGCGCTCGCCGACCGGACCGGCGCTGGTGTCGGGTTCGAGGTCGAACTCGCGGCACAGCATCGAGACGACCAGCGTGGTCTCCACCAGCGCCAGGTTGCGTCCGGGGCAGAATCGCGGTCCGCCGCCGAACGGCATGAACGGCGCGGTGACGCTGTTGGCGGCCGGCCCGGCACCGAGCCAGCGCTCCGGACGGAACCTCCCGGGTTCCGGGAACCGGGCCTCATCATGATGCGCACCCCGGCTGAGCAGGACGAACACGATGGTGCCGGCGTCCACCTTCAGCGCATGGCGCCGGCCGGCGAGCACCACATCCTGCTGCGCCTGCATCGCCAGGTACGGTGCGACCGGCCGCATCCGGATCGCCTCCCGCACCGCGGCGCCGGCGAGTTCCAGCTTGCGCAACGCGGCCGGGGTGTGGGCGAAGCGGCGGTCACCGAGCACGGTCTCCGCCTCGGCGCGCACCCGGCGCAGCATCTCCGGGTCGTGGGCGAGGTAGTGCAGCGTCCAGGCCGCGGTCGCGGACGTGGTGTCCTCACCGGCGAGCAGCATCGTCAGCACGTTGCCGACCAGTTCGGCGTGCGTCAGCTCCGGCTCGCCGTCCTCGGGCGCCGCCAGCGCCTCCAGGAAGTTGGCGGGAGCGGCTCCGCCGGCGATGCGTGCCTTGGCAGCCTCGAAGTGGGTGCCGATGATGTCGCTGAGCTCGCGCATCGTCTCGGCCAGCCGCCGGCGGCTGGCACTCGGCAGGAACCGCCAGTAGGGGACCGGTGCGTACAGTCGCCGGCCGATCTCCGGGAACAGTTCCGGCAGCCGGGCCGACAGCCCGCCACCGTGGTCCTCGACGGAGTTGAGGTCGTAGCCGACGGCGAGCCCGACGGTGACGTCCAACGTGTAGCGCATCATCTCGTCGAGCACGTCGATGCGGTCACCGGCGGCCGCCGCGGCGTGCCACTTGAGCCGCAGCCGCTCGGTCGAGCGGGTCAGGGTGTCGAAGTACGCGGTGAGGTGCGCGGCGTTGAGGCTGCGGGTGGCGATGCCGCGCAGCCGCTGCCATTCCTCGCCCTCGGCGGTGAAGACGCCGTGGATGCCCAGTTCCTGAAGGGTCGAGGTGACACGCGGGCTGCGCCGGAAGGTCTCCGGCCGCTGCCGGAGCACGGCGTTGACGAGGAAGGGGTCGGAGGTGACCACCGCGGGTGCGGGCAGCCTCAGCCGGTAGGTCGATCCGTAGCGGTCGTTCCACTGTTGCAGTGCCCGGTTCGGTCCGCCGGGCCCGGCCAGGGCGAGTTTGTTGCCGACCACCGGCAGGCTCGGCGGGCCGGGGAGGTCACGGAAGGTCAGGAGTTCTTGTTCCACCACCGTCCCAGCGAATCCGGCGGACATCGACTGGCCGTCGACGACACGTGGACGCGGCTCACCGGACGGCGCCGAGCCCGGCGCACGACCGCAGCCCGGCGAAGGTGTGCCGGGCCAGCGTCGCCTGCCAGCCGGTGACGACGGCCGGCTGCCCGCTCGCCGACACCACCGTCGGCACGAAGTCCTCGCGCACGACCGTACGGTGCCGCACCGTCAGGTGCAGGATGCCGGCGCGGGCGCTGTGCGGCACGAACAGGCCGGAGCTGTACCAGAGGAAGTTGCCGAGCCCATAGGCGACATAGGCGTCACCGGAGCGTCCGGCGCCCTGCAGAACATGTGCGTGGGCACCCACGATGACATCGGCTCCGGCGTCCACCAGCGCCGCGGCGAAATCACGCTGCCGGCCGTCCGCGCAGCGGTCGCCTTCGGTGCCCCAGTGCGGCAGCACCACCACCAGGTCGCTGGTCGCGCGGGCGTCGCGTACGGCGGCGAGCGCGCGATCACCCTCGAAGGCCATCGCCATCCCGGGACGGCCGTCCTGCGCCGCCCAGGACTCGGCCAGGTCGTCGACCTGGCTGAAGGCCAGCACCGCGATCCGGACGCCGTGCACGGTGCGCCGCCAGGGCGCGTACGCCTCGCCCGCGTCGCGTCCGGCGCCGACGACGCCGAGCCCGTGCCGGTCGGCGGCGGCGATGGTGTCGGCCAGGCCGGGCCGGCCGAAATCCATGCTGTGGTTGTTGGCGAGCGAGACCACGTCGACCCCCGCCGACCGCAATGCCGGCGCGGCCGCCTCCCGGGCCCGGAACAGGTATCGCTTCGGCTCGGCCGGGCCACGCCGACCGGTGATCGCCGTCTCCAGGTTGACGAACGTGAGATCACCGCGGGCCAGCTCCGGCGCGGCCGTCCCGAACGCGGTCGACGGCGCGTCGAGCAGCAGGTCCGCCCGGCCCTGGAAGTGGACGTCGCCGGCGAAGGTCAACGTGATCTCCGGGGATGCTGCGGGCTCCCCGGCAGCCGTGCATCCGGTCACCGCCAGCAGAGTGGTCACCGCAATCAGCGGCCACCGGACACGACGGGCGAGGGCCGCCGCGAGAGCCCCGGCGGCGATCACGACCGCCGTGACCGCGACCGGCCCGGCGGCCGCGGCCACGAGCTGCGTGCCGGTGCCCGCGGTGGAGATGCGGGGCAGCAGGACGGCGTCGAGGACGGCGAGCAGGGGGATGAGGATCAGGTATGTGGGAACGATCGTGCTGCGCGATCGGCGGCGAGGCCGGGGTACGCACCTGCCGACGGCCCTCGTCAGGCGCAGTCCCGCCATCAGGAACAGCAGGACGGCGGCGGTCGGGTGCAGCGGGACCAGCAGGCACAGAGCGGCGATCACCGCCGGTCCCGGCAGCCGCAGGGACGCCTTGCCCACGACCGGGAGCAGGGCGAGGGCGTAGAGCAGCGACAGTTGCGGTGCGGGCAGCAGCGGATCGAGACCGGTCGCGGTGATCCCAGCGAAGCCGGGGTTGACCCGATCGACGACGGCGATCGTCGCGGCCAGCCACAGCGCATGCGCCGTCAGCAGCGGCAGCGTCCAGGTGAGCAGCAACCGCGGCCAGGACACCGTCAGCACGGCGGCGGCCCGGCCGCCCAGAGCGGTGAGCATCAGCGGCACCCCGGCCAGCCCGGCCAGTACGCCGACCAGCCACCACAGCATCGGCACCGGAACGCCGATCGACCACTGCGCCTGCAGGTAGTGGGCCTCGACGACCCGGTGCAGGACGACTCCGCACAGGCCGGCCGCGGCCGCCGCCTCGGCAGCCCGTCTCACCGGGCCGTCAGATAGCGCCGCGTGACCCGCGGGCCGATGTTGGCGAGGACGTCGTTGGCGTTGGTGTCGCCCCAGGCCGCCCACTCGGCGGCGGTGGGCTCGCCGTCGTCGCCCGGCCCGAACATGACGGCCGTCTCGCCGTCCCGGACCGGCAGATCACCGACGTCGAGGACGACCTGGTCCATGCAGACCCGGCCGGCCACCCGGCAGCGCACACCGCGGATCGCGAACTCGCCGCGATTGCTCGCCCGGCGCGGCACCCCGTCGGCGAAACCGAGCGGGACCAGCGCCAGCGTGGTCTCCCGGTGGGTGAAGTAGTCGGGCCCATAGGACACGCCGGTTCCGGCCGGCACCCGTTTGGTGAGCACCACCGGGGCCTGCACGGTCATGGCCGGGCGCAGCCCGAAGCTGCGATCGGCGACCGGTTCGACGCCGTACAGCGCCAGGCCCGGCCGGACCAGGTCGAAGCGCGCCGGCGGCACCTGGAGCGTGGCTGCCGAGTTCGCGGCGTGCAGGATTTCCGGACGGAGCCCGGCGAGCTGCGCGGCCAGATGAGCGGTCCGGAAGTCCACCAGCTGCATCCGCAGAATGCTGCTGTCGGCGTCTTCGGCGCTGGCCAGATGCGTCCACAACCCGCTGACCCGGAGCACGCCGGCCAGCTCGAACTTGCGCGCCCAGGTGAAGAGCTGGTTCCACTCTTCGGCCGGCGCGCCGCCGCGGGACATGCCCGAGTCGACCTTGATGTGGATCTCGGCGGGCGTGGCGCTGCGCTGGGCGGCGTCGGCCACCGCCTGCAGCCCGCTGACCGAGCCGACGGACACGGCCACGTTCGCGGCGAGCAGCGCCTCCATGGCCTCGGGAGGCGGCGGCAGCCAGAACAGCAGCGGGTCGGTGATGCCGGCGTCGCGCAGCGCGAGGGCTTCGGCGGCGAACGCGACGCCGAGCCAGGTCGCGCCCGAGGCGAGAGCGGTCCGCGCCACCTCGGCGGCGCCGTGGCCGAAGGCGTTCGCCTTGACGACGGCCATCATCGCCGCGGGTCTCGCCGCCGAACTCAGGATGCGGGTGTTGTGAGCGATGGCGTTCAGGTCGACGACGGCCTCGGCCATCGTGGTCGCCGTACGGCCGGCGCTGACGGGTGTATCTGGCACCGCGGCATCCTGGCCCGATCGGGTGTTCGGGTGGAAGGTCACTTCCTGCTCATTCGCCGGATGTTCGACCGTCTCCGGTAGGGTCACCGGCGGACCGGCCCGGATCCAGCGCCCGAGAACCCTCGGCCTGCGCGGCGGCTGCCGGCGCGGTGGAGTCCGCAGACTCCCGCGACACCAATGCTTCCTGGAGGACATCATGCGGGGTTCCGAGCTGGACGATCGGCTGCCGGACAGTGCCGGGTTCCGGGCCGTACGCCGTCGCGACGACGAGGTACCGCGGCTCGCCCAGGTGCTGCAGGACGTGCGGGGCCGCGCCTTCGTCGGTCGCGACACCGAGACGGCGCTCTTCCGCGACGCGTTGTGCGCCGTGTCGCGATGCTCGGTGCTGTACCTGCACGGCCCCAGCGGTGCCGGCAAGACGACACTGCTGCGGCAGTTCGCGGCCGAGGCGCAGAGCGCGGGCCGGGTGGTGCTGCGCATGGACCGCTACGACCCGGTCGGCATCGTCGCGTCCGTGCTGGCCGCCCAGCCGCTGGAACCCGGCGGCGGTGGCGCGCCGGTGCTGCTGTTCGACGATTTCGCGCAGTGGCGCCGGGCCGAGGCGTGGTTGCGCGAGGACTTCCTGCCCGGCCTCGCCATCGGTACGGTCGTGGTGCTCACCGACCAGGCCCCGCCGGACATCGCCTGGACCGCCGATCCCGGCTGGCGTGACGTCCTGCTGGTGCGCGAGATCGCGGAGTTCGACGACGCCGCGGTCGAGGCGTGGCTCGACCACGAGGCGGTGCCCGGTGACCGCCGTCCGCTGCTGCGCGAGGTCGCCGGCGGCCATCCGCTGGCGTTGCGGCTGGGTGCGGAGGCGATCGCAGCCGGCCTTGCCGACCACGACGTACGCCTGCGCGTCGCCCGGGCGCTGGTCCGGCGGTCGCTGGGGGAGCTGCCGTCGGCGGCGCACCGCCGGGCGGTGGAGATCTGTGCCTACGCCGATCGGGTCACCGAGCGGATGCTGCTTGCCGGGATGCCCGGCACCGATCCGGTCGTGCTGCTGCACTGGCTTCTCGACCAGCCGTGGGCCGCCGGGGACACCGGGGGCGTCCGGCTGCGGCCGTACCTGCGCCGGGCGGTGCGCACCGAGCTGGGCTGGCGTGACCCGGCGGGGGAGACCGCGGTCCGGGACCTGGTGGGCCGGCTCGGCGCCGGCGAGCCGCTGACCCGCCCGGCGTTCGACGCGGCGGTCCGTGCGGCGCTGCGGGAGTACCGGCGTCCCGATCTGCTCGCCGGCAACCCGCTGGTGCACGGCCGGATGGTGCTGACCGCGGCCGGGCACGCCGACCCGGCGCAGGCCCTGCGAGCGGTGCTGCGCGAGGCGGCGGACGCGATGGGGCAGGACCCGCGCGAGGCGAAGGCGCACCGGGCGCTGGTCGCCACGTACATGAGCACCGCACCGACCCAGGACGCCGCCGCGCAGCGGCTCGGGCTGCCGTTCAGTACGTACCGCCGCCACCTGACGCGTGGCGTCCAGGTGCTGGCCGACCTGCTGTGGCGCCGCGAACTGGCCTGATGATCGGCAGTCGCACGGTCGGCGACTGCGCGGCCGGTGGCCGCAGCACCGGCATCTCCACGGTCGGCTGCTCCACCGGCGCCCGCTGTGCGCTGGTGGGCCGTGCCCGGCGGTCCGGCAGGGTGAACAGCCAGTGCCCGCCGGCGGCGAGCGCCCCGCGGTGCAGGGTGAGACAGGCGAGGACGAGCAGCGCCGTCAACGCCACCGGCAGCGTGACCGCGAGCGCGAGCTGCACCGCCGGCCCGGCGCCGGAGAACGGCCCGCGCAGTGCGGCGTCGAACAGCGCCAGCAACGGCATGTGGATGACGTAGATGGGCAGGGTGTTGCGGCCCAGCCCGGCGAGAGCGCCGCTGAGACGCCGCAGCCGGGCGAGTTGCACCGCGCCGGCGATGCCGGCCGCGACGGCGACGCCGCTGATCAGCGGCCACACACCGAACCATCGTTCGGCGCCGGCCAGTCGCATCACGGCCACGAGGATCAGGTACGCGGTGACGCACGTGCCGAACGTACGCATCGTCGCCGACCGCGCCCACCGGTCGATCCACGGCCTGAACCGCACGCCGGCGAGGAAGAACAGCAGGTTCTGGTAGAGCTGCCCCCGGTTGCCGGGCGCGGCGAGCAGACCGGACGCCGCCACGGCGGACAGCGCGAACGCCGGCAGCAACACCGCCACGGCCGGCAGGGTGCGCGTCGAGCGGGCGACGACGAAGTAGACCGCCAGTGCCATCAGGTACCACAGGTTGGTCGGCGTGACGGTCAGCTGTTCGACGATGTCGGCGACGCCGCGGGCGGCCAGGGTGTCGAAACCGGGCAGCGACCAGAGCACGGCGGTGTGCACGCCGAACCAGAGCGCGTACAGGTACAGGAACTTCGCGACCCGGCTGCGGGCGGTGGCGCTCCACGTCCGCGCCACGGCGCCGGCGGCGAGCATCCCGGAGATGGCGAAGAAGACCGGCATCCGCAGGGGCAGCAACTGCTCGCCGAACGTCCCCCACAATCCGGGCAACGGGACCGGCAGACGCCAGCCGACCTGCAGGTAGTGCTTCATGATGACGTGCCACAGCACCACGAGCAGGATGCAGACGCCCTTGGCGACGTCGATCCACTGCCGGCGCTCGGGCGCCGTCATGACGCCAGCGCCCCGGTGGAACGGCTCGAGCGCAGAGCCGTGCCGATCAGGATGTCCAGCAGGTCCGGATAGGCGATGCCGGCGGCCTGCCACATCCGCGGGAACTGCGACATCGACGTCATGCCGGGCATCGTGTTGACCTCGTTGACGGTCAGCGTGCCGTCCGGCGCGAGGAAGAAGTCGACGCGCAGCAGACCGGAGCAGCCCAGGGTGCGGAACACCCGCACCGCTTCCTGCTGGAGACGCGCGGTCGTGGCCGGGTCCAGGACGGCCGGGACGGTGAACTCGGTGATGCCCTTCTGGTACTTCGCCTGGTAGTCGAAGAAGCCGTGGGCCTCGTCGACGCGGATCTCCAGCGGCGGGCTCGCGATCAGCCGCCCGTCGGGCATCTCCAGCACCCCGACGTCGATCTCGCGGCCCGGCACGGCGCTCTCCACGAGCACCTTGGGGTCACAGAGCCGGGCGGTGGCGACCGCCGCCGGCAACGCGGCCCAGTCGTCCACCCGGGACACCCCGATGCTGGAGCCGCCGCGGGCCGGCTTGACGAAGACCGGCAGGCCCAGCCGGCGCTCGGTCTCCTCGTCGATCCGGGCGCCGTGACGCAGAGTCACCGACGGCGCGACGGCGACACCCTCCGCGGCCAGGATCTTCTTGGTGAACTCCTTGTCCATCGAGGTGGCCGACGCCAGCACGTCGCTGCCGACGTACGGGATGCCGGCGTGTTCCAGCAGGCTCTGCACCGTGCCGTCCTCACCGTGCATGCCGTGCAGGACCGGGAACACCACATCGCTCTCATGCATGATCAGCCCGAGCGCCTCGAACAGGCTCTCCGCGACCGAGCCGGCCGACGGGCTGTCCGGGGTCAGCGCCCGGAGCACCGCCTCGTCCACCGGTCCCTCCGGTGTCTCCGGCCCGGCCGCCCACCGGCCGTCGGCGCCGATCCGGACCGGTGTCACCCGGTAACGGCTGCGATCGAGGCTGTGCACCACGCCGGCGGCGGAACTCACCGACACCGCGTGTTCGGTGTTCTGTCCGCCGAAGAGAACTGCCACCCGGACTGTCCGAGGCACGTCACATCACTCCACGTAGTAGGTCGGCAAGGGCGAGCCGGGATCATCCGGAAAGCCGGTGCTCACCTGGAAGCCCACTTCGTGTTCACGACCCGATCGCGCCGCCCGCGTCGATGCGGCGGCGATGAAACGTCGACGCGGGGTCGGTGTGCTCGTCCGGACAACCGAGCGAAAGGAATCCGATGACCGAGCAGGACTCGATCGGCGTCGACCGGCGTCACGTCCTCGGCCTCGGCGCCGCCGCCGGCGCGACCGCCGTGCTGGGCGTCGTCGCCACCGGAGAGGCGGCGCAGGCCGGCGGCCGCGGCGGGCAGCCGCCGCTGTGCCCGCCGACCGGCCTCAAGGGGCGGGCGCTGCTGCCCGGCCAGGCCGGCTACGCCGAGGAGATCGCCGGCTTCAACCTCGTCCAGATCCCCAACCCGGGCCTGGTCATCGCCGCTGAGAACACCCGCGACGTACAGATCGCCGTGCGGCTCGCCGCCCGGCGGCGGGCGCCCATCGCCGTGCTCGCCACCGGGCACCAGCCGTCGGTGCCGATCGGCCGCGACGCCATCCTGGTCAGCACCAAGGGCATGCGCGACGTCACCATCGACGACCGCCGCCGCACCGCCCGCGCCGAGGCCGGCGCGCGGTGGACCCACGTGCTGGACAAGTCGCTGCCGGAGGGCCTCACCGGCATCAACGGCTCCACCCCGGACGTCGGTGTGGTGGGCTACACCCTCGGTGGTGGCCTGAGTCCGACCTTGGGCCGCCGGTACGGCTACGCCGCCGACCATGTGCGCAGCATCGACCTGGTCACCGCGGACGGCCGGCTGCGGACCGTGACCGGATGGAACGACCCCGAGCTGTTCTTCGGCGTCCGTGGCGGCAAGAGCAACTTCGGGCTCGTGACAGCCGTCGAGTTCGACCTCTTCCCGGTCTCGACGTTCTACGGCGGCGCGATCATCTTCGACGGCAAGGACGCCGCGCGGCTGCTGCACGCCTACCGGCGGTGGGTGCGTACGGTGCCCGAGGCGATGTCGTCGTCGGTGGCGCTCATGCACATCCCGGACGCGCCGACCTCGCCGCCGCCGCTGCGCGGCAAGGCGATCGTGAGCCTGCGCATCTGCTGGACGGGACGGCGCGATACCGGTGAAGCCCTGGTCCGGCCGCTGCGAGGCATCGCCACACCGCTGCTGGACACCGTGACGGAGCAGCCGTATGCGGCGTTCCCGGCGATCCACAGCGACCCGGCGGGACCGGTGCCCGCCTACGAACGCACCGGTCTGCTGCGGGACCTCACCGGTGACGCCGTCGAGGCGCTCGTCGCGGTGGCCGGACCGGACGCGCCGTACCCGATCACCATGGTCGAGGTCCGGCATCTCGGCGGCGCACTGGCCCGCCAGCCGCGGCACCCGAACGCGGTGGCCCACCGCGACGCGGGGTTCACGCTGTTCGCCGCGGGCGGCGCCGGACCGGAGGACGCTCCCGCGCTGCGGGAGGCGCTGGCCCGGGTGGTCCGGCGGATGCAGCCGTGGAGCACCGGCGGCAGCTACCTGAACTTCATGAGCGTGGACGAGGCCTCCACCCGGGCGGTCTCCCACGCCTACCCGGAACACGTCTACCGGCGGCTGCGCAAGCTCAAGCGCCGCGTCGACCCGCACAACCTGTTCCGCCTGAACCACAACATCCCGCCGGCCTGACCGGCGGCCCGTCGCGGCCCGGCCCATCCCCCGTGGCCGGGCCGCGACGGCCTTTCCTGGAGGACGCATGGCAGCCCGAGTGAGAGTGGCCGTGCTGTACGGCGGGTGCAGCCAGGAACACGACATCTCCCGCGCGTCGGCGGCGGCCGTCCTCGGCCATCTCGACCCCGGCCGGTTCGACCCGGTCGGCCTGTACGTGACCAAGAGCGGCCAATGGGTGACCGACGATCAACCGCTACGCGGCGCCGGCGATGTGGCGCTGGGCGGGCTCACCCAGGCGATGACCGTCCTGCGCTCCTGCGACGTCGCCTTTCCGATCATGCACGGCCGCTGCGGTGCGGACGGCACGGTGCAGGCACTGCTGGAGCTGATCGGCGTGCCGTACGTCGGCAGCGGCGTCCTGGCCGGCGCCGTCGCCTCGGACAAGGACGCCACGCGGCGGCTGCTGGCCGGTACGGGCCTGGCCGTCGTCGACACGGTGGTCCTCACCGGCAGCGGCGAGCTCTCCGGCGCCGACCGGCAGCGACTGGGCCTGCCGGTCTTCGTCAAACCGGCTCGCTGCGGCTCGAGCATCGGGGTCTCCCGGGTCACCGCCTGGTCCGAGCTGCCGTCCGCGATCACCGCGGCCCGGAGCAGCGACGGCAAGGTGCTGGTGGAGCCGGAGGTCAGCGGGCGCGAGATCGGCGTCGCCGTGCTCGCCTATCCGGGCGGCCGCCTGGTCACCGGGCCCCCGCTGGAGATCTCGATCTCCCCACGCCGCCCCTTCTTCGACTACCTGGCGAAGTACGCCGACCGGGACACCACCCTGCGGGTGCCGGCGCCACTGGAACCGGATCGGGACGCGCTGCTGCGCGAGCTGGCGGTACGCGCCTACCGGACGCTCGGATGCCGGGGGCAGGCCCGCGTCGACTTCTTCGTCGACGAGGACGGCGTGCCGGTTCTCAACGGGGTGAGCACGGTGCCGGGACTGACCGCGAGGTCGCAGGTGCCGCGGATCTGGGCGGCGGCCGGACTGTCGTTCGCGGACCTGCTGACCGTCCTGGTGGAAACGGCGCTGCGGGAGGGCGACGAGCCGTCGTCGCGGTGTCGACCCGGCGTCGACGGACCGGCGTTTCGCTCTTCCTGAGCCGGCTGAACAACAGCCGGGAGAGGAAAGCGATGAAGTTACATGCAGCCCTGGCACGAGCGCTGGCCGATCACGGCGTCGACACCATGTTCGGGCTCATCGGCGACGCCAACATGTTCCTGGTCCACAGCTTCGTGCACGACCAGGGACGGCACTACATCGGCGCGGCCCACGAGGCCGGCGCCATGTTCATGGGCTTCGGCTACGCCGGGCTTTCCGGCCGGCTGGCTGTCGTCACCGTCACCCACGGCCCGGCACTGACCAACACCGTCACCGGCCTCGTCGAAGCCGTCCGCGGGCAGGTGCCGCTGCTGGTGATCGCCGGGGACACCGCGACCGCAAGCCGGACCAACATCCAGGACATCGCGCACCGCGACGTCGTCCTGCCGACCGGCGCCGGATTCGAACAGGCTCGCAGCCCGCGGAGCACCCTCGCCGACCTGGCCGTCGCCATCCGCCGCGTGGTGATCGAGCAACGCCCGGTCGTGTTCAACGTCCCCTCCGACTTCATGTGGGAGGAGATCGAGTACGACGACGTGCCGCTGAACCTGCCGGAGACCCAGACGTCGTACCCCGATCCGGGCGCGGTGCGCTACGCCGCGTCGCGGATCGCCACGGCCCGGCGCCCGGTCGTGCTCGCCGGGCGCGGCGCGATTCCCGCCCGCCGGCAGCTGCTGGAGCTCGCCGAGCGGATCGGCGCGCCGGTGGCGACCACGCTCAAGGCCAAGGACCTGTTCCGGGGCGAGCCGTTCGACCTCGGCATCGCCGGCGGCCTCGGCGGCGCGGTCGCCCGGCAGGTGATGGACGACGCGGACCTGGTGATCGCCTTCGGGGCGGGACTCAACGCGTACACCACCGACGGCGGCGCCCTGCTGCGCGACCGGCGAGTCGTCGTGATCGACACCTGCCCGCGGACCGGGCCGTACGCCTTCGACGCCGAGGTGCGCGGCGACGCGGCGGTGGTGGCCCCGGCGCTCGTGGAGGAGCTGGACGCCATCGGCGCGGCGCCCAGCTGGTACCGCAGCGACAGCATGGCGCAGCGGCTCGCCTACGAGCGGGACCTGTCGCCGGTGCCGGTGGTGACGGCGGCCCACACGGTTCCCGCCGAACCGGCGCTGCGCGCGCTCGACGACATCCTGCCGGCGGCGCGCGTCGTCGTCAGCGACGGCGGCCGCTTCATGATGGAGTCGCTGCGGCACATCCACGCGGCCGGGCCCCGCGCGTTCGTCTTCCCGGAGAACTTCGGATCCATCGGCACCGGCATGGGCGCCGCGATCGGCGCGGCGGCGGTCCGCCGGCCGGACCCGGTGGTCCTCGTCTGCGGTGACGGCGGGTTCATGCACGGCGGGGTCGCCGAGTTCGCCACCGCCGTCCGCGAGGGCCTCGACCTCATCGTCGTGGTCTGCAACGACGGCGGATACGGCGCCGAGCACGTCCAGATGGTCGAACGCGGCCTGGACGCGAGCCTGTCGCTGTTCGACTGGCCGGACCTGGCCGGCCTGGCCGGTGCCCTGGGCGGCGAGGGCATCACCGTGCGCAGCCTCGACGACCTGACCGATGTCGAGAAGCTGATCACCGGGCGATCCCGGCCGCTGCTCATCGATCTGCGGCTGGACGTGTGGCACATGACGCCGATGCCGCGCTGGCCGTCGCCGTCATCGCCGATCCCGATGGCCCCCAGCAGCAACGCCGCTCAACGCGGGCGCCGTACTCCGCAATCCTGACCGTATTCGCATTCTGAAGGGGATCTCTGATGTCTCGCAAGCTCATCCGTGGTGGTCACGTGCTCACGATGGATCCGGCCGTCGGCGACCACGTCGTCGGTGACGTGCTGATCCAGGACGGCCGGATCGCCGCGGTCGGCGCCGGCCTCGAGGCGCCCGGCGCCGAGCTGATCGACGCCACCGGCATGGTCGTCATGCCAGGCCTGATCGACACCCACCGGCACACCTGGCAGGGCGCCTTCGCCCAGGTCGCCGCCGACTGGACGCTCAACGAGTACTTCGGGGGCATCATCGGGCGCCTCTCCCCGCTGTTCACGCCGCAGGACGTCCGCGACGGCACCCACTTCGGCGCCGTCGAGGCCCTCGACAGCGGCGTGACCACGCTCTTCGACTGGGCGCACATCATGAACACCCCCGAGCACGCCGACGCCTCGGTGGACGCGCTGCGCGCCTCCGGCATCCGGGCCGTGTTCGGGCACAGCATCCCCACGTCCGACCCCTCCTGGTACGTCGCCAGCGACCGGCGGCACCCCGACGACGCGCGGCGGCTGGCGACGCGGTACTTCAACTCCACCGACCAGCTGCTGACGCTGGCGCTCGCGGTCCGCGGCCCCGAGATGGCGACCATCGAGGCCACCGCCGACGACCTGGCGCTCGCCCGTGACCTCGGCGTGCGCGCGTCGATGCACGTCGGCATCGGCCTGCTCGGCGGCCAGCGGGCGATCACCCAGCTGCACGACCGGGGACTGCTCGGCCCGGACCTGATCTTCCTGCACGCCAACACGTCCACCGACGACGAGCTCAAGATGCTCGCCGTCAGCGGCGCGCACGCCTCGGTCTCCGCCCGGGTCGAGATGATGATGGGGCACGGCTTCCCGGCCACCGGGCGCCTGCTGGAGGCCGGCATCCGGCCCGCCCTGTCGGTCGACGTCGTGGCCGGCGTGCCCAGCAACATGTTCGACGAGATGCGTGCGGTGATCGAGGCCGAGCGCCTGCGCCAGTACGACCGCCTGCTCACCCTCGGCGCCGCGCCGGACAGGGTGCCGCTGACCACCCGTCAAGCCCTCGAGTTCGCCACCATCGACGGCGCCCGCACCCTGGGCCTCGACGATCGGATCGGCTCGCTCACCCCGGGCAAGCGCGCCGACGTCATCCTCGTCGACGTCGCCCGTTCCCCGCTGCGGCTCTCGCGGTCCACCGAGGCCGCCGTGCTCTTTGCCGACGCCCGCGACGTGGACACCGTGCTCGTCGACGGTGAGTTCCGCAAGCGCGACGGCGTCCTGGTCGGCGCCGACGGCCGCGCGCTGCGCGACCGGGCGCAGGCGTCCCGGGACCGGCTGCTGGCCGCGGTGGCCGAGCTCTCCACCGTCGTCTGACATCGCGGATCGCGATCGGACCCAGAGAAAGCTCCGGCGGCCGGCCGCCGTGCCGGCCGCGAGGCTTGACTCACCGCAATCTCGACTGAGGAGTTTCTCCGTGTCCGGTACCACCACGGTCCGCACCGCATCACCGGTGCGGACCAGCCACGGCGGCGGTTTCTGGCCGATCGCCTACGCCTTCGCCGTCATGATGGCGTTCTCCGCGGCGCCCACCCCGCTCTATGTCCTCTACCAGCAGCGGGACGGCTTCGGACCGTTCACCGTGACGGTCGTCTTCGCCGCCTACGCCGTCGGTGTCGCGCTGAGCGTCCTCACCGCCGGGCACGTCTCGGACTGGCTCGGACGCCGCCGGGTGATCCGGTGGGCGCTGCTGGTCGCGATGGCCTCCGGCCTGCTGTTCCTGCTGCCCGGCCTGGCCGCGCTGCTGGCCGGCCGGTTCCTGTCCGGCGTCGGGGTGGGGCTGCTGACCGCCACCGCCACCGCGTACCTGATGGAACTGCACCTCGCGCAGCGGCCCGGCGCGAACCGCCGCCGCGCCGACCTGGTCGCCACGGCGGCCAACATCGGCGGGATCGGGCTCGGCCCGCTGATCGCCGGGCTGCTCGCCGAGTACGCTCCCCGGCCGCTGACCGTGCCGTACCTCGTGTTCGAGGGGTTGCTCGCCATCGCGGTCGCCGGCACCTTCACCGCCCGCGAGACCGTCGCACGCCGCTCGGTGCGGTGGCGCCCGCAGCGGGTCTCGGTGCCGGCGGCCGACCGCGGCCGGTACGCGGCGGCCTGCCTGACCGCGTTCGCCTCGTTCGCCATCTTCGGGCTGTTCACCTCGCTGGCGCCCGGATTCCTCAAGGGCATCCTCGACCAGGACTCGCACGCGGTCGCCGGCCTCGTCGCGTTCTCGGTCTTCGCCGCCGGTGTCGCCGGCAACCTCGCGCTGGCGCGCCACCCGCTCGGCGTCCAGCTGCGCGTCGCCGTCCTCGTGCTGATCCTGGGCCTGGCGATCCTGATCGCCGGCGTCTGGGCGCCCGACTTCGCGGTGTTCCTCGCCGGCGGTCTGCTCACCGGCGCCGGTGCGGGCGCGGCCTTCAAGGCCTCGGTGACGACGGCCGCCACCCTGGCCGCACCGGAGGCCCGCGGCGAGGCGCTCGCCGGCCTGTTCCTGATCGGCTACCTCGGACTGGCCGTGCCCGTGCTCGGCCTCGGCCTGGCCGCCCAGCACCTGGAGACCCGCGTCTCCGTGCTCCTCTTCGCCACCACCCTGGCCGTGCTGCTGGCCGGCGCGGCGCGGCCGCTGTTCCGCCCGGCCCGTACCCGCTGAATTCCGATATCCGAACCTGGAGAAAACATGACTCTCGACATGGCCGACCTCGCCAAGCTCACCGCCGAGGTCGTCGGCCCCGTGCTGGTTCCCGGCGACGAGCGGTACGCCGAGGAGACCGCGACCTGGAACCTCGCGCTCGCCCACCACCCGGCGGTCGCCGTCGGCGCCACCTGCGTCGCCGACGTGCAGGCCGCCGTCCGGTTCGCCTCGGCGCACCACCTGCCGGTCGCGGTCGTGGCCACCGGTCACGGCGCCGTCGTGCCGGCCGACGGCGCGGTCCTGATCAACGTGCGCCGGATGGACGCCATCACCGTCGACGCCGGCAACCGCACCGCCACCGTGGGCGCCGCCGTGGAGATGCAGGCCCTCATCGAGGCCACCGCGGAGGAGGGTCTCGCACCCCTGGCCGGCTCCTCGCCGAACGTCGGCGTCGTCGGCTACACCCTCGGTGGCGGCCTGAGCCCGATGCTGGGCCGTCTGCACGGCTACGCGGCCGACCACGTCGTGTCCGCGGAGATCGTCACCCCGGACGGTGAGCTGCGGGCCGTCGACACCGACAACGAACCCGACCTGTTCTGGGCGATCAAGGGCGGCAAGGGCAACTTCGGCGTGGTCACCTCGCTGACCATCGGCCTGTTCCCGGTCACCGAGATCTACGGCGGCGGCCTTTTCTTCGCCGGCGAGCACACCGAGGCCGTCGTCGCCGCCTACCGCGAGCTGGTCGAGGACGCACCGGACGAGCTCACCGCGTCCCTCGCCTTCCTGCGGCTGCCGCCGCTGCCGTTCGTCCCCGAGCCGCTGCGGGGCCGGTTCGCCGTGCACGTGCGGATCGCGTACGCCGGGCCGCAGGAGGACGGCGCCCGCCTGATCGCCGCTTTGCGGGAGAGCGCGCCGGCGCTGATCGACGCGGTGGGGCCGATGCCGTTCACCACCGTCGCCGCCATCCACGCCGACCCGGTGGACCCGGTGCCGGCGTACGAGGTGTCGGCGGAGCTGGCCGATTTCCCGGCGGAGGCGGCCAAGGCCCTGGTGGCGTGCGCGGGCCCCGACGTGGCGCTGCCGATCCTGATGGTCGAGGTCCGCCAGCTCGGCGGGGCGCTCGCCCGCGCGCCGCGGACGCCCGGTGTGGTGGAGCACCGGGACGCCAGGTTCAACCTGTTCGTCGCCACGGTCGGCGAGCCGGGAATGAAGGAGGCGCTGCGGCCGGCCCTGGACGCCGTCGCGCAGGCGCTCAGCCCGTGGGCCACCGGCAACAAGCTGATCAACTTCCTGACCGGCTACGACGTCACGCCGGAGGCGGTCGCGGCCGCGTACCCGAAGGCGACCTTCGCGCACCTTCAGAAGATCAAGGCGGCGTACGACCCGGCGAACATGTTCCGGATCAACCACAACATCACCCCGGCTCGCTGACACCCGCAGGCGGCAGCTCCTCGCGCGTTCGCGTGACGGGCTGCCGCCGCTCAGCCGTTGTTGGCCGGCCGCCCGACGGTCCGCAGGATGCTCGCCAGCAGGGCCGCGGTGGCGGCCGAGGGCTGACGCTCGGACGGCAACGCCACCGCGACCGGCAGGGTGAGATCGGCCTGCTCGATGTCGATGACGGAGATGCCCTCTTCCTCGCTGCCGGCCCGGGGGAGCAGGGAGACGCCCAGGCCGTTGCGGACCAGCCCGAGCGCGGTGTCCTGATCGGCTGCCTCGAAGGGCACGTTGCGGACGATGCCCGCGGCGGCGAACGCGCGGTCGGTCATGGTCCGGTTCCCCCAGCCGCGCGGGAAGTCGATGAACGTCTCGTCGGCGATCTCCTCCAGGCTGACCGACGTGGCGTCGGCGAGCCGATGCCGGCGGGCGCACACGAAGCACCACGCGATCGAGCCGAGCTGGTGCAGGCGCACGCCTTCCGGGCGCTCGATCGCAGCCACCAGCGCGATGTCCAGCTCACCGGCGACGATGGAGTCCAGATGGCCGGCCGAACCGCGCGGCGACGTCCGCAGCTGGAACCTGACCAGCGGGTGGGTCACGTGGAAGCGGCCCAGGACCAGCGGCAGGTCGATCACCATCAGTCCCTGGGAGGCGGGCTTGGCCCCGATCGAGGTGAGCGTTCCCATCCGGATCGTGCCGCGCAGGCCGCCGCGTACCTGGTCGACGGTCTCCCGGGCCCGGCGCTCGGCGCTGAGCAGCCCCCGGGCCTCGGGCAGCAGCGCCATGCCGGCGTCGGTGAGCGACACCCCGGCGGCCTCGCGGACGAAGACCGGCACGCCCAGTTCCCGCTCCAGCTTCTGGACGGTGGCGGACACGGCGGACTGCGCCACCCGTACCCGGCGGGCGCCCTTGGTGAAGCTGCCCTCCTCGGCGACCGCGACGAAGTACTCGAGCTGTCGAAGTTCCACCGCATCACTATGTCGGATCGAGATCGACATCGGGTCGACGCCGAGGCCCGGTCCCGGCCGGAAGCACGGTCAGCCCTTCGCGTGCAACGCGTCGAGCAGGGCCCGCGCCTCGGCCGCCTTCGGGCTTCCCAGCGACTCCAGGATGGCGATCGCCCGGCTCAGCGGGTGCCGGGCCGCCTCGTGCCGGCCTGCCGCGCTGAGGGCTTCCCCCAGACCGGCCTCGGCCAGGCCCTCCAGGAAGTCGTCACCGAGCGCCCGGTAGAGCTCACATGCCCGGTGGTTCGCAGCCAGCGCCGCCGCCCCGTCGTGGCGGCCGGCGTGAATACCGGCGAGGGTGTGCCAGGCCGTCGCCTCGGCGTGGTTACCGGCGCCGCGCAGCCGCTCGACGGCACGCTGCGCGTAGGACAGCGCGTTGTCCAGGTCGCCCGCTCGCCAATGGGCGTAGGCGACGAAGTCGAGCGGCACCCGCTCCGGATCCTCGAGCTCGAGCATCCGGAAGGCCCCGATCGCGGCGTACATGATCGATCGGTGCTCGTCCGGGCGCCCCTTCTTGATCCGTTGCTCGGCCACGACGACCAGCACGCGGGCGTGCAACTCGTGGTCCCGCAGTTCCGCGGCCAGTCGCAGGGCCTGCTGGAGGTGCTTCTCGCTGGCCCCGGGATCGTCGAGGTGCTGCGCCGAGTAGAGGAAACCGAGAGCGTAACGAACGCGGACCTCGATCACTTTGTCGCCGAGGCGGCGAGCGGCCTCCAGGCCGATCAGTTGCGTGCGCTCCCAATCCGGCCAGAACTCCTGGCGCCGCAGCAGCGACTCCAGCCCCCACACCAGGTGGCAGACCAGCCGGTCGAGGCGGGCGGCCGCGGCACGGTCCACCATCGTGAGCAACGCCGGGCGCTCCGAGGTCAACCACTCCAGAGCCTCGTCGGCGTCGCCGATCCGCTCGATGCTCACCCCGTCCGACTCCCTCTCGTACGGGGTGGGCGGTCGCCGGCTCGGATCGAGCAGGTGCGCGGCGTGCGCCACACTGCCCGCACCGTACGAGAAGAGCCGCCGCTGCGCCGCGTCCCGTTCGGCAGTCGCCTCGTGCTCACCGAGCAGTTCGGCACCGTAGGCCCGTACGAGATCGTGATAGCGGAAGCGCCCGGGTCGATGCTCGATCAGCAGGTTCGCCCGGCACAGCTCCTGAAGCAACGCGTCGGCGCGACCCGGATCGGTGCCGAGGAGGCTCGCCGCGGCGGGTGCGCCGAACGTCGGGCCCGGATGCAGGGCCAGCAGCCGGAACAGCCGGGCGGTGTCGTCACCCAGCAGCGCGTACGACCAGGAGAAGACCGCCCGCAGGTCGTGGTCGGCGCCGGCGCGGCTGAACCCGTCCAGGCGGCGGCGTGAATCGTCCACCTCGTCGGCGAGGCGGTCGAGATCGAGCTCGGGGTAGGAGGACGCCCGTGCGGCGAACAACGCCAGCGCGAGCGGGAGGCCTCCGCACGCGTCGAGGATCCGCGTCACCTCGGCGGAGGCCTGGCTCGTCCGCTCCCGGCCGAGCCGGCGGGCGAGCAGCGTACGTGACTCCGCCGGTGACAGCAGATCCAGCGTGACCGGGAGGGCGCCCTCTCGGACGACCAGCCCGGTCAGCGGGTTGCGGCTGGTCACGATCGCGGCACTCCCGGGAGGGCCGGGCAGCAACGGGCGCGCGTGATCGGCGTCGCGGACGTTGTCGAGCACCACGAGAACCCGGCGGCCGGCCAGCACGCTGCGGTAGAGAGCCACCTGATCGTCGAACGACGCCGGGATGCCCGCTTCGGGGACCCCGAGCGCGCCCAGAAATCCGCGGAGCACCTCGTGCGCGGACACCGGGCTCGAGGACGGGTCAAAACCGCGCAGATTCGTGTAGAGCTGTCCGTCGGGAAAGTCCCCGGCCAGTCGGTGCGCGCTGTGTACGGCGAGAGTGGTCTTGCCGACTCCGCCCATCCCGGTGATCGCCGCGATCGGGACGGTGAACCTCGCGTCCTGAGCCCCCGTCAACAACGACGACAGCCGGTGCAGCCACTCCGTGCGCCCGGCGAAGGACTGCAGGTCGCCGGGGAGCTGAGCCGGTCGGATCGCCGGGGTGACCGGGCGGGGTGCGGAGTCTCGCGCCGGCCGGGTACCGGCGGTCCCGATGCGCAGCACCTCGGTGTGCGCGGAGGTCAGGTCGCCGCCCGGATCCACACCGAGGTCGTCGGCGAGGTGCTCGCGTACCACGGTGAAGTGGGCCAGCGCCTCGGCCTGCCGTCCGGTCGCCGCCAGCACCCGGATCAGCGCCGCCTGCACGACCTCGTCCAGGGGCGTCGCCGCGGCGACGGCCCGCAGCGCGGGCAGGATCCGGTCACCGGCGCCGACCCGGAGCGCCAGCGCGGACGCCTGCAACGCCGCCTCGGCACGCTCCCTGTCGACCGCGACGAACATCGCCGCGCCACGGACCGTCTCGTCGATGCCGGCGACGAGCGGACCACGCCATCGGCTCAGCGCGGCCACCATCCGGTCGAGCGCCCCGTGCGGGTCGTGTCCGGACAGCGCCCGGCCTGCGGCGCGATCCTTGCGGAAAGCCAGCAGGTCGAGCTCGGCCGCCGCAGGATCGAACCGGTAGCCTCCCGCGAGCCGGATCAGGCCGTCGGCGGGCAGCAACCTGCGCAGCCGGCTGACGTAGCGCTGCACCACGTTCACCGCGGTGGCGGGCGCGCCATGCGGCCACAGCACCTCGATGATCTCACTCATCGCGACCGGGCTGCCCGCGCGGACGAGCAGCATCGCCAGCAGAGCCCGCTGCTGGGGTGCGCCCAGATCCACCTCGTCGTCGTCGCGCCAGGCTCGCAGCGCTCCCAGCACGGCGAACCGTGATGCGGTGGCGTTGACCGGCCCCACCCGTCCTCCCGGCATCCGACTCATCATGGCGAGGCGACTCCCCGATCGTGGGGGACTTGTCGACCTCAGGAGAACCCCCCGAAGCCGACAGCGGATCGACCTGGAATCGACGGCACGTCAACGCGTCGTTTCGAATGTCGCAATGCAGGCTTTTGCCCCGCTGTGAACGTTTGCATGCCGGCGCTGGGGCCGATCATGCTCCGGGAAGAGTTCTGCCCGCGTACGGAGGAGCGGTGTTCGTGATGAACGGGATCGGGTCTTCGCCGCGGATCTCCGGCAGTGAGCTCATGGCGTGGACGGCCTTCACCACGCTGATGACCACCTACTCCACGGAGATCGACGCCCGGCTCAAACGCGACATCGGGTTGAACCTCTTCGAGTACACGATCCTGGCCGGGCTGTCGCATGCCGAGGACCGGACGATGCCGATAGCCGCGCTGGCGCGACTGGTCGCCGGCTCGCAGTCCCGGGTGTCGCACGCTGTGGACCGCCTGCAACGGCGCGGGCTGGCCGGCCGGGGCAACCCGTCGGCGGGTGCCCGAGGCGCGGACGTGTTCCTCACCGACGCGGGAATGGCTGCCTTCACCGAGGCGGCGCCGCGCCATGCCGGCACCGCCCGGCGATTCGTCGTCGACGTGCTGGCTCCGGACGAGCTCCGGCAGCTCCGGCGGCTCTGCGAGCGGCTGCTGCGTGCCACGGCTCCCGCCACCGCCGAACTGATCGGTCACGGCATCAGCGAGGTCGCGTGTGGCGGCCACTCATCGACGGCGAGGCCTGAGCGCGACGACAGGTCGGATCGATCAGCCGGCGACAGATCGTCGACGAGATGTCGACGCCGGTGCGATGCAATCCGTGCATGTCGCTCGAGGTGCTGTCCGGACGGTGGACTCTGACTCTGTTGGCCATAGTGGTCGAGCAGGGGGAAACCCGATTCAGCGAACTCGCGCGGCGGGTGCCCGGCATCAGCCCCGCGATCCTGAGCCAGCGCCTTCGCCTTCTCGAAACCGACGGCCTGATCATGCGCACGGTGCACGACTCCACGCCGGTCCGGGTCAGCTACACGCCCACCGGGGACGCACTCGCGTTGCGTACCGTTCTCGAGGACCTTCAACGATGGGCCGAGTCACGGTCCCGAAGTGATCGACCGGCGTCCGCATCCTGACGGAGAATACGACGCCATGGACTCGCCCTTCATAGCCGCCGGCCTTCCCGTCGCGCTGGCGGTCACCATGCTCGGCCTCGGCCTGGGCCTGACGACGGCCGATTTCCGGCGCGTCGTCGCCTACCCGCGAACGGTCATGATCGCACTGGGATGCCAGACGGTCCTGCTTCCCGCTCTCTGCTTCGTACTGGTCGTGGCGCTGGAACTACCGCCGGCCTCGGCGGTCGGCATGATGCTGCTCGCGGCCTCGCCCGGCGGCACCACCGCGAATCTGTACAGCCATCTGTTCGGCGGACATGTGGCTCTCAACGTCACCCTCACCGCGGTCAACTCGATCCTGGCGATCGTGACCCTGCCGATCGTCGTCAACCTGTCGGCCGCGTACTTCACCGACGACGCCGCAGGGCTCGGGTTGCAGTTCGGCAAGGTGCTGCAGATCTTCGCCATCGTGCTGATCCCGGTCGCGATCGGCATGGCCGTACGAGCGCGGTCTCCGCGATTCGCCGGTCGCCTGGACCGGCCGGTCCGGGTGCTGTCGGTTGCCGTGCTCGCGGCGGCCACCGCCGGCGCCGTTCTCGCCGAGCGTGACAACCTCGCCGCTTATTTCGCGGCCGTGGGCGTCGCCGTCGTCATCTTCAACGTGGCCAGTATCGCCATCGGCTACGGCGTTCCGCGGCTGGTCGGCGCCGACCGGCCGGCGTCGATCGCCGTCGGGATGGAGATCGGCATCCACAACAGCACCCTCGCCATCACGATCGCGATCAGCCCCACGCTGTTGGGCAACACCGAGATGGCCGTCCCCGCCGCCGTGTACGGCATCGTCGCGATCTTCACCGCCGTGGCCTTCGGGGTCCTGGCCGGCCGGCGGCGCGCTGACGAGGCGCCGGCTCTGCAGAGGCGCGCATGACCCCGGCGAATGCCGAAGATCTGGTCGCCGACGGCTTCGGTACCGTCGCGGACGCATTCCGCCGCACCGTCCGCGAGCCGGACCGCAGCGGCGCGGCGCTGTCGATCTGGCTCGACGGCGTACCCATCGTCGAATCGCAGGCCGGAACGGCCGATCCCGCTGCGGGCCGGCGCTACCGGACCGACACCCTCACCCGGATCTTCTCCGGTACCAAAGGGCTCGCCGCCATCGCGATCGGCATGCTCGTCGAGCGGGGACTCCTGCCCTCCTGGGACGTCCCCGTGGCCGACTTCTGGCCCGGCTTCGCAGCGTACGGCAAGGGCCGGGTGACGATCGGCGACGTGCTGGCGCACCGTGCGGGCCTGTCGGCGCCGCGGCGCCCGCCGCGGACCGAGCAGGTACTCGACGAACTCGCGCTCGCCGACATCCTGGCGGCCCAGGAGCCGTTGTGGCGCCCGGGCGAGCACCATCAGTACCACGCCCTCACGCTCGGCGCACTGACATCGAAGCTGATCCAGAACGCTACCGGCGAATCGTTTCGCCGATTCCTCGATCGTGAGGTCCTCGATCCGCTTGGCGCGGATGTCTGGGTCGGCCTGCCGCCGGACCAGCACGCCCGCCTCAGTGTCCTGCTCGACGACCCGGGGCCGGTGCGGGACCGCACCGGCGACATCGAGGCGCTGCTCTGGGTGGACCGCGCCAACACCCTGCACGGCGCGTGCAGCCTCGACGATTACCGGACGGCCGCCGTCATGAGTGCCGGCCTGGCCAGCGCCGGTGGTGTCGCGACCGCCAGTGGCGTGGCGCGAGTCTGGTCGGCCACGGTCACACCGACGAAAGGCGTGCGTCTGCTTCGTGACACGACCGTGCAGCGGATGTGTCGCCCCCGAAGCGTCGGTATGCCGCGCTTCGCCGAGTACATCGAAGGTCCGTGGAATTCGTGGGGAGCCGGCGTGATGATCCCGTCGGACAAGCTGAAGATGCTGTCGAGCGCCTCCTTCGGGCACGAAGGCCTGGGTGGACAGCTGACTTTCGCCGATTCCGATGCCAGGGTGGGCTTCGCCTACCTCACCAACCAGATGGGCGACTTCGACCGGGCGGCATCCGTTGTCGAGGCCCTCGCCGGAGCGCTCGGCTGAACCCGGCACGTTGACGTCGCACCCAAGGCCCGCACACCAGCAGGTCGGCTCTCCGCCGTGCGCCGGAGGCTCGTGCTGCGAGACGGGGACACACCGCTGGAGGGGATATCCGACGTCTACGCTGAGATCTCCTCCAGGACGCCGCGTTGAAACGCTCTCGACTGCGGGCCCGACGGAGATGGCTCGCCGGACCGTGCGGCGATCGACTGTTCGATCACCTCGGTCGGCTGGTAGCCGGTCGAGATGAGGTGCCGCCCGGCATCGATTTTGGACAGCCATATCCCGTCGCGACAGCGGACCAGCGCTCGGCACGCCCCGAGAACCGCATCGTCCGCACCGGCCGCGGGGTCATCGTTCGCCGGGGTGGGCAGCGCCATCCACCAGTGCAGGGAATCGATGAGCAGGCTGCGCACATCCTGTGCTGAGAGATCGGCGAAGGCTTCGGCTGCCGGTGGGCCCGCCAGCGCGCGACCGCTCTGGTGCAGGATGCTGCGGTCGAGTCCGTACCAGAACGCTCCGTCGGCCGCCGGACGATCCGCTGGTCGCAGCGTCTGCCGGAAGTCCATGGCGGGACCGTCGTTGAGTTCGAGCTCGAACCCGGGTTCCCTGGTGCCGGATCGGGCCACGGCCTCGGTGTACACGACCAGCTCCAGCCCTCGAGCCGGACAGGGCAGTGCGCTGTGCCGAAGTCGAGCGATCAATTCCCGCTTGACGGCATCGCTCAACGGATCACGGCATAACAGGGCGATGTCGACGTCGCTGCGGCCCGGCTGAAAGGCGTCCAGGGCCAGCGAGCCGGCCGCGTACGCCCCGACGAAGTTCCCGGCGAGCACCGCCCGCGCAGTGTCGGAAACCGCGGTGAGATACCCGTTGATCTCTTCGGACATCACCACATTCTCCCCGAGCGAGGGCTGCCGGGTCAGCGATCCACAACACCGGTTCGCCGAGCCACCGCTGCGCCGAGACGGGAGAAGGCAGCCGGACCGGCGCGGTCTGCGGGTCGCGGGTCCGCCCAGACTGCCCGGCCCCGGGCTGCGGATCGTTCCCGCGCCGGTGACAGTCGCGTGACAAACGATCCCACCCTCTGTCGAGAGCGGATGGCAACACCGCGAACAGGCATCATGCGGGGATGAACACCGCGCTGTCGATCGAAGGCGACGACGCCGCCGTGCACCGCGGGCACGCCACCGGCCCGGCCGGCGGCCCGGTTCCGCATCGATCTCTCAGAACATCAATCATGATCACCGTACGATGGATCGCTGTCCTCCTCGCCGCCGTGCTGGCGCCGGCTGCTTGTGGGGTACCGGCCCAGGACGATGCTCACCCGGTGGCTCTGCCGCGACGCCCGCTGAACACATCGACGGCCTCGGCAGCAGCCGAGCCGGTCGGGGAGGTGGCCCAGGTGCTGTGCCTGATCCGTGACAGCCGGCTCACGCAGACGGTCCGGCGCTTCGACACGCTGCTGGACCCGCAGCGACAACTCGACCAGCTCGTCGCCGGCCCTACCGCGTCGGAGCAGGCGCAGGGGCTGTCCACCGCGCTGGCGACGGCGGCGCTGACCGTCCGCCTGCCGGCCGGGCAGACGACGGCGGCAGTCGAGATCGCCGAGGCCGGTGAGGGTGCCGCACGCAGCGACGAGGTCCTCGCGTACGGGCAGATCGTCTGCACTCTCACCTCGCGCGCCGACATCGCCGCCGTCACGTTCCTGCGCGACGGTCAACCGCTGCAGGTCCCGCGCGGCGACGGCACGCTGTCGAGCGGGCCGGTGCGAGCGGCCGATTACCGAAGTCTCATCGGGCCGGTCTGACCGGAGGGCTCCGTCGTGGAGGCGCCGCTTCTTCGATCGGGGACTGTCATCGCTTCGCCGATCCTTCGTCGGATTCACCAGAGAAAGTCGGATTCACCAGAGAAACTGGCGACAACCGGGCATCCGATGATCTGTGAGGAGTGACGAGGTGAACAACGAGACCATGACCTCCGCCGCCCGCCGGCACGCCGGGCAGGTGATCGTGCCGGTTCAGGTCGCCGATCGCCGCGGGCACGCGGTCCGGCTGGTGGCACCGTCGCCCTTCGTACGGCGCACTCTCGCCGCGGCAGGCCTGGCAACCGCGTTCGCGGTGGGCGAGCGCGTCGCGACACGACGGTAGGCGGCTGTCATGTACTGGTGGTGGCATTGGGATCCGCAGTGGTACGGGACCTGGGCATCAGCCCATGAACACCGTCGTGCCGAACCTGTACTCGGCGAGGGTCAGACCTCGACACCTGCGGCGGCGGTGGCGCGGGCCTTGCTGGAGGATCCGGACATCAACGCGGGGCAGATCGAGATCGGCTTCCAGAACGGCGTCGTGATCCTCGACGGCCAGGTCGACTCGGAGACGGCAAGGACGGCGGCCGGACGCGTGCCGTGGTCGGTGCCAGGTGTGATCGACGTGTGTAACGCTCTGGAGATCCTCTCGCCGGAGGATCACCGCCCCTGAGCCTCGTCGCGGCTGCTGATCCGGCCGCGGGCGGCGAGCCGCTCGAGGCGCCGTTGTTCCCGGTCGGCCCACCGTGCGACCCGGCCGAGGTCGAGACGGCCACCGTGACCGACGTGCAGCGGGCCGCATCGGCGGCCCGGCGGCGTGTCCGGCCGGCCGGCCTGTCTATGATCTGCGATCTTCGCTCACCGCAGACTCGGAGTAACCCTCATGGACATAGCCCGGTCCCTCGCCGGCCTCACCGCCCTCACCGCCGTCGCGTTCGGCCTCACCGGCTGCGGCGGCTCCTCGGAGAGCGGCGCCGACGTCCCGGGCGCGGCCTCCCCGGCCTCCCCGGCCGCCTCCGCCACCCCGGCCCTGGCTCCGGCCGACGAGCTGCTCGCCGCGCTTCCGGACGCGAAGACCGCGGCGCACGAGTACGCCTCCAGCGGCGCCTGCGTCGCCGTGTGGGGTGTGGTGGACGCGCCGAACAAGGCGATCAGCACCCGGATCTTCCAGGAGGTCCCGGAGGTCAAGGTGTCACTCACGATGGCCTACCTCGCGTTCGGCACCGACGACCCGTACGTGAAGATCACCGTCAAGCCGGCCGCGATCGGGAAGCGGATGGGCGTGGGCAGCTCCTGGTACTCGATCGACCCTGCCGAGATCGACGACTTCGCGGACAGCCCGTTCTCGTACAACGGGGAGACCGACCCGCTCGGCGCCGCCATGGTCATCGAGGCCGCGGACGACCTGACCCGCGCCGAGGTCGGCAGGTTCAGCGGCACCGCCGACCTGAGCGACATCGCCGCGTCGCACCCGATCCTGGACGAGGACGCGATCAAGAAGCTCGGCGACAAGGCGAAGGCGGTCCCGATCGAGGCGACCGTGGACCCCGCCGGCAACCTCACCAAGCTGGCGATGAAGTTCCCGGCCGCCGGCAAGACCAAGGCCGGCACGTGCACCATCGCCTACTCCGGCCACAACCGGACGAGGCCGCTGTCCGCGCCCACCGCCGGTGAGGTCAAGAAGGCCACCGCGGCCGTCTACGACCTGCTGGAGGACTGACCGCACTTTCCTTCGTACGGCTTCAGAGCAGGGGAGAAGCGCAGGTATGGATCGGCGACAGCTGGCCGAATTCGTACGGGCACGCCGCGAGGCGCTGCAACCGGAGGAGGTGGGACTTCCGCGGGGCAGCCGGCGCCGGGCCCACGGACTCCGGCGCGAAGAGGTGGCGGCGCTGTCCGGCATGTCAGCCGACTACTACAGCCGCATCGAGCAGCTTCGTGGACCGATGCCGTCCGAGCAGATGCTCTCCGCGCTCGCCCGCGCCCTGCGCCTGAGCCCGTTCGAACGCGATCACCTCTTCCGGCTCGGCGGGTTCGCTCCGCCGCCGCGCGAGCACGACAACGGCGTCAGCCCCACCTTGCAGCGGGTCTTCGAACGCCTCTACGACGTGCCCGCCCTGGTCATGACCAACATGGGCGAGGTCCTGGTGCAGAACCCGCAGGCGAAGGCGCTGATCGGCGACTACACCCGCTTCTCCGGTCTATCCCGCTTCCTCGTCTACCGCTGGTTCACCGACCCCTCCGCCCGCGACCTGTTCCCACCCGAGGACCACACCAAGCGCGGCCGCGTCTTCACGGCGGACCTCCGCGTGGAGTACGCGGCCGACCCGGGCGGTCAGGCCGGCGAGATCGTCACGGCGCTGCTGGCGGCGAGCCCCGAGTTCGCCGAGATCTGGCGCCTGCACGAGGTCGACGTGACCCATTACCGCGAACTCAAGCGCTACCGCCACCCCACTCTCGGCGAACTGGAACTGTACGCACACCCTCTCCTGGACGTCGACCACGCCCAGTACATGCTGGTCTACGCCGCAGTCCCCGGCTCCCCGAGCGACGACAAGCTCAAGCTCCTCGTACCACCCGGTCACGGGCACGGCTGACCTTCGCAGACGTCGATCACCTTCCCGCTGAGCAGGAACACCGCCTTCTGCCGCTGCGCGCCCGGCTGCGCGCGCGGGAACTCGTGGGAGTCCGGCCCGTACTGCGGTCCGCTCGGGGCGAGGTTAGTCGGCGGCGGTGCGTACGTCTGACCGCTGTTCCAGACCACGAGAGCGGAACCGCGGTACGGGTACGCCGGAATCGGCTTGATGCCCCAGAACGGCACGACTTCGTCGGACCAGCCGGGCGCCAGCGCGGGCCGGTGGATGCGGGCGCCGATGGTCCGCGCCTGCACCTGGGCGGCGGCCGGCGACACCTGCTGGTCACCGAACGCCACGTGCATCAGGACCCGGTGCGCCGGCGTACCCGGCAGCGGGTCCCTGGTCAGGTGCTGGGCGTAGCCGTCGGCCTCGCCGCGGTCCCACAGCATCTGGATCAGCGCGAGGATGAGTTGCTGGTCGGCGAGGTCCGGGTACGCCTGGTCCAGGAGCTGCTGGAACGGGGCGAAGGCGGTGCTGCGCTGCAGCAGCGTGCTGTAGTTCATCGCGGGCACGCCCAGCACCGAGCGGGTCCAGTCCTGCGCGATCGCGGTGAGCGCGCCGCCGTTGATGCCGCCCTGGCTGTTGCCGTCGTAGTGCAGCCCGCCGGCCCGGTCGATCAGGCTGCGGCCCTCGCCGTCCTGGAACGCGGGGTGCCCGGCGAACCCGCCCGCCGCGATCATCGCCCGGCCGAGGAAGAGGAAGTTGAGGAAGCTCTGCTGCAGCCGATCGGGTACGGCCGGGAACAGGCTCAGGTCGCTCCAGGTCCGCACGACGTACGGGATGTCGGCGTTCGACAACCCGATCCAGCTGGTCGCGCAGAACAGGAAGCCGTAGTCCTGCGACATCTGCTTCACGTTGCCGGCGTTGATCTCGGTGGCCGCGCCGAGCAGGCCGTGCCCGTAGAGCGACAGGTGCGCCGGCCGGTCGGCGTTCACGCTGCGCGGGATGTTGCACACGAAGTCGGCGGCGAGGGCCGCGCCGGACGCGGTGGGCAGGGCATCCGGGGTGGCGGGCTCGCCGGCCGTGCCGTAGTGCAGCCGGGCGCCGGGCCCGCCCGTACCGGTCAGGTAGCTCGGCACCGTGACCGTGCCGCGCACCTGGCGGGCGATGCGGGCGTCCTGGTCGGGGGTGTAGTCGGTGACCTGGCCGACCGTGAAGGCCGGCGCCCGGCGGCCGAGGCGGGTGAACGCGTCGTCGCGCATGCGCAGCACCCGGCCGGTGAGGCCGGGCGCGCTCGCCACCGTGAAGTCCCACGCCCGGTACAGGTGCCGGCTCGTGATCCCGGCACGGTCCAGGTCGTCGCGCAGGTGCCGCGGCGCGCGGTCCGGCCCGGGGATCACCGTTCCGTCCCGGTCGCGCAGCCCGCGCAGGACGACGACGTACCGGGTCGCCTCCCGCAGCGCCACCGCCGGCCGGATGATGAGCAGGCCGCTGCCGTGCGCGTCGAGTTCCGCCCAGTGCGGGGTGCGCTGCCGCGTGCGCGTGTCGATCAGCAGGATCGGCGCGTCCGGGGCCGTCGATCGCCCGATGTCCGTGACCGGCGCGATGCCGCTGGCCGCCGGATCAAGACCCGGCACGTGTACGAGGATCGGCGTGCCGGGGCTGAACCCGTCCTGCCGGTTCCACTCCGCCGGGTCGATGTGCTCACCGGCCACGTTCGCCGGCAGCGCGCCGGCCGGGAAGTGCACCCGGCGCCCGGTGGCGCTGGCCGGGTCCGCGACCGTGTACCGGTCGCTGGGGAACGGCAGCAGGCCGGACGCGGGCCGCGCCTCGGCGGCGCGGGCGGTGCCGATCGGACTCGCGGCGACCAGCACCGCGACGGCCAGGGCCAGAAGTCGGCGCATCACGGCACTCCCTCACAGGGCAGAGGCGGCCATCTATGTGTACGCCGGTGCGCCCGCCGCGGGCATCCACCACTCGGCCCACGTCCTGGACGAGAGGGTTGCCGCCCGCTTCAACAGTCGTGGTTCTGGCCGGTCACCGTTCAGTCCGCGGTGTCATGGCGAGACGGGCGCTCGTCGCAGCGAGCCATACCAGGCCCAGGGCCGCTCCCGCGAAGGCGGGGGTGCCGACGGGAAAGCCGGCGCCGGGATCGGCGTCGAACACCGCGCTGACCAGGAACGAGGCTCCGAATACTGCGACCATTCGGGGCGCCCAGGTGGCGCCCGGCCCGTCGCGCAGCGCTTGCCGCAGACCGGTGGCGCCAGCGATGAGCAGCGCTCCTGTGAGGATGAAGTTGATTACCTGGATCCAGCCGAGGTCTCCCAGGCTGAGCTGACTGATGGCATTGCGGGTGAGGTCGAAGCCCTCGCGAGTCAGACCCTGGATCACGCCCGCTGCCAGGAATAGCGGGCCCGCAACGATGCCGCAGCCCAGAAGGTGTGAGGGTTGCGCCGGGCTCTTCATGCGGGTCGATCCTGCGGATACCAGCGCAGTTCCACGATGTTGGCGTCCGGGTCCCGCACATAGATCGACGTCGCGCTGCCGCGAGCTCCGAAGCGGCCGACGGGTCCCTCAACCAGGGTGAAGATTCCGGAGGCGATGACCTGCTGCCAGTCGAGGGGCCGTACGACCAGGCAGATGTGGTCGACGTTCGACCCGCCGCCGGACCGGCTGAAGAGATCGATGATCGTGCTGGCGTCGACGCGCACCGAGGGGAATTTGATCTTTCCGGCGCGCCATTCGTCGACCCGGACCGGTTGCAGCCCCAGCACCCCACAGTAGAAGGCGAGAGATCGCTCCACGTCGTTGACGTTGAGCACCAGGTGGTCGAAGGCGATCACCTGCAAGGCGTCTCCCGGTGCTTCAGCGCGAACGTCCAGTGCGGCCGGGCCGACGGTGTTTTCGATGTCCACAAAGGCTCCATCAGTACGGGCGGAAGTGGTGATGACCTCCAGTTTTGGGCAGCCGGCGATGTCGACCAAGCCATGATCGGTCTAGGATCGTTGACCTGTATTCAACGATCGGACCGGTACATGCTCGAGCGTCACGAGATCGAGACCTTTCTGACCCTGGCCGTCGAGCTGCACTTCGGCCGTACCGCCGACAGGCTCGGCGTCACCACCGGCCGGATCAGCCACGTCGTCAAGAAGCTGGAACGTCGCGTCGGGGCGCCGCTGTTCGAGCGGACCAGCCGGGTCGTGCGGCTCACTGCGATCGGTCAGCAGCTCGCCGACGACCTCACCCCGCTGGTGACCGGGATGGAGCAGGCCTTCAGCCGGGCCGTCGAGGCCGGCCGAGGCGTCACCGGCCACCTCCATGTCGCGTTCCTCGGCGAGTGGACCGCGCCGACGCTGCTCAGAGCGGTCCGCCTGTTCACCGAACGTCACCCCGGCTGCGAGGTCACCGTGCACGAGGCTCAACTGGCCAACTCCCGCGCCCACCTCGTCGACGGGTCCATCGACCTTCTGCTCGCGTCGTTCCCGTTCGACGACATGTCCACCGGTCCGGCCCTGCTGCGCGAAGGCCGGCTCCTGGCCGTCCCGAGCGGGCATGTGCTGGCCGGTGCGCGGGCGGTGTCGCTGGAAGACCTCGCCGAGCACCCGGTCGTGCAGTACCCGGCGGTGACCTCGGCCGCATTCAAATCCGACCGCACCCCCGAGCACACCCCGTCCGGCCGGCCGATCCCGAAAGGCCCGATCGGCAACACCTTCTCCGAGATGCTCACCCTCGTCGCGATGGGTCGCGGCGTGCTCCCGGTCGGCGCGAACACCCCTCGCTATTCTCCGCGGCCGGACATCAGCTACGTGCCGATCCACGACGCGCCTCCGATCGAGCGCGGCCTCGTCTGGATGAAGACCAACACCACCGCACGGGTACGGGACTTCGTGCGCGCCGCTACCGACGCCAACCCGCTGCCTCGGCCGGGGAGACCGCCCGGCTGAGGGTGTGGACCCCCCGTCACCGGAGCGGCGGGGCGGCTGCCGCCCGGGGTCAGTCCCGGCCGGCGTCCGGCTCGGCGGCACCGGGTCGCGGCGGAGGCTCCCTTTCCGGCTCCTTCCGCTCCGGCTCGGCGACCGACTCGGCGGCGGCCCGGACGGCGGCCGCCGCGGCGTCGGCGGCCGCCTGCTCATCCGGCCGGCCCGTGCCGGCATCCGGCGCGTGGCCGCGTGCCGCGTACGGATCGGGGCCGGCCAGGTTCGCCGCCGCCTCCGTGGCGGCCTCCGCAGCGACGTCCATCACCCGCCGCATCGCCCGCCGGGACCGGTCCGTGACCACCGGCAAGGCCTCGTCGGCAGCGTCCGCCATGCGTCGCGCCGCCCGCCGCGGGCCGTCGGCGAGTGACGGCGGGCGCCACGGCTCGGCGGCGGGACGTACCGCCGCCTCGATCTCGACCCGCAGCCGGTCCACCGCGGTGAGCAGCGCACCGTGCTGCTGCCAGGCCGCGGCGTCGGCGTGCGGGTCGACCAGCAGCAGCCGGCCCAGCATGTCGCGCCGGCGCTGCAGCTCGTCCAGCTGCTCCGCCACGCGGGCCCGGGCCGCCTCGATCGGCTCAGTGCCCGCCGCGACCGCGGCGACCTCGTCCATGGCCGCGGCGGCGGCATCGAGCACGTCGGCGAGGGCCGGGCGGGCGTCCGGCGAGTAGACCTCACCCTCCATCTCCGGCGGCAGGTAGAACGTCCGGTCGAAGATCTCCCGGCACAGCGTACGAACCACGATGGTGCAGTACTCGATGGCGGTGAGGGCCGTGCGCAGCCGCGGCTGCGCCACCCGCACCTCACCGCCGCGCGGGTTGAGCACGGCGCTCTGCTCGGCGCGGACCATCGAACGGTCGGCCGCCAGCACCGCGGCGCTCAGGTCCCGCGCCGCCGTGAGCCGGTTCTGCGCGACGTGACGCGACCAGCCGGTGCGCAGTTCCGCTGCCAGCGCGCGCAGGAATCCGGCCAGCCGGGTGGCCAGACCGGCGACGGCCACACCGGCCGGCACCACGTGGACCGGCGGCGCGATCGTGAAGTTCACCGCGATGCCGACCGCCGCACCGATGAGGGTCTCGTACACCCGGCCCTCCGCCGCCTGCGACGCCGCGGCGGCGCCGACCGCGAGGACGAGCATCGCGCTGATCGGCACCTCCAGGGTATGCGGCCCCAGGCGGAGGAACTGCCCGAGTACGAGGCTCACCGCCACCACGGCGCCCAGGCTCCACCAGCTCAACCCCACGATGGCGGCGAACGCGACCGCGACCAGGACACCGGCCAGCACACTGAGGACGCGCTGCAGGCTCTCGGTGATCGTCTGATAGACGGTGACCTGAACCACCAGGATCGCGGTCAGCGGCGCGAGGATCGGCGCCTCCGTGGTGTTCAGCAGGTCCGCGGCGACGTAGGCCAGCACGGCGGCGAGGGTGACCTTGGCGGTGCGAAGGCCGGGGATCCGGCCCCACCGCGCCAGCATCGCCGTCCAGGGATGACGCAGGAAGGTGATGAGCCGCATCGTTCCTCCTGACGGAGCCTCGGGGCGTTGCCTGCGCGGCCGTCAGAGCCCGTGGCGGATCCGGCACGCGGGGCCGGATCGGTTCGAAACCGCGTACCGGCTCGGGGTGCTCCGTCGAGTGTATGGAGTGGAGACCCCGGCCCGATTCCCGGACCGGGGGCGGTGTCCACGACGAGGAGGTAGTGGTGAGGGCAGTGGTGTACGAGGGGCCGCGGCAGGTCAGCGTCAAGGACGTGCCTGATGCGCGGATCGAGCGGCCGACCGATGTGCTGGTGCGGGTCACGTCGGCGAACATCTGCGGCTCGGACCCGCACATGTACGAGGGCCGGACCGATTTCGAGCCCGGCCGCTGGTTCGGGCACGAGAATCTGGGTCAGGTGGTCGAGGTCGGCGCCGGGGTCGACAAGGTGCGGGTGGGCGACTGGGTGGTGCTGCCGTTCAACATCGCGTGCGGGCATTGCAAGAACTGCGAGCGCCAGCTGACGAACTACTGTCTGACCGCCCAGCCCGAGCCGAAGATGGCGGGCGCCGCGTACGGTTTCGCCGACATGGGCCCGTACGGCGGCGGACAGGCGGAGCTGTTGCGGGTGCCCTGGGGTGACTTCAACTGCCTGCGGCTGGGCGAGGACGCCGAACAGCGCCAGACCGACTACGTGATGCTCGCCGACATCTTCCCGACCGGCTACCACGCCACCGAGATGGCGGGTGTACAACCCGGCGACCAGACGGTCATCTACGGCGCGGGCCCGGTCGGTCTGATGGCGGCCCTCTCCGCGACCATCCGGGGCGCGAGCAAGGTGATGGTCGTCGACCGGCACCCGGACCGGCTGCGGCTGGCCGAGTCGATCGGCGCGATCGTCATCGACGACTCGAAGGTCGACCCGGTGCAGGCCGTTCTCGAGCAGACGATGGGACTGGGCGCGGACAACGGCTGTGAGTGTGTCGGCTACCAGGCGCACGAGCCCGACGGGCAGGAGCAGGCCAACCTGACGATGAACCGGCTGGTCGCCTCGGTGCGCTTCACCGGCCGGATCGGCAATGTCGGCGTCTTCGTGCCCGAGGATCCCGGCGCCGCCGACGAGCTGGCCAAGCAGGGCCGGCTCGCCTTCGACTACGGCATGTTCTGGTTCAAGGGCCAGCATCTCGGCACCGGCCAGGCTCCGGTCAAGAAGTACAACCGCCGGCTGCGCGACCTGATCGCCGGCGGCAAGGCCGAGCCGTCCTTCATCGTCAGCCACGAGCTGCCCCTCGACCGCGCGCCGGAGGCCTACGAGCGTTTCGACAAGCGCGACGACGGCTGGACCAAGGTCGTCCTACACCCGGCGATGGCGGGGGCGGGTGCCTGACATGGCCGGAGAGCTGAACGGACGCCGGGTCACCGGCCTTCGCTGGCCCGGTCCGAGGGGTCCGGATGGTGTCCGTAGGCGGCGGTCCGGACCGTCTCCTCGTCCTCCAGCCCGGAGCCGATCGCTCCGCCGACGGTGGCCAGGGAACTGATGATCCAGGCGAGGGTCAGATAGTCGGTGGCGTGGGCTTGCCGTTGCAGAGTCTGCGCCAGCACGGAGGTGTCGATCAACAGGGCCGCGGCGAGCAGGGTGCCGAGGAACAGCACGACATAGGACACCGTGGTGGCCAGGGCGAGGGTGAGGATCGTGCCGGCGTTGAACATCCGGGCCAGCTCGGCCGGGGTGTCACGGCCGGGTCTCTCCCACAGGTCGTGGGCGACGATCAGCCAGGCCACCAGCCCGGTCAGCGCCAGCATCATGACGACGGTGAGGCGGATGCCGCCGAGTGCGTCTCCCATCTGCCAGATCGTGCTGGTGGTGAGCGCGATCGCGGCCGTGCCGAACGCGCCGACCAGGAGTTTGGACAGGCCCAGCAACGCGCGTCCCGGTCGGTTCGCCCTGACCATTCCGGTCAGCAACCGCGCCCGCCCGGTCCACCGGGAGGCGACGTACCGCACGTCGCCGGCCTCGTCCGCGCCGATCGACCGCTTGATGACGGTCACCCGGCTCGCCAGGTCCGCCGGTGTGCCGGGAGCGTCGGCGAGCAGCGCGCCCACGAGATCCGGGACGACCGCGCGGACGATCTGCAGCTGGCTCAGGCCCAGTGCGGGCAGGGAGACGATCGCGGCTCGGCGCCGGGTGGAGGACTGAGCGATCAGTGGCGTCCGGTCGGCGTGCAACGGCAGATCGGTCAGGCAGATCGCGACGTCCCACCGGTCGCCGGTGCGCCGCCGGGCCAGGTCGTCGAGCAGCGCCTCCGCGCCGCCGTCACGGCGCGGCGCCACCTCGCCCCAGCCTTCCCGGACCGTCCATCGCACGCCGGCGTCCACTCGCTCGGCGAGCAGGCGGGCGAGCTCGGCGGCCAGCCGCGCCGTCACCCGTGCCGGGTAGTCCGGTGGGGTGGCCACCAGCCCGACCACGATCTCCGTACGGTTCTGATCGTTATGCGTCATCGCAGCTCCTCGCCGGCATCGGGACGCGTTGCGGTGCCGGCGCTTTCCCCATCGGTACGCATACATGCCTCCCCTCGCCGGCAATGCCGCGAGGCACGTCGGGGCCACGGATGACCGAGACGGTTTAGGCGATTTCGTCGCGGGAAGCCCGGAATCCGAGACAGCGCGCTCCCGGTCACGGTGCACGGGGGCGCGGTCGACCACGGAGGTCACCCGTGACGCAACTGGCAGACCGAGAAACCACGGACGACAGGCAGCAGGCGGTGCAGCGGCGGGGCCGAGGGCTCGGCTGGATGAGCCTCGGATTGGGGGTGGCGCAACTGGCGGCGCCGGACCGCGTGCGGCGGATGAGCGGGGTGGACGACTCCGCGATGTCGCGGGCGGTGGTGCCGCTGGTCGGGGCGCGGGAGCTGATCCACGCGGCCGGGCTGCTGACGAGCCGGCGCAAGGGCGCCTGGGCGTGGACCCGGGTGCTGGGCGACGCGATGGACCTGACCGCGCTCGGCATGGCCCTCGCCCACCGCGGCGGAGACCGCCGGCGGCGGCTGCTCGCCGTGACCGGTGCGGTCGCCGGGATCACCGTGCTGGACCTGATGACCGCCGTCCAGGCCACCCGAGCGAAGGAAATCGGTGCACGCAAAGGAGGATCCATGGAGTTGACGGCCACGACGACCATCCGTAAACCCGCGACCGAGGTGTACGCCTTCTGGCGCGCCCTGGAGAACCTGCCGGCGTTCATGGCGCATCTCGAACAGGTCCGCACCACCGGCGCCCGGACCAGCCACTGGACCGCCACCGCCCCGTTCGGCAAGAACGTCGAGTGGGACGCGGAGATCGTCGACGAGGACCCCGGCGAGAAGATCGCGTGGCGCTCGACCGGTGACGCCGACGTGCCCAACGCCGGTACGGTCCGGTTCGTCCCCGCCCCGGACGGCGTCAGCACCGAGGTCCACGTCGTGCTGGTCTACGAGATTCCCGGTGGCGCCATCGGCAAGGCCGTCGCCAAGTACTTCGGCGAGGAACCGCACCAGCAGCTCGACGACGACCTGCGCCGGCTCAAGCAGGTGCTGGAGACCGGCGAGGTGGTCCGCTCCGACGGCGCCCCGTGGGGCAAACGGGCCCGCAAGGAGTTCCCGCAGCGCCCGGCACAACCGCTGTCGGACGCCGAGCTCGCGAAGGGAGCGGACGCATGAGGGCGAACACCTGGGCGGGCCGCAACAAGGTCCAGGTCCGCGACGTGCCGGACCCGAAGATCCTCAACAAGCGCGACGCCATCGTACGCATCACCTCCACCGCGATCTGCGGCTCGGACCTGCACCTGGTCGACGGTTACGTGCCGACGATGCAGGACGGCGACGTGATGGGCCATGAGTTCATGGGCGAGGTCGTCGAGGTCGGCTCCGGAGTGGCCGCGGACCGGCTGCGGGTCGGTGACCGGGTGGTCGTGCCGTTCCCGATCGCGTGCGGCGCGTGCGCCGCCTGCGCCGCCGAGCTGTACTCCTGCTGCGAGAACTCCAACCCCAACGCCGGCATCGCGGAGAAGATGTTCGGTCACCCGGTCGCCGGGATCTTCGGCTATTCGCATCTGACCGGCGGCTTCGCCGGCGGTCAGGCCCAGTACGCGCGGGTGCCGTTCGCGGACGTCGGCCCGCTGAAGATCGAGTCCGATCTGACCGACGAGCAGGTGCTGTTCCTGTCCGACATCCTGCCCACCGGCTACATGGGCGCCGAGATGTGCGACATCCAGCCCAGCGACGTGGTGGCGGTGTGGGGCGCCGGCCCGGTCGGCCAGTTCGCCATGGACAGCGCCCGGGTGCTCGGCGCCGCGAAGGTCATCGCCATCGACAAGGAGCCGTACCGGCTGCGGATGGCGGAGCAAGCCGGCCACATCCCGGTCAACTTCGACGAGGTGGACGTGCGCTCGCGGCTGCTCGAGCTCACCGGTGGACGCGGCCCGGACAAGTGCATCGACGCGGTCGGCATGGAGGCGACCCACGGCAGCGCGCACATCGCCGCGTACGACCGGGTCAAGCAGGCCGTCCGCTCGGAGACCGAACGCCCGCACGCGCTGCGCCAGGCGATCCTGTCCTGCCGCAGCGGCGGCGTGGTCTCGGTCATCGGCGTCTACGGCGGGTTCCTCGACAAGTTCCCGGCCGGCGCCTGGATGAACCGGTCGCTGACCCTGCGCACCGGCCAATGCCACGTCCAGCGCTACATGAAGCCGCTGCTGCAGCGCATCGAACGCGGCGAGCTCGACCCGACGCGGATCATCACCCACACCATGCCGCTCGACGAGGCGGAACGCGGCTTCGAGATGTTCAAGAACAAGCAGGACGACTGCGAGAAGATCGTCCTCAAACCCTGACGGCCGTCCGTATCCGGCCACCGCCGCCGCGGAGGCCGGATACGGATGCACCCGGCGCTCAGAAGCACTGGTGGTACGTGACGGTGTAGCGGGCGCTGCTGCCGATCCTGACCCACAGCGGACCGAGGCCTCGGCGGTCCCAGCGCGTGGTGCCGAAGCCGGTGTTCATGTCCAGGATGCACCCCGGGCGGACGCGGAAGGCGTCGACGTCGTAGAAGTAGTAGTAGTTGGCGGACGTCTCGCCGCGGTTCAGCCACCACGCGGCGTTCTTGTTGCCCGTGGTCCAGCCGTTCTCCATGCAGGGCTTGGGGAGGTTGTAGTCCGCGTACGACCACGAGAGGTCGTTGAACCAGCAGTTGGCGATGTCGACAGGGGCGTTGCCGTTGGCGTTGTAGACGACGCCGCCGCAATACGGCTGGTAGCACTCGCCGGCCGACGCCGGTGCCGCCGGCACGGTGAGGAGGGCGAGCACCGTGGCGAATGCGGCGGCGAGGCCGAGCACCCTCCTGCGCAGGGCATGTCTGATCATCGGGACGGATCCTTCCTGTCGTGGGCCACCGATCTGGCGCTCAGCCTCACGACGGTCCGCGCGGCGCCGCAACGCCGGTGGAAGGATCTGGGACGATGGGACGTCGTACCGGCCTTGACCTGCGGTTCCTCGCTG
Organism: Actinoplanes sp. NPDC023714; assembly: GCF_040639855.1. Lineage (NCBI taxonomy): Bacteria > Bacillati > Actinomycetota > Actinomycetes > Micromonosporales > Micromonosporaceae > Actinoplanes > Actinoplanes sp. NPDC023714. The sequence continues at coordinate 314,357 of NZ_JBFAAR010000003.1, forward strand.
CGCTGGGACGGGGGAGCGGCCCGCCTCCGAGGAAGCGGGCCGCGGCCCGGCGTCTAGTTCAGGCGGATCGTGTCGGACTGGGGCAGGGATCGCGACGACGATCCGACCGACACCGTGTACGTGCCGGCGGCGGTCCGCCACCGATCCTTGCGGACGTCCCAGTACGACAGCGGGTGGTCCGCCGACTTCTCGCGGATCTTCAGGGTGATCGTCTGCGAGGCGCCGGGCTTCAGGGCCGCCTGGCGGAAACCGACCAGCCGCTTGCCGGGCTCACCGGTCGACGACGGCAGGGTGAGGTAGACCTGGCTGGTCTCGGTGCCGGCCCGGTCGCCGACGTTGCGGACCCGGAAGCTGACGGCGAGGTCGCGTCCCTGCTTCGACACGGTGAGCCGGTCGTACCGGTAGTCGGTGTAGGACAGTCCGTACCCGAACGGGAAGAGCGGGTCGATGCCCTGCTGGTCGTACCATTTGTAGCCGACCGCGAGTCCTTCGCTGTAGTCCACCTGCCGGATCGTCTGGCCCTCCGCCTTTACGCCCGGGTACTGCGCCGGCGTGTTCGTCGGGGTGTCGGCGATCGACTTCGGGAAGCTCATGGGCAGCTTGCCGGTGAAGTTGGTGTCGCCCCAGAGCAGCCGGGCGAGCGCCGGGCCCTGTTGCTCGCCCGGGTACCACGCCTCGATGACGCCGCGGACCTCGTCGATCCACGGCATGGTGACGGCGCTGCCGGTCTCGAGCACCACCACGGTGTTCCTGTTGGCCTTGGCGACCGCGCTGATCAGCGCGTCGCCGCCGTCGGCGAGGGACAGGCTCGCCGGGTCGGCGAACTCGCCCATGCCGTACCAGCCGAAGACCACCGCGACGTCCGCCTCGGCCGCTGTCGCTGCCGCGGCGGCGACGTCGTCGCCGTTGTCGAAGACCACCGAGCTTTGGGTACGGGCGGCGCGTGCGGTGATCGATTCGAGGGGCGCGACCGGGGTGCACGTCATCGCGGGGGTGTCACGGAACCGCATGCTGCAGGCGTCGGCCGCGCTGATCCCGGAGGAGTCCGGGGTGTTCGACGCGGTGGCGCCGATGACCGCGATCGTCGTCTTCCGGCCGGTCTTCAGCGGCAGGATGTCCCGGTCGTTCTTGAGCAGCACCGACCCCTGCTCGGCTATCGCCCGGGCGGTCGCCCGGTGGGCGGCCGTGGAGACGTCGGCCGCCGCGGTCGCCGGCAGCGCGTGGTCGAAGAGGCCGGCGGCGAGGTAGGCGCGGACCACCCGGTACGCGGCCTCGTCGATCTGCCTGGTCGTGATCGTGCCGGCGGAGAGCGCCTGGTGGATCTTCTCGGGCGTGTAGTGGATCGGCCGGTTCAGCTCCTGGTCCAGGCCGGCCGCGAGCGAGGGTGCGGTGGAGTGCACCGCGTAGAAGTCGGACACGACGTAGCCGTCGTAGCCGAGGTCGTCCTTGAGCACGTCGTCGAGGATCGGGTTCTCGCAGGCGTACACGCTGTTGATCTGGTTGTAGGAGCACATCACGCCGGCCGGGTCGCTTCGGTCCAGTGCGATCTCGAACGGCAGGTTGTAGACCTGGCGCAGCGTGCGCTCGTCGATGTTGGACGAGCTGGTCGAGCGGTCGGTCTCCTGCTCGTTGGCGACGTAGTGCTTGAGGACCGCGCCGCTGCGGCCGTCGGCCTGGATGCCGCGGATGCCGGCGGCCGCGAGCTCGCCGCTGAGCAGCGAGTCCTCGCCGAGGTATTCGGGGGTGCGGCCGGAGAGGGGGGTCCGGCCGCTGGCGATGCCGGGGCCGAGGACGACGTTCTTCTGCTTGCCGAAGGCCTCGTCGGCGAGCGCCCGTCCCTTCTGCTCGGACAGGCGCACGCTCCAGGTCGCGGCCTGGCTGATCGGTGCGGGGAAGGCCGTCACGCCGCCGGTGCCGCGTACCCCGTCGGGGCCGTCGGTGTACGTGACCGTCGGGGTGCAGGGCACCTGCGCGGGGTAGGTGACGCCGCTGAACACGGTCTGGGCCGGGTTGTTGGCGGCGTGTTCGACGAGCCAGCGCAGTTTCTGGTCGAGGGTGCTGGCCTTGAGCAGGAGAGTGGCCCGCTGGTCGGCGGACTTGCGGGTGTCCATCCACGGGCAGGCGGAGGGATGAGAGGCCGTGGCCGGGTGTGCGGTGGCCGGGGCGGCGACGGCGAGAGGCAGGGTGGTCAGCAGGGCGGCGGCAATCGATACGGAGTGGCGTCGCCTACGGGCTGATTTACTCATTTTTGCCCTTCGGAAGCATGGATTAAACGTTTCAATTGAAGCGTCGAAATCTCCGTGCGCACATTTCCGGGGTGTGAACGCGGTACCGGTGGCGCCATGCTTGCACGCCGACCCGCGTCGCGGGAAGAGGGGAGTCGCGCGGATCAGGACCGGCGGACGACCAACTCGGGCTGGAAGGCGACCTGCCGGTGGCCGTGCCGGCCGGCGTCGTTGATCTCCTCGAACAGCAGCTCAGCGGCCACCCGGCCGAGCTGCTCGCGCGGCTGCCGGACCGAGGTGAGCGGCACGGCGGCCGCCGCCGCGAACTCGATGTCGTCGTAGCCGACGATCGCCAGGTCCTCGGGAACCCGCAGCCCGTCGCGCGTCACGGTCTGCAGGACGCCGAGCGCGAGCAGGTCGTTCGCGCAGAACACGGCGCTCGGCCGGTCCCCGGCGCCGCGCGCGACCAGGGCGCCGGCCGCCTGCCGGCCGGCGGCGACGGTCAGCGCCGGGGTCTCGACCGCCTCGACGGTGGCGCCCGCGGCGGCCGCGGCCCGCCGCGCGCCGTCGAGGCGGTCGGCGACCTGCGGCGCGGAGAGCGGGCCGCCCACGAAGGCGATCCGGCGGTGACCGAGTTCGGCCAGGTGGGCGCCGGCCAGCCGGCCGCCGGCCAGGTGGTCCACCGACACCGAGCAGACGCTGCGGGACGGCCGGCCGCGGTCGAGCAGGACCACCGGCGTGCCGCGGCTGATCAGCTCCTCGACGGCTCGCCCGCCCCGGTCCACCGGGGTGACCAGGATTCCCTGAACCCGCTGGGTCTCGAGCCGGCCCAGGTAGCGCAGCTCGCGTTCGAGGGAGTCCGCACTGTTGTAGAGCTCCACGACGACGTCGTGCTTGTCGGCGACCTCCTCGGCGCCGCGGGCCAGGTCGGCGAAGAACGGGTTGGTCACGTCCGGGACGACCAGGCCCACCGTGCGGCTGCGGCCGGAGACCAGGGCGCGCGCCGACTCGTTGGGCAGGTAGCCGAGCTCGGCGATGGCGGCCTCGACCCGGGCGCGGGTCTTCGGCGCGACGGCCTGCGGGCGGTTGAGCACGTTGCTCACGGTGCCGACCGACACCCCCGCGCGCGCCGCGACATCCTCGATCCTGGCCATGCCGGTGAGGGTACGCGAGACGCTTCAAACCGAGCCGGCCAGTGGTGTCGTGAGCCGGGTGTCCGCCGCCGGGGACCGACGGCCTCCCGGGGTGCCGGTTCCGGGTTATTGAATCGTTACATCGAACGTTGCCGCAGGTAAAGTGCTTGTTTCGAGGAGGTCACCGAGAAATGTTCGTGTGACCTTCTTGATGTTCGGCACCCGGGCCTTGACGCTTTAGACGCTTCAAAACGAGACCTCACCGCGGTCGTTCTAGGAGGACCTGTGGCACCCCACTTCAAGGCCAAGAACCTGATGGCGGCGGCCGGCGCCGTCGCCCTCGTCCTGTCGGCCGCGGCCTGCGGCGGCAGCGACGACAGCAGCAGCGGTGGCAGCGCGAAGAACTTCTCGTTCCTCGCGATCAACGAGAACACCACCATCGCCAAGACCCTCACCACGCTGAGCCAGAAGGAGTGCGCCACCCAGAACACGGCGCAGCCCCTGGAGATCAAGAACCAGGCGCAGGCCAGCCTCGACCAGCAGCTCCAGCTGCTCGCCGGCCAGGGCGCCCTGCCGCAGCTGTTCACCGCCGCCAACGCGCCGTCGCTGACCAGCCAGCTCGCCGACAACGGCTCGGTCCTGGACGCCGCGAGCGTCTCGGACGGCGTCCTGCCGGCCGCGTCGTCCACCATCAAGAGCCTGTACGACGGCGACCAACTGGTGCTGCCGACCGAGCTGAACATCGAGGGCATCTGGTACAACAAGAAGCTGCTCGCCGACAACGGCATCACCACCCCGCCCGCCACCTGGGACGACCTGGTCGCCGCGTTCGCGAAGCTGCAGGCCGCCGGCGTCCAGCCGATCTCCAACGCCGGCAAGGGCGGCGACGGCTGGGGCGTGACCCGCTGGGTCGGCAACTACATCCTGCGCCAGCAGGGCCCCGACGCGCTCAAGAAGGTCGCCGACGGATCGGCCAAGCTCACCGACCCGCAGTACGTCGCCGCCGCCGACGCGATCGCCGCGCTGGGCAAGGCAGGCTACTTCGGCAAGTCGCCCACCTCGATCGACTACGCGACCGCGCTCAACACCTTCCTGACCGGCAAGGCCGCCTTCATCTACATGGGCTCCTGGGCGCTGTCGGACTTCAACGACGAGAGCAAGAACAAGATCGGCGTCGACAACGTCGGCTTCCTGAAGTTCCCGACCGTCACCGGCGGCACGGGCACCGCCGACCAGATGCCGGCCAACGTCGGCACCGCGGTCGCCATCTCGAAGAAGGGCTACGAGGGCGACGCCAACACCCAGGCGTGGGTGAAGTGCATCGTCGACAACTACGGCACGGTGGCGCTGCGCGACTCCAGCCAGATCACCGGCTTCGCCACCGACGCCGGCGTCGAGGTGCCGGCGCTGACCAAGGAGATCCAGACCGAGATCGGCAACGTGCAGACCAGCGTCCTGTGGTTCGAGGCGTACTTCTCGGCGAAGGCCACCACGGTGAGCCAGGGCAACGGCGGCCTGCTCGGCAGCGGCCAGCTGACCGGCGAGAAGTTCATGCAGACGGTCACCGCCAACCTGGGCTGACCCTTCAGGAGAGAGCGCCGGCGGTCTGGCGGGGGCGTCTCGCCGCCGGCGCTCACCAAGAGAGGCAACGAAAGACATGCACAGCGTGCTCGGCGACCGTAAGTCGGTCGCCCTCCTCCTGGGACCGGCCCTGCTGGTCTACTCGCTGATCATGCTGGTGCCGATGCTGTGGTCTCTCGGCTACACGTTCTTCACCGGCAGCGTCATCTCCGGCTTCACCTGGGCCGGGACGGCCAACTTCAGCAAGCTGTTCGACGACCCGGCGCTGCCCGCGGCGCTGTGGTTCACCGTGAAGTACGCCGTGGTGATCACCGTCGGTCAGGTGCTCGTCGGCTACGGGCTGGCCCTGCTCTACGTGTACTTCCTGCGCCGGGCCGGTTCGATCGTGCGCACCCTGGTGTTCTTCCCGGTCGTGCTGCCCACCGTCGCCGTCGCGCTGCTGTTCCAGAAGTTCTTCGAGTTCGCGCCGCAGACCGGCCCGGTCAACGCGGCGATCGAGGCGCTCGGCGGCACCGGCGTCGACTGGTTCTCCACGCCCGGCAACGCGTTCCTCGTCGTCGCGCTCATGGACATCTGGCGCTCGATGGGCTTCTACGCGGTGCTGCTCTACGCCGGCCTGCTCGACATCCCGGACGAGATGATGGAGGCCGCGTCGATGGACGGCGCCGGCACCTGGCGCCAGATCCGCAGCATCGTGCTGCCGCTGTCGCTGCCGGTCCTGGTCGGCTCGCTGGTGTTCAGCATCAACGGCACGCTCAAGGCATTCGACTCGATCTACGCCCTGACCGGCGGCGGGCCCGGCAGCGCCACCACGCCGCTGACGTTGTACATGTACCAGACCTCGTTCGCCTACGGCGACTACGGGTACGGCTCGACCATCGCCCTCACCCTGACCGTGCTGTGCCTGATGGTCACCATCTTCATCTTCCGCGGCACCCGTCGCGACCTGGCAGGTGTGGAGTAATGAAGACGCTCAAGAAGATCCCCGGCTACCTCTGCGTCGCCCTGCTCCTCATCGTCGTGACGTACCCTCTGATCTGGCTCTTTCTCGGGTCCTTCAAGACGCAGGACGAGTTCCTGAACAACCCGACCACCTCCCTGCCGGAGAGCTTCACCAACTTCGGCAACTACACGCAGGCCTGGTCGTCGGTGGCGACCTACCTGCAGAACTCGCTGCTCACCGTGCTGCCGAGCCTCGCGCTGATCATCGTGCTCGGCACCGCGGCCGGGTTCGCGCTCGAGGTGCTGGTCTGGAAGGGCCGCCAGACCACGCTCATGCTCTTCCTGGCCGGCATCATGATCCCCGGCCAGATGATCCTGCTGCCGCTGTTCACCATCTATTTCAACCTGCACCTGACCGGCACGCTCTGGCCGCTGATCATCACCTACACGGCGACCGGCCTGCCGCTCACCGTCTTCATGATGGCCACCTACTTCCGGGCCATCCCCAAGACCGTCTTCGAGGCGGCGGCCATGGACGGCGCCAGCGTCATCCGGTCGTTCTGGTCGATCGGTTTCCCGATGATGCGCAACTCGGTGCTGACGATCGCCCTCGTACAGTTCTTCTTCCTCTGGAACGACCTGCTCATCGCGCTGACCTTCACGACCGACGACGCGCAGCGCACCGTGCAGGTCGGCCTGCTCAACTTCACCGGCCAGTTCGGCGTGGTCGAGTACGGCCCCACCTTCGCCGCGATCTGCATCAACGTGCTGCTGATCCTGGCCATCTACGTCTTCCTCAACCAGCGAGTCATGCGCGGCCTGGCGGCCGGCGCGGTGAAGGGCTAGAGCTTTGTCCGCTCCACATTCCGCAGCCACGACGGTCCACGCCCCCCGCGTCGAGCATCACCAACGCCCCCTGGGCATCGGCGAGCGCACTCCGCGCCTGTCCTGGCGGATCGAGACGCCCGTTCCCGGCTGGCGGCAGCGGGCGTACCAGATCGAGGCGGTCGGCCGCTGGACCAGCGAGATCATCGAATCCGGCGAGAGCGTGCTGGTCGCCTGGCCCGGACCGGCGCTGACCTCCCGGGAACGGGTCGCCGTCCGGGTCCGCGTCTGGCCCTCCGGCGACGAGCAGCCGACCGCCTGGAGCGAGACGACCGATGTCGAAGCCGGTCTGCTGACGCCGGGCGATTGGGATGCCGTCTTCGTCGGCTCCGCCGACATCAGCGAGGGGGACCGGCGGCCGGTCCTGCTGCGCCGCGATTTTTCGGTACGGGGACAAGTGCGCGCGGCGCGGGTGTACGCGACGGCGTGCGGCGTCTACGAGCTGGAGCTCAACGGCGCCCGCGCCGGTGACGACGTCCTGGCGCCCGGCTGGACCAGCTACCACCACCGGCTGCACTACCAGACGTACGACGTCACCGACCTGCTCCGGGCCGGGGAGAACACCATCACCGGCTGGCTGGCCGACGGCTGGTGGCGTGGTGAGTACGGCTGGACCCGGGCCGGCGAGCGCTACGGCCGGGACACCGCCCTGCTCGCCCAGCTCGAGATCGAGTACGCGGACGGCACAGCCGAGCGGATCGTCACCGACGAGAGCTGGACCTGGACCCACGGGCCGATCCTGAGCTCGTCCATCTACGACGGGGAACACCACGACGCCCGCATCCTGCCGGGCGCGGGCTCACCCGTACGCAAGAAGGAAGGTCCTCGGGGTGAGCTGATCGCCCCGGCGGGACCACCGGTGCGCCGCGTCGAAGAGCTGCCGCCGGTCTCCGCCGAGCGCGTCGACGCCGGCACCCACCTGATCGACTTCGGACAGAACGTCGCCGGGCGGCTGCGGGTCACCGTCACCGGCCCGGCCGGCACCCGGATCGGCATCCGGCACGCCGAGGTCCTCGAGAACGGCCGGCTCTGCCTGCGCCCGATCCGCACGGCGCAGGCCCACGACGTCTATGTGCTGGCCGGAAACGGCGAACCGGAGACCTGGGAGCCGCGGTTCACCTACCACGGGTTCCGGTACGCCGAGATCACCGGCTGGCCGGGCGAACTCGACCCGGGCGCCGTGGTCGCCGTCGTCACCCACGACGACATGGTCGAGACCGGGCAGTTCGCGTGCTCGGACCCGCTGCTGCAGCGACTGCACGACAACGTGCGGTGGAGCATGCGCGACAACTTCGTCTCGGTGCCGACCGACTGCCCCCAGCGCGACGAGCGGCTCGGCTGGACCGGCGACCTGCAGGTCTTCGCGCCGACCGCTGCGTTCCTCTACGACGTCACCGGCACCATCGGCGACTGGCTCGCCGACGTCGCCGCCGAGACCCCCGACGACGGGCTCGTCCCGCTCTACGTGCCGCACATCCCGACGTCGTTCCCGCAGTTCCACTGCGCCGTGTGGGGCGACGTCACCACGATCGTGCCGCTGGTGCTGCTGGAACGCTCCGGCGACAGCGGACCGGTCGGCGCCGGGTACGAGACCGCCCGGCGCTGGGTCGAAGGCTGCCGCCGGCTGCTCAACGACCACGACGTGATCGACCGGGGCCTGCAACTCGGCGACTGGCTGGACCCGGCCGCGCCGTCCGACGCCCCGGCGCAGGCCCGCACCGACCCCTACCTGGTCGCGACGGCGTACCTGGCCTACTCGGCGCGCCTGCTGTCCCGGCAGGCGGCGCTCGTGGGCAAGGACGACGACGCGGTGCTCTACGCCGATCTGTCGGACCGGGTGACGGCGGGCTTCCGGCGCGAGTTCGTCACCGCGTCGGGCCGGTGCGTCTCGGACACCCAGACCGCCTATGCGCTGGCGATCCGATTCGGTCTTCTGCCCTCGTCTTTGAACGCTCACGCCGGTGACCGGCTCGCCCAGCTGGTGCGGGAGGCGGACTTCCGGATCGGCACCGGATTCGCCGGCACGCCCCTGGTCCTCGACGCGCTGACCGACACCGGTCACCTCGAGGAGGCCTACCGGTTGCTGCTCTCGCGCGAGTGCCCGTCCTGGCTCTACCCGGTCACCATGGGCGCCACCACGATCTGGGAGCGCTGGGACAGCATGCTGCCGGACGGCACGATCAACCCCGGCAACATGACGTCGTTCAACCACTACGCCCTCGGCGCGGTCGCGGACTGGATGCACCGGGTCGTCGCCGGTCTCGCCCCGGCCGCCCCCGGGTACCGGTCGCTGCTGGTCCGGCCCCGCCCCGGCGGCGGCCTGTCCTCGGCGTCGGCGTCGCACCTGACACCGTACGGCCGGGCCGCGGTCGCCTGGCGGCGCGACGGCGGCGCGCTCGTCGTCGACGTGACGGTGCCACCCGGCTGCGACGCCACGGTCGACCTTCCCGGCTCGGCGCCGGTGACCGTCGGCTCCGGGCAGCACCGGTTCGCGGTGCCGCACCCGGCGCCCGAGGAGGATCCGCTGCAGCCGTTGCCACCGCGGGAACGGTTCTGAGTACGCTTCGTGCATTTCGCTCGTGGAAAGAGGACGATAAGTGGCCCGCGCGACAATCCGGGACGTGGCACGTGTGGCCGGGGTCTCCGACGGGACGGTCAGCAACACGCTGAACCGCCCCCACCTGGTCAATGCGGAGACCCGCGAGCGCGTGCAGCGGGCCATGGAGGCTGTCGGCTACGTGCCCAACGGGGCGGCCCGGGCGCTGCGTGTCGGCCGCAGCCGCACCATCGGGCTGGTCGTCCTCGACTTCGGCAACCCGTTCTTCGCCGAGGTGGCGGCCGGCGCCGAGCAGACCGCCACCGAAGCGGGCGCCGACGTGGCGCTGTTCAACACGGGCATCGGCATGCAGGAACGGGAGAGCCGGCTGCTGCACCGGCTCGCCGAACGCCGGCTCGACGGTCTGATCATCACGCCGAACGACGTCGACGACCCGCTGCTCGCCGTCATCGAGGAGCGCGGCACCCCGGTCGTGGTCCTCGCCCGCGAGGTGCCGACGCGCCGCCGGAGCGCGGTGCGCAGCGACGACGTCCTCGGTGGCGAACTCGCCGCCCGGCACCTGCTCGACAACGGCCACCGGCATCTCGCGTACGCCGGCTGGCGGCACGACGAGCGGTACATCGGCGCCGTGCACGCCGCCGGCGCGGCCGGCGCCCGGCTCACCTGGATCGGCACGGCGAGCGACGGCTTCGCCGACGGTCTCGCCGCGGGGGAGCGGCTCACCGCGCTGGCGCCCGGCGACCGGCCCAGCGCCGTCTTCTGCGCGAACGACCTGATCGCCACCGGCCTCGTGCAGACCGTCACCCACCGGGGGATGCGCATCCCCGAGGACCTCGCGGTGGTCGGCTTCGACGACACCGACCTGGCCAGCGCGGCCTGCGCCGTCGAGCTGACCAGCGTGCACCAGCCCGCCGCCGAGATCGGCAGAGCCGCCGTCCGCCTCGTCCTCGACGAGATGAACAATCCCGGCTCACAGGCACAGGACATCGTGTTCGCGCCGGAACTGGTGGTGCGCGAGTCCACCACCGTCACGGCTGCTCGCTGACCGTCGTGAAGCCGCCTGCACCACTTACGCACGCTCGCACGCGCTCTGTCTCTCGCCGTTCCAGGGTCGGCTGTCCCACGCGACCGGCGATGTTCGTACCCTTGCATCTGTCGTCTGCACGGTCAGCGAGAGCTTCGCGTCGCGGGGGGTGATGACCTGGCACTGCACGTCCGCCGCCACCTCGACGGCGGACGCTTCGAGCGGCTCTATCCAGCGCTCGATGTCGCTGCTGTACAGCGTCGTTCCCGGCTGCTCGAGGACCAGTTGACGAAGCCGGACGCGTTGCGGGCCGGCGTTGACGATGCTGAGCCGGCCGGTCATGTGCAGCACGGTTCGCGGCTCGCCCTCCGGCGTGTAGGAGGTGGTGGACTGGCCTGTCCAGCCGAACCGTCCGGGCACGGCCACGACGGCGACGGCCGATCGGGCGTCGCGCTCGGTGCGGTGGGATTGCCACTGCAGCGCGCCTCCTGCGCCGGCGGCGCCTCCCACCGCGAGCAGGGCCGTCGCGGCGATCAGCCGTCGCCGGCGGCGCCACCGCGCGTGCTCGGCTGCGGGCCGATCCTCGGCCGGCTGGTCCAGGTCGATCACCATTCGTCGGTCCTCCGCGTGCGCCTCGCCCCCTCATCAGGATGGCCCGGCTCACCCGGCTTTCACCCCGTGATTTCTTTCCGGGCCGCCGATGACTTTCGTGCTCCGGCTCGGTCTGATGATCTGTCAGCGAACAGACCCGCAGCGGAAGGCAGGAGCCATGAGCTTCCAGGCGTACCTCGACAACATCGAGGCCAAGACCGGACTGACCCCTCGCCAGTTCATGGCGCTGGCGCGCGAGCGCGGCCTCGATGAGCCGTCGACCAAGGCGGGGCAGATCGTCGAGTGGCTGAAGGAGGACTACGGTCTCGGCCGGGGGCACGCCATGGCCCTGGTCCACGTGATCAAGAACGGCGACAGGATCAGCGACAAGCACGTCGGCACGTCGGGTTCGCACCGTGACGAGTCGGACCGGCTGTGGCTCGACGGCGTCGCGAGTCGCCCCTGACGTCACACGTCCGGGTCACCGACGCCGTCGATGAAGCGTGGCGGTGGACCACCCGTAGTCGCCGGCCGTCCCCACATGGTCACTTCTCCGGCGGGCTGATCACCGATAACTCCAGGACCGCCGGGATCGGCGTCACCCCGGGGCCGCCGGCGCGCACCCAGGTGACCAGGTCACCGAGCACCTGATCGTCGAGCACCAGGCCGAACCACACCGGCCGGGCGCCGTCGCGCCGCGCGAGCGGATCGGGCTGCACCACGATCACATTGGACTGCGTGCATGCGTCCAGGCAGAGGCTCGTGCGTACCCGATGCTCCGGTTCCAGCGCGTCACGCAGCGCCCGAAGCTGGCCGTCGTGGTCCACCGACGGGTGCTTGCGCAGGCTGCCGCAGCAGCAGTCCCGGCACACCGTCACCATGCTCGCCAACCACGTTCCCCTCTCGCTCTCCGGACACCACCCTATGCTCGGCGGTAGCGCCGGTTCGCCGCACCTCACGACGCTGTGGCGACCACTGAGCCCCCCGTTTCGACCTCTCGGATGTGCTTCGTTCCCCGCATGCCGCCGGGATTCGTACGGTCGTGCCCACGACGACGAAAGGCGTGGGCATGCGCAAAGGCACTCGGATAGCACTCGGGATCGTCGGCGGCGTGGTCGCGGTGATCGTAGCCGCGGCAGGGACGCTTGCCATCCTCAACCGGCCGCTGACGCGGGCCGAGGTCGATGAGGCGATCCGGCAGCGCCTTCAGGCCGCCGTGACGGCAGTGCTCGTCGCGTCGGCCTCCGCGGACGTGCTCGACCGCAGCGGGGTGGCATCGCTCGTGGTCCTGGTCGTCGCGATCGTGTGCGTAGCGAATCTGGGCGACTTCCTGCTGTACCGTCGCGCCCAGCGTCGCCTGTACCGTCTGCAGGCGACGCTGGGCGCGACGCAGGACGGCCGGGGCGATAGTCGGCCGGCGCCTCAGAAGCACTGGTGGTAGGTGACGGTGTAGCGGGCGCTGTCGCCGATCCTGACCCACAGCGGACCGAGGCCGCGGCGATCCCAGCGCGTGGTGCCGAAGCCGGTGTTCATGTCCAGGACGCAGCCCGGTCGGACGCGGAAGGCGTCGACGTCGTAGAAGTAGTAGTAGCTGGCGGACGTCTCGCCGCGGTTCAGCCACCACGCGGCCTTCGTGTTGCCCGTGGTACAGCCGTTGTCCATGCAGGGCGAGGGGATTTTGTAGTCCGCGTACGACCACGAGGTGAGGCTGTACCAGCAGTTGGCGATGTCGACAGGGGCATTGCCGTTGGCGTTGTAGACGACGCCGCCGGTGCCGTCGGCACGGCCGTGACCTGGGGTTTCCCGGGGCGCTGGGACGGAGCGGCTCAGGCCCCGCTCGGCTGGCGCACGACCGCGGCGCGGTACGCCATCTGTCCCTCCCGCAGGAACCGCTGGTGCGGGTCCACCAGGAGTTGCTGGCCGCCGACCGGGCCGGCCGGACGGTGGCGGACATCGCGAAGCGCTGGGGATTCGGCCACGCCGGACGGTTCGCCGAGACCTACCGCAACCGGTACGGCCACTGGCCGTCGGAAACCCTCCGTCAGTGATCCGCAGCGACCCGGCACGACGGTCCCGGCGTCACATCCAGCCGGAGCCGATGATGACGCCGCCGCCGGAGTCGTCGTCCCAGCTGATCGTGCCGTTGCCGTAGCCGTAGTGCCGGTTCCAGCGCAGGGCGCCGTTGCGGTCCACCGCGTAGAGGATGCCCAGGCCACCGCTCAGGACGGTCTGGAAGCCGAGCGTCCCCCCACGCCATCCGGAGCCGATGATCGCTCCCGAGTTCGAGTCCCAGTCGACCGAGGATCCGTTGACCGGGGTGTCGTAGCGGTACCACCGCAGGGTGCCGTCCTGTTCCACGGCCCAGAAGATGCCCTCGAAGGCGGTGACGTACGCGAAGTTCTGCCAGCCCTGGCCGATGCGCAGCCCGCTGTTCGGATGCCAGTAGCCGCCCGACCCCGGGATGCCGACGTAGCCGTGCCAGCGCAGCCCGCCGTCCGTGTCGATGCTGTAGAACACGCTGGCGCCGTTGGAGTTGAAACCGCCGTGATTGCCGGCGCCGATGACCGTCTTGGTCAGGCGCCATCCGCCGGTACGACCGGAGAGCAGCACCCGCGCGCCGCTGTTGCGCCAGGCGCCCTCGCCGTTGCTCCAGTAGTAGCCCCAGACCCCGGACCCGTCGACCGCGACGTACAGGTTGTCGTATTCCAGGCCGGCGGTCACCAGGTTCTTCGTGCGGGCCCCCCGTTTTCCGGCAAACCTTGACAACAGTGCGTGTCAATACGCTAGGCCGGGCGGTGTGGGGGACGATCGGCGTGTCGTCAACGGGACATGCCATCCGGAGGCTGCCCCGCCTCCGGTGTGCGGCCTACTTGACGGCCAGTGTCCGCATGGCGAGCTCGTACGCGGGAAGCATCGCCTCGTGCTCCGAGGCGTCGATGCCGCCCAGGTCCAGCGCGACCACCGACTCGCCGTCGAGGACCGCGAACGCCCGGTGGGGGAGCCACTCCTCGGTCAGTTTCTGGTACTGCTCGAAGCTGACGTCGAGGCCGTCGACGCCTTTGGCCGGCGTGTAGGTGACCTTGCGGGTCTTCGCCTCGGTGAGGAACGGCTTGAGCGCCGCGCGCAGGTCGCCGCCCTTGGCCGGCCCGGTCCACACCCGCAGGAAGCCCAGGTGCCCGGCCGGTTTCGCGTCGATCTCGCAGATCAGCCGCAGCGTGCCCTTGGAGGCCAGCTCGGCGAGCGGGTCGTCCTCGGCGATCTCGACCGCCTTCGGCTTCCACTTCTCGGCGACCTCGAACGTGACCGGGAGCTCGCAGCCGCTGCCGGCGGCGCCGACCACCCCGTCGACGGTGGGCTCCGTGGCCGCTCCGGAGGACTGGCCCGGCTGCGGGCAGTACTGGTCCAGCTTGCCCAGGGCGGTCTCGAACCCGGTCGTGTCCGCGTCCTCCGGGTTGGCCGCGACCTTGTCGGCCTCGTCGGCGATGCCGGTCAGCACGGTCGCGAACGCCGGGTCGGTGGCCCGGCCGGCCTCCGTGCGCATCTGGTCGCCGAGCCCGCCGAACGTCTCCTTGTAGATCTTGGTGAGCGCCGCCTCCGGGTCCGGTTCCTCGGTCACCTTCGCCAGCTCGCCGAACAGGTTGACGACGACGTCCCGGGCGGCCTTGCCGCCGGAGGCGCAGATCTCGGCGGTGTTGCCGGCGGCCGCGGCCGAGGCGCTGGTCGCGGCGGGTGCCGCGGCTTCCTGCCCGGTCGAGGCACAACCAGCCATGAGTACGGCCAGACCGAGGCCTGCCATTGACGAGGTGATGTTTCGGCTCACGAGACGGAGACAGTAGACGACCACCGCCGTCCGGCGCAGCCCCTACCACCGGCGTGGTGGAGGGGCTGCGCGGGTGCTCAGCGACGCGGGGCGCCGGCGGCCAGTGCGAGATCCTGCTGCAGCACCTCGTACTGGCCCTTCGGGTTGAGCTGCTCGTCGTAGATCAGGGCGGCGCCCTCCTGCGGGTCGTCGAACCAGCCCGGCACCCACGAGTAGGCGTCGCCGAAGCCCCACGGCGTGAAGGAGATGCAGGCCGGTACGGCGAGGCAGGCCTTCAGCGTCCGCGACCAGTAGCTCTCCTGGGCGTACGGGGCCAGCGGGTTGACCGGCTCGTTGACCGCCTCGGGCTTGGTGAAGGTGCGCACGTCGACCTCGGTGAGCGCGACCTTCTGGCCGAGCGCCGCGAACCGCTCCAGGTTGTTCGGCAGGTCCGGGTAGCCGTACTGGGTGGACAGATGCCCCTGGAAGCCGACGCCGTGGATCGGCACCCGCTGCGCCTTGAGCGTCTTGACCATCTCGTACACGGCATTGCTCTTCGGCCCGGTGAACTCGAGGTTGTAGTCGTTGTAGAACAGCAGCGCCTTCGGATCGGCCTGGTGCGCCCAGCGGAACGCGTCGGCGATGTAGCCGGTGCCGCCCCACGCCTTGTACCAGATCGTCTGGCGCGGCTCGCCGTTGTCGTCGAACGCCTCGTTCACCACGTCCCACTGCCAGATGTCGCCCTTGAAGTGGCGCATCTGCGCGAAGATGTGCTTCTTCAGGGCCGCCTTCACCTCGGCGTCGGACAACGTGGTGGTGTAGCCGTCGCTGGACAGCCAGGCGGGCAGCTGGTTGTGCCACAGCAGCGTGTGGCCGCGGACCAGCTGCCGGTTCTTCTTGGCGAACGCGACGAGCTGGTCGGCCTTCTGCCAGGTGTAGGTGCCGCGGACGGCCTCCACCTCGGCCCACTTCATCACGTTCTCCGCGGTGACGCTGGAGAACTGCTCGGCGGCGATCTGCGTGTACTTCGCGTTGACGCCGAGCTCGTCGGCGTTGATGGCGGTGCCGATGCGCAGCCCGGTGCGCGCGGCGAGCGCCCGCAGCGAGTCGGCGGGGTAGGCGTGGCCGGCTGCCCGGTGTCCGGTGCCCGGGCCGGGGACGGCGGTGGCGGAACCGGCGAACGCGAGCTGTCCGGCCAGCAGCGCCAGGACGCCGGCCACGGAGGCGAGAAGTCGGGGACGACTCATGGGAGCTCCTTGCGGGTATCGTCCGGAAGTTTCGGTGGGTTTCCGGAAGCAACGACCGCAATCTATGCGTGACCAGGGGACTGGTCAAGAAGGACGCCTCCACGAGTACGGGCAAGTTTCCGGAAGTTACGAAGAGCCAGCGATCCCAGGACCACTGCGGCAAGGCCGAGGGGAACGGCCGCGAACCCGCCGACGATGCCGTTGCCGGTGCCCGGGCCACCGTCCGCGGTGACGATCACGAACAGGCCTGCGATCAGGCCGAGGGATCCGGCCACCAGGGCGACGACCGCCGGCCGGCGGCGGGTACGCACCAGCGCGACGACACCGCAGACCACGCTCGCCAGCGCCACGACGGCCGCGGTGGTCGCCACGACCCGGTCGCCGGTCAGGGTGTACGCGTCGACGGTGGGCCCGGCGAGGAACAGATCGAACATGGGTCCTCCTTGCTCGGATGGGATGCGCCTGATCGTCGCGCCGGCGACCCGGTCCTGACATCGTGCCGACGCGGTCGTTCCCGCTGCCGCGAACGCGGGCGGCGAACCCGTCCTGCCGCGTACGCGGTAGCCGCGTCTGCTGCGCCGGCAGGAGTCGCCGGCACCCCCGGCCGGGCTAGGGTGCCCCCATGACACGCGTGCGGGTCGAGGTGCGGGACGCCCTGATCGCCGTCGCCGTCGCCGCCATCCTGGTGATCACCGGGCTGACCGGAGACCGGGCCCCCGCCGCGCCGGCGCCGCTCGGGCTCGTGCTGCTGGCCGCCGGCGGGCTGGTCCTGGCCGTCGCGCGGCGGGCGCCGGCCACGGTCCTGGTCGTGACCGGCGGGTGTGCCGTCGGCTACCAGGCGGCCGGCTACGACGTGTTCGCTCTGGCGTACCTGATCGCGGTGTACGGCGCCGTCCGGGCCGGGCATCGACGCTTCACCGTGGTGACGAGCGTGGTCATGCTCGTGCTGTTGCCGCTGGCCGCGATGGGGACGGGTATGCCGGCCGGGGAGGCGTTCACCCGGTCCAGGAATGTTCTCGAGCTGGCCTGGCTGATCGCGGCCGGGGCCGCGGGCGAGGCTCTGCGCCAGGCCGAACGCCGCGCCACGCAGGCCGAGCAGACCCGCGAGCAGAGCGCGTTGCGCCGCGCCGGCGAGGAGCGGCTGCACATCGCCCGCGAGTTGCACGACACGCTCACCCACCAGATCTCCGTGATCAAGGTGCAGGCCGAGGCCGCGGTGCACCTGGCACACAAGCGGGGCGAGCCGGTGCCCGAGGCGCTGCTGGTCATCCGCGACGCGGGCCGGGAAGCGGCTCGTGAGCTCCGGGAGACCCTCGGGACCCTCCGTGGCGCGGACGACACCCGGGCACACGGGCTCGGACAGTTACCCGGCCTGGTCCGGCGCGCGCAGTCCACCGGCCTCAGCGCCACGCTCACCGTCGACGGGCCCAGCACCGACGTGCCCGAAGCCGTGGACCGCACCGCCTACCGGATCGTCCAGGAGTCGTTGACGAACATCGCCCGGCATGCGGCCGCGGACAGCGCCTCGATCCGGGTCGAATACCGCCCCGGCGCGCTGGTGGTCCAGATCGACGACGACGGCCGGGCGACCCCGGGGATCACGATCGAGCCCGGCACCGGCCTGCTCGGCATGCGCGAGCGCGTCACCGCCCTCGGCGGCCGGCTGGACGCCCGGCCCCGCGACGACGGCGGCTTCCGGGTCCGTGCCGAGCTTCCCATGAAGGCCCGGTCGTGATCCGGGTACTGCTCGCCGACGACCAGCCGCTGATCCGTAGCGGCTTCCGGGCGCTGCTCGACGCCGAGGACGACATCGCGGTGGTGGCCGAGGCCGGCGACGGCGCGCAAGCCGTGACCCTGGCCCGGCAACACCTGCCCGACATCGCGCTCGTCGACATCCAGATGCCCTTCGTCGACGGCATCGAGGCGACCCGGCGCATCGCGGCCGATCCGCAACTGTCCGCCGTGCACGTGGTCATCCTGACCAACTACGGACTCGACACCTACGTCTTCGAGGCGTTGCGGTCCGGCGCCGCGGGCTTCCTCGTCAAGGACATCCTGCCGGAGGACTTCCTGCACGCCGTCCGGGTGGCCGCCCGCGGCGACGCGCTGCTGGCGCCGAGCATCACCCGCATGCTGATCGACCGGTACGTCAGCCGCACACCCCCGTCCCCGGCCGCCACCCGCTCCCTCGACGTCCTGACACCCCGCGAACGCGAATCCGTCGTCCTCGTCGCTCAGGGCCTCTCGAACCACGAGATCGCCACCCACCTGAGGATCAGCCCCGTGACGGCCAAGACCCACATCAACCGGGCCATGACCAAGCTGCACGCCCGCGATCGGGCCCACCTCGTCGTCATCGCCTACGAATCGGGCCTGCGTCCGATGATCGAACGAGGGTGATCAGCGGATGCGATTCCCCGCGGAGATCCCTAGGCTTCCGTCGTGCCCGATCCCACGGCCGTGCAGCGGCTGACCAAGAGAACACTCGTGACCGTCTCGCACGCGCTGGAGCAGGCGGCGCTCGCGGCGGCCGACGACGGGCCCATGGTGGTCTTCGCGCTGTTCCAGCGGCTGCCGTACTTCGAGCGGGAGCGCCGGGTCTACGAGCGCATCGCGGGCCGGGCGGCGGCGACCGTGGTCGGGATGGTCGCCGAGCATGCCCCGGACCTGCCGGTCGGCGTACATCCGGTGCTGCTCGACGAGAAGGAGGACCTGGCCCGGGAGTGGTCCGTCGTGGTGCTGACGCCCCGGTTCGGGGCCGTCCTGGTGGCCCGTGACCTGGAGGAGTTCCAGGCCGGCGCGACGACGCTGGAGAGCGGCCGCGTCTTCGAGGGCCGCTACCTGCTGCGCCGCGACGAGGCGCTGCACGAGGTGCTCCGGCTGCGAACTCAACTGTTGGACCGCCTGACCCCGGCCGCGCTCTCCGCCGTGAACGTCGTCGTCGACCGGGTGCGCGATCTCCCGGCCACTCCGGGTGAGAGCCGCGCCGACGCCATGATGCGCCTTTTCACCGTACGGGCGGAGCACGACCACACCCGGCTGCGGGACGGCGGGCAGCGCCCCGGGGCGGCTACGCGACCGGCCGTGGCCGGTGACACCGACCTGACCGGCCGGCCGGGAGTGCGACGGTGGGCGGGGGCGGACGGCGTCACCGCGTCCGGCGTGCTGCCGGTGGCGGTCCTCGCGGTCCGGATCACCTTCGGCTCGGGCGCCTCCGAGGGCCCGCTCGGGCGGACCGCCGTCCGGCAGCAGCAGGCCGCCGTCGAGATGCTCGTGGCCCGGCTGCGCCCGGCCGACCGCGCGACCAAGGTGGGTGAGAACGACTTCCTGCTCCTGCTGCCGGCGCTGGCCCACGAGGACGCGGTGAGCTTCGCCTATCGGCTGGTCGCCGACTTCACCGCGGCCGAGGACCGCGGCTCCTTCATGGCCGCGACGGTGACCGTGGCGCTGACCGTCACCCGCCGCCGGCCGCTGCCCGAGGCCGGCCTGTGGAAGGCCCTGCAGTGGGCGATCGCCGAGAACACCCCGGTCGTGACCGTCGACGGCTGACGCTCACGGAACCGGCGCGCCGTCAGTGTGGGGGGTGCTGCCTCGGTGGTGAGACAGCGGGTGCGCCGAGGGAGGGGTGAAGGAAGCTACGGATGCGGCCGAGTAGTTCCTGGCTGGTGAAGGGCTTCTCGACGATGGTGACGCCGTCGGGCAGGGTGCCGTTCTCGGTCAGGACGGGTTCGGCGTATCCGGACATGTAGAGCACGGGGATGTCGGGTCGGATGGCGCGGACCCGGGCGGCGACCTCGTTCCCGGTCATCTTGGGCATGATGACATCGGTGAGGAGCAGGTCGATCGGCGCGGGATGGGTCTGGGCGAGGTGGAGGGCCTGGTCGCCCCCGCTGGCGGCCAGGACCCGGTAGCCGGCGCGGGTCAGGATGCGGCTGGTGATGACTCGCAGGTCGTCCTCGTCCTCGACCATCAGGATGGTTTCGTGCCCCGGTTCGTCGATGGTGGCGGTCGTGGCCGGGCCGGTGTGGGTGCTCGTCTGCGGGGACGGCGCGTCAACGGCGGGCAGGATGACGGTGACGGTGGTGCCGATGCCGTCTTCGGAGTAGAGGCGTACATCGCCGCCGGCGGCGGTGGCGATGCCGTAGACGGTGGCCAGCCCCAGGCCCGTCCCGGCGCCCTTGGGTTTGGTGGTGTAGAACGGCTCGAAGGCGCGCTCGATGACCTCGGGTGGCATGCCGCTGCCGGTGTCGCTGACCCGGACCCGCACATAGCGGCCCGCCCCGAGGGCCGAGCCGGCGAGGTCGTCGTCGCCGATCTCGGCATTGGTGGTGTCGATGGACAGCGTGCCGCCGCCGGGCATCGCGTCGCGGGCGTTGACGGCGAGATTGACGAGTATCTGCTCGACCTGGCCGGCGTCGGCGTAGACCGGCCACAGGTCCTGTTGCGGTGTGGTGATCAGGTGGATGTGCTCACCGAGGGTGCTCCGCAGCATCTGTTCGACGTCGCCGATGACGTGGTTGAGGTTGAGGATCTCGGCTTGGGTGATGTCGCGGCGGCCGAAGGCGAGCAGCTGTTTGGTCAGGCGGGCGGCGCGCTCCGCGGCCCGGCTGATCTGGCCGATGTCGTTGCGGGCATCGGCGAGGTCGCGGGGGTCGGGAGCCGGGGTGTCAAGGGTTTCGGCGATCATCTCGGCGTAGTTGCTGATGACGGCGAGGATGTTGTTGAAGTCGTGGGCGACGCCGCCGGCCAGTTGGCCGAGACTCTCCAACCGGCGGGTGTGTTGCAGGCGGCGTTCGCCGGCGTCGCGTTCGGCCTGGCCGATCAGGCGCTCGCGTTCGGCCTGGGCGATGAGGCGGTCGGTGACGTCGCGGATGGCGGTGGTCACGATCATGCCTCGGTCGGTGTTGACGAACGAGAGGCTGATCTCGGCGGGGAACTCGGTGCCGTCCTTGCGGACGGCGGCCAGCGCGGCGCCGGCGCCCATCGGCCGGTTGCGGGGGTGGGCGAAGTAGCCGTCGCGCTGCTGGGGATGCCTGGCGCGCATCCGTTCGGGAACGAGCAGGTCGACGGGCTGTCCGAGCAATTCCTCGCGCTGGTAGCCGAACAGTCGTTCGGTCTGCGCGTTGATCAGCACGATGCTGCCGGCCTCGTTCACTCCGATGATCGCGTCGGGTGCGGCTTCCAGCAGGCCCTCGAACATGGCGTCGGCGCGTTGGCGTTCGCTGATGTCGCGGGTGACCGACGCGACGCCGGCGATCCGGCCGTCGGCATCGGTGATCGGCGACAGGGTCAGCGATACGGCGATCACCGTGCCGTCCCTGCGCAGGCGGGTCACTCGCTGCTGGTCGATGCGCTCGCCGGCGGCGATCCGGGCCATGAACTGTGCTTCGGTCTTCTCCTGTCCGGGCGGGAACAGCAGGGAGGCGGGCCTGCCGAGGACTTCCTCGGACGGGTGGCCGTAGAGTTCGACGGCCCCGAGGTTCCAGCTGGTGATCGTGCCGTCGAGCGTCGTGCTGACGATCGCGTCGTGGGAGGAGTCCACGATCAGAGCGAGGCTCTCGCGTTCGGCGAGGGTGCGGGCTCGGCCGGCCAGGGCCGCGGCGTGACTGGCCAGCTCGGTGAAGGCGGCGACGTCGTCCTCGGTGAACAGGCTGCGGTAGTGGTTGAGTAGCACCAGCGCGCCCGGGCTGTCCGAGGTCGGCACCGGCGCCACGGTCACGTACCGGGTGCCGGTGGCTTGCGCGAGGGTCACCGCGGCCGCGGGTGGATGGGTCCATCCTGCCAGCGCGTCGATCATGGGCGCGGCGTCCAGCAGTTCGGTGAGCTCCGCCGCCGTGCACTCCAGCCGCTCGAGCTGCAGGCCGCCGCAGCTGATCACCTGAACGTGCGGGCCGGTCGCGGGTATCAGGAGCACGACGGCGTCGGCGCCGAGCACTGCCGTGGCGTCCTGGCAGTAGCTCTGCCAGGTCCGGGTGGACGCGTTCGGGGGCACGGCCAGCAAGCGGCGGATCACCGCGTGGGTGGCGCCCCGGGCCCACATCCGGCGCAGCGAGCGGGGTGGGACGAATGCCATCAGGTACAGCAGGCCGGACGCCACGGCGAGTACCCGCGCCTCGACCGCGCGGCCGGTGACCGAGATCAGCAACGCGGTGCCGAACACTCCGGTGCCGGCGGCGGCGCACCACAGCCGCGCCCTGGCCGCGCCACCACGGCGCCGCGCCTGGGCAGCCAGCAGCCAGGCCGCGAGCGCTTCGACGACGAAGAAGAGCACCACCGCCGGCCACACCACCGGTCGTGGCACCGGGCGGCTGGCCGTGATCAGCACCGGCACCGCGGTCAGCGCCCACGCGACCATCGCCACCGGCCACCACCAGGAGCGCAACGGACGCAGCCGGCTCACCAGCCTCAGCGTGAACAACGGCTTGGCCAGCAGCAACCCGATCGCGAAGATCATGACTGAGGGCGGGGGCGTGCCGGCCAGCAACGGATCAGCCCGATGACGAACAGCATCGCGACGCACGAGAACATCCACATCACGTCGCGCAGCAGTGGATCACGGCGTCGTAGATACCGCCACGACACCCACAGGAAGATCAGCGTGAACAGCGACGTGACCAGGATCAGCGTCATGGGAGCCTCGGTCCGGCCGGGCGGCGGCACAGGCCCGGCAAAGGGAGCAACGCTGATCAGCCTAGGCCAAACCAGCGGGAGTTTCTCCTGTTCGTGCCACCCCGCGGTTGGTGCTCGGGGCGGCCGTCGTGGCGCGATGGTGTAGGTGATGGGCGCCAGGGGTACGAAGCTCTGGGTGCTGAGCGTGGAGGAGACGGCCGGTCCCGGCGCGGCGCCGTTCGCGCACACGGCGCTGGTCGTCGGCGCCGACCGCGACCTGCGCACGCTGGGGCCGGAACTGCGCCGCTCGGCGGCGATCTACGACGAGGTCCTGGTGGTCGTCGGGGACCGGACGCGGCACGTGCTGGCCGATGCGGCCGGCGATCTTCCTCCGCGGGTGCGCTGGGGTGAGCCGGGTGCGTTCTACCAGCGCCTCGGGTTCGCCTACGAGGGTTTCCGGCGCTACCTGGCCGATGAGCAGCGGGCGGGGCGGCGGGTGCACGTGATCGCCGAACCGGATCTGAGCAGCGGCATGGACGCCGGTCTGTGCGCTGATCGGGCCGCCGCCTACCTGGCCTACGAGGCGATCTGCAACGACACGTATGCGCTCGGCGGGTCGGCGGTCACCTGCGTCTGGGACAGCCGACACCACCCGCGAACGGTGATCGACGGGGTTCGCGCCACCCACCCGTACGAGCTCACCGCTGCCGGCCGCAGCCCCTCGCCGTCCTATCTGCCGCCGCGGCGGTACCTGGCCGGCCATCAGGACAGGCCGATGCGGCCGGCGCCGGAACAGGTCGATCACGACGGCACCGTCGGCGAGGTCGCCGCGCTCAGCGGCCTGCGGTCGACCCTGAGCGGGTGGGCGGCCGGGCATCGATTCACCGGCGACGCGCGGGAGGATCTCGTGCTGGCGGTCGTCGAGGTGGCGACCAACGGGCTGCGTCACGGTGGCACGCCGGTCCGGGTCCGGGCCTGGCATCACCACGGCACGCTGATCGTGCAGTGCGACGACAGCGGCACGCAACCCATTCCCGCGGCTGCCGGCTATCTCCGGCCGGAACCGTCGGCGGCTCTCGCGGGTGGGCGGGGGCTGTGGCTGGCCCGGCAGCTGGCCGACGTGGTCACCGTCTCCTCCGTGCCGGGCCGGACCTCCGTCCGGCTGTACTTCCCGCTGCGGATCATGCTGGCCCCGCCGTCGTGATCTGATCACCGCGGCGGGCCGCCCGCCGGCTCCCGCCCGGTCCGCCGGGACCGCGGCGGTCAGTGGCGGGGGTTGCCCGCGATGAGCCGGATCGTGAAACCGTCGGCGTGACGGTGCAGGGCGACGTGGTTGCAGGACTGGTGGGCGATCCACAGGCCGAGGCCGCCGTTCGCGCCGTCACCGGCGGGCAGCAGCCCGGCGAACGGGTCCTTGGGCCCTTCGCCGGCATCGGTGATCGTCGCGATGAGGCGGTCGGCGCCGCTCCACAGCCGCAGCCGGACCGGGCCCGACCCGTGCCGGTGGGCGTTGGCCACCGCCTCGCTGACCGCCACGACCAGGTCGTCCAACTCCGTGCGCCCGATGTGGCCCCGGTCGGCTGCGCGGACCGCCTGGCGGGCCTCCGACGGGGCCGGGCCGACCAGGTCGGCGATCGGCCGGCCGCTCTGCAGGGGGTCCGGGATGGGCGGGCGTTGTTCGCTCAGGTAGAGGTGCGGGTCGGTGAAGCCGGCGTTGGCGACGTGCCGCCCGTCCGGCAGGGCCGTGCGCGGGTGGGTGCGCATGACGTCGGCCAGCGCGGCGGGCGGGGTGGTGCGGGTGTCGTAGGCGCAGATGCTCCACAGCGGGAAATCGTCGTAGGCGTGGTTGATGGCGGACTCGTAGCGGGCCCACCAGTCCCAGGTCACGTCTCGGGCGACCGAGCTCAGCTCACCGAAGACGCGGATCTGCGACGCGCCGCCGGCCAGGTGGCCGGCAAGCAGTTTCCGGTACGACCGGATGGCCGTCGCGGGTCGTTCGTACACCGCCCCGCCGGGCAGGAACGTGACCTCGGCGTCCTTCGGCAGCGCGGCGCGCACCAGCCGGGCGTTGCGCTCGTCGAGGACCACCACGCTCGGTTCGCCGTTCGCGGCGCCGTCGGCCAGGAACGGCACCGCCAGCGCGAGCAACTCCTCATCCGACCCGAAGCACCCGGCCGTGTGGTAGTAGCCGGTGTGCCCGCTCGCGGCACCCGTCCTCATCCGACCATCTCCACGCGCACGTCCGGCAGCTCGAGCAGGTCGGCGAGATGACCCGCGGAGCTCAGGCCGGTGCGGACCACGGCGGTCATCCGCCGTGCCCGCGCGTAACGCTGCAGGGTGAGCAGGGCGCGGTGGTCGATGAACCGCAGGCCGCGGGCGTCCACCGTCACCTCGCCACCGGCCGGTGCCAGGTCGGTGCGCGCCAGGGCATCGGCGAAAAGGTCGTCGCCGGTCAGGTCCAGTTCGCCGTCCAGGACCGTCTCGCCGGTGGTCGGCCCCGCGTGCAGCTGGAACGTCACACCGCTCTCGTGGCTGGTCTCGTGCAGGCACGCCAGCTCGTCGACCGCCCGGTCACCGAGGATCCGCCGGTCATAGGTGCACAGCGCACGCATCGGAGCGTGGCGCATGTACCTGCCGATGGCGTACTCGTACCGGGCGAACGCGTCGCGCTGCTCCGGGGTACGCACCAGGGCCGTGACATCGGCGACCACCCGGAACCCGGTGAAACCGTCGGCGAGAGCGGCCTCCGTCACGGCCGTGTACGCGGCGATCTGCTCGGCGGGATCGATCACCTGCCCGGCCGTGTACGCGTCCTGCCGGGCGATGATCCGCACCGGATCGGGCAGCGAGGATCTCGGGCCGGCGGTATCCAGCCAACCGGCGATCGTCCGGGACCGGGGACCCGGCACGTACCAGATCCGTTCACCGGCGGCGAGACCGGCACGCAGGAATTCCTTGGCGTACTCGTCCAGGGCGTCGTGATCGTCATATGACCAGCACGCATGGGTGGGTGTCGCGGTGGTCATGCCGCCACAGTAGCCGCCACCGGCCGGCCCCGGGGATCCAGCCCGCCCCGAGCGGGTTCGGTGGTCAGGGGGCGTCCGCGCCGAGCGCCGCCGTGATCTGCTCGATGGCGACCGGGCGCTTCCGGACGGCAACGCGATGCCGACGCTGCGGCAAGGCTCGCAGGGTGACGTCGTCCGCAACCTGCAGCAGGCCCTGACCTTGGGCGCTTCCGGCCTGTGGGAGACGACGCCACAGGCGGTCGACGGGCGTTTCGGGCCGAACACCGACGCCTCGGTACGCGCCTTTCAGGGCTGGGCGAACCTTCCGGTGGACGGCGTGGTCGGCCAGCGGACCTGGACCGCGTTGCCGCTGGCGCTCGAGTTCGTGGTCGGCCTGCAGCACACGGTGAGCGAGTAGGTCCGCCGAGCCTCACGCCGGCGGCGCGGCGTCGTGGGTGCGGTAGTCGCCCGGGAAGGTCGCCGGGGCTCCGGGCCGGACGGTGAACTCACGGCCGTGGTGCTCGGCGGTCAGCGCGTCGCCGTCCAGCACCGCGTACGTCACGCGGTGCTCGGTGATGTCCACCTCCAGGACGGTGCCGCGGATGCGCAGCGGGAAGCGCAGGCGCCGGGCGGCAGCATGGGCGCGAAGCGGGGTACGCGTCCGCGCCAGCGGTAGCCGGCGAACCCGTACACCAGGGCCATCCAGGTGCCGCCCGCCGAGGCCACGTGGATGCCGTCGCGCAGGTTGCCGGCCGTGTCGGCCATGTCGACCGCCGCGGCGTCCACAAGGTATTCCTCCGCGGTGCGGTACTTGCCGACGTCGGCCGCGGCGATGGCCTGGACGCACTCGGACAGTGAGGAGTCGCCGGTGGTGAGGGGGTCGTAGAGCGCGAAGATCCGGCGACGCTCGTCGGCGCTGAACCGGTCGGGCAGCAGCACCGTGGCGAAGACGACGTCCGCCTGCTTGATGACGCGATGCCGGTAGATGACCAGGGGGTGATAGTGCAGCAGGAGCGGGTAGCGGTCCGCCGGGGTGCCGGCGAAGTCCCAGCCGGCCTGATCCATGAAGCTGTCGTCCTGCAGGTGCACGCCCGCCTGCTCGTCGTACGGGATGAACATCAGCTCGGCGGCCCGGCGCCACGCGGCCGGTTCCTCGTCGCGCAGGCCGGTGCGCTCGGCCATCCGCCGATGATCCGCCGGCGACTCCGCCCGCACGCGGTCCACGGCGTCCGCGGCGAGCCGCAGGTTCTCGGCGGCCATCAGGTTGGTGAACAGGTTGTTGTCGACGACCGTGCTGTACTCGTCCGGGCCGGTCACCTTGTGGATGACGAACCGGCCGTCCCGCCGCTCGGAGTAGAAGCCCAGGTGCGCCCACATCCGGGCGGTCTCGACCAGCAGTTCCACGCCGTGCCGGAAGAGCAGGTCGGTGTCGCCGGTGACGGTGACGTACTGGTCGAGGGCGTACGCGATGTCGGCGTTGATGTGGTACTGCGCGGTGCCCGCCGCGTAGTAGGCGGAAGCCTCCTCGCCGCTGATCGTGCGCCACGGGAACAGGGCGCCGGCGCAGCCCACCTCGGCGGCCCGGCGACGGGCGTCCGGCAGCATCCGGACCCCGTGCATGAGCAGGCTACGCGCCACCTCCGGGGCGGTGTGGATCAGGAACGGCAGGACGTACGCCTCGGTGTCCCAGAAGTAGTGGCCCTCGTACCCGGTGCCGGTGACCCCCTTCGCGGGCATCCCGTGCCCGGCGCTGCGCAGCGTGGCCTGCAGGATGCTGAACAGGTTGAAGCGCACCGCCTGCTGGGCCGCCTGGCCGCCCTCCCACACCACCTCGCTGCGCTGCCAGAACCGGGTGATGTGGTCTTCGTGCTCGGCGAGCACGCCGGCATGACCGGTCGTGGTGGCCCGGGACAGCGTCATCGACGCCCGGCTGATGAGCTCGGTGGCGTCCTCGCCGCCGTAGTGATAGGCCAGCCATTTGGTCAGGGTGACCGTCCGCCCCGCCGGGGCGTGCACATCGAAGAGCACCCGGGCCCGGTCGGCGTCGACGCGGGTGCGCACGGAGGTCAGGTCCGCGGGATCGAACTCGTGGTCCATCCCGGCGGCCACCGCCAGCCCGCTGTTCGCCGTGCGGTACGTGCGGATGACCCGGGCGCCCTCGGTCAGCTCTCCGTCGGGGCGCAGGGCCTGGCCGGCCAGGTCCCGGGTCTGCCGCGGGTCGAGGACGGCGGTCGCGGTCGTGCCGGACCGGGTGACCAGTTCCGAGGAGAGCACCAGGCGTCCGGGGGCGTCGAGCGCGGTCAGCTCGTAGCGGACGCAGGCCAGGTGCCGTTCGGCCAGGGACACGAACCGGCTGGTCCGCACCCGGAACCGCCGGCCGTCGCCGAGCTGGTAGACCACCGTGCGGTCCAGCACGCCGCGCCGCATGTCCAGGGCCCGCTCGAACTCCCGGACCTCGGTCCGCGCGCAGGTCAGCGGCTCCTCGTCCACGAAGAGCCGGATCGCGGTGCCGTCCGGCACCGGCAGGATGGTCTGGCCGGTGGTGGCGAACCCGTGCGCGGCTTCCGGATAGACGATCGGCCACGTCTCGTGGAAGCCGTTGAGCAGCGTGGCCGGCCGGTACGACGGTTCACCCTCCTCGAACGAGCCGCGTATCCCGAGGAAGCCGTTGCCCACGGCGAACAACGTCTCGGTCTGCTCGACGCCCTCGGGGTTGTACGAGCGTTCCAGCATCCGCCACGGGTCGGCCGGGTAGTCGTCGGTCGCCGCGACGATCCGCCGCGCCGCCGCGAGCAGCCGGTGGTCGCGAGGCCCGGTCCGGTGCACCTGTTCGCTCGAGGCGGCGAGCAGCTCGCCCAGGTCGCGGACCACCAGGTCGGCGCCGTGGCCGGCGAGCGCCGCCGCATGTTCGTCCCGGTCCACCCCGATGACCAGGCCGAACCCGCCGGCCCGGCCGGCCTGCACGCCGGCCAGCGCGTCCTCGACCACCACGGCCCGCGCGGGCGTGACATCCAACCGGCGGGCCGCCTCCAGGAACATGTCGGGCGCCGGCTTGCCGGGGATCTTCGACTCCTGCGCCGATGTGCCGTCCACCCGGGTGTCGAAGAGGTTGGCGATCCCGGCGGACGCCAGCACCGCCGCGCAGTTGCGGCTGCTCGACACCACCGCGGTCCGCAGCCCGGCCTCGCGCAGCTCGCGGACCCAGGCGACCGAGCCGGGGAACGCCTCCACCCCGGACCGTTTCAGCTCGTCGTCGACCAGCGCCTGTTTGCGGTTGCTGAGGCCCCACACCGACTCCTCGCCGGGGCCGGAGTCGGGGGCGCCTTCGGGAAGGACGATGCCGCGTGCGGCGAGGAAGTCCCGTACGCCGTCCCGGCGGGGTTTGCCGTCCACGTACGCGGCGTAGTCCGCCTTCTCGTCGAACACCGCGGTGCTGGTGCCGTGCCGGGTGTCCCAGGTGTGCAGGAAGGCGTCGAAGGCGCGTTTCCAGGCCGTCGCGTGCAGGGTGCGGGTACTCGTCAGCACGCCGTCGAGGTCGAACAGCACCGCGTCGAAGGCCTGGGGGGTGACAGCGGAAACCATGACGTCCTCCTCGCGGGTCCTACCGGCCACCAAGGACGTAGCACCACGACGGTGTCCGGCGCCTCATCCATTGCGGATGGTTGTGCGTCTCACCTTCAGAAGCCGCGAAGTCGCCGTCGCCGGGCCGGCCGGAACCGGTTGCCACGCGCCACGACAGCGCCGGACACTGTCCTCGAACCTTCGGTCGAGGGGTGATGCCTGATGGCGACGATCACGTTCGACAAGGTGACCCGGCGATACCCGGGCGCCGACAAGCTGGCGGTCGACTCGCTCGACCTCGAGGTCGGTGATGGCGAGTTCCTCGTTCTCGTCGGGCCGTCGGGATGCGGGAAGTCCACCGCCCTGCGCATGCTGGCGGGCCTGGAGCACGTCAGCGCCGGATCCATCCACATCGGCGACCGGGACGTCACCCACGTGCCGCCGAAGGACCGCGACATCGCGATGGTCTTCCAGAACTACGCGCTCTACCCGCACCTGAGCGTCGCCGACAACATGGGCTTCGCGCTGCACATCGCGAAGGTCCCCAAGGACGAGATCACCCGCCGGGTCGGTGAGGTCGCCAAGATCCTCGACCTGGAGCCGTTCCTGGAACGCAAACCGAAGGCGCTGTCCGGCGGCCAGCGCCAGCGGGTGGCGATGGGCCGCGCCATCGTCCGGCAGCCGCAGGTGTTCCTCATGGACGAGCCGCTCTCCAACCTCGACGCGAAACTGCGCGTGTCGACCCGTACGCAGATCGCCTCGCTGCAGGCCCGTCTGGGCATCACGACGCTGTACGTCACCCACGACCAGACCGAGGCCATGACGATGGGCGACCGGGTGGCCGTGATGAAGGACGGCGTGCTGCAGCAGGTCGATACCCCGATGAACCTGTACCAGAGGCCGGTGAACTCGTTCGTCGCCGGCTTCATCGGCTCGCCGGCGATGAACATGGGCACCTTCCCGATCGTCGACGGCGGAGCCAGGGTCGGCGACACCGTCGTGCCGCTAAGCCCCGAGGCGCTCAAGGAGCTGCCGTCGGATGGCAAGGTCATCCTCGGGTTCCGGCCGGAGAGTCTGCAGGTCGCCACCGAGAACGCGCCGGGGGCGTTCCCGATGCGCGTGCGCCTGGTCGAGGAGCTCGGCTCCGATGCCTTCGTGTACGGGGAACTGGCCCACGACGGGGATCAGGCCCAGGCCGGCCTCACCTCCGAGCAGGTGATCGCCCGCGTCGACCCGGAGCAGACCCCGAAGAAGGGCCAGACCCTCTGGCTCAGGATCCGGTCCGGCTCGGAGCACGTCTTCTCGGCCGAGACCGAGCAGCGGCTCTCCGCCTGACCGGGCGCCGAGGGGAGGTCCGTCATGACCGAGGCGCGGTTCCCCGGCACGATGACCGGGGCGTGGCTGCCCGGCGACCGGACGGTCGACCTGCGTGAGGTCCCGGTTCCCCGGCCGCAGCGGGGTCAGGTGCTGCTGCGGATGCGTGCCTCGACCATCTGCGGCAGCGACCTGCGGGCCATCTACCGGGGGCACGTCGGGCCGGAGCCCTACGACGACGTGATCGCCGGGCACGAGCCGTGCGGTGAGGTCGTGGAGACGGGGCCCGGCAGCCGGTTCCGGGTCGGTGACCGCGTCGTGGTCTACCACATCGTGGGGTGCGGGCACTGCCGCGAATGCCGGGCCGGCTCCTACATCACCTGCTCGGCCGGCTTCCCGGACAAGCTGGCCTACGGCTACCAGCGCGACGGCGGCCACGCCGACTTCCTGCTCGCCGAGGAGCAGTCCTGCCTGCCGCTGCCCGACGGGCTGTCCTACCTCGACGGGGCCTGCGTGGCGTGCGGCTTCGGCACGGCGTACGAGGCGATCCTGCGCGCCGGGGTGTCCGGGTGGGACAGCGTGCTGATCACCGGTCTCGGCCCGGTCGGGCTGGCCGCGGGACTGCTCGCCAAGGCGATGGGCGCCCACCAGGTGATCGGCATGGACATCGGCGCCGCGCGGGTCGACCTCGCTCGGTCCCTCGATGCCGTCGACGACGCGATCCTGGCCGCCGGCGGCGAGCAGGCCGTCGACGACGCGATCCTGTGCGACGCGGGCGGGCAGGCCGTCGCCGACCGGGTCCGCGAGGTCACCGGCGGCCGGGGATGCGAGGTGGCAGTGGACTGCTCCGGTTCGGCGGCGGCCCGCGCGATCGCTCTGCGCGCGAGCCGGGAGAACGGCCGGGTCGTCCTGGTGGGTGAGGGCGGCCGGCTCGACCTGGACGTCAGCGCCGACCTCATCCACCCGCAGCGGCGGCTGATCGGCTCGTGGGTCACGTCCGTGCCGCACATGGCGGACCTGCTCGAGCATCTGGTCCGGTGGGACCTGCACCCGGAGCGGATCGTGACGGCCCGGTTCCCGTTGGCCGAAGCCGGCAAGGCGTACGCCACGGCGGATGCGGGAGCGGACGGCAAGGTCGCCATCGTGATGGACGACTGACGGGCCTATCGCCCGGCGGGCGCCTGCTGTTCGGCCACGATCGGGCCGCGGCAGACGGGTGCGCCGCCGGACCAGTCGAGGCGGTCCAGGCACATCCGGCGGGCGGTCATCGCCTCGTCCCAGGCGTGGTAGACCAGCCAGTCGTCGCCGGCGAGGTCGGTGATGACGCTGGCGTGGCCGGGACCGCGGGCACCGCCGGCCGCGCGGATGACGGTGGGCCCGTCGGGCGAGACCTCGTGCCACGGGCCCAGCGGATCGTCGGCCCAGGCGGCCCCCATCCCGTACGCCTCGGTCTGCCAGGACCCGCCGGAGTACAGGCACCAGTAACGCGACCCGCGGGACACCACGAACGGGCCCTCGCAGGTGTGCCAGTCGTGCACGGCGCCGTACATCGCCCGCCCGCGCTGGTAGATCTGCCAGTCGGCGCCGGGCAGCACGACCGGCCGGCTCGGCCCGCCCACCCGGTCCGGCGCCACCAGCTCCTGCACCACGATCGCGGTGCCCACGCGGGGACCGTCGAGGCGGTCCACGGCGTAGTAGAGATAGTGGTTCCCCTCCGCCGACAGGACGTGCGCGTCGATCGCGAACGGCTCCTCGATGCCCGCGACCGGCCGGACGCCGGCGTACGGGCCGTCCGGCGCGCCGGCGTCGGCCACGAAGATCTGATGGTGGCGGTCCTCGACACCGGCGGAGAAGTACAGGTGGAAGCGGTCCCCGCGGCGGGTCACCTCGGGCGCCCACGCCTGGGTGCGCCCGTCCAGGTGCGGCTCGTCGCCGGTGAGCGTCAGCTTCCACGGCTGCCAGCTCACCAGGTCGTCGGAGACCAGCCCGGCCAGCGCATGGCCGCCGCTCGTGCCGAACGCCCACCAGCGGCCGCCGGCGCGGATGATGTACGGGTCCGCGAAGTAGCCAGGATGGACCGGGTTGCGGAACGTGCTCAATCCTTCATCCCCGCCGACGCGATGCCCTCGACGATGAACCGCTGGGTGAACGCGTAGAGCAGCAGCACCGGGACCGCCGAGATCATCGCGCCCGCCATGAGCAGGTCGTAGCGCACGCTGTTCGCGCTCTGCAGGGTGGACAGGCCGGCCGGCAGGGTCTGCTTGTCCGGGCTGAACAGGGTGTAGATCGGCCACAGGAAGTCGTTCCAGTTGGTCAGGAACGTCAGCAGGATCAGGGTGGCGATCGCCGGGCGGGCCAGCGGCAGCAGGACCGTCAGGAACGTTTTCCACCGCGTCGCCCCGTCCAGCGACGCCGACTCCTCCAGTTCCTTGGGCAGGCCGATGAAGAACTGCCGCATGAAGAACACGCCGAACGCGCCGGCCGCACCGGGGATGATCACGACGAGCAGGGTGTCGAGCCAGCCCAGGAAGTTCAGCGTCAGGTAGTTGGGCACCAGCAGGACGACCGGCGGCAGGAACAGGGTCGCGACGATCAGCACGAACAGCGGCTGCCGGCCCTTGAAGGGGATCCGGGCGAGCGCGTATCCGGCCAGGGTGGCGGTGGAGACCGCGAGCAGGGAGTTGGCGGTCGCCGCGATCATGCTGTTCAGGAACCAGCGCCCGACGGGTGTGGCGGGGTCGTTGAGCACCCGGTCGTAGGCCTGGGTGGTCGGGTTCGCGGGCCACCACTGCGGCGTCGTCGAGATGGCGTCCTCCGGCGTCTTGAACGACGTGACCGCCATATAGATCAAGGGCGCGATGAAAACCAAGGTCAACAGCCCGAGTACGGTGTAGAACAGCCACGGCCGGCTCCGGCGTTCGCCCGGCCCGCCGTCCTCGGCCGGGATGGCGAGGATCTGTTCCCTGGTCAGCGTGGTCATGCCTGCGCCCTCGCTTCCGCCTTCGCCTTCCTCACCTTGGCCTGGGCGTCACTGTCGCGGTTGGTCAGCCAGAAGACCGATCCGCTGATGACGACCAGGAAGAACATGAAGATCATCGACATGGCCGAGCCCATGCCGGAGTCGAACTGGCGCAGGCCGGTGTCCGAGATCTGCATGATCGCGGTACGGGTCTCGTTGCCCGGGCCGCCCTGCGTCATCAGGAACGACTGCCCGAACATGTTCATCGAGGCGATGATCGTCGTGCTGACGATGAACACCAGCACCGAGCGGATGCCCGGCAGCGTCACGGTCCGGAACTTCTGCCACCAGCTCGCACCGTCCATCGCGGCGGCCTCGTAGAGGCTGCGCGGCACGTCCTGCAGCGCGGCCAGGTAGATGGCGCAGTTGAACCCCAGGGTCCACCACACCGTCACCCCGACCAGCGACACCCACGCCTGCGGGACGTCGGTGAGCCACGGGATCGCCCGGCCCAGGTAGTAGTTGATGAGCCCGACGTTGGCGTCCAGCAGGTAGCGCCACAGCACGGCGATGACCGCCACGCCCAGCACGTACGGTGCGAAGTAGATCGCCCGGAAGAGGTTGCGCCCGGCGAACTTCTGGTTCAGCACCATGGCGATCGCCAGCGGCACCACCAGCAGCAGCGGCACCGAGAGGACCGTGAACAGCAGGGTGTTGCGGATGGACTCCCAGAAGACGGCCGACCACGGCGAGCTGCCGTCGATCAGGCCGGTGTAGTTGTCGAGCCCGATGAACGGCTTGTCGGGCAGGGTGAAGTCGTAGCGGTGCAGGCTGATCCACAGGCCCCACACGGCCGGGAAGATCACGAAGACCGCGAAGAGCACCAGGTACGGCGCGCAGAACAGCCACCCCTCCCGGGTGTCCTTGCGGGCGGCCCGTTTCTCGTCCCACACCTCCTTCTCGACGGAGGGCGGTGTGGCCGGCGTCTGGACGTCGG
This sequence comes from Actinoplanes sp. NPDC023714, assembly GCF_040639855.1. Classification (NCBI taxonomy): domain Bacteria; kingdom Bacillati; phylum Actinomycetota; class Actinomycetes; order Micromonosporales; family Micromonosporaceae; genus Actinoplanes; species Actinoplanes sp. NPDC023714. Next base: position 348,786 of record NZ_JBFAAR010000003.1, read on the forward strand.
TGGCGACCATGTGGCTCACCCCTGATTCGTCGCGCCGAATTTCTCGGCGTTGCTGGCGAGGATGTCGTCGGCCCGCGCCGCCTGCTGGTCGAGCGCCTGCTGCGGCGTCTGGCGTCCCAGCACGGCCTCGCTGACAGCGAGCTCGAGGGTCTGTACGTTCACGTCGCCGACACCGGGGATCGACGGCATGTAGTGGAAGTTCTCGATCTGGCCGGACAGCGCCGACTGCGGCATGTTCGTGAACTCGGGGCTGCTGCGCGCCGGCTCGTACGCCGGGATCATCCCGGCGGCCGCCCACTCGCTGGAGTGCTCGACCATCCACTTGATGAAGGTCTTGCCGGCCTGCTGCTTGTCGGCGTCCGGCTCGCGCTGCGACAACATCACGAACTGGTGGGAGTTGGCCCAGGAGGCGGGGGAGGCGAACACCTTCGGGATCGGGGCGAGCGACCACTTCAGGTCCGGGGCCGTGGTCCGGAGATCGTTGATCTGCCAGATGCCGTCCCAGGTCACCGTGGTCTCGGCGTTCTTGAAAGCCAGGTACTGCGAGTCGATCGCCACGTTGGTCGGGCTGACCCCGCGCTTGACCTGGTCGACCATCCAGGAGAGCGCCTCCACGCCGGCCGGGCTGTTGTAGGTCGCCGTCAGCCCGTCCGCGGAGTAGGGCTCGCCGCCTCCCTGCCACAGCAGGCTGAGGAACATCAGGTGCGCCGGCCACTTGTTCGGCATCCAGAACGGCTCGGCGACGCCGCTCTGCTGCACGGCGGCGAGCTCGGACTCGAAGGCCGCCCCGGTGCCCGCCTGCGCCGCGACCCCGGCGGCGTTCAGCTGATCGGTGTTGGCGTACGAGGCGATCGTGTGCGAGTCCAGCGGGACCCCCCACGCGTGCCCGTTGAACGTGGTCGCCTCGACCAGCGTCTGCGGGAAGTCCGAGGGACTGAAGCCCATCTGCTCGATCGCGTCCTCCACCGGCACGATCACGCTGCGGGCTGCCTGGGTCGCCAGGTTGTCCAGCTGCATGACCGCGACGTCGGGGCCCTGCCCGGCGTGCACGGCCGCGACGATCCGCTGGTAGAAGTCGGTCCACCCGAGAGTGTTCGACTCCACCTGAATGTTGTCGTGCGCGGCGTTGAACTCGTCGACCATCGCGCGCATGTACGGGCCGTCGCCACCGGTGAAACCGTTCCAGTACTGGAGCGTGACCGGTGGGCCGGTGTATCCGTCCGACCCCAGTGGGGGACCGGTGTCCTCCGAGAGGGCCGTCGAGGCGCATCCGGCCGGCCCGAGCAGCAGCGCACATGCGGCGGCAGCCGTGGCGATCCGCGGGTGCCGATGAGTTCGAGTGGACATTGAGCCCTCCCGCCCCAGAGCGGACGTCAACCGGGAATTCCCGGGACAGCTCCACTTTCTCCGGCCCTGGCGGACCGTCGCGTGGAATCACACCGAATTTACCAGGCAGTGTTGTCGGACGATGATATTGTTCGACAATTGATAAAGGGCGCAATCAATGCGCAATTGTCATTTATCTGCGGCGCCCCGGGACGGATGGTGCCGTCACGGCACCACCCGTTCCGGGGGGAGTCCGGTCAGCCGGTCGGGCCGTCCAGGCCGTGGACCGCCGGGACCAGCAGCTTGCGGTCGTCGCCGGAGCCGCTCAGGATCACCTCGCGCAGGGAGGTGTTGTTGGTCGTGCTGAGCTCGGCCAGCCGATCCGACGGGTTGGCCTTGACCTCGATGTAGTAGGTGCCGTTCGGCAGGTCGGTGACGTCGAACGACTGGCCGGGCAGGAACTGGGTGTAGGTGTCGCCGTTGCCGATGTCGAGCACCTCACGGACGGCGACGGCGGTGTTGGCGCCGCAGGAGCTCGAGAGATCCGTGTTGCTCGGCCGCACCTTCGCGTTCGGAATCGTGTAGTCGACCGCGTCGGTGTTGACCAGGCAGAACGCCTCCTTGCCGCTGCGCACGGCCTCCTTCTTGTCCGCCGTGAGCAGGCTGTACTGGGCGAAGTCGGTGAAGTGCCAGTGCAGGTGGCCCTCCCGCTTGTCCCACTCCATGGTGCCCGCGTTGGTCGACCCGACCTGCTTGCCCTTGGCGTCGTAGAAGTACTGGTAGGCGTCCATCAGGTCGGTGCCGGTGCGGCGGAAGCCGTCGACCACCAGCGGCGAGGTGCCGGCGTTCCAGACGGTGGCGCCGAACACGATGTACTTGCGGCCCGGGACGTCGCCCAGGTCCGCGCCGTCGACCAGGCCGATGCCCCAGGCCGGCAGTGACCGCAGGTCGGGGCGGGGCCCCTTGGGCAGGGCCGCGCTGCTGCGCGCCGTCTCCGGGCGGCGGGCCGCCGGCCGCAGGTCGGGCGAGTAGGCCGAGGCCTGCTGAGTGGCGTCGCCCTCGGTGAGGTGGGCGTGGTCGTGGCCGGCGCCGGCAGCTGCGCCCGCCGCGGCGGGCTGGGCGTCCTGAGCGGCCTTGGCGGCCTGGGCGGCCTTGACCTTCGCCTCGCCGCGGGCGCGTTCCGCCGTCGAGAGCGCACCCTCGTAGATGCTCTCGATCGTGATCGTGAGGTTCGTCCCGGCGCCCGTGATCTTGAAGTGGTCGCGGTACTTCTGGGCGATGTCGATGCTGGCCTGATAGGTGCCGTCGGGCAGATCCTCCAGCTCGCGCGGCGCGATGGCGGCGGTCCATCCGCTCTGGATGCCCCAGACGTTGCCGAGCTGGAAGGGATTGCCGTTGAAGCAGTCCGCCGGGTACGGCGTGGTGTCCGGCGCGTCCGGCCGGGCCCGGGCGGTCTCGTAGGTGTTAGGGCAGAAGTCCTGGCTGCCGGAGACCACGTCGGTGCCGTTCGCGTCCGTCATGGTGAGCGTGGTGAAGTCCTTGAGACCGCCGAAATCGGTCACCATCCCCGCGGGCAGGGGGACCTTGGTCTTCCTGCCGTTCCTGGTCGTCACCTGCTGGGCGACGATCGGGTCGGCGTACGACTTGCGCTTCACCTCGATCTCGAACGGGTCCTTGCCGGCGATGAGGTACACACCGGTGTTCGGGTCCAGGAAGAAGGAGCCGAACTCGTACACGTACCTGGTGAGGGTGACCTCGGTCGCCGTCGTGACCAGGCTCAGTGGTGGTGGCGGCGTGGTGTCGGCGTTGGCCACCGCGGTGCCGGTGGCGACGACGCCGACACCGAGGGCGAGCGCGACGAAGGGGCGCCAGCGGCGCCGGGAACGGGCAGTGCCTGTCATGCGAATCCTCCCCGATCGGTGGAACCGGGTCGCCGGGCCGACAGCGGTGTCGGCGGCCGCGACCGGCCGGGGCGCAACGAGTCGTCGGATCTGCCGGGTCAAAACCACGATCAGATCCCCGGGCCACCGGTGAGGTCATGCGGTTGCGGCATCACGATTCCCCCGTGGTCCTCGTCGCGCCACCGACATTGCATCCTGTCGATGTTCATCGTGTCCACCCCGTCGCCGTGGGAGACCTGCCGGAGCGGGGGACGCCGCCGTAAATCATGTGAACGACGGTGAAATTGCCGGAGCGTTGCCGGAAGAATCCGGCCGACTCTACGGTCTTGGCGGCATATCGACCGTCGCCGTCAGGAGCCATACCCGCCATGAGACTTCGCGCCCCGCTGGTGCTGGCGATGCTCGCCGGCATCGCCCTCGCGCCCCCGGCAACGCCCGCCACCGCTCAGGCGGCCGGCCCGACCTACACCAACCCCGTCAGTGCCGGCACCGTCGACACCTTTCCCGACCCCGCGGTGATCCGGGGCAAGGACGGGATCTGGTACGCCTACGGCACCACCAACCCGATCTTCAACAGCAGGGGCGAGACCGGTGAGCACATCCTGCCCGTGCTGTCCTCCGCCGACCTGGTGCACTGGACCTACCGCGGTGACGTCATCGCCCTGGACGCCAAGCCCTCCTACTGGGCCTCCGGCACCCGGGCCTGGGCGCCCGACATCCGCTACATCGACGGCGAGTACCGGCTGACCTATTCGCTGTCCAACGGTGGGATCGCGCTGCTGACCAGCACCTCGCCGGTCGGGCCGTGGACCGATCGGGGCCTGCTGGTCCCGGCCGCCGGCAACGGCTGCCCCAGCGGCACCATCGACCAGGCGCTGTTCACCGACACCGACGGGACGCACTACCTCTACTGGGGCAGCTACGACATCCTCTGCGCCCAGAAGCTGAACGCGGACGCGACCGCCCGGGTCGGTGAGGTCACCCAGGTGGCACGCGGGCGACGGGCCGAAGGCTCGTTCGTGGTGCATCGCGACGGGTTCTACTACCTGTTCTACTCCGACGCCGGGTGCTGCGACGGCGCCTACAGCGGCTACACCGTCAAGGTGGGGCGCTCGACCAGCCCGCTCGGGCCGTTCACCACGGCCGGCGGCACCGGACTCATGGATCTGACCAGCAAGGACGGCATCGTCCTCACGTCGAACGGGGACCGCTGGATCGGGCCCGGGCACAACGCGATCACCACCGATCTGGCCGGGCAGGACTGGCTGGTCTATCACGCGATCCCGTCGGATGACCCGGACTTCCCGCCGGTCACCGGCGCCAACGGCGCGACGCTGAAGCTCACCAAACGACCGCTCATGATCGACCGGCTGGACTGGATCGGCGGCTGGCCGGTGGTCCGCGCCGGCGCCGGGGCGTCGAACTCGCCGCAGGCCGCGCCCGTCACCACGTTCACCGTGGACCTCGCCGCCGGCTGGTCGGGAGCCGCCGGCTCGCCCGGGGACTGGCGCAAGGCGGACGGACACCTCGTGGCCGCGACGAGCGGGTTCGCCCTGAGCCGGCAGAAGGCCGGCGGGGACGTCCGGGTCGAGGGCGACCTGCGCAACGGCGCCGGACTCGTGATCGGCTACGCGGACAGCGCCAACCACGTGATCGCCTGGCTCGACCCGGCGAGCAACCGGCTGCGCGTGGCCACGACCGCGCACGGACGACGTACCCTCAAGGAAGTTGATCTTCCGGCGGGCTTCTCCCATGACAGCTGGCAGAACGTCGCCGCCGAACGACGAGGCCGGAATCTGACCGTCGAGGTCTCCGCCGACCGTCTGCGCGACCCCGTCGGCACCGTCTCGCTCACCCTGCCCGGCACCGCGCCGCTGTCCGGACGGATCGGCGTCGCCGCGACCGCGGCCGGTGCCGAAGCCGGCATCGTCGGTGCCGCACCGCTCCACAAGCCGGTCACCGTGAAACAGCCCGACCCGGCGCTCGGAACACAGCTGTCGCAATACTCGGACGAGTTCACCGGCGCGGGCCGGCCCGAGACGAACGACCCCGCCTGGAGCTGGGTCCGTGGCAGCGCCGCCACGGCGAACGAGACCGGCGGCAGCCTGATTTGGCCGACGCAGAATGCCGAGCTCCACACCGGCACGAACACGGCTTCGGTGCTGACCCGTGCGGCGCCGCCCGGCGACTTCACCGTGGAGACGAAGCTGACCTTCGACGGTACGCGGGGCAACCAGCAGGCCGGGCTGCTGCTCTACCAGAACGACGACCGCTACTTCAAGCTCGCGCATTCGGTGCTGCCGCTGGCCGGCACGAGTGAGGTGCTGCATCAGACCGAGTTCGGCAAGGAGGGGGAGCGGCCGACCTATGCGCCGCCGATCGCCGTGGCGAACGCGCCGATGTTCGGCGGCCCGGCGAAGCAGGTCACCTGGCTGCGGCTGCGGTACACCTTCGACGCCGCGAACAACGAGGACGAGGTACGCGCGGCGTCGAGCGTCGACGGCGTCACCTGGACCTGGTCGGGCGTCTGGACGCTGCCGCGGACCGGCACGTACAGAATCGGTCTGGTCTCGATGAACGCCGCCGGCGCCACCGCGACGTTCGACTACGTCCGCACCTACCTCAACCCGCCGTCCGCGGCCTCCTGCGCGGCCGCCTGACCCGACGGAAAGCCCTCATGTGCTGGCGGCAACCGATCCCGGTTGCCGCTAGTAGACCAGTCGTCTAGCTTGGGATCGTGGCCGACACGGGCCACGGGAACGAGAGGCGCCGACATGAACGTTCTGGTTGTTCTGACCTCGCACGACGAACTGGGCAGCACGGGCCGCAAGACCGGTTTCTGGCTCGAGGAGCTCGCGGCGCCGTACTACCGGCTGAAGCAGGCCGGCGCCACCATCACGCTCGCGTCGCCGAAGGGTGGGCGCCCGCCGCTGGACCCGAAGAGCAACGAGCCCGGCGCGCAGACCGACGACACCCGCCGGTTCGAGGCGGACCCGGAGGCGTCGGCCGCGCTGGACTCGACCGTCGTGCTGAGCACCGTCGACCCGGCCGGCTACGACGCGGTGTTCTACCCGGGCGGGCACGGGCCGCTGTGGGACCTCGCCGAGGACGGCGACTCGCGCCGGATCATCGAGACCACCTTGCGTACGGGCAAGCCGGTCGCGCTGGTCTGCCACGCCCCGGGTGTGCTGCGGCACGTCATCGGTGAGGACGGCGCGCCGCTGGTACGGGGACGCCGGGTCACCGGGTTCACCAACAGCGAGGAGGACGGTGTCGGCCTGACCGAGGTCGTGCCGTTCCTCGTCGAGGACGAGCTCAAGGCCAACGGCGGCGACTACTCCAAGGGCGCCGACTGGTCCTCGTACGTGGTCCGCGACGGTCTCCTGATCACGGGCCAGAACCCCGCCTCCTCGGCCGAGGCCGCCGACGTGCTGCTGGCCGTGCTCGGCGAGAAAGCGGCATGACCCGGAAGGCCACCCGCGACACCCGTACGGAACTGCTGCTCGCCGCCGAGCGATCCTTCGCGCACAAGGGGTACGCCGCCGTCGGGATCAACGAGGTGCTGTCCGGTATCGGCGTACCCAAAGGGTCCTTCTACCACTACTTCAGCTCGAAGGACGCCTTCGGCGAGGCGGTGATCGCGCGGTACTTCGAGCAGTACCTCGCCGAGATGGACGAGATCCTCGACGCGACCGGCACGGACGGCGCGTCGAAGATCATGGCCTACTTCGCGTCCTGGCGGGAATCGCAGGGCTTCGGCGACGGCGAGGGCAGGTGCCTGGCGGTCAAGCTCAGCGCCGAGGTCGCGGACCTGTCCGAGCCGATGCGCCTGGCCCTGAAAGCCGGCACCACGCAGATCGTCGACCGCCTCGAACGCGCGATCATCGGCGCCGCCGCCGACGGATCCGCGCCGTTCACCGGCGACGCCCGGGCGACGGCCGAGGCCCTGTACCAGCTCTGGCTGGGTGCCAGCGTCATGGCCAAGGTGCACCGGAGCCTCGCCTCGATCGACACGGCGGCCGCGGTGACCCGCCGGCTGCTCGGCATCTGACGGCCTCTCACTTCAGGGGCGCTTCAAGGGCGCTTCAGGGACGGTCGTGCAGGAACCAGGCGTCCGATCGGGTCAGGGCCAGGGCCAGTTCCCAGGGCGGCGACTCCAGGCTGCCGCCGACCGCCAGGTGCTGCAACGCCAGCTGCCAGGCCGGTTCGCCCAGCGCCGGCCGGCGGCTGGTGACGAACTGCAGCATGGTGCCCCAGGAGGCCACCAGCTCGGCGCCCCACGCGCGTTCCCACTCGCGGATCGCCGCCGCCAGGGCCCGCCGGCCCGGGTCGTCGCCCGGGCCGGCGCCGGCCGCCTTCTCCGTCGCGCCGTGGTAGTCGAGCCAGGCCGGCGCCAGCCACGGGACCGGAGTTGGCAGCAGCACCAGCTGGGCGCCGCCGGGCGGGGTGAACCATCGGCCGGTCCCGACGAGGTGGTCCGCCCGGCGCTGCGCCCGATCGAGGGCGGCCGGGTCGGCCAGCAGCCGCTCCCACGTCGCGCGCTCCAGGGCGGCCAGCGACGTCTCCGCAGGCGGGTCGGGAAAGTCGAGAAAGTCGGGCAGCCACAGATGCGCCTCTTCGGGCGGGATTCGCGAATTGAACCCCGTCCAGCGGTAGACCGTCCAGGGATCGACGGCGTCCAGATCGGACGCCGCCTGTTCCGCGTCGGTGTCCTGCCACCGCTCGTCGATCCGGGTGAGGACGGGCCACCGGCCGGTGCGGCCCAGCGCGGCCCGGGCGGCCTGCCAGGCGGGAAGCAGCCGGCCCGGGTCGAGACCCGTGATCACCAGCGTGTCGCCGAGGCCCTCCTCGACGGCAAGGCCGTCCAGCTCGGTCCCGTGTAGCACATCGGCGACATCCTCGGGGTCCTCCAGCGGCTCGGTCATGGACGAAACCGTAGCGGACAGACACCGAAGAATGTCGATGCCTAAGCTCCGCCGCATGAAGATAGGCCATTATCTATCCGCCCTCGTCCTGGCGGCGACCGCACTCGCGACCGCCGGCTCTCCGGCGGCCGCCGCCCCGTCCGACGCCGACTACCTCACCCAGGGCTTCTCGTTCAGCACCCGCGAGGAAGCGCGCAAGAACCTGCCCGAGCTCCGGCGCCGGGTGGCCGAGAACGCCGGCAAGCCCCAGCAGCAGTCCAAGCAGCAGATCGACACCCCGGACGACGCGATCCAGCGCGCGAAGAAGGCGACCGAGGACTACAGCGTCGAGGGGGCGTCACTCACGGCGGCCGCGCCGCCGCTCGGCGACGAGGACTGGGCCACGCTGGACGAGTGCCGGATCGCGCACGACCTCGACTACGACGACAAGTACTACCACAAGAACAAGTTCTCCTCGTGCTACTCCGACTACTGGACGTTCCCGATCATCGAACGGGGCACCAGCGCACCCATCGCCGACGTGGAGTTCCTGCTCACGTACGTCATCCGCGGGTACAACGGCCAGCGGTACGCCGACATCGAGGTGCAGCTGACGGACTGGGACGTCGACGTCCACAACGCCGCCCGCTACGCCACGATCGGGCCCGGGCTGGCGTACCGGCTGTCGCCGAACTGCGTGTCACTGGACTCCGGCTCCTCCTGCGGTGAGCCGAGCGTGCCGTACATCCAGGTCCCGTACGGGCTGACCGACGTGGAGACGCTGTTCTACATCCCGACGACCACCACCCCGTGGGCCGACGACACGAACCCGCAGGACAACAAGGGCTACTACGCCTTCGCCCCGGACCTGCTCGGCACGCACCTGAGCGGGATGGTCTCGGATTCGCACAACCCGCTGCCCAAGGACGACATGCGGTGTGACAACGCGTCCTACGGCAACAGCCTCGGCTCGGGCGGCTGCCTGTTCACCCAGACCCGCTCGCACATCACCCTGAGCTGCAACCCGTCGCAGGGCATGACGGAGTCGACCTGTTTCATCAAGGACGCCTTCGAGGACATCACCAGGACCTACCCCGGAGCCATCGGTACGTACGTGCCCGGCGACGAGTTCGGCTCCAACGGCCCGCTGCACCGCAACTACCACCAGCGCGACTACTGGGGCCAGGGCACCGTGAACAACACCTCGCGCGACCGGGTCCGGACGCTGTGCCGGCAGGGGTACGGCGCGAACTACACCTCGCTGCGCACCGACGGCCTGACCAACGACTGCGACGAGTTCCCGTTCCTCAAGACGTACGAGAACTACGCGTCGCTCTACCCCGGCCCGGCCCGGGCCGCCGCCGTACGACCGGTGCTCAGCGGCCACAACCAGGAGGCCGGCAACCGGCTGAACCTCTACTACGCCTGGGACCGGATCCTCGACGGCGACGCGTTCTACGTCGCGATCGTCGACCGCGGCTACTGCGACGGCCTGCAGATCCCGCTGCCGGGCGGCGGGTACGGCACCGGCACCGGCGGGCAGGGCGGTGGCGAGACCGGCGGGGGCGACACCATCCCGACGATCAGCGCGGCGCCGGTGACCCTGGAGGCCAACACCACCGGCGGGTACTCCGGCCCGATCCCCGGCGTGACCGCGACCGACGCCGACGGCGACACGGTCACCCTGACCAACAACGCTCCGGCGCTGCTGCCGCTCGGCGTGACGACGGTGTCGTGGGTCGCCCGCGACCCGGCCGGCAACCGCACCACGGCCACGCAGCGGGTGACCGTCGCGGACAGCACGCCGCCGACGATCACCTGCCCGGACGACGCCACCTACCGCGTCCTGAACCCGTCGATCGGCACGGCGGGCGCGCGCGACGTGGCCGACCCGAACCCGAGCGTGACCAGCAACAAGCCCACCCTGTTCCGCCTCGGCGAGACCACGGTGAAGTGGACGGCGACCGACGACTCCGGCAACGCGGCCTCCTGCGACCAGAAGGTGCGCATCATCTACGCGCCGCCGGTCGCCGCCGGCAAGGGACACAGCCTGGCGGTCGACGACGGCGACACCGTGTCGGCGTGGGGCGACAACCTGGCCGGCCAGCTCGGCACCGGCAGCATCTTCAGCGAGACCACCGCCGTACCCGTCTCCGGTCTTTCCGGGATTCTGGCGGTCTCCTCCGGTGACACGTCCTCCTTCGCGCTGGCCAGGTCCGGGGTCGTGCACTCCTGGGGTGAGAACCTGCTCGGCCAGCTGGGCGACGGCAGCCGGCTCCCGCGGCTGCGGCCGGTCCAGGTCGACGGCCTGACCGGGGCGAAGCAGATCGCGGCCGGCAACGACCACGTGCTCGCCCTCAAGTCGGACGGCACCGTGGCCGCGTGGGGCTCGAACCTCGCCGGGCAGCTCGGCCGCACCGGCGTCCTCTCCGCGACCAGGCCGGCGGCCGTACCGGGTCTGACCGGCGTGGTGCAGGTCGCCGCGGGCGGCACTCCGGGGCTGGCCGGTCACTCGGTCGCGCTCAAGGCCGACGGCACGGTGTGGACCTGGGGCCACGGCCTGGACGGGCAGCTCGGCCTCGGCAACCAGCGCTCCACGGCGACCCCCACACGGGTGCCGGGCCTGAGCGACGTCGTGCTGATCGCCGCGGACGGCGACAACACGTACGCCTTGAAGTCCGACGGCACGGTCTGGGCCTGGGGCGACGGCGACCACGGGCAGATCGGCAACCCGGACGCCGCGCACAGTCAGACGACCCCGCTCAAGGTGACCATCAGCGGTGTCGTCTCGATCGACGCGGGCAGCACCACGGCGATGGCCGTCAAGGGCGACGGCACGGTGTGGGGCTGGGGCAGCAACGTCTCCGGCCAGCTCGGTGACGACCGCGACTGCGGCCTGCTCTGCTCCACGCCGGTGCGGGCGAGCGGTCTGACCGGCGCCGGCTGGATCGCCGGCGGCCTGCTGCACAGTCTCGCGGTCACCACCGAAGGGCACGTGCACGGGTACGGCGGCAACCTGCTCGGCCAGCTCGGCAACGGCACCCGGAAGGGGGCGCCCACGCCGACCGCGGTCACCGGCGTGACGGCCGTCCACCGCTGACCGTCGCACCGCGCCCGGGTCCGGCACCGCGCCGGACCCGGGCATCTCGCCGCTGGATCACCGGCTCAGCAACCGGTGACGACGTCCGCTTCATCCACCGTGCACGTGTCGTCGCCGCCACCGCCGTTGATGACGTCGACGCCCGGCCCGCCGTCGATGACGTCGTCGCCGTCACCGCCGTTGATCACGTCGACGCCCGGTCCGCCGCGGAGATCGTCGTCGCCGGTGGCGCCGTTGATGATGTCGTTGCCGGGGCCGCCGACGACCGTGTCGGCGCCGCCGCGAGCGTTGATCAGGTCGTTGCCGCCGAGGCCGCAGATGACGTCGCCGGCGCCGGTGCCGGTGAGGACGTCGGCGCCGTTCGTCCCGGTGATGGTGCAGGCGCCGGCGTCCACGTCGGCGTCACGCACGAACACATCGCGCAGGCCGTTGGTGTCCGCGGCCACCAGATTGGACGCCCAGGAACTGAACGCCACGACGCGGCCGCCGCCGCTGAGGAACGCCGGATCGGAGCCGGCGTCGGCCTGGCCGCCACCGTCGGTGACGCTCACCCGTTCGGTCGTCGCCGCCTGACGATCCCGCACGAAGACGTCGACGGCGTCGTTGGTGTCCCCGGCGACCAGGTTCGTGGCGGGCGACACGAAGGCGACGTGCCGGCCGTCGTCGCTGATCGACGCCGCGCCCGAGTCGAGGTCGGCCTGCGTGCCGCCGGTCGCGACGCTGACGCGCTCGGTCGTCATGGTCTGCCGGTCGTGGACGAAGACGTCGGCGGCGCCGTTGGTGTCCCCGGCGACGAGATCGGGGGACTGCGAGTCGAAGCCGACGTAGCGGCCGTCGTCGCTCATCGTGGTGAGGCTCGAGGACGAGCCGGATCCCTGGGCGCCGCCGGTGGCGACGCTGACCCGTACGGTTGTGGCGCTCTGCAGGGTGTGCACGAACACGTCGGCGGCGTCGTTCGTGTCGCCCGGGACGAGATCGCCCGCCGCGGAATGGAACGAGACGTGGCCGCCGTCGCCGCTGATCTGCGGAAGGTCGGAGTAATCGCTCGCCTGCGCCCCCTCGGAGGAGACGCTGACCCGCGTCGTGGTGCCGGCCTGCCGGTCCCGGACGAACACGTCCCGCGCCGTGTTGGTGTCGGCGTCCACCAGATCCGTGGCCTCGGAGAGGAACACCACCCGGTTGCCGTCGTCGGACACCGACGGATGCGTGGAGTCGGCGCCGGCCTGCTCCCCGCCGCTGCTCAGGCTGATCCGCTCGGTGGTGCCGGCCTGCCGGTCGCGCAGGAACACGTCGGTGACGCCGTTGGTGTCGCCGGGCACCAGGTTGGCGGCCGCTGAGGAGAACGCCACGAACCGGCCGTCGCCGCTGATCGCCGACATGTGCGCCATGCCGTCGCCCTGCCCGCCACCGGTCGCGACGCTGACCCGCTCGGTCGTGCCGGCCTGCCGGTCACGCACGAACACGTCCATCTCGCCGTTGGTGTCCCCGGGGACCAGGTTCGTCGCGAACGATTCGAACAGGATGAAACGGCCGTCGTCGCTGGCGCCGCCGTTGGGCAGGTCGAGGCCGCTGTCGGCGTCACCGGGCGCGCCGCCGCTGCCGACGCTGACCAGTTCGGTCCCCGCGGCGGCGGCCGCCGGAGAGGCGTCCAGGGCGACCGTCGCCGGCAGGACGAGCGTGATGGCCGCGAAGGCCGTGCCGAGCCTCGTACGCATGGGCTTCTCCCTTGTTCGCCCGTCTCACCGTAGGTGCGATCGCGACCGCACCGGCCACGTTCGACCGAACCCGATTCGTCCGCCTTTTCCACGCCGGCGAGCGCAATGCCGAATGACCGGCGGTCGCCTCGCCGGGACGCTAGCGTTGGTCCGCGTCAGCCGCCCGGCCGGGAAGGACGTGGTCGTCATGCGCAGGTGGAGACTCGCCGCGGGTTCCGCCGTCACCCTCGTGGCGACGCTCGGCGCCGTGGTCCCGGGCGCCTCACCGGCGGCAGCGGCCGGGGAGCTCGAACGGGTCAGCGTCCGCTACGACGGGACACAGGGCGACGACGACAGCGGGCTCAACCTGGCGGACCAGAGCACGAGCGACAACGGACGCGACATCGTGTTCGACTCCTTCGCGACGAACCTGGTCAGCCCGGCCACCAGCGGCCTGCTGCAGGTGTTCGTGCGCAACCGCGTGGAGCCCTTCACCGAGCTGATCAGCGTCTCGGACGACGGCGTCCCGGCGAACAACATCTCGGGCATGGCGTCGATCAGCGGCAACGGGCGATTCGTGGCCTTCCTGTCGATCGCCGACAACCTGGTGCCCGGCGACACCAACGGCGCCGCCGACGTGTTCGTGCGGGACCGCGACAACGGCACCACCGAACGGGTCAGCCTCACCTCCGGCGGGGCTGAGGCCGACGAATCGTCGTACATGCCCAGCGTCTCCGACGACGGACGCCGCGTGGCGTTCGTATCCCTCGCCTCCAACCTGGTGGCCGGGGACACCAACGACAACGCCGACATCTTCGTCCGCGACCGCCAGGCCGGCACCACCACGCGGGTCAGCGTCTCCTCCACCGGAACGCAGGCGAACCAGGGCTCCAACGCGCCGGCCATCAGCGGCGGCGGCGAGCACGTGTCCTTCACCTCCGACGCCGACAACCTCGTGCCGGGCGACACCAACGCCGGCCACGACGTGTTCGTCCGGGCCCTGACGAGCGGAACGACCGAACGGGTCAGCGTCGCCACCGGCGGCGCCCAGTCGAACAGCCTCACCAGCAGCCGGTCCTCGATGAGCGACGACGGCCGCTACGTCGGCTTCGCGTCGACGGCGACGAACCTCGTGCCGTCGGACACCAACGGCGCCGCCGACGTCTTCGTGCGTGACCGCCAGGCCGGCACGACCGAGCGCGTCAGCCTCTCCACCGGCGGCGCGCAGGGCGACGCCGACTCGAGCGGCCCGTCGCTGAGCGACGACGGCCGCTACGTCGCCTTCCCGTCGTCGGCGGCCAACCTGGTCGCCTCCGACACCAACGCCTTCACCGACGTTTTCGTGCGTGACCGCCAGGCGGGCACCACCGTACGCGTCAGCCTCGCGGCGAGCGGCGCCGAGAGCAACGGCGACTCCGGCCCCGCCTTCATCAGCGGCAACGGGCAGATCGCCGGCTTCGGCTCGGACGCGAGCAACCTGGTGCCGGCGGACACCAACGACGCTCGCGACGTGTTCGTCCGCGACCTCACCGGCGACGCCTGCACCATCACCGGCACGAGCGGCAACGACACCCTGACCGGCACCGGATCCGCCGACGTCATCTGCGGCCTCGGCGGCAACGACACGATCAACGGCGGCGGCGGGGATGACATCATCACCGCCGGCAGCGGCAACGACACCGTCGACGGTGGCAGCGGAGCCGACACGATCGACGGCGGCGACGGCGCGGACACCATCAACGGCGGGGGCGGCAACGACGCCCTCACCGGCGGCGACGGCGCGGACGGCATCGACGGCGGCGGCGGGGCGGACGACATCACCGCCGGCAGCGGCAACGACACCGTCGACGGCGGCAGCGGAACCGACACGATCGACGGCGGCGACGGCGCGGACACCATCAACGGCGGCGGCGGCAACGACACCATCGGCGGCGGGCCGGGCAACGACGACCTGGAAGGCCAGGGCGGGCACGACACCCTGACCGACCACGCCGGCACCGACACCGCGTACGGCGACGCCGGCAACGATCAGATCGACGTGCAGGACGGCGCCGGCGGCGACACGGCGAACGGCGGCATCGGCACGGACACCTGCGCCACGGACAGCGGCGACACCGCGGCCAGCTGCTGACTTCCCCTCCCCGTGCGTCCCACTGTTAGCGTGCCTGTCGACGGCACGATCGACATGGGGGCGGCAACCGATGGAGTTCCAGTACTGGCATCTCGCGGTGGTCGCCGTGCTCGTGGCCCTCATCGTCGCCGGGATCCGGCTGGCCCGGCAGAAGACCCTGATCGGTCTCGCCGCCGCGCTGCTCGCCGTCAGCGGCTTCCTGCTCTGGACGCTGGTGCTCGAGGAGGACTACACCAACCAGGACCTCGACGGCCGGCTCGACGACGTGGCGCTGATCGGCGGTCCCGCACTGCTCGCCGCCGGTCTGATCCTTCTCGCGGTCCGGCGCCGGCGGGCCTGACGGTGTTCTCCCGCCGAGGGAAGAACTGGGGGAAGAACGACCCGCCGGCTCCCGCCGCGAAGTGGCGGTGGCTCGACGACGCGTGGCGGTCGTGGTTGCGGCGCTCGCCGGACGGGGTGGATCTGTTCACCCGCTGGAAGGAGGCCGGCGCCCTCGTCGACCTGCTCGGTGAGGACGTCTATCGCGACCAGCTGGTGCGGCTGCTGTCCCGGGTGGATCCGCGCGACTGCGCCGCCGCCGGGTTTGGGTGCACCCGGCGGCTGGACCGATCCTGTCAGGGGCCGCAGATCTGCTCACGGGATCCGTCGGCGGAGGCGGCCGGCGCCGCCGGCCGGGAAGGGCCGGTTCCCGGCGGATGCGACACCTTCTACGGCTGGTGGGACGGCTCCTACCCGGTGCGGGTCGCGTTCAGCCCGGGCGACCGGCACCGGGCGGTGCACTGGGACCGCGATCTGTGGATCGACGGCGCCGCCGTGGCCGGGGATCAGACCCTGGACGACTACGGGTCGTGGCTCGACGAGCGATTCTTCGTGATCGCCGCGGAGGGGCCGGACGACCATCCGGCCCAGTCCTACGTCTGGGACTCGCTGTACTCCACGATCCGATCCCTGGTCGTCCACGACGCCGACCGGGGAACGACGCTGATCCTGGTGCCCACACCGGAGGAGCGGTGGACGCAGCCGGAGGCGGTCCGCGACGGCGACCGGCTGCTGATCCACCCGGACGGGCCCGGCGGCGAACCGGACCGCGTCCTGCCGATCCACTGATCGTGACGTCCGCCTCATCAGGGTTTCGGCCATCGCCGCGGGGGCACCTCAGAGCTCCCCGGCAGGTTGGAAGGACCCCGCAATGGATATCGATGCTCTTCTGGCCGGTGTAGAGCGCGGGGCACGGCTCCACGGCCGCCGCGAAAGCCTGCGGGCGGTCAACGGAGTGCTCGGCGCGCTCGCCGACGTCCTGCCACCCCGGGCGATGGAGCTGCTCGGCCCGCACCTGCCCGCCGAGATCGGGGCCGGGTTGGCCGCGCGCGCACGCACCGAGACCCCGGCCTCCTGCCGCGCCTTCCTCGACCGGATCACCGCGATTCTGTACGTGGACCAGCCGGACAACGCATTCCTGGCGCGGGTGGTCCTCGAACACCTCAACACCTCCCTGCGCGTGATCAGCCCGGCCGCGTTCGCTCACCTGGTCGCCGCCGACCTGCGCCCCCTGCTGCAGGCCGGACGTCCCGCCGTCGCCCGCAACCAGCCGGTCCCCGCCCCTCTCGCCGGCCGTATCCGCGTACCCGCAGCAGTGCCGACCCCGCGCAAGCAGCTCGCCTGAGGTTCACGCCGTACGCCGGCCGGCGACCATGGCGGTCACCGGCTGACCGCCATCTCTGCCATCGTGAATTCCGTGGCCGACACCTCCGCGCGGATCCTGCGCCTGCTGTCCCTGCTCGAGGCGCGCGTCGAGTGGCGCGGAGCCGAGCTCGCCGCCCGCCTCGACGTGTCCGCCCGGACCCTGCGGCGTGACGTCGACACCCTCCGCGAGCTGGGCTATCCGGTCAACGCCGTGATGGGCGCCGGCGGTGGCTACCGGCTCGGCGCCGGGGGCCGGCTGCCGGCTCTCGTCCTCGACGACGACCAGGCGATCGCGATCGCGCTGGCCCTGCAGACCGCCCCGGCGACGGTGTCCGGGATCGACGACGCGGTCGCCCGGGCGCTCACCACCCTGCGCCAGGTCATGCCGGCCCGGCTGCGCGCGGCGAGCGAGGCGTTCGAGGTGACCTCGCTGCGCAACTACTGGGAGTTCTCGGCCGCGCCGGTCGACGTGGGCACGCTGCGGGCGGTGGGCGCCGCCATCCGTACGACGCGGGTGCTGCGCTTCGACTATCTCGACAGCGACGGCGCCGTGCCCGACGCCGGACCGCCCCGGGACGTCGAGCCGCACCACCTGGTCGTCTGGGCCGGGCGCTGGTACCTGATCGCGCGTGACCTCCGCGAGCGGGGCTGGCACACGTACCGGGTCGACCGGATCCGTCCGCACACGCCCGGCGGCGGCGCGGTCTTCACCCCGCAGCCCCTCACCCGCGACGACCTGACCCGCCTGGTCGTGCAGAATCCGGACCGCGGCGACACCCCCGGACGGTGGCAGTGCGTCGGGTCGGCCGTCCTCGACCTGCCCGCCCCGGTCGTCGCCCGCTGGGCGCCGGGCGGCTCGGTCGTCGAGCCCGCCGGCGAGGATCGCAGCAGGCTCACCGTCGGCGGCTGGTCCTGGGCCGGCATCGCCGGGCTGCTCATCACCTTCGACAGCGACCTGAGCGACGTCGAGCCGGCGGAGCTCCGCGACGCGATGGTCGTGATCAGCGGACGCCTGCAAGCCGCGCGAGGGTAGGGCTGGCACCACCACCGATGGTCGGGTGCACCGAACGGCCGATCGGCCCGGTGGCCGGAGTGATCCGGGCGGCGTTCCTCGCCAGGATCGAATCATGACCAACAAGGCAGAAGACCGCACTTTCGTACGAGGGACAGCGCTCGTTCTCGCGACGGCTGTCGCGCTGACCGGCACCGGGGCGACAGCGGCCGTCGCCGCCGGCCGGGATCCGCAGGACGGTCTGCAGCGTGAGGTCGCCCGGCACGTCCTCGCCGTGGGTCCGCCCGGATATCTCGCCCGCATCGACGACGGGCGCCGCGTCCAGACCCTGGCCGCGGGGGTCGCCGATCGGAACACCGGCCGGCCCCTGACCGCCCGCGATCAGTTCGAGGCCGGCAGCAACACCAAGACCTTCACCGCCGTACTCATCCTGCAGCAGGTCGACCGGGGCAGGCTCACGCTGGACGCGCCGGTCGAAAAGTATCTGCCGGGCGTCGTCCCCAACGGCGAGAAGATCAGCGTACGGATGCTGCTCAACCACTCGAGCGGGCTGTTCAGCTACACCGGTGACCCGGACTTCTTCGCCGACATGGAGAAGGACCCGCAGCACGTGCACACCGAGGCGGAGCTGCTCGCCATCGCGTTCGCGCACGAGCCGTACTTCCCGCCGGGCCAGGGCTGGCAGTACTCGAACACCAACTACACGCTGCTCGGGATGATCCTGCGCAAGCAGACCGGCAAGGACATGCCCGCCCTGGTCGAGGAGCGCATCACGCGGCCGCTCGGCCTGAAGCACACCTACTTCGCCGACCCGCGGGCGACGAACACCGGTCCCGGCTACGCCCGCGGCTACGCCATCACGTACGCGAACGGCACCCCGCAGTACACCGACACCTCGAACTGGCCGATCGGCGGCTGGGGCGGCGCCGCCGGCGCGGTGATCACCACTGCGGGCGACCTGTCCCGGTTCTTCTCCGCGGTGCTGCAGGGCAGGCTGTTCTCCCAGGCGCAGCTGAAGCAGATGAAGACCACGGTTCCGCTCCCGGCGGACTTCCCGATCCGGGGCGGCTACGGCCTCGGCATGTTCCGGATCGATTCGCCCTGCGGCACGGTGTGGGGCCACGGCGGCGACACGATGGGCCACCACAGCACCGCCGTGGCGACCGGGGACGGCAGGCGTACGGCGGTCACCGACGTCACCGGCGAACCCGCCGACCTGACCGAGAACCCCGGTGTGCAGAGGTACTACCAGGCCATCGTCTTCGGCGCCGACACCGTGACCACCTGCCAGATGCTCGGCAAGCCGGTTCCCGCCGACGTGCTCGGCGATCTGCGCGGTGACACCCCCGCCGCCGGCGTCACGAAGTAGCAGGCCGCTGTCCGCCCGCGCCGGCACCGACCGGCGCGGGCGTCCGATTCGTTCAAGACGGCGCCGCGGGAAGTTCGTACCGTCGGATCCGTGGCACCTACCTTCAACGCGATCGGCCTCGCCGTGGCCGACATGACAGCGTCCCTTTCCTTCTACCGCCGGCTCGGCCTGGAGTTCCCGGCCGGCGCCGAGAACGAGCCGCACGCCGAGGCGACAGCCGCCGGCGGCATCCGGCTCATGTTCGACACGCACGACGCGTTGCGGTCCTTCGACCCCGGCTACCGGCCGGGACCGCCCTCCGGCGGCTGGGCGTTCCTCTGCTCCGACCCCGGCGAGGTCGACCGCACCCACGCCGAGCTGTGCGCCGCCGGGTACCCGTCGGTGAAGGCGCCCTGGGATGCGCCGTGGGGTCAGCGCTACGCCCAGGTGGCCGATCCGGACGGCAACGTCGTGGACCTCTTCGCGTGGACCGCCTCAACGCAGTAGGGCGGTGGGCGGCACGCCGGCCAGCGCCCGCATCTCGCGGGTGAGATGGGCCTGGTCGGCGTAGCCGGCCTCGGCCGACACCGCCGCGAACGGGCGGCCGGCCCGGCTCAGCATGACGGCCCGCTGCAGCCGCATGATCCGGTGCAGGGTCTTGGGCCCGTACCCGAAGGCGTTGTTGCTGCGCCGCTGCAACTGCCGGGCACTGAGGCCGCACCGCTCGGCGACCACGCCGACCGGCACCCCTCGCCGTGCGGCACCGGCCAGGGCGACCATCGCCGGGTCGGCGTCCCGCCAGCGCCGGCGCGCGGCGGCGGTCAGCGCGGCGAGGGGGTCGTCCGCCTCGGCGACGGCCCGCACCTCGGCGGCCGGCCACAGCGCGTCCAGCGGCACCCTCCGGTCGACCACCTCGCAGGCCGGCACGCCCAGCACGCCGGGCCCGGTTCCGGCGCCGAACCGCAGCGCGGCATGCCGGGTGCCGGGTGCGGTGAGCCCGACCTGGGCGGTCGTGTCCGGCCCGGCGACGAAGACCGTGCCGTCCTGCCAGATCAGGTCCAGGCAGCCGTCCGGCAGGATGCGTTTCGGGCCGGCGCCGGGTGGTGTGACGCTGCGCCACGCCACGACGTGGGGCAGCGGGGACGCCCACTCCTCGTACACGCTCTCACCCCTCGCGCACGGCGCTCACCTCGGGCGCCGGCCGCGCCGCCGGTCGGCAGGGGGCCGCCCGGACCGGCGCGGCTGGCTGGGCCGGCCCGGCTGGTCGCCGGACGCGTCGACCGCCCCGGGACTGGAGAACACCACCGGGGCCACGGCGGGGCGCGCCGCCTCCGTCTGCGGCGGCGGCCAGACCGGCCCGACGATCGCCGCCGCGGTGACGGCCACCGGCGGTGACAGCAGGTCCAGCAGCCGCTGGGCCTGGCCGGCGTCGAGCCCACGGCCCGGATCGATGCGCACCCCCGCCTCGTCGGCCAGATCCTCGATGTCGTGGCTGCTCACCGCCACGGGCCCGAGGTCACTGAGTCGTCGGGCGAAGTCCTGCACACTGATCATGCGTTGCATTCCTTTAGAGCGGGATTCCCGGACCGGCCGGCGACACCACCGGTCCGGCTCAGGTTCACTGCCTCCAGGGTAGGCGAAGCCGGTCACCCCCGCGCGCGGCGAGGGTGACCGCATGATCACCGGCGATCAGCCCGGCCGCTTGGCGCCCGAGCGGACGAACACCGGCATGGTGTCCAGCGTCGTCGTGATGGTGGCTGTGGTGCCGCCCCGGTACTTCCGGCCGGTGAAGTAGTCGGTCCAGGTGCTGCCCGGCGGGAACCACACCGTGGTCGAGGCGGTGCTGCCCGGCGTGGTCACCGGCGCCACCAGCAGATCCGGGCCGTACAGGTACTGGCTGCCGGCCGTGGCGTACGCCTCCTGCTCCTGCGGGTAGGCGAGGTACATGGCCCGGGTGATCGGGGTGCCGGTGCGGGTGGCCTCGGCCGCCGCCGCGTACGTGTAGGGCTGGAGTTTCCTGCGCAGGTTCAGGAACTTCTTCGCCGACGCCTCGGCGGCCTCGCCGTACTGCCAGGGCAGCCGGTCGCTGTGGTTGGAGTGCAGCCGGTCGATCGGCTGGAAGGTGCCGGCCTGCACCCACCGGGCGTACAGGTCGTCGGGCAGTTTCGTGCTGCCCGGCTCGCTGCCCGGCTCCTGGAGACCGCCGGTGTGCCCGCCGATGTCGTGGCTGACCGCGGCCAGGCCGGTGGCCGCCGACTCCGCCGGGGTGTAGCCGACGGTGAACCGCAGCGTCTCCCAGTTCGAGATGGTGTCGCCGGTGAAGTGCAGCGTCGTGCGCTTGTCGGCCCACGGCCCGGTCGGCACCGGACCCGGGTTGCCGTAGCCGCCGGCCTGCAGCGACCCGTACGCCCGGGAGAACGCGAAACCGGTGCGCCTCGCGTACTCCTGGTTGATCAGCGTGTCGGCGGTGATGTCGGTCCGCGACGAGCGGGACGCGTCGCAGCACCAGTCCAGCCACCAGAAGTCGACGTCGGCGTCCATCTGCTCGTGCAGCCAGAAGTACGCCTTCAGGTGGTCGGCGTCACCGAAGTCGAACACGTAGCAGTCGGGTCCGCCGTTGCAGCCGGTGCGCTGCAGCTTGCCCTTGGCGATCTCCTGCGCCCGCGGGAACAGCGGGTCGGAGCCGAGGATGCTCGGGTGGATGTTGAGGCCGGTGCGGACGCCCTGCTTGCGCAACCGCGCGGCGAACGCGTTCCAGTCCGGGAACCGGGTCTCGTCGATCGACCAGCCGTTCCACTTGTCCGGCGCCTTGAAGTCGGTGTCGACCACGAGCACGTCCAGTGGCACGCCCTCGCTGCGGAACCGGTTCACGATGTCCTGGAACTCGGCGGCGGTCCGGTCGTAGTACTCGGAGTACCAGACGCCGTACGCCCACTTCGGCAGCAGCTTGGTGGGACCGGTCAGCGTGGACAGCTCCCGCAGCGCGCGGCGGTAGTCCTGGCCGTACGCGAAGACGTAGCCGTCCTGGTGACCGGCCGCGGTGTGCGCCGCCGAGTCGTCGAGCAGCGACCAGCCGTCGGAGAAGAGCAGGCCGGCGTAGGTGCGGGCGCCACCGTCGACGCCGTCCAGGCCGCGCCGGTATCCGCCGAGCGGCGCGTGCGGCGCCAGCAGCGGGGCGGTGCGGGCGGTGACCGCGATGGTGTCCACGTTGACGTGGCAGCCGGTGTCGTCCGGGCAGCCGAGCGCCACCGTGTTCGTTCCGGCCCGCAAAGAGACAGGGACTTCTTGGGTACGCCAGAAGTCCCAGCCACTCGTCGGCGCCAGGGTCGCCGTGACCGGGGGGCCGCCGTTCGCCGTCACCGACACGGTGCGGCTCTGCACCGGCCGGCTGCCGGCCTGCCCGTTGGCGTAGCGCAGCTGAACCCGGTAGTCGCCGTCGGCCGGCACCCCGGTGACGGTCAGCGCCACCCCGGCGCCGGTGCGCTCGAGGCCGGCCAGGAAGCCGTCACCGGAATAGCCGTTGTGGTCGTCGGCGGTCTTCGCCCCGCCGCTGAGCGCGCCGGTATCGGCCTCGCAGAGCGTGCCGAACGCGCACGGCTGCGGGCTCGCCGGCACCGGCGCCGGATACGCCGCGCCCGGCGCGAGCAGCGCGAGGCTGTCGACGTTCACGTTGCCGGAGTCGGCCGCGGTGCGGACCAGCGCGATCTCGTGGCGGCCGGCCGCGAGCTGCAGCGGCACCGAGGCGAGCTGCCAGGTGTCCCAGTTCGCGGTCGGCGGCAGGGTGAGCGTGCCGGCCGCGGCGCCGTCGACCGTGACGGTCAGCGTGCGGGCGACGTTCTGGCCGTCCCCGCCGGTGCTGTTGGCGTAGCGGACGGTCAGCTGCCCGGTGCCCGCGGCGGCCGGGGCGGCGGCGAGGGTGAGGGCGGAGCCGGTGCCCTCGAAGCCCGCGACGAAGCCCTGCCCGGTGAAGCCGCCGTGGTTCGTGGCGACGCTCAGCCCGGCGAGATGCAGGTCCTCGGCCTCGCACAGCGCGCCGGCCGGGCACTCGGGCGTGCCCTGACCGGCCCACGGTGAGGCTGTCACCGACTGTCGGCCCGTCGTCAGACGTACGCTCAGATTGTCCTTGCCGAACGGCCCGGAACCGACCCGGTAGCGCACGGTGGCAGCGCCCGTGTCGATGGTCAGCCAGCCCTTGGAGATCCGCTTCGTGAAGCGGGTGGGCCGGAAGTCGTCGCGGCCGATCACGTTGTGCGTGTCCCGGTCGGCGAAGCGGCCGCCGGGGGAGTACTCGGTCCTGATCAGCGTGGGCGAGAGGATCTGGAATCGGGCGTCACCGGAGATGACCGTCTGTGATTGCCGGACCTTGCCGGCGGCATGGGCTTGTGCCGGTGAGGCCGGAGTCAGCGCGAGGCTGCCGGTCACCAGGGCGAGGGAGGCCGCGGCGGCGACCCTCCGTCGAACATGATCGCGCACTGTCGCTCCCCGTCGGTCGCGAACGAAACCTATCGATCACCAACCTGACATCGATGCGAAACGATTGTCAATGGATCAAACAAACCCCCGGTTCCGGAACCGAGTCGACGGGGGCACCTCATCCACCCTCCCGGTGATGGGTCGCCCGTGCTGTTCGATTTCGGTCGCCCACTGCCGGGCCAGTTCGTCGGCGGCCGACCGCCCCCGCACCCATCGGCTCTCGAGCTCCCGGCCACCGGTGTCGGTCACGTAGGCGACCACCTGCCAGCGCCCGGTGATCGCCCGCCACGGCCACACCACGGCGGTCGCCAGGAGCACGAGGAGCCAGTTCATCACCCACCACAGCAGCAGGAGTCCCATGATCGCCAGCGCGATGACCCCGCCGATCTCGCCCTGGAGCCCGCTGAGATCGAGGCCGCCGCCGCCCCGGTCGCCATATTGCGGTTGCCAGGCCAGCCGGCGGCGGCCGACCCGCCACGCCACCCATTCGCCATTGCCCGCCCGCGTGATCACTCGCACACCCGCAGTGTGATCCACCGGCGCCAATGGCCGCCGGCGGCGGCTTGGCGATCAGCCCAGGATCCCCTGCGGCCGGCTCCTACGCCGGCGCCTGGCGCCGGCCGGCCGGCTCGGCCGGCAGCAGGGCGGTGAGCCCGGCGAGGTAGCCGTCGGTGTCGGTGCCGCTGACCAGCAGGCGCTGCAGCACGTATCCCTGCACGAGGCTGAGCATGGTGGCGCCGACCTGCTCGGGGTGCGCGCCGGCGGGGAGGTTGCCGGCCTGCTGCCCGCGGCGGGCGATCTCGGCGAAGTAGTCGCGCAGGCGCTGGTAGACCTCGTCGACCCGAGCCGCGAGCCGGTCGCTGCGCAGCGCCTCGGCCCACACCTGGACCATGATGCGGCTGACGTCGACGCCCATCTCCGGGTTGTCGAGGACCCGGTCGGCGATGGCGGTCACCACGGTCGTCAGCGCCTGCTGCGGCGATGGCGTCGCGCCGTCGGCGAGCAGGTCGCCGAACACTTCGTCGGCGGCGCCCAGCGCGGTCTCCGCGACCGCGACGATCAGGTCCTCCTTGCTGGCGAAGTACCGGTACACCGCGCCGGCGGACAGGCCCGACTCGCCGATGATGTCGGCCATCGACGTGGCGTGGAAGCCGTTGCTCGCGAAGAGCCGTGCCGACGCGGCGACGATCTCGGCGCGGCGGTGGGCGCGGTACTGCTCAGAAACCCGCGGCATGTGACGAACCTTAAAGACGAACGCTCGTTCTTGTTAGCGCCTACGGTACCTGCCAACATGAAAAGCGAACAGTCGTTCTCTTCCGGAGTCTCGTCATGGCCGAAACCGCCACCACCGCTGCGTCCACCCCGTCCCCGTGGCCGGTGGTGGCGCGCGCGGTCGCCCTGCTCACCGTGATCATCGGGGTGCTGCTGACCGCCTTCGCCTGGCCGGCCGTCCGGTCGTCGGTTCACGACGTACCCATCGCCGTGGCCGGCCCGGCCGCCGCGACCGGCCAGGTCGTCGCCGCCCTCGACCAGCGCATGCCGGACGCCTTCGACGTCACCCTGGTCGCCACCACCGCCGAGGCCGAGAAGCTGATCCGCGACCGCGAGGTCGACGGCGCGATCGACCTCAGCGCCGGCACGCCGCAGGTCCTCACCGCAAGCGCCGCCAGCGCCTCGATCGCTCAGACCCTGCAGGGTGTCGGCACCGCGCTCAGCCAGGCGCAGGCCACCGGTACCGCGCCGGCGGTCGCCGTCCGCGACGTCGTCGCCCTGCCCGCCGACGACCCGCGCGGCACCGGCCTGGCCGCCGCCGCGCTGCCGCTGGTCATGGGCGGCATGATCGCCGCCATTCTGCTCACCAACCTGGTGAAGGGCCGGGTACGCCGCATCACTGGTGCGTTCGCCTTCTCGGTCACCGGCGGCCTCGTGATGACCCTGATCCTGCAGCCGTGGCTCGGCTCGCTCGAGGGCAATTTCTTCGCCAACGCCGGCGCCATCGCCCTGACCGTGGCCGCCACCTCGCTGACCATCCTCGGCCTGGAGTCGCTGCTCGGCGTCGCCGGCTTCGGCATCGGCGCGGCCACCATGATGCTGATCGGCAACCCGCTGTCGGGCAACACCAGCTCACCGGAGATGCTGCCCGGCTGGACCGGCACGCTCGGCCAGCTCATGCCGCCGGGCGCCGGTGGTCAGCTGCTGCGCTCGACCGCCTTCTTCGACGGCCACGGCATCGCCCACTCCGTCATCGTCCTGCTGGCGTGGCTGGTCCTCGGCGCCGTGCTGAGCCTGCTCGGCCACCACCGCTCCCGCCGGGCCGTGACGCCCGCACCGGGCGCCGCCGAGCCGGCTCCGCTCGCGACCGCCTGATCAGAAGAACAGCGATGATGGCCGTCCCCCGGTGGGCCGGCCATGTCGGCTGCATAGGCGAAGTGATGACCGGCCGGCATTCTTCCTGGTTCGCTCACCGATTACCGAGTGTCACTGCGGCATGGGTAGACAGCACGCGGATAACGGCCAGATGAGGATGCAGCGCCCGGTGCATAAGGGCGCCCCTGCGATCTTGGACGTTCCATCACCGTTTTCGGTGGCGAAACGTCCAAGACCACCAAGCAGGCACGGACAGCGGCATGTGAGGACGTTCCAAAGGCGAATCAGGTTGTCTCATTACGCCGAAGAATCCGGCATGCTCGACGGTATGTGCGTTGCCTGCATGCGTTTGAGCAGAAGGCGCGATCACTGCGAGCATTCGGACTGACTGGATAGCCGCAGCCAAATCGGGCGCACAACTTAGGTAGCCACTCTACTCGAAATGGCTGCCGAAACTCCCGCCTTATTTCAAGCGCCAGATGTGCTGGCAGGATCGGCTCCTCTAGTCGCTGAGCCATCATATGAGTCAGCGTGTACAACTGGCGTATACCGACGTAGAAATCCAGCCCACGCCCGGCGACCTTTCGCCTTCTGTAATACATACGTTGGCGGCAATTTCGGGAGCAATATTGTCTATCCTTCCGACCCTGGTCTAGGAGCTGGGCTCGGCAAGCCTTGCATCGACGCTCGGCGAGGGGCACTGCCACAGGGTACGCGTTACATCTAAATCTGACAGTTCAGAGCACTCGATGCGGTCCTGACCAGGCAGAACACGCGCTGCTCAAGTCGTGATAAGTGGTCAGGCAGTGCTGCGCCGGCATCCAACCTTCTTCGGAGAGCTACGACGGAAGGATGGAAATGAACTGGCGCGCATTACTGATCTTGGCTGCGAGTGCCGCAACCGGAGCTGCTCTGGGGATCTTTACATCGGCGCAAGATGGCTTTTTCGGGGCTCTCGGCGTTGGCACTCTTCTTCACGCGCTGCTGGAGCCTAAAGCTGACTATGCTTCGAAAACTGGCACTGAACTGAATCCTGCCACGGGCTCGGGGGAGGCGTTGCTGACACGCGCGCCGGAAATGGGTCCCGAAAGTTCTGGCCCGAACAGCATTTCGTGAGATTTGCATTAGGATAGTCGGGCCTTTCGGAAACCATATTGCCATCGGCGGAGCACGTCTGCGATATACGCGGATTAACCCACTGCGTACTACGGCAGCGAAAGAATCACGTAAGTGCATCGGACCGTGCTGGCGGTTTCCCGCTGGTGATGTGAGGATGGCCGAGCGCTTGACGATGTTCGGGGGGTGTACTGTATGCAACGGCGATTCGCCGAGCACCGCCCGTTGTCGCGCTGGCGAGTGGGTCGTGGTGATGCCCGGTTGTTTCGAAGCGTATAGCTCGATCATGTGGGCTGGGCAGTGGTCGTGGCGTTGTGCCTGGTGGGCGTGATGCTCGGTTACGGATGCAGCCGACTCTTGCAGTTGCCCTTCGTGACGCTTTGTCTTGGTGGCGCCTTCATGGTCTTGAGCTGTTTGGTCGTACTCGACCGATGGCGGCACACTTAACCCCGATAGGGCGGCCAAATTCGGGAAGATCCACTCCCATGATGCGGCAGTTGAGTATGCATAGCAGGCGCGACGGTAGAAAGTTGGATGCCGACCACCCGGTGCCTTTCGCATTGGCAACCGACCGCTCACACCGTCGCGCCGACAATTTCGGCAAGGGCTTCTCGCGTGGCGCTGGAGGGAGCGGCTATCGCGCTCCACAGCGCTACTCCTTCGGCGACAGCCACGGACACCTTTGCGCCTCCGTCGAAGCGGTACACCCTCTCGCAACCCTGGTTCATCGCCCACCCGTATGTAGGCGGAAGTGCCGTTAAGCGGATCCCGAGGGTGGACAGCGGGTCGGGCGGCAGCGGGTGGTCGAACTCGGTGAACAGTTCGCCGCTCCACAGCACTGCGTCCCAGGCTGCGGTGAAGGCGTAGTCAGAGAAAGTGTCGGCGTAGCGACTTCGCGAGGAGCAGGCGTCGTCCTCCGGATCGATGAGATAGACGGGCGGGTCAGCTTCCTCGCTGCAAGCCGCGACGACCCATCGGCAGCACTCCTGGCTATCGGTCTCCAGCAATAGGTAGCCGGACGCAAGGAAGCGGCCAACGGTCTGATCTGTAAGGTTCTGAGTCTGCGTGATGCGGTTGCAGCTCACCGCAGCGAGCCGCTGGTCGCTATCGAGCCGGTACCACTCCTCGACCGCCGCCGGCAGAGATCTACCTACCCGATCTTGCAGTGCAAGCACCTCGGTCGGGACCTCTGCCGCTCCCGCCACACGCCCGATGACTCCATAAGCTGCCGCATTCCACGCTGTCACGTCGGCGATCACACCACACCCAGCAACCTGATGTTAACTTCGCATCGGGAGACCCGCCGCGACTGTAGTGCAGCCTCTGTCCAGTGCGCTGTCGGCGGCATGACAGTATGTCTTTCACCTCAACCCTTGTTGAGGGCACTGGAACCGAGAGGGTGGCTGCTTGAGTCAAAAAAGTAGGCGCTGTGCGGGGCAAGTCTTTCACGGAGTCGCGCTTGCTCCGCCTCGGTTGCATCGTCCCGCCTCATACTTATTGCAACATGACGACGAGGACCGAGTTTGATCGCCTTTATAATATGGTCATCGACTTCTGACAGGCTGGAGCCGAAAACCACCAGGTTATTGTGGTCGTTCATTAGTCGCTCGAAGCTAAACCGAAGGTAGTCGGATTCCCCGATAGCGGACGCCTTCTGCTTGGAGTCGGCCTCCGAGATCAACAGTGGAACGCGGTCTGGGTGTGCTTTGAAATGACCTTCTTCCAGAAGGGATCCTTCATCCAGTACCCACTTGCCGCACTGGCCAGCGGTCGGGTTAATCCATAAGTGAATGCCGCCATGCAGGTAGTGGACAATGGTAGCGCTTCCGTACACCCCAGAATCGGACCTGTCGAAGACGTAACTCGGCTTCGACCAAAACATGTCCTTTATCCGATATTTAGTCTCCTCTGTTGCCATGGTGGCCCAGTAGGGAATCAGGTCATAGTTGGTGGTGTAGACGTACTGGTGCCTGCCGAGTATCAGTGCGACCTTCGCAAGTAGATCCTCCCCTAGGTCCGCATGGGGTATGTGTAGCGCCCGAACGGCATCGAAGAGCGCTAGACGTATTTCTTCATGCAACTTCCTCGACTCGGATATGTCACGCGTGAGCGCTTCGTCGACCAGTGTCGCGTGATGAGTTACTTTAAGAGCAAGTTCGAAGTTGGTAGTATTCAGGCGGTCGAATATGATTTTTGCGGCAGAACTCAAACTCGGCTCTGCCTTTTTGAAGAGTGACTTATACCCAAACTTCGACCATATATTGATGCTTGCCCCATTGCCCATAAGGAGCGATCCCCAGATGGCTGCCCCTTTGAGATCGTTCCAGTCCTGCAGTATTGCACCAGCCACTGTCTTGCCTCCGATTTTGCGCCGATACTCGGTCAATCATCGCTGTTGCTGACGTTCGGCAAGGAGTATCTGCGGAGGTTCTCCAGTCACTTTGCGCGCTCGGGTCACTGCCATAGCACCATGCACCCAACTCGCAAATCGGACGCGCTCACTTCGGCAGAAGCGCGCACGTACCCCGGTGGCACGCGGCGTCCACCGACTACCCGAGGTGATGTCGCGCTTGAGCTTCTGACCATGGGGTGGGGAAAGTCAGCCCGTCCCCCTCTGCCGCCGCCTCAGTCCTGGTGAAGCTAGAGGAGGCCGTCATGGTGGGGCCACCTATGGCCGTCAGAACCGGACGGCCCGCACACCCTGAGTGCCCTCCTCCGCGGCAGGATTGACGAGTGTTCTGTCGTGGGAACGGTCGCAGCGGCCGGCTTGCAGAGGGAGTACGCCGAACCGTTCTGGCGGATGGGTGGAGTGTCCGCGGCGGCCTGGGAAGGCCGCCTGCCGAACTCCTTCGCCCTGCTCGCCCGCCGCGCATGAGACGCACCAGCTGAGCGGTGCCAGCGGCATATGTGATGACAACGCCACCGGCGCGAGGCGCCGGTGGCCGTACGCGTTTGTAGTCTTTGTCTCGAAGTGCCTGGCGATCGTCGTGACAACGAGCAACGGAGTCCTTCATGGAGCAGCCGAACGACGCGGTGACCGCATGGCGGACCGCGGGGGAGGCCGGTGACGCCGCCGCCGCGGTCGCGGCCCTCAGCCCCGATGTCACGCTCATCTCGCCGATCACCGAACGGTTCACGTTCCGCGGGCACCGGCAGGTTCGCGACCTGCTCGAGGTGGCCCTGACCCTGATCGATGACATCACCTACACCGACGAGGTCGCCGCGGGCCGTACCGTGGCGCTGTTCTACGAGGCCAGGATCGGTACGACCCGCCTCTACGAAGCCCAGCGGCTGCGGCTCGACGACACCGGGCTGATCAGCGAGATCACCCTCTACCTCCGCCCCCTGCCGGCGATCACCCTGCTGATGAGGCGGCTCGGCCCGGAGCTGGCCCGACGCAACGGGCAACCGGGCCTGGCCCGGCTCCTCCCGCTCGCCGGCGGCGCGATGCATTCGATGGCCGCGACCGGCGAGACGCGGATCATGCCGAGGGTGGCGCCCCGGTAACCCTCAGATGCGGCGCCACTTCTGGTTGGCGCCGCCCACGCAGGTCCACAGGTGCAGGGGCGCGCCGTTGGCCGGGTTCCAGGCCGCGATGTCCACGCACTTGTCCGACATCGGGTTGACCAGGTCGCCGGCCGCGGTCAGGACGAACTGCTGCGCCGCGTGGCCGTTGCAGGTGGCCAGCTGGATGGGTGTGCCGTCGGCGGTGCCGGCCCCGGCGACGTCCACGCAGGTGTCGTTCTGCGCGCGCAGCGTGCCGCCGGTGAACGCGAACCGCTGGTTGACCGTGTCGGCGCAGTCCCAGACCTGCAGCCGCTGTCCCGGGTTGAAGTTGCCGTTGGACACGTCGATGCACTTGTCGTTCCAGTTGCTGGCGATCCGGTCGCCGGTGGGCGGGGAGCCGCCCGGCGTGCAGGTGTTGTCGCCGGTCACGGTGTCGGTGTGGGTGATGCCGCTCGCCCGGTAGGCGTTCGCCTGCGCGGTGGCCTGCGCCGGCGTGAGCACCTGCTTCTTGGCGTGGAACACGTAGTCGATGTGCTGCTGCCAGACGCTGGTGCCGCCGGAGTGGCCGGTCAGGTCGATGAACCACTGGTTGAAGTCGATCGACATGTTCTGCCGGGGATAGAACTTGCCGCCGTGGGTGCCGACGAGCCGGCCGTCGACGTAGTACCTGATCTCGCCGTTCGCCACCGTGGCCATGACGTCGCGCCACCCGGCGATGCTGGCGTTCTGCTTGCTGTACTGGCGGTCCTGCACCCACGGGTCGGCCTGGTAGGTGTACCAGCTGGTCTGGAAGTTCGTCGGGCCGCTCTCACCCCACCCGCCGTTCGGCAGGTACTCGGAGAAGTCGAGCTCGCTGTAGATCGGGTCGAACGCGTACCGCAGCGGGCTGATCGTGTAGAAGGTCTGGTTCACGATGTCGCCGTCGGGGCCGGCGGCGGGGGTGTCGGAGAACTTGATCCGGGCCAGGTAGGTGCCCTCGAAGAACCGCCGGTCGGACAGCGAGAACTCGGCGTGGCTGGTGCCGGCCGGGGTGCCGTCGGTGGAGGACTGCAGGCGGGCCACCTTCTGGCCGTCCACGGTGGGGAACGAGACGTTGCCGGCGGACCAGTTCGCTCCCGGGACACCGGGACCGCCCTGATTCGTACGCACGTGCCAGCCGTGCCGGCCGAGCGCCGGGTCGGCGCTCGAGCCGTAGGCGAAGTCGTCGAAGGCGACGCCGCAGGCCACCGCGGCGCTCGCCGAGGGGGCGGTGAGGATTCCGACGGCCGTCAGTGCCGCGGTCACGGTGGTCATGAGGATGCGGGGGAGGGGGGATCCGGTCACGAGTGGGCTCCTTGACGTCGACCTCCGTCAATGAGAAGGCAAAAACTATTACGACGCAACGAATTCAAGCCGAGAAGAATTTTCATCCGATGGCGGGGATCCCCCGAGCGAGCTACCCGTGAATGTCCACCGCACGGTGACGACCGGGGCCGCGGAAATCCATAGGTTTCTCCTTGTCCGCGGCGCTCCGGTCGCGGCCTGCGAAGGAGTCCTCATGCGATTCGTCAAACAGCTGCTCGCCGTCGCCGCCGTCGCCCTGATCGGCGGGCAGGGCGTCGCCGCGGCCGACGGCAATGCCCTGCTCACCCTGGTGATCGGCGCGGTGACGGCGGTGCTGGGCGTGGTCGTCTACCGGTGGGTCGTGCGGCGTACCGAGCACCGCGAGCCGGCCGAGCTCGGCCGGGACGGCTGGGCCGGAAAGCTGGGCCGCGGCATGCTCATCGGCTTCGCCATGTTCGCGGCCGTCATCGCCAACATCGCGTTCCTCGGTGGCTACCACGTCGAGGGCTGGGGCTCGCCGGCCGGAGCGCTCGGGCTGCTCGGGTTCATGGCGGCCGCCGCCGTCAGCGAGGAACTGCTGTTCCGGGGCGTGCTGTTCCGGATCATCGAGGAGCGCACCGGGACCTGGATCGCCCTCGCCCTGACCGGCGTGGTGTTCGGCGCGATGCACCTGGTGAACCCGGACGCCACCCTGTGGGGCGCGACCGCCATCGCGATCGAGGCCGGGTTCATGCTGGCCGCCTGCTACGCCGCCACCCGCAACCTGTGGGTCCCGATCGGCCTGCACTTCGCCTGGAACTTCGCGGCGGGCGGCGTCTTCAGCGTCGCGGTCTCGGGCAACGGCGAGTCGACAGGCCTGCTCGAGGCCTCGACGTCGGGGCCGGTCGCGCTCAGCGGCGGCGCCTTCGGGCCGGAGGGCAGCCTGTACGCGGTACTGGCCGGCGCGGTGCTGACCGTGGTGTTCCTGTGGCTGGCCAAGCGCCGGGGGCACCTCGTCCCGCGCCGCCGCCCGGCGCAGGCCCCGGCGACCGCTACAGTCGCCCGGTGAAAGAGATCCGGTGGCGGCAGTTGCCGACCGTGGTCCGGGATCTCCCGCTCGCCCTCGGCTTCGCCGTCGCGGCGGCGATCCCGGCGCTGGAGCGGCACGGTACGCAGGTCGGCGACCTCCCGACCCGCCCGCACGACGCGCTGACCGCCGGGGTGATCGCCCTGGAGTGCCTGCCGCTGGCGGTCCGCCGCCGCCGGCCGGCGCTCTGCCTCGCGCTGGTGTCGCTCGGCTTCGCGGCCGATCAGCTCCGCGGCTACCACACCGTCGCGGGCACGGCGCTGGCCATCGCGCTCGTCAGCGCCGGCGCCCACCTGGAACGGCGCCGCTGGGTCGTCGCGGGTGCCGCGTCGGTGGCGTACGTGTCCCTGGCGGTCGCCCTCGACCGGCTCGGCTCGGCGGAGGGCGTCGTCGGGTTCGTCACCTTCTATCTGCTGCTGGCGTCCGCGTGGGGCATCGGGGCGTGGCTGCGCCAGAGCCGGGCCGCCGAGGCGGCACGCCGCCGGCAGGTCGAGGAGGCCACGCGTACGGCGGAACGCGCGCGCATCGCCCGGGAGCTGCACGACGTCGTCACCCACCACGTGACGGCGATGGTCGTGCAGGCCGAGGCGGCGCGTTATCTGACCGGCGCCCCGGAGAAGCTGGAGCAGGCCCTGACCGCGATCACCGGCACCGGCCGCCGGGCCGTCGGCGATCTGCGGCAGCTGCTCGACCTGCTCAACCCCGATCACGGCGCCGGCGACCCGCGGACGCCCCCGGCCGGTGACCTGGACGCGCTCGTCGACCAGACCCGGCAGGCCGGGCAGCCGGTCGAGTTCGTCCGCCGGGGCACCCCGGTGGCGGCGACCGGCAGCGCCGAGGTGGCGGCGTACCGGGTGGTGCAGGAGGCGCTGACGAACGCGCTGAAGTACGCGCACGGCAGCGCGACCACGGTTCACGTGCACCACGGGGAAGGGGAGACGATCGTGGAGGTCAGCACCGACGGCTCCGGTTCAGGCAGCTTCTCCCCGGGTGGCGGCGGGCGCGGCCTCGCCGGGCTCCGCGAGCGGGTCACGGTCCTGGGCGGCGACTTCAGCGCGGGCGCGCGGGACGGCGGCGGCTTCCTCGTCCGCGCCCGGATCCCCGCCGGGAACCCGTCGTGACCGCGCCGATCCGGGTGCTGGTCTGCGACGACCAGGAGCTGATCCGCGCCGGCTTCGCGACGATCATCGACGCCCAGCCGGACATGGAGATCGTCGGTGAGTGCGGCGACGGGCGCGCGGCGGTCGGTCTGGCCGCCCGCCTCAAGCCGGACGTGGTGGTGATGGACGTGCGGATGCCGGTGCTCGACGGCATCGAGGCGACCCGCCTGCTGGCCGGGGCCGGGGTTCCCGAGCCGGTGAAGGTCCTCGTGGTGACGACGTTCAACCTCGATGAGTACGTCTATGAGGCGCTGCGCGCCGGCGCCAGCGGTTTCCTGCTCAAGGACGCCCCGCCGGCGCAGCTGCTCCACGGCATCCGCACCGTCGCGGCCGGCGCCGCGCTGCTGGCCCCGGAGGTGACCCGGCAGCTGGTGGGCAGGTACGCGGCCCGCATCCGCCCGGCCGAGGGCGACCCGGACGGCGGCGCGCTGACCCCGCGCGAGCGGGAGGTGCTGCGGCTCATGGCGGAGGGCCTGTCCAACAGCGAGATCGCCGCGGCCCTGGTGATCAGCCAGGAGACGGTCAAGACGTACGTGTCCCGGATCCTCACCAAACTGAACCTGCGCGACCGGGTGCAGGCCGTGGTGTACGCCTACCGCCGCGGCCTGGTGACCTGAGCGGTCCGCCGGCGCTCAGAGCAGGCCCGTCTCGCGGGCGCGTGCCACGGCTTCGCTGCGTCTGTCGGCGCGCAGCTTGCGGTAGATCGAGCGCATGTGCGCCCGGACCGT
Organism: Actinoplanes sp. NPDC023714; assembly: GCF_040639855.1. Lineage (NCBI taxonomy): Bacteria > Bacillati > Actinomycetota > Actinomycetes > Micromonosporales > Micromonosporaceae > Actinoplanes > Actinoplanes sp. NPDC023714. The sequence goes on from NZ_JBFAAR010000003.1 coordinate 383,625, forward strand.
GTTGACCGACACGCCGAGATCCATCGCGATCTCACCCGCGGTCAGCATGGTCGGCAGGTAGCGCAGCACCTCGGCCTCGCGTCCGCTGAGGTTCTCACCCGGCGTCATGGCCCCGTCGGCCCGGCCGGCCGGGTGAAGGCCGTCGATGATGCCGGCGGCGGTCGCGGTGGCGGCGAGTTGCGGGTCGAGCAGCCGCAGCCGGTCGAACAGGGCGGCGAGCCGCGTGCCGGACATGGTGACGAAGGGCGCGCGGATCCCTTCCCGGACCGCTGCCGGTATCGCCTCCGCGAGCAGGTCCACTGCTCGGGTCGCCTGGCCGTGGCCGTCGGCGACCAGGGCGCCGGCGATGGCCGCCGTCACGGTGGCGACAGTTCCCGCCGGGTCGGCCGGGTCGGCGGCGAGCAGGCGCTCGGCGCGGCGCACATCGCCTCGGGCCAGCGCGGCGCGGGCCAGCAGGACCTGGTGCGCGAGGCCGGGGATCCGGCCGGCCCGCGGCTGGAGGTAACGCTGCTCGACGCGTTCGGGCTGCCCGACGGCGAGGTCGGCCTCACCTTCGAGGAGCATCAGCCAGTCGTCGAGGGCGGGGACGTACATCCGCAGGCTCCGGTCGACGTGGGCCTGAGCCAGCAGCGATCGCGTCTGGCGCGGCCGGCCACGGGCGAGCGCCAGCCGCGCCTGCACGCCGAGCATGACGAGCCGCTGGGCGGCTTCCGGATCGCTCTCGTGGGCGCGGCGCCCCTGCTGGAACGCCTCCTCGGCGGCGGGCAGCTCGTTGCGCTCCAGGTGGACGAGCGCCTGCGCGAAGTGTGCGGCCACGGCCTGCAGGGTGTAGCGCCAGGCCCGGCGTTCGGCCAGTTCGCGGGTGCCGGCGGCGAGGCGGGCGGCTTCCGCTGCCGACCCGTACAGAATCTCCAGGAGCGCGAGATGGCCGGCGGCGTTGATGTGGGCCAGTTCGACGCCCGCGGCCTCGGCCGCGGCGGACGCGGCCCGCAGATCACGGGCGGCGCGATCCACCTGGCCGGTCCACAGGAGTCCCAGACCTCGGCTGTTCAGGGCGATGGCACGGTACGCGGCGGCGGCCGCACCGTCGTGGAACGGCGACCGGGCGAGCAGGGCGAGCAGCTCGGTCTCCAGATCGACGACGGCGGGCATGTCCCCGATCGCCCGGTGCGCGGCCACCTGCAGGGCCATGAGCAGGACTTCGGCCGGGTCGCGGGTGTCGGCCGGGCGGGTGCGCAACATGTCACGGATCCGGGCGATGCGGACCGGGATGGCGTCGTAGTCGCCGCTGTGGAACAGCAGCAGAGCGTCGCCGACCATCAGCTCCGGCGTCGAGGTGAGCCGCTCCCGCGGCACCTGGCGCAGGATGTTGACGAGCGCCGCCCGCTGGGTGGTGAGGATCAGCGGGCCGGCCTGTCCGGTGATCAGGCGGCCGACGTAGTCCCAGTCCTCGCCGCGGACGGCGTGGCTCAGGGCCTCGATCACCGAGTTGCGGTTGGCGTACCAGCGGGCCGCACGGCGGTGCAGTTTCGGCACCGTCGCCGGCCGCTCCAGGTTCAGCCGGTGCCGCAGCACGTCACGCAGCAGGTGGTGGTAGCGGAACCAGAGGGGTTGGGGTCCCAGCCGTGTGACGAAGTCGTTGTCGAGCTCCAGCTTCTCGAGCATCCGCTGCCCGTCGGTGTTCCTGGTGATCGCGTTGACCAGGTCGGCGGACATCTGCTCACAGATGCTGGTCTCGAGCAGGAACCGGCGTTGCCGCGGCGGGCGCCCGGACAGGACCTCGTCGGTCAGATATTCGTCGACGCCACGGATGTCGCCGGCGAAGTCGGCGACGGAACGGGCACCGCCGGCGAGGAACATCGCACCCAGGCGCAGGCCCATGATCCAGCCGTCGGTCCGGTTGAGCATCGTGGTCACGTCGTCCGGGCTGAGAGCCAGTCCGTAGCCGCTGACCAGGGTTGCCGCCTCGTCCGTGGTGAAGGCCAGGTCGTCGGCGCGGATCTCGCTGACGCGGTCGGCCGCGTGCAGCCGATGCAGCGTCAGCGCGGGCACCGTGCGGCTGACCAGGACCAGCCGGACGGACAGCGCCGGGTGCCGCAGCAGGGCGCCCACCTCGTCGAGGACCTGCCGATCCTCGATGAGATGGAAATCGTCGATCACCAGCACGGTCTCGTCCGGAAGCCGGCTGAGCCCGGCCACCATCCGGAGGCCGCGTTCCCGCTCGTCGTGTGGCACCGAGGTCAGCTCGGAGAGAGGATTGTCCGCGCTCAGGGCGCCGGCGGCTCGCAACGCTGCGATCACGTACGCCCAGAAGAGCTGCGGATCGTTGTCGCCGGAGTCCAGAGTGAGCCAGGCCACCGGAGCCGCCCTGGTGTGCGCCCACGCCGAGACCAGGATGGTCTTCCCCCAGCCGGCTCCGGCGCGGACGACCGTCAACGGCTTGTGGGTGGCCTGGTCGAGCAGCTGGAACAGACGCGGCCGGTCGACGCCGCTGCGAGCCATCCGTGGCCGTGCCGTCTTGGCCACGACAAGGGGGAGCGATAGACCGGTATCCACGGACGGCCTGTCGACGGTGTCCACCCTCTGTCCCCTCGGGTCCGTGCCTTCGCCGGCACGGTGCGCCTCGCGTCACTGAAGCATGAAACCCGCACACCGACAACCTCTCGGCGTGTGTGGACCGACACCGGGAGCCGGCCGATGTGCGGGCTCCGGCCACGGCATGATGTCGCTGATGGACGGAACGCTGGAGGCGCCGAGAACGTGGCACGCCCGCCGCATGCTGGGCGTCGCCACGCTCGGGTACCTGCTGAGCGCGTGGGCCTGGGCGTTGCTGGCACCACTGGCGCCCCTGCTGCGCGACACGCTCGGCCTGACGCCGATCCAGCAGGCGCTGGTCGTGTCGCTGCCGGTGGTCGTCGGATCCCTGGCCCGGTTCCCGGTCGGTGCGCTGAGCGACCGGCTCGGCTCCCGGACGACGTTCTTGCTGGTCGTCGTTGCCACGCTCGTGGTGCTGCTGGTGCTGGCGACGGTCGTGGACCGCTCCGCCGCGAGTCTGCTGACCGGTGCGGCCCTGCTCGGCGTCGCGGGCACGATGTTCGCCGTCGCGGTGCCGTTCGTCAGTGCCGAGTTCGCCGGGCCCCGCCGCGGACTGGCCCTCGGGCTGCTGGGAACCGGCCTGTGCGGAGGGGCGCTCGGCGGGCTGACCACGGTCCGGCTGGTCGATGCGTACGGCCTCGCCGCCCCGTTCCTCGCGGCGGCGACCGCCGTCACCCTGTTCGGCCTGATCGTCGCCCTGACGGTCCGCGACGACGCCGGCCGGGCGCCGGCCCGGGCGAAGCGCACCGGAACACCGGCGGCCGCGCTGCGATTGCCGATCACGTGGCGGGGCAGCCTGTGGAACGCGGTCACCTCAGCGCTGTTCGTGACGTTCTCGTCGTACCTGCCCGTCTACCTGACCACCGCCTACGGTCTGGGGCTCGAGCGAACGGGTCACGCCATGGCCGGCATCATCGCCGTGGCCGTCCTCATGCGGCCGGTCGGCGGATGGCTGGCGGACCGGCTCGCACCGCGGCGACCTCTGGCCGTCTCGCTGACCGTGCTGACCGGTGCGGTCGCCGTCCAGGCGTGCACGCCACCGCTGCCGGTCGTGGCCGTCGTGGTGCCGGTGCTCGGCGTGGCGCTCGGCATCGCGAGCGGCGCCATCCTCGCCCACGTCGCCCGGGAGGCGCCGCCCGAGATCATCGGCGGTGTCAGCGGCGTGGTCACCGGCATCGCCGGCCTGGCCGGATTCGCGAGCCCGCTCCTGATGGCCGCTTCGCTCAGCCGGTTCGGCGGCTACGGCCCGGCGCTGGCGATCCTGGCGGCGGCCCCCGCCGTCGCCGCGGTCGGCGTTCTCCGCGAGGCGTCGAGGGCGGGCGCCGGTCGCACGTGAACCGAGCCGTCGCGAGATTCGCGGCGCCTCATCGACGGGGGTCATGTTCCGGGGCACGACGGTCTAGAGTGGACGCGTGCTGGGAGTCGTGGCGGCCGCGCTCGGCGGTCCTGAGGTGTTGCAGGTGACCGAACTGCCCGAACCGGAGGCGAAGCCCGGTCAGGTGGTGGTCCGGATCCGCGCGGTCGGGGTGAATCCGGCCGATGTCGCCGCCACCACCGGCCAGATTCCTCTCGGGCCCGACACGCCGCCGTTCTCGCCCGGGTGGGACATCGCCGGCGAGGTGGTCTCGGCCGGCCCCGGCACGACGGAGTTCGGGGTGGGTGACCGTGTCGCCGGGATGATCCCGTGGTACACGACCCGGGGTGTCCCCGGTGGCTACGCCGAGTTCGTGGCCGCCGACACCGACTGGCTCGTGCGGCTGCCGGACGAGCTCGACTTCGTGTCCGCGGCCACGGTGCCGCTCAACGCCCAGACCGCACACCAGGGGCTGGCCCTGGTGTCGCTGGCCATGCTGCCGGCCGGCAGCAGCATCCTGGTCACCGGCGCCAGCGGTGGGGTCGGCGGCTTCGCCGCCCAGCTCGCGCTGCGGGCCGGCTACCGTGTCCTGGCCCAGGCGAGCCACGGCGACGAGCAGTGGGTGCGGGATCTCGGCGCCCACGAGGTGGTTCCCCGGTCCGCCGATCTGGCCACGGTGGGTCCGGTGGGCGCGGTGTTCGACGCGATCCCGCTCGGCGAGGAGGCGGCCGCCGCCGTCGAGGACAGGGGAGTCGTGGTGGTGACCCGGCCCACGCCGCCCATCGTCCCGTCCCGTGGGGTGCGCCAGGAGCTGCAACTCATCCGGCTCGACCGCGAGCTGCTGGCCGACCTGGTCGGACAGGTGGCGGCCGGGCGGCTGCGCACGCGGGTGGCGGACACGATGCCGTTGACCGAGGCGGCCGACGCCCACCGCCGGGTGCTCGCGGGCGGCCTGCGGGGAAAGCTCGTGCTGACGGCCGGCTGACCGGCGGTCACCCGGAGGCGGAGGACATCCGGTCCAGGTACGGGTCGGCTTCGGCCCGGACCGTGAGGCTGCTGATGGGGATCGTGTCGACCATCGTGCCGGCGCCGTTGACGCTGCGGTAACGGACCAGGGCCGCCCATTCGCAGGCGTTCTCGACCACTCCCGCACGACGGGCGCCACCGCGGTGCACCCACACCCGATCGCCCGGCCGGCACACCACCGCGGGTCCCGGGCCGGCCGGCGCCGGCTCGTACGTCTCGATGTGGTCGCCCTTCTCGGTCGTCACGACCCAGGTGATGCCGGCCCGGTCGGCGGTGCTCGCGTGCCGCTTGGCGCTGAACATCGCCTGATCCGCGCGGCGCAGCAGGTCCGGAAGGTCGGCGGAACGCCCGGCCGGCACCACGCCGATCGAGGCGGTGACGGCGAGGGTGTGGCCCTGCACGTCCATCGGCGGCGCGATCGCGGCGCTGAGCGAACCGGCCACCTCGTGCCACCACGCCGCCGGGACGCCGGGACGCGGGGCGCGGGGCAGCGCGGCGAACTCGTCACCGCCGAACCGGGCCACCAGATGATCGCCGAGGCAGGTGGTCATGCGCTGGGCCACCACGCGGAGGACCTCGTCGCCGGCGTCGTGCCCGTAGGTGTCGTTGATCGGCTTGAAGCCGTTGAGGTCGAGGATCAGGACGGCCGACGACCCGTCGCCGCCGCGCAGCAGCTCCGGGGCGAGCGCGTGGAAGAGGCGGCGGTTGGCGAGTCCGGTGAGCTCGTCGTGGCCGGCCATCCAGCGCAGTGAGGCTCGTTCCTGTTCCAGCTGCTGGACCTGCGCCGCGAGTTGATCGATGCGGGCCTGGAGGCGGGCGGTGTCGGGCTCGGTCCGCGTCGGGGCGTCGTCGTGCGGCGAACCACCCGTGTCGGCGGCGGCAGGATCGAGGATCCGCATCGGCCGTCCTCTCAAAACTGCGGCGGACCAAATGCCACAGTGGAATCATGTCAGCCCGCCCAGGCACGTGCAAGATTTCACGACGACAGCTGTCGTGATGACATGATGCGTCCACAGTGGGTTTCGGCTACTCTAGGTGCGTTCGCTTTCGTGGTGAAAGAGTCGCTCGTGGATGGAAGATCCCGATCCTGCACGTCAGATCGCTAGTGAGGGTCGCGCCATCGGTGTCGGTTCGATTACCCAAAGTGATCACCGCGGAATGAGAGGCACTGATGAGTAGCGAAGCTGGCTGGATCATCTCCAGCAGGTCGACGGGCAACGGGGGCAGTTGCGTGGAGGCCCGCCGCCAGGACGGCGTCATCGAGGTCCGCAACAGCAAGGCGCGTGAGGCCGGCACCGTGGTCTTCACGGTCGAGGAGTGGGACTCGTTCCTGTTCGGCGCCAAGCGCGGCGAGTTCGACCGGCTCCTGACCGACTGATCAGGCCGGCCCCGTCCAGGATTCCCCGAACTCGGCGACCGGCACGGAATCCCTGGCGATGAGATCGAAGATCCGCCGGTATTCGTCGACCTCGGCCTGCTCCTCCAGGTAGAGCGCGCCGACGTGGGACTCGAGGTAGACCACGTCGGGATCGTCCGGGTCGTCGAACTCCAGGATCCGGAAGGCGCCTGCCATCGCCGCGTGCGCCCCGACCGAGAACGGCAGCACCCGGATGTCGACCGTCTCCTGCCGGGACAGCCGCCGCAGATGCTCGATCTGCCCCTTCATCACCTGCTCGCCGCCGACCGGCCGGATCAGCGCCCCCTCGCCGAGCACCGTCACGAGCCGGATCGGCGGGGTACGGGCGAAGAGCGTCCGCTGCCGCTGCATGCGCAGGTTGATGTGGCGCTCGGCGACCTCGACGTCGGCCGGCTGCTCGGCGCCGAAGACGGCCCGCGCGTACTCCGGGGTCTGCAGCTCGCCCGGAACGACCTCGCCGTCGTACCCGAACATCCGGGACGCCGACGCCTCCAGCCCGACGTACAGCTTGAACCACTCGGGGATCACCGGGCTGGCGTCCCACCACTCCTGCTGTGACGTGCCCAGCGCGAGGTCGGCGAGCGCGTCGGTGATGCCCTGGTCGGCGCCGTAGAGCCAGCAGAGCGCGCGCACGTTGGCCCCGGTGACCGGCACCTTGCCCGTCTCGATGCGGTGCAGAGTCGGCTCCGAGATGCCCAGCCGCGCTTCCACCACATCGCGCCGGCTCATCCCGGACGCGGTGCGCAGCCGCGTCAACCGCCGGCCCAGCGCCCGCCGCACGACGCGTTGGCCTGTGACCGGCACGCCTTACCTCCGCCTTGCCAACCCATCTGGACGGTGACGTGGACCACCGTACCCGCAACGGCGCGTTGTCAACAGGCAACCCGTCGTCGATCATCGATCATGTTCACGACCCGGCCGGGCCGGGCGCGCCGGCGTCGCGGCAGGCGGCTCCGGTCAGCATGTTCCTGGTCGCGTTGGCGATCACCGTGTCGAGCCGGTCGCGGGTCCGGGTGAGGTCGGCGATGTGCCGGCCGATCCGGTCGCGTTCGGCCGTGAGCTGGTCGAGCAGCGCCGGGGTGGCGCGATCGTCGACGACGCAGGGCAGCAGGTCGACGATGGTCCTGCTGGTCAGACCGGCCTGGTACAGCTGCTGGATCAGCTGGACGCGGTCGACCGCGCTCGGCGGGTACCGGCGGTGGCTGCTCGAACCCCGTTCGGCGGTGAGCAGATTCTGCTGCTCGTAGTAGCGCAGTGCCCGGACGCTCACACCGGTGCGGGCGGCCAGCTCACCGATACGCATCTCGACTTCCCCCTGCGACGTGGCTCACGTGACTTGAATCTGACGTCTACGTCAGGTTCTAGCGTAGCTGCGGGCCGGTGAGCCGGCCTCACCTACGTCGGGAAGAAGCAAAACATGATCATGTACGAGGCGACCGGTCTCACCGGTCCCGCACCCACCGCGTCGGTATCGGTCAAACCGGTCGTGCTGCCCGCACCGGAGCGCGGCGAGGATCTGCACGTACGCGTCAGCGCACCGGTCACCGGGACCGGCCTGCCGGTGGTGGTGTTCGCCCACGGATACGGCTCGAACCTCGACGGCTACGCGCCGCTGGTCGATCACTGGGCGGCCCGCGGCTTCGTGGTGGTGCAGGCCACCCACCTGGACTCGCGACGCCTCGGTGCCGCCGCCGACCCGGCCCGCAAGCCGCACCTCTGGCACTACCGGGTGCAGGACGTCAAGCGGATCCTCGACGACCTCGCCGTCCTCGAGGCGGCGGTGCCCGGGCTGGCCGGCCGCGTCGACCATGGCCGGATCGTCGCGGCCGGGCACTCCTTCGGCGGCCAGACCGCCGGCATCCTCGTGGGCCTCCGGGTCGCCGATCCGGTGACCGGCGTCGCGCGGGACCTGTCCGATCCCCGGATCATGGCGACCGTGCAGCTTGCCACCGCCGGCCGGGGCGGCGACGAGCTGACCCCGTTCGCCCTCGAGGCCGCTCCCTGGCTGCGCGACCAGGACTTCTCGCACATCACCGCGCCCGGACTGGTCGTCGCCGGCGACAAGGACGAGCTTCCCCTGTCGACGCGGGGAGCGTCCTGGACGACCGACCCGTACACCCTGGCCCGCGGCGGCAAGAGCCTGCTGACCGTGTACGGCGGGCAGCACTCGCTCGGCGGCATCCCCGGTTACGACGCGGCGGAGACCACCGACGAGCACCCGGGCCGGGTCGCGCTCATCCAGCAGGTCACCCTCGCCTACCTGCGCCACGTCACCGGCGTCGACCACACCGACTGGCGGACCGCCCAGGCCGTGCTGGCCGGTGACGCCCACGAGCTCGGCCGCCTCGAATCCAAATAGGCTCTCGTCACCCGGTGGTGCAGGCGGAACCGTTGAGGGTGTATCCCGTCGGGACCCCGGCATCGCCGGTGTGGGTGGCCTGGAACCCGAAGCTCACCGACGCTCCGGGCGCCAGCACCCCGTTGTAGCCGGCGTTGCTCGCGGTCACCCGCCCGGACGCGGGCGCGTAGGTGGCGTTCCAGCCGCCGGTGATGGTCTGCCCCGCCGGGAGGCTGAAGGCCACCGACCAGCCGTTGACGCCGGCGTTGCCGGTGTTGGTGATCGTGATGTCGGCGGTCAGCCCGTTGTTCCAGGCGTTGACGGCGGCGGTGGCCCGGCACGCCGCCGTGCCGCCCGATGCCGAGGCCGAGGGTGAGGGGGAGCTGGGCGCCGGGCTCGACGGCGTGGTGGTGCCGCCGAACTGGCTGAAGAACTGCCACACCTCGCCGGAGACCCAGGACGACCCGGCGTTGCGGTCCACCGGGAGGGGTACGTGGTCGCCGTCGAACGCGGCCCATTGGACCGGGTAGCCGGACCGGCATCCCGCGTACGCGGTGGTGATGTGGGTTCCGCTGCCCTGCGCGGGCTCCGGCGGGTTCTGCGCGGTGCAGCCGTTGGCCCGGACGAAGGTGTCCCGGATGCCGCGTCCCATCGAGATGTTCAGGACGCTGTCCCGGATGCCGTGGATGCCGAAGTAGGCGACCGGCTGGGAGGCCGACGAGCATCCGCTCAGGTTGGCGCCGGCGATCGGCGCGACCGCCCGGAACACCGTGGGCCGGGCGCAGGCGAGGGCGTAGCTCATCGCGCCGCCGTAGCTGAATCCCAGCGCGAACCGCTGGGACGTGTCGACGCACAGATCGTTCTCGACGACGCGCAGGATGTCGTCGACCAGGGTCACGTCGCGGCCGCCGGTGTTGGCCCAGCCCGCGTCCAGGCCCTGCGGCGCCACGAAGATCGCGCTGTTGCCGGAGCGCTGCTGAAGACCGTAGAACCCGTTGCCGACCACGTCGTTCGCGCTGCCGTTGAGCCAGTGCAGCCCGACGACCAGCCGGTACGCCTGGCTGCTGGTGTAGCCGGCGGGCAGCCGCAGGATGTACGTCCGGGCCCGGCCGCCGCTCTGGATCGTGTAGGTGCCGTCCCGCAGCGTCGGGGCCTTCCCGCAGCCGGCGGTGGCCGCCAGGGCGCTCTGCTCACCGGCCGAGGCGGTGCCGCCGGTGAGGACCGCGGTCACCGCGGCGATCAGCAGCGCCGCGGCGGCGACGGCCGTGCCGAGCACTCTGCGGTCTCTTGCTTGTCGCTCTGCCATGGAAGCCTCCGGAAGCGGCACGGGTATCCAGCGCGGTCAATGCGCCGGCGTTCCGGATGTTACGGAAGGATTTCGTAAATTTCTACGACTCGGCGACCGACTGAATGCGTCGTCCCGGCATAACGGAATCTCCCGATGAATGCCGCCATCTGAGTTACTGCGCCTCGATCCGGTCGGAGACGAAACATCCTGGCAATCTCCACACACCGAATGTGAGCGCTCCCAAGGAGACTCGATCATGAACGGATCGCGATGGATTCGCGCCGGGACGGTTCCCGCCGGCGTCGTTCTGCTGGCGTCGGCGGCGGCCGCCGTGGCACTGCCCGCCGGCGCCGCGGCCGCCGGTTGCTCGGTCAGCTATGCCGTCTCTTCGCAGTGGCAGGGCGGCTTCGGCGCCAACGTGTCGATCACCAACCTGGGTGATCCGCTGACCGGTTGGAACCTGAGCTGGACCTACGCCGCGGGGCAGACGGTGACGCAGGCGTGGAACGCGACGGTGACCCAGAGCGGATCGGCGGTGACCGCCGTGAACGTGGGCTACAACGGCTCGGTCGCCACCGGCGGCACGGTGTCGTTCGGATTCAACGGGTCCTGGACGGGCAGCAACCCGGCCCCGGCGAGCTTCGCCCTCAACGGGGTGGCGTGCACCGGAAGTTCCGGTCCCTCGTCGCCCTCACCCTCGTCCCCGTCCTCGCCCTCGCCGTCGACGCCGGGTGGCTCGTGCACCCTCCCGTCGAGCTATCGCTGGACGTCGACGGGAGTGCTGGCCGAGCCCCGGTCGGGCTGGGTGTCGCTGAAGGACTTCACGAGCGTCGTGCACAACGGCAAGCACCTGGTCTACGCGTCGAACGTCTCCGGGGCCTCGTACGGATCGATGAACTTCACCCCGTTCACCGACTGGTCCGGGATGGCCTCGACCGGCCAGAACGCGATGAACCAGGCGGCGGTGGCACCCACGCTGTTCTACTTCGCCCCGAAGAACATCTGGGTCCTGGCGTACCAGTGGGGGGCGTGGCCCTTCATCTACCGGACGTCGAGCGACCCGACCAACCCGAACGGCTGGTCCGCGCCGCAGCCGCTGTTCACCGGCAGCATCTCCGGGTCGGGCACCGGGCCGATCGACCAGACGCTGATCGCCGACGGCAGCACCATGTACCTCTTCTTCGCCGGCGACAACGGCAAGATCTACCGGGCGTCGATGCCGATCGGGAACTTCCCCGGCAACTTCGGCTCGTCCTACACCACGATCATGAGCGACTCGACGAACAACCTGTTCGAAGCAGTTCAGGTCTACCGGGTGCAGGGCCAGAACCAGTACCTCATGATCGTCGAGGCGATCGGCAGCCAGGGGCAGCGCTACTTCCGCTCGTTCACGGCCACCAGCCTGGGCGGCTCGTGGACGCCGCAGGCCGCCACCGAGAGCAACCCGTTCGCGGGTAGGGCCAACAGCGGCGCCACCTGGACCAACGACATCAGCCACGGCGACCTGGTGCGCACCAACCCGGACCAGACCATGACCGTCGACCCCTGCAACCTGCAACTGCTCTACCAGGGCAAGAACCCCGGCGCCGGCGGCGCCTACGACCAGCTGCCGTGGCGGCCGGGCCTGCTCACCCTGCGGCGCTAGGCAAACAAAGTCCCAGACCAACATCGGTGGGGAGCGGCCCGGTGCGCTCGAGGGATCCGGGCGCACCGGGCCGCACCGGGCCAGGACCTAGCCGGGCGGCAGGGTCCTCGAACCACCGATCACGAGGGTCACGACGGCCTCGACGTCGCGCAGCCCGGCCTCGTCCAGGTCCGCGCGCAGGGCGTTCTGGTCGGCCTCGGGCGGCCGGCCGATCGCCACCACGTGCAGGGCGCCGCGCCGTACCTGGAGATCGGTGAGCTGCCAGCCCTCCTCGGTGGCCCACCGCTGCGCCACCGGCTGAGCCTTGCCGAGGATGGTCTGTTCCTGCAGGACCTGCCAGCTGCCGTAGCCGAGCGGCACCGCGACCAGCAGCAGGGCCAGCCCGACGGTGGCCACCGTCCTGCGGCCGAGGGCGCCGACCGCGAGACCCGCCGCCCGGGCCGCGTCCTGCAGCCGGGCGGCGACCATGATCGCCGTGCCGGTGGCGATGATCGCGGCGACGTTGGTGCCGAACAGCAGCAGGGCGCCCACCGATTCGCTGTAGGCGCCGGACTCGGCGGTGAGGCCGACGACCGCCAGCGGCGGGACAAGGGAGATGGCGATCGCCACGCCGGGCAGGGTGTCCGAGACGTCCGAGCGGATCAGCGCGAAGCCACCGACCAGGCCGGTCGCCAGCGCCGCGAGCAGGTCGATGAGCCGAGGACTGACCCGGGACGCGACCTGCGAGTTCGTCGCGGCGGTCACGTCCATGTGGACGATGGTGCCGAGCAGGTAGCCGACGGCCACGACGGCGACCGCGCCGGCGAGCGTCAGGCCGAGGTGGAAGACGAGCTGCCGCCGGTCGGCCAGGACGATCGCCAGGGCGGTGCCCAGGATCGGGGTCATCAGCGGCGCGACGATCATCGCGCCGATCACGGTGGCCGTGGAGTCGGCGACCACGCCGGCCGAGGCGATCACCGCGGCGAGCGTGAGCAGGACCCAGAAGTTCGTCAGGTTGCGCCGCCGGTCGCCGTGGGTGAGGAACAGCCGGGTGACGATCCGGTCCACGTCGCCGGCGGGAACCCGCAGACCGGACGAGAGCACGGCACTCCTCCTGGGCGATCGGGTACGTCGTGTGGACGATCCTGCGGGCCCGGACCCGGACCCGCCTCATCCGGGAGGGGTGACGCGGGCGGCGCACCCGGACCCGTAGCGTCGAAGACGCGGGGGCCGGCGTCGTGACATCGACCGGTACGGTGGCGTGCGGTGTGCCGGGAAGTCTGGTCGGCGGTGGATCCGCTGTTCCCGACGACCGGAGTTTCTGGTGCTGCTGCTCGCCTTCGCGTGTGTCCTGTTGCTGGCGGTCCTGGTGTCCGCGCTGGCCGGCCGCACCATCCTGTCCACCGCGGTGCTGTTCCTGGCGGCCGGGTTCGTGCTGGGCCCGGGTGTCACCGGTGTGCTCGACGTCGGCGCGGGCTCGGCGATCGTCGGGACCCTGGCCGAGCTGGCGTTGTTCGCGGTGTTGTTCACCGATGGGATGCGGGTCGGCTGGGCCGATCTGCGTTCGGCGTGGCGGCTGCCGGGCCGGGCTCTGGGGTGGGGACTGCCGCTGACGCTGCTGGTGACCGCGGTCGCCGCCCACTACGTCGTCGGTCTCGGCTGGGTGGAGTCGCTGCTGATCGGGGCGATCCTGGCGCCGACCGACCCGGTGTTCGCGTCCGCGCTGGTCGGCAACGACAGGGTGCCGGCGCGGCTGCGGCATCTGCTGAACGTCGAGTCCGGGGTCAACGACGGCCTGGCGCTGCCGTTCGTGATCGTCTTCCTCGCGGTGGCGGCCGGATCCGAGGACCTGCACCTGGGGGAGCTGGCTCTGGAGGTGACGCTGGGGCTGGTGATCGGCGTCGTCATCCCGGTCGCGGCGATCCTGCTGGAGCGCAGCCGGTTCTTCGCCGCCTCACCGGCGTACGAGCCGCTGAACGGGTTCGCGATCGGCCTGCTGGTGCTGGCGGTCGGCCAGGTCACGCACGCCAACCTGTTCCTCGCGGCGTTCGCGGCCGGCATCACGGTGGCCACCTTCGGCCCCCGCCAGCGCGCCGCGTTCGAGCACTTCGGGGAGAACATCGCCGAGCTGCTCAAATTGGCGGCGCTGCTGGTGTTCGGCGCGCTGATCTCACCGGCCTTCCTCGGCGAGATCTCGTGGACCGGCTGGGTGTTCGCCGTCCTGGCGATCTTCGTGGCCCGCCCGGTCGCGCTGTGGCTGTCGTTCCTGCGCTCCGGTCTCGGGCTGCGCGAACAGGCGGCGGCCATGTGGTTCGGCCCCAAGGGGTTCGCGTCGGTGGTCTACGGCCTGCTGGTGCTCGAGTCCGGCATCACCGCGGCCGACGAGATCTTCCACCTGGTCGCCGTCACCATCGTGCTGTCGATCCTGCTGCACTCCTCGACCGACGTGGTGGTCGCGCGCGCCTTCGACGAGCAGGCGGAGATCCCCGGCTGGTACGGCGTGGTCCGCCGCAGGGTGCGCGCCGCGCGAGCCGGCGGCGGCCGGCCGAACGCGATGCCCACCGGCCAGGACGACGCGTGACCGGCCGGCTACCTCCTCTTGGCCGGGGAGGGACCCTTTGCCATAGCCGAGGGTCGATACGTCGGCGGGTCGGTCGCTCCGCGGGCGGGCCGGGGCCGTCCTGACACCGATCCGCAACGCCGGGCAACCGGTCGGCTATCAAGCGGACGGCTTCGGGGCCCGATAGGTCTGACGCAACGCCGAACCTGGGGGGAAAACCATGGAGTTCATCAACGTCCTCGTCTCGTACTTCCGCGCCGTCCGTCAGTCCGACGAGGGTGCGACCGCGGTCGAGTACTCGCTGCTCGCGGCGCTGATCGCCGGCGGCCTCATCCTGGCGGTGACCAACCTCCGCAAGGACATCGAGGCGATGCTCACGACGCTGATGGCCGCGATCTGACGAGCCGCGACCGCGAACAACGGGGTTCGCGATCAGTGCGGCCGGCTGGGCACCGTGGACGGCTCGCGCCGGTGCAGCACCAGCGCGGTCACCGCGCCGGCCACCAGGCCCCAGAACGCCGGCCCGACGCCGAGGATCGTCGTGCCGGAGGCGGTCACCACGAAGGTGACCACGGCCGCCATCCGGTCCTGCGGCGGGCCCTGCGGCTCGCCGGCCGCGCCGGCCAGCGACGAGGCGAGGGCCGGGAGCAGTGCCAGCCCGGCGACCGCGATGATCAGTACGGGTGGGGAGAGCAGCACCAGCGCGGTGGCGATCCCGGCGCCGAGGCCGAGCGCGAGCTGGCCGAGTCCGAGCGCGACCGTGGCCGTCCAGCGCCGGGCCGGGTCGGGGTGGGCGTCCGGGCCGGCGGTCAGGGCCGCGGTGATCGCCGCGAGGTTCAGCGCGTGGCCGCCGAACGGTGCGGCCACCGCGGTCGCCACCCCACTGGCCAGCAGGGTGGGGCGCAGCGGGACGGCGTACCCATAGGTTTTCATCACCGCGATCCCGGGGACGTTCTGCGCCGCCATGGTCACGAGGAACAGTGGCAGGGCGAGGCTGACCAGGGCGGTCGCGTCGAACGCGGGCACTGTCAGAACGAGTTCGGGGCGCAGCGACGCCGCGCTGAGGTCGCCGTCGACGCCGTTCACGGCGATCGCCACGATCGCGGCGACCAGCGCGCCGGGCACCGCCCACGCCCGCGCGAAGCGCATCAGCACGAGCCAGGTCAGCACGACCGGGATGGCGAGCGCGGGCACGTCGACGACCGCGCGCACCGGGGCCGTGCACAGGCTGAGGATGACGCCGGCGAGCATGGCCGAGGCGATCGGGCGGGGGATCGCGTCGATGGCGCGGGCCAGCCAGGGCAGCAGCCCGGCCAGCGCGATGAGCACGCCGCAGACCAGGAACGCGCCGACCGCGGCCGGGAATCCGCCGGGGACCGTGCCGGTGGCGGCGAGCAGCGCCGCGCCCGGCGTGGACCAGGCCATGCTGATCGGCATCCGGTGCCGCAGGCTCAGGCCGATCGCGAGCACGGCGATGCCGGTGCAGAGCGCGAGCAGTCCGGAGGCGGCCTGGCCGGGGCTCGCGCCGGCGGCCCGCAGGCCGGCCAGGACCACGGCGAACGAGCTCGCGTAGCCGACGATCGCGCTGACCAGCCCGGCCAGAATCGGTTGGATCATGACAGCTCCCGTTCCGTATACGGAACACTCTAATGGATGCCACACTGATCACGTGAACGCGGATCAAGCCGGCGACGCCGGACGGGCGGTCGGCGAGCGGGTACGCCGGCTGCGCCTCGCCCAGGGCACCTCGCTGTCCGCGCTGGCCCGGGCCGCCGGCATCGGCAAGGCCACCCTGTCCGGCCTGGAACACGGCACCCGCAACGCCACCCTGGAGACCCTGCACGCGGTGGCCGGTGTCCTCGGCGTCCCGGTCACCACGCTGCTGCTGGAACCGGGCGCGCCGCCCGCGCAGATGGCCGGCGTACACGGCTCGGCCGTCACGCCGCGCCTGCTGGAGGTGTTCCACGAGCCGGGCGTGACGTTCGAACTGCTGACCCTGCACGTGCGGCCGGGCGTCCTGCAGCGCTCACCCCCTCACGCGCCGGGCGTGACCGAGCACCTCACCACCACCCGCGGCGTGCTGCGGGTCGGCCCCGCGGAGGCGCCGGTGATCGTGCCCACCGGCGAGCACCACTCCTGGCGGGCCGACACCCCTCATGTGTACGAGGCGATCGGCGCAGGCGAGGCCACCGCGGTCCTGCTGATCCGCTCCCCGTCCTGAGATCGGCCGGGTCGACCGGGTGCCGCCGCGGCCGGGCCGGGAACACGACTGACCACGATCTGACCACGCTCTGACCTGGCGAGTGAGCACCCCCACCACCGACCCTGGGCACTTCGGCACCACGGCCCGGAGGCGTCCCATGAGCTCACCGATGTCACCGCTGGCCGCCTGGACCACGAGCCTGGCGGCCACCGCGGCATCCACGTACGCATTGGACGCCTGCGCCGCGGCCGCCGGAGCCGCCCTCGTCGCTTCCGGGTTGCTGGCCGACCTCGGCCGTCAACTGTCACTGGCGATCCTGCTGGTCAGCTACACGGTCTGGGCGTTCGGGCTGCGCGCCAACCTGATGGCGAACGCCTCGCTGCTGACGGCGACCGGCACGAGCACCAACGTGCTGTCCAAACTGGCCCACGACCTCACCGGGAGCCGGCTGGCCGCGGCCGTCGCCTACACCGGCACCGAGATCGCCAAGGAGGTGCCGTACTACACGGCCGCGTTCGGCGCGGCCGCCGCGACCGACGCGATCACCACCGACGAGGCGCTCGTCTTCCTGGCCGGCGCGAACCTGGGCGCCGCGTTCTACGAGGTGGCGCTCGCCCGCCTCACCCGGGCCCTGCTGCGGCGACGGCACGCGTCGTTCGACACCGACTGGGTGCCGGCCGAGTACCTCACCGACTACTACCGCACCGTCGAGCCGGACGAGATCGCCACGATCGCCTTCCTCGTCGACGCGATGCGCCACGCCGAGCCCGGCCGGCCGATCCTGTACTTCGGCACCGGCCCCACCCTGCACCACGTGTTCGCCTGCGCCGAGACGGCGTCCGAGATCCACATGGGCGATTACCTGCCGGCGAACCTGGCCGAGATCCAGCGGTGGATCGACCGGGCGCCGGGCGCCCACGACTGGCGGCCGTTCGTCCGCTACACGCTGCAGTGCGAGGGCAATCCCCGCCCGACCGACGACGAGGTCACCGCACGTGAAGATCTCACCAGGGCGAAGATCACTTCAATGGTACGGGTGGACGCCCGCCACCCGCGTCCGGTGAATCGGAGCTACCCGACGGTCGTGAGCGCCTACTGCGCGGACTCGGCGACCGGCGACCGCGCCACCTGGGAACTGTTCATGCGGCACATCACCGGCCTGGTCGAGCCCGGCGGCCTCTTCCTCACCGCGGCGCTGCGCCGGTGCCGCGGCTACACGGTCGGCGGCAAGACCTTCCCCGGCGCCGACATCGACGAGCACCACCTCCGAGCGGCCCTGCGACCCGACTTCGAACCGCGCCACGAGCGGATCGACGTCATTCCGACGGCCCAGCACGGCTCCCACGGCTACGGCGCCATCCTGCTCTGCCGCGCCCGCCGCGAGCCGATATCCCATTGAAGATCGCCCGAGCCGCCGGCCGCCCGGCTCACCGACGCCTTCCTGAACCTCTTCTTCGGCCGCTCCCGGCACAGCCACCCCGCCGGCGCCGGCGTCGACGTCGAACAACTGGTGGATCTGTTCCTGTACGGCGCCCTCGGCAACCCGGGAGGCCCGCACTGATCGGGGATGTACTGCCGGTACACCCATCAGCGATGACTTCCTCGCACCGCGCATGTCCGTGTGTGCTGAAGGCATGACCACCTTGGATCAGACGCGGCGTCAGGCCCGGCTCGGCACCGCCCTGGTCGCTACGGTGATCTTCCTGACCGGGATCGCGCCGCTGGCCACCGACATGTATGTGCCGGCGTTCCCGAGCGTCGCCGCCGACCTGTCGGCGACGGCGACGCAGGTGCAGCTGACGCTGACCACGTTCTTCGTCGGGATGGCGCTCGGGCAGCTGATCGGCGGGCCGGTCTCCGACCAGCACGGCCGGCGCCGGCTGCTGCTGGCCGCGGTGATCGTGATGACGGTCGCGTCCGTGGTGTGCGCCCTGACACCGTCGATCGGGGTGATGACGGCGGCCCGGTTCGTGCAGGGCTTCGCCGGCGGCTGGGCCATGGTGATCGGCCGGGCCGTGATCGTCGACCTGGCGCGCGGCGCCCGGCTGGTCCGGGTGCTCAACGTGATCGCCGGGGTCGGCGGCATCGCGCCGATCGCCGGGCCGTTGCTCGGCGCGGTCATCCTGCAGCTGTCCGGCTGGCGGATGTCGTTCTGGGCGGTCGCGGCCCTGGGCGGGGCGATGGTGGTGGCGGTGCTGGTCGCCGTACCCGAGTCACTGCCGCCGCACCGGCGGCACGGCGGCGGCCTGCGCGCGTTCGCGGTCGCCGGGCGCCAGGCCCTCGCCCGGCGCCGCTACGTCGGGTACGTGCTGGTCAGCGGCTCGGGAATGGGGGCGATCTTCGCGTACGTGGCGACGTCGGCGTTCGTGCTCCAGTCGATGAACGGCCTGTCGCCGGTCGCGTACTCGGTCGACTTCGCCGCCAACGCGGCCGGCATGACCATCGCCGCCCTGGTCGCCGCCCGCCTCGCCGGGCGGGTCGCCACCCGCACGGTCATCCTGGTGGGGCAGGTCGCCGCGCTCGGCGCCGGGGTGGCGATGCTGATCGGCGCGCTCCGGTTCGGCACACCGCTGCCGCTGGTGATCGTCTGCTTCTTCGTGCTGATGACCGCGCAGGGGCTGATCGGCCCCAACGGCGGCGCGCTGGCGTCGGCGGAGGTGCCCGAGCACCCGGGCACCGGGTCGGCGGTGCTCGGGTTCGTCACCTGGGTGGCCGCGGGCGTCATCGCACCGATCGCGGGCCTCGGCGGGCAGGGCACCGCCGTACCCATGGCGCACTTGACGATCGTCTGCACGGTGCTGTCGATGGCCGGTCTGGCGCTGGCCCGCCCGGCCGGGACCGCGTCGAACTGACGGCTCATCGTCTTCTTGCCGACTGCCGGGACCGCTGCTGTCGACCGGCAGCCCGGACACCGGCACCGGACGGCTGTTCCACAGCTCCAGGCCGGCCTCGCCGTGCAGCCGAGCCGGGGGGAGGAGTTCGGCGCGTTCATCGCGATCGCCGCCGCGTAGCACCGGCCGGGGCTTGACCGTGTGGCGGGCACACGGTTTCTGATGGCGTCCATGGCTGCGAAACGGGTGCGGGCCGGCGACGGCCGCCCGCTCGAGAGATTCCGCTGGTGGCAGCTGCTCACCGGGCGCAAGCTCTTCTGGCTGCAGGTGAACGGGACGGTCTACGCCGTGGACGTGCGCGTCAACGGCGGGCAGGCGGGCGACGACGGGATGGTGCATCTGTACGTCGACGGCCGGCACGAGGCCCGGTCCCGGATGCCCGCCGCCATTCCCGTCGACGGCGGCGTCGTCGAGGTCGCGATGTCCTCGGTCGGCCTCAAACGCGCCCGTTACGTGACTGCCGGGGGCGATGTGTACGGGTTGATGCCCGATCCCGGGTCGGCGATCGGCCGGCGGCTGCGCTTCGACCGCGACCATCGGACGCTGAGCCGGTGGATCGCGGCCTTCTCGGTGGTGGCGCTCGTGGCCGGCGCCGGGCTCAACCTGGTGCAGCTGCTCGAGCCGATCCTGGGCGTCCCGCCGATCGTCGAGCGGTTCGGGCGCTTCGAGTCGCCGATCGACCTGCCCGTGTGGGTGAACGTGGCGCTCGGCGCCGCCGCCGCGGCCGGTGCCGTCGAACGTAGTCTGCGATTGCGCTACCACTGGCTGCTGGACGGCCTGGGCACCTGACCCGTCTTCGAGAGGATTTCGATGTGGAACCCGTGAACGAGCCGTGGCCGCGCCTGCGCGTCGCCGACTGGGCGGACACCCGCGACACGCTGCACATGTGGACGCAGATCGCCGGGAAGATCCGGATGGCCTACGCGCCGCCGGTCAACCATTGGTGGCACGTCACGCTCCACCTCACCGCCCGTGGCCTCGGCACGCCGGCGGTGCCGTACGCCGCTGGGGTCTTCGATCTTGAATTTGACTTCCTCGACCAGAGTCTGCGGGTGCGGACCAGCGGCGGCGGCCTCCGGGAGGTGGCCCTCGAACCGAAGCCGGTGGCCACCTTCTACGGCGAGACCCTGGAGGCGCTGGCGTCGCTCGGCATCGAGCCGCGAATCCACGCGGTGCCCAACGAGGTCGAGGTCGCGATCCCCTTCGCCGAGGATCAAGAGCATCATGTGTACGACGGGAAGTCCGCCCGGCTGTTCTGGCAGCAGCTGCTGCGGGCCGAGCGGGCCCTGGGGCGCTTCCGTTCCGAGTTCGTGGGGAAGGCCAGCCCCGTCCACTTCTTCTGGGGCGCCATGGACCTGGCCTACACCCGGTTCTCCGGCCGCGTCGCCCCGCCGCATCCGGGCGGCGCGCCGAACTGCCCGCCGGAGGTCATGCGCGAGGGCTATTCGCACGAGCTGGCGAGCTTCGGCTTCTGGCCCGGCGGCGGCGAGGAGGGCGCCTTCTATGCGTACGCCTATCCGGAGCCGCCGGGCTACGCCGAGCGCACGGCCGCCTGGTACGACACGACGCTGCGCGAATGCGTGCTGCCGTACGAGACGGTCGCCGGCGCGGCCGACCCGGACGCGGTGCTCACCGCGTTCCTGCGGTCGGCCTACGAGGCCGCCGCCGGGTCCTGGCCGGAATCCAGTCGCTGAAGGGCGAGAACGCTCGCCCGGGTGAGCACGTCGACCTGGGCCGGGTTGTAGACCGAGACGACGGCGTCGATGAACGTCTGCATGCCGGCGTGCTCGCTCGTCGACAGGCGCGCCCCCGGTTCCCGCAGCCACGGGTAGTCGGTCAGGTTCTGCGCGATGGCCGGGGCGAGCCGGTCGGCGAGGTCCTGCCGGGTGGCCTCGTCCGCGTCCGGCGGCAGCGCGTCCAGCTCCGCGTTGACCGGGTCGGTGTCGGCCTCCACCATGCGCCGCAGGTCCTTCATGGCGTCGTCGTCGTACAGCCGGCCGTAGATGTGCAGCAGCGAGGAGTCGGCCTCGGACAGGCGCGGCCCGACCGACTCGAAGCCCTCCGGGGTGTCGGCCGGCGCGCCGTCGCGCAGGATCGCGGCGATGTCGGCGCGGGCCTTGGTCAGCCGCTCGATCTCGGCCGCGAGCTCGGCGTCGACCTCGCGCAGCACCTCCGCGGGCACCTGCCCGTCCGCCATGGCCGCGCCGATGCGGGACAGCGGGACGCCGAGCGCCACGAGCCGCCGGATCCGCAGCAGGCAGACGAGATGCGCGACGCTGTACTGCTTGTACCCGTTGTACCGCCGGTCCGGCTCGGCGAGCAGCCCGAGCCGGTGGTAGTGCCGGACGGTGTTGACAGTGGTGCCGGCCAGTTCGGCGAGTTCCCGGGTGCTCCACGCCACGCCGGAAAATTAGCACGGTGACCAGCCTGGTCGCGGATCGGTCATGCTGACCGGATGTCGTTGACGTGGCTGGACGAGCCGACCGTGGAGGCGGTGCGCGCGGCGCTGCGCGTGGTGGCGCCGCATCTGGCCGGCGGCACGATCGTGCCGCGGGGGCTGGAGCCGAGCGACGATCCGCGGTGGTGCGCGGCCAGCGCCGTGGTCGACGGCCGGTTCGTCGCGAAGTTCGCCTGGGCCGAGCCGCCCGCGCGGCGGATCCGCCACCAGATACGGATGCTGGAGGTGCTGCGGACGGCGGCGCCGCGACTGCCGCTGCCGGTCGTCGTGGCAGCGTCCGGGAGTCCGGCGATGCTGGTCACGCAGCGGGCCGCGGCGACGCCGTTCTTCGACGTACGGCACGCGATCACGCCGGCGGCACGCCCGGCGGCCGCGGACGATCTCGCCGCGGTCCTGGCGGAGCTGCACGATCCCCGGGTGCTGGCGGCGGTGTCCGAGGCCGCGGGCCCGCTGCCCGGGCCGATGGAGCACGCCTCGACGGACACCCTCCGGGCCCGATTCGGGGCACTGATCCGTCCCGATCAGCGGGTCCTGGTGTCGTTCTGGTGCGACCGGGCCGACCGCGTCCTCGCGGCGCCCGGCCGGACCGTCCTGGTGCACGGCGACTTCCACGGCGACAACCACCTCTGGGATCGCGCGTCGTTGCGGCTGCGCCTGGTCGTCGACTGGGAGACCGCGGGCCCCGGCGAACCGGAGTTCGACCTGCGCTGCCTGCCCGGCGACTGCGGCATGGACCTGTTCACCGCGACGGTGGCCGCGTACGAGCGGATGTCCGGCACGACGCTGGACATGAACCGGATCATGGCGTGGCACCTGCGCACCGTCCTCGGCGACGCGCTGTGGCGGGCCGAGGCCGGGGTCGCGCTGCCGGACCACCGCACGCCGGCCCAGTGGGTCGACGATCTGGAAGCTCGATTCGCCGCCCTCGGTCTCGTCAGCGGCGCGGCTCCCAGCGGAACAGGCGCAGCGCGAGCACGACCGCCACGACGACCCAGCCGAGAGCCGCCGCCAGAAGGGGGAGCGCCTGCGTGATCGGCACGTCGCCGTTCCAGGAGCCGACGACCAGCTCGGCGGCCGAACCGCCGGGCAGCAGCCGCTTCAGCAGGGTCAGGTCCTCGGTGCCGGTGATCCCGACCCAGGTGGCGACGCCGATGGTGCCGAGGCTGACCGGCAGCGTGGTGACCTGCGCCTGCTCGGGGGAGCCGGTCAGGCCGGCGGTGGCCATCGCCAGGGCCAGCATCATCAGGAAGGCGGCCAGGATCGCCGCGATCAGCAGCACCACGTCCGCGGGGCCGCTGGTCACGGTCGCGAACACGCCGAGCACGACCACGACCTGGACCAGGGCCACCGCGCTGACCGGCAGCGTGAGCCCGGCCAGGATCGACGCGTCGCCGGCCGTGGTGGAGCGCAGCCGTTTGAGGAACAGGTCCTGGCGGCGGGCGGCCAGGGTGGACACCGCCGTCGTGTAGAGGCTGAACGCGCCGATGGTGAAGACGAGGGCGGCGGCGACGTACCCGGTGCTGCCGATTCCGGTGAACGTGTCGCGGCGGACGATGAAGAAGGCGCTGACCGCCAGTGGCATGAGGGTGGAGGTCAGCACGGCCCGGTTGCGGGAGATCTGAGCGAATTCGCTGGATGCGATGGTGAGCATGACGTCGCCTTTACCGTGTCGGATCGGTCTCGATGGCCCGGAACACGTCGTCGAGCCGGGTCGGTGCGGCGGAGAGATCCCGCAGCTCCACCTCGTGTGCGTCGGCCCAGTCGAGCAGCAGCTTGAGGTCGTTCTGCAGTTGAAAGGTCTTTATCGCGTACGAGGGACCGCCCGCCGCCGGGGCGCCGATCGGCGGGGCCGGAGCACCGGGGGAGAGCGCGAAGCTGATCGACGCGGGCAGCGTCCGGGTCAGCTCGGCCACGGTGCCCTGGTGGCGGAACGTCCCGCGGTGCATGAGCCCGACGCGGTCGGCGTACTGTTGCGCCTCCTCCAGATAGTGCGTGGTGAGCACCACCGTGGAACCGTCGGCGCGCAGGTCCTGCACGGCCTTCCACAGCGCGTCCCGGGACTGGATGTCCAGCCCCGTGGTCGGCTCGTCGAGGAAGATGAGCTCCGGCCGGCCGTAGACGGCGGTGGCGAAGTCGAGCCGCCGCTTCTCGCCACCGGACAGCTGCCCCACCCGGACGCCGGCCTTGCGGCGCAGGTCGACGACGTCGAGGACACGGTCGACGGAGTCCTCACGGCCGGACAGCCGGCCGATCAGCCGCACCGACTCGGCGACGGTGAGGTCGGCGGAGAACCCGCTCTCCTGCAGCATGATCCCCATCCGGGGCCGGACCGCCCGCCGGTCCGCCGGCTTCGCGCCGAAGACCCGGACGGTGCCGGACGACACCGGCCGGTGCCCCTCGACGGCCTCCAGGGTCGAGGTCTTGCCGGCGCCGTTGGTGCCGAGCAGGGCGTACAGCTCACCCTGCTCGACCCGGAAGCTCAGGTCGTCGACGGCCTGGAAATCCCCGTACGAGATGTTCAGACGGTCTACTTCGATGACGGTTGTCCCCATGCGCACCAGTGCAGACCGTGTTCAGGGAACAGAGTCAAGGGTCTATGGTGACGGCCGTGCCGTCATCCGGTGGCGCCACACCCAGATCGGAGGTGGGCCGGCCCATGTGGAGACGAATGTGGCGAGCGGCCGGCGCATGGCCCGGCTTCACCCCGCTGGCGCGCCGGGTGCGGGACGCCGGCTGAGCGGCCCCGGCGACGAGGTTCCGGAACGCGGGCTGCACGCATCGACCGTACGAAATATGGTGTTGAGGAATCGCCGGGTAACGCATCGAGGGGGAGATGCCGCCGTGCCAGCCTTTTCCGTACGCCTGAAAGCAGCGGCCATCGCCGCCGGGGTGGTCGTGGCGGGCGCCGTCGTGCCGTCACCCGCCTCCGGCACCGAGCGTGATCGCGGCTATGCGGCTCTGATCCGGCGGGCGTCCTACGGCGTTCCGCACATCACCGCGAGCAACTTCGCCGGCCTCGGGTTCGGGGTCGGATACGTGCAGGCCGAGGACAACATCTGCGTCATCGCCGAGCAGGTGGTGACCGTCAACGGGGAGCGGTCCCGATGGTTCGGGGCGGGCGACGCCGACGTACGCAGCGACCTTTTCTATCGGAAAGCGATCGACGACCGGGTCGCCGAGCGGCTCCTCGACGGCCGCCGCGACGGGGTGCGGTCGCCGTCCGACGACGTGCGCGACCAGATGCGCGGGTTCGTCGCCGGCTACAACCATTTCCTGCGGCGCACCGGCGTGCAGCGACTGACCGACCCGGCGTGCCGCGGCAAGGCGTGGGTGCGGCCGCTGACCGAGATGGACCTGTGGCGTACGTCGTGGGCCAGCATGGTCCGGGCCGGCTCGCTGGCGCTGCTCGACGGCATCGTGGCGGCGGCGCCACCGGGAGCGGCGGCGGAATCAGCGGTCGCCGGGCAGGTGGGAGACGGGCAGGTGGGAGACGGGCAGGCGGGAGGAAACGAAGCCGGGACGGGCGGCATCGGCAGCAACGCCTACGGCCTCGGCCGCAAGGCCACCACCAGCGGCGGCGGGATGGTGCTGGCCAACCCGCACTTCCCGTGGCAGGGCCCCGACCGCTTCTACCGGATGCACCTCAAGGTGCCGGGCCGCTACGACGTCGAGGGCGCCGCTCTGATCGGCGACCCGATCATCGAGATCGGGCACAACGGTACGGTCGCCTGGAGCCACACCGTCTCCACGGCGCGCCGGTTCGTCTGGAACCGGCTGGCCCTCGTGCCGGGCGACCCCACCTCGTACTACGTCGACGGCCGGGCCGAGAGGATGCGCGCCCGCACGGTCACGGTGCAGACCGGTGGCGGGCCGGTCAGCCGGACGTTCTACGACACCCGGTACGGCCCGGTGGTCGTGGTGCCGGGCAGCTTCGACTGGACGGCGGAGACCGCGTACGCCGTCACCGACGTCAACGCGAGCAACAACCGCTCGTTCGACGGATGGCTGCGGATGGGGCAGGCCGGGAACGTCCGCGAGCTCAAGGCGGTCCTCGACCGGTACCAGTTCCTGCCGTGGGTCAACGTGATCGCAGCGGACGCGCGCGGCGAGGCCCTCTACGGTGACCACTCGGTCGTGCCCCGGGTCACCGACGCCGTGGCGGCGGCCTGCATCCCGGCCGCGTTCCAGCCGCTCTACGCCTCCAGCGGCCAGGCGGTCCTGGACGGCTCCCGGTCGGCGTGCGCCCTCGGCAAGGACCCCGACGCCGCGGTGCCGGGCATCCTCGGCCCGGCGAACCTGCCGGTGCGGTTCCGCGACGACTACGTCACCAACTCCAACGACAGCCACTGGCTGGCCAGCCCGGCCGCGCCGCTGGAGGGCTTCGCGCGGATCCTCGGCACCGAGCGCACCCAGCGCAGCCTGCGTACCCGGCTCGGCCTCGACCAGATCGAGCAGCGCCTGGCCGGCACCGACGGCCTGCCCGGCAGGGGCTTCACGACCGCGCGGCTGTGGGACGTCACGTTCGGCAACCGGGTGCACGGCGCCGAGCTGGTCCGCGACGATCTGGTGGCGCTCTGCCGCCGGGAGCCGTCCGCGACCGCCTCGGACGGTGCGGCCGTCGACCTGACCGCGGCCTGCGCGGCGCTGTCCCGCTTCGACCTGCGCGTCGACCTGGACAGCCGCGGGGCGCACGTGTTCTCCGAGTTCGCCCTGGCCGGCGGCATCCGCTTCGCCGACGCGTTCGACGCCGACGACCCGGTGCACACCCCGCGCCGTCTCAACACCGAGGATCCTCGGGTACGGACCGCGCTCGCCGACGCCGTGCAGCGGCTCGACGGCATCCCCCTCGACGCCGAGCTGGGGGACATCCAGCAGGAGAAGGGCATTCCCATCCACGGCGGACGCGGCGAGGCGGGCGTCTTCAACGTGATCACCGCCCCGCTCGTGGCCGGCGTGGGCTACCCGCAGGTCGTACACGGCTCCTCGTTCGTCATGGCCGTGGAACTCGGCCGTCGTGGTCCGTCGGGAAGGCAGATCCTCACCTACTCGCAGTCGACGAACCCGAACTCGCCCTGGTACGCCGACCAGACGAAGCTCTACTCGCGGAAGGGCTGGGACACGATCAAGTACACCGAGGCACAGATCGCGGCCGACCCGAATCTGCGTACCTACCGGGTGGTGCAACGGGGTCGCTGACGGCGTCAGTGCGGGGGCCGTGTCGAGGCCCTCGCCGAGCCCGCCTTCACCACCCTGCTCGAGCAGGCCCGCCGCGCGAGCCGGCACGAGGACGCCTGGACCGGGGTCGAGGTCCTGCTGCGCGCCCTGCTGCTCGGCCGGCTGACCGACCCCGCGTTCGCCGAGGTGATCGCGACCGGCGCCGACCAGGACGCCGACGCCGGCCCCACCGACCGCCTCGAGCGATACCTCCAGGTCCTCCTCGACGGCATCCAGGCCGGCCGGGAGTAGCGCGGCAGACGTCTCAGCGCAGCTCGATGATGGCGTTGTCGCTGATGTAGTCGACGTCGGGGTCGGCGCGGAGTGCTTCCCGCTGCTCGTCGGTCAGGGTGCAGGCGAACCATCCGTCCAGCAGCGTGACGTCGGTCGCGCCGGCCCGCTCGGCCACCTGCCGGGGGTTCGCCCGATTGAGCACTCTCACGATGTATTCGCCCTCGACGTGTGGGTGGGCGCGGTGGTACGGCGCGAGCTCGGCGCGGGGGCCGGGTTCGCGCGCGGCCCTGGCCAGCTCCTCGAGCCGGGCGTACTTGGCCGCCACGTGCTCGGGTGGCCGGCCCAGCTCCGCGATCCGCGGGTTGCCGGTGAGGCCGTGCTCGTCGCGGCCCGCACTCAGGACCAGCAGCGCGTCCCGCGCCGACCAGGGCAGGTACGCGGCCGGATAGGTGGCGCGCAGCTGTTCCTGGTCGGCCGGGACGGGCCGGATCTCGACCCAGCCCCCGGCGGTGAGGTCGGTGAGCCGTGGCCGGAGGTGGCGGCCGTCCCGGACACGGTGATACCAGGTGGCGCCGGTGCGCAGCTGTACCTCGTACACGGGCTCGGTGGTCTCGGTCTTGTCGCGGTCGTCCCGGAGATGCAGGACGAACCGGAGATGGGCGGTCGGATCGGTCTCCGGGTCCTCGTCGAACCACGGGCGCGGCGGTCGATCGGGCTGCTCGGCGTCCGCGTCCGACGGCTCGGTGAGCGGGAGGGTGGCGTGGTAGGGCGTGGACTCGATCCGGGGTGGGGCCGAGCCGGTGGCGTCGACAACGGCCTGCACCCGGGCCAGCTTGGTGGTGATGTGCCCGGGCGGCCGGGCCAGATGATCGGCGATGTCCTCGGCGGACATGCCGTCCCGCGCCCACTGGTACGCCTCGCGGGCCTCGTGTGCGCCCCACTGCTCGTAGGCCCGCGGATGGGCGGCGCGCAGCCGGTGCCAGTCGGCGGGGAGCGGCCGGATGTCGATGCGACCCGCGACGACGCCGGCCAGCGGGAAGTCCCCGCCCGGCTGGATGAACACGGTGCGGCCGCAGATCGCCCACATGGCCGGCTGGTGGATCGGGCCGTCCGGCGTCTCGAGGTGCGCCAGGTAGGGGACGAACACCGTCGGGTCCGGCTCCGGGTCGTTGTCGACGAACCGCCACGGGTCCCGGGCGTCCAGCCACGGTCGTGATACCGGCATCGCTGTCCCTCCCGCCAAGAGGATTCCACGCCGGTGTCAGGTGCGGCCACCCAGATTCGCGACCTCGTCGGCGGACGGCTCCCGATCCGGTGCGGCGTCGCGGCCGCTGAGCGGCAGCAGTCCCCACATCACCAGGAAGAAACCGCCCGTCGTGCCGGTCAGGACGATCGCCGCGGTTCGCGGGAGCAGGAAATCGGTGACCAGCAGGACGGCCGCCACCATGGACAGCAGCAGGCAGGCCAGCCCGACGCCGGACGCGCGATGGGCGAACCGCACCATCTCCGGTTTCCGGCCGCGCCGGAACAGCATCCGATGGAACGCGACCGGCGCGATGAACGCGGCGGCAGCGCAGGCCGCGGTCAGCAACGCCGTCAGGTGCATGGTGCGCTGCACGGCGGTGAGCTCGTCGAATCGACTGGTGAAAGGCAACACCAGAAGAAAAGCGAACAGGATCTGTACGCCGTTCTGCGCGACCCTCATCTCCTGCAGCAGGTCGCCGAAGTTGCGTTCCCAGCGATGCTTCTCGGTCTCGTGCGGCATGCGTGGTCACCCTCCACCGCGATGGCCGGGCGGGCATGCCCCTTTCCCCGGGGCCGAAACACCCGGAGCCGAGAACATGCTCTCCTGCATCTTTCGAGCCGGCGGATGTGACAGTCGCGTGACAGCCGTAAAAAGAAAGGGGTGGCTGCGAACCACATTTCTGCTGGTGGATTCGGTGAAACAGCCCCGCTCGTCACCCTCGGGGAGTCCGCTGCGTGCCGTCCTGCCGGACTATCCTCTCGTAACTGTGTATCAGTGCACCCTTCTCCCCGGTGGCGTGTGATGGCCGGCGGCATCGAGCTCCTGCTGATCCAGGATGATCCCGCCGACGTGCTGCTGATGAGCGACGACTTCCTGACGAACAAGCTCACCAACCGTGTCCAGATCGCCTCCAACGCGGCGATCGCCCTGGCGTACCTGGCCGGGACCACGCCGTTCACCCGTCCCGGCCGCCCCGATCTGGTCCTTCTGGATCTGAATCTGCCCGGGCGTGACGGCCGTGTCGTGCTGCGGCGGATCCGTGCGGATCCCGCCACCGCGTCGGTCCCGGTGGTCCTGCTGGTCGACTCGCCGGCGGCGGAGGAGATTCTGCGCGCCGAGTTGCTGCCGGTCCAGGGGTACGTGGTCAAACCGGTCGACTTCGATCGGCTCGTGGCGGTCGTCCGGTCGCTGAACGACCTCGGCTTCCAGATCCTGCGGCATGATGGCGCGTCCCCGATCGGAGACGTGCGGTGATCGTCACCGGGTACGAGGAGCTCTGCCATGCACCCCTTCTCTGCTGACGACGACGGGTACGAGGAGGACCACCTCGGCGATGAGCTGCTCGCCGACCGGGTGGCCGCGACGTTGCGGAGCGATCCACGCATCCGCGGTCGCCGGATCGAGCTGGTCGTGCAGAACCGGGTGGTCATTCTGCTCGGCGACGTGGACACCGCGGAGGCCGGCGCGGCCGCCGGACGGGCGGCCTGGGGCGTTCCCGGGGTCTTCGACGTCTGCAACCGGCTCGGCGTCGCCGGCGGGAGCGGCCCGGCCTGGTGGGACGGAAGTCGCTAGCCGGTCGTCACGGCGGACGGCGGCCGGCGCTGTGCCAGAGTGTGCGCATGCGCGATGGCGAGCCGGACGATCAGCACTACGGCGAGGCGGAGGTCACCGATGCTCTGCTGGCGCTGAGCCGGGTGATGGTCGGCCTGTCCGCCCGTACGGTCGGCGCGCTCGGCGCCGACGTCACGTTGCCGCAGTTCCGGACGCTGATCCTGCTGGTCGGCCGGGGGCCGCTGCGCGCGGTGGACCTGGCCGAGGAACTCGACGTCACCCCCTCGACGGCGACGCGGATGTGCGACCGTCTCGTGCGCAAGGGCCTTGTCGCGCGGCACGAACGCCCGGCCGATCGGCGCTCCACCTGGGTGGCGCTGACCGCATCGGGTCGTGACCTCGTGGGCGAGGCGATGCGCCGGCGCCGGTCGATGATCGCCGACCTCGTCGCCGACCTCTCACTGACCCGGCCGGTGGCGTTCGCCGCCGTGGTCAACGCCCTGGTCGAGGCGGCCGGTGATGTTCCGGACGCGCAGTGGTGGCGTCGATGGGAACGCGCCGTCCCGGAGGCCGGTGACGTCTGACCGGCCGGCACCGTCGCCGGCGGCTTCGTGCTCCGGCGCGCAGCGGCGCGGCCGGGAAGCGCGGTTCCGCCGGCCCGGGACTAGGCTGCCGTCATGAGCAGCCGGGGTGCGATCCACGACGCGCAGCGATGGCGCCGCCTGGAGACGATCACGGACCCCGCACTCTCCCGGCTGGACGCCGCCGATCTCCTCGATGAGCTGCTGGAACGGGTCCGGACCGCGCTCGCCGCGGACACCGCCGTGGTGCTGCTGCTCGACCCTGATGCGGGTCAGCTGGTCGCCACCGCGTCCCGGGGCCTGGAGGAGGAGGTCCGGCAGGCTTTCCGGCTGGAGGTCGGTCGCGGCTTCGCCGGCCGGATCGCCCGCACCGGCGAGCCGGTGATCATCGCCGATGTGACGCACGCCGACGTCGTCAACCCGTTGCTGCTCAGCAAGGGGATCCGCTCGCTGCTCGGTGTGCCGATCCTCGCTGCCGGTGAGGTCGTCGGGGTGCTGCACGTCGGTACGCTGCGCCCGCGCTCGTTCACCGGAGAGGACACCGATCTTCTGCGGCGCGCCGCCGACCGCGCCGCTGCCGCGTGCCGGATCCGTGTCCGCGAACCGGATCAGACCGCGGCCCTGGCTCTGCAGCACAGTCTGTTGCCGCCGCAGCTCGCGGAGATCAACGGCCTGCAACTGGCGGCACGTTACGTACCGGGACACACGCTCGGCGTCGGCGGCGACTGGTACGACGTCTTTCCGCTGCCCTCCGGCGGGACCGGGGTGGTCATCGGCGACGTGTCCGGTCACGGTCTGGCGTCCGCGGTCGTGATGGGCCGCATCCGCAGCGCCCTACGCGCCTATGCCCTCACCACCGACGATCCGGCACAGGTGCTGGCGTCGCTGGACCGTAAGATCCAGCACTTCGAGGCGGGCGTCCTCACCACCGCCCTGTACGCGATGATCCCTGCCGAGGGGCAGTCGATCCGGATCTCCTCGGCCGGGCACCTGCCACCGGTGATCGCCCTGCCGGGCCGGCCCACGGCGTTGCTGGACCTGCCGGTCGACGCTCCGCTCGGTGTCGGCCGTCATCCCGGCCGGCGGCGCACGAGCACCGTCGAACTACCGGCCGGCGCGCTCCTGCTCTGCTACACCGATGGCCTCGTCGAGCGACGCCACCGGATCATCGACGTCGGTATCAAGGCGCTGGTCGACGTGGTCACCCCCGACCATCCCGAGGCCGTCTGCGCCACGGTGATGTCTCATGCGGGACTGGACCGGCCATCGGACGACATCGCGGTGCTCGCCCTGCGCCGGTAGCCGATCAGCCCGGCATCGCCGGCACTCCTTCGTCTGCCACCATGTCGACTGTGGATCACTACGGAAGTCTCCATCGCGCGGCAACCGGCGAGGGCATTCCCGCGGACGAGGTGGCGAGGTTCGCCGAGCTGCTCCGCTTCGCCGTCTGGGCGAACGAGAAGTACGAGGGCGAGATCGTGGCGCATCCCCGGGGCCTGCCGCCCGGGCAGTCCGACGATCTGCTCGTCGGCCGGGCCGGCGGATTGCCCGATCTGCCGGTCGGCATGCCGTGGCCCGCCGACGAGGAGGGCGTGCCGCTGCCGTTCGTCGCGTCCTTCGACTGTGCCGCCCTGCCCCGGGTCGAGGGTCTTCCGCTGCCGCCGGACGGCTCGCTGTTGATCTTCCTGCATCACGAGGAGGCCTACGACGCCGACGACCGCGACGAGGAGCAGCAGTTCGCGCGCGTCATCCACGTCCCGGCCGGCACCGGCACGGTGGCCGCGCCGCCGGAGGACTACCCCTCGCGGCCGTTCTGCACCGATCTCGGATTCATCGGCCCGGAGCGGGACCTCTTCGCCGTCGTGCACGCCGAACTCCCGGAGTGGGTGGGCAGGGACGAGGCGAAGCTGTCCCCGTTCCAGCAGCGGCTGGCGCGCGACCTGCCCCACCGCCGGGAGCTCTGCGCCGTGGTCGACCGGCTGTGGCCGGCGGGGAATTCCGCGACCTTCCAATTCGGTGGATACTCGTGGCACACGGGGGGTGTTTCCCGAGGCCATCTGTACGACGAACCGGAGCTCGCGATCGCCGAGAAGAACGTCCGGGGCGGCGACGTGGAGGAGGAGTTGCAGAGGGTGCGGCGCGAGTGGATCCCGCTCGTGCAGTTCGAGCCCAACGACGACGTGTATTACGGCCGCTTCCTGATCCGCGTCGAGGACCTCGCCGCCGGACGATTCGACCGAGCCGTCTCCTGGACCGAATTCACCGAGTGACGCCGTCACCGGGGGATACGGTACGCCGAACTGTGGTATCCCCCGACCATGGCGCGTGCTCTGATCACTGTCGGACACGGCGCGGCGGACCAGGCCAAATTGACGGCCCTGCTCCGCGGCGCCGGTGTCGCTCGCCTCGTGGACGTCCGGCGCTATCCCGGCAGCCGGGCACACCCGCACGTCAAGCGGGAGGCGATGAGCGAGTGGCTGCCGGCGGCCGGCATCTCCTACCGCTGGGACGAACGTCTGGGCGGCCGCCGGCGCCTGCCCGAGGAGGCCCCGGACCGGTGGTGGCAGGTCGCGTCGTTCCGTGCCTACGCGAGCCACATGCGCAGCCCGGAGTTCGCCGCGGCCGTCACCGACCTGATCGGCGACCTCGATGCGGGCACCACGGCGATCATGTGCAGCGAGAGCCTGTGGTGGCGTTGCCATCGCCGGTTGATCGCCGACTTCGTGACCGCTGTGCGCGGGCGTGCCGTCGTCCACCTGCTGCACGACGGCAGGCAGACCGCACACGCGCTCGCCGAGGGGGCCCGGCTCGCGGCCGGCGGCCTGCTCTACTACGACCGCGCCTGAGCCGGTGGGTCCGGGCGGGCCGCCGCCGTCCTGGCACACTGGCGGGCGTCACCCGGCGAAAGGACTATCGACGTGGCCCGTGTGGTACCGGCGGTCATCCGCGCGCTCGACATCCTCGAACTGTTCCTGGACCGGCCCGAGCTCTCGGCCCGTGAGGTGACCGAGCGGCTGGATCTGCCCCGGACCACCGTCCATGAGCTGCTGGTCACGCTGGTCGAGCGGGCATACCTGATCGTCGTCCCGGGCCAGCCGGTGCGGTACCGGCTCGGCATGCCGGTGTTCCAGCTGGGTTCGGCGTTCGCCGGGCGTCTCGATCTGGTCCGCGAGGCGCAGGGCGTCGCGCGGGAGGTGGCGGCCGCCTGTGACGAGGCGGTCCACGTGGCCGTGCTGGACGGCGCCGACGTCATCTACCTCGTCAAGGTGGACAGCACGCACCCGGTCCGGATGGTCTCGGCGGTGGGGCGCCGGCTGCCCGCGCACTGCACGGCGGTCGGCAAGATCCTGCTGGCCGGCCTCGACCGGGCGGGGCTGGACGCCGTCCTGGCGAAGGGCCCGCTGGCGGGCATGACACCGGCGAGCATCACCGACCCGGACCGGCTGCGGGCGCATCTCGAGCAGGTCCGCGCCGAGGGCGTGGCGGCCGACGTCGGCGAGTCGGACACCGCCATGCGCTGTGTCGCCGCGGCGGTCCGGGACCATTCCGGGGCGGTCGTCGCCGCGATGAGCGTGTCGGCGCCGATCATCCGCTGGACTCCGCAGTCGCCGCGGGAGTGGGCCGGGCTGGTACGCGAGGGCGCGGCCACGCTGTCGGCCCGGATGGGCTACCGCGCCGCGTAGCGGTCGTAGAGACATTGACACCTCTCACCGTTCTGTCCTAGCGTCGCGTCCACGCGGTTCGGTATATCGAATCATGTTCGAAATCTCGAACAGGGGAGTGGGTGGCCATGGAGAGACGCGACTTCTTGGGGATGGGCGCAGGGATGCTCGGCGCGGCCGGCCTGGCCGCGTGCGGCGGCGGCTCCGAGTCGCCGCCCACGGCCCCGGCGGAGGTGCCGAAGGACCTGCTCGACGCCGCCGCGGCGCTGAAGGGCTCCACCATGGGCATGCTGTCGCAGAAGCTGTACTCGACGGCTGCCAACGAGGCGCTCGACGCCTCGATCAGGAGATTCGCCGCGGCGACCGGGACCACGATCGAGAACAGCCTGGTCCAGGCCGACGCGGGCGACGTGGTCGCCAAGATCGACGCCGAGGTCAAGGGCGGCGTGGCCCGCGACCTGGCGTTCATGACCGACTCGCGGTTCATCGCGCAGTTCCACGCGCTGGGCGACCTGGAGGACGTCACCGAGACCGTCACGGCACTGACCGCGAAGTACGGCGAGCCCTGCGCCGAGGCGAAGAACTTCTGCGTCTTCGACGGCAGGTGGTACGCGATCCCGTACCACTTCATCGGCATCGGCTCGTTCCTGCGCCGGGACTGGATGCTGGAGTCAGGGATCACGCCGAAGGACGTCTACAGCTGGGAGGAGCTGCGCGACGTCTGCCTGGCGATCTCCGACCCCGGTAGGCGCCGCTACGGCTGGGGCATGACCGTCAACCGCTCCGGCGACGGCAACGGCATGATCGAGGCGCTGATCAACTCGTACGGCGGGGCGATCGCCTCCAACGACGGCCGGAAGGTCACCTTCGACTCCCCGGAGACGGTGCAGGCGGTCACCTTCCTCGGCGACATCTACACCAACCCCCAGTACAAGCCGATGCTGCCGCCGGGGGTGGACAGCTGGACGGACACCAGCAACAACGAGAATTGGCTGGCCGGGGTCCTGGGTTACACCCGCAACAGCTTCAGCGTCTACGCCGATTCCAAGACCAAGAAAAACCCGGTGTACGCGAACACGCACGTCTTCTCCGACTGCGTCGGCCCGGCCACCGACAAATCGCTGCTGCTCGGCCAGTCGCAGGGCTTCGTCGTGTTCAAGGGCGCCAAGAACGGCGCCCTCGCCCGGCTCCTCGCCCAGTACCTGATCACGGCGCCCGCGCTGGTCGGGGTGGCGACGGAGGCGCCCGGGCTGGCCATGCCCGCCTGGGAGAAGGTCTGGGACGCCGACCTGTTCTTCACCGGCGGCGACCCGGCGTTCCCGATGCTGCGCACCATGTCGCAGCAGCCGCTGCCGCTGAGGACCACGAACGGCCTGACCTTCCCGCAGAAGGCCAGCGCCGGGCAGCAGGCCGTCGTCGCGGCCTACGTCCTGACCGACATGATGCAGCAGGTCGTGCAGGGGGCGGCGCCCGCGCAGGCGGTCAAGGACGCCCACGCCAGGATGGTGCAGATCTTCGCCCAGCAGGGGCAGCCGCAGTGACGTCGCTGCGCACCGGGCCGGCCCCCGTCGTGACGGCGCAACCGCCGCCGGGGCCCGGCTCGCTCACCCCGGCCCAGCGGCGGCTGGGCCGGGACTGGCGGCTCGCGGCACTGTTCCTGACGCCCACCGCCGTCCTCGTCGGCGCCCTCGTGCTGGTGCCGATCGTCCAGTCGATCGTCACGAGCACCACCGAACGGCACGGCGCGGACAGCGTGTTCGTGGGCCTGGACAACTACCGTGCGCTCGCCGGGGACGAGCAGTTCCGCACCGGCGTGGTGAACTCGTTCGTCTTCACCACGTACGCCGAGGTTTTCAAGGTCGTGCTGGGCCTGGCGGCGGCACTGCTGCTGCACCGGATGCGCCGCGGGCGCGCCCTGCTCACCGGCCTGCTGCTGGTGCCGTGGGTGGTGCCGACGGTGGTCACGGCCTTCACCTGGCGCTCCCTGCTCGACCCGATCTTCGGCAGCGTCAACACGCTGCTCACCGGCTCCGGCGTCGGCCCGCTGCTGGCGAGCCTGCACCTGGTGGACGCCTGGCCCGCGGGCTGGCTGTCCGACCCGGCGCTGGCCATGCCGTCGGTGGTGCTGGTCAACGTCTGGAAGGGGATCCCCTTCTTCACCGTCTGCTTCCTCGCCGGGCTCAAGGCGATCCCGGCCGACCACTACGAGGCCGCCACCATCGACGGCGCCTCGCCCTGGCAGCAGTTCCGCCACGTCACCCTGCCCGGACTCCGGCACGTGATCACCGTGACGGTGACCCTGTCGTCGATCTGGACGTTCAACAACTTCGACCTGATCTGGCTGCTCACCCAGGGCGGTCCGGGCGACGTGACCGCGCCGTACGTGCTGGTCGCCTACTCCAAGGCGATCCTGCAACTGCAGTACGGGGCGGGCGCGGCCGTCACCCTGGTCATGCTGCCGATCATCGCCGGTCTGGTGTTCGTCCTGGTCCGGCAGCTGCGCCAGGACTCCGGCGGCCGGGGGTCGCGGTGGAAGTGGCTCCTTGCCGCGGTGGTCACCGGCCTGCTGTTCCGGGCGTCGCCGCAGATCTTCTGGCGGGCCGCGGTCGTCCTCGCGTTGATCCTGCTGATCGCCGCGGCGGTGGGCCGGGCGTCCACGTCCCCGGTGTTGTCGAAGGTCGCGTCCGGCCTCGCCCTGGCCGGCCTGCTGATCTTCACGCTCGGCCCGGTGTACTGGATCGCGGTCACCGCGTTCAAGTCGGAGAGTCAGGTCGTCATGCGCGGCAACGACCTGTGGCCGACACCGTGGACCCTGGAGCAGTTCGGCGCCCTCTTCACCAGCCAGCCGTTCGGCCGCTGGTACCTGAACACCCTGATGGTGTCGGCGGCGTCCACCACCGTGGCGCTGCTCTGCGCCGCCCTGGGCGGGTACGCACTGGCCCGGCTGCGGTTCCGCGGTGCGCAGGGCTTCACCGTGACGGTGCTGCTCACCTACGTGATGCCCGGCGCGCTGCTGTTCATCCCGCTCTACCAGCTGCTCATCGAGACCCGGCTCACCGACTCGCTGTGGTCGCTGGTGCTCACCTACCCGACGTTCACGCTGCCGTTCGCCACCTGGCTGCTGACCGGCTACTTCGCGTCGATCCCGGTCGACCTGGAGGAGGCGGCGCTGGTCGACGGCAGTACCCGCTTCCAGGCGTTCCGCCGCGTCGTGCTGCCGCTGGCCCGGCCGGGTCTGCTGGCGGTCGCGCTGTTCACGCTGACCAACGCCTGGAACGAGTTCCTCTTCGCCTTCGTGTTCCTCACCAAGGACGACTACAAGACCCTCCCGGTCGGGATGCAGTCGATGATCGCCGGAGACGTCGTGCCGCAGGGCCAGCTCGCCGCCGCGTCCCTGCTGGTCAGCATCCCCGTCGTGGTCATGTACGCGTTCGGGCAGCGCTTCCTCACCGAGGGACTCACCGCCGGCGCGGTGAAGGGGTGACCGGCGCGGCCGGCCGTGCCGTGACGACGTTGGACCAGGCGCCGGTGTCGTCGCCCTTGGCGGTCTGCAGCCGGTACTGGTATTCGCTGCCGTTGGTCAGCATCGCCGACGTCCACGGGTTGTAGGCCATGCTCAGCGGCAGGGTCAGCTTCTGCCAGTCCTCGCCCGCGGTGACGTTGCGGGTCCACACCCAGTACGCGGTGGCGCCGGGCGACTCGGTCCACCGCAGGATCGCCTCGCCGTCGCCGTCGGTCACGCTGAGCACCGGCGCGACCAGCGGCCCGACCGGCACCGGGGGCAGCGGCCGCGGATAGGCGCGGCCGACCCGGAATCGCGAGGCCAGGGCGTCCTGGAACGCGGCCGCGATCTTCAGTTCGCCCCGGGCGTTCGGATGCACGCCGTCGTAGGTGTCGTCGCCGGCCACGAAACCGTTCGCGGTGGCCGCCAGGGCGGCCGCACTCGTCCCGGAGACGATCGCGGCGATGCGTACGTTGAGATCGGCGACCTTCGCGGCGAACGCCGGATCGGTCGCGGCCCGGGCGGTGGGCAGCACCGAGCCGAGCACGATCCGGACCGTCGGCTTGGCCGAGCGGGCATTGGCGACGACGGCCCGCAACCCCGCCTCGGCGCCGGCCGGGTCGGTGAACCAGGCCAGGTCGTTGATGCCGAGCAGGATCAGCAGGTAGTCGGGGTCGGCGCCGCGGACCTCCCCGGCGATGGTGTCCTTCTCCTCGACGGCGGCCCGCCCCCAGGTGGCGTCGTGGTCCCGGTCGAAGTTCGGGTCGGCGTACCGGGTGTCGCCCTGCCGCTGAGCGACGTTGTCGAAGATCCAGTCGCGGGGCCCGACCATGTCGGCCGGGACGCCCTGCGCCACCAGGTTCCTGTAGAACCGGTAGCGCCAGGTGTAGTCGCCGGTGCTGCCCTGCGAGATTGAGTCACCCACCACCATGATCCGTGGCCCGGCGGCCGCACCGGCCGCCGTGCTTGCGGGCGCGACCAGGGCCGTCACCGTCAGAGCCAGAGCCAGAGCCAGAGCCAGTGCCGCGGCCGAGACCGCCATCCGCCGAACGCCGCCGCCCATGACGGTTCTCCCCGCAGTCGTATCGATTGACGCCGATCCTGCGAGGTGCGCGAGGGGAAGTCAACGTGCTGGCAGAAAAACCGGTTAAGCCGAGCCCTCGGCGGCTATAACTCATGTATGTCGATTGATGAAGCGGAACTGATGACCTGTCCGGCCCGCATCACGCTCGACGCGGCGCAGCAGAAGTTCGTCGACGGCCTGCCGGCGGCGGCGCCGGCGTTGCAGTCGGAGCTGGGTTGCGAACTCGAGCGCGGTCACGACGGGTCCCACGCCGCGCTCGTGCAGCAGGCCGGCGACACGATGTGGTGGGCGCAGTGGACGCTCAGCGCGTCTGAGATCAACCCGTACACCTGGTGTCCGGTGCGGCAGCCGCAGCGGGAGGTGGAGCCGGACTGCACGCTGTTCGAGGGGCATCCCGGCCCGCACTCCTCGGAGGAGCGCTTCTGGATCAGCGACGCGGGCTGAAACGGTTCAGGTGAGTGCGTCGGCGCGGCGGGCCTGCCGCTTGGCCCGCACCATCCGCAGCAGGTATGCCGGGGTGGGCGGGATCCAGCCGAGCTGGCGGGCCATGCCCATGTCGTCGCGGTTGGCCCAGTGCTCGAGGACCTGGCCGTCCCTCATGCGGAACCAGTGGGTCTGCGTGATCGCGAAGGTGCGGCCGGTCGCGGGGAAGGCCTGGGCCACCTCGCCGCGCTCGTCGTACGCCACGAACGCGCCGGTCTGACGCCCGGACATGGTGCAGTGCACGACGGTGAGGTCGCCGTCGGTGACCGTGTCGTGGATGTCGAACGCGAGGCCGGTGAAACCCGAGCGCAGCCACTGGGCGGTGGCCGCGAACGCGGCGGGTCCCCGGCCGCGGCAGGCCGGCGGCTCGTCCTTCGCCTCGCGGTTGGTGGCCTGCGGGTGAACCACCCGGTCCAGCTCGCCGAGGTCACCGGACGCCATGATCGTCATGGAACGGATGCAGGTCTCCGCATCGGTGGTGAGCATGATTCCTCCAGGAAAATTGGATACACTCCAGCAGTATTCAATGCCGTGGGGTGGTATTCAATGTCTCGTCGCGTGTACGACAACACCCGCCGTGCCGAGCAGGCGCGCCTCACCCGCCGCCGGATCCTGGACGCCGCCCGGGACCTGCTGATCGGCCGGGGACCCGCGGTCACCATGCGGGAGGTGGCGGCGCACGCCGACGTCTCGGTCGAGACGGTCCGCAAGGTGTTCGGCACCAAGGCCGCCCTGATCAAGGACGTCTACGACGTGACGCTCGCCGGCGACGACGAGCCCATCCCGATGATCGACCGCCCGGAGCTGCGAGCCGTGTTCACCGCGACCGGCCCGGAGGACAAGGTTGCCCGGTACGCGCACGCGGCCCGGCTGATCGGCGAACGCGTGGGCCCGCTGCTCGCCACGCTGCTGGCCGGCGCCCGCGGCGGCGACCCCGACCTGATCCGGTTCCGGGAGACCACCAACCGGGAGCGGATGGCCGGCGCCGGCGCCATCGTGAACCACCTCGCCGGCAGCGGTGGCCTGCGCGCCGGCCTCGACCCCGGCAAGGCGTCCGACGTCGTCTGGACGCTCATCTCGCCCGAGGTCTTCGATCTGCTGGTGAGCGACCGGGGCTGGTCACCCGAGGACTACGAGCGGTGGCTGGCACGCGCGCTCACCGACGCCCTCGTCACCCGTTGAGGCGGTCCGCGGCGGAAGCCGCCGGCCGGCCCTCACGGGCGGCCAGTTCCCCGGCCAGTTCCATGCAGCGCAGGCGGGCCGGCGAGAAGTCGTAGGGCATCAGGCCGGCGGCCTCGGCCGCGCTCATGGCGCGGGCCTCCGGCCGGTCGGTGTCCGCGGCGTCGAAGAGGGCGTCGTCGGCCTCGTCCAGGCCGGACTCCTCGATCACGGCCTGCAGGGCGCTCTCGAAGGCGTGCCGCTCGGCGGCCACGCGCGCCACCCGGGGATCGTCGACGGCGACGCTGTCGTCGAGTGCCTCCTCGGCCGCGTCGACGCGGTCGGACTCCGCCCGCAGCGCGGGATGCGTGGCCAGGGCGACGAAGCGGGTGGCCTGGACGGCCGCGCCGAGCGGGCCGAAGATCCGCTCGGTGACCAGCAGGGTGTCCAGGTCCGCCTCGCGCAAGGAGCCTTCGGGCAGGCCCTCGAGGCGCCCGGTGACGAGGTCGGAGAGCAGGCCCATCCGGCTGCCCTCGGTACGCATCCGCCGCACGGCGGCCCGCTGCCGCCGCAGTGCCGCCTCCCGCTCGGCGAGGCTCTCCTCCAGCCGCTCCAGAATGCCGGCGATGCCGCGCCCGGGGGTTGCGGCCGTGCCGGTTGCGGCCGTGCCGGTTGCGGCCGTGCCGGTGGTGAAGGCGTCGCGGATGTCGTCCAGGGCGATCCCGGCGCCGGCCATCCTGCGGATCCACAGCAGGCGGATCATGTCCTCGTACCCGTAGCGGCGGCGGCCGTCCCCGCCCCGCTCGGGCTCGGGAAGCAGGCCGATCCCGTGGTAGTGGCGGATCGCCCGCGGCGTGCTGCCGGCGAACGCCGCCGCGTCGCCGATCTTGACGTTGCGGGGTGGCATGAAGGACGGAGGCACGGACGGGGACCTTCCCTCGGTGGATCGGGACGTAGGTCCACTGGATCACATGCCGCTACGGCAGGTGCAACCCGGATCACATCGACGAAAGCCGAACCCCCGTCATACTTCACCCATGGGAAATGTACGGGGGACGGTAGCGCCGGGTTTCGAGACCGTGCGGGAGGCGTTCGCGGCGTTCCTGGCCGCGGAGCCGGCCGGCAGCGGGTCGCAGCTGGCCGCTTTTCATCGGGGTGAGCAGGTCGTCGACCTGTGGAGTGACGACGTCGACGGGGACACGCTGACCGGGGTGTTCTCGGTCTCGAAGGGCGCGGCACACCTCGTCGTCGCGCTGCTGGTGCAGGACGGGGTGCTGGATCTGGACGCGCCGGCGCGGAGCCTGCCGTTCCCGCTGAGCCTCCGGGAACTGCTCGGGCACCGGTCCGGGCTGATCGGCGTCGACGGCGGGTTCAGCATCGAGGAGGCGGCCGACGATCGGGTGGTGGCGGCGCGGCTCGCCGGCCAGAAGCCGTACTGGACGCCGGGCGAGGGCTACGGCTACCACGCCCTCACCATGGGCGCGCTGATCGACGCGGAGCTGCGGGCGGTCACCGGGCGGTCGGTGCAGCAGTGGTACGCGGACCTGCTGCGCGACCGGTTCGACCTGGACCTGTGGCTGGGGCTGCCGGAGGAGCTCGAACCGCGGTTCCGCCCGCTGCTGCCGGCGCTGGGCCCGGCCTTCGTCCCTGACCCGGCGTCACTGATGGCCGTCTCGTTCAACACGACCCGGTTCGACCTGCTCGACTACGGCAACACCCGTGCGGTGCGAGCCCTCGGCGCCTCCTCGGGCGGCGGTGTCGGCAACGCGCGCGGGGTGGCCGGCCTGTACGCGGCGGCGCTGCGCCTGCTCGACGGGGACACCGTCGCCACGTTCGCCCGGCCGTACTCTCTGGGGTCTGATCTGGTGACCGGCGAGATCGACCACTTCGGGCTCGGCTTCGAGAATCTGCCGGTGACGTATCCGTTCCTCGGCCCCCGCACGATCGGGCACGGTGGCGCGGCGGGGTCGCTCGGCTGGGCGGATCCCGATGCGGAGGTGGCGTACGGATACGTGCGGCGCCGGTTCGCCTATCCGGGGCCGGAGAACGCCTGCCTGGGTGAGGCGATCATCGGGGCGGCCCGGGCGTGAGCTGCGATCTCACGCCCGGGCCGGGGTGAGAGTGAGGATCAGGGGAGGTTGATCGGGCGCAGGACCCGGTCGATGCCGTGGGCGATCTGGCGGTTGCCCTTGTTGATGTCGGTGCGGTTCACGCGCGGGTTGCGGTCGGAGCGGTCGGCGTCGACGAGGGCGATGCGCTTGTGCCGGCGCGGGCCGTACACATCGACCTTGATCTTGGATCCGGCCGCCGTGGTGAGCTTCGCGTTGTCGGACTTGAGCGCCGTCTTCCCGGTGATCGTGGCGCCCGGCACGACGTGGTAGAGCAGGACCGACTCGACGGTGTTGATGCCGAGGCCGGCGACCGCCGTGAACGCCTTCTTCTCGCCGGGCAGCTTCCTGGACTTGGTGATGTCCTTGACGAGCAGCTGGAAGGCCCGGTCGTTGGGCAGGAAGGCGGTGACCCGGGTCTTTCCGTCGGCGAGCACGGCGACCTTGCTGCCCGGCTTGGCCTTGAGCACGGCCTTCACCGCGGCGGTCAGGATGTCGTAGTCGTGGCCGTTGTGGTCGAAGCCCTGCTTGCCGGCGGTCAGCACGGAGACCAGGGACTTGGTCTTGAGCGGCTTCTTGCCGGCGGCCTGCGCGGGTCCGGCGACGAGCGCGGAGGCGACGATCGCGGCGGTGGCCACGGCGGCGGCCCGGGTGATCCTCATTCTCGTGCGTCCTTTCGAAGCGGGGTGGTGGCTCCAACGGCCACCACCCGTACTTCGCCCGGCGCCCGCCGGATGGATGCAGTCCTTCCGGGGAATCTCGTCAGGCTGTCAGCGGGACGTGGTCCGCCGGGCGCGGGGCTTGGCCGAGCGCGGCGGGGCGGCGCGCATGTGGTCGCGGGCCCGGCCCAGGATCGCGCCGAGGGTGGTGACGTCGGCGCCGGTCAGGGGCTCGAACAGCAGCTGCTGGACGCGGGCGACGTGCTCGGGCAGCACCCGGGCCACCAGTTCCCGGCCGCTGCCGGTGACCGTCACCATGACACTGCGCTCGTCGTCCGGCGACGGCGCGCGGGTGATCAGGCCGCGCTTGTCCAGCAGGCCGGCCTGATAGGTGAGCCCACTGCGGCTGTAGACGACACCGTCGGCGAGATCGGTCATCCGCAACCGCCCGCCGGGGGCGTCGACGAGCCGCGCCAGGATCTGGAACTGCACGTAGCTGAGGTCGCCGTCGGCGCGCAGGTGCTCGTCCACCGCGTACTGCAGAAGGCTGCTGACCTCGACGAGAGCGAAGTAGGCGCCCAGTTGTTCCGCGCTCAGGCCGGGCGCCGCGTCACTCATGCGGCGATCGTACCTGCTTTGAATTCGAAGTTCGGTGTGCGGCTCGCAGCGTACTACTGTGACCAGGACGCCGAAGAGCAGCGAAGCCGGCAGGCGGTGATGGCATGGACGGCCGTTCGCGAGCCGATCGTGACCCCGGCATGACGTCGCTGGGCATCAGCGTCAGCGGCGGTTCTGCGGGAACCGTCGTCCTCCGGGTGGCCGGTGACATCGACATCGATACGGCGCCTCGGTTGCGCGACGCGATCGAGGCGCAGCTCGCCCGGCGCCCGGCGCAACTGTGCGTCGAGCTGTCCGGGGTCGCCTTCATCGACTCGATGGGGGCGCAGACGCTGCTGGACTGCCGGGCGAGCGCCATGGACTCGCACTGCCGGCTGCGGCTGGCCGGACCGCAGGTCCTCGTGCACAACGTCCTGGACATGCGCGGGGTGGTGGAGGTGTTCGGCCTGCCGGCGGCGCCGGACGTCCCCTGGCGGGGGAGTGAGCCGAGGCAGTACGCGCCGCCTCGGGCCTGGACGCCGGTCGAGCAGACCGTCGAGCAGGCGGAGCGCGTGATCGCCGAGGCGCGGGAGATCAGGCGCCGCGCCGTCGCCGTCAGCGCTGCCGCCCGTCGTCTGCTGGATCTGCGGCGTGAGTGATGCTGTGCCGCGGTAGCACAGCATCACCCGGGATCTCGCGCGGTGCCGG
This sequence comes from Actinoplanes sp. NPDC023714, assembly GCF_040639855.1. Lineage (NCBI taxonomy): Bacteria > Bacillati > Actinomycetota > Actinomycetes > Micromonosporales > Micromonosporaceae > Actinoplanes > Actinoplanes sp. NPDC023714. Next base: position 428,166 of record NZ_JBFAAR010000003.1, read on the forward strand.
CGGTCGTCAGCGCCTGGTGCAGGGCGTGCCGTTCAGGGTGAACGCGGCCGGGGTCGCGAACGAACCGCTGTAGGTGCCCTGGAACCCGAACGACGTGCTGCCGCCGGCCGGGATGGTGCCGTTGTGTGCGGCGCCGCGGGCGGTGAGCGCCCCGGAGTTGCCGCTCAGCACGGTGTTCCACGAGCCGGTGACGGACTGCCCGGCGGGCAGCGTGAAGCCGAGGTTCCAGCCGCTCACGGCGTTGGCGCCGGTGTTCGCGACGGTGACGTCGGCGGTGAAGCCGGTGTTCCACACGTTCGTGGCGTAGGTGACGGCGCAGGCGGCGCCGCCCGGCTGGCTCGTCGGCGACGTGGACGGCCCGGGTCCGCTGCCCCCGCCGTTGACCTGTGCGGAGAAGTTGGTGACCGCCAGGCCGGCGCCGCCGATCCACGGCTCGAAGCCCGCCTGGATGCTGGTCAGGTACCACGAGTTCGTGATCGCGCCGCGGTTGCGTACGTCGTTGATGAAGTCGAGGACGCTGAACGACCAGCTGCTGATCGGTGAGGGCGCCACATAGGAGACGACGGCGTTGGAGCCGTTGCTGCCCTGCCACACCTCCCACGTGCGCCCGCCGATGGTGGCGGAGCCGACGCGGGACCCGATCGGCTGGATCGAGCCCTGCCGGTTGAACCAGATCATGATCTCCTGGGCGTTGACGCCGTTGGTGCGCGGCGTCGGGTCGAGCCAGATGTCGAACGACGCGTTGTAGGTCGCGCCGGAGACGTAGTTGTAGCTGATGCTGCTCGTCGCGCTGCTGATCGCGCCGACCTGGATGGGCAGGTTCGTGCCGGGGGAGCAGTTGGTGTAGTGGCAGCCGAAGTAGACCGCCGGGTACGACACCGGCGCGCCGCTGGTGTTGCCGACGCCCTGCTGGCTGGCGATGGAGAACCCGGTGCTCGTGACGTTGATGCACTGTTCGGCGCTGGTGCCCCAGCGGTTGTTCATGACCACGTAGCGGCCGCCGATGGTGGTCGACCCGTACTGCTCGCAGATGCGGGTGTCGGCCTGCGCGGGCCCGGCCACGGTGAGCCCGACGATCGCCGCGGCTGCCAGGGTGCAGGCGGCGACGAGGGCGCGGAGGGGATGCTTCACGTCTGCTCCTTCTCGAAGGGGAGCGGGGGATCGGGGGTCGGGGGCGTGGGAGCGCTCCCGGTATCAACATAAGTCAATGCCGGCCGGACCGCGACATCACAGCGTCGCTGCGTGCGCCACCCCGATAGCATGGAGATCATTCGCTGCGAGTGGACGGCAGGTCGAAGGTGGAACGAACCGATCTCGTCGTGCCGGCGGATGCGATCGCCCGCCTGCGGATCCCGCCGCTGGCCATCACCGACGGCGCGGCCGACCCGGAATGGGTCGAGGTGCCGCTGAGCCGCTGGTGGTTCCTCACGCGGCGGCCGTCGCAGCGGTTACCCCTCGACGCGCGCAGCGCGCGGAGCGTCCGGCGCGCGACCCGGCTCGCGCCCTGGTCCCTGCCGGTCGCCCTGGTCTCGCTGATCGGCTGGTGGCTCGCCTACCACGCGAACCTGACCCGCGCCGGTCTCCTGGCCGCGATGGCGGCCTTCTTCTCCGTCCACCTCCTCGGCCTGGTGCGCGACCACGGGTTGCCGAAGCACCTGCCCTATCGCACGCGATTCGGTGAGCTGCGCATACCCGGCGTCCCGGCCGCGGTCGCGCAGCAGTGGCTCGCCCGGAACCCGGAGGTGACGGCCACCGGCGAGCCGGCGCCGCGCCCGCACTCCCGGCGCTTCTACATCGGCTGGTCCACGGGTCTTCTCGCCGCGTCGATCGGCATCGCCGCGACCATGGCGAACAACGGCCGCGAGGACGACATCCTGCTCTGGATGCTGGTGCCCGCCCTGTTCACCGCCGGCATCGTCGCGGCCCTGCGTATCCCGTCGCCGAGGAGCGCCGGCCGCGTGCGGACCTGGCCGCCCGTGAACGTCGACCGGCGGGTGCCATAGCGGGCCGGTGCAGCGGGTCAGTGGCTCCGGCATGAGCGTGGCGATCATCGGTCCCGATCGGCCTGCCGAGGTCGGTATAGCGATCGCTGCCGGCAGGCCGGCCACTTCCACGACGACCTCCTGCGCCGCCCGCGCGGGCGCCGGATCGGTGAGCAGCCAGTCGGTGGAACCGCCGCCGCCGTGGTGGACGATCGCGGTGCTGACGGCGAGGGGCGGCCACCGGCACCCGGCGGCTAGTGCAGGTAGAAGCAGCGATCCGGGCGGACCGGGACCGACGTGAAGCCGAGGCTCCGGTGGAGGTGGAAGCCGTCCGGGGACGGGAAGAGGACGGCCTGGACGGCGCCGTCACGGGCTGCGGCGGCGAGGCCGTGGAACCACGCCGCCTGGGCCCGCTCCGCCGGCTCGGAGACGTCCATGTCAGCTGCCGACGTGCTCGTGCAGGAAGGTGACGGCCCGGGACCAGGCCAGCTTCGCGGCATCGGGGTCGTAGGTGCCGATCAGGTTCTCGTCGTTGAGGAAGGCGTGCCCGGCCTCGTACACATGAAGCTCGGCCTTTTCCAGCTGCCCGAAGAGATCGCGGACTGCGTCCAGCGGGATGCGGTCCTGCGTCGCGTAGTGGCCCTGCACGGCGGCGCGGATGCGGGAGGCGACGGCGGCGGGATCCTGGGGGAAGCCGTAGAACGGGACCGCGGCCGAGACCTGCCCGGGACGGTCGGCGGCGAGCTGGAGGACGAAGCCGCCGCCCATGCAGAAGCCGATGACGCCGACCGTGGCGCTGGTGACCGCGTCGTGGGCGAGCAGGTAGTCGACGGCTCCGGAGAGGTCCTTCGCGGCGCGGTCGGCGGGCAGCTCGGTCATGAGCTGCTGGGCCTCGGCGGCGTCGTGGGTGGTCGAGCCGCCGTAGAGGTCGGGGGCGAGCGCGACGAAACCCTCGGCGGCGAGGCGGCGGGTGATGTCGGCGATGTGGTCGGTGAGCCCCCACCACTCCTGGACGACGATCACGCCGGGGCCGGTGCCCGCCTCGGGCAGCTGGAGGTAGCCGTGCGCCTGGCCGCCGTTGCTGGGGAAGGTGACGTTCTGAACCGACATGTATTGATCCTTACATTCCGGCGGCGCTCGCGCAGGCTCGGCGCGGGCACTCGCGCAAACGGCGGAGGTCAGGCCGGGCTGACGGTCCAGGTGAAGGTGACGACCGTGGACCGCTGCTCGTCGTCGGTGACGGTGAGGGTCACCGGGTAGACGCCCGCCTCCTGCAGCGTGCCCCACACCAGCGAGTCGTAGCCGGCGATGCCCGGCGGCAGGCCCGACCACGAGTACGTGAGGTCGATGCCGTCGTCGGTGGCGAAGACGAAGAAGACGTCCCCCTCGCCGACCACCCCGGTGCGGTCCTCGATGGGCCGGACGATCGGCGGCCCGCTGACCGACCACTGGACCTGGGTGACGCCGGCGTGGCCGGCCGGGTCGGTCGCGGTGACCGTGGACAGCGTCGAGCCGTGCGCCACGAGCGTCCCGGTGATCAGCCCGCCGGCGCTGATGGACAGGCCCGCGGGCAGGTCGGTGGCGGAGAACGTGACGGCGTCGCCCTGCGGGTCGCGGGCCTCGATGCGCAGGCTGACCGGGTCGCCGACGAGGTGGTGCTGCAGGGGCGGGCGGGTGACCGCCGGCTCCTGCTGGACCGGGGACGTCCCGTCGACGCCGGCCGCGGCCCAGGCCGCGTCCACGGCGGTGACCTCGGCTCCGCCCGTACCGTAAAGGTCTGCCGCCGCTCGCAGGGTGGCCTCCCGCGCGCCGCCGAAGTTCGTGTTCGACAGCATGTAGACGGTGAGCGCCCGATACCAGATCCGGCCGGCCGCCTCGTTGCCGATCCCGGTCACCGGTGGCGCGCCGGCACAGGTGGGACTGTCGCCCCACGCGGACTTCCCGCTGCCCACGGCCAGGGTGTAGAAGAACTTGTTCGCCACCCCCGACGACTCGTGGACGTCGAGGTAGCCCACCGACGGACTCCAGCAGGACGCCGACCAGCCGTCCCGGGCCGGGTCGTCCATGTAGCGCAGGACCACCCCGGTCTTCTCGCTCAGCGTGTAGTCGGGCCGGTCCTGCGGATTGTCGGCGGCGAACTCGACGAGCGTGCCGAAGATGTCGCTGGTGGCCTCGTTGAGCCCGCCGGACTCGCCGTCGTAGACGAGATCGGCCGTGGCCGCGGTGACGGCGTGCGCGTACTCGTGGGCCACGATGTCGAGCGACACGAACGGCCCGTACGTGGCGTCGCCGTCGCCGAATCCCATGCAGAAGCAGAAGTCGTCGTAGTAGGCGTTGGCGTCGTCCCAGTGCACCAGCGCGTCCGGCACCGAGCCGTCGTCGCGGACCCCGCTGCGGCCGTGCTCCCGCTGGAAGTAGTCGTACGTCTCGGCCAGGCCGTAGTGCACGTCGGCCGCGACCGTCGCCGGGTCGGATCGGGTGCCGTCGCCCCACACGTTGTCGGCGTCCACCAGCGGCTCGCCGCCCAGTTCGAACACCTGCGCGCCGCCGCGCGTCGGATCGGCGAGGGTGTAGCCGCCGTCCTCGCGGCGCGTCGTGGTCAGCGGCACCTCGCCGTTGTAGAGGGTGTGCCCGGTGCCGGCCTCCGCACCGTGGACCCCTTCGAAGGTGCGCCGCACCGCGCCGGTGCGCGCGTCCACGACGACGTTGAGCTCGCGTTTCTCCCCATCGGCGACGACCACCTGCCAGGCCAGCGCCGGCGCGCCCGCGACCGCGTCGATCACCAGGTGGGCGTCGGCCGTGCGATGGGCGCCGCCGAACTCCTGCACGGCCACCGCGGTCGCCCGGCGGGCGCCGACCGCGGGCTCGATGCCGGTGGTGATCTTCTGCCGCTGCGCCACCGAGGCGTCGCGGAAACTGCCGTCCGGGCCGGCGTGCACCACATAGTCACCGCCCAGCACGGGCAGACCCCGATGGGTACGGTCGAAGCGCACGTGCCGGGATCCGTCCGGATCGATCACCACGCCGCGGACCCGGTACTGCTCGTTCGCCGCGGCACGGATGGCGGCGCCGTGCCGGCCGACCAGGTCGCGGGCGTCACCGGCCGCCTGCGCCCGCGTGGGCCGGGGACGGTCGGGTCCCGCCGTCGCCGGTGTGGCCGAGGCCGCCAGCACGAGCGCCGTCGTGCCGGCCGCCAGCGTCCGCCGTGCAGTGCGAAGCATGTCGATCTCCCCGTGGTCGATGCCGCGGGGACCATATCGCATGCTATCGATGAATTCCGGCCCGGGTCACCACCCCGTCGTCCCCGGACCGCCCTTGAACGGCCCCTCGATGTCCGCCGTGATCCAGCCGCCGTAGAAGTCGCCCTCCTGCGCCCGCACCCGTTCGCCACCGACCCGGCATTCGTCGACACGGCTGGGATAGAACGCGACAAATCCAGAGATCTCAGCGTACGCCGCCACGGGGCGCTCGTAGGACCAGCCGGCCCGCGGCACCCGGGTCCCGCCGGCGACGAGATCCCAGTACCCGGCCACCCCCTTGAACTCGCAGAGCGACCGTCCCTCGCCCGGCTCCAGCACGCCGTCGGCGATGTCGTCGCGGGGCACGTAGTAGACCGGCGGATGCGACGTCTCCAGCACCCGCAGGCAGCGCTCGCTGTCCACGATCGTCCGCCCCGCGTGCACGATCGTCACCCGCTTCGTGACCCGCTCCACGCGCGGCGGACGAGGGTAGTCCCACACCGACTCCATCAGTCCAGCTTGCCACCCGCGCGGGCCGGGACCGTACGACCACGGCACCGGGCTGAGCCGGCTGCTCGGCTTCCTCAGCCGGATGGCGTCGCCCGACCTGGCGCACCTCGACGGCGTCAGCGCCGGCCGCGCCCATCAGCTCGTGGCGGGAGCCCTGGTCGCCCGGGACGCCATGCGGGCGCTCGGCGTCAGCGAGCTGGAGATCTGCCCGTGGGCCGTGGCCGCTCACCGACCGCCGGCCGCGCCGGGCCGCCGGCATCGCCCGGTGACCCCGCCCAGGCACGGGGCGGAGCACGCCCGGCGTCTGGCAGCATGATCGGGATCAGCCGTCGCAGGGAAGCAGGTGGGGTCATGCCCTTCGAGCCGCAGGACATCCCGCATCCGCTGCGCGTCACCGCCGAGCTCGTCGCGACCAGCCGGGACCTGTGCCGGATGGCCGCCGAATCCGTCGCCGCGGCCACCGAGAGCCGCACGCGGTCGCGCGCCCTGATCCGGCCCGCCGTCCCGCGGCATCCGCAGCGGCCCGGGTGATCCTGCGGCTCACGCGTGCCGGAGCGCCGGCCCGGCGGGCAGCCGCACGGTGAACACGGTCGCGGTCTCGCCGGGTTCGCCGGTCTCGCTGACGCTGATCGTGCCGCCGTGCAGTTCGACGATGGCGCGGACCAGGGTGAGGCCGAGTCCGTTGCCGGGCACGCCGTGGTGGCGGGCGGCGCTGCCGCGGAAGAACAGCTCGAACAGCTGGGCCCGTTCCTCCTCCGGGATGCGCCGGCCCGTGTTGGCGACGGACAGCACCGTGGCGTGCGCGTCGGCGTGCAGGGTGACGCCCACGGTGGAGGCGTCCGGCGCCCAGGTCAGGGCGTTGTTGACGAGTTCGCCGGCGACCTGGCGCAGCCGGTGCGGATCGCCGTCGACCGGGGCCGTGGCGGGGGCGTTCACGGCGACGGTGACCCGCTCGCCGGCGCGGGCCCGGGCGTCGTCGGCGGCGGCGCGGACCACGTCGGCCAGGTTCACCGGCTGCCGGTCGAGGCGCAGGTAGCCGGAGCGCAGCCCGGCCACGTCGAGCAGGGTCACCACGACCGCGTTGAGGCCGGCGACGTTGCGGTGCATCACCTCGAGCATCTCGCGGTGCTCGGCGGACAGCTCCGGGTCGTCGACGAGCATCTCGGTGTACGCCTGGATGCTGGTCAGCGGGGTGCGCAGCTCGTGACCGACGAGGGCGATGTACTCGTCCTTGGTGCGGTCGAGCTCGGCCGCGAGGCTCTCGGCGCGGCGGCGCTCGAGGAACCCGCCGAGCTGGGCGCAGATGCCGGTCAGGCTCGCGGTACGGGTGTCGCCGGCCGCCCTCGGGGTGTCGCTGTAGCAGACCAGCACGCCCAGGGTGTTCGATCCGCTGGACACCGGGGCCGCGAGCGCCGCGCGCCGGGGCCCGTCGTCCGGGCCGGTGGCCCACACCGGTTCGTTCGTCTGCCAGGCCCGGCCGGGCGCGTCCCGGCCGGCCGGCAGCGGCCCGGGTGGCGGCCGGAGCGCGTCCCGCTCGTCGGCGGCCCATCGGGCGCTGCGGCGCAGCACGCCGGCCACCTCGTCGACGATCCAGAACTCGGTGGCATCCCAGCCGGTCATCACGCCGATGAGGCGTACCACCCGGGCCAGGACCCCGTCGGTGTCGCCGCCGCCGGCGATCAGCTTCGCGATCTCCAGCTCGCACTCGGTGAGCTGCGCGACCCGGCGCAGCGCGGTCACGTCGTTCATCGCCACCACGGCGGCGAGCCCGGAGCGGTGGGTGACCGGCCGGGCGTGCATCCGGAAGCTGCGCGGCGGCGTCCCCGGGATCCGCATGACGACCATGTCGTCGCGGACGTGCTCACCGCGCAGGGCGCGGGTCACCGCGACCTCGGTCCCGGGCAGCGGGCCGCCGTCCGCGGCGTACAGGTGCAGCCGTTCCGGCCACCGGCTCGCCGGCGCGCCGGCGAGCCGGCCGGCGATCAGGGTGCGCGCGGCCTCGTTGTAGACCACGGGCCGGCCCTCGGTGTCGCAGCCGATCACCACGGTGTCCAGGCTGTCGGCCAGGTCCTGCAGGGTCTGGCGCTGCTCCCAGAGCGCCTGGTGGGCGAAGGGCTCGGCCTCCCGCTGCCGGGTCTGCGCTTCCGGTTCGCCGGGGATGTCCTCCCGCTGGGCCCGGACGTAGGCGGTGACGTCCTCGGCGCGGTGCACGATGTGCGTCAGCTCGCCGGCGGCGTTCAGGACCGGCACGCTGACCGGCGCCCACCACCGGGTCTCGAAGCCGCCGCCGGCCTGCGGGATGTCGTACTGATGCAGCTCCATGACGTCGGTGACCCGGTCGCGCAGCACCCGCTCCAGCGACGCGGCCAGTTTCGCCACGCCGGGGGAGGAGGGGTCGCGGGGGTTCTCCGGGAACGCGGCCAGGATCGGCCGGCCCACCAGCTCCTCCCGGGACCGCATGGTCGCCGTCTGGTAGGCGTCGTTCACGTCGACGATCAGCAGCTGCCGATCGAGCACCACCACCGGCGTCGGCACGCTGCGGAACAGTGCCCGGTAGTCGATCGGCTCCTGCGTACCGCTCACGCCACCAGCGTATTTGCGCCGGGCCGGGTGCGGCGTGCGATCGCCGAACCGGCGGCCGGCGCCGGTCACCCGCGGGCGATCAGGGCGTCCACCCGGTCCGGGGCGAAGATGCCGTCGGCGAGCAGCAGGGCCAGCCCGATCAGCCCGGACCGGTTGCCGAGCTGGGTGGCCACGATCTGCAGGCTCCGCGTCGCCAGCGGCAGCGAGCGCCGGTAGACCATCTCGCGGATGCCGGCGAACAGCTGCTCCTCGACCCGGGCGAGCTGGCCGCCGATCACGACGACGCGGGGGTTGACCAGGCTCACCGAGTCGGCGATGGCGTGCCCGACGATGCGGCCGGCGCGGCGGGCCAGCCGGACCGCGGTGAGGTCGCCGGTGCGGATGAGCGCGACGGCGTCGTCCACAGTGGTGACGTCCTTGCCGGCGGCGCGCAGGTCCCGGACCAGGGCCCAGCCTCCGGCGTACGCCTCCACGCAGCCGGTGTTGCCACAGCGGCACACCGGTTCGGCCTCGGCGTCCTCGACGGTGACCTGGATGTGCCCGATGTCGCCGGCCGCGCCGTCGGCGCCCCGGTAGACCTCCCCGCCGAAGATCATCCCGGCGCCGACGCCGGTGCCCACCTTGACCATCAGCATCTGGCGGACGCCGGGGTGCACGCTGCGCTGCTCGCCGAAGGCCATCGCGTTGACGTCCTTGTCGACCAGCACGGGGCAGCTGTAGCGCCCGGCGAACCAGCCGGGGATGTCGTACCGGTCCCAGCCGCTCATGATCGGCGGGCTGACCACCTGGCCGCTGTCGAAGTCGACCGGCCCGGGCACGTCGATGCCGACGCCGAACACCTCGCCCGGGTCGCGGCCGGCCTCGGCCAGGAGCTCCCGGAACAGGCTGTCGGCGGCGGAGAGCACCGGCTCGGGGCCGTCGGCCACGTCGATGGTGCGCTCGCGCTCGGCCCGGACCGCGCCCTTGAGGTCGCACAGCGCCGTGCGCATGCCGGTCGCGCCGATGTCGGCGACCAGCAGCACCCCGCGGTCGTGGTGGAAGGTGAACCGGCTCGCCGGCCGGCCGCCGGTCGACGAGCCCTCCCCGCTGGGCACGACCAGGGCGGCGCCGAGCAGGGCGTCCAGGCGCTGGTTGACGGTGGAGCGGGACAGGCCGGTCAGCTGCATGACGTCGGCCCGGGTCAGGCTCGGCCGGCCCCGGAACAGCTGGAGCACCTCGCCGAGCCCAGCCGCGGCCGTCAGGGAGGGCGCGCTCATGGACACGGTCGCATCCTATTACGAGTAGTCACCATGCGTAAGTCCCGAACCTTTTGCTTGACAGTCGTCATAACTCGGGATTCTAATCAGTCGAAACATCGACCGGAAGGGATCCCCCATGTCGCCCACAGCCGTCCACCGCGGCATAGCGGCCGCCGTCTCCGCCACCGCCCTCCTGCTCGCCGCCGCCTGCGGGTCCGGCGACTCCGGCACCGGCACGTCCGGCGGCGGGAACAAGGTCGCCGCGGTCATCATGGGCCTGGACAACCCGTTCTTCCAGTCCATGGAGCAGGGCATCGAGGACCAGGCGAAGACCGCCGGCACCGAGGTCACCGTGCAGGCCGCCAACTCCATCACCGACACCACCGGCCAGGCCGACAAGCTGACCGGCCTGGCCGGGCAGGACTACGGGTGCTACATCGTCAACCCGATCTCCGGCACCAACCTGATCCAGGGCATGGCGCAGCTCGCCGCACAGAAGAAGGCGATCGTCAACATCGACAGCCCGGTCGACGCGGCCGCCGCGAAGGCCGCGAACGCCACCCCGGCCACGTACATCGGCACCAACAACACCTCGGCCGGCGAGAAGGCCGGCCAGCAGATGGTCACGCTGCTGCCCGGCGGCGGGGAGGTCGCCGCGATCGGCGGCATCGCCGGCGACGTCACCAGCGGCCAGCGCGTCGACGGCTTCACCAAGGCGATCACCGGCAAGCTCGACCTGGTCCAGACCGTCGCCGCGAACTGGGAGCGGCAGGAGGCCCTCACCCAGGCCACCAACATCATGCGGGCCCAGCCCGGCCTGAAGGGCTTCTTCGTCGCCAACGACGACATGGGCCTCGGCGTGGCCCGCGCCGTCCAGACCGCGGGCAAGGCCGGCCAGATCAAAATCATCAGCGTCGACGGGATCAAGGACGCCCTGACCGCCGTCCAGAACGGCGAGATCGACGCGGTCGTCGCCCAGTACCCGTACACGATCGGCCAGATGGGCATGGAGGCCTGCCAGGCCATCGCCAAGGGCGCCACCGTCCCGGCGAGCGTCGAGGCCCCCGTCGAGGTGGTCACCGAGGACAACGCCGGCGAGGCGCTCGCCGCCACCCCGAAGCCGTTCGGCGCCTACGACGACCCCTTCACGACCCTCCTGGGAAGCTGACCATGACCACCGCCACCGTTCCCGAACGCCCCGCGAGCACCTGGACGAGCCACCTCAAGGACGTCGGCTTCTGGGCCGAATGGGCCGCCGCCGTCGGCCTCGTCCTGCTCGTCGTCGTCTTCCAGATCCTCAACCCGACCTTCCTCAGCACCGGCAACATCTCCTCCATGCTGGTCGCCGCCGCGATCCTGGTGATCCTCGCGGTGGGGCAGACCTTCGTGGTCGCCACCGGCGGCATCGACCTGTCGGTGGCGTCGATGATGACCCTCGGCGCCGTCGCCTTCGGCCAGGCGTACTCGCACGGCTGGGGCCTCGGCTGGTCCTGCCTCGTGGCCGTCGGCACCGGCCTCGCGACCGGGTTCGTCAACGGCTTCGTCATCGCCCGCGGCAAGATCACCGACTTCATCGTGACCCTCGGCATGCTCTCCGCCGCGTCCGGCGCCGCGCTGATCCTGGCCGACGGCAAACCCGTCACCATCGTCGACACGTTCCTGCTCAAGCTCTCCACCGGCGGCATCGGCATCTTCGGCTGGACCGTCATCATCGCCGCGGTGGTCGCCCTGATCGCCCACGGCTTCCTGTTCTGGACCCGGTTCGGCACCCACGTGCTGGCCACCGGCGGCTCCCGGGAGGCGGCCAACGCGACCGGCATCGACACCGCCCGCGTCAAGATCGCCGTGTACGCGGTCTCCGGCCTGCTGGCCGGCCTCGCCGCGATCCTGCTGATCGCCCGGGTGGGCGCCGCCGAACCGGCGTCGAACACGTCGTTCCTGCTCAACTCCGTGGCCGCGGTGGTCCTCGGCGGCGTCAGCCTGCTCGGTGGCCGCGCCACCATCGTCGGGCCGGTCATCGGCGCGCTGCTGCTCACCGCGCTCACCAACGGCCTGACCCTGCTCGGCGTCTCCCAGTTCTACCAGCCGCTGGCGGTCGGCTTCGTCGTCGTGCTCGCCGCCCTGCTCACACGATTCCAGAAGTGAGGTCTCGAGCATGAGCACTCTCATCAGCGTCGACGGCGTCTCCCTCGCCTTCGGCAGCGTCCAGGCCCTCAAGGACGTCTCCCTCACCATCGCCGAAGGCGAGATCACCGCGCTGGTCGGCGACAACGGCGCCGGCAAGTCCACCCTGGTCCGCTGCATCTCCGGCATCCACCGGCCGCAGGCCGGCACCATCGCGAAGAAGGGCCGGGAACTGCACCTCAAATCGCCCGAGGACGCCCGCGAGGACGGCATCGAGACCGTCCACCAGAACCTGGCCCTGGTCGAGGACCTCACCGTCTGGCAGAACCTCTTCCTCAACCGCGAGCTCGTCCACCGGGCCGGGCCCCTGGCGGTGCTGAATCGGCGCGGCATGCAGCGGCAGGCCAGGGAGATGGTCTCCACCCTCGCCGTCAACGTGCCGGCCGTGGGCAGCCGGGTGCGCCGGCTCTCCGGGGGACAGCGGCAGGCCGTCGCCATCTGCCGGGCCGCCGGCTTCAGCTCCGAACTCGTGATCATGGACGAGCCCACCGCCGCGCTCGGCGTCCAGGAGACCGCCCGGGTCGAACAGCTGATCACCAAGCTGCGCGACGACGGCCGGGCCGTCCTGCTCATCAGCCACAACTTCGACCAGGTGATGCGCCTGTCCGACCAGGTCTGGGTGATGCGCGCCGGGCGCTGCGTCGCCGGCCGCCGCACCGCCGACACCACCGGCCAGGAGATCGTCGCCCTCATCACCGGCGCCACGAGCTCCTGACACCCCGTACGGATGGAAAGAGGAACCATGGACCTGCGCAATCCCCTCGGCGTGCACGCCCTCGTCTGGGTCGGCGGCACCGGGCCGGCCGACGTGACCGCCGCGATCGGCAAGACCAAGGCCGCCGGGTACGACCTGCTCGAGTTCTCCCTGCACGACTCGATCAACCTGGACGTGGCCCGCACGCGCGCCGAACTCGAGGCGGCCGGCCTGCGCGCGGCCTGCTCCCGCGGCCTCGCCATGGACGCCGACATCTCCAGCGACGACCCGGCCGTGGTCGAGCGCGGCGAGAAACTGCTGCACGAGTCGCTGCGGGTCGCCGCCGGGCTGGGCGCGAGCCACCTGACCGGCGCCCTCTACAGCGCGTTCGGCAGCTACGCCCGGCCGCTCAGCGCCGCCGGCCGCGCCAACGTGGTCGCGGTGCTGCGCCGGCTCGCCAAGGAGGCCCGCGGCACCGGCGTCACGCTCGGCCTGGAGGTCTGCAACCGGTACGAGACCAACGTCGTCAACACCGCCCGCGACGCGCTGCGGCTGGCCGACGACATCGGCGAGGACAACGTGGTCGTCCACCTCGACACCTACCACATGAACATCGAGGAGAACGACATGGTGCGTCCCGTCCTCGACCTGGGGGAACGGCTCGGGTACGTGCACATCGGCGAGAACCACCGCGGCTACCTCGGCTCGGGGCACCTCGACTTCACGTCGTTCTTCCATGCCCTCGGCCAGATCGGCTACACCGGCCCGATCACCTTCGAGTCGTTCTCCTCGGCCGTGGTCGCGCCGGGCCTCTCCGCCGACCTGTCGATCTGGCGCAACCTCTGGGACGACGGCGAGCACCTGGCCCGGCACGCCCGCGACTTCATCAGCACGCACCTGAGCGCCGTACCGGCATGACCGTCACCTTCGCGGCCCTCGTGGACCGGGCCCGCGCGCTCGCCGGCAACGGGCGCCGGGCCGTCCTCGGCATCGCCGGAGCGCCGGCCGCCGGCAAGACCACGCTGGCCGAGGAGCTGGTGCGAGCGCTTGCGGCGACCGGGGTGCCGGTGGCCCACGTACCCATGGACGGTTTTCACCTCGCGGACGCCGAACTCGATCGTCTCGGGCTCCGGGACCGCAAGGGCGCTCCCGAGACGTTCGACGCCTTCGGGTACGCGGCACTGCTGCGCCGCATCCACGAAGGCCGCGACGAGATCGTCTACGCGCCCGGCTTCGAACGGGTCGTCGAGCAGCCGATCGCGGGGGCGATCCCGGTGTTCCGCGAGTCCCGGCTGATCGTCACCGAGGGCAACTACCTGCTCCTCGACGACCCGCGCTGGCGGGCGGTGCGGCAGCAGCTCGACGAGGTCTGGTACGTCGACCTCGACCGGGAGGAACGCCTGCGCCGGCTGGTCGACCGGCACGTGCGCTTCGGCAAGCCCCCGGCCGACGCGCTGGCCTGGGCCACCGGCACCGACGAGCGCAACGCCGAGATCATCATGGCCACCCGCGACCGCGCCGACCTGGTCATCCTTTAGCTCAGCGGCAGCTCGCCGCCGGCCAGGTCCCGGGCCGGCGCGGTCTCCGGCCGGTGCGGCGCGCGCGGCAGGCGCAGCACGAACCGGCTGCCGTGCGGGACGGCGTCCTCGTACCAGACCCGGCCGTGGTTCGCCTCGGCGAGCAGCCGCGACAGGTACAGCCCGAAACCGGCGCCGGTCCTCCGCCCGGTCTGATCGGCCTGGGTGAAGCGGTCGAACAGGTGCTCGACGAAGTCCGGCGGCACCCCGTTGCCCTCGTCGGTGACGGCGAACAGGACCTCGTCGCCGTGGCCGTCGAGGACCGCCGACACGTGGATGTCGCCGGGGCTGTACTTGATCGCGTTCGTGACGAAGTTCGTCAGCACCTCGTGGGTGTGCACCGGGTCGGCCCACACGGCCGCGCCGTCCGGGCCGTGGTCGACGCTGACCCGTGCCCGCGCCTGCCGGGTCAGGTTGTCGGTGACCCGGCTGATCGCCTGCGCGACCGGCAGGGCGACCGGCTGGGTGTGGATCTCGCCGGGCTCGGCGCGGCAGAGCGCGAGCAGGTGCGCGGCCATGTCGAGCAGCTGATCGACCCGGCCGCCCAGCGCCCGCACGGCGGCGCGACGCTCGTCCTCGCTGGTGAGGTCCCACTCCTGGGTCAGTTCCTCGGAGTACGCCGAGATCACCGCCAGCGGCTGGTTGATCTCGTGGGTGAGCGTGGCGATGATGTCGCTCTTCCAGGCGCCGGCCGCCTCCAGATCCCGGTTCGCGGCCGCCAGGTGCTCGGCCCGCCGGCTCAGCTCGCGGTGCGCCCGGTCCAGGCCCTCGTGCGCCGCTGACAGCTTGCGGTAGAGGCCGGCGCTCTCGGCGAGCAGGGCCAGCAGCACCACCCCGGAGGCGATCAGCAGGGTGACCCGGGCCGTGTAGTAGCCCAGCGTGTAGCGGTGCGGCGCCGCCAGGAACAGGATCGCCGTCGCCGCGGACGCGCTGATCGCCACCGCCACCCACTGCTCCACCGGCGGCCGATGGCGCAGATTCCGGACCACCGCGAGCAGGGCGGCCGCCGCGGCCGCCAGCACGGCGCCCACCACCCACTGCCCGGCCGTGGTCGGCGTGCCGTCCCGGTAGATCCGGGGCAGCCAGGCCGCCGCCCCGACGACGGCCACCGTCACCGCGATCACCAGCGCGAACACCGCGGCCGTCACGACCGCGACCGCGGCCCGCCGCCGCCTCTCGGCCAGCGCGATCCACCGCTCCGGCAGCGCGGCGACGACGTACTGCTGCGCCGCGGCCAGGACCGGGAAACCGCCGAGGAGCAGCAGGAACAGCCACGGGCCGCAGACCTCGGACCAGCGCGAGTCGTCACCGGTCCGCAGGATCCGGGTGAAACTGACGCCGTAGAGGACCATCATCAGCGCCGAGTAGAGGTACGCCGTCGACAGTCCCAGCGTCGCCGGTCGCCCGCCGGCCAGGAACTGCTGGATGAGCAGGTGCGCGGTCAGCAGGTCGGCCGCGGCCATCAGCACGAAGAACGCGTTGATCAGGTTCGGGTGCACGGCCAGGCGCAAGTCGGCCACCGGCACCATCGCCAGCGTGACGGCGACCACCGTGATCGCGCAGACCCACAGGCTCCGGCGTACCGGGCCCTCGTCCTGCCGCTCCACGATGCTCTCGGGGCACACGGCACCCGCCCTCTATCGATCACAGCTTCCCGCGTACGACGTTACCGCCCGTCACCGCCGCCCCCACCCGATTCCGCCCGACCGGTCCCGGCGGGTCAGCCGGGGTCGGCGAATGAGGATGTTCGTCCGGGTCGTGCGCCGGGTGCCTCGTTTCTGATCGTGTCATTCCCGCCGCGCGCCGGTGTGGTCGCTGGAAGACTGAGGCGATGGCGAGATCGGCCGAGGTCACGACGGGTCCGGGCGCCGACCGTGCCGTCGTGATCGCCGGGACGGCCGGTGTCCTCGCGGTGGTGCTCTGGGCGGTCCTCGCCCCCGATGCCGTGGACCGTGCCGGCGACGCCGCGCTGGGCTGGACGATCGGGACGTTCGGCTGGTTCTTCGTGCTGGCCGCGGACGCGTTCCTGGTGTTGTCCGTGGTGATCGCGGCGGGGCGGTTCGGGCGGATCCGGCTCGGCGCCGACGACGAGGAACCCGAGTTCACCACGCTGGCCTGGGTGGCGATGATGTTCAGCGCCGGAATGGGCATCGGCCTGGTCTTCTACGCGGTCGCCGAGCCGATCCAGCACTACGCCTCGCCGCCTCCTGCGTCCGGCGCCCTGGCCGGCACCGGCCAGGCCGGCGCCGTGGCGATGCAGTACACGCTGTTCCACTGGACGCTGCACCCCTGGGCGATCTACGCGGTGGCCGGGCTGGCGTTGGCCTACTCGACATTCCGCCGTGGTCGCGGCAACCTGCTGTCGGCCGCCTTCCGGCCAGTGCTGGGGGAGCGTGCCGACGGCGTGGCGGGCAAGCTGATCGACCTCTTGGCGATCTTCGCGACGGTGTTCGGGTCGGCGACCAGCCTGGGCCTGGGCGCGCTGCAGGTAGCGGCCGGTCTCGGCATCGTGGCCGGGGTGCCGGACACCCGTGCCGTCGAGCTCGTCATCATCGCGTCGCTGAGCGCGGCGTTCGTGGTGTCCGCGTTCTCCGGCCTGGACCGGGGTGTCAAGTGGCTGTCGACGATCAACATCTGCCTGGCCGTGCTGCTGATGCTGTTCGTGTTCCTGGTCGGTCCGACCGTCTACACCCTCGAGGTGCTGCCGGCCGCCGTCGGCGACTACCTGAACAACCTGCTGGTGATGTCGACGCGCACCGGGGCGTTCTCCGATCCGGACTGGATGGGCGGGTGGACGCTCTTCTACTGGGCGTGGTGGATCTCGTGGGCGCCTTTCGTCGGCACCTTCATCGCCCGGATCTCACGCGGCCGCACCGTGCGGCAGTTCGTCGTCGGAGTGCTGCTCGTTCCCAGCGGAGCCAGCGCCGTCTGGTTCTCCATCATGGGTGGCAGCGCGCTGCGGGCCCAGGCGACCGGCACGGCCGATCTGGTCACCGACGCCCGCGAGGGCGCCGAGTACGCCCTGTTCGGAATGCTCGACGCCCTGCCGCTGGCCACCGTGACGACCACGCTGGCCATGGTGCTGGTCGGGCTCTACTTCGTCACCAGCGCCGATTCCGCGTCGCTCGTGCTGGCCTCGCTCTCCTCCGGCGGCGCTCTGCGGCCACACCGCCTGCTGGTGGTGATGTGGGGCGTGCTGATGGGGGCGGTGGCCGGTGCGCTGCTGCTGGCCGGTGGCCTGCAGGCGCTGCAGCAGGCCACCATCGTGATCGCGTTGCCGTTCGTCGTGGTGATGCTGATCCTGGCCGCCTCCGTCGTGAAGGAGATGGCCGCGGACCCCGGCGCGGGAAGCCGCCCGAGGCGCGGGCGCCCGCACGGCATCGGCGACGCGGTACGCACCGTCTGGCCCGAGACGAAGCCCCGGCGCTCGCGCTGACCCCGGCCGGATCGGTTGGTGCCGGGACAGCCGGATGTCCTCGCCGAGGCGATCCGCATCAGGGGTCGCCGGCGGGTATCCGCCAGAGCCGGACGACGGGACCGCGCGATGCGGCGACGAATTCCGCGTCCGGACTGATGGCCAGTTCGTCTGGCCCGGCGAAGTCGCCGCCGGTATCCAGGATGGTGACCGACCTGCGGCTGGCGTCCCCCTCCGTCAGAGGGTCTCGGCGGGATCGTGCGACTGTCATGCCTCCCTCACCGTAGTAGTCGGATGAGATCACGAACGTGGGAACGGGGTCCTCCCCGCCGGCGCCCACTCCGATCTCCCCGTAGGTGGTGGTGTAGCCGTCGTCGGATCGGATGCCGAATAGGGTGATGTCCGCGCATCTGGCGACGACGACCTCGAGGGGTTCCTCGCTGTACTGCGGCGGTGCTCCTCGGTGGGCGATCGACTCGATGTCTCCACGGTCGAAGATCCACAGCGGGATGGCGTCCCATCTGTTGACCGTGGCCTTCTTCCTCCTGCTGCCGGTCGTGACGCAACGCTGACGTCCCCCCGAAGACCAGTCGTAGACGAAGAGTTCCCCCTCGGTATCGATGAAGATCATGATTCGGCCGTCATCGTTCAGCATGATCTCGTCGACCGGATGGGCGAGCGGGATGGGGGGACGCGCATCCGGCAGGTCATCCGGATACGTGTCCATCACGCGCACCTCGCCGGTGGTCGCCATCGCCAGGATGGAGCCGTCCGCGCTCAGTGCCATCGCTCGGGCAGGTTCCCCCGTCCGGCGTTCGGCTCGGGGATCGTCCGCGAATCCCGACGGGCCCCTGCTCCAGATCTGAACCTTGCCGGTGAGCGTCGAGACCGCCGTCGACTCCGCCGAGTCACTCAGTGCGATGGGCCCGTAGCGTTCCCCGGGTGACACCAGGACCGCCACGGCGGGATCCCTGGGGGCGGAGATGACCACCATGCTCAGGAGCACCGCACCGGTCAGGCCCACCACGGTCAGCCGCCGCCGGGGTGCCCGTCTCCTCGGCGCCGCGCCGATGGCCTCGGGCAACTCGAGTGGCTGAGTGGCGAGACGCTCCTGGAACCGGATGTGCCGGAATTGGTAGACCCCGCTCGACTGTCGCAGGAGGCCCTTCTCCCGGGCGTCGGTCAGAAACCCGATGAGACGCCACGGCAGCTGCCCCCGTGCGGCGAGCACCGACCGCGCGATCACGAATCTCGGCCATGCCCGGGTGAGCAGCAGCAACGCTGCGAACACGGTCCCGGGGAGGAGGAATGCCGTAGCCACCGAGAGTGCGTCGCCCACCGAGTCCCACGACAGACCGATCGCGAGCGGAGTCGTGCGATTCGGGCTCGTCCATGCCGCCGACCACTCCGGATCCCCGGCGATCGCCTGTGCCAGCACCTTCCCGATGAGTCCTCCGGCCAGCAGGGCGGGGAACGCCATGAGGTTGACGGCGGCACCGGCGCAGAACGCCCCGATCAGAGACGATCGGCGGTCTTCATGGATGAAGCGCACCGGGTCGGCGAGCGCGGACCGCTCCGCTGGGGCGTTCAGCCAGTCATGAACCGCGAGTGCGAGTGCCACCACCAGGCTGAACGAGGCCGCCATGCCCAGCAGTTGGCCGAAGGCGTAGAGCTCGCGCGTCGTCCACCCGCCGAGGCTCATGCCGACCGCCGTGCATGCCACGACGAGGCCACCGACGACGGCGCCTATGGTGATTCCGGAGCGTAGCCCGTGCCGCAGCCGGCCGAGCGATCCCTTGGCCGACACGGAGAGGGCGCTGGGTGGCCGGTCACCGGCGACGAACCAGATCACGATCGTGAGGAGGGCGAAAGCGAATCCGAACGCCCCGGCGGCACTGAGAGTATCCGGCAGATAGGTGGAGCCGTCAGTCAACGTGTACATCGCGGACGCGATGGTCGCCGCCAATGCCGTTCCGCCGATGATGCCGAGACCGATCGCGGTCCAGGGCGGGAGCAACCGGTGCATGGTCCACCAGGCGAGGTCCCGGTCACGATGCTGGTGCAGGTAGCGTGCGAGGAATTCCAGCCAGCGGCGAACCTCCTGGGCCGACCACCGCGACGGTTCCGCCGGCGGAGCGGCAGGCTGGTGACGGGGCCCGTACGCCCCGTCGATCACCTGGTCGATGATGTGGTCCTCGACCCGGTGTCGCGAGTCGAACCGTCTGATGTTCAGCAACTCGTCCGGCCGGCCGCCGCACCGCTCGTAGACGAATCGGGCCAGCGACACCATCAGCGGCGTCGACAGCGCCTGCGCCACCGGATGATCACGGCTCGGGTCGCCGGATGCCGCCAGCAGATCGCCGTAGACGTCATCCCAATCGGTGTCCTCGGGCCAGGCTATCGAGGACAGGTGGGCCACCACATCGTCTGCGGCGAGCGGCAGCACCTCCACCACCGGCGCGCCGCGAAGCACGGGCGCGCCGCCACGGATGACGTCGACGTACTCGGCTGAGCGACAGGTGACGATGATCGGACGATCACCGCCGATCGCACGGTTGATCTCGCGGACGGCGCTGCGGCGCGCCGACTCGGGTATCTCGTCCAGACCGTCCAGCACGGGCAGAACGAGTCCGTTGAGCAGCAGCCGGCGGGGCGTCTCGGGCTGTCCGTGGTAGTACAGCATGGCGAGGCTGTTCACGATCCAGGCATCCAGGGAAGCGGACAGCGGATCCCAGGTGGAGGCCGACAGCAGCACGGGCGTCACACCACCGGTCTCGCGCGCGTCGAGCAGCCCGAGCGTCATGAGCATGGCCAGCACGCTCTTGCCCGCGCCCGGCTCGCCGAGCAGCACCAGGCGCCCGGTTCCGAGGTGCGCGTAGTCCTCCGCGAGCTGCCGGACGACATCGTCGAATCTGCCGTCCAGCCGACCGGACAATCGCCTGCGGCGTACGCGGATGCCGCTCGGCATCCGCGCGGCCCGGATCGGATCATCCGCAATGCCGTCACGCTCGGTCGCCGCCCAGGACAGAGGTAGGACGCCGGGGTCACGGAGCCGCCGTGCCCGCGCTTCCTCGAGCCACTGCTCGCGAAGGGTCTCCGCCAGGTCGTCGGCCAGGTCACGGGCGGGTTCCTCGCCCTTCTCCGGCCAGAGGAACGCGACGATCGCGGCTCCGAGACTCACCAGGGTGACCAGCAGACCGACGTCGTTGGCAGAGATTCCCCCGACAGCCATCCGAACCAGCAAGGCCAGGACGGCGATCGCGCTGAGCACGAGGAGCGCGACCATGCTGGAACGGACGCGGGAGTTGCGGCGTAGCGATCGAGACGACATGGCTGGTCCTGCGCAGATCCGAATAGCCGAAGGACTATCTGGGGGACAGGTTCAGTGTCACTCGCCGGACGAGGTGGAGCCGTGTCGGATGACCGTCACCGTAGCGCGCGTCCGACCCAGGTCATACCCGCGTCTCCGACTCCGGTCAGACGCGCCCGCACCCCCTTCCTCGAGACCATGAACGGGTCATCGAGCGAAAGGAAAACCCCGAGATGTACGAGATCCTCGCCGCCGCCGGCATCGCGACGACGCTGGCCGGCATCGCCTTCTGGACCGTTCTGCTGGCCGGCTACGTCGCGCTGTTCGCGGTCACCCTCGTCAGCGTCTGCCGGTCGCCGCTGGAGTCGCGGTCGCGTACCCGATGGATCTGGTTCGTGGTTCTGGTCCCCGCCGTCGGGATCGCGATGTGGTTCCTGAGCGGCCGGCCCGCCACGCGCCAGGAGGTTTGACAGCCGGCGCACCGGCTGGGAGCGTTCCCAACGTGTCGAACATCGCGGTCAATCAGGTGGGGTACCTCTCGTCCGGGCCGAAGCGGGCCACGCTGGTCACCGACGCCGTCGCGGCGCTGCCCTGGCGGCTCGCCGACGGCGCGGGCCGGACCGTCGCGAGCGGGACGACCGAGCCTCGCGGCGTCGACGTCTCGTCCGGGCAGAACGTGCACACCATCGACTTCGGCGCCTGCGAGCAGGCCGGCGCCGGCTTCACGGTGACCGCGGGCGGCGCGACGAGCCGGCCGTTCGCCATCGGTGCCGACCTCTATGGACCGCTGCGCGCCGACGCGCTCAAGTTCTACTACTGCCAGCGCAGCGGCATCGAGATCCGCGAGGACCTGCGGCCCGGCTACGGCCGCCCGGCCGGGCACCTCGACGACCGTGACGTGCCGTGCGGCCCCGGCGCCGGCGACTATCGGCTGGACGTACGCGGCGGCTGGTACGACGCCGGTGACCAGGGCAAATACGTGGTCAACGGCGGCATCACGGTGTGGCAGCTGCTGCACGCCTTCGAGCACCGGCGCGGCCTCGACGAGCTGGTTCTGGACCTGCCGGAGAGCGGCAACGGCGTCCCCGACCTGCTGAACGAGGTGCGCTGGGAGCTCGACTTCCTGCTGCGCATGCAGGCGCCGGGCGGCCTGGTGCACCACAAGATGCACGACGAGCAGTGGACGCCGCTGCCGACCCTGCCGCACCTCGACCCGCAGCCGCGCCTGCTGCGCCCGGTGTCCACGGCGGCCACGCTGAACCTGGCCGCCGTCGCCGCCCAGGGGGCGAGGATCTTCCACAAGTACGACGCGGACTACGCGGAACGCCTGCTCACTGCCGCGAGGACCGCCTTTGCGGCGGCCGGGGCCAACCCTTCCCTGTACGCGCCAGCCGAGGACACGATCGGCGGGGGCCCGTACAACGACGACGACGTCCGTGACGAGTTCTACTGGGCGGCGGCCGAGCTGTTCCTGACCACCGGCGAGCAGCGGTTCGCCGACGCGGTCCTCGCCTCGCCGCTGCACACCGCCGACGTCTTCGGCCCGTACGCCTTCGACTGGGCCGCCACCGCGGCCGCCGCCCGCCTCGCTCTCGCCTTCACCGACCTCCCGGGCGTGCGCGCCTCGGTCATCGCCGGTGCGGACAGATATCTCGACATTCAAAAGGCCCATCCGTACGCCGTCGCGTACGCCCCGCCGGGCAACCACTGGGACTGGGGTTCCAGCAGCATGGTGCTGAACAACCTGGTGGTGGTGGCCACGGCCTACGACCTGACCGGCGACACCCGCTACCGCGACGGCGTCCTGGAGGGCTTCGACTACATCCTCGGCCGCAACGCGCTGAACCTCTCCTACGTGACCGGCTACGGCACCGACTTCGCGAAGAACCAGCACAGCCGCTGGTACGCCCACCAGATCGACCCGGCCCTGCCGCACCCGCCGGACGGAACCCTGGCCGGCGGCCCGAACTCCGGCCTGCAGGACGAGGTCGCACAGGCGAAGCTGTCCGGCAGGGTGGGCCAGTTCTGCTACATCGACGACATCCAGTCCTGGTCCACCAACGAGCTGGCCATCAACTGGAACGCCGCCCTGGCCTGGACGGCGGCTTTCGCCGCCGAGCACGGCTCTCAGGACGGCGTCAGCACCAGCCATCCGAAGCCGACCACGTCGCGGTAGCCGCCGAGATACTCGTTCCGTCGCTGATCGGCGAACGAGCGCGCGGCCGGCGTGCCGAGGCGTTCGATGCCGGCACGCCAGTCCGACTCGAAGTCGTCCCACTCGGCCACCGTCGACTCGGCGACGTGCAGCGGCCGGAACCCGGCGTCCACCGCGGCCCGGCAGGCGCCAGCCGCCGGATCAGATCGGCCACCCGCTGCCCGCCCAGGGGCGCATTGAAGTCCAGGCCGGCCGCGGCGGCAGCCAGATAGACCTTCCGCTCTTCGTCATTCACCGGCACACGGTAAGGCAGCACGAGAGCTTAAGCTGCGCCGTGTGCCGAGGGGTGAAGAAGCGGAGCCGCTGCCATTGACCGGCTGGCGCGGCCTCGTGCTGCTGACCAGGTTCCTCACCGAACTGGCGCTGTTCGCCGCGCTCGCCTACGCGGGCGCAACCCTGCCCGGCCAACTCCCGCTGAAGATCGCGCTGGCACTGGCCGCACCGGCATCCGCGATCACGCTGTGGGGCTTGTTCATCGGCCCGCGAGCGACCCGGCGGCTGCCCGAACCGTGGCGCTTCCTGACCGAGGCAATCCTGTTCGCCGCAGCCGGCGCCCTGATGACCGCAGCCGGCCACCCCTTCACCGCCATCCTGACAAGCGCAACCGGAATCGGCGTCGCCGCACTGACCAGAATCGCCGCCCCGGGCAAATAAGGCCGCCGCACCGAAAGAAGGACGAACCCGCAGCCTCCGGACGGCCCGGACCACCGACACCGCAACCCACCACCCGCCGCAACGTCATTCATCGAGTGGCAAGCCGACCCGCACCGCAGGCGCGCCAGCGCCGAGGAGCGGAAGCGGCGCGGCAGCACAACGGCCCGGACCAGGCAGCAAGCGCAGGTGAGGCACTCAGCGCAAGCCCCGCCAGGATCGCCGCCGCAGGAAGGGGCCCTCTCCCCGGACGTCCTGCTGGTCCGGACGCGCGCCTGATCTCAGTCCCAGCCCTGCTGCGGGGTGGCGCAGGTGCCGCGGAAGACGTACTGCGACGGCACCTTGCGCTGCTCACTCGACCAGTCGATGGGTGGCCGCCGCTGCTGTTCGGGCAGATATCCGAGCCGGTAGACGGCCATCAGTTCGAGGTCGTCCGGCACCTTCAGCAGCCGGACGATCTCGTCCCAGCGGCCCGGGACCTCCATCGGGAACGAGACGAACTGGATGCCCATGCCGAGCTCGACGGTGGTGAGCCAGACGTTCTCCATGGCGGCGCCCATGCTGAACACCGAGTAGAACGAGGACAGCTCACCCGGCCGGTACTCGGATCGGTCGAGCATGACGCCGAGCAGCAGCGGCGAGCCGGCCACCAGCTTGCGGTTCTCCTCGCCGAGGCTCTGCGGCACCCGCATGGCGTTCATGAGTTTCTGGCCGCGGGCGGTGAACACCTGGCTGGTGAACGGGCGCAGCGGCGCCGGCAGCCTGTCGAACAGCATGCCGTCGCGGCGGCGTTCCATCTCCTCCCGGCTGAACCGGAAGTACGGCTTGTACCGTTCGAAGAACGTGCCGTTCGACATGGCCTCGGTCATGCTCTCACCGCTGATGCGGGCGATCTCCTCGATCGCCGGGCGGTCCTCCACGATGACGAACCGCCACGGCTGGCTGTTCAGCTGCGACGGTGCACGCCCGGCCACCTCCATGAGCAGCCGCTGGTGCTCCTCGGAGACGGGATCGGGCAGGAACGCGCCGTTGGTGGTCTTGCGGCGGCGCACCACGTCAAGGAACTCCATCAGCGATTCCTCCAGACAAGGGCAAGGGCGATTGCGTACGAGGGGGCAGCCGCGCCGGCGACCGTGGCGTGCCGGCGCAGCCTCCCGCCGGCGTAGGGCAGCGCGATCAGCGGCCCGGCGGCCGGCAGCAGCGCGAGCCCGGCGGGCCGGCGGTCGGCGGCGCAGGCGACGAGCGCGGCCGTGGTGAGCGCGGACGTCACGACGTACAGGGAATGATGCACCCACCGCAAGCGGCGGTTGTCGATCGCGCCCGTCGCGACGGCGGCGCCGAAGGCGGCGTTCGCCAGATAGCTCAGCGCCGCGGCGGTGACCAGCCGCCGGGTCACCGCGGCGTCCCCTCGTGAATGAGCAGCAGGCGCTGCGGGAACATCGGCCTGACCTGCCAGCCGGGCGGCACGGCCGCGCGCAGCTCCGGGGGCCGGTAGCTGCGGCGGATCGAGAGCAGCCCGTCCTGGTGGATGAACGAGCCGCGGGCGAACGGCAGCGTCGCGGCGGCGTAGAGGCCGTAGCCGGCGCGCCCGCGCGACAGGTCGTTGTGGACGGTCAGCCGGCGCGCGAGGGTCTCGCTGTCGGCCAGCACGGCGGACAGCGCCGCCGGGTCGAGGTGGTGCAGGAGGTGGTTCGAGATCACCAGGTCGTACCGGTCGCCGCGGGCCACCAGGTCCGCGCTCGACGCCTGCTCGAACCGGACCCCGGCGGCGGGCCGATCGCGGACGTGGCGCAGCGCGCGCTCGTCCGGGTCGATCGCGGTGATCCGCAGCGCCAGCCCGTCCCGGGCCGCCCATCCGCTGAGGGCGCGGGAGATGTCGCCGCCGCCGAAGCCGATGTCCAGCAGCGTGGCGGGCCGGTCGGCGTCCAGGTGCGGCCGGATCCACCGCTGGTAGACGCGCCGCCATCCGGAGACGAGCCGGTTGACGGTGCGGAACTGCCGGTAGGTGCGTTCCAGCCGGTCGGGGTCGCAGCCGGGATCGTCCATGAACTCCTGCACGGCGGTGTCGCGGCGGGTGAGGCCGATGTTGCTCAATGCGTTGACCCTCCGGTTCCGGGCTGGACGGTCGACGGGATACCCGGAAAGATCAGCGCCTAACGACGGCTGTGTATCCGGTGGGAATTCCGGCTGCATCCTTTCGGGTGAACCGGGACGTATGGCAGATTGATGCGGCACCCAGGCGTCGGCGGAGGTTCGGTTGGACATGACAGCGCAGCAGACACGATCCTTCGGCCTGTGGCTGTCCGCGGCGTTCGCCGCCGTCATGCTCTATTCGCCCGCCCCGGCCCTGGCCGCGCCCGCGCAGGCCCCGTGCCAGGCCGGCGGCGTCTCGGCCGCCGACCGGGCGCTCGCCGACCAGCTGCGGCCGTCGCTGAACGGCAAGCGCCTCGGCCGGGCGGTGACCGGCAACCGGATGGCCTGCGCCCGCGCCATCGTCGACGCGGTCCGGGACCGCGGCCTCAACCAGCGCGCGGCCGTCATCGCGATGACCACCGCGATCGCCGAGAGCACCCTGAACAACCACACCGTGGCCCTCGACCACGACAGTCTCGGCCTGTTCCAGCAGCGCCCCTCGCAGGGCTGGGGACGTCCCGAGCAGCTGGTCGACCCGGAGTACGCCACCAACGCGTTCCTCACCTCGATGCTGCGTAAATACCCGGACGGCGCTTGGATGTCCGGCGACGTCGGCGCGATCAGCCAGGGTGTGCAGCGCTCGGCCTTCCCCCGGGCCTACACCCCGGAGGCGCACGACGCCGAGCTGATCGTGACGGCGCTGTGGCGGCAGGAGAAGGCGCAAGAAAAGGCTCCGGCCGGCACGACCGGGGCGACCCCGGCGCCGACCGCGTCGAAGCCCGCCGGCCCGTTCCAGCAGACCCTGACCACCGGGGCGACCGCGCTCGGCCCGATCACCGGCCACCACGAGCTCGCCGCGGCCGACTGGAACGGCGACGGCCGGCCCGATCTGGTGCTCGTCAACGGCACGGAGACGGTGACCGGCAAGACCGAGGTCCGGATCATGGACGGGGCGACGAACTTCGCGGCCCTGCTGCTGAGCACCGCCACGGCGCTCGGCCCGACCGACGACCGCTTCACCTACGCGCTCACCGACTGGAACGGCGACAAGCGCCCCGATCTGCTGGTGGCGCAGCGGTCCGGCACGGACAGCGGGCGCACCGAGGTGCGGATCCTCGACGGGGTGTCGGGCTTCCAGCAGCTCCTGGTGGAACCGGCCGCCGTGCTCGCCGCCACCGACGAGCGTCACCATTTCGCGGCGGCCGACTGGAACGGCGACGGCCGGCCCGACCTCGTCGTCACGCAGACCGCCGGGACGGCCGGCGGCAAGATGGAGGTTCAGGTCCTCGACGGCGCCGCGGGCTTCCAGCGGCACCTCATGCCGCCCACCGCCACGCCGGAGCCGGCCTCCGCCGACCGCCAGGTGGTCGTGACGGACTACGACAACGACCGCCACCCCGACCTGGTGGTGCTGCAGAAGTCGACCACGGCCGAGGGGAAGACCCGGGTGCGGGTCTACGACGGCGAGGCGCAGCTGCGGCGGACGCTGGCCGGGGCCGACGCGGTGCCCGGCGCGACCGCCCACCTCGACATGCTGGTCACCGACTGGAACGGCGACCGGCGCCCCGACCTCATGATGGTGCAGAAGCCCACCGCCACGAACCCCCTGACCGAGCTGGCCGTCTTCGGCGGATAGCGGGACGGCACGGGACTCCCATTGGCGATCTTCGATGTTAGTGTCGGGATCGCGAAAGGGAGGGGGACCCTTTGACATCTCGCATTCGACTGTGGACGGCCGCGAGCGCCGCCGTCTGCGTCATTCCGGCCCTGACCGTGGCGACCACGCCCGGCACGGCCCAGGCCGCCGCTCAGGCCGTCGCCTGCACGGCGCCGATCACGATCCCGGCCGGCGGGGTCGCGCCGCGCGCCGACCAGACGACGGTGGTGACCGGCAACACCGGCACGGTCTTCGACCCGGCCGGCGCCGACATCGCCTGGGCGCCGCGCGCGTTCGGCGCCGACGTGGTGCGCGCCGACGGCAGCCTGTCCAAGCAGATCACCGTGGGGTACTCGCGCACGACCGACGTCTCGAAGGGGGCCGAGCCCGCCGACGCCGGAGCCCGGGTGTCGTCGGACTCCGGGGCGACGTTCACGACGGCGCCCTCGTCGGTGCCGATGTACCGGCTCGGCGACGTCGCCAACCTGCTCGACGGTCGGCTGCTCGGCGCGCAGTTCGTCATCAACGGCGGCTTCGACACCAGCGTCGCCGGTCAGGTGACCATCCCGCTGGTGCTGAACCTCTCGGCCGACAAGGGCCGGAGCTGGACGCCGGTGTCCGCGCGGACGGTGATCACCGATGCCCAGATGCCGCAGAACCAGGCGAACCCGAACGTGGCCTCGATCAGGGGCGTCCGCACGGCCGGCAAGCCGATCCAGATGACCGGCGGAACCATCGCGATCCCGGTCTACTTCGCGATGAAGTACACCGAGACCAGCAACATCCTGTACGCCGCGCTGCTGACCGCCAAGCCCGGCTTCACCGGCACCGGCGCGATCGACACCAGCGCGCCGTGGCAGTTCACGATGCGGACGATCACCTCGAACCCGACGGTCAGCTTCAACGAGACCGCGGTGATCGAGCGGCAGGACGGCGCCCTGCTCGCGGTGACCCGCCGCGAGACCAGCCCGGCGGCGACGCTGTCCTACCGGATCTCCGCCGACGAGGGCCGGACCTGGAGCGTCAGCACCGTCCTGACCTTCGCCGACCAGCCCGGGTGCGCGGTCAGCGGGGTCCTGCCGCAGCTGGCGATGCTGCCGACCGGTCAGCTCGTGCTCAGCAGCGGCCGGCCGGACAACTGGCTGGCGATCTCCACGGACGCGTCCGGCACTAGCTGGACGCAGGAGCAGCAGACGTACTGGAACCAGCCGACGAACGGCGGCCTGTGGTGGTACGGCTCGTCCGGCTACACCTCGCTGATGCCGACCGGCGTGAACCGGCTGCTGCAGTTCGCCGACAACTGCCAGGCCCCGAACGCCAGCAAGGTCAACGGATGCGCGTCGGCCCTGAACTTCGAGAAGGGGCGGGACTACCGGATCGTGAACCGGCAGGTCGCGATCCTGCCCCCGGGACTCGGCAAGATCGACCTGCTCGGCAAGCTGCGGCACGGCACCGTCACGCTCACCACCGACCTGCACGGGGTCCCGCCGGTCGGGGCGGTCACGCCGCCGACCCCGTACGGCAGCGGCCCGTCGGCGGCCGACGCCACGAGCACGCCGTACTGGCGGGACGCGCTGGGCGCCGTGGACGGCAGCACCGCGTTCTGGTCCGGCGCGCTGTCCAGCCGTGAGGACGGCTCCGGCACGTACCAATTGAAGCTGGACCGGACCTATCGCCTGACCAAAATCGGTCTGGCGCTGCTGCCCGGCGCGGCAGCGACGGCGCAGCTCGACGTCTCCGCCGACGGCGAGACGTGGACGCCGGCCACCACCGTCAGCACGAGCGGCGACCGCGCCATGCGCTACTACAACCTCGACGCGACCGCCCGTCACCTGCGGATCCGCACCGACGCGACGAGCTGTGCCGCGGTCGGCGGCCCGGCCCGGTGCAGCATGATCAACGAGCTGGAGCTGTACTCGACGGTCAACTCGTTCGAGAACGAGGCGGCCATCCCGCGCGGCCTGACCGACCTGGCCTGCACCCGGATGACGTCGGTCTGGGCCAACGGCGACCTGGACCACGACAGCAACCACGGCGTCCGGATCATCGACGGCGGCAACGACACCTACTGCGACGGCGCCACGACGATCGGCAAGTTCACCTACCCGGGGCCCGGTGTGAGCCTGCCGGCCGCCTCGGCCCGCACCCTGCAGGCCGGCGTGCAGCCGGTGACGATCACCAACGGCCTGCTGGTCGACATCAACGGGGTGCGCAGTGACGGCACCACCGGCCCGGTGTACCACCTCGGCATCAACAACGGCCGTCGCTGGGCCGCCTACACCGACGCCGGCGGCTGGGCCGGGCTGGGCGGCGCCGCCGTCCCGCTCGGCGCCTGGACGACGTTCCAGGTGGTGGCGTCCACTACCGGCGCCACCCTCTACACGGTGGACGCCGCCGGTGAGCGCACGCTGATCGGCACGATCCCGAAGACCGGCAGCACCGGCATCACCTCGATCACCGGATACTCCTTCGCCAGCGGCAGCACCGAGGGCGTCGGCGACCAGGCCGTCTACGACGACATCAGCTTCGACTGACCCGGCGGCGTCCCGGGAGCGATCACCGCTCCCGGGACGCCGTGCCGGACCCGGGAGTGATCGGACGCCGCGCCGGACCGGGATGGCACCATGACCGACATGATCGACATGACCGCTGACGAGCACGCCTCCCGCGCCGCCGAACTCCTCGCCGAAGCCGAGCGCCTCTACCAGATCTGCCTGGTCGACTACCAGACCAACATCAACGAGGACGACCACTCGGAGGAGCCCTACGTCCCCGGCGCCGACCTCGCGATGCTCACCGCCACCACCCAGCTCGCCCAGGTCCACGCCACCCTGGCCCTGCGCCGGCCGCCGGTCAGAAGTGCGATTTCGGAATGACGGCGTGCACCCCGACCGTGCGGTCCACCACCTGGGACACCTCGAAGTCGGCGGCGGCGGACAGGTAGGCGTACGCCACCGCCCGATGCATGCCGAGGTCGTGCTCGAGGAAGTCCAGCGCGTTCACGACGGCCCGCCGCATCGCGATGTCGAGGTCGCCGCCCTGGCCGTTCTGCGAGCCGTCCGGGTCGGACAGCCCGATCGGCACCCAGGCGTCCGGCGTCTCGGCGAACGGGTAGCCGAACGCCACCGACGGCGCGCCCTTGCGTCCCCGCTTCACCACGGTGAGCCGGTACGTCGCCCGCAGCGAGCCCTCCATGGCCGTCAGCGCCACCTCGCCGTTGCCCATCGCCATGTGCGGGTCACCGGCGTAGAACAGCGCGCCCTCGGCGAACACCGGCAGATAGAACGTGGCGCCCCGGCCCAGCAGGTTGATGTCGATGTTGCCGCCGCCGAGCGTCGGCGGGATCGAGTTGAGGGACGCGTCGGTGAGGCCGGCCGCGTTCGCGAAGGCCACGCCCATCATGCCCATGAACGGGTTGAGCGGGAACGCGACGCTCTTCGAGCCGCGGGGGAGCACCCCCTTCGCGCCGCGGATCGGGGTGAAGACGGAGACGTTGCCGTACCGGCGCGGGTCGCCGGTGGCCCGGCCGTCGGCGCCGACCGGCGGCATGATCTCGGCTTCGGTGATGCCGGCCGGCACGGCGCCGCCGGCCAGCCGGGGGAGTGCACCCTTGCCGTGCCGGCTGGAGATCACGCCGTACGGGACGCGGGGCAGCGCCGAGAGGATCTCCACCTTGAGGACGTCGCCGGGTTCGGCGCCGGACACGTGGATCGGCCCGGTGACCACGTGCGGGCCGTCGACGTCGAAGTTGCGGGTGGTGCGGTCGTAGGAGCGGGCGATCGCGATCGCGTCGCTGAGCACGTCGGAGCGCTGCACGCCGTGCTTGCCGAACCACGCCACCGGGTCGCGGCCCTGGTCCTCGAGGATCCCCTCGTGCGACACGGTGTCCACGGTGACGGTCTCGCCGGAGCGCATCCGCAGGATCGGCTCGCTGGTCGTGGACGGCACATAGCCCCAGCGGACCTCGTCGGGGTGCGAGCGCACGTAGTGCCTGCCGTCGATCGGGCCCTTGCCGGGCTGCAGGATCTGCCCGGGCCGGCCCGTCGCCGGCCGCGTCGCCGAGGCGGGTGCCGAGGCCGCGCCCGCCGCGGCGCTTCCCGCGCCGACCGCGGCGATCGCCCGCAGGAAGGTGCGCCGGCCGAGTGCGTCTTTCAGTTTCTGTACGCCATCCATGCGCCAAGTCCACGAGATCTCTGTGTCGGGCCTGTCGTGCGGCTGTGACGCACCGGTTAACGAGATCGATTCCGTCAGGCGCCGGCCAGGTCCCGGCGGATGAACCAGGCCGCCACCGGTAACGACGCGGCCGTCCAGGCCAGCAGGGCCAGCTGGAATCGGGGCTGGCCGGCCGCCGCGAGCAGGAAACTGGTGAACGGCAGTGGTTCCTGGAGCTGGCCGATCAGGCCTTCGGCGAACAGCAGCCAGCCCAGATAGCCGGCCAGCAGCCACAGCGGGCGGCGCACCACGGTGGCGTTCGCGACGCCGAAGACGGCGATGAGCGGGATGACGGCGAGCGTGGTGACGTACTGGCGGCCGAAACCGGACCAGGCCACCGCGATGCCGCTGACCGCGGCCAGCAGCAGGGCGAAGAGGATCGCCACGAGGCACTGCACCGCGAGGACGCGCAGGCGGTGGGGCTGACCGAGAAAGGTCAGGATGATCGTACGGTGCTGATAGTGCTGGGCGGTCAGCATCACGGCGATGCCGAACGCCCCCACTCCGGCGAAGAGCATCCAGAACTCCTCGCTGAGCCAGCCGGTCAGCGCCGCCAGGGTGGTGAACCCGGCCAGCGAGATCCACGACGAGCGGATCGTGAAGCTGCGGTGGAGCTCGCTGCGCAGTACGGCGATCACGACGTGGCCTCCAGGAAGACGTCCTCCAGGTGCTGGCGTTCGGCCACCAGCTCGTAGATCGGGACCTGGAGGCGCAGGGCGATGTCGCCGGCCTGCTCGGGGGTGAGGCCGGCGACGAGCAGGACGCGGCCGTCGGTGTCCACCGAGGCGCCGCGGGCGAGGAACGCTTCGGCCAGGGCCTGCTGGTCGCCGCCGCGTACGCGCAGGGTGGTCATCCCGGCCAGCGAGGCCAGCGGGGCGGCGACCCGGATGCGGCCGTCGCCGATGATGACCACGTCGTCGACCATCAGCTCCAGCTCGCTGAGCAGGTGGCTGGAGATCAGCACGGTGCCGCCGGTCGCGGCGTGGTCCCGGAGCAGGGCACGCAGCCAGGCCATGCCGGACGGGTCGAGGCCGTTGGCCGGCTCGTCCAGCACCAGCACCGGCGGCTCACCGAGCAGGGCCGTCGCCACGGCGAGGCGCTGACGCATGCCGAGGGAGTACTCGCCGGTGCGCTTGTGGGCGTCGGCGGCGAGACCGACGTACTCGAGAAGGTCGTCCACCCGGGCGCGCGAGGTGCCGCTGAGCAGCGCCTGGCTGACCAGGTGGGCGCGGCCGGTCTGGCCGGGATGGCTCAGGCCCTGTTCGAGGACGGCGCCGACCTCCCGCAGCGGGCGCTTCAGGTCCCGGTAGCGCTGCCCGTCGATCAGGGCGGCGCCGCGGGTGGGGCGGCACAGGCCGAGCAGGATCCGCAGGGTGGTGCTCTTGCCCGAGCCGTTCAGGCCGAGCAGCCCGGTGACCCGGCCCGGCGCGGCGGTGAACGTCACGTCCCGGACGGCGTCCTCGCCACCATAGGTCTTCGTCAGTTCCCGGATGTCGATCATCGCGGGCGATTGAACACGCCGCCGTCAAGCCCCGCTAGATTCGCCGGGTGCCGATCGATGCGAAGACCGATGTCAATCCTGTCGCGGCGGTGCGCGCCGCCCTCGCCCGGTTCGACGAGGCCGGCCCCGGCCTGAGGCGGGACCCCGAGGCGGTGATCCGATGGGCCGGCGCGCTGCTCGACGGCGGCGACGAGCAACGGGCCCTCGAGGCGCTGCTCGGCGTGCTGCACCGGGAGGAACTGCCGGTCGCGTTCGACGCGGTGGCGACGCGGATCGGGGCGGACGACCGCCGTCGTACGCTCGCCCGCGCCCTGCTCGGCAGCGGGTGCGTCACCAGGTCGTACGGAACCCCGTGGCCGCATCCTTACCGGGCCGTCGCCGCGACCGTGGTCCGGCTGGCCGGCCGGGACCGGGACCTGGAGGAGGCCGCGCTGCGCACGGCGCGGGAGCACACGCCGGAGGAGTGGCGGGAGTCGCCGTACCGGGTCGGTGACGTGGTCGCGGCGCTCGCCGAGGCGCACCGCGACGAGCCGGCGTACCTCGATCACCTGGCCGGCCTGCTCGCCGGCGACGATCGGCGGCACCTCGGGTTCGCCGCCGCGCTGCTCGGGCCGGCCGGCCTCGACGAGACCCGCCGGCTCTGCGGCACGGTCGCCGACGAGGCCGGCGAGGCCCTGACCGCCGCGTTCGCCGGGGCCGGCCGGTTCGACGAGGCGCTGGCGTTCGCGGTCACGCTCGGCGCCGACGCCCGGCAGCGGGCCCTGCTGCGCCTCGCCACGCCGGGCATGCCGGCCGGCCGGGCCACGGCGCTGCTCGCCGCGTACCGCAAGTGCCCCAAGGCCAGCCGCCAGCGCGCCGACCAGGCGATCTACCGATCCCGGCAGATCAGCCTCTTCCTGACGCTCGACCGGGTCGACGACGCGCTGGCCGCGCTCGCCCAGATGCCCGACCTGCGCTTCGGCGACCTCGGGCACGGGCCGCGCGTTCTGCACATCCTGCGCCGGTTCGCGGACCGGCCGGAGGAGGCGACCCCGGAGCGGCTGCGGGCCGTGCTCGACGTGCTCACCGGGGAGAAGTTCAACCTGGGGGATCTGGGGGACGTGGTCGTCGAGGCGGTGCGGCTGGTCCACGGCGTCGCCGACGCCACCGTCCGGGCGGACCTCGTCGCGACGTACCTGCCGCGGATGCGGGCCACCCTGCGATCGGCGACCCTCACCGACATCGCCCTCGCCTGGGCGCGGGTGGACGAGGGCGATCACGCGGCCGCCGACCCGCTGTTCGCCGCGAGGGCCGCCGACGGCCGGCCCAGCCTGATCACGGGGATCATGCTGAGGCTGGCGCCCGCGGCCCGCCTCGCGAGCCGCGACCCGGAACTGTTCGGCCGGCTGCTCGCCAAGGCGTGCGGCGGCGTGATCCGGTTCCGGTTGACCGGGTACGGCGCGGACGAGTTGCGTCTCGTGGCCGAGGCGCTCGCCGGCGCCCCGTACTCCTATCCCCCGTGGATCGGCACCCACGTCTCGGCGCACGCCGCGGAGATCGGCGACCGGCGGCTGCTCGCCGCCGCGGCGGCGCACGCGCCGGACCGGGAGGCGGCGCAGCAGGTGGGCCGGGACATCGCGGTGGTCCTGGCCCGCGCGGGCGAGCTCGCGGCCGCGACAGAAGTTGCGGAACTGTGCGGCCTCACTGGGCAGGAAAAGGCCTCTGGGCAGGCCTGATGCGCCCAATAACAGTTTTCCCGGAGCTATTTGTTCGGGTCAATTCTGATTCTTTGTTTTCGGCATATTGACGAACCGCAACACCGAAGTAACAATTCCACAGAGAGCGCTCTCCCGTCTCCGCACCCGTCCGAATAGGCAGGTCCATGACACCCCCGACTATGACCTCCCCACCGCCGCTCCACCGCCGACGCCGCGGGCGGGTCGTGCTGAGCGCCGCCCTCGCCGCGGCCCTCGGCGCCACCGTCGTCTCGGTCACCACCGCCGCGAGCGCCGCGGACACCCCGATCTCGCAGGGGAAGGCGGCCACCGCCTCGTCCGTGGAGAGCGCCGCCTTCCCCGCCTCCGCCGCGGTCGACGGCGACGCCGGCACCCGCTGGTCCAGCACGTTCGCCGACCCGCAGTGGCTCCAGGTCGACCTCGGCACCTCCCAGTCGATCAGCCAGGTCGTGCTGAACTGGGAGGCCGCCTACGCCTCGGCCTTCACCATCCAGACCTCGGCCAACGGCTCCACCTGGACGAACATCAGCCCGGTCACGGCAGGCAGGGCCGGCGTCCAGACGCTCAACGTCACCGGCAGCGGCCGCTACGTGCGGATGAACGGGACCACGCGCGCCACCCCGTACGGATATTCGCTCTGGGAATTCCAGGTCTTCGGCAGTGGCACGGGTCCCTCACCCAGCACGAGCCCGAGCCCGAGCGGGCCGGCGCTGCCCACCTCGGACACCCCCGATCTGGGCCCGAACGTCCGGATCTTCGAGCCCTCCACCCCCGCCTCGACCATCCAGTCGGCGGTGGACCAGGCGTTCAACGCGCAGCTGCGCAGCCCGACCGCGCAGTTCGGCTCGCAGCGCCACGTGTTCCTGTTCAAGCCCGGCAGCTACGGCCGGGTCTGGGCCAACGTCGGCTTCTACACCACGATCGCCGGTCTCGGCCTCAATCCCGACGACGTCACGATCAACGGCGCCGTCAACGTCGACTCCGGCTGGAACTACGGCGACGAGTCCAACGCCACCCAGAACTTCTGGCGCAGCATGGAAAACCTGTCGATCGTGCCCGAGGGTGGCACCAACCGCTGGGCCGTCTCGCAGGCCGCCCCGATGCGCCGCGTGCACATCAAGGGCAACCTGACCCTCGCGCCGTCCAACCAGGACAACGGGCAGGGCTACTCCAGCGGCGGCTACCTGGCCGACTCGGTCGTCGACGGCGTCGTGTCCTCCGGCTCCCAGCAGCAGTGGTACACCCGCGACAGCCGGATCTCCCGCTGGGACGGCGGCGTCTGGAACATGGTCTACTCCGGCGTGCAGGGCGCT
Organism: Actinoplanes sp. NPDC023714; assembly: GCF_040639855.1. Taxonomy (NCBI): domain Bacteria; kingdom Bacillati; phylum Actinomycetota; class Actinomycetes; order Micromonosporales; family Micromonosporaceae; genus Actinoplanes; species Actinoplanes sp. NPDC023714. The sequence goes on from NZ_JBFAAR010000003.1 coordinate 464,295, forward strand.
CCCGCCAACGCCTTCCCGAACCCGCCGCACACCACCCTCGCGACCACGCCGGTGACGAGAGAGAAGCCCTATCTGTACGTGGACAGCGCCGGGCTCTACCGGGTCTTCGTGCCCGCGCTGCGCCGCAACTCGGCGGGCGCCTCCTGGCCGAACGCCGCCGGCACCTCGATCCCGATGCGCCAGTTCTACGTCGCCAAGCCCGGTGACAGCGCGGCCCGGATCAACCAGGCGCTCGCCCAGGGCCTGAACCTGTTCTTCACCCCGGGCACCTACTCGCTCAACGAGACCATCCGGGTCACCCGCGCCAACACCGTGGTCACCGGCATCGGCTTCCCGACCCTGATCCCGACCGGCGGCGTCGAGGCGCTGAACATCGCCGACGTCGACGGGGTCAAGGTCAGCGGCCTCACCTTCGACGCCGGCACGACGAACAGCCCGACCCTGATGAGCGTCGGCCGGGCCGGCGTGCACACCGACCACTCCGCGAACCCGATCAGCCTGCAGGACGTCTTCTTCCGCATCGGCAGCAGCGTGCAGGGCAAGGCCACCACCACCCTCGCCGTGCACAGCGACGACACGATCATCGACCACATCTGGGCCTGGCGGGCCGACCACGGCGGCGCGCCCACCGGCTGGACGGTCAACACCGGCGACACCGGCCTCATCGTGAACGGCGACGACGTCCTCGCCACCGGCCTGTTCGTCGAGCACTACCAGAAGTACGAGGTGATCTGGAACGGCAACCGCGGCAAGACGATCTTCTTCCAGAACGAGAAGCCGTACGACGTGCCCAACCAGGCGGCCTGGATCGGGCCGCGCGGCAACGGCTACGCCGCCTACAAGGTGGCCGACGCGGTGACCGACCACGAGCTCTGGGGCGGCGGCTCCTACGCCTACTTCAACGTCAACCCGAGCGTGCGGGTGGACCGGGCGTTCGAGGTGCCGAACCGCTCCGGCGTCCGGCTCCGCAGCGTCCTCACCGTCTCCCTCGGTGACGTCGGCACCATCGCCAACGTCGTCAACGACACCGGCGGCGCCGTCCCGAACCCGGCCGGCAACACCACGCCGCGCAACGTCGTGGCCTATCCCTGACAGGTAGCTCGGGAAACGGGCGGCCACCGGTGCGACATGCGCCGGTGGCCGCCCGCTCAGGTCGGTGCTCCCGCCGTCGATCTTCCTGGTGTGAGCCTTCCGCGGCGGCTGCGCGCCAACGTCAGGGATCCCCACCCCGCCACCGTCAGCGGGTTCACCGTCGGTGTCATGTTCTTCCTGTGCGGGCTCTACACGTTCTTCACCATCCTGCTGCCGACCCCGCCCGGATTCCACGTCGGCGCGGTCAGCATGATCGGGCTCTCCGCCGTGATCGGCGGCCCGGTCCTGATGGCGCTGCCGTGGGCGCGGATACCGAACGTGGCCCGCCTCGCGATCGCCCCGGTGGCGATGACGTTGATCGCCTTCCACAACGTGGCCGCGGGCACCGACCCGTTCCGCTACGGCATGTTCTTCTTCCTGGTCTTCGTGTGGTTCGGGTTGTGTGAGCCGCGCGGCACCAGCCTGCGGATGTCCCCGTTCCTGGTGATCGCCTACCTGACGCCTCTGATCATGCGCGACGCCTCCGCGTCGGACCTCGCCTCACTGAGCTACACGCTCCCGCTCTACCTCACCGTCGGTGAACTGCTGGCGTGGCGGACCGACCGGCTGCGGCAGTTGCAGGACCGGCTGCGGCGGCTCGCGGAACACGATTCCCTGACCGGTCTGCCGAACCGGGCCGCGTTCATGACGGCGTTGCGGGACCGCTGTGCCGGCCCCGGCCCGGTCGCCGTGCTCTTCCTCGACCTGGACGGCTTCAAACAGATCAACGACCGGCTCGGTCACGCCGCCGGCGACGACGTGCTGGTCCAGGTCGCCGAGGCGCTGCGCGAGATGGCCCGGCCGGGCCTCGACCTGCCCGGCCGGTTGGCCGGCGACGAGTTCGTGATGCTGCTCCCGGAGACGTCCGCGGCCGAGGCGGAGGCCATCGCGGACCGGACCGTGCGGCGCCTGCGCGAGCTGCGCGCCGCGGACGGCACGCCGGTGGGCGCCAGTGCGGGCATCGCGGCCGGTCACGGCATCGCCGCGGACCTGCTCCTCGCGCAGGCGGACGAGGCGATGTACGCGGCCAAGCAGCGCCGCCCCGCGTCGGCCGCCTGACCCGGCCGGCCGGGCGCGGCCGCCGCGCTCAGCCGAACCGGTTCGCGGCGTCCCGGAGCACCTGCCAGAGCAGCGCGCTCACCGTCGCGGTCGCGATCGTGGCGATGAGCAGGAGCGGCCAGGACCGCCAGAGGCGCTGGACGTGGGCCAGCCGGGCGAGGACGGCGAGCGGAAGAACGACCTGGATCAGCGTGGCCGCCAGGTAGGCGGCCAGGCCCCAGGCGAGCCCGCTGCTGACCAGCACCGTGAGCAGCCGTCCCGCCGCCGCGTCGACGTCGTCGGCGGCGAACGCGAGCAGGCCGAGCCCGGCGGCCGCCGCGGCGATCTTCTTCAAGTGGGTCACGCTACCGGCTCTGCCGCCGCCCGGGAGGCGCAACCCGGTACGACGAGGGCCACCGCGACAGCTGCGGCGAGCACGGGGCGTGCCCGCCTGCTGACGGCTGCTAGGGTGGGCTCGTGCCCCGGATGGGCCGACACGATGGAGGCAGCAACTTCTCCCGCCGCTTGCCGGTCGGGCCTATCCGGAACCCTTTCTCTCTTCCGCCCGTCGCGCACCGCCGTCCCCGGCGCCTGCGCGCACGGTGGCCCGTTGCTGCTTCCGTCGTCACCTGCGACGACGAGAAGGACCCATGACGCCCGACATCACCTGCTACCCGTCCCACGAACGGTTCCCCGGCCCGCGACCGGCCGTGCTCGTCCTCCCCGGCGGTGGATACCGGTTCCACGCCGAGCACGAGGGCGAGGGCTACGCCCGCTGGCTGAGCGGCATCGGCTTCCACGCGTTCGTCCTGCGCTACCCGCTGCTGACCGAACACCGTTTCCCCGCGCCGCTGGAGTCCGGCCGCGCCGCCCTCGATTGGATCCGCGGCGGCGGGCACGGACTCGACGTCGGCGGCGTCGCCGGCGTCATCGGCTCGAGCGCCGGCGGGCATCTCGCCGGTCTGCTGGCGACCGGCACCGTGCTGTCGGCGGAGACGCTCGACGCGCCGCCGCCCCGGCCGGACTTCGCGATCCTCGCCTACGCGGCGGCGGACCTGAACCTGCTGCCGGACGAGCCGGTGCGGTGGATCCTCGACGGCCGGATGGAACTGCGCGACGAGCTGTCGCCGGCACGCCACATCGACGCCGATACCTGTCCGGCATTCGTCTGGGCCACCGCCGAGGACCCGCCCGGATTCCCCAACTCCCTGGCGTACGCGAGCGCGCTGTTCGCCGCCGGCATCCCCGTGGAGCTGCACATCTATCCGCGCGGGCGGCACGGCCTCGGCCTGGCGAACGGGGTCGCGTACGGGGAGCACGGCGACATCCACATCCCGCACACGGCCCGGTGGGCCGAGCAGTGCGAGGCATGGCTCAGGGCGGAGGGGTTCCTTCCGGCCGGCTGACGGCTCCCAGGCGCCGTTTCGCTTCGGCGACGGCCAGCCGCCCGGCCGCCTCGTTGCGGTCCTCGGTGGAGTCGACGAGGTGGATCAGGATGCGCCGGAGCACGAAACGCACCGGCGGCAGCGGCTCGCCCAGTTCACCGAGGACACCGCGGCGGACGGCGTTCACGCACGCCTCGACCAGCTCGCCGTCGTCGGATCCGGTCCCCTGGCTCTCGTGCGCGTCCACGAACTCGAACCGGTCCGCGGGCTCGACGTCGGCCAGGATCCCGGCGAACCCGGCACAGTGGAGTTGCGAGCCCGCGCGGACGTCGATGTCCCGGACCGGCCGATCGAAGACCACACCCATCCCGGCACCATAGCGGCGAGCCACCGGCGAACATGGTCGACGCGAACGACTTCACCCGACGGCAGGGGGACCGCCCTACCCGCCCGGGTGACGCGGACCGGGCCCCTGCGCACTCGACTACGACCCGTTCCGCCGTCACCGGCGGCCGCCGAAGGTCCAGGGGTGCACCTCGATCCGGTCGTAGACCCCGGTCGCGGCGAACCGGCCCCGGACCTCCTCCGGATCCGCGAACTCGCCGATCACCGCCGCACCCTCCCAGTCCTCGCCGTCCTCGGACAGCAGCCGGCCGAAAGCGATCAGCCGGTCGCGGTCCAGGGCCGGCTCGGCGCGCCCGGCGCCCGGCCAGTCCGTCAGCGGGCGGGCGTGCGCGAGGATCAGATAGCGCCCGGCCCGCTGGTCCCGCTCACCCGGGAAGTCCCACATGGTCCGCCCGAGCAGGTCGACGAAACGCCGGACGAGGACCTGGCGGTAGACGCCCGCCAGCTGGTTGGGCTCCTCGAACGCGAACACCCGCGCGGCCTCCGCGTCCGGCAGGTCGACGATGTGCACGCTGCCGGTCGCGCCCTCCAGATCGCCGGTGAGCGTCGGACCACGCGCGATCATCCCGGCGGCGAACCGGTCCATGAACGCCCAGTGCTCCTCGACGAGGCGCATCCGCAGCTCGCCGGCGCCGTCCCGGTCGCGGCCGTAGAAGAAGTAGTCCATCCGGCAAGGATCGCCCGGCCGTTCCGGACATCGAAGGCACGGCTCGATAACGACAGGTTCACCGTGTCGCGGGGGTGGGCACCAAGGTCGACATGACGGACACGCGGGTGCGGGCGTACCGCATCATCAGCAGCCTGGCCGTGGTGGCGGCGGCGACCGTGACGGTCGCGACGGTTCACGACACGCAGAGTGTCGCGGTGGCGAACGAGAGCTGCGCCGTCCGGGTGAACCTGGCGCTGCCCGGCGGATCGGGGGAGGTGACGCTGCGGGTGCTCAACGGCACCCGGAGCGCGGGGCTCGCCGAGCGGGTCAGCGACGAGTTCGAGAACCGCGGCTTCGCGATGAAGAAGCCGGCGAAGAGCAAGAGCAGGCTCGATCAGGTGGCGGTCGTCGAGTACGGACCGAAATCGGTCGGCGCGGCGCAGTGGATCCGAGCGTTCTTCCTCGGGCAGGCCGAACCCCGCTTCGTCCCGGAGCGGACCACCGACGTGATCGACGTGGTGCTCGGCGAGAAGTTCCGGGAGCTCGCCACGTCCACCGAGGTCAACCAGTCGCTGGCGCAGCTGGGCGAGCCGGAGCTGCCGCCGGGCACCTGCGCCTGAGCGGTCACGCCTCGGCCAGCAGGTCGTGCAGCTGGGCCACGCACTCGGCGACCGCCGGCAGGGCGGCGCTGTGGCCCAGCGACCGCGGCCGGGCGATGTCCACGTCGAGGACCTTGCGCACCCGGCCCGGCCGGGGGGTGAGCACCACGACGCGGTCGGCGAGCAGGACGGCCTCCTGGATGGAATGGGTGACGAAGACGGTGGTGGCCGGGCGGGCCAGGTGCAGGGCCTGCAGCTGGGCGGCCATGTCCTCGCGGGTGAGCGCGTCGAGGGCGGAGAACGGCTCGTCCATGAGCAGCACCCGGGGCTGCTGGATCAGCGCCCGGCACAGGGCGACGCGCTGCTGCATGCCGCCCGACAGCTCGTACGGATGGCGGTGTTGAAAGTCGGCCAGGCCGGCCGCCTCGAGCAGCTCGCGGGCGCGCTCGGCGCCGGCGGCGCGCGGCTGCCGGGCCATCTCGACCGGGAGCAGGACGTTGCCGAGGGCGGTCCGCCACGGCAGCAGCGCCGGCTGCTGCTGCATGAGCGCCACCTCGCGGCTCGGCGCGCGGACCGGGCGGCCGCCCACGGTGATCGTGCCCGAGGTCGGCGCGAGCAGGCCGGCGATCAGGCGCAGCAGGGTGGACTTGCCGCAGCCGGACCGGCCGATGACGGCGACGAACTCACCCTCGGCGACGGTCAGGTGGATCTCGTGCAGTGCCGCGACCGCGCCGGTCCGGGCCGGGAAGGTCCGCGACACCCGGTTCAGCTCGATCATCCGCTGATCGCCCGGGCCCACGGCACGAGCCAGCGCTCCAGGAGCACCACGAGGTAGAACAGCGTGGTGCTGAGCAGGGCGAGCAGCGCGATCGCGGCGAACGCGAGCGGGGTGTCGAACGACATGCCGGACAGCACGATCACCGCACCGAGCCCGCCGGTCGGGTTGTTGATCTCGGCGACCACGGCGCCGATCACGGCGAGCGAGATGGCGAGCTTGAGGCCGACGAACATCTGCGGCAGCGCCCACGGCAGGCGGATCTTGACGTACGCCTGCCAGACGTTCGCCGACAGCGACCGGCTCAGCTCGCTCAGCTCGGCCGGCGTCGACGTCAGCCCGGCCATCGTGGCGACCACGACCGGGAAGAAGCAGATCAGCACGACCAGCACGATCTTCGGCTGGGCGCCGAAGCCGAGCCAGACCACCAGCAGCGGCGCGACCGCCACCTTCGGCACCGAGTTCAACGCCACCAGCACCGGCAGCGTGGCGCGCTCGAGGGCCCGCCACGCGGTCAGCACCACGGCCAGGAGCAGGCCGGCCAGCACCGCGATGCCGAAGCCGGTCACCGTCACGGTCACCGTGGAGCCGGCCTCGCGCATCAGGTATCCCGGCTGCTTCCGGAACGCGGTGACGATGTCCGGCGGGGCGGGCAGGAAGAACGAGCGGATCCCGAACACCGCGGTCGCCGACCACCAGAGCGCCACCGCCGTCACGGCCCCCAGCAGCGGCAACGCGGACAGCCGGATCCGGTTCACCGGCGGAAACCCATGGTTGCGTACGTGAAATAGCCGCGGATCACCAGGCGCGGGTCCCCGGACAGCAGGCACAGGCGGTCCAGCTCCGCGTCGGTGAGCCCGGCCGCGCGCAGGGCGGCGCCCACCTGCGACACGTTCACCGCGATCAGCCGGGCGCCGGCGGTGCCACCGGCCCACGACCGCGACCGGATCTCGGTGCGCACGTCGCCGAGCCCGGCGCCGGCCATCGCGGCGTGCACCCGGCCGGCCCACGTCGGGTCGGCGCCGTTGGCCGGGAGCACCCGTTCGACGAGGATGCGGTGGTAGCGCTCGACGAGTTCGGCGGCGGCCGCGTCGGGGGCGGCGAGAACCACCCCGGGGTACGCCGACAGCCACTCCTCGAGGAACAGGACGCCACCGGGTGCGAGGGCGCCGGCGAGCCGTCCCAGGATCCGTTCCCGATCGGGGAGGTGGGCCAGCACCAGCCGGGCGTGGATCAGATCCCACGGCGGGTCCGGGACCGGCTCCGTGGTCAGATCGTGGCGGCTCACCCCGTACCCATGATCTTTCGGCATGTGACGGGGATTGAGGTCGGTGGCCAGCACATGCCCGCCCGGCCCGGCCAGAGCCGCGAGACGGCGCGCCACGCTGCCACCGCCGGCGCCCGCCTCCAGACAGCGGCGCCCGCGCAGATCCCCGGCGGTCGCGAGCTGGTCGAACGTGAACGGGTCGAGGATCTCGGCGAGCAGATCGTGACGCAGCGCCGCGGCCGGATCGTCGTTGTCGAACGAGTACGCCGCCCTCATCGCGCCGGCGCCAGGTCGAAGTCGACCACCGACTCCGGCGTGAGGCCCGGTGGGATCAGCCCGTTGCCCTGCAGGGTCGCGATGGCGTCGGCGACCCGGTTCTTCTCGATGAGGCCGGACGGATCCACCGCCGGCGCCATCAGTCTGATCTCACCGACCGCGGCCGTCACGTCGGCGGCCGGCTGCGCCTTCTTGAGGATCTGCGCGGCCTCGTCCGGATGCTCCATGGTGTACCGCAGGCCCTTCAGCGCCGCGTCCCGGAACCGGCGCACCAGGTCCGGGTCCTTCTCGATGACCGCGGAGGTGGTGATCAGGCCGTTGCCGTAGAGGCCGGACAGGAAGACGCTGTACGGCAGCACCACGGTCTTCTTGCCGCCGGCCGCCTTCTCGATGCCGCGCGCGCCGATCAGGAAGGTGCTGAGCGCGTCGACCCGGCCGCTCGCCAGCAGCGCCGGGAGCTGAGGCGGCGCGGCGTTGACCCACTCCACCCGGCCCTCGTCGACCCCGGCCAGCTTCGCGTACGCCGGGAACAGCAGCTGGTTCACCGAGCCGGTCGCGGCGCCCAGTTTGCGGCCCTCCAGGTCCTTCGGCTCGGTGACCCCGGACCCCTCCAGCGCGATGATCGAGACGAGGGTCTGCTGGTGCACCGCCGCGAACGCCCGGATGTCCGGGGCCTGACCCTTGCCGGTCAGGATCCACGTGCCGGTCAGGTCGGAGTTGGCGAACTGCGCCTGCCCGGCGCTGAGCACCTTGATGTTCTCGCCGGTGGCGGCGCCGAGCCGGATGGTGACGTCCAGCCCGGCGTCGCCGAAGTAGCCCTTCTCCTGCGCGACCCAGGCGAACGCGTCGCGGCCCACCGCGCCGAACGCGGTCAGGTAGGTGATGTCGTCGTTCTCGGTGCCCGGTGTGTCGCCGGAGTCCGCGCAGCCGGCGGCCAGCAAAACGACCGTTACCAGGGCAAGGGTGAAGATCCGCTTCATCGCCATGATCCCCCGCATCGTCGACAAATGCCTTCAAACGATACGCTTCGATGTCCGTGATCGGGAGATTGCGCGGGCGGGCCGGCTCGTCAGCGGCGCAGCAGGACCGGGCCGGCGCCGATGCGGATCCGGAACAGGGCGTACGGCCTGCGCCGCAGATCCTTGCCCTCCTGGTAGGTGGGCTGGCGGTGCAGCTGGTTCGCGGTGACGTACAGGTGACCGTCGGCGGCGACCGACATGGTGTCGGGCCACAGCAGCCGCGGATCGTGGACGAGGGTCTCGTACGCTCCGCCGGGGCGGCGCAGCAGGACCGCGTTCTGCTCGTAGGCGGTCAGGTAGAGGTTGCCGGCGTCGTCGGTCTCCAGCCCGTCGGAGCCGGTGCCCTTGTCGCCCTCGTCGGTCACGGTCCCGGCCACCGCCGCGTTGTCGAGCGACCGGTCGCACAGCGCGTCGACGGAGACGCTGAAGAGCCGGCGGGAGGCGAGCGGGCAGTAGTACAGGCGCTGCCCGTCGTGAGAGATCGCGATGCCGTCGGCGCCCATCGTCAGCGGCTGCGGTTCGCCGCCGGCCGGCCGCTGCATGAGGTAGCGACCCTCCACCACGGGACGGAAGGCGGTCAGGGGCTCGGCCTTGGTCGACGGGTGCTCGTGCAGCCGGCGCCAGGACTCGCCGGTCGCGAGGTCGACCACGATGATCGCGTTCGGCCCCTGATCCGACGAGTCGGTGATGAACGCCGTTCCCCCGGCGCCGCGGCGCAGGTCGAACCGGACGTCGTTGAGGTACGTCGTCGGCAGCGCCACGTCGGGCGGGAACACGATCGTCCGGACGACGGTGTCGGTCCGGAGATCGACGCAGACCATCTTGGGCCCGCCGGGCCGGGTGGGCCGGAACATCGGGGAGCCGGTGTCGAGAACCCAGAGCCGGTCGGCCGGGTCGACGACGACGCTCTGCACCGAGACGAAGGCGTGCTCGTCGTCGTCGCCGTCCGGGGTGTTCCACTTCTCGTCCGGGAACGGGACCGGGCGGCCGTCGCGCAGCTCGGTGACGGTGGCGGGCACGTCGTCACCCCACTTCGGGAAGTTGACGAAGACGCGTCCGCGGTGCGAGACGGTGACGCCGGTGGGCATCGGGCCGTCGAAGGTGGCGACCGTCTCGAGGGTGCCGCTCGGTTCGTCGCTGATGGTCATGGGGTCTCCGTCCGGTGAGCCGATCGTCGTCGATGACGCCTACCCCGAAGTGAGCGCTTCACACGGTGTCGGCGGCGGTGCTGGCCCGGATCTCCAGGTGGTGGGCGACGATGTGCCGCGCCGGCTCCCGGGGTGACCGATCGTCGAGGCAGTCCAGGGCCGCCCGCGCGATCCCCACCTTGTCCGGCGCGACGGTGGTCAGCGGCGGATTGGCGTAGCGACCGTCCTCCACGTCGTCGAAACCCGCGACGGCCAGGTCGGCGGGCACGCGCAAGCCGTGCTGCACGGCGACATGCATGGCGCCGAGAGCGAGCTGGTCGCTGAAACAGAACACCGCGTCGACCTCGGCCCCCGCGGCGATCAGCTCCCGCATCGCGGCCGCGCCGTCGGCCCGGTGCAGCCGGGCCACCGGGACCTCCCGCCCCGGCAGACCCGCCTCGGCCAGCGCCTCCCGGTAGCCCTCCAGCCGCCGATCCGCTGTCGCGTTGCTCAGATGCGGTTGCGGCCCGACGGCGGCGATGCGGGTGCGCCCGGTCTGGATCAGGTGGGTGGTGACCTCGCGGGCGGCGGCGACGTTGTCGATGGCGACGTGGTCGAGCAGGCCGCCGGCATCCTGTTCGCCGAGCAGCACGAGCGGCGCGGCGTCCGGGCCGCGGCGCAGGTCGGCGGGGGAGAGCGCCCACGGGCTCACGATCAGGCCGTCGACGGCCTGGCCGCCCGCGCCGCCGAGCAACTCGCGCTCGCGGTGGGCGTCGCCGCCGGTCTGCTGCACCAGCAGGGTCCAGCCGCGTTTCTCCGCCTCGTCGGCGAGGTGGCCGGCGAGCTCGCCGAAGTACGGCGAGGCGATCTCCGGAATGACCAGGGCGATCAGGCCGGACCGCCCGCCGCGCAGGTGACGGGCCGCGGCGTTGGGGCGGTAGCCGAGCTCGTCGAGCACCCGCTGCACCCGCTCCCGGGTCTGCGGCGCCACCAGCGGGAAGCCGGAGACGACGTTGGACACGGTGCGCACGGACACGCCGGCGCGCGCGGCGACGTCACGAAGGGTTGCGGCCACAGGGGCATCCTACCGCCACTTGCAACGTTGCATGCCACGTTGCAACATGGGAGGCATGACGACTTCTCTCGATGCACGCGAAGCCATCTACACCGACGGCATCACCGCCCTGCGCGGCGCGTTCAGCGTCGACTGGGCCGACCGGATGCGGGCCGACATCGAGGCCGCCTTCGCCGAGGCCAGGTCGCGGCCGGGCGGCGCGGTCGGGCGCGGGCCGAACCGCTGGTACGTCGAGATCCACCCGGAGCAGATGAGCGGCTTCGTCGACCTGGTCACCCACCCGTGGGTCATGGCGGTCTGCACCGCCGTGCTGGGCGACGACTACCGGATCGTCGAGCTCGGCTTCGACATCCCGTTCGCCGGCGCCGTCAACCAGCCGTGGCACCGCGACTTCCCGATGCCCGAGGTGACCCGCACCGAGCGCCGCCTCGACTCGCTCGCCTTCAACCTGACCGGCGTCGACACCACCGACGAGATGGGACCGTTCGAGATCGCCCCGGGCACCCAGTTCGACGACGAGCCCGACTTCGAGCACGGCATGTTCCCGCCGAAGTCGCGCTACGGCCGCTACCAGGAGCTGGCCACCCGCAAGTACCCCCAGCGCGGCGACATCTCGGCCCGGTCCGCGCTGACCATCCACCGCGGCACCGCGAACCGCTCCGCGCTCTCCCGCCCGGTCCTCGTCCTCGGCGTCGACGCCGCCGGCGGCACCAACAGCGACAAGCACGACATGGCGGTCACCGACCGGTTCTGGGCCACCCTGCCGGCCGAGGTCCGCGACCACCTGAAGTGCCCGATCGTCGACCGCCTCACCCCGATCACCCAGAAGCACACCATCGAGGGCCTGGTCATGGGAGACGCCTGACGGACCTCAGCGGGGCATCGTCGTCACCAGCAGCTCCCACCGGTTCACCTCGGTGATGAGCACCCGCTGCCGGTAGGCGCCCGCACGGCCGAGCGGATGCCGCACCACGAACTCGTCGCCGTCGTAGATGACCACGAACCCGGTGGACGGGTCGCCGATCACCACGGTCCGGTCCCGGTCCGGCGCGGGCCTGTTCCGGTGCTTCTTCGGCCGGTCGCGGTCACGGTCGCGGTCGGCGTCGTGGGGCTTGCCGCCCGGCTTGGGACGGTCGGCGTGCGGACGGTCGGCGTGCGGGCGGTCGGCATGCGGGCGGTGGTTCGGCGCACCGGAAGTGGTCGCGCCCGGGGTCGGCCGATCGCTGCTGGTGGTGCTCGTGATGGCGGCGGGCCTGCTGGCCGTGTGTGAGGGCGGGGCGCTCGGCGTGCTTGATGCCGGTTTGCTCGCGGAAGGTGAGGGTTGGGCGCTCGGCGTGCTTGATGCCGGCTTGCTCGCGGCGGGCGACGGCTGCGCGCTCGGTGTGCTTGATGCCGGTCGGCTCGCGGCAGGTGACGGCTGGGCGCTCGGAGCGCTTGATGCCGGGGAGGGCTTGGCGCTCGGTGTGCTCGATGCCGGCCTGCTCGAGGCGGGTGAGGGTTGAGCGCTGGTTGCGCCCGGCCTGCTCACGGTCGGGGACGGCCGGGTGCTCGGCGCGGCCGGACCGCCCGCGGTGGGGACCGGGCGGCCCTGGGCGTCGAGGATGCGGAGCACGGAGGCGTCCGGTTCGGAGCCCGCGCCCTGGCCGGCCGGGGGATCGGGCGTATCGGCCAGGGCGAGCGCTGAGGGCACCAGTGCCGTGACGACAGCGACACCGGCGGCGACGGTCATGCGCATCCCGGGAACCTCCTCGAGCCAGGAACCTGACTCCCCGAGATTAGCGCGAAACGGTACAAAACGGTCATCAGGCCACGATCAACACTTCTTCCAGGCGACGTGGTAGACGGTGTCCAGGTTGCCGTCGGTGGAGTCCATGGTGAGCAGGCTCGTGGTCTTCCTCCGGTCGGACCAGCCGCCGTTGACCCGCAGCTCGGTGTTGACGTTCAGGAACCGCTGCTCGCCGCAGGGCAGGAACGACAGCGAGCTGATGCCGATCGTGTCGGAACGCTGCCAGTCGCCGTCGGCCGGGCCGGTGAAGTCGTGCCGGGTCCGGTGGGTCTGGAACTCGCCCTGGAAGTAGTAGGTGGACGACTGGGTCGCCGACGCGCCACGTTCCAGGTGCGCGAACCCCCGGTAGTCGGTCCGGGCGATCGCGAAGGTGTAGCCCTGCGGGACGTCGACGTTCAGGGCGAGCTGACAGTTCTTCCGGAAGTCGAGCGGTTTCGCGCCGGCGCCGACCTGGGCGGTGAACGCGCTGTAGGTGACGGTGAAAGCCTTGTTGTCCGGCGACACGGTGGCGTCGGCCGTACCGATCGGGCAGCCCGATCCGTTCGCGGAGACCACGTCGATGAGCATCTTGCCGAGCGGCCACGGCGGGCTGGGGGCGGCGGCGGCCGGGGCGACGGTCGCGGCGAGCGAGGCGAGCACGGTGGCGGCGGTGGAGAGAGTCCTGAGCATGGCGACCTCTTCGATAGTCGTTGGTGAGAGCCACCGCAAACGTACGATTTGACCGGTTTGTCCACAACGATGGCGGAGCCGAGTTGATCTCGTGCGGGTGAGCCGCGGCCCCTTTCCGGCCGAGCGGTCGATCAAGCGATCGGCCGCTCGGCCCACCGGTGGCCCGGGAAGGCGGACCCGGCAGCACTACCGGGCGACCCCGACGGTGTCCGGCACCGGGGAGGCCGCCCGCGCCGAGAACGCCACGAAGGCCAGGGCCAGACCGATCGCGGCGAGCGCGAAGCCGATCCACGCGGCGCCGAGATACCCCCAGTTCAGGCTGATCGCCGCGCCGCCGAGGGCCGCCCCGGCGCTGTTCGCGATGTTGCCGGCCGACTGGTTGACGGCCGCGCCCATGAGCTGCGCGCCCGGCGTCACCGAGATGAGCCAGGTCTGGATGGCCGGGCCGATGAAGCAGGACGCCCCGCCGACCAGGAACGCCGCGGCGAACAGCCCGGCCGGGTGCCGTGCGGACACGGCGAACAGCGCGATCGACGCGACGATGCCGGCGAAGCCGAGCAGCACGCTGCGCCGCAGGTCGCGGTCGGCGGCGAACCCGCCGGTCAGGATGCCGGCGGTCATGCCGCAGCCCATCACCGCCATCACCCAGGGCACGGTCGCGGGGGAGAGGCCGGCCACGTGGGTGGTCACCGGCGACACGTAGCTGATCACCGCGAAGAACCCGCTCGAGCCGACCGCGACCACGAGGGTGACCAGCCAGACGTGCGGGGACCGGAAGCTGCGCAGCTCGGCCCGCGGCGATCCGCCGGGTGCGGCGGCGACCGGCGGCACGGTCGCGAGCACGGCCAGCAGCGTGAGCACGAAGACGCCGGCGACGGCGAGATAGGCGATCCGCCACCCCTGCGCCTGCCCGAGCCCGGTGATCAGCGGGACGCCGAACACGTTCGCGCAGGTCAGCCCGCTCAGCACGATCGCGAAGCCCTTGCCGTGGTTGCCGGGCCCGAGGATGGTGGCGGCGACGATGCCGGCCGCGCCGAAGTAGGCGCCGTGCGCGAGCCCGGAGACGAACCGGCCGGCCATCACCAGGTCGAAGCCGGGCGCCACGGCGGAGGCCAGCGTCCCGGCGACGAAGAGGCTCAGCAGTCCGACGAGCAGCCGGCGGCGCGGGACCCTCGCGGTCAGCGCCGCGATGGTCGGTGCGCCGACGACGACCCCCATCGCGTACGTCGTGATCATCCAACCGGCCCGGGCGACGGCCTCCGGATCCGAGGACGACAGCAGGTCCCGGGCGATCTCCGGGAGCAGGCCCATGGCGACGAACTCGGTCAGGCCGAGCCCGAAGCCGCCGAGGGCGAGCGCGGCGAGGGCGGCCCAGCGGCGGCCGGCGGACAAGGTTTCCACGAGCGCCGACTCTAGAACGTTCTAGCGCTTCACCGCTTAGAACGTTTTAGTAATCACACCTGATCGGTTTCCGGAGAGCCGCCACACGCCGTCACGGCCGTCGCCCCTTCTTCGCGGCCGGCAGCGTGACCGCGTAGTCGCGTCCTCCGTTCAACTCGGGTCGTCCGAGGTCTTCTCGCCCACGATGAACTCGCACCACGGCGACCACCCGGCCGCCGGGACGTAGGGCGGCGTGCCCCGCACCCGCCACCGGTACGTCTCGCCCTGCCGGAGACGGGTGCCGATCATCGCGAAGTCCAGCGTCGACGCCTCACCGGCCGACCGCACCGTGGTCCCCTGCTGATCGAGGTTGTGCGCCGGGTCGGTGTCGCTGCGCAGCTGGAACGTCGGCTCCAGCTCGGTCAGCCCGGGCCCGGCTGAGAACCGCGCCGACAGCGCGGGGAACACGGTGTCCAGCACCGGCCGCCGATCCTCCCCGTTCACGCACGCCATGCCCTCGGTGCTCAGCACGGTCGGCAGCGCCGCACCCGCATAGCGCGGATCGGCCGGGTCGGCGGCGCCCTCACGGTCCAGGCCGGCCGTGCTCTCCCACGGATAGCCGCAGGTCACCCGCTCGGTGCGGGGATAGGGCTGGGTGGCGATCGCGACCTGACACTCGGCGAGCGACATGAGCGGCGCCGCCGCCTGCCCAGAAGCCTGCCCGGAAGCCTGCCCAGACGCCTGCGCCGCCGGGCCCTCGTCACCCGCGGCTCTCGCCACCGCCGCCACCAGGAAGACGACACCGGCCGCACCGACCGTGACCCACCGACGTGACATCCGATTCCCCCTGTTCGCGACGGAGGATCGGCAGCCCGGCATGCGGGTTGAGAGGATCAGGCGGCGGCGATCAGCCGCGCGAAGAACTCGCGCTGGGCGTCGTTGAAGACCATTTTCTGGTACGCGGTGAGCAGCGCCCCGGTCCTCCCGTCCACGTTCTCGAACCCGTCGAAGCTGAGGTGACCGAGCGCCCGGTGGTAGTCGGCGACCAGACGGTCGATCTCGGCGTCCGGGGTGTCCGGGGTGAGCGCCGCGAACCGGGCGGTCAGCTCGTTGCTCGCCGCGAGCGTCTCCGGCTCGGACACCTGTGACATCAGTCCGGTGAGCGCGGCCCGGCCCGCCTCGTCGAGACGATGGTGCAGCAGCACCATGATGTCGCGGTCGTGCTCGAGCATCAGCGGCCCGCCGCCGGCGCCGGCCCCGAGCAGATCGGCCAGCTCCGGCGGGGTGTCCGGGCCGGCGCCGGCCGCGCGCAGCCGGGCGATCACCGCTCGGCGGGCGGTGAGCCGTTCGATCTGCCCGGCCAGTTCCCGGTCCAGCTCGTCCAGCACCGCGTCGGCCGGCCCGTCCGACGCCAGCATCGGCGGAATACCGTCGAGCGGGACGCCGAGCTCGGCCAGCCGCCGGATGCGCAGCAGCAGCACCAGGTCGCGCACCGTGTACTCGCGATACCCGTTGCTCCGCCGCGCCGGTTCCGGCAGCACCCCGACCTGGTGATAGTGCCGCAGGGTACGCACGCTGACCCCGGCCATCCGAGCGATCTCGCCGCTGTTCAATCCGCCCCCTCCGCCCGCTCAGCCTACGAGTTCCGCCGCGGAGGCCGGTCTCGGTTCCAGGTCGCGCAGCGCCCGCGCGCCGATCGCGACGAGCGCAGCGACGAGCCAGACGGCGGCGAGGACGACCGCGCCGGCCCGGGCGCCGGACCCGTCGACGAGCAGGGCGGCGCCACCCATGCCGATCGCCGGGGCGAGGGTGAGGATCGAGTTCTGCAGGCTCATCACCCGCCCGCGCATCGCGTCCGGGATCCGCTCGACCATGAGGACGCCCATCAGGCTGCCGAACAGCCCGTTGCCGAGACCGACCAGCGCCGCGGCGCCGAGTACCAGCCACGGGCCGGCGAGCGTGGCCATCAGGGCGAAACCCACGACCGTGATCACCAGCCCGGTTCGGAACCAGGTCCGCCGCCGGCCCCGATGCCCCGCCCCCGCGTAGATCCCGCCGCCGGCCAGCAGCCCGGCCGCGAGCGCGCTGAGCACCAGTCCGAGCAGCTCGGGGCGGTGCTGCAACGTGAAGTAGATCGGCAGCACCAACGCCTGGAATCCGGCCAGCACCACGACCAGCCCGGCGCTGAGCAGTGTGGTGACCATCAGGAACGGCGAGCGGATCAGCGTGTGCCAGCCGTCGCGGAGCACCACCCGCCGTGGGCCCGCTCCCGTCGCCGCGATCGCGCCCGCCTCGCGCGGAATGAGCAGGGTGACCGCCGCGGCGGCCGCCGAGGTCGCGGCCGTGAGCCACAGGACGGTGACCCCGTCGAACGCCGTGAGCAGTGCGGCGCCGGCGGCCGGCCCGATCAGCATGACCATCGCACCGGACGCCTCGCGCAGGCCCAGCAGCCGTTCGGCGCTCATCCGGCCGGCCCGGACGATTCCCGGGATCATCGCCTCGCGCGCGGTGAGCCCCGGCACGTCGCCGAACGAGCCGACCACCGCGAACAGCACGAGCCAGCCCAGCGCGAGCCCGGCGGTCGCGTCCAGCAGGGGGAGGGCGGCGATCGACAGCGCCGAGATCACGTCGGTGATCACCGAAGCGGTCCGCCGGTTGATGCGGTCGATCACCACGCCCATGACCAGGCCCGCCACGGCCGCGGGCAGTGCCGAGGCGACGGCGACGGCACCGGTGGCGAGCACGCTGCCGGTGATCTGGAGGACGAGCAGGGGCAGGACCACTCCGGCCACGGAGTTGCCGAGCAGGGACAGGACGTAGGAGGCCAGGTACGCCGACGAGACGCGGTTCATGCGGCCATCGCAAACCATGACGTCACGGCGGGGTCAACGGCCGGCCGGAAACATTCACGAATCTCGCTGTTGACAAAAGTTAACAAACCGAACAATGCTGAGAGCGCTCTCACAATCCCCGGAGAGGACGTCATCTTGCGTACCCGAATGAGATGGCTGACCGCCCTCGCCGCCCTCGTGGCGGCGGCGCCGGTCATTGCCGTGACGACACCCGCGGCGGCGGCATCGCCCGCCGTCCTTCCCCTGACCGTCACCAACAACACCGGCCGCGGCGACGCCGTGTTCCTCTACGTCATCGGCACCATGAACGGGCGGTGGGGCTACGTCAACACCGGCGGCGCGTTCACCCCGTGGCCGGCCGGCGGCAACCCGCCGGTGCCCGCCCCGGACGTGGCGATGGCCGGGCCCGGCAACGGCGGCACCACGACGCTCCGCATCCCCAAGGGCCTGTCCGGCCGCGTCTACATGGCGATGGGCGACAAGATCAAGTTCTTCATCACCCCGGACGGCTTCGTCCAGCCCGCGCCGTGGGCTGCCGGTGACCCGAACTACAACACCCTCTTCGACACCAGCGAGTTCACCTTCAACGACGCCGGCCTGTGGCTGAACAGCTCGCAGGTCGACTTCTTCGGCATCCCGCACGCCGTCACCGTGACGAACGGCGCCGGGCAGACCAAACGCACCGGCGACGTCGTCAGCGACGGCCGCAACAAGGTCATCAACGCCATCAAGGCGCAGGCGGGCTGGCAGAACTCGGTCATCACCCGCTCCGACGGCACGGTCCTGCGGGTGCTCGCCCCGGGCAAGGCCACCGATGCCGGCAAGTTCCCGGCGAACTACCTCGACGCCTACATCAACTCGGCGTGGAGCGCGTACACGAGCAGGACGCTGACCGTCGTGCCGCGCCAGAACGAGCCGAACCGGAAGTTCTTCGGCCGGACCGTCGGCAACACGATGCGCTTCACCGACAGCACCGGCGCCGAGGTCGCGACCGTCGACAAGCCCAGCACCGCGAACGTCTGGGGCTGCGACGGCGTCTTCAACGCCCCCAACGTGGCGCCGTTCATCCAGAGCGAAGTGCGCAGGACCATCTGTACGGCCCTGGTCCGCGGCACCCTCGGCACGTCCACCCAGGAGCCGGTTTACGACGCGAACCAGTTCTACAAGAACAGCGCGCCGAACCACTACTCCCGGATCATCCACGCCAACATGGTCGACGGTAAGGCCTACGGCTTCGCCTACGACGACGTCGGCGGCTTCGAGTCGCTGGTCCACGACGGTGACCCGCAGCAGGCCGGGATCGTGATGAGCCCGTTCGGCGCGGGCGGGACCACCACCCCGCCGCCGGCCACCGGCAACCGGATCCTCAGCAACTGGAACAACAAGTGCATCGACGTCAACAACTCCAACTTCGCCGACGGGGTGCAGCTGCAGGTCTGGACCTGCAACAACACCGCGGCGCAGGCGTGGACGTTCAGCGGCGGCACGATCAGCACGCAGAACAACAAGTGCATGGACGTGGCCTGGGGCTCCCGCGACAACGGCGCGGCCATCCAGATCGCCACGTGCAGCGGCAACGCGGCCCAGCAGTTCGTGCTCAGCGCGGCCGGCGACCTGGTCAACCCGCAGGCGAACAAGTGCGTCGACATCGCGGCCTGGAACGCGAACGACGGCGCCAAGCTGCACCTCTGGGACTGCGTCGGCGGCGCCAACCAGAAGTGGCGCAGGGGCTGACGCTCCGGGGCCGAATCTCCGGGGGCGGGCTCACACGAGCCCGCCCCTAGGGGTCGCCACCGATTGACCGGCGTCACTGGCGGTGGCAGCGTCGGCGGGGTCATTTCCGTACGGGGGGAGACTCGTCATGCCTGACCGCAGGACTGTTCTGGCCGGCTCCGCGGCGGCGCTGGTCGCCGTGAGCACGGGAACCGCGTCGCGCGCCGAAGCGTCGGCGACCCGCCCGGACCGGGCCGCTCTGCAGGAAGCCCTGGACCGGATCGTCGCGACCGGCGGCACCGCGGCGCTGGCCCGCGTGGACGGCCCGTCCGGCAGCTGGCGCGGTTCCAGCGGGGTGGCCCGGCTCGGGCACCCGGCCCGGCCGGTCCCGGGCGGACGGTTCCGGGTCGGCAGCATCACCAAGACCTTCGTCGCCACCGTGATCCTCCAGCTGGCCGGGGAGGGACGGCTGCGCCTCGACGACACGCTGCAACAATGGCTGCCGGGCGCGGTCCCGGGCGGCGCCGGGATCACGATCCGCCATCTGCTGCAGCACACCAGCGGGCTGTTCGACTACACCGAGGCGCTGTTCACATCCGTCGAGGACGTGCTGGCCGCCCGCTACCGCACCTTCCGGCCGGAGGAGCTGGTCGCCCTGGCCGCCGCCCGCCCGCCGCTGTTCGCGCCGGGGACGAGCTGGTCGTATTCGAACACGAACTACATCCTGCTCGGCATGATCGTGCGGAGGGCGACGGGTCGTCCGTACGCGAAAGAGGTTGATCGTCGCATCCTGGCGCCGCTGCGCCTGCACGGCACCGAGGTGCCCGGCACGGACATCACGATCGACGGGCCACATGCTCATGGGTACGAGGGGATCGAGCGTGACGGCGCGATCGTGCCGCTGGACTTCACCGATCTCAACCCGTCGATGGCCGGCTCGGCCGGCGAGATCGTCTCCACCACGGCGGACCTCAACCGGTTCTACCGTTCGCTCCTCGGCGGCCGGCTGCTGCGCCGCCCGCAACTGGCCGCGATGCTGGCGAACCCGGCCGGCGAGCTGGGTTACGGCCTCGGCATCTACCAGCAGCCGCTGCCCGGCGGCCCGACGCTGTGGGGGCACAGCGGCGGCATCTTCGGATACGTCACCTACTCCTTCTCCACGCCGGACGCCGCCACCCAGCTCAGCGTGTCGATCAACCCGTATTTCGGCGACTTCGGCGAGGCGCTGCTCGACCTCATGCTGATCGCGTTCGGCGTGACCGCGCCGGCCGCGCGGGCCAGGTCCACCGCCGGCCTGTTCCCGGCGGTGGGCATGCGCCTCTAGGCTTCCCGGCCGCGCCGGCCGCCTCCTGATCGAGCCGGCTCAGCCGTTGAAATCGGTCATCAGCCAGATCCGGTCGAAGGCGCGCTCGGCGAGATCCGCATGCTTGATCATGAAATTGACCACGATCAGCGTCTCGCCGAACGCGTCACCCACCCGGCCCTCGTCCAGCCAGACGGTGGCCAGCACGACGTGGTCGTTCGCGTCGAGGATGGGGTTGTCGGCGCCGCCCGTGCTGGCGGCGCCGTAGCCGCCGAGGGAGAACTCGTAGTCGTTGTCGTCGAGGTCCCACATCACCTCGCCGATCGCCTCCTCCACCTCGTCGTCGAGGCGGAGGTCGAACGGCACCTCGTGCTCGTTCTCCGGCAGGCTCCAGCCGGCCCGGGCGTGCAGCGGGATCGGGTCGAGGACCGGCACCCCCGGGCCCGGGCGCTCGGTCACCGCGGCGCCGGCCGGCACGTGGACGACCCGGCAGGCGCTGGGCGCGAAGTCGGGCTCGACGAAGAACAGCAGCGACCCGTCGGCCGGCAGGTCGAGGTCGTGCCCGTGCGAGGGGACCGCGGCCAGGTCGAGCGTCAGCACGAGACACTGCCCGGCCGGCCACTGCTCGCCGTCGGGCAGCGCCGCGAGACCGCCGAACCGGCCGGCCGCGGGCAGGCCGTCACCTTTCGGAACCAGCTCGGTCTGTGGCCGGGCCAGCCGCACCCAGCGCTCGATCTGGTCCACCGGCACGCCCTCTTCCCGGGCGGCGCGCCGGAACTCCTGTCGTACATCCATGGCCGGCATTGTGCCCGACGGGTCCGACAGAACCGGCGCCGCCGATCCTCAGTGGAAGAAGGCGACCACGGAGACCTTCCTGCGGTGGGCCTCGCTGAGCCACTGGAAGACGTCGTAGGCGGGGCCGGAGAACTCCTCCGCCTCGTCACCCTTCACGTCGAACCAGGAGAGTCGTTCGGCCGGTTCCTCGAGGGAGCCGTACTCCCGGTAGCCGATGCCGGGGAAGTCGCCGATCGGCGGCAGCGGCACCGGCGAGCCGCCGAACAGCAGATCGGATACCGAGAAGCCGTCGGTCAGGGTGACGGCACCCTCCTCACCGGTCACCTCGTCGATGGACGACTGCATGTCGGCACGGCGCTCGGCGAACGCCGCACCGGAGCGCCGCGCCAGCTCCCGGTCACCGCTGCCGATGTCGGCGCGCAGCAGCCCGAGGTCGACCGCCCACGCTTGCGCTCCGTACCCCATCGTCGTCCTCCCCGTGAACTCGTGAGCGGCATCGTAGTGCTGGGGGTGGCGGCCGTCTGCTTAGGTGGGCCACTGACCTACAGCGAGGACCTACCTTGATGCGCATCGGCCGGGGATTCCGGGCGGCTACGGCCATGACTCTGCTGGCGATCGTCGCCGGGTGTCGCGGGGACGCGCCGGTGGCGGCGCCGCCGGTCGGCGTGAGTGCCCGTCCGGTGGAGGCGGTCACCGTCTCGGCGCCGCCCAGTGTGCGGGAGGTGGCGCTGGCCGCGCTGCCCGAGAAGATCCGCAAGCGGATTCCGGAGTTCGGGCCGGCGCCCGCGCCGGAGCCGGTGACGCTGCCGGAGGGGACGGCCGGGTGGTTCAGCAGGATCCCGACGGATCAGAAGGTCGCGTTCATCACGATCGACGACGGCTGGGAGAAGAACCCGCTCACGCTGAAGCTGTTCCAGGCCGCGGACGTGCCGGTCACGCTGTTCCTGGAGATCGACGCGATCAAGGACGACCCGGAGTTCTTCACGCCGCTGCAGGACGCCGGCGCCACCATCGAGAACCACACGGTCAGCCACCCGAATCTCCGGGGCCGGTCGTACGACTTCCAGAAGCGCGAGATCTGCGGCGGCGCCGACCGGCTGGAGGAGTTCTACGGCCGGCGCCCGGTGCTGTTCCGCCCGCCCGGCGGCACCTACGACACCACCACGCTGCAGGTGGTGCACGACTGCGGGATGAAGGCCGCGTTCTACTGGAAGGAGACCACGCACAAGGGCAAGGTCCGCTACCAGGAGGACGAGGTCGTCAAGCCGGGCGACATCATCCTCATGCACTTCCGGCCGCGGTTCGTCGACGACTACCTGGCCGTGCTCAACGCCATCCACAGGGCGGGCCTGACACCGGCCCGCCTCGAGGACTACGTCCCCTGACCGTCGGCGCGCGTGAGAGCGCCGGCGCGGGGCATCGTCCGATCAGGCGGGTCGCCGCCGTGGCATGTCGGAAAACCGATCGATGCGTACAGTCGAGGCGTCCGGACGGGGGAGGGAGCCGCATGGCGCTGTTCGACGACGGGTATGCGGCGGACCCGCATCCGGCCCTGGCCGAGCTCCGGGAGGCCGGTCCGGTGCACCGGGTCGTGTCGGCGGCCGGGGTCCCGTTCTGGATGGTCACCCGCTGGGACGAGGCCCGGCGCGTGCTGACCGACCCGTCACTGTCCAAGCAGCAGCCGATGGACGGGCTGCCGGCGGAGCTGCGCTCGGCGCTGACCACCCAGATGCTGCTGCGCGATCCGCCGGACCACACCCGGCTGCGGCGGCTGGTCTCGGCCGGCTTCACGGCACGCCGGACGCAGGCGCTCGAACCGCGGATCGCGCAGGTGGCCGAACGGCTGCTCGACGATCTGGACCCGGCGGCCGGCACCGATCTGATCGGCCGGTACGCCGTACCCTTGCCCCTGGAGATCATCGGAGAGCTGCTCGGTGTCCCGGCACCCGACAGGGGTCTCTTCCACACCTGGTCGACCGTGCTGATCGAGGGTGACTTCGGCCCGATCCCGGAGATCGTCGCCTACTTCCGTGATCTGCTCGCCCGCAAGCGCGCCCGCCCCGCCGACGATCTGCTGAGCGCGCTGCTGGCGGTCGCCGACGGCGGCGACCGGCTCTCCGACGACGAACTCGCCGGGATGGCCCTGCTGTTGCTGGTGGCCGGCCACGAGACCACGGCGAACCTGATCGGCAACACCGTCCACCTGCTGTGCCGCCACCCCGACCGGCGCGACCCGGATCTGCTGCCGGCCGTGGTCGAGGAGGTCCTGCGGACGGCGAGCCCGGCGGCGACCTCGACCTACCGGGTCACCACGCGCCCGCTCACCCTCGGCGACACCACGATCCCGGCCGGCGAGCAGGTGCTCGTCTCGCTGCTCGCGGTGAACCGCGACCCGGCCCGATTCACCGACCCGGACGTGTTCGACCCCGGCCGCGACGACGCTGGGCATCTCGCCTTCGGGCACGGCATCCACTTCTGCCTCGGCGCGCCGCTGGCCCGGCTGGAGGCGCGGATCGCGGTGGGCCGGCTGTTCGCCCGCTTCCCCGATCTCGCGCTCGCGGCGCCGCCGGAGAAGCTGCCGTGGCGT
Source organism: Actinoplanes sp. NPDC023714 (assembly GCF_040639855.1). Taxonomy (NCBI): domain Bacteria; kingdom Bacillati; phylum Actinomycetota; class Actinomycetes; order Micromonosporales; family Micromonosporaceae; genus Actinoplanes; species Actinoplanes sp. NPDC023714. The sequence continues at coordinate 488,126 of NZ_JBFAAR010000003.1, forward strand.
GCCGGCGTGCTGATGCACGGGCCGGCCGCGCTTCCGGTCCGCCTGCGACCCTGACGCAGGCGCTATCCCTCCTCGTCGGCCTCGTGGACGGCCCGCTCGGCCGCGTCGTGATGCCACCGCGCGTGCTGCTCGTGCTCGGCGGCATGCGGGGCATCCACGTCGATCGCGCGTTCGTGGGCCTTCTCGGCGAGCTGGTGACCCCGGGCGGCGCTGCGATGGGCGACTGCCGACCGTTGCCGGCTCTCCCCGGCGTGGGCGGCGGCCCGCTCCGCCGTATCCGAGTCGGACACCACCGCCACCCGGCCCTCGCCGGCACTCTCCCGCAGCTTCTGGATCTCCGCTGCCCGCCGATGTGCCTCGGCGGCACGCCGGGCCGCCCGCTCGCCGCGCTGGTGGGCCTCGGCCACCAGGTCCTTCCATGTCCGCTCGTCAGGTTCCACGCGGCGGCTCCTTCAGGTAGACGAGGCCCGGCCGTCGTGCGGGCCGTACCTCCTACGGTAGGCACTCGCCGGCGGCCGGCCCAGCCCGGCGGCGTGACTCCAGGGTCGTCAACTCCGTCCGGGTCGGTGGCGCCGCCCCGGCCCGGGCCACCGTCAGCGCCGCCACCAGGGCCGCGTGCGAGAGGACTTCGTGCAGGTCGGCGGCGCCGATGTCGCTCAGCCGGGTACGGGCGGCCGCGCCGAGCAGGTCCCTCGTGTGCAACGCGTCGAGCAGGCCGGACATGAACGCGTCGCCGGCGCCGACCGTGTCGACGACCTCGACCGGGACCGGCGGGACCTCCACCGCCGCGCCGGCGGCGACCGCGACCGCGCCCTCGGCTCCCCGGGTCACGCAGACCAGGGCCGGGCCGAGGGCCAGCCAGCGCCGGGCGGCGTCGATCGGTGGCAGCCCGGGATGGAGCCACGCCAGGTCCTCGTCGCTGGCCTTCACCACGTCGCTGAGCGCGACGATGCGTTCCACCCGGTCGCCGCAGTCGCCGACGAGGGCCGGGCGGATGTTCGGGTCGTAGCTGATCGTCGTGGTGGCCCGCCGATCGCGGAGGAGTCGCTCGACGTCGGCGGCGCCCGGTTCCAGGAGGGCCGCGATCGAGCCGGTGTGCAGGTGCAGGGCGTCACCGGCGGGCGCCGGGCCGCCCGGCCACTCCACCGCGAAGGTGTAGCGGGCCGACCCGTCCGGCCGGATCTCGGCGATTGCCCGGGAGGTCGTCCCGGACCGGGGCGCCGGCAGCTCGACGCCCGACGAGGTGAGGTGGTCGCTCAGCAGGTCGCCGGCCGGGTCGTCGCCGAGGTGGGTCCACAGGGCGACGTCGTTGCCGAGCCGGCCCAGACCGACGGCCACGTTGGCCGGGCTGCCGCCGGGCAGCTCGCGGGCGCCGCCGCCGTCGTTCACCACGTCGATGATCGACTCGCCCGCCACCAGGAAACGCCTCATCCGACCGCTCCCGTCGCGCACGCGGCGGCCAGCCCGGGGGCGAGCGGCGCGCGGGGGATCAGCATGGCCTGCACCGCGTGGTAGAGGTCCGGTTTGCCGGACCAGGTCGTCTCGGCCGGACGGTTCGCGGTGTCCAGCTCGTGCCACCACGAGCCGCGCGGCAGGTCCACCACGTGTTCCCGGACGTAGGCGCACCAGGTCTCGTACCAATGGGCGTAGTTCTTCTCCCCGGTCCGGGTGTGCAATGCCGCGGCGGCCGCGATCGCCTCCGCCGCCACCCAGTGCATCCGCTGCCGGACCACGGGAGTGCCGTCCCAGTCGGTCGTGTAGACGAAACCCGGCGCCCCGTCCACCTCCCAGCCGTCCTCGACGGCCCGGGCGAACAGCGCCTTCGCGGCGGGCAGCATCCACGCCCCGGCGGTCGATCCGAGAGCCGCCTCGACGTGCAGGATCAGCCGGGACCACTCCAGCGCGTGCCCGACCGTGGCGCCGAACGGCTTGAACGGATCGTGCGGGCGGTCCCGGTGGTGGTCGAGCCGCGGCTCCCACCGGCTGTCGAAGTGCTCCGGCAGCCGCCAGTCGTACCGCCGGCCCCAGCCGGCCGTCCGCTCGGTGATCGCCAGCGCGCGGTGCAGGCACTCCTGCCGGCCGGTCGCGTCGTACGCCGCCAGCATCGCCTCGACCGCGTGCATGTTGGCGTTCAGCCCGCGGTAGGCGTCGAGCCGCTCCCACCCGGTGTCCCACGCGTCGGCGAACATGCCATGCCCGGGTTCCCAGAACCGCTGCACCAGGGTGTCCAGGGCCTCGGCCAGCAGCTCCCGCGCCCCGGCCCGCCGCGCCAGCGTGCCGGAGGACGCGGCGAGCACGACGAAAGCATGGTCGTAGCAGGACTTGCCCTCGGCCGGCCGTCCATCGGCGCCGACCGACGGATGCCACCCGCCGTGCCGATCGTCGTGCAGCACCCCGGTGAGCCCGGCCAGCGCCGCGTCGGCCAGCGGACCGGCCCCGGGCACCCCGAGCAGCTCGGCCATGCTGTAGACGTGCGCCATCCGGGCGGTGATCCAGGTGTGCACCGGGGCGTCGAGGTCGGGCGTGCCGTCCGTCCGCAGCCAGGCCGCCCCGCCGAGCGGATGCGGAAATTTCCGGCCGAAGTCGAGCAGGCGCCCGGTCTCCTCAGCGAGCCATGTCGGCAAGAGATCAACTCCTTGTGATGAGTTTTGCAAAAGTTTATTAATTTAAGTCAAAGTCAAGAGCCGCTTGGGTACGAGGGAAGCGCCGCCCCATTCGGCTGCACTCCATGGTCGTAGCGCCGGGCGGGCGGTCAAGCTGTGCTGTCCCGGGCGACCATGTGGGCCTGCGGCGCCTCGTAGATGTCGTTCGCCGGGCCGGAGCGCATCGTGTCGAGGGCCGCCTCTGCGGCTATCTCGCCGATCCGGCCCACGTCGTGGCTCATCGCGGAGAGGGCGGGGACCGCCAGCTGGCACTGGGCGGAGTCGTCCCAGGCCACCACGGAGAGGTCGCCGGGAACGGTCAGGCCCTCCTGGCGGGCCGCCTCGAGGCCGCTCAGCGCCATCACGTCGTTGTCGTAGATGATCGCGGAGGGGCGGGGCGGGCCGGTCAGCAGGCGGACGGTAGTGGCCCGGCCGGATTCCTGCGAGTAGTCGCCCTCGGCGCTGATCAGGGTGATCCCGCGGTCGGCCGCCTCGGACCGCAGGCCGCCGAGCCGCAGCTGGGTGTGCGCGAGGGCGAGTGGTCCGCTCACGTGGCCGAGCACGGTGTGGCCCCGTCCGGCGAGGAAGCGGACCGCCTCGCGGGCCGAGCCGGCGTCGTCGGTCCAGACCGTGGGCAGGCCGTCCGCCGTGGACGGGTCGCCGATCACCACGGCGGCCAGGCCGAGGCGGCGGACCAGGTCGACGCGTTCGTCGCCGGGGCTGAGGTCGACCATGACGACGCCGCCGACGCGCCGTTCGGCCGCCCACTGCCGGTAGGTGGCGCTCTCCGCCGCGTGGTCCGGCACGACCTTGAGCAGCACCGAGTAGCCGGCCGGGATGAGCAGGCGTTCCAGGCCTTCGATGAACTCGTGGTAGTACGGCTCCTCGCCGAGCACCCGGGAGGCCCGGGCCAGGACCAGGCCGACCCGTGGCGGTGACCCGGCCGGCGGCCCCGGAAAGTCGTGCGCGGCCGGCGGCCCCGGAAATGGGTGCGCGGCCGGCGGCCCCGGGAACTCGAGCGACGCTGTCAACGGTTGCTCCTCACTGCCGGCGCGACGGCCGCCTGGATGACCAGCACGGCGGCGCCGATGGCGGCCGCGTCCCGGGGTTGAGCGGAGATCTCGACGGAGACGCCGTGCCGGCGCCTCGCGTGCGCGGTGCGGTCCAGGCAGGCCCGGATCCGGCGCGCGTAGATCGAGCCGGCCAGGGCGACGCCGGGGCCGGTGAGCACGAGCCGGCCGAGGTCCAGCACGTTCACCACCGAGGTCGCGGCGACGCCGAGCCAGGTGGCGGCCCGGTCGAGGACCGCGTACGCCTCCGGGTCGCCGCCGACCGCGGCCCGGGCGATCACCTCGTACGCATGGGACTCGCTCCCGTCGAGAGGAAGACGCCGGGCGAGAGCGGGATTCTCCCGGGCCGCGCGCACGGTGGCGCCGGTGGACGCGTACTGCTCGACGCATCCCCGGTTGCCGCAGGGGCACGGCCGTCCGTCGTAGTCGATGGAGACGTGTCCGAGCGCGCCGGAGCCTCGGGACAGCGCGCCGTGGAAGACGAATCCGGCGCCGACGCTGCTGTTCAGGTGGATCGAGCCGAACGCCTGCTCCCGCGACACCCGGCGGCTCCAGAACTCGCCGAGCGCCGAGGCCGCTGCCTCGTTCTCGACCATGACCGGCACCCCGATCCGCTCCCTCAACGCGGCCCGGACCGCACCGGGATCCCGCGCCGGCGAAGGAGAACCGGGGACGGAGAGGGCCAGGCCTTCGATCCGGTGGCGGGGCAGGTCCAGGCCGGCGATGAAGCGGTCGAACTGCTCGGCCTGCCACGACTCGCCCGGCGGCCGGGGCACCACCTCGCGGCCGACCACCCCGCCGGTGAGATCGACGGCGACGCAGGTGAGCGTTTCCGGTCCGAGGTGGAATCCGATGCCGAAGCGGCTGACCGGGTTGATGGCGACCAGCTTGCGCCGGCGGCCGTGCGCCGAGTCGAGCGAGCCGATCTCGTGGATGATGCCGTCCGCGATGAGCTCGCGCACGATGTTGGAGATCGACGGCTGGGTGAGGCCGGTCAGGTCGGCGAGCTCACCGCGGCTGATCGTCACCGCGGAGCGGATGACGTCGACGATGAGGGCACGACTGCCCGGCCCGGCCGCTGGGGTTTCGCGACGTGCCATGGCAGCGCACGCTACACCATAAATAAATTAGTAATCTAACCTTGACAGGCCTGTAACGGCCGTCTCATGCTGGGCGCCTCACCGCTGATTCCAGCAGGACGGACAACTCTGATGATCGATAGAAGGACTCTGCTCGCCCTCGGCACGGCCGGGGCGCTGGCGCTGGTGACGGGCTGCACCGGCGGCGCGAGCGACGACACCGCCGCGACCGGCGACTTCTCCGGCGACATCAAGGGCAGCATCACGGTCCTGACGAACCGGACCGACCTGGTCGAGACGAAGCTGCCGGAGTACGCCAAGGTCTTCGAGGCGAAATACCCGGGCACGACTGTCACGTTCGAGGGCGTCACCAACTACGAGGACGACGTCACCACCCAGCTCAGCGGCGGCGACTACGGCGACGTGCTGCTGATCCCTAACAGCGTCGCTGTCGACCAGTACCCGCAGTTCTTCGAGCCGCTCGGGGACGCCGCCGAGCTCAAGAACAAGTACCGGTTCATCGACCAGACGACCTACGACGGCAAGGCGTACGGGCTGTCGCTCGGCGGCATCGCCAAGGGCTTCGTCGTCAACAAGCGGATCTGGGCCGAGGCCGGCGTCACCGCGCCGCCGAAGACGCCCGAGGAGTTCCTGGCCGGGCTCGAGGCGATCGCCGCGAAGGGCGGGACCGTCCCGTACTACACCAACTACAAGGACGGCTGGCCGCTCAGCGAGTGGAACAACCAGCGCGCCGTCTTCGCCGACCCGGCGATCAACGAGAAGTTCCCGGAAGACCCGAACCCGTGGCAGCCCGGCAAGATCCAGTACATCGCGGACGGCCTGCTCTTCGACATCGTCGACGCGAAGCTCACCGAGAAGGACCCGCTCACCACGAACTGGGAGGGCTCGAAGCCGATGCTCGCCACCGGCAAGACGGCCGCGATGCTGCTCGGCTCCTGGGCGGTCCCGCAGATGCAGGACGCCGCGAAGGCCGCGAACGCGAACCCGGACGACATCGCGTTCTGGCCGTTCCCGTACCAGACCGAGGGCAGGTTCCACGCCCGCATCGACGGCGACTACACCGCCGCGGTCAGCAGGAACTCGGAGAACAAGGCGACCGCCCGGGCCTGGCTCGACTGGTTCGTGAACGAGTCCGGCTTCGCCGCCGACAACCAGGCCATCCCGCCGGCCGTGGACCAGCCGCTGCCGGCCACCCTCAAGGCGTTCACCGACGCCGGCGCCGAGCTCATGGAGACCCCGCAGGCGGTCACCAACGTCGGCAAGGAAGACGAGATCATCCGGCGGTCCGAGATCGACCTGAAGGGCGACATCTACCGGCAGAAGCTCGTCGACGTCGCCCGCGGCGCCGCGAAGGGGGACAAGGAGTCGTTCTTCGCCGACCTGAACAAGCGGTGGAGCGCCGCCCAGTCGCAGGTCATGAAGTGACGACGCAGCTGATGACGGACGCCCGGCCCGCCTCCGCGGCGGCCCGGGCGACCGGCCCGAGCCGATGGCACCGGCTGCTGAAGACCCCCTATCTGTACGTCGCGCCGGCCCTGATCCTGCTGATCACGTTCACCTACGTGCCGGTCGGCAACATGATCTGGTACAGCTTCCACCGGTGGGACGGCCTGGACCCGGTGATGGAGCCGGCCGGCCTGGACAACTACATCCGCGTCTTCACCGACGAGCAGTACTGGCGGGTCTTCCTGATCAGCGGGTACTACCTGCTGGCGTCGTTCGCGCAGATCGCCATCGCGCTCTACTTCGCCGTCGTGCTCTCGTTCAGCGTCCGGTTCCGCAACCTGTTCAAGGGCATCCTGTTCTTCCCGTACCTGCTCAACGGCGTCGCTGTCGGCTTCGTCTTCCTCTACCTGTTCCAGCCGGACGGCACGCTCGACACGGTGCTGCGGCTGGTCGGGCTCGGCGACCACACCCGGCTCTGGCTGGGCGACCCGGACATCGCGAATCTGTCGCTCGCCGGCACGTCGGTGTGGCGGTTCACCGGCCTCAACTTCGTGCTGTTCCTCGGCGCGATCCAGTCCATCCCCGGCGAGATCTACGAGGCCGCGGAGATCGACGGCGCGAACCGCTGGCACCAGTTCCGGCACATCATCGCGCCGGGCATCCGGCGGATCATCAGCCTCTCCTTCATCCTGGCGATCTCCGGCAGCCTCGGCGTCTTCGAGATCCCGTTCATCATGACCGGCGGCGCGAACGGCACCCGCACGTTCGTGGTGCAGGCCTACGAGACGGCGTTCCAGTTCCGGCAGATCGGCCTCGCCTCGGCCATGGCGGTGGTGCTGCTGCTGTTCGTCCTGCTCATCACGTGGCTGCAGCGCCGCTTCCTGCCCGACGACGAGGTGACCCTGTCATGAAGAACGGCATGCGAGGCGTGGCGCGCGCCGCCAAGTACGCCTCGCTCATCGCGGCGGCCCTCGTCGTCCTCATCCCGCTCGTCGTCGTGCTCTTCGCGGCATTCAAGACCCATGCCGAGTACGACGCGACGGGCCCGCTCACGCCGCCGGAGAATTGGCACAACTTCGACAACTTCGTCACCGCGTGGACCGCCGGCGACATGTTGCAGGGATTCGTCAACACCACGATCATCCTGGTGATCTCGCTCGCCGGAACGGTCGCCGTCGGCACGCTCGCGGCGTACGCGATAAGCCGTTTCTCCTTTCCCTTCAAACGCCTGATCCTCGGGCTCTTCCTGGTGGCGGCGCTGGTGCCGGGCGTGACCACCCAGGTCGCGACGTATCAGATCGTCAAGTCGATGGGCCTGGTCAACACCCAGTGGTCGGCGATCGTGCTGTTCCTGGGCACCGACATCATCTCGATCTACATCTTCATCCAGTTCATGCAGTCCATTCCGCCGAGCCTCGACCAGGCGGCCATGATGGACGGCGCGAACCGGTTCACCATCTACCGGCGCATCATCCTGCCGCTGATGAAACCGGCCATCGCCACCGTCGTGATCATCAAGGGCATCGCGATCTACAACGAGTTCTACATCCCGTTCCTCTACATGAGATCGCCCGATCTCAACGTGATCTCCACGGCGCTGTTCCGCTTCAAGGGCCCCTATGGCGCGCAGTGGGAGACCATCGCCGCCTGCACGATGATCGTGATCCTGCCGACCGTCGTGATCTTCCTGCTGCTGCAGCGCTTCATCTACAACGGCGTCACCGCCGGTGCCACCAAGTGACTGCCGTTTCCCAAAGTGACTAAGGATCTCTCAATGCTGCATGCGGAAGACCTCGGCGGAGCGTGGGAACTGCGCGAGAAGCCCGCCGACGAAGCCATTCCGGCGGTCGTTCCGGGCTGCGTGCACGTCGATCTGCTGAACGACGGCCGGCTGCCGGACCCCTTCCTCGACGACAACGAGAAGGCGGTCGCCTGGGTCGGGCGCACCGACTGGCAGTACACCCGCGAGGTGGCCTGGACCGGACCCGAGCACGACCGCGTCGACCTGGTCTTCGAGGGCCTCGACACGGTCGCCGGGATCGAGCTCGGCGGCACGGTTCTCGGCACCACCCGCAACATGCACCGCACCTATCGGTACGACGTGACGGCGCTTCTCGAAAACGGCCCGCAGCCGCTCACCGTCCGTTTCGCATCCGCCTACACCGAGGCCGGAGAAGTGCGCGAACTGCTCGGCGAGCGCGACAACGCGTACCCGGAGCCGTTCAACTTCATCCGCAAGATGGCCTGCGGTTTCGGCTGGGACTGGGGACCCACCCTGGTCACCGCGGGCATCTGGCGGCCGGTGCGCCTCGAAGGCTGGAGCACGGCCCGCATCTCGGCGGTGCGGCCGCTCACGACGTACGCGAATGGTCTCGGAAAGCTGGACCTGACCACCGAGATCGAACGCACCCGGGATCGCGCGCTCCGCGCGCGGATCCTGCTCGACGGCCGGGAGATCGCCTCACTTCCGCTTCATGCCGATTCCGTACGAACGGAACTGGACGTCCCCGGAGTGACGCCCTGGAATCCGCGCGGCCACGGCGAGCCGGCGCTGCACACCCTGACCGTCGTGCTGACCGATGGCGATCACGAGCTGGACCGCTGGGAGCGACGCGTCGGATTCCGCACCGTGGAGATCGACCGGACCGGCGGCGGGTTCGTGTTCCACCTCAACGGCGAGCCGGTGCTGATCAAGGGCGTCAACTGGATCCCGGACGACATCTTCCCGTCCCGGATGACCCGGGAGCGCTACGCGACGCGGCTGCGCGAGGCGGCCGGCGCGGGCGTCAACCTGATCCGGGTGTGGGGCGGCGGCATCTACGAGGACCGCGCCTTCTACGAGATCTGCGACGAGCTCGGCCTGATGGTCTGGCAGGACTTCCTGTTCGCCTGCGCCGACTACCCCGAGGAGGAGCCGCTCTTCTCCGAGGTGGTCGCCGAGGCTCGGGAGAACGTCACCCGGCTGTCGCCGCACCCGAGCCTGATCACCTGGAGCGGCAACAACGAGAACCTGTGGCTGCACGGCGCGATGGGCTGGGGCGGGCACGGGAGGTCCTGGGGTGAGCGCTACTACCTCGAGGTGCTGCCGGAGATCGTGGCCGAGCTCGACCCGTCCCGCGTCTACCAGGCGGGCAGCCCGTGGTCGGGCTCCTGGGAGCACGAGCCGAACAGCGTCGACCACGGCACCTTCCACTCCTGGGAGGTGTGGAACCGCGAGCCGTACACGAACTACCGGAACTCGGCGCCCCGGTTCGTCGCCGAGTACGGCTGGCAGGCGCCGCCGGCCTGGACCACGCTGCGCGAATCCGTCTCCGACGACCCGATCCGGCCGGACTCGCCCGGGGTGCTGCACCACCAGAAGGCCGAGGACGGCAACGGCAAGCTGGCCCGCGGCCTGGCCCCGCACTTCCCCGGGTTCGAGGCGCTCGGCGTCGAGGCCTGGCACTACCTGACCCAGCTCAACCAGGTCCGGGCCGTCCGCACCGGCGTCGAGCACTGGCGGTCGCACTGGCCGCACACCGGCGGCGCCATCCTCTGGCAGCTCAACGACCTGTGGCCGGTCACGTCCTGGGCCGCCATCGACGGCGCCGGCCGGTACAAGCCGCTCTACTTCGCGCTCGGCGAGATGAACGCTTCCCGCGCCCTGACGATCCAGCCCCGGGACGGTGGGCTGGTGGTGGCGGTCCTCAACGACACCGCTTTCTCCTGGGACGGGACGCTTCTCGTCGACGGTCACGACATCCCGGTGTCGGTGGCGCCGCGGTCGGTCTCTCTCGTGCCGTTCACCGTCTCTTCCTCCGCCGGCGTCGTCGTCGCCCGCCTCGACGACGCCCGGGCGCTGTGGTTCTCCTCGTCCGTTCCCCTCGAGAATCCTCGTCTCACCGTCGACGTCGAAGCCGTGCCGGGAGGGCTCGATGTCCATGTGCGGGCCGCCGGCCTGGCCCGCGACATCCTGCTGCAGGCCGACCGCATCCACCCGCGGGCCACCGTCGACAGGGGATTCGTCACCCTGCTGCCCGGCGAGTCGGTGGTGTTCCACGTCCGTGCCCCCTTCGACCTCGACCCGGCGCTCGCGAAGGTGCCGTGGGTGCTGACCGACCTCTTCTCCGCCCTGGAGGACCGTTGCGTTCCGCTCTGATCGCCCTCACCGTCATGGCTTCCCTCGCCGTCCCGTCACCCGCTTCGGCCACTGCTCCTGAGAAGTGGCCGTCCCTCAACAAGACCTTCGTGACCCGGGACGGCGCGTCCCTCTCGCTCGACCGGCGCGACTTCCGGTTCGCCGGCACCAACATCTACTGGCTCGGCCTCGACGAGAACGTGGGCGGGATCGGCTACCCCACCTACTTCCGGATCCGGGACGCCCTCGACACCGCCAGAGCCATGGGCATGACGGTGGTCCGCTCGCACATGCTGACCTCGACCGGGCACCCGCTGACGCTGCTGCCCTCGAAGGAGGCCGGCTTCAACGACGAGGCGTTCCGGACCGTCGACTACGCCATCGCGTACGCCGGTAGGGTCGGCATCCGGCTCATCCTGCCGCTGACCGACAACTGGGCGTACTACCACGGCGGGCACGCCGACTTCACGAAGCCGTACGGCCTGCCCGACGCGGCGTTCTACACCGACCCGCGGGTCATCGCCGACTACCGGGCGTACGTGAAGCACGTGATGAACCGGGTCAACGCGCTGACCGGCAAGCGCTACGCCGACGACCCCACGATCATGGCGTGGGAGCTCGGCAACGAGCTCGAGGGCATGACCCCCGAGTGGATCAACACGAACGCCTCGCTCTTCGCCGGCTGGGCCCCGCGCCAGCTGATCGCCGCGGGCCGCCGCTTCGACATCGACCCGGACACCCTCACCGCCCCCGACGTCGACATCGTGGACGTGCACTACTACCCGCCGACCGCCGCGAAGGTGAAGGCCGACGCCGCCACCATCGCCGGCGCCGGCAAGGTCTACATCGCGGGGGAGTACGCCTCGAACGCCGCCTCGGCCGAGCTGTTCGACCCGGCCGTGGCCGACCCGAACGTCACCGGCATGCTGTCCTGGTCGCTCTTCGGCCACCACGACCGCAACGGATTCGTCCAGCACGACGACGGGTTCACCTTCCACTACCCCGGCGACGACGCCCGGATGACAGCCGCGAACCGGGCGCAGATCGCGTTCGCTTCGTCGATGGGCGGTTCGGTCCCGCGCAGGGCGGCCGGCACCCCGCTGATCACCGCGATCGGCAAGCGCGGCGGGCTCAACGTCCTGCGGTGGCGGGGCGCGGCCGGCGCCGACGGATACCGGGTGGAGCGGGCGCGCTCCCCGCACGGGCCGTGGAAGCCGGCACACGGCGGCGTGCTCACCGACGCCGACGCGCCGTGGACCGACCTGACGCCGCCCGGTGACGCCTGGTACCGCGTCGCCGCCGTCAACGGCGCCCGGTCCGAGCCGCGGTACGCCGGCGCCCGGGAGACCGTGCTCACCGATCCACTGCAGGACTTCTTCCTGACCTCCGGGCACACCGACGCGGAGATCCGCCCCGGCGGCCTTCATCCCACCGGCCGCGGAGACGCGTCGGTGAGCTGGCAGATCGCCGGTCTGAAGCGGATCCAGGTCGATGTGCTCAGTGACCGGCGTCCCTCGCTCGCGGTGCAGGTGTCGAAGGACGGCAGCAGCTGGCGGTCCATCGCCTCACGTGCCGACCGTGTTCGCGACGTGAAGTGGTCGATCACGGCGTCACTCGCTGGCGCCGGAAATATCCGACTTGTCTGGCGCGCTGCCGGACTCGCCCAGGCCACCCTCTGGGCCGCCGACCCCGCACCGGTGACCGGCCGTCCCGCCGGGTTCGCCGTGACGGCCCCGGCCGCGGGCGCCACCGGGGTGATCGGCCCGCAGGAGTTCACCTGGCAGGAGGCGGCCGGCGCCGGCCACTACACGCTCACCGTCTCCCGGCACCGCGACCTGCACGACCCGGTGATCGACGTGACCGGGCTGGACACCACCTCATACACCCCGGCGCAGGGTCTCGACCCGGCCACCACCTGGTACTGGAGCGTGCGCGCCACCAACACGGCCGGCAGCCGGACCACGCCTGTCGCGTCCTTCACGACCCGGGCCCTGCCGTCCGCTCCGGCGACGATCGACGACTTCGAGGGGTACGCGGACAGCGCCGCCCTCGCCGCGGCCTACGTGCGCAACACCGGCGGCGACCCGGTGACCCCGACGATCGTCGCCTCGCCGTCGGGCGCCGGCCGGGCCATGCGGCTCGACGTGACGCCGGGCAGTTCCGGCTACGCGGGCGTGACCCGCACGTTCGCCCCGCTCGACCTCTGGGGCCAGCAGGGCATCTCGCTCGACCTGGACCGGACCGGCACCCGGGCCGGCATCACGATCCAATTCGTGGCGAACGGCGTCTACTGGGAGCACACCCTCCCCGCCGGAACGCCGTCCGGAACGGTCCGGGTGCCGTTCACCGCGTTCGCGCAGCCGCCGTGGGCTCCCACCGGCACGCTCGATCTGCGGCAGGTCACGCAGCTCTCGGTCTATCTGGGCGGCGGCGACGCCGGCCGGCTGATCGTGGACCAGGTGCAGGCGTACCCGGCGCCGGAGTCTCAGGCCGTGACGCGGGCCGTGTTCACGCACTCGGCGACGTCGAGCACCAGCAGCAGCCGGCCCTCGGTCTTGTAGGCGCCGATGACCAGCTCCCGGGACGGCCCGGTCAGCGTCGCCGGCGGCTCCTCGAACAGCTGCGAGTCCAGGTCGGCGACCTGCCCGATCCGGTCCACCAGCAGGCTCACCGGCTCGTCGCCGGCCCGCACGATCACGTTCATGACGAGGCCCGACATGTCCCGGCGCGGCAACCCGAACTGCACCCGCAGGTCCACCGCGGCGATCACCTGGCCGCGCAGGTTGAACAGCCCGCCGACCGCGTTCGGCGCCAGCGGAACCGGCGTGTACTCGCTGTACGACAGCACCTCCTGCACGGCGTCCACGTCGACGCCGAAGAACTGCCCGGCGACCTCGAAGGTGACGAACTGGCGACTCGACATGCGGGCTCCCGACGATGGTGACCGCCGGCATCCGTGCGGCGATCGCTCGCCGGGGTTATCGGACGCCGTCGCGCCGACTCAAGGAATCCGGCCCAGTCTTGAAAAGAAAGGTGGCCGCCGGAGGAGACCGGCGGCCACCGTGATCAGCCGATGCGGACTTCGCCCTGGTTCAGGACGCGGGGATGGAAGTAGGCCGCCTGGATCTCGGCGTTCGTGTTGGTGCCGCGCAGCTGCTCGGACCAGACCATGAAGTACGCCCACCGGGTCTGGCTCGTCAGCAGGCTGTTGTTCGGGACCCTGCCCATCTCGGCGATCGCGATCGGCTTGCCCGCCGCGATCGACTGGATCTGCGAGTAGTCCGACGACGACGGATAGCTCTTGTACCAGGCGTCGAGCGAGACGACGTCGACGTAGCCGCTGCCCGGGTAGTACTGCGCCCAGTTGGCGTTCGGGTTGTCCTGGACGTTCCAGACCCAGATCAGGTTGTCCAGGCCCTGGCTGGTGAAGTAGTCGCGCATCTGCTGGTAGATCTTCGCGCCGCCGTTCGCGCCGGGCCGCGCTCCCCACCAGTTCCAGCTCTCGTTCATCTCATGGAAGGGCCGCCAGAGTACGGGGATGCCGGCGTCCTTGAGCTGCCTGAGGTAGGGCACGACCGCCGCCATCCGGCTGCGCCACACGGTGTTCAGGTTCGTGCCGCCGGTGACGATCTCCTGGAACTGCGCGTTCGAGATGCTCGTCTTGACGCCGCCCTCGAAGTTGCAGGTGGCGCCGACCGTGGGGGAGCAGGCGTGCCAGGTCAGGGTGACCAGCGAGCCGTTCGCCCACTCGGTCTTCGCCTGGTTGATCACGCTCTGCCGATTGGCGACGTCGGTGCCGGTGAACATCATGTCGCCGCCCCACAGGCCGGGGTACTGGCCGGTCACGTCGTACACCTGGCGGGTGTACTGGCCGGGCTGGTTCGCCGGCTCCTTGTTGTGCTGCCCGGAGACGATCGACGTGCCGGTGATCGACCGCAGATAGTTGAGGACGGTGGACTTCGGGGTGGCCGGGAACGCCTGTGCGGCCGGTGCGCTGATGCCCGTGCCGAGCAGCACCATCGCGGCGCCGACGGCCCAGGCGGGTCGGGGGATTCGCATGCACGAAGCATCGATCGTCGTTACGCCCATGTCAACCTTAGATTAATAATTTAAGCAACCAAGGTTGGCGCGGTGGTCCGTGGGCGGGCGCGGCGCTATGGGCATGCGTGCACCTCACGGGCATCGTCGTTGCTGACTTAAGGCGCGAGCCATAGTTCCGGGGCCGCGTGTGCCGTCCGCGGAAGAACAGTCCGCCAGATCCCGCAGGCGCTCGAGGCAGTCCCCGTGGTGGCGCGCGCGGGCTCGGGCGGCGGCGTGAGGCTTCAGCCGGTGCTGTCGCGTGCCACGAAGGTGGCCGGCGGCGCCTGGTAGACCGCCGGTGGCTTGCCGGCCATCGCGTCGAGGATGGCGCCGCCGGCGATCTCGCCGATCCGGGCCACGTCGTGGCTCATCGCCGAGAGCGCCGGCACGGCCAGCTGGCAGAGGGCGGAGTCGTCCCAGGCCACCACCGAGACGTCGGCCGGCACCGCGAGATTCCGTTCGCGCAGGGTGTCGAGGGCGGCGAGGGCCATCAGGTCGCTGTCGCAGATGATGGCCGTGCACGATCGGGCGGCCAGCTCGGCGGTGGCGACGCGGGCTGATTCGTACGAATAATCGCCGTCGGCCTGGACCAGCGTGATGTCCAGTGACGCGGCCTCGGCCTCGGCGCCCTCGCGGCGCAGCTGGGTGTGCATGAACGAGAGCGGGCCGCTGAGGTGCCCGATCGTGCGGTGCCCGCGCCCGGCCAGGAGACGGACCGCCTCCCGGGCGTAGCCGGCGTCGTCGGTCCAGACCGTGGGCAGCCCGGACGCCGTGGACGGGGCGCCGAGCACCACGGCCGGCAGCCCGAGCCGGTCCACCAGCGGGACCCGGTCGTCGTCGGGCAGCAGGTCGACCAGGATGACGCCGTCGATGCGACCGCGCTCGGCCCACCGTTCGTACGCCTGGTTCTCGGCCTCCCGATCGGTGACGACCTTCACGAGGACGGAGACGCCGGCCGGGGTGAGCACACGCTCCAGCCCTTCGATGAACTCGTGGTAGAACGGCTCCTGCCCGAGCACCCGTGAGGCTCGTGCGAGAACCACGCCGACCCGCCGCTGCGCCTGTGTCACCGGTTCCTCCGTAGCTGTCGTGCCGAAAGGTACGGTATCGCCTGACAGCAGGCGGCACGCGAACGGAGACCACACGTCATGGCACGCCGAGAAACCTCCGTGGCCGGGCCGGGTAGCCGCGCCCTGGTCGTGGACGTCATCCGCTCGACGGCCACGATCAGCCGGGTGGAGCTCGCCGAGCGGACCGGCCTCACCCAGCCGTCGATCTCCAACATCGTGCGGGACCTGATCGCCGAGGGGGTCATCTACGAGACCGGCTCGTCCGATTCGTCCCGCGGCAAGCCCCGCAAGCTGCTCGCGATCACCCCGGCCAACCGGTTCGGCATCGGCTTCCACCTCGGCCCGGACACGCTCACCTGCGTGGCGATCGACCTGACCGGCGGCGTGGTGGGCCGCGAGGTCATCCCGTTCGACGGCGTGGACCTCGCCGAGCGGCTGGGGGAGCGCTTCGACGAGTTCATCGCCGACCTCGACCTGCCCCGGGACCGGATCGAGGGGCTCGCCGTGGTGGCGCCGACGGCCCGCCCCGGCGAGGAGGAGGACGCCCCGGAGTGGACCGCCGTCCGCGCCGCGCTGACCGAGCGCCTGAACCTGCCGGTGATCGTGGAGAACGACGCGGCCGCGGCCGGGCTCGGCGAGTTCTGGAGCCGGCGGGTGCCCCGCGAGCAGGCGTTCGGCAGCGTCTACCTGTCCACCGGGATCGGCGCCGGCCTGGTCTTCGGCGGGGCGTTGTTCCGCGGCGCCGGCTTCGACGCGGGCGAGCTCGGGCACCTGTCGATCGCCTACGACGGCCGGCCGTGCCCGTGCGGCAATCAGGGGTGCGTCGAGCGTTACGCCTCGATGGTGGCGACCGTCGACGCCGCCCGCGAGGCGGGGCTGACAGTGGATCAGAAGACCATTTCGACCGCGTACGACGCGATCGCGCACGCCGCGGTCAGCGGCGACCCGCGGGCGTTCGCGGTGGTGGACCAGGCCGCCCGGTACCTGAGCCTCGCGGTGACCTCGATGGTGAACCTGCTCGACCTCGGCCGGGTCGTGCTGACCGGGCCGGGCGTCGCGGTGGCCGGCTCGATCTACGCCCGCCGGCTGCGCGCCCACCTGGAGCGGACCGCGCACGCCCGGCGCCGGCACGAGATCGTGGTCGAGCTGTCGGCGCAGCCGCGCGACGCCGCCGGGATCGGGGCGGCGGCGCTGGTGGTCCAGGCGTCGATCGCGCCCGGTCACACCGCCACCTGACGCACGCACCTCCCGCATCCGTGCCAATCCATCCGCGCGTCGCGGCGATACGGACACGTCCCGGCGTAGAAATTGCCGTGCGCACGCCCTACAGTGTGCGGACCGAGCAACCTAGGAGGGTGCAGTGGCGGACGTGCCACGACAGCAGCCGGATCCGGCCGCGGATGTTCCTGTACCGGCACCCCAGCTATTGGTCATGCCGCCCGTCGAGGGGATTCCGCCCATCGTCTGGCCGGGCGCCGACGGTGAGACGGCGTGGGCGATTCCGGTTCGAGTTCCTTCGGGTACGAAGGGATACGCGCTCTTCCTGCCGATGATCCCGGTGGAGACCGAACCGGCTTCCACGAAATCCGCTCCGGCTCCTGTTTCCAAGCCTGAGCCGGCTCCCGCTCCTGTGCCGGCTCCGGTTTCCAAGCCTGAGCCGGTCGCCAAGCCCGAGCCGGCTCCGGTCGCCAAGTCTGAGCCGGTGCCCGCGCCCGTGGAGAAAGCGGCGCCCGTCGAGAACGCGACCCCGTCGGACCTCGCCTTCACGCCCGCGAAGGCGCCGGCCCCCAAGCAGGTTCCTCCGGTCCCGCAGCCGATCCACCCGTTCGGGAGATACGAGCAGCCGCCGTCCAGCTGGCAGCTGTTCCGGAAGAAGAACTGGCCCGGGCCGAAGACGGCGCAGGGCTGGGCCGTACCGGCCGGTGTGCTCGCCGGAGCCCTCGGCTTCCTGGTCTTCCTGCCGCTGGACCGGGTCGGCATCGGCTGGTTCCTCGGCTGGCTCGCGCTCACCCTGGGCGTCGGGTTCGCGGTCCGCGGCTCCAAGGACCTGTCCCGCAGCGAGAGGCTGATCCGCTCCGGCTGGGCCGCCGCGGCGCTCGCCCTCATGCTCATCCCGGCGTTCCGCAACGCCTGGTGGCTGGTGACCTTCAGCGTGCTGGGGGCGATCGGCTGCACGGCGCTCGCGATCGTCGGCGGCCGGCAGGTCAGGTCGATCCTGTTCAGCCTCGTCGCCGCCCCGTACGCGGCCTTCGCCGGCATCCCCTGGGTGCGCAAGCACCTGAAGACCGGCCGCAACCCGGGCATGGCCCGGCGGATCTTCTTCTCGGTCGCGCTCACCGTCGTGGTGCTGTTCGTCTTCGGCGCGCTGCTGTCCTCGGCCGACGTCGCGTTCTCCAGCCTGCTCGACGACGCCGTGCCCGACCTCGCGGCCGGCTCGCTCTTCCAGTGGATCCTCCTGGCCGCGGCCGGTGGCCTGCTCGCCGTCTCCGGCATCTACACGCTCACCGCGCCGCCGACGACGTCCAGCCTGGACACCGAGGGCCGGGGCCGGTTCGGCCTGATCGAGTGGGCGCCGGCCGGTGCCGCGCTGGTGCTGCTCTTCGGCGGCTTCGTGGCGGTGCAGTTCACCGTCCTGTTCGGGGGCAGCCGGCACGTGCTCGAGACGGCCGGGCTCAGCTACTCGCAGTACGCCCGGAGCGGTTTCTGGCAACTCGTCGCCGTCACCCTGCTGTCGCTGGCCCTGATCGCCGGCCTGGCCCGCTGGGCGAAACGGGAGGAACCGGCGGAGCGGGTGCTTCTCCGCGTACTCTTGGGCCTGCTCTGTGGTCTGAGCGTCGTGATCGTGGCGTCCGCGCTGTCCCGGATGTGGGAATACCAGAGGGTCTACAGCTTCACCGGCGAGCGCATCTTCGTGATGGCCTCCGAGATGCTGCTCGGCGTGATCTTCGTGCTGATCGCGGTGGCCGGCATCAAGTGGCGGGGCCGCTGGATCCCCGGAACCACCGTCGGCCTCGCCGTCCTGATGCTGCTCGGCCTCGCGGTCCTCGACCCCGAGGGGTACGTGGCCAGCCGCAACGCCGCCCGCTACGAGGGTTCCGGCAAGATCGACGCCTGGTATCTCCGCGCCCTCTCCGCCGACGCCACACCGGCCCTGAGCGAACTCCCCGATCCGGTGCGCCGGTGCACGCTCAGCTGGATCGTCGAGGATCTGAAGGAGCCCGACCCCTGGTACGCCTGGAATCTCGGGCGGGAGAGGGCGCGCGAGGAGCTGGCGAAGCTGCCGCCGGACGCGATCGGCAACCAGAAGGACTGCAAGGCGGCCGACCAGTTCGACCTGCCCAAGACCCGCAGGTGAGGCCGGGGTGCTCCGGCTCAGTGCCGGAGCACCCTCTCACGCATCCGGGATGTCCCGCTTGGCGGCCAGCAGGGTCTCCCGTGAGACCACCACGATCCGCTCGTAGTCGGCCCGTGCGGCATCCGGCGGCAGAGCCGGCTCCAGAGCCTCGGTCATGTCCGTCCCGATGACGGCGAAGTTCCCATCGGAGAGCTCGAATACGTCGGGGCACGTCGCATTGTTCAACGATCCGCGTTCCCGGGGTGAAAGACCGAGCCGGCGTACGAACTCCACAGGGATGCCTTCCTTGCCGCTGACGGACTCGATCATCTTGCACGTCGTCGTGGTGCCGTCAAAGGAACGCCACGCGCCGACAACCGCGCCGGACAGGATGTCCGGGTAGTCGGCGGTCAGGGTTCCGGCATGGGTCCGGGGCCGGCGCTCGCACCGACCCGCTGGGCTACTTGATGAGCCTACCTTCGCGCGCTGGTCAGGTGGGCTCTTCCGCCAGGATGGCCTCGTCCGCAGACGGCCCGAAGTCATGGTGCGCGGTGGCGACCGCTGTCTCGTAGTCCCGGCAGATCTCGTCGAGCTTCCTCGCGAAGGCGTGCTCCGAGCTACCGGGCTCCAGGGATGTCCTGCCGCGCTCGGCGGCCGCCCAATACTTCCGCATTATGGAACTGGTGAAGAGGTACCGCATGCTGCCGAGCACCTCATCGTCGGTCGCCTTGTTCAAATTCAATGACGTCCAGTGGAACTGATAGATGATGTTCGCGTACAGGAACTGACGATTTCGTTTGACGGAGAGGCCCGGCTGAAATGCCGGCCAGACTTCGGCCAGTTGCTGATCGTCGATGCTCATCTTCAGGATCTCGAGATGCAACATGCTCAATTCGGCGGCTGCGCTGCGCTGCAACTCGCGGAACTGGACGCGTGCGGTCATCACCACGGCCATCAGCGCGAGCCCGCTGATGATCGAGCTGAGGACGCCGAACGTCTGTCCGACGTCACTCCAGCGACTCCAGTCACCGGGGGGAGCCTGCTGTCCCAGCACGGCTGCGACGCCCACCCCGGCGACCAGGGCGAGCAGGCCCGCTGCGGCGATGGCGGCGAGCCGGTAGATGAGACGGGCCGCGGCGACTCGACGGGACTCCTTCGTAGCGCTCGCCATCGCAACTCGCCTCCCGTCGCCGGTGGCGGCCGTGCAGCCACGACCGCCACTCCCGAGCTGTCCACCGCGACCATCGGCAACTGGCCGCGATGCCGCCTCATCTCACATAATGCGGCAACAAATGTGGGAGAACCACCATCGTCCCATGAGTGAAAGTCGATACGGAGTCGGTGCCGATGTTGCGACATGGCATCTTGAATGGTGGCGATCCGCCACCATTCAAGACCATTAACGACCGTTAATGCTCAGCGGTATTCCTCGCCGTGGCGGACGGCGACCACGCCGGGCATGTGTGCCACCTCGTCGGCGAGGGCGGGGAAGACGCCGGGACTGCTCAGGCCGATCTCCCAGAAGTAGGGGACCGTCATGCCCGAGTCGCCGGTGAGGTCGCCTCCGTCGCAGTAGGCCCACCGGTATTCGTCGTCGGTGGGGTCGTGGTGGAACGAGTAGGAGATGGTGCCCCAGACCCGGGAGATCGCGGCCTGCGCGTAGTTGCGCTGCTCGTCGGTGGACGACTGGGTGATGTAGACGCGGGCGACCCGGCTGTGGGCGACGTCGGCCGGGGCCGGGTCGGCGGGTGGGCCGGACGGGGCGCAGGACGCCAGCACTGCCGGGGCGTGCCAGCAGGCGGCGGCGATCAGGCAGGTCAGCACGGCGATCGGCGGGAGCGCGGCGCGCAGCCGGACCGCGGCGAGGGCCACCACGATCAGGCCGAGGATCATCGCGCCCGGCACGCCGGTGAGGGCGCGCAGGCCGAGCCAGAGGACCTCGTCGCCGGGGCGGTCGGCCTGGATGTTCCACAGGCCGCCGAGCAGGGCGGAGAGCAGGGTCAGCAGCACCGCCGTCCAGCCGGCGGTCGCGGCGACGCCGGCGCGGGCCGGGTCGTCCTCGGTGCGGCGGCTGGCCCAGCCGACGAGCAGCCAGCCGAAGGCCGCGGTGAGAAGGCCGCCGGCGACGGCGACCGTGGCCAGCCAGGGCGGGGCCGAGCGGGTGAGCTGGAAACTGGCCGCGCCGTCGGAGTCCCACGGCGCGCGTTCGCCCCAGAGGACGCCGGTGTAGGTGAGCACCAGGCCGTCCCGGGTGGCCCAGAAGCCGGCCGTGTCGATCGACGACTCGGACCCGGCCTCCGACTCGTGCGTGACGTCGCCGTGCACGTCCCAGCCGGCGGCGGCCAGCCGGTCCCGGGCGCCCTCGGCGTAGGCGAGCACGTCCCGGGTGGTGTCGTCGTGCTTCACCCAGTAGTCGGCGAACCCGTAGATGGTCTGCTCGCCGTCGCCGCTCTCCACGAACGTCTCGGCGTCGCCGCCGCCCCACACCCGCTTGCCGGGGAAGACGGTCGCGCCGAGCTCCTGCGACGCGGCGCCGGACGGCAGGGCCGGTGCGTAGTGCCAGCCGACCCGGGCCGCGACGGCGGCGCCGAGCAGGCCCGCGGCGAGCGAGGCCAGCACGGCCAGCACGACGATCGCGGTGCTGGCGGGCCGGCCGAGACGGGCGCGCAGACCGTACCCGATGATGTTGAAGATCTCCCGGCCGGTGGGCCGGACGCGCTCCGGCGGAGCGCATTCCAGCAGGGTGGCGAGCATTTCGGCGCGGCGCGGGCCGGGTGGGTGGACGCGCAGAAGGTACGAGTAACGACGTTCCAGGTTCATGACGGCGCCGTCCCCAGGCCGAACCGGCGGCGGGCGGCGAGCTGGGCGGAGGCCGCCTCGACGCTCGCCCGCAGCCGCTTCGTCTCGGCGTCCAGCGCGGCCGCGCCGTCGGTGGTGAGCCGGTAGTAGCGCCGGGGCCGCCCGTCCACGATCTCCTCCCGGTCCGGCTCGACCAGCCCGAGCGCGGCGAGCCGGTCGAGGGCGGCGTAGAGGGTGCCGGCCTGCAGGGTGATCCGGCCGTCGGAGAGGCGGGTGACCTCCTGGATCACCCCGTAGCCGTAGCGCGGCTCGGGCGCCAGGGCGGTGAGGATCCAGAAGGTGGGTTCGCGCATCGGGGCGGGTGGCATGCGGGCCAATATAAAGATGATCTGAGTATGGGTCAACGCTCGGCCGGTACGGCGGCCTCCCCGGCCAGGCGGGCGCGCAGGTCGGCGGCGGGCATCGGGCGGGCGAAGTGGAAGCCCTGCGCACGTTCGTAGCCGAGCCCGGCCAGCAGGGCGGCCTGCTCGGCGGTCTCCACGCCCTCGGCCACCGCCTGCAGGCCGAACGCCCGGGCCATCTGCACCACCGCGTCCGCGATGGCGGGCGAGCCGCCGACGTCCGGGACGAACGAGCGGTCCAGCTTGATCTGGTCGACCGGGCAGCTGGCGAGCAGGCTCAGCGTCGACGCCCCGGTGCCGAAGTCGTCGAGCGACAGCCGTACCCCCAGGTCCCGCAGGGCCTGCAGGTTCGCGGCGGTGGCGCCGCCGCCGACCGCGAGCGACTCGGTGATCTCCACGGTCAGCCGGCGCGCCGGCAGGCCGCTGTCCCGCAGCGCCGCCGCCACCACGTCCGGGAAGCCGGCCTCGCGCAGCTGGCGGGCCGAGACGTTCACCGACACGGTCAGCTCGCCGGGCCAGGTCGTCGCCTCCCGGGTCGCGTCCCGCAGCACCCAGGCGCCCAGCGCGACGATGAGGCCGCTCTGCTCGGCCGCCTCGATGAAGGCGCCCGGACCGAGCAGCCCCTCGGTCGGGTGCTGCCAGCGGACCAGGGCCTCGCAGCCGGTGATCCGGCCGCCGGGCAGGGTCACCACCGGCTGATAGAAGGTGACCAGCTGACCGGATTCGATCGCGGTGTGCAGCGCCGCTACCCGCCGTCGCCGTTCGGCGCCGCGCGCCTCCATGCCCGGCCGGTACCGCTCGACGCCGCCCTCGCCCCGGGCCTTCGCCTCGTACAGCGCGATCCCGGCCCGGCGCAGCAGGTCACCGGCGTCGTCGCCGCCCCGGCCCTCGGCGACGCCGAACCCGGCCCGCACGGTCATCGGCTCGCCGTCGATCAGGGCGGGCTCGAGCAGCGCCGCCGCGATCCGGGTGAGCACCTGGTCCAGGTCCGCGCCGCGGATGCCCTCGAACAGCACGGCGAACTCGTCACCGCCGAACCGGGCCACCGTGTCGGCCGGCCGCACGCTCGCGCGGATCCGCTCGGCCACGTGCACCAGCAGCGCGTCGCCGGTGGTGTGCCCGAGCGCCTCGTTCACGGTCTTGAAGTCGTCCAGGTCGATCAGCACGACGCCGAGCGGCGTGTCCGGGCCGGCGGCGGTCACCGCGGCCGTCATCCGCTTCGTGAACACCGCCCGGTTGGTCAGGCCGGTCAGCCGGTCGTGACTGGCCTCGTAGCTGAGCCGGTCGCGCACCTCCCGGGTCTCGGTGATGTCGCGCGCGTTGCTGACGATGCCGGCCACGCTCGGCTCGCCGGTCAGGTTCGCGCTGGTGACGTCGAGCCACCGGTAGGTGCCGTCGGCGTGCCGCAGCCGGACCTGCGAGACGGCCGTGGTCTCGGGCGCCGCGAGCAGCGTGGTGAGCCGACCGGCCGCCGCCGCCCGGTCGTCCGGGTGCATCCACGTTCCCACGGTGGTGCCGATCATGTCGTCCGGGTCGGTGCCCAGCACCCGCAGGGACGCCGGGCTGACGTACGTGAGCATGCCGGACGCATCGGTGATGGTCACCATGTCGGTGGAGTTCTGGACCAGGAGACGAAACCGCTTCTCCTGTACGCCGATACGCGCCAGCAGGGCGTCGTTCAGCCGGAAGGCCAGCAGCTGCCGGACCACGACCAGCGCCGTCAGCGTGACCGCGACGGCGTCGACGAGCAGGTCGTCCCGGTCGCTGCCGACCCCGACGTTGTGGAAGAGCACCACGGCGTCGACCGCCGCGATCGCGACGTACGGCATCAGGCTGTACCCGCGCGGCCGCCGCTCCGGCCGGCCGCCGCCCGCGGTGTCCACCACCTGCACCCGCGCCCCGGCCGCCGCCGCGAACGCCGCCAGTGGAAGCACCAGCACCAGCGGATTCCCGGCCGGCTGCCGGGGGTCCAGGAAGCTGATCGCGGAGCCGAGCCCGCCGATCAGCGCCGACGCGCCGATCCAGTACAGGCCGCGCCGGGCGAACGTGCCGACCCCGGCCAGCACCACCCGCGCGGCCATGTAGACGAGGTTGAGCCCGGCGCCCATGATGACGGCCGCGGCGACCACCCCGGAGACGGTGACCCGGCCGCCGGCGAACTGCGCGGAGGCGCCGAAGTGCCAGATCAGCAGGCCGGCGGCGCAGGTGAGGGTGCCGAGATCCAGCCAGATCCCGATCTGCTCGGCGCGGTTGCGGGCGCCGGAGGGCAGGCCGACCAGCGGCCAGGTCAGTACGATGCCGCCGACCAGGTGCAGCACCACCGACGCCGGGAGCAGCCAGCCGCCGGCGCCGAGCTCGTACAGGATGCGCAACGCCGCGACCCCGACGAACAGCGTGATGCCGACCCGCACGGACTTCCAGTACCGGCGCACCGCCGGCGCGGACGCCGGATCGCTCTCCACCCGCCGGACCAGGATCAGCGTCGGCACGATGACCGCGATCATCAGCAGCCAGTTCACCGGGCCCGGCCACCACGGGCCGGTCCGCTCCTGCAGCAGGAACACGGCGACATCGGCGATGACCAGCGCCGTTACGGCCCGGAACGCCCGGTCGGCGAAGGCACGCACCCCCTCCCCATCGACGCGATCACGGCCGAGTTGAGATCTACACCGCAGCTTCGAAGCGTTCAATTCGCGGCCCGCCGAGCCGAAAAGACACCGTGTGAAGGCGAATGGCGCAGGCGACCGGCCCGGACGCGGGCGGTGGACCCGGCTGCTGGAGGCTCGGGCGACCGCCCGGTCGGCGATCGCCGGCACCGCGGCCGGCATCGTCATCCTGGCCGCCGCGGCCGTCCTGGCCTCCACCGGCACCGCCGAGACCACCGAGGAGGTCCGCCGGGTCCAGGCCATCACGCAGACCCTGAACCGGATCTCGGTACAGATCAACGCCGAGGACGCGGCGCTGCGCGGATACCTGGCCACCGGCGGCACCGAGTACCGCCGCGCCGAGCTGGTCGCGAAGCTCGGCGCCGCCCGGGCCAACCTCGACTGGCTGGAGCGGAACAACGCGGTCGACCGGGCCGAGCTCGACGCCATCCGCGGCGGGTACGAGAACTACAACCGGATCGTCTCGGACATCATCTCGCACACCGACGGCGGCGCCGACGTCGCCGGATACACCGACCTCGCCTCGATGACCTTCGCCCCGCTGCGCGACAACGTCCTCGCCATCGGCGACCACCACCAGCAGGAGCTCTCCGACTACCTGCGCGAGGTGAACCGGCGCGCCGACATCCTGCACGCCATCGCCGTGGCGACCATCTGCGTCGTCCTGGCGCTGTTCGCGGTCTGCGCCCGGGTGCTCATCGGCTATCAGCGCCGCGCCGAACGGCAGGCGGAGCAGCGGTTGCACGAGGCCACCCACGACCCGCTGACCGGGCTCGGCAACCGCGCCAAGCTGCACCACGAGCTCGACGCCGCGGTCCGGCGCGGGCAGGCCTCCGGCACCCCGTTCAGCCTGCTGCTCATCGACCTCGACCGGTTCAAGGAGGTGAACGACACGCTCGGCCACCACGCCGGCGACGACCTGCTCGTCGAGGTGGCGCAGCGGCTGACCGGGGGCCGCCGGGCCGGCGACGTCGTGGTGCGCCTCGGCGGCGACGAGTTCGCCCTGATCCTGCCGACCGCGCCGGACCACCAGCAGGCCATGGAGGCCGGCCAGCGGATCCTCGAGGAGCTGCGCCGGCCGGTCGCGCTCGGCGGCCTGCTCGTCGACATCGACGCCAGCATCGGCGTCGCGTCGTACCCGGTCGACGGCGACGGCGGCGAGGAGCTGCTCCAGCACGCTGACGTCGCGATGTACGCGGCCAAGCGCCGGCACGGCGGCGTCGCCGGCTACGACCCGGCGCTGGACAGCGGCGACGCGAGCCGGCTGTCGCTGCAGAGCGAGCTGCGCCAGGGCATCGAGCGCGGCGAGCTCGTCGTGTTCTACCAACCCAAGATCGACGTGGCGACCCGCCGGCCGTGCGGCGCCGAGGCCCTGGTCCGCTGGCAGCACCCGGCCCGCGGGCTGCTCGGCCCGGACGCGTTCATCCCGCTCGCCGAGGACAGCGGCCTCATCGACATGGTCACCGCCGACGTGCTCGACCAGGCGCTGGCCCAGCTCGGCCGGTGGACCGCGCTCGGCCACGAGCTCCCGGTCTCGGTGAACGTCCCGGCGCGGTCGCTGACCGACGAGGCGTTCCCGGCCACCATCGTCGCGGCACTCGCCCGTCACGACGTACCCCCGAAGCTCTTGACCTTGGAGATCACCGAGAGTGCGGTGGTCACCGACATGGAACGCGCCGGCGAGGTGCTGCGGCAGCTGCGCGAGCACGGCGTGCACATCTCGATCGACGACTTCGGCACCGGGTACTCCTCGATCGCGCACCTGCGGGACATGCCGCCGCACGAGCTGAAGATCGACCGGAGCTTCGTCATGAAGATGTGCGAGGACACCCGGGACGAGACCATCGTGCGGGCGGTCGTGGACCTGGCCAAGAACCTGCGCCTGCGGGTCGTCGCCGAGGGCGTCGAGAACGAGGACGCGCTGCGGGCGCTCGGCGACCTCGGCTGCGACGAGGCGCAGGGGTACCACATCAGCCGCCCGCTGCCGGCCGCCGAGCTGACCGCCTGGCTGGACCGCTCGGGAATGGCGATAAGCATCAGCTGAGGCCGCCGCCGGCACTACCGTGAGGATGTGGATCGCCGCGCCCTGCTGACCTCGGTGGCGGTGGTGGCCGGCGGGCTGGCGACCGGCTGCTCCCGCTCGACCTCGGCCCCGACCGACACGGTGGACGTGCTGCTCGGCGAGTCCGTGCAGCCCACCAGCCCGATGGTGGCCGCCGAGAACTTCTTCGCCGGCAAGGTGTCCGAGCTGACCGGCGGCCAGTGCCGGGTCACCGTGAAACCCGGCGGCGAGCTCGGCGACGAGCAGCGCATGGCGGAGATGCTGCGCACCGGCAGACTCGCCTTCTGCAAGACGCTGCTGGCGAACCTGACCGCGTACGACAAACGGCTCGGCGTCTCCAGCCTGCCCTACGCCTTCACCGACCGCGACGAGTGCCTGGCGAGCATGCGCGGCGACTTCGGGCGGCGCTGCTCGGCGATCCTGGCCGAGCACGGCCTCGTCATGCTCGGCTTCTTCTACGCGGGTGACCGCAACTTCTACAACCGGGTCCGCGCCATCCACACCCCGGCCGACCTGAAGGGCCTGCGCATCCGGGTGCCGCAGAGCATCGTCTCGATCGACATGATCAACGCGCTGGGCGCCACCGCGGTGCCGCTCGCCACCAACGACATCGGCTCCGCGCTGAAACAGGGCCTCGTCGACGGCGCCGAGAACAGCGTCGTCTTCTACGAGACCGAACAGCACCAGCAGTACGCGCCCTACCTGTCCTGGACCCGCCACCAGCACGGCGTCGACGTCCTCCTCGCCGGCGCCACCTGGCTCGCCGACCGGCCCGCCGCCATGCGCGACTCGATCATGCAGGCCGGGCAGCTCACGCAGGAGGAGGAGATCCGGCTCTGGGCCGAGGCCACCAAGGCCAAGACGGCGTCGGCGGAGCGGCAGGGGAGCCGGCTCAACGAGGCGGACGTGGAGCTGTTCCGGAAGGCCCTCGCCAAGGTGATCAGCAACCATCGCGGCACGTTCGGCGACCTCGCGGATCTGCTGCCGGGCCTGTCCTGAGACCGCCCTATCGTGGTTGTCCGGGAGGGTGCATGACTGCTGACACCATCGACCTGAATCCCACCCGGCCTGAACACGTGCTCCTGGTGATGGAGGTGGTCTCTCCGGGATCGGAGACCACCGACCGGATCGTCAAAACCGATCAGTACGCGAGGGCCGGCATCCCGTTCTACTGGCGGGTCGAGCAGGCCGCCACCGGTGCGCCGATCGTCTACACGTACGTTCTCGATCCGGCGGCGGGCCGCTACCGCGACAGCGAGATCTTCACCGGCCTCATCAAGCCGACGGCGCCCTTCGCCGTCGAGATCGACCTCGCCCGTATCTGACTCAGCGGCCGCCGCTGATGGTGCGGACGCTGCTCGCCACCCCAAACGCCCGTGCCCAGCGGGCCGCGTCGCCCACCCCGGCGGCGCCGCCCAGCCGGGCCGCGGCCAGCCGGTCCGGTCGCCGGCCGGTGGCCAGCAGATCCGTCCACTGGCGGCCGTCGAGGGTCAGCACGCGCAGGGCGGGCAGCGCCGCGATCACCTCGATGTCCGCGACCGCGGCGCCGGACAGGTCGAGGCGGACCAGGTCCGGCAACCTCTCCAGGCCGGCGATCGACGCCGGCTCCCGGTTGCCGCCCAGGGTGAGATCCACGATGGTCGCCGGCAGCGCGCCGAGCTCCCAGCGCGCCGCTTCCACGTGCAGGCGCTCGATCGGCAGACTGAAATCGATCAGTGCGGAATCGGCGGTCACGCGCACCGAGCGAAGGTCGGTGAAGGGCTCGAAGGCGGCGAAGCGGACCGGTCCCGCGGCGTTCAGCACCACCCCCTGAGCCGTCGCCGGCAGGTCGGCGAGGTCGTCGACCCTGATCTCGGGGTCGGGGGCCGGCGGGCGCTCGTCGCCGAGGGTTGCGACGGCCCGGCGGAGCAGGTCGGTCACCGAGGCGGCGACATATGCGACGGGCGCCCACACGTCCCGCCCGTACGTGAGCACCTGACCGATCCGGCCCAGCGGCCCCGGATCGAGGTCGACGGCCGCGAAGTTCATCCCGTGGTCGCGCGCGAACGTCACCCAGCCGCTGCTCGACGACACCCGGCGCACATGTCCGGCCGGCACACAGTCGAAGATCATCCCGTCGTCGAACGGCCCGTCCTCATAGCCGGGATGGTTCTCCCGATTCCAGGCGAGGAGCACATTCAAGGGTACGAGGACGAACGGGTCGAGCAGGCCCGATTCGCCGCCGTCGCCGCGCACCAGGCGGTAGAGGGCGCGCAGATCCTCCGGCAGGCGCACCCCGAGCTGCCGTTCGGCGTCGAGGATCTCCTCTTCGGACCAGCCGGGCGCGTACCCGGCCGGGTGATGCCGGGCGGTGAACGCGGCGACCAGCCGCCCGACCTCGGCCAGCACCGCCGGATCCGTGGCGGCGGAGCCGGTGACGCCGGGCTTCCGGGCGGGCGGCACCTCGTGCCCGGGCAGGCGGTAGTGCTCGTCGAGGACGATCCGGGCGGGCAGCGACGGCACGTCCCGTGACCAGTGGATGGTGTACGTCCCGTCCGGATCACCGATCATCTCGACCACCATGCCCCGGCCGGCGACGCCGGGCAGGGCGGCCATCGCGTGGTCGAGGTCGAGGTTGTTCCAGCGGCCGAGCAGGGCCGGCTCACCCGCCAGGGTGTAGGTCCGGCTCTCGCTGCCGCGGGCGTGCACGGTGGTCAGCTGGTATCCGGGCTGCCGCAGTCCCGCCACGAACGCCTTCCCCAGCCGGTGCAGCGCCTCGTCGATCTCGATCACGCCGGGATTGTGCCATGCGCAGGGTCCGGCCGTACCGAGATCATCCTATCTTCCTAGGACGCCTTAGGGGCCGTGACCGGCGACCCGGCCCGCGGCGGCGACCAGCACCGCCGCGGACGCCGGGCCGGTGGATCAGAAGCCGGGGAACACCGCTCGCAGCTCGTCGAGGGTGATGTTGCCGGTCACCTCGATGCCGGGGGCGGTGTGCCGCGGGGACAACCGGCCGTAGATCAGCCGCAGCGCCGCCTCGAGCGGACCCGAGAACACCGCGGTGGCCGGCACGGACTCGGTGGTGAGGCGCACCGAGTCGTCGATGACGAGGCGATAGGGGCTGCCGGCGATCTCGACGACGGCCGGTTCGGGGGCCTCCTTCGGCTTGCCGATGAAGCCGAGCAGGAAGCCGATGCCGCCGGCGAGGTGTTCGGCGATGATCTCGGCGGAGCCGGCGGCCAGGGTGGCGGCCGGGTCGAGGCCGGCGCGGACGTCCCAGGTGTGCGGGGCGACCTCGCTGAGGCGGAGGGCCGCGAAGGTGGCGTACGGGACCGGGTCGGGCAGGAACGTCCGGACGCGGAGGTCCTCGTGGCGCTCCTCCGGCACGGATTCGAGGGCGGCGACGAGGGCCTCGTCCGAGGCGATCGCGCCGGTGGCCTGGTCCTGCGGGCTCGTGGCGTTCCAGCGGTCCCACACGCCCTGGTTGAAGTCGGGGCCGGGCTCGGCGGCCTCGCCGACCGCCGCCCGGAAGCCGGCCAGCGTGATCTCGGCGCCGCTGCCCAGGTGGGACAGGACGTCGGCGATCGTCCACTCGGAAGCGCCGGACGGGCCGGTCAACCGGTCGGGGGAGAGCGTGGGGACGAGGTCCGCGAGGGCGTCGTGCTCGCTGCGCAGGGCCGCGATGGTGCGGCCGGCAAGGGTCGTCATGACGAGAACCCTAGGTCAGGCGACCAGGAATGTGCCGCCCATGAAGACGACCAGGAACGCCGCCTGCAATGCCATGCCGACCATGAGCACGGCACGGTCGGCCGCCTCGTTCGCGCCGATGCGGGCCAGCACCAGGAAGATCGCGACGGCTTCCATGGCGTACCGGGCGGCCGACTGCATCGACCGGCCGCCCACCTCGGTCGACATCAGCACGACGAGGGTGAGCGCGCCCTGGACCACGAGGTAGGCCTGGTCGCGCCGGAACCGCCAGGGGCCGGTCACGCAGAGGACCAGCAGCACGGCCGCGAGCAGCACCGAGCCGGCGTCCAGGATCGCGCCGAGCGCGCCCGGCTCGCCGATCTGGCGGACCGCGATGAGCCAGGCCTCGCCGGGGAGGGTGTAGCGGCGGTCCCACTGGTCCTGGGCGACGCTGAACGCCAGCGGGTCGCCGAGTTCCATCCAGCAGTAGAGGCTGTAGGCGAGCGCGCCCGAGGGCACCAGCGCCAGGCCGAGAACGTCCGGCCGGATCCGGTGGGCGCGCAGGTACTCGACGGCGAGCGGGACGATCAGCAGCAGGCCGAACAGCCGGGTCGCCGACGACATGCCGGCCAGCGCGCCGGCCAGCCACCAGTGGCCGCGGCGGCCGGCGTACAGCGCGCCGGCGGCGAGCAGCACGAAGAGTGACTCGTTGTAGCCGATGAACAGGAAGAAGCCCATCGGGGTGGCGGCCAGGTACCAGGCCGCGCGCCGGGCCACCAGCGGGCCGAACTCGTGGGCGGCCAGGCGGTGCAGCACCGCGAGCGCGCCGATCCCGGCCGCGTTCGCGATGACCAGGGCGGCGACCTGGCCGCCGCCGGGCAGCACCGGGTCCAGCAGGCGGATCAGCAACGGGTGGAGCGGGAAGAACGCCGGGTAGCCGGGGCCCTCGTGGTAGCCGTGCTCGGCGATCGTGACGTAGTGCTGGGCGTCCCACTGGTTCCAGCCGTGCAGGGCGGAGGACCGGTGGCCGAGCAGGCTCACAGCGAGCCGGGCCGCCGTGGTCGTGGCCCAGACCGTGAGGGCCGCGAGCAGCGCCGTACGCCACGGCTGGGGGCGCAGGACCGGGGGAGCCGGGGCCAGGAGTGTCGACATGGGCGACGAAGCTACGGACGTACGGATAACCACCCGCTAAATCGAAGATCACGGATTTATCCGGCGGTTAGCGGGTCACCCGTACCCTCGCAGTCGGTTTTGCGGTGAGGGAGAGCGGATGCGCGTGCTGGTGGCCGACGACGAGCGGCTCTACGTCGACCTTCTGGCGCGGGGGCTGCGGCGCGAGGCGATGGCGGTGGACGTCTGCTACGACGGGGACGCCGCGATCGAACGGCTCGCGGTCAACCGCTACGACGTGGCCGTGCTCGACCGCGACATGCCGGGCAGCACCGGCGACGAGGTGTGCCGGTGGATGGGGGAGCGGCGGCTGGAGACCCGGGTGCTGCTGCTCACCGCGGCCGGCAGCGTCTACGACCGGGTCACCGGGCTGCGGCTGGGCGCCGACGACTACCTGACCAAGCCGTTCGCGTTCGCCGAGCTGGTCGCCCGGCTGGAGGTGCTGGCCCGGCGCACCGCCCCGGCCCTGCCGCCGGTGCTGGAACGCGCCGGGATCGTGCTCGACACCGGCACCCGCGCGGCCACCCGCGACGGCCGGCCGCTCGACCTGACCGCCAAGGAGTTCGGCCTGCTGCGGGCCCTGATGCGCGCCCAGGGGCGGGCGGTGAGCGCCGAGGACCTGCTGGAACAGGTCTGGGACGAGAACATCGACCCGTTCACCAACGTCGTGCCCGTCACCATGCGTAAGCTGCGGCTCAAGCTGGGCGAACCGGCCGTGATCCACACCGTGCCGCGCGCCGGCTACCGCCTCGGAGGCTGACCGGATGCGCGCACGGCTCCTGATCGTCCTGCTGGCCGCCGGCACCGCGGTCCTGATGATCCACCACTACTGGTTCCGGGTGCCGTGGCTCCCCGGCTACGCGGGCGAGCCGTGCCTCTACGAGATCGAGGGCTTCTGCGGCACGGTGGAGCGGAACAAGCCGGTCGACTCGCTGATCCTGTGGGCCTGCGTGCTGGCGGTGATCGGCCTGCTCCACCGGCCGGTCAGCCGGTGGGTGATGGCGCCGGTGCGCGACGTGGTCCCGCTGATCAGCCAGGTCGGCCCGCAGAACCTCGGCCTGCGCATCCCGCCCGGTCGCGGCCGCCGCTCCGCCGACGAGATCACGACGCTCGTCACCGCGCTCAACGGCATGCTCGACCGGCTTGCCGCCGGCTATGAGGGACAGCGCAGCTTCGCTGCGAATGCGAGCCATGAGCTGCGTACGCCGCTGGCGCTGCAACGCATGATCATCGAAGTCGCCATGGCCGAGCCGCTGGCCGCCGACCAGTCCGCGCAGGTCGCCGGCCAGCTGCTGCAGGCCAACGAGCGCAGCGAGCGCATCATCGAGGGGCTGCTCACCCTCAGCCAGGCCGAGCAGGGGATCGTCGCGCACACCCCGCAGCGCCTCGACGAGATCGCCGCCGAGGTGGCCGCCGAGCACGAGGTCCCCTTCCTCGCCGAGCCGGACTCGTGGACCGTCGACGGCGACCGGGTGCTGCTGGAACGGCTGATCCGCAACCTGGTGCACAACGCCGTCAAGTACAACCGGCCCGGCGGCTCGGCGCACGTCGTGCTCGCCGCCGGGGGCGCGCTGACGGTCACCAACACCGGCCCGGTCGTCGCCGCGTCCGACGTGGCCCGGCTCTTCGAACCGTTCACCCGGCTCAACGGCGACCGCATCGACCACACCGGCGGCAGCGGCCTGGGGCTGGCCATCGCGCGGGCGATCGTGCGGTCGCACGGCGGAACCCTCGACGCGGTGCCTAATCCGGGCGGCGGTCTGCGGGTGACGGTGCGCCTGCCGGGTTCGTAGCGCGGACGTGCGCGCCCGTCACCGCGACGCCGGGGACGCCGGCCAGCAGCCCGTCCGGGTCGGCCAGGCTCGCCAGGCCGGTGAGCAGGTCGGCTCCGAGCTCGGCGGCGGCGGTCTCCAGGTCGTCCTCCTCCTCGTCCCAGTCGATGTTCGCGGCCCGCAGCCGCCGGACGGCCAGGGCGGTGACCGCCGCGGGATCGTCGACGCGGACGGTGAGCCGGCAGTGGAGTTCCACGGTGCGCGGTGTGGTCGTCATGCCGTGATGCTGTCATCTTTTTGCGTACCACGCATCTTTGCGTGCCACGCATGTTTTGCTACGGTGGGGGCATGACGGGATTGCGGCAGCGCAAGAAGGCCGAGACACGGGCGGCGCTCGGCTGGGCCGCGATCCACCTCACCGCCGAGCGCGGCTACGACAACGTCCGCGTCGAGGACATCGCCGAGGCGGCCGGCGTCTCGCCGCGGACCTTCAACAACTACTTCTCCAGCAAGGCCGAGGCGATCGCCTCCCGCCATCTCGACCGCAGCCTGCGCACCGCGGCCGCGCTGCGGGAGCGTCCCGCCGGCGAGCCGCTCTGGGAGGCGCTCACCGCGGCGGCGCTGGAGCAGTTCCGGCCCGGGCCCGAGGTCGAGGCGATGCCGTCGCCCGCGCACCCCCAGTGGGCGGCCGGCGTGCGCGCCATGCTCGCCGAGCCGGCGCTGCAGGGGGAGCGGCTGCGGGCCGCCGCCACCGCCGAGGCCGAGCTGGCCGCCGCGGTGGCCGAGCGGACCGGCACCGACCTCGCCACCGACATGTACCCGCGTCTCGTCGCGGCCGCGGCCGGCGCCGCCGTGGCCGTCGCGATGCAGCACTACCTCGACAGTGCCGACCCGGCCCCGATCGACCGGCTCATCACCGACGCCGTCAGGCAGATCGCGGCGGGCCTGCCCGAACCGTCCCGCCTCCGCTGAGCCGCCGCTTCCGCTGAGCCGCCGCTTCCTTCAAGCCGCCGCTTTCCAGCCGCATCCGCGTCGCCTCCGCGACGTGGCGATGACGCGTGCCCCGAAAGGATCACGATCATGATCGATGTCCTCATCGCCGGAGCCGGGCCGAACGGCCTCATGCTCGCCTGCGAACTCGCCCTCGCCGGCGTCCGCCCGGTCGTCCTCGAACGCCGCACCACCGCCACCGGCGAACCCCGCGCCAACGGCCTCGTCGGCCAGGTCGTGCGGCTGCTCGACCGGCGCGGGCTCGCCGCCCGGCTCAGCGGCGACCCCACCCCGCCGAAGCCGCAGCCGGCCTTCGTCTTCGGCGCGTTCCCGCTGGACCTGACGACGCTCGAGGAGAACCCGCACTACGTCCTCGGCGTGCCGCAGGCCCGGCTCGAGGCCGAGCTCGCCGCCCGGGCCGCCGAACTCGGCGTCGGCGTGCGCCGCGGTCACGAGGTCACCGGCCTGCATCAGCACGACGACCGCGTCGAGGTCGACCTCGCCGGCGGCGCCCGGCTCACGGCCCGGTTCCTGGTCGGCGCCGACGGCGGCCGCAGCGTGGTGCGCCGGCTCGCCGGGATCGCGTTCCCCGGCGTCACCGACGACCGATCGGTCTCCCGTACCGCCACCGTGACCATCCCGGCCTCGCATCTCGATCCCGGGACCGGCGGCCTGCGCGTGCCCGGCTACGGCATCGTCCCGCCGTTCCAGCACACCCGCACCCCGCACGGGCTGATCGCCTGGGCGCCGTTCCCCGGACGACCCGCGGTTCTGAGTACGACGGAATGGCCCGCGACGCCGGCCTCCGGCGACACCCCGATGAGCCTGGCGGCGCCGGCTGTCGCCGGCACTCCGATCAGCCCGGCGGCGCCTCCGATGAGCCTGGCGGAACTGCGCGCCAGCGTCGCCCGGGTGCTCGGCGCGGACCTGCCGGTCGACGCCCCGGACGGCCCCGGCCTGCTGCGCCGGTTGACCAGCGGGAACACGAGGATCGCCGCCCGCTACCGGGACGGCCGGGTGCTGCTCGTCGGCGACGCCGCGCACGTCCACCCGGCGATGGGCGGCCCCGGCCTCAACCTCGGCCTGCAGGACGCCGCCAACCTGGGCTGGAAGCTCGCCGCCGAGGTGCGGGGCTGGGCGCCGGAGGGCCTGCTCGACACGTACGAGTCCGAGCGCCGCCCGGTGGCCGACCGCGTCGTGATGTCCACCCGGGCGCAGGCGGCCCTCATCGCTCCCGGCGACGACGTCACCGGCCTGCGCGAACTCTTCGCCGAACTGCTCCACGAACCGGCGGTGACCGGGCACATCGCGGCGCTGATGTCCGGCGCGGACACCCGCTACCCCGCCGACCCGGCCGACCCGCTGGCCGGCCGCTCCGCCCCGGACGTGGTCGTGCACGGCGCCGAGGGCCCGCAACGCCTCGCCGAGCTGACCCGCACCGCCCGGCCGCTGCTGCTGGACTCCACCGGCGACTTCGCCGAGATCGCCACGCCCTGGAAGGACCGCGTCGACGTGGTCACCGGCCGCCTCGACGGCACCGCCGCGACCGCGCTGCTGATCCGCCCCGACTGCTTCGTCGCCTGGTCAGCAGGGCATGCCGAATCCGAAGGTGGCGCCGAGGCAGCAGGCGCCGAGTCACTTCGAGCCGCACTCACCGCCCACTTCGGCTCGCCCGGCGGCGAGCGTCAGCGAGAAGCCTAGTTTCCTAGGACGCCACGGAGCGCGTAGCGGCGAACGCACCCGAGGGCTGCCCGCCCGAGAGTTGCGCCGACACCACAGCTAAAAGCCTAGTTTCCTAGGACGCCAATGAGTGGACCCCGGTGAGCTGCTCCGACACCGTCCACAGCCGAGCACCCAGCTCCGGATCGCGGGCGTCGGCGGACGGCTCGACCCGCTTCGGGCGCCCCCGCAGTTCCCCCACGCCAGAGGGGCCGTAGAACTCGCCACCGCGGGCGCCGGCGTTCGTCGCGGCGTACAGGATCGGCAGCGCGCCCGAAGCGGCGCCCTGCGCGACCAGCGGGGTGATGATGCGCAGCATCAGGCGGTTGAGGCCGGTGGTGGCCGCCCGCTGGATGCCGGTACGGGTGAAGCCGGGGTGGGCGAGCATGCTGCGGATCGGGCTGCCGGCCGCGGTGAGGCGGCGGTGCAGTTCGAGGCCGAAGACGGCGTTGGCGAGCTTCGACCGGTTGTAGGCGGCCATCGGCCGGTATCCGGCGGCGCTGCCGAGGTCGTCGAAGCGGAGCGTGCCTTTCCGGTGCAGGTTCGACGAGACGGTGACGACGCGCGGGTCGCGGCCGGCGGCGAGCAGGTCGAGCAGCAGGCCGGTGAGCGCGAAGTGGCCCAGGTGGTTGACGCCGAACTG
Source organism: Actinoplanes sp. NPDC023714 (assembly GCF_040639855.1). Taxonomy (NCBI): domain Bacteria; kingdom Bacillati; phylum Actinomycetota; class Actinomycetes; order Micromonosporales; family Micromonosporaceae; genus Actinoplanes; species Actinoplanes sp. NPDC023714. The sequence goes on from NZ_JBFAAR010000003.1 coordinate 524,876, forward strand.
CAGTTCGTGGCCCTGGGCGGTGACTGTGCGCGGCATCCCCATGACGCCCGCGTTGTTGATCAGCAGGTCCAGCCGGTCGTGGTCGGCGCGCAGGTCGCGGGCGAAGGCGCGGACCGCGTCGAGGTCGGCCAGGTCGAGCCGGCGGGCTTCGGCGCCGGGCAGCAGGCGAGTGGCGCGGCCGGGGTCGCGGACCGCGGCGATGACATGGTCGCCGCGGTCGAGGAGGGCGCGGGCGGTGGTTAGGCCGAGCCCGCCGGTGGTGCCGGTGATCAGCGATACCGTCATGCGTCACACCATGTCGAAAGTGGCACTCAGTGTCAAGGGAGGCGCGTAGTATCGTGGCGCCGTGACGAGCATGGCGGAACGCAAGCGGCAGCTGGTGGCCGCCGAGATCACCGAGGCGGCGCTGCAGCTCTGCGCCGTGAAGGGGTTCGACAGCACGACGGTCGACGAGATCGTGGAGGCGGCCGGCATCTCCCGGCGCACGTTCTTCCGGTACTTCTCCTCGAAGGAGGACGTCGCGATCCAGCTGCTCGCCTCGCTCGGCGCCGACATGCGTGACGAGCTCCGGGCGCGACCGGCCGGCGAGGCGCCGGCCGTCGCGCTGCGCCATGCCGTCGGCATGGCCATCGACCACTGCGTGGACGAGCCGGTGAAATCCCTGCGGGTGGTCCAGCTGATTCTGCGTACGCCGGTCCTGCACGCCCGCATGCTGGAGCGTCAGGCGCAGTGGCGGGAGTGGCTGACCGCCGACCTGGCCGGCCGCCTCGGCCGGGACCCGGCCACCGACCTGTTCCCGGAGATGGCGGCCGGGATGGCGCTGGCCGCGTTCGAGGCGGCGATGCGGCACTGGAGCGTCAGCGACGGGGCGGCCGACCCGCACGAGCTGACCGACCGGGCGTTCGCGGTGATCGGGCCGGCGCTGGACCCGCGCCGGTGAGCCACCTCCGGATCAACGGCGCCGACCTCTACGCCGAGGTGGCCGGGGACGGCGAGCCCGTCCTGCTGCTGCACGGCGGCTTCTGCTCGCTGGAGTCGCTGCGAGCACAGTCCGACGCCCTCGTGGCGGATCACCGGGTGTACGCGTTCGAGCGCCCCGGGCACGGCCGCTCCGCCGACATCGACGAGGCCTACGGATATCCCCGCATGGTCGCCGACACCCTGGCCTACCTCGACGCGGCGGGCCTCGGGTCGGCGCACGTGGTCGGCTACAGCGACGGCGCGATCATCGGGCTGCTGCTCGCCCTCGACCACCCGGAGCGGGTGCGGTCGCTCGTCGCGATCAGCGCGAACCTCGACCCGTCGGCGTTCGAGGACTCCGATCTCACGCTCAGCGCGCTGCCGAAGCCGGAGCCGCAGCGCCCCGACGTCGAGCGGATGCACTACGACCGTCTCTCGCCGGACGGCGCCGCGCACGCTGACCTCGTACTCGAGAAGCTCTTCGCTCTCTGGACCAGTGAGCCGCACATCGCGCCGGCCGACCTGGCCCGGATCACGGCGCCGGTGCTGGTCATGGCGGGGGACCGGGACACCATCCGCCCCGATCACAGCCTGCGCATCGCCGCCGCGATCCCCGGCGCGCAGCTCGCCATCGTGCCGGGGACCACGCACAACCTGATCGCCGAGCGTCCGGAACTGATCAGCACGATGATCCGCGAATTCCTCGATCACGCCCGGGAGCGGCTCAGCAACCAGACGAAATAGGGCGCCCCGATCAACGCCATCATCAGCCCGGCGGGAATCTGCGAAGGGGCGATCAGGGTACGGCCGAGCGCGTCCGCCACGCCGACGAGCAGGCCACCGAGCAGCATGGCGACCGGGATGATGCGCCCGTGCCGGACGCCGACGAGGCCGCGCGCGAGGTGCGGGGCCACCAGCCCGACGAAGCCGACCACGCCGACCGCCACGACCGCCACGGCCGCCGCCACCGCCGCGATCGCCAGCAGGGTGAGCCGGGCGCCCTCGCAGCGGACGCCGAAGATCCGCGGGGTGTCCTCGTCGATCGCCAGCAGGTCGAGCTGGCGGCGCAGGCCGAGCACCGCGGGCGTGGCGATCAGGAGCACGGCCACGACCGGCAGCACGTCGGCGAAGGTACGGCCGTACGTGGTCCCGGACAGCCAGGTCAGGATGCGCGGGGTGTCCCACGGGTCGGCGCGCAGCAGCAGGAACGTGCTGACCGCGGTGAGCGCGTAGCCGCAGCCGATGCCGATCAGCAGGAACCGGTCCGGCAGCAGCCCGCCCCGCCAGGCCAGCAGGGTGATGAGCGCGAACGTGGCGAGGCCCATCGCGACGGCGGTGCCGATCAGCACCGGGCGCCCGCCGGGCAGGCCCGAGGTCACGACGATCACGGCGCCGAGGCCGGCGCCCGCGGTGATGCCGAGCACGCCGGGCTCGGCGAGCGGGTTGCGCACCGTTCCCTGGACGACGGTCCCGGCCAGGGCGAGGGCCGCGCCGGCCGTGATGGCTGCGGCCACCCTCGGGGCGCGGTCGTCGAGCGCCCGGCCGATCAGATCCGGCGCGGCGCCCTGCAGCCAGAGCACGACGTCTCCGGTGCGCAGCCACAGGCTCCCGGCCAGCAGGCCGGCCACCGCGACGGCGGCGAGCAGCACCGCCGCGACGGTCAGCACGGTGAGGAAGCGGCGGCGGGAGCGGACGGCGACGTGGGCCCGGGGCGCCTCGCGGGCTGTCCCGGCGTCGCGCAGCCGCAGCGCCAGGACCACGATCACCACGGCGCCGAGCAGCGAGGTCGGGATGCCGGTCGGGATCGAGGCGGCCGCCTGGGCGCCCATGATCGCCCGCAGCACGGCGTCGGCGAGCAGCACGAGCAGCGCCCCGGCCAGGCCGCAGGCGGGCAGCAGGAGGGCGTGCCGGCTCAGCACGCCGATGCGGTGGGCGGCCAGGCGTACCGCGACCGGCGCGGCCAGGCCGACGAAGGCGAGCGGGCCGGCGAGCGTCACCGAGATGCTGGTGAGCAGCACGGCGCAGAGCACCGCGACGAGCCGGGTCGCGCGGATCGGCACGCCGAGCGAGGCCGCCGTGTCGTCGCCGAGGCCGAGCACGTCGAGGCGCCGGGCCAGCAGCAGGGCGACGGCCAGCACCACGGCGACGACCGGGGCGGCGCGGGCCGCGGCGTCGATGTTGAGCTGGGCCAGCGAGCCGCTGCCCCACGCGTACAGGCCGGTGGTGTTCTCCCGGAACAGGATCAGCAGCATCGCGGTCGCCGCGTCGAGGGCCATCGCGACCGCCGAGCCGGCCAGGACCAGCCGGGTCGAGGCCAGCCCGGCGGCGCTGCCGGCGAGACCGAGCACCAGCGCCGCGGCGAGCAGGCCCCCGCCGAAGGCGACGGCGCCGGACGCCCAGAGCGGCACCGCCAGGTGGAACGCGGCGACCAGGCAGAGCGCGAAGTAGGAGCCGGCCGTGACGGCGAGGGTGTCCGGGGCGGCCAGCGAGTTGCGGGTCACCGACTGCAGCAGCGCGCCGGCGCAGCCGAGCGCCACCCCGACCGCGATCCCGGCGGCCATCCGCGGCAGGCGCGAGCCGGTCAGCACGTCCGTGACGGGCACGCCGCCGACCTGCTCGCGGGCACCCAGCAGGTAGCGCAGCAGGTCGGTGAACCCGATCCCGGAGGTGCCCTGGGTGATGTGCCAGAGGCCGGCCGCGACCACCGCGACGAGCAGGACGGCCAGCACGGCCGCCCCGCTCGCGCCGCGCCCGAGCCCCGCGGCGGGCAGGGCCCGCCGCACCCGGGTGTCGCTCACGCCCCGGTCAGGATCTTCACGTAGGCGTCGATCGCCTGCTCGTTGGAGAGCGGGCCGCCGGCGCCCCAGACGCCCGCCGGGAACGCGTAGGCGCGCTTCTCCGCGACGGCCGGCAGTGCCGTCCAGATCGGGCTCTTGGTCAGCTCGGTGACGTAGCTGTCCGGGGTCTCGTCGTCGGAGTAGAACAGCGTCGCGTTCCCGACCGCGGTGAGGCCCTCGATGTCGGTCTGGGCGAGACCGTACGAGGGATCGACGCCGCCACTGCCGTACGAGGAGTTGATCTCGTCGGTCCACGCGGCGGTCATGCCGAGCTGCTCACCGAGCTCGGTGAAGAGCGCGCCCTTGCCGTACGGGCGGATGACGACGTTGCCGCCCTCGATCCAGCCGTCGAAGAACAGGAAGTCCTTCGCCGTCACGTTCGCGGCCGCGACCTTCTGCTTCGCCTCGGCGAGGTGCTGGTCGAACTGCTTCAGGACCAGGTCGGCGCGCTCGGTGCGGCCGGTGGCCGTACCGATCATCGAGAAGACCTTCTTCATGTTCGCGATCTGGCCGGACGCGTCGGCGCCGACCGTGGCGAGCACCGGGACGCCGCGCTTCTCCAGCTTCGTGATGATCTCGTCGTCCGCCTGGTACGCCTCCACGACGATGAGGTCCGGGTTCGTGGCGTAGAGCGCGTCCAGGTCGGGCTCGCCGCGCTCGCCGGTGTCCACGACGCCGGAGGGCAGCGTCTCCGCCTTCACGTAGGTGCCGTAGCCCTTCGCGTCGGCGACCGCGACCGGGGTGACGCAGAGGGTCAGCAGGTCCTCGGTCTGCTGCCACTCCAGCACCGCGACCCGCTGGGCGGGCTTGGCGAGCTCCACCGTGCGGCCCACGCCGTCGGTGATCGACACCGGGCCGGTCGCGGTGCTCGTGGTGTCGTTCGCGCAGGTCTGCGACACGGGCGCGGACACCGCGCCGGCGGCGGGCTCCTCGACCTCGGTGGTGCCGCAGGCCGAGGCCGTCACGGCGACGGCCGCGGCGAGCGCGGCGAGGCGGATGCGGTTCATACCGGGATCTCTCCTGTGGTGGTGCGGGGACGGGCGGGGTGCCGCCCGACGGGGTCGATGCGCAGGCGGCCGGTGCGCGGGTCGGTCTCGACCTCGACGCGCAGGCCGTAGACCTCGCTGATGTTCTCGGCGGTGAGCACGGCGAACGGGTCGCCCGCGGCGTGCACCCGGCCGGCGGCGAGCAGCACGAGCGTGTCCGCGACGCGGGTGGCGTGGTCGAGGTCGTGCAGCACGATGCCGACCGCGACGCCGTGCTCCCCGGCGAGGTCGCGGACCAGGTCCAGGGTCTCGATCTGGTAGCGCAGGTCGAGGTGGTTGGTCGGCTCGTCGAGCAGCACGACGCCGGTCTCCTGCGCCAGGCAGGCGGCGAGCCAGACCCGCTGCATCTCGCCGCCGGACAGCTCGCCGACCGGCCGCTCGCCCATGTCGTGGACGCCGGTGACCCGCATCGCCCGGGCGACCGCGGCGCGATCGGTGGCGGACGGCCCGGCGAAGCGGCGCCGGTGCGGGTGCCGGCCGAACGCGACGACCTCGGCGGCGGTCAGCCCGTGCGGGGCCTGCCGGGACTGCGCGAAGAGGGTGACCTCGCGGGCGAACTCGCGGGCGCTGAGCAGCGCCGTGTCCCGCTCCTCGAGGCGCACCCGGCCGTCGTCCACCCGGTGCAGGCGGGCCAGGGCGCGCAGCAGCGTGGACTTCCCGCTGCCGTTCGGGCCGACCAGCGCGGTCACCCGGCCGGGCTCGATCGTCACCGAGACGCCGTGCACGACCGCCGTTCTCCCGTAGCGGAGCACCAGCTGTTCAGCGCTGAGGGCGGACATGGTCGGGCTCCGTATCGGCTTAGTAAGGGTTGCCTTGCCTAACGGAGGCTAGGTGATGATCAACTTGGCGGCAATCCCGCACCCGGGACATCCGATACGGGAAACCGGACATCAGCCCGCTTTCGTGATCCGCCCCGGAGTCACCTGCATCACCCGGCGGAACGCCGCGATGAACGTGCTGGGCTGCGAATATCCGAGCCGCTCGGACACTTCCCGCACGTCGGCGCCGGTCGACAGCAGCGCCATCGCCTCGTGCACCCGCAGTGCCTGACGCCACTGCGCGAACGACAGCCCGGTCGCCTCCCGGAACGCCCGGGTGATCGTTCTCTCGCTCACACCCAGGTGAACCGCCCACTCCTGCAGCCCGCGGTCGTCGGCCGGGTCCTCGAGCAGCGCCTCGGCGATCACGTCGATCCGCGGGTCGCCGGGCAGCTCCAGCGCGAACTGCCGCTCGGCGGCCTCCAGCACGTCGAACACGACGGCCTCGGTCCGCTGCCGGGCCCCGGCGTCGAGGCCGGCGCGGGCCAGCCGCAGCAGCAGCGACTCCAGCAGCGGCGTCATGGTGATCGAGGTGGGGCCCGGGAACGCGACCGGCGTGCGCCCCGGGTCGAAGAACGCGTCGTGCAGCTCGGCGCCCGCGGTCAGCCGGCCGCCGTGCACCACCCCAGCCGGCAGCCACAGGCCGGACCCGGCCGGCACCGTGACGATCCGGTTCCCGATCCGGGAGGTCAGCGTCCCGCCGCGGACCCACACCAGCTCGTGCATCGGGTGCGCGTGCGGCAGCCAGTCGGTCGCGGCGCCCTGCACCTCCGACTCGGCCACGATCGCGTGCGGGGCCTCGCCGGCCGGCACGGGGAGGGCCCGGCGGACCACCGTGCCCGGGTCCCGGCGCCAGGTCGCCGGTCCGACCTCGTCCTTCACCATCCCCGATTCGTGTTCGATCACCCCGCGAGGGTACGGGCGACCCACAGATCCTCGACCGGCCATCGTCCCGCCCAGTCCGCCGTCGCGATGTCGTAGTACTCGTGGGTCTCGGCGTCGTCGGCGGCGTACAGCTCGTGCAGGGCCTCGACGGCGAACCCGGAGGCGCGCAGGATCCGGATCCACTCGCCGTGGCTCGGATGGAACTCGGTCCCGCCGCCGGGCCACCGTATCCGCGCCGTGCCGCGCTGCGGCCGCAGCAGCCGGTCCCCGGCGAAGCCGCCCTCCTCGGGGACGCAGAGCATCGCCTGCACGCTGGTGGTCAGGAAGACGAGCCGGCCGCCGGGCCGCAGCAGCCGGGCCGCCTCCGGGATCCAGCGCTCCGGGTCGCACCAGACGCACGCCCCGTACTCGCTGACGGCCAGGTCGAAGGAGCCGTCCGGCAGCGGCACCTCCTCGGCGTTCGCCTCGATCAGCGGGAACGACAGCCCGAACTCCCGCTGGCAGCGGCGGGCGGTGTCCAGCTGGGCGGGCGTCAGGTCCACGCCGGCCGGGCGCGCGCCGCGCCGGGCCAGCCAGGCCGAGACGTACGCGGTGCCGCAGCCGAGCTCGACGACGTCGAGGCCGGCGACGTCGCCGAGGACGCCGAGCCGCCGCTCGGTGTTGCCGAACAGGCCCCAGGTGAACTCCTCGGCCGCCCACGCGGCGTGCGCCCGCGAGTCGGTGAACTCCGCGTTCACCAGCGTCCAGAGCGCACGGTTGACGGCCAGCTCGTCCGGCGAATCAAGCATGCGCCACTGTGGCAGGACGACCGGGCGGACGCCGTCATCCCGGGCGGACGAAATCACCCCTATGACGCGCGGCACGGAGGGTCACGGTCATCGGCACCTGCACCGCCCGTCCCGACGACACCGTCACCGCCTGCGAACACCGCACGCCGCCTGATCTCCGGCCCGGTTAGAGTGCGATCATGACCGACGCATCCGTGCACCTCGCGGCCCAGCCTCGCCTCGACACGCTCGTGACGGAGTTCCGCTCCGACGCCCGAAGGCTGCGCACCGACTTCGCGGGGACGGCCTGGATCGGCGACATCCCCGACCCGGAGTCCGGGATGATGGGACCGAACTACCAGCGGCGCGCCGTCGACTCGCAGTTGTTCCTGCCCGACACCCACTGGTACACCGTCGGCGACCTCGACGACGCCGAGATCCAGATCGCCGTCGGCCTGCTCCAGGTGCCCGGCACCAAGCAGGGCACCCAGGGCCTGGTCGGCGCGATCGCGGACCCGAGTGCGGACTTCTTCGAGCACCCGGAGCACGACGACCGGGTCGGCGTCTGCCTCACGCTGCGGGGCCAGATCTGGTCCAACGTCGGCCTGTCCTATCGGATCACCGTGCTGTGCCGGCCGGAGGCCTTGATCAGTACCGCACCCACCGCCTGAACGTGACCGTGGTGGCCGGCGGCGCGTGAATGGCCGAGAAGCCGCGCCGGATCTAGCATGCACACCATGAGCGACGTCGACCCCGGTGAGCTGCCCGAGCTGACGTTCGTACTCCCGACCATCCCGGCCTCGGCCGGGGCTCTCGTCCGTGGCCGCAAGGGCCGGTTGCTCATTCTGAAGCCGACGTACAAGGGCGGCTGGACGATCCCGGGTGGGGTCGTCGAGGTCGGCGAGTCACCCTGGGATGCGTGTCGCCGCGAGACCAGGGAGGAGTGCGGCCTCGACGTCACCACGGGACGGCTCGCATGCGTCGACTTCCGCCGCCCACGACCCGACCGTCCGGGTGGTATGCGCTTCCTCTTCGACTGCGGCGTCTTCGACGACGACGTCCTGGACACGGTGATCCTTCAGCCGATCGAGATCGCCGAAAGCCGGGTCCTGCCGATCGACGAGGCGCTGCCTCTGCTCAGCGGACCGGTCCGGCGTCGTGTGCGCGCCGCCTGGAAGGCCAAGGGAGTGCGCTATCTGGAGGACGGCCGCCCGGTGCAGGGGGTCAGCCCTTAGCGCCCGGAAGCCGGCGACCGCACCAACCGCGAAGGCGGCTCGACGCCGCGCCCGGGGGCGTCAGCGCCCGCGATCGGACACCCGGGCCACGCCGCGGGCCGTCGGGTAGTGGTTGGGGCTGCCCAGGCCGTCGAAGTCGGCGGCGAGCCGGCCGTCCACGTCCGCCTCGGCCGGGTCGACGCCGGCGGCCATGGCGCGCTTGCGGGCCAGCAGCCGGCGGACCACCAGGAAGACGACGAAGGCGACGCCGAGGGCGAGCACGACCTTGGACACCGGGCCGAGCCAGCCTTCGACGCGCTCCCAGTTGTCGGCGAGCTGCCAGCCGGCCCCGATCAGGGCGGCGTTCCAGATGCCGCTGCCGATCGCGGTGAACAGGACGAACCTGCCGATCGGCATCCGGGCGACACCGGCCGGCAGCGAGATCAGGCTGCGCACGATGGGGACGCACCGGGCGGCCAGCACCAGCCAGGAGCCGTACTTGTCGAAGAGCGCGTAGCCGCGTTCCACGTCGGCCCGGGTGGACAGCACGAACCAGCGTTTGCCGGCCAGCGCGTGCAGGCGGTCGTACCCGAGCAGGGCGCCCACGTAGTAGAGGACGAGCGCGCCGGCCAGGGCGCCGACCGTGGCGGCGGTCCAGACGGCGATCACGTTGAGGTCGCCGTCACGGGCCCGGAAGCCGGCCAGCGGCAGGATCAGCTCGGAGGGGATCGGCGGGATCACCGTCTCGAGGAAGAGCAGCAGGCCGACGCCGGCCGCCCCGAGCGCATCGACGAGCCGGAAGACCCAGTCGGTGATCCAGTCGGTGATGCCACTCACGTGGAACTCGTCTCCTCCGTCGACCAGCAGGTGGCGCCGAAGATACGGGGGCAAGATACGAACTTCCTGAAAAACTGCCCGATGGGAACGATCTTGACGGGCCGGGTGTTGCCCCGGATATGACTGCACCCCGCCTTTCGATCCTGGACCTGGCGCCCATCGCCCCCGGCGAGACCGTCGCGCAGGCCTTCGCGAATTCCGTCGCCCTCGCTCAGGCGGCCGAGAGGCATGGGTACGAGCGGGTCTGGTACGCCGAGCACCACAACATGGCCCGGATCGCGTCCAGCGCCACCAGCCTCCTGATCGGCCACGTCGCCGCCCACACCTCGACCATCCGGCTCGGCGCCGGCGGCGTCATGCTGCCCAACCACTCGCCGCTGGTGATCGCCGAGCAGTTCGGCACCCTCGCCTCGCTGCACCCGGACCGCATCGACCTCGGGCTGGGCCGGGCGCCCGGCAGCGACCAGGCCACCATGCGGGCGATGCGCCGCGACCCGATGTCCGCCGAGTCCTTCCCGCAGGACGTCCTCGAGCTGCAGGGCTACCTCAGCGGCGCGTCCCGCGTCGAGGGTGTGCAGGCCACGCCCGGCGCGGGGACGAACGTGCCGCTGTTCATTCTGGGTTCGTCGATGTTCGGGGCGCGGCTGGCCGCGGCGTACGGTCTGCCGTACGCGTTCGCCTCGCACTTCTCGCCCGGACTGCTGCACGAGGCCGTCGCCCTCTACCGCCGCGACTTCACGCCGTCGGAGCAGCTGTCCGCACCCTACGTGATCGCCGGGGTGAACGTGGTGGCCGCCGCGACCTCCGAGGCGGCGCGGGAGCGGTTCGAGACCACCCGCCGCATCCTGGTGCGCGGCCTGATCACCCGGGCCCCCGGCGCGCCGGACTACGGCGACGAGGAGATCGACGCGTTCCTGGCCACGCCGAACGGCCGCCAGCTCGCCTCGATGCTGACGTACACGGCGGTGGGCACGCCGGACGAGGTGGGCGCGTATCTCACCGCGTTCGCGAAGGAGGCGCAGGCCGACGAGCTGATCGTCGCGCACCAGGCGACCCGGATCGAGGACCGCCTGGAGTCGGTCGCGCTGACCGCGGAGGCCGTCGCCTAATCGACGGAGGTCAGATAGGGGTCGGCCCACGCGCTGATCACCCGGGCCGCGCGCTGCGCCTGTCCGGAAGCGGTCAGCAGATGGTCCGACCCCTCCAGCGCGACGAAGCTGCGCGGGTGCTTCGCGGCCTGGAAGATCCGGCTGGCGTTGGCGACGTCCACGGTGCTGTCCGTGGGGGAGTGCATCACCAGCAGCGGCAGCCCGAGGTCCTCCACGTGGTGGCGCAGCTCGGCCCGGCGGAAGTCCTCGACCAGGCTGCGCTTGAGGATCAGCGCCTTGCCGCCGACCAGCCACTCGGCGTGCCCGTCCTCGATGACCCGGTCGACGAGGGCCTGGTAGTGCCGTTCCACGTTCTTCGGCTCGAACGGGGCGCCGATCGTGGCGACCGCCCGCACGCTGGGGATCCGGTTCGCCGCGGCGATCACGGCGGCGCCGCCGAGGGAGTGGCCGACCAGGATGTCGGGCGCCGTGCCGCGCCCGGCCAGGAACTCGGCGGCCAGCACCGTGTCGTCGACCTTGACCGCGAACGATCCGTCGCCCCAGTCGCCCTCCGAGTCGCCGAGGCCGAGGTTGTCGAAGCGCAGCATGCCGATGCCCTCGGCGGCGAGCTGCTTGCAGGTGCGGGCCGCGCCCGGCGAGTCCTTGCTGAGCGCGAAGCCGTGGGCGAAGACGCCCCAGCCGCGGACCGGTTCGGCGGGCGGGTCGATCAGCCCGGCCAACGCGGGCCCCCGGCTGCTGGCGAATCGGACGCGCTCGGCCACACCCCGATCCTAGGTGTCATCCGGGCTTTACCGGCCCGGACTTCCCGAACAGCGCGGCCAGGCTCGCGTCCGAGGCGGCCAGGGCGTCCCGGTCGAAGGTGCTGCTCGCGGCGACCAGTTCGGCCGCCCCGGTCCGCTCGAGCAGTTCGGCGAGCCGGCTCTCCACGGCGGCCCGCGTCCCGGTGATCGCCGCCGCCACGGTCCGGTCGAGGTGACCCTGCTGACGCGACGTCCGCGGAGCGGCCCGGACAGCCGCCACGGATTCCAGGGGCGGAAACACCCCATGGGTACGGCTCCACGCCATCGCCCACGCCTCGGGCAGCAGCAGGTCGGCGGCCTCCGCCTCGGTGTCCGCGATCAGGACGTCCAGGCTGATCGCGACCCGCGGTTCCGGTTGCCGCTCGGTGGGCCGGAAGGCGCGCCGGTAGGCGTCCAGCGCCTCCATCCCGGGACCGGGGTCGCCGCCGACGCCCAGCAGCGGCCCGCCGACGATCACCGGCAGCCCGGCCTCGGCGGCCACCCGCAACCCGCTGCCGGTGGCGAGCACGTGCAGCGGCACCGGACCGTCCGGCCGCGGATGCGCGGTGACCTCGGCCGTCCCGTCGAGATACGCCCGCAGTTCGGCGAGGTCGGTGGCGAAGTCGTTCTCGCCCTGGCGCAGCGCGCGGCGCACCGGGGCGGTGAAGCCGGGGGAGCGGCCCAGCCCGAGGTCGACCCGGCCCGGCGCGAAGGCGGAGAGGGTGGCGAACTGCTCGGCCACCACGATCGGCTGGTGGTGCGGCAGCATCACGCCGGCCGAGCCGATCCGGACGGTCGACGTGGCGCCGGCCACCGCGGCCAGCAGCACGGCCGGCGCGGCGCCCGCGATCCCGGGCACCCCGTGGTGCTCGGCGACCCAGATCCGGTCGTACCCGAGAAGCTCGGCCCTCGTGGCGCGCGCGACGGTCGCCCGGAGCGCCGCGGCCCCGGTCTCGCCGGCGCGGATCCGCGACCGATCCAGCAGGGAGAGTCCGTTGATCACGACAGGTGCAGCATCGCCGGGCGGCGCGCTTGTTCCCGGGAATTCATCCGTTCCGGAGGAGGCGATCACGCCGGATCGACGTCCATCGTCGAGCCGAACAGCTCCCTGCGGCGTCTCCACCCAAGCAGTTCGGGGAAAGTCATGGCAGATGTAAGGGAAGCCCCCTCGAAACCCGAAGCCGTCGCGAGCCTCGGTCTCCCGCAGGCGACGGCGCTGATCCTGGGCAGCATCATCGGGGTCGGCATCTTCAACCTCCCGTACTCGCTGGCCTCGATCGGGCCGATCAGCATCGTGGCGATGGTCCTCACCACGGTCGGCGCCGTCGCCCTGGCGATGATGTTCGCCTCGCTGTCCCGGCGGCTGCCGGCCGACGGCGGCCCGTACGCCTACGCCCGCGCCGGGTTCGGCAACGGCACCGGATTCCTGAACGCCTGGTCGTACTGGATCACCGCGTGGGCCGGCAACGCGGCGATCGTCACCGGCTGGGTCTTCTACGTCGAGAAGTTCGTCAACACCGGCCACGTGGCCGGCTGGTCGATCGTCATCGCGCTGGTCGGCCTCTGGATCCCGGCCGCGATCAACCTGAGCGGCGTCAAGAACACCGGCGCGGTCCAGCTCTGGACCTCGATCGTCAAATACGTCCCGCTGGCCCTCATGTCGACGGTCGGGCTGCTCGCCATCAGCTCCGGCAACTTCACCCCGTGGAACGTCAGCGGCGAGTCGGACCTGCGCGCGATCGGCAGCGCCATGGCCATCTGCCTCTTCAGCTACCTGGGCGTCGAGGCGGCCGCGGTGGCCGCCGCGAAGGTCCGCGACCCGGAGCGCAACATCCCGAAGGCCACCCTGCTGGGCACCCTCGGCGCCTCGGTCGTCTACCTGCTCTCGATGGTCGCCGTGTTCGGCGCGGTGCCCACCACCGAGCTGGCCAAGGACGAGAACAAGGCGTCCTACTCGGTGGCGGCCGACGCCATGGTCGGCGGCGGCACCTGGGCCGGCACCCTGGTGGCCCTCGCCGTGATCGTCTCCGGCATCGGCGCGCTCAACGGCTGGATCATGATCTGCGCCGAGATGCCGCTGGCCGCCGCGAAGGACGGCCTGTTCCCGGCCGTGTTCGGCCGGATCTCGCGCCGCGGCGTCCCGGCGCCGAGCATCATCGCCTCCACGGTGCTGGGCAGCGTCGCCATGGCCGTGAGCTTCATGGGTACGAGTGGAGCGACGGTCTTCAACACGCTGGTGCTGATGACCGGCATCACCGCGGCGGTCCCGTACGCCTTCTCCGCCCTCGCCCAGCTGAAGTGGCGGCTGCGCGACCGCCGCGAGCTGCACACGCCCCGGTTCGCCCGGGACGCCACGGTGGCCGTCCTCGCGCTGATCTTCTCGGTCCTGTTCATCTGGTGCTCCCGCAACACCGGCGCGGAGAACTGGTACGAGGTGTGGGGCCCGTTCCTGATGGCCGGTGTCGCGATGCTCCTCGGCATTCCGGTCTACCTGCGCATGCGTACGAGAATGACCGACCCGCCGCCGGTCCCGCCCTACCACTGACCGCTTCCGACCCCCATCCGGGAGGCGCCATGCGCATCGTCATCGCCATCGGCGGCAACGCGCTGCTGGAGCGCGGCCAGAAACCCGACGCCGCGGCCCAGCGGGAGAACGCCCGCCGCGCCGTCGAGGCCCTGGCCCCGCTCGCGGCCCGGCACGAGCTGGTCGTCACCCACGGCAACGGGCCGCAGGTCGGCATGCTCGCCCTGGAGAGCGCCAACGATCCCGAGCTGGAGCGGCCGTACCCGCTCGACGTCCTCGGCGCGCAGACCCAGGGCATGATCGGCTACTGGCTGCTGCAGGGCCTGCAGAACGCGCTGCCCGGCCGGCAGGTCGCCGCCATCGTCAACCAGACCCTGGTCTCCGCGGCCGACCCGGCGTTCGCCGCGCCGACCAAGTTCGTCGGCCAGGTGTACGACGAGGAGACGGCCCGCCGGTTCGCCGCCGAGCGCGGCTGGGAGGTGAAGCCGGACGGCCCGCACTATCGCCGGGTCGTCCCGTCGCCGGCGCCCGAGCGGGTCGTCGAGATCCGCATCATCCGGCAGCTGCTGTCGTCCGGCGCGGTGGTGGTCTGCGCCGGCGGGGGCGGCGTGCCGGTGATCCGCAACGAGGCCGGCCTGCTGGAGGGCGTCGAGGCGGTCGTCGACAAGGACCTGGCGACCGCGGTGCTGGCCGAGTCGCTCGAGGCCGACGCCCTGCTGCTGCTCACCGACGTGCCGGCGGTCTACCGAGGCTTCGGCACCGACCGGGCCGAGCCGATCTTCCGGTCCACCCCGGCCGCGCTGCGCCGCGAGCGGTTCCCCGGCGGCTCGATGGGCCCGAAGGTCGAGGCGGTCTGCCGGTTCGTGGAGCTCACCGGCGACCTGGCCGCGATCGGGGCGCTCACCGACGCCGAGCAGATCCTGGCCGGCAAGGCCGGGACCGTGGTGACCCCGGCCGGCGACTACGGCGGCCCGCACGACCTCACACCCCCACATCAGAGAAGGTGATCGACGTGTCCTTCGGTGTCCATTCCGAGGTAGGCAAGCTGCGCAAGGTCATGGTCCACCGGCCCGGTCTGGAACACACCCGCCTGACCCCGTCGAACGCCGAGGAACTGCTCTTCGACGACGTGCTCTGGGTGGAGCGCGCCGAGGCCGAGCACGACGCGTTCTGCGACGCGATGCGCGGCCGCGGCGTCGAGGTGTTCGAGGTCGAGAACCTGCTCACCGAGGCGCTCGCCGACCCGGCCGCCAAGCAGTGGGTCGGCGAGCACGTCCTGAACGAGCGCGAGGTCGGTATCACCGCCGCCGACCGGGCCCGGGAGTGGGTCGGTGAGGCCGAGCCGGCGCAGGTCGCCGACTTCCTGATCGGCGGGATCACCAAGGCGGACGTGGCCCGGCCGCTCGGGCTGATGTGGGAGTCCGCGTCGTCGACCACGATGCTGCTGCCGCCGCTGCCCAACTTCCTCTTCCAGCGCGACCCGTCCTGCTGGATCTACGACGGCGTCACGCTCAACCCGATGACGAAGCCGGCCCGCAAGCCGGAAACCATGATCATGGAGACGGTCTACCGGTTCCACCCGATGTTCGCGGCCGAGAAGTTCCCGATCTGGCTGGGCGGCGCCGGCGAGGACTGGGGCCGGGCCCACGTCGAGGGCGGCGACGTGCAGCCGATCGGCAACGGCGCCGTGATGATCGGCATGGGGGAGCGGACCACCCCGCAGGCCGTGCTCTGGATCGCGCGCTCGCTGTTCCGGGCCGGCTCGGCGTCCGTGGTGCTGGCCGTGCTGCTGCCGAAGTCGCGCAGCTACATGCACCTCGACACCGTGATCACCATGTGCGACCGCGACCTGGTGACCGCGTTCCCGCAGGTGATCGGCGGCGCCCGGATCTGGACCGTCCGGCCCGGCGACGCCGCCGACGACCTCGTCGTCGAGCAGGCGAGCGGATCGCTGCCCCAGCTCATGGGCCGGGTCCTCGGCGTCGGCGAGATGCGGGTCATCGAGACCGGCGGCGACAGCTTCGGCTCCGAGCGCGAGCAGTGGGACGACGGCAACAACGTGGTCGCCCTCGAGCCGGGCGTGGTCGTCGCCTACGAGCGCAACACCGGCACCAACGCCGCGCTGCGCAAGGCCGGCATCGAGGTGATCCCGATCGCCGGCTTCGAGCTGGGGCGCGGCCGTGGCGGTTCGCACTGCATGACCTGCCCGATCCAGCGTGACCCCGCGTACTGAGCAGACCGGAGGCATCCCATGGCGTTCAACCTGCGCAACCGCAACTTCCTCAAGGAGATCGACTTCGAGCCGCGCGAGCTGCGGCACCTGCTGAACCTGGCCCAGGCGCTCAAGCTCGCCAAGTACGCCGGCACCGAGGTCAAGCACCTGGACGGCCGGGAGATCGCGCTGATCTTCGCGAAGACGTCCACCCGGACCCGGTCCGCCTTCGAGGTCGCCGCGTACGACCAGGGCGCGCACGTGACCTACCTCGACCCGTCCGGGTCGCAGCTGGGCCACAAGGAGTCCATCGCCGACACCGCCGCCGTGCTCGGCCGGATGTACGACGCCATCGAGTTCCGCGGCAGCGAGCAGGCCGACGTCGAGGAGCTCGCCGCGCACGCCGGCGTCCCGGTCTACAACGGGCTCACCAACGAGTGGCACCCCACCCAGATGCTCGCCGACTTCCTCACCATGCACGAGGCCAGCGGCAAGCCGTACGATCGCCTGACCTACGCCTATCTGGGCGACTGCCGCTACAACATGGGCCGCTCGCTGCTGGTCATGGGCGCGCTGATGGGCAGCGACGTCCGGCTCGCCGGTCCGGCCGAGCTGCACCCGCCCAAGGACGTCGTCGAGCTGGCCCAGGACATCGCCGGCCGCACCGGCGCCCGGATCACCCTGACCGACGACCCGGCCGCCGCGGTGGACGGTGCCGACTTCGTGCACACCGACGTCTGGGTCTCGATGGGCGAGTCCAAGGACGTCTGGAGCGAGCGGACCAAGGTGCTGGCGCCCTACCAGGTGAACGCCGCCCTGCTGGAGCGGTCCGGCAACCCGGCCGTGAAGTTCATGCACTGCCTGCCGGCGTTCCACGACGCCAACACGGTGGTCGGCGCCGAGATCATGCAGCACACCGGGATGACCTCCGGCATCGAGGTGACCGACGAGGTCTTCCGGTCGGCCGCCAGCATCGTCTTCGACCAGGCGGAGAACCGCCTCCACACGATCAAGGCGGTGCTGGTCGCGACCCTCGGCTGACCGGCTCAGTGCCGGAAGCCGCCGACGAGGGCGCTCAGCTCACCGGCCAGCCGGGTCAGGTCGGTGGCGGCGCGCTGGGTGGACCGGGCGCCCTCGGCGGTGTCGCCGGCGACGCGGGCGACGTGCGAGACCGTCTCGGCCACGGCGCTGCTGCTGGTCGCCGACTCGGCGACCGAGCGGCTCATCTCGCTGGTGGTGGCGGTCTGCTCCTCGACGGCCGAGGCGATCGTGGTGGTGTAGTCGCCGATCTGCGCGATCACGGTGGTGATCTCGCCGATGGCGTGCGCCGCGTCGGCGCTCGACGACTGGATCGCGGCGATCCGGGCGGTGATCTCCTCGGTCGCCTTGGCGGTCTGCTGGGCCAGCTCCTTCACCTCGCCGGCCACGACGGCGAAGCCCTTGCCGAGTTCGCCGGCCCGGGCCGCCTCGATGGTGGCGTTCAGGGCGAGCAGGTTGGTCTGCTCGGCGATGCTGGTGATCAGCCGGACCACGTCGCCGATCTCGGCGCTGGCCGCGCCGAGCTGACCGACCTGCTCGTCGGTGCGGGCGGCGACGGCGAGGCCCTGCTGGGCGACCTGCGCGGCCTGGGACGCGTTCGCGGCGATCTCGGTGATCGAGGCGCTCATCTGCTCGGCCCCGGCGGCGATCGACTGCACGCCGGCGTTGACGTCCGCGCTCGCGGCGGTGGCCGACTGCGCCCGGGCGGCGGCGTCCCCGGCGCCGGCCTGCAGCTGGGCGCTGACCGCGGTCAGCTCCTCGGAGGCCTGGGTCAGGGTGGCCGCCGACGCGCCGATCGTGGTGACGGTGCCGCGGAGATTCGTGACGGCGGTGTCCAGGGCGGCGCCCATCCGCCCGGGCTCGTCCCGGGAGACCAGCCCGGTCGTGCGGGTGAGGTCGCCGGTGGCGAGGCTCTCGCAGACGTCGCGTACCCGGCGCAGGGACCGCACGATGCCGCGGGCCACCAGTACCCCGAGGGTCACCGCGCCGGTCAGGCCGGTGCCGAGCAGGGCGACCGCGACGGTCCGGTTGGTGGCGTAGTCGCTCTCGGCGGCGGCGGCCGAGGTGGCGGCGTCGGCGCTCTCGGCGTCGTTGAGGTGCTGGACCTGCTCGTTGACGTCGGCCAGCAGCGGGGCGATCGCGGTGTCCCGGGTGGTCTGCCAGGCGTCCAGGTCGTTGCGGGCGCCGGCCGGCAGCTGCTCGTCCCGGACGATCCGCACGTAGTCCTGCCAGTCGGCCTCGAGTGCCGCGATGGCGGACTCCCCGATGGCCGGCTCGGTGGCCCGGTAGGCGGCGAAGGCCTCCTCGACGGCCCGCAGGTCGTCCTCGACGGCCTGGGCGTACCTCCGGTTGGCCGCCGGGTCCTCGGAGATCACCTGGTTGGCCTGGTTGAGCCGGACCATGCTCATCGCCCGGGCCAGGTCGCCGACGGCGTCGACGCTGGTGAGGTTGCTGCGATAGATCTTCTGCGCGGCCGCGCTGGAGTGCCGCAGGGCGGTCAGGCCGACGATGCCGACCGCCATGGCGACGGCGGCCGCGGTGAGCACCGCGATCAGAATCTTGACGCTGACGCTGAGATCGGCGAACGAGCGCGTACCGGTCACGACGTCATCCCCTCCCGGCGCGCGGCGTCCGATCGACCCCTCCTATGGCAAAGAGTAGTCTCGCCAGCACTTCGTGTGATCGGATTGCGCGGCAGGACGCGGGGCCGGATCAGGTGGGCAGGCTCGGGGCCGTCAGCACGTCCAGCAGGCCCGCGATCTCCAGCGTCCGCCGGGTGATCCCGACCGGCTCGGTCACCACGAACGACACCCCGCGCCGCCGGCAGGCCTCGCGGGACCGCAGCAGGGCGTGGATCCCGGAGGAGTCGCAGAACTCGACCCCGGCCGCCTCCACGACCAGGCTTCCCGGCGGCGGGCCGGCCAGGACCGCCGCGACGTGCTCGTCCAGATCCCCGGCGGTCGCCATGTCCAGGTCGCCGGTCAGGACGAGCCGGACCGTACCGGTGGTGGTGTCGTGACGCACGATCTTCATGCCTGCTCCGTCCTGGTCGTCCCGCTCGCCGGCACGCCGTCACCCGGGAAGGGCCGCAGCTCGGCGCGCACCCGCTTGCCGCCCTCGTACGACTGCACGAACCACCGCGTCGTCAGCGACTCGATGATCCGCAGTCCCAGGCCCCCGGTCCCGTCCGGCTCGCGGCGCCGCGGCACCACCGACGAGCCGTCCGCCACCGAGAGGGTCACCTGGCGCCCGTAGGCCTCGACGTCGACGACCACCGCGCCGCCGCCGTGCCGGACCGCGTTGGTGACCAGCTCACTGACCACGGTGGTCGCGTCGTCGAGCCAGGCCTGATCCCGCAGGCCCCATCCGCCGAGCACGGCCTTCACCGCGCTGCGCGCCCACCCCGGCGCGCTGCTGTCCAGCGGCAGGTCGAAGTGAGCCGTCAGAGCACTCATCGAGCACGTCACCGCCCCGTCATCCCGGCAACCTCGCCGGTCATTTTCCCTTCGATAGAATCGACATGCAAATCGACGCAACTGTGGGGTGCGCTGCCCTGGCGGAGGCGGCGCACCCCACAGTCTTCCCCCGGGACAGGTCAGGGAAGGTCGATCGGGCGCAGCACGCGGTCGATGCCGTGGGCGATCTGCTTGTTGCCCTTGTTGATGTCCCCGCGGTTCACCCGGGGGTTGCGGTCGGAACGGTCGGCGTCGACGAGGGCGATGCGCTTGTGCCAGCGCGGGCCGTACACATCGACCTTGATCTTGGATCCGGCCGCCGTGGTGAGCCGAGCGTTGTCGGACTTGAGCGCCGTCTTCTTGGTGATCGTGGCGCCCGGCACGACGTGGTAGAGCAGGACCGACTCGACGGTGTCGATGCCGAGGCCGGCGACCGCGGTGAACGCCGTCTTCTCGCCCGGCAGCTTCTTGGCCTTGGTGATGTCCTTGACGAGCAGCTGGAAGGCCCGGTCGTTCGGGAGGAAGGCGGTGAGTGCGGTCTTGCCGTCGGCGAGCACGGCCACCTTGCTGCCCGGCTTGGCCTTGAGCACGGCCTGCACGGCGGCGGTCAGGATGTCGTAGTCGTAGCCCCTGCGGTCGAATCCGCTCTTGTCCGCGGTCAGCACGGCGGCGAGCGACTTGGTCTTGAGCGGCTTCTTGCCGTGCGCGGCGGCCGGCGCAGCGGTGAGGGCGGAGGCCATGACGGCGGCGGTGGCCACGGCGGCGACCCGGGTGATCCTCATTCTCGTGCGTCCTTTCGAAGACGGGTTGGTGGCTGCGTCGCCACCAACCCGTACTTCGCTCCGGCCCCGCCGGATGGATGCACCTAATTCTCGAGAGTTCCCCGCAGCAGGCTCCGGCCGGAATGCGTGGCGTCGCCGTCGTGCGGCTCGTCGCTCACATCGACGAGCCGGAACCGGTTCAGATCCGTTCCGGCCGGCAGCGGCAGCGCGGCCTCCGTGCCGTCCGCCGCGAGACTGCCGAGGGCCACCATCTTCGCCGGATCATCCGGATCCAGCAGCCACACCTCATGAAAACCCGAGGTCAAAGGCAGATTGCGTACGTCGATGAGCACCTGCTGATCGGCGAGCACGCGGACGTCGCCGCCGGCCGAGGGCGGCACGGTCGCCAAGGGCTCGAGCGTCGCCCGGGCCGTCACCTCGGCGGCGGGCTGCCGCTCGGTGAGCCGCTCCACGGTGATCGTTCCCGCGACCGCGGCGATCGCGGCGGCGGCCGCGGCGAGGGCCGGGACCAGCCAGCGGGGGCGGCTCCGGCGCTTCTCCCGGTGCTCCCGCTTCCTTTCCAGGTCGGTCTTCCTTTCCCGGCCGGTCTTCCTTTCCAGGCCGGTCGTGACGGCGTCCTCCCGGATGCCGGCCTCGATGCTCTGCCAGAGGTGCTCCGGCGGTGGGGGCAGGTCGCGCAGATCGCCGGCCTCGGCGCCGAGGCCGGCGACGTGCCGCAGGGCCTCCACCTCGTCGTGGCAGGCGGCGCACTCCGCCAGGTGACCGGTTTCGGTCCCCTCCGGGGAATCCTCCGCGAGTGCTATCGCGATCATCCGATCAGGATCCAGGTGTTGCACCGTCCACCTCCCAACGGCGTCGCAGGGTCGCCATCCCGCGGCGGATATGGCTCTTGACCGTCCCGAGCGGCAACCCGGTGGCGGCCGCGATCTGGTGATGCGTGAGGTCGCCGAAGAACGCCAGTTCCAGTGTGCGCCGCTGCTCGGCCGGCAACCGGCTCAGCTCGTCGGCGATCAGCAGGCGGTCGGCGACCCGTTCCGGCGTCTCGGGTCCGGCCGGCGGCGACGCCTGGGCCCGTACCGTCTCGGTCACTCGCTCGTGGCGCGCCACGGACCGCAACCGATCCGCGGCCTTGCGCCGCGCGATACCGAGCAGCCACGCCAGCATCGTCCCGCGCTCCGGGTCGAACCCGTCCCGGCCGGTCCACGCCGCCACGAACGTCTGCTGGGTGACGTCCTCGGCGTCGGCCCGGTCGCCGAGCAGGCGCTGAGCCAGATAGAGCACGGCCGCGCCGTGCTGCTCGAAGGCCGCCCGCAACGCCGTCTCGTCGTCCCTCATCGACCTCCTTCCGAAAAAAGCTGCATCCATTCGCGGCCGTGGCGGCGAAGGACCTGGCGTAGGCAATCACGACGAACAGTTCAGGAGATCCGATGCGCATTCTGCCTCTCGGCCGCGCCGCCGCTGCCGGTGCGGTGTCCCTGCTCGCCTTCGGCGGTGTCGCGGCACTCGCCGGCTCACCCGCGTACGCCAAGGCGAACGCCCAGGTGACGGTCGTGCACGGCATCCCCGGCCAGCCCGTCGACGTCTACGTCAACGGCGAGAAGACCCTCCCGGACTTCCAGCCCGGCAAGGTGGCCGGACCGCTGAGCCTGCCGGCCGGCGACTACGACATCGCGCTGACCAAGCCGGGCGACGCGATCGGCGACGCGCTGCTCACCGTGAACGACGCCGCGGTGCCCGCCGACGCGAACGTCAGCCTCGTCGCGCACCTCGACGAGGGCGGCAAGCCGGCCCTCACGCCGTTCGTCAACGACACCGCGAAGCTGGACGCGGGCAAGGCCCGGCTGATCGTGCGGCACGCCGCGGCGGCCCCGGCCGTCGACGTCCGGGCCGGCGGCCAGCCGGTCTTCGAGGACGTGACCAACGGCGAGGAGGGCAAGGCCGACGTCGACGCCGGCACGGTCTCCGCCGACGTGGTGCTGGCCGGCACCGACGACCGGGTTCTCGGCCCGGCCGACCTGGACCTCGCCGAGGGAACCGCCACGGTCGTCTACGCGGTCGGCTCGGCCGAGGACGACTCCCTCGACATCGTCTCGCAGACCATCGACGGCCTGCACTCGGCGCCCGGCGGCGTCCCCAGCGGTGACGGCGGCCGCGCCGACGGCAACGGCGCGCTGCCCCTCTACGCGGCCGGCGCCCTCGGCGTCCTGCTCGCGGCGTTCGGCCTGACCCGGCTGGTCACCGCCCGTCGATGAGCATCTCCCCGTGGCAGGGCACGCCCCGGCGTGCCCTGCTCCTCATCGTCCTCGGGGTGACGCTGGCGGTGGCGGCCTTCGCGGTGGTGTCCCGGTCCCGGCCCGCTGACGACTTCGGCGCCGTGCCCGTCGCGGTTCCGGCCTCGGTCGCTCCCTCCGCTTCCTCCGCTGCTTCCCCCGCCGTTCCCGTGCGGGATGGTGCCCTTCCGGCCGCTTCCCGGGATGAAGGGCCGACCCGGCTGCGCATCCCCGCGCTCGACCTGGACGCGGCCGTCGACGCGGTGGGCATCGACGCCCGGACCGGCGACTTCGCGGTGCCGGCGAGCGTCGACCGGGTCGGCTGGTACCGCTTCGGCCCCGGCTTCGCCGCCCGGGCCGGCTCGATCGTCGTGGCCGGCCACGTGGACAGCGCCGCCGAGGGCGAAGGCGCATTCTTCCGGCTCGGCGCCCTCGAGGCGGGGGACCGGGTGACCCTCTCCGGACCCGGCGGCGAGACCCGCTCCTTCGAGGTGGTCGCCCGCGAGCGGTACCGCAAGACGGCGATCCCACTGGAGAGGTACTTCGCGCGCGACGGCGAGGTCCGGCTCACCCTGATCACCTGCGGCGGCCCGTTCGACGAGAAGACCCGGCACTACCGCGACAACGTCGTGGTCACCGCGACGGCCTGGCAGCCGCCGCAATAACGGCGTATGGTGTACGGAGTTTCTCGCCGACCCCGAGGAGTGCCGTGACCGCCCAGAACCCCCTCACCGCCGCCCCGTTCACCCCGACCGCCGACGACACCGCGAGCCTGATGGCCTGGTTCGACCGCTACGACGCCCTGGTCCGCCGCCACGACGTCGAAGCCATGGCCGACATGGCCCGCTTCCCGCTCACGGTGATGACCAGCGACTCCGCCGGGGAGTACGTCACCCAGCAGTGGGACCGCGCCACCTTCGTGCAGACCATGGACGCCGGCGCCGGCGATCTGAACCTGGACAATCAGCGCCGGCCGTTCTTCCTCAACCACGACATCGCCGTGGTCGTCACCGACACGACGGTCACCGCCGTCGGCGAGGAAGTGCGGCACATGCGCTACGTCGACGTGATGGCCAAGACCGGCGGCGAATGGCGCTTCACCAGCATGATCCAGGGAGGCTGGGGCGACATGCTGAAGCAGTACCTCGGCGCCTGACACGCTGCGGCCTGATTCCTCCGGCACGCCGGCCTGGCCGAGCTGAAGCTCTGGTCCACCAGGATCGCGGAGCGCTACACGGTCCCCATCGATGCTGGACAATGGCTTGCATGCGCGCCTACCGCGACCTGTTCGCCGTGCCCGAGGTGCCCCGCCTGCTCCTCGCCATCGTCACGACGCGGCTGGCCCCGCCGATGCTGACGCTCACGCTGCTGCTCGCCGTGGTCGACGCCGGGCGCCTGCCGACCGCGTTCGCCCTGGACGGCGTGCTCAACGAGGCCCTGTACGTCGGCGGTCCCGTACTCGTCTCCGCCCTGCTCCTGGTCACCGGCCCGATCGTGGTGCTGGCCGTGGTCGCGGCGATCCTGACGACCGGGGTGCTGCTGCTCGTCGCCACGCCCAGCCTGCGGCGCCGCCCGCCGGCCCGCACCGGCCTACGCCGCGACTACCTGGGCCCGCTCGCGACCGGCCAGGTACGCCTCATCCTCGCCGTGATCGTCCTGAGCGCGTTCACCTTCGGCACCGTGATGGTCGGCGGACCGGCCTCGGCCACCGCCGCCGGCTCCCCGCACGCGTCCGGCGTACTCATCGCCGCGCTCAGCGTCGGCTCGGTGGTCAGCGCCCTGATCTACGGCAGCCGCAGCCGCCGCGGCGCGCCCGGCCCGCAACTGGCCGTCACCCACCTCGCGGCGGCGCTCGTCCTCGCCGCCGCCGGCTGGGCCCCGGCCCTGCTCGCCCCGGCCGCCGCCGGTTGGGCCCCGGCTCCGCTCGCCCCGGCCGCCGCCGGCTGGGCCCCGGCTCCGCTCGCCTCGGCCGCCGCCGGCTGGGCGCCGGCCCTGCTCGTCCTGGCCCTGCTGCTGCTCGCGGCGGGCGCGGTGACCGGGCCGCAGGACACGCTGATCCAGGTGGTCCTCGGCGAGGCCGCCCCGGAACGTTTCCGCACCGAGGCGTTCGCCTGGATGGGCGCGTCGACGTGGGCCGGCTATGCGCTGGGGTCCGCCGCCGCGGGCCAGCTGATCGACCTCACCGGCGCGCCGGGCGCCGCCTTCCTCGCGGCCGCCGCCGTGGCCCTGCTGGCCGCGCCGCTGTCGCTGCTGGTGAGGCGGGCGGCGGCGGAGGAGCCGTCGCGGGCGCGGTGATGGCGCTCAGGGTCGGGTCGCCACGATCAGGGCCGTCGCGATCAGGGCGATGGTGAGCAGGGCATGGCTGATCAGCAGATACGCGAGCAACCGGCTCCCGGGCTCCAGCGTCCCGGCCCTCTCCGGCTCAGCCCTCCCCGGCTCAGCCCTCTCCCGCTCAGCCCTCTCCCGCTCAGCTCTCTCCGGCTCAGCTTTCTCCCGCGCGGCCCTCTCCGGCTCGGCCGCCGATCTTCGCGTGGGCGGCCGGTCGCGCCGGCGGCGGTTGCCGGTCCGGCTCGGCGGCATCTGCCGCGCCGACAGCATGCCCTCCTGCATCTCGACGCGCGCCGGCCCCATCTCCGCCGTGAAGCCGCTGCCGAGGGCGGCCGAGCTGACGTTGCGCACGTACCGGGCGACCGGACCGGGCACCAGCCGTGAGATCTCCCGGATGCCCTGCGCCAGCGACCCGAAGTCCTGCACCAGCTTGATCGTCGCGGCGATCACGATGACCACCTCGAGGGAGCCGGACCGCACGGTCAGTTCGGACACCTCCACGTCACCGGAGCCGAGGGCCTGCCGGCAGATCCCGGTCAGCTCCGCCTTGACGTTCGCCCGTTCGAGGGCGAACTCCTCGGCCGTCCAGGCCATGCCCTCAGCCGTGCCACCCCCGGTCGCCGCAACGACCAGGCCTTCCTGCGCCGGGGTCGCGGGAACCCGGGTCGCCCGCTGAAGGACGAGCGCCCTCATCCGGATCAGCACGATGGGACCCGTGATGGTCAGCTCGTCCGGCATGAGCCGAGGCTCCCGCGACGACGAGATCCTCTCAATCGGATGATCGGACGCCCGGCCTCAGTTCAGAGATGTACGACGATGGGCCGCCATCGTAGGGGGCTGTCAGTAGCGGAACGTCGCGACCAGGCCGCTCAGTTCGGTGGAGAGGCGGGCCAGTTCGCCGGTGGCCTCCTGGGAGCGGGCGGCGCCCTCGCTGGTGACGCGGGCGGCTTCGGCGACGCCGACGATGGTGCGGGCGATGTCGGAGGTGCCGCCGGCCGCCTCGGCGACGCTGCGGTTCATCTCGGCGGTGGTGGCGGTCTGCTCCTCGACGGCCGAGGCGATCGTGGTCTGGAAGTCGCTGATCCGCGCGATGACGCGGGAGATCTCCTCGATCGCGGTGATGGCGCCGGAGGTGTCGGCCTGGATCGTCTCGACCCGGCGGGAGATGTCCTCGGTGGCCCGGGCCGTCTCCTGGGCGAGGTCCTTCACCTCGGAGGCGACCACGGCGAAGCCCTTGCCGAGCTCGCCGGCGCGGGCCGCCTCGATGGTGGCGTTCAGCGCGAGCAGGTTGGTCTGCTCGGCGATCGCGGTGATCACCTTGATGACGTTGCCGATCTCCGCCGACGACTCGCCGAGCTTGCCCATGGTGTGCGAGGTCGTCGACGCCAGCCGTACCGCCTCGCCGGCCACCTGGGCGGCCTCGGTCGCGTTCTGCGAGATCTCCCGGATCGAGGTGCCCATCTCGTCGCCGCCGGCCGAGACCGTGCTGACGCTGCGGGAGACCTCCTCGGCGGCGGCCGACACGTGCTGCGCCTCGCCGGAGGTGCGCTCGGCGGAGGCGGCGATCTGCGCGGAGACGCCGGTCATCTGCTCGGTGGCGGCGGCCAGCGAGGAGGCGGAGCCGTCGATGGTGGCGACCGTGCCGCGCAGCCGGACCATCGCGGCGTCGAGCGCCCGGCCCATCTGACCGGGCTCGTCGGCGCCGGTCAGGCCACTGGTGCGGGTGAGATCGCCCTGGGCCAGGGCCTCGCACACCGTTTTGACGCGAGACAGCGAGCGTACGATGGCCGTCGCCACCACGACACCGATGGCCAGCGCGAGCACCAGCCCGGCGGTGAGCAGGACTATCGACAGTGTCCGCGACGACGAGGACTTCGACTGGGCCGAGGTGACGTTCGTCGACGCGTCCGCCGCCTCCGCCTCGGTCAGGGCGTCGACGGCCGCCATCATCTTCGTGACGATGGGCGCGATCTCCTGCTCGTTGACCGTGGTCCAGGTGTCGTAGTCGTTGGCGGTGGCGGCGTCCGCCTGCCGTTCCTCCACGACGTTCTGATAGTCCTGCCAGAGCTGTTCCAGCTCGGCCAGCACGGCGGGGTCGCCGGCGAACGTGCCGTCGCGGTAGTTGAAGATGGCGTCGTCGACGGCCTCGATGTCGGCGTCATGCGCCTTGTCGTACTTCTCGCTGGTCGCGTCGTCGGGCGCGATCGCTGCGGTGGCGACGTCGAGCCGGGTCTGCGTGATGGCCGCGCGGATCCGGCCCACCTGGTCGACGTTGACGACGTTGTTGTCGTAGATCGCCTGCGCCGAGTCGGCGGCCTTGTTCAGCGCCACGAGAGTGACCAGACCGACGACGAGCGCCACGAGGGTGGCGACGCCGATCGCAGCGAGGATCTTGACGCGCACGCTGAGGTCCCTGATCACCTCCTCACCGTACGAGCCGGTAACCGGATGCGAGGGAGTTTCAGGACACCGCGGCCAGCCGGTTGCGGCCCGATCGTTTCGCGACGTAGAGGTGCGCGTCGGCGCGGTCGTACAGGTCGCGGCCCGGCTCGCCGGCCCGGCACGCGGCCAGGCCCATGCTGAGGGTCACGGTGAGGCCCGGCACGATGGCGCTCCAGTCGCGGGCCTGGATCACCCGGCGGATGCGCTCGGCGATCTGCCGGGCCTCCTCCTCGCCGGTGTTCAGGAACATGGCGAACTCGTCGCCGCCGAACCGGATCGCCACCTCGCCGTGCCGGCAGTGCGCGCGCAGCACGCCGGCGATCTCGCCGAGGACCCGGTCGCCGACGCCGTGCGAGTAGCGGTCGTTGATGTCCTTGAAGTGGTCGACGTCGATGAGCAGCAGGGAGCCGCCGGCGACGACGGTGTCGATGCGGCGGTCGAACATCCGCCGGTTGCCGAGCCCGGTCAGCGCGTCCGAGGCGGCGGCCTGGTCGGCGCTGGTCCGGGCCGCCTCCAGCTCCACCCGGCGGTACGCCTGCCGCAGCATGGTGCGCCGGTCCAGCCGCAGCTGCCAGAGCGCCTCGACCTGCCCGTGCAGCGAGTCCAGCACGAGCTGGGTGGCCTCGTCCGGGAGCTCGCGCACCGCGGTGATCGCCAGCTCGTACTGGAACAGCAGCCGCTGCGATCGCAGCACGGCGAGTTCGAGGCCGGCCCGGAACTCGCGGCGGGCGGCCCGCCACGCGCCGCCGGCCCGCAGCGCCAGGCCGTGCGCCAGGTGCAGCAGCCGGGCCTCGTGGTGCTGACCGGCCGCCCGCATCGTCGGGAGCAGTTCCTCGGCGAGGGCGATCGTCTCCTCGTACCGGGCGGATTTGGCATGACAGACGGCGAGCAACGCGGCGCTGAGCGGGGAGTCGATGCCCTGTCCGATCCAGAAGTTCAGCACCGTCGCGCTCTTGGCGATCAGGGCGACCGCCTCCTCGGCGCGGCCCACCTGTTCCAGCCGGAGCGCCCACTCGAGCCACAGCTCGGTGTGGGTCAGCTCGGCGGCCGACCGATAGAGGTCATCCGGGTTCTCGAACGACGCGATCGACCGGCGCATGGCCTCGTCGGCGAGCTCGAACAGCTCGGCGCCGCGCGCGGCCTCGGCCAGCGAGGCCATCGCGGAGAAGTACCGCAGGCCCTTGCGCGGCGCCACGTCGAGCAGCGCCATGGCCCGCGCCACGTAGTGCAGGCCGTCGTCGATGCGACCGAGATGGATCAGCACCTCGGCGGTGTCCGCCAGGATCTTGGCGTCGGTCGCCTTCGGGCCGCCCAGCTCGCTCTGGTCGGCGATCAGGTCCTCGGCGATGCGCAGGGCCTCGTCGAGCCGGCCGAGCGCGCTCAGGGCGTACATCCGGCCCAGCCGGCTGACCCGGTGCGTGCGCCGGTCGCCGAGCATCAGGGTGATCGCCTCGGCCTCGTCCGCGGCGAGCAGCGTCTCCGTGTGGTGACCCCGGATGGTGAGGTCGTGCACGTGCAGCGCGAGCTGGGCGTGCGGGCCGTACGGAGAAACCAGCACCGGAAGCGACATGGCCCTAGGGTCGGCCCCCGCGGGACCGACATGAGCTACCTAAACCCTTTAGGTTTCAGCCTAAGGTATGTAGTCTCGGGAGCATGGCACGAGCGAACCTGACCCCGGCCGTGGTCGTCGCGGCGGCGGCCGACCTGGCCGACCGGGAGGGCGTCGACGCGATCACCCTGTCCGCGCTGGCCCGCGGGTTCGGGGTGCAGACCGCCAGCCTCTACTCGCACGTCCGGGACCGGGCCGCGCTGCTCGACGGTGTCCACGAGCTGGCCCTCGGCGAGCTCGCCGATCGGATCGCGGAGGGCATCGGCGGCCGCTCCGGGCGGGACGCGCTCGTCGCCCTGGCCGAGGCGCACCGCGACTACGCCGGCGCGTTCCCCGGACGCTGGGCCGTGCTGCTGCGCCCGGCCGCGGCGTCGACCGTCCGTTCGGCATCGGCCGGCCGGGTCGCCGCGCTCACCCTCGCGATGCTGCGGGGATACCACCTGCCGGAATCCGAGCTCGTGCACGCCACCCGTCTGCTCGCCGCCACCGTCAACGGCTTCCTGGCGCTCGAGGCCAACGGCAGCTTCGGCCATCGCGAGCCCTCCACCGACATCTCCTGGGGGCGTGCGCTGGACGCCCTCGACACCGTCTTCCGTTCCTGGGCATAGAGAGAAGAGATTTCTTGTGTACGCCGTAGCCGACCACATCCGCGGCGCCGCCGAACTCGAGGTCACCCCCCGAGGCGTCCGGCCGCACCGGCTGCCCGCATGGGTGCGTGAGCAGTTCCCGGACGGGCAACTTCTCGCGATGGAGAGCCAGCCCTCCGGCGTACGCATCGCCTTTCGCACGACGGCGACCACGGTGGAACTGGTGACCCATCCGACCCGGGTCGCCTACCCGGGCGCCGACCGGCCGCGCGGGCGCATCGACGTCTACGCCGACGGTGAGCTGGTGCTTCGTGACGTGCTCGGCGGCGGCGACCGGATCGAGGTCGACCTCGCCACCGGCGCGAGCACGTTCCATCCCGGCGAGCCGCACACCACCACGATCACCGGGCTGCCGGCCGGCCGGCGGCGGATCGAGATCTGGCTGCCGCACAACGAGAGCGTCGAGGTGGCCGATCTGCGGGCCGACGCCCCGATCGAGCCGGACGATGTGACGCTGCCGCTCTGGGTGCACCACGGCAGTTCGATCAGCCACGGCTCGAACGCGCTCGCGCCGAGCGGGATCTGGCCCGCCGTCGCCGCCCGCCGGGCCGGTGTCGAGCTGCGGAACCTCGGGTTCGGTGGCAGCGCCATGGTCGATCCGTTCGTGGCCCGGGTGATCCGGGACGGGCCGGCCGACTACATCAGCGTGAAGCTCGGCATCAACGTGGTGAATCTCGACGCCATGCGGCTCCGTGCGTTCGTGCCGGCCGTGCACGGCTTCCTCGACACGATCCGGGACGGTCATCCCGGCGTACCCCTGATCTTGATCTCTCCGATCTTCTGCGGCATCCATGAGGAGACGCCCGGACCGGGGGCGATCGACCCGGCCTCGATCGGCACGGGCCAGGTGCGTTTCACCGCGACCGGCACCCCCGGCGACGTGGCGCTGGGACGGCTGACGCTGCAGGTCATCCGGCGCGAGCTGCGGTCGCTGGCCGAGCGCCGGGCGGCCGACGAGAACCTCCACTATCTGGACGGCCTTCATCTGTACGGGCCGGAGGACGCCGCCGAGCTGCCACTGCTCGACGGTCTGCACCCGAGCCCCGAGGCGCACGAGCGCATCGGGACCCGGTTCGCTTCTGTCCTGGCTCAGAAGTCCGCTTCTCTTTAGTTCAGAAGTCGGAGCAGGGCGTTCAGTAGCGCGGCCAGGGCGCCCGCACCCGGGTTCTGGTCGAGCAGGTGGGTGATCGCGCAGAGCAGGTTGCCGAGCAGATTGCCGGGCGCCGACTCGGCGGTGATCGTGAGATGCACCCGGTTCAGGTCCACGACCAGGCCGAGCAGGTCCAGGTGCAGCGGGCCGAGTGTCAGGTCGAGGATCCGGCAGGTGGCCTGGGCCACGGCGACCGGCATGGCCACCGGCTGGCTCACCGTGCCGACGGTGTCGCCGGCCGCGTCGGTGAGCGTGCCGGTCAGGGTGCCGACGGCGACCAGGCCGCCGTCCCGCGCCGCGAAGCTCTCCGGCGTGAAGGTGCCGGCGAACGTGCCGGCGTCCTCGGTCGCACCGGTTATCGGGATGTTCAGGATGCCCGCGGCCGCTTGCGTGACGGGAGCGGCCGTGGCGGTGCCGGGCGCGGCGGCGGCCAGGCCGAGCGCGGTGATCAGCGCGATGAGGATGGTCGAGAGACGTTGCCGGTGTGTCATCGTTTCCTCCTTCGTCGGTTCCTCTCATCGACCTTCTTCGTTCGCGGAGATCGGTTGCAGTGAGCGCTGTCATCGATCGGCCTGACACGTGTCACAGGAGCCAGCCCGCGTCCTCCGCCACCCGGACCGCCTCCAGCCGGTTGCGGGCGCCGGTCTTGCGGAGGATCACCGAGATGTAGTTGCGCACCGTCCCGGCCGTGAGATGCAACGTCGCGGCGACCTCGGCCGACGGCATCCCGGACGCGGCGACGCTCAGCACGTCCCGCTCCCGCTCGGACAGCGGGCTGCGCGGCGCGGCCACCATGGCGACCGCCAGCCCGGCGTCGATGACGCGTTCGCCCCGGGCCAGGCGGCGGACGGCGTGCACCAGCTCAGCGGGCGCGGCCTGCGTACCGATCACGCCGCTCGGCGTCTCCCTCTCCCGCGAGCCGTCCAGCGCGCGGCGCAGCTGAGGCGCCGTATCCGGGCAGGCCACCGCCAGCGTGGCGCAGGCCGGATGCTCCACGCAGTACCGGCGGAACAGCTCAAGACCATCGCCGGCCATCAGCCCCGCGTTGACGATCGCGACATCCGGCGGCGGCACGGCACGGGCCATGACGGCCGCCTCGGCGAGACAGCCGGCTTCGCCCGCCACGGCGAAGTCCTCCTCCAACGACAAAGTAGCGGCCAGAGCGCCGCGCAGCAGATTCATGGGTTCGACGAGCAGAATGCGGATCACGATGGCCTCCCAGCCAGATTCGAAGCTTCGCGGTGGGATCGCCGGCCCTGATCCGGCCTCGAGGACCGATGCGGATTGTGGGGCCGGCGGGCCGGTCGCCGGGTCGGTACACCGGCGACGGCCCGATCTCGAACCGCGTACTTCAGCTGGGAGGGCCGCTGTACCGGACCGTGCGTCCGGAGCTGCTCGCATTCGCGGGCAGGGCGGCGGAGGTGGCCGGGATGTCGGGCCACCAGGAACTCGGGACGGTGCCGAGCGGGGGAGAGGCGCCACTGCCGGCGTCGCGGAGATGGCCGGCGCCGGCGGATTGCTCGCCCGGAGGTGGTGGCGTCCGGGGATGCGGCGTGCGGGAGGGGGTCGCGTGCGAGGACGTCGCATGCGAGTTTACCGGCATAACGGATTTATCCGAAATGTCGGGTGTGGAAGAGAGGAGGAGCGCGAGTCGCGGGTTGAGGGCTGCGGTCGCCAGGCCACGGACCTGGGGCAGCGTGGCTGATGTGGCCGCCGGCTCGCGGATCTCGGGCGGCGTGGGGATCGCCGGGCCGCGGATCTCGGGCGTGGTTGGCGTGGGGATCGCCGGGCTGCGGATCTCGGGCAGTGCCAGTGGTTCGGTGAGGAATGCCGGTAGGGATGCGGCCGATGGTGCTTTCGGCGGCGATGCCATCTGTTCGGCGAGGTGTGACACCACCGCGTCGACGGGCGCCTCGGGAAGGGATGCCACGATGTCCTGCGGCTTCGGATCCGGCAGCTCGGGTGCGGCAGGGAGCGACTTCGCCGTGGCGGTGACGGTGCGGCGAGTGGTCTTCTCGGTGTGCGTGACCTTTCGCGACGTGGTGCGCATCTTGTGGCCGACTGCCTTGGGTGCGACGCGCTGGAGCTTGGGCTTCGAGGGCTTCACCTTGCGCGCCACGGCCTTCGCGGACTCACCTTTGCGCGGTGAGGCTTCGGGCGACGCTTTGCGTGCCGAGGGCTTCGGCGACTCCGTGCGCGCCGTGGGCTCGGCGGGAACGACCTTGCGAGTGGAATCGGAGACCTCGGAAGCGACCTCGGGAACGGCGTCGGAGGCGACCTCCGTCAGTGGGGTGCCCTCGCCGGCCCGCGCTGCCGGCTGATCCAGGGCGCTCAGCGCGAAGTACGCGCCGGCGACCAGGCCGATCAGCAGCAGCAGGCGGGCGCAGCGGGCGACCACGAGCCGAGCCATCGAAACCCATCTACCCCGAAAGGGGTCAGCGCATGCCCAGCGCGGCGTAGATGATGCCGTCCGCGACGGTCATCTGCCCCGAGCCCTTGGCGTCGGTTGAGTTCACCGAGTAGACGAGGCGGAAGCTGCCGTCGCGGCTGCCGCCGATCGCGCTGGAATAGCCGTACCGGGCTCCGGACTTCGCCCACAGGACCTCGCCGGTCGGCAGCGTGGTCGCCTCGAGGCCGGCGCTGTGGGTGGCACCGGGTACCGGCGGCAGCGTGAACATCTCGTCGAGCTGGGCGGCGGGCAGTAGTCGGCCGGCGAAGAGCGCGGCCGTGAAGGTGTCCAGGTCGGCCAGGGTGGAGATGATGTCGCCGGCGGCCGGGGTGAGGGTCTGGCTCCAGTTCGTCACGTCGACGAGCGTCCCGCCGACGGTCTGGTATCCGTGCGCGTGCGGTCCGCGGATCGTCGGGTCGGCGCCGGGCACGTACGTGTCGCGCAGCCGCAGCGGGCCGGCGATCCGGCGCTGGATCTCGGTGGCGTACGCATGCCCGGTGACCTTCTCGATCAACCGGCCGGCGACGATGTAGCCCATGTTCGTGTAGTGCTGCTCGTCGCCGGGCGCGAACTCGCGCGGGTTGCGCAGCGCCAGCCGGACGATCCGTTCCGGCGTCCAGACGTCGTAGCGGTGTGCCAGCGCCCATTCGATGTCGTCCGGCAGGGCAGGGCTGGGCAGGCCGCTGGTGTGGTTCAGCAGCTGCCGGACGGTCACGCCGGCGTACTCGGCGGGCAGCAGCCGGGGCAGGTGAGTGCGGACGGAGTCGTCGAGGCTGAGCCGGCCCTCGGCGGCGAGCTGGAGGACGACGGTGGCGGTGAAGACCTTCGTGACACTGCCGACCCGGAACCGCGCGTCCGCCGGGACCGGCGCTCCGGTGCGCAGGTCGGCGACCCCGGACGTGCCCGTCCAGCAGCCCTTCGCCGTCGTGACCCGTACCTGCGCCGCGGTGGCCTCGGCGTTCGGCAGCCCGGCCATCGCCTGACGCATGCCGGCCGCGTCGATCCCATCGCCGGCACAGACGACAGCAGCAGGAGGAGCGGCCGCGACCGGCGACGCGACCGTGACGGCGGCGAGCGCGGCGACGATCGGGAACAAGAAGATCTTCATGACGATCACCCTGCCGGGGTGACGGGATCCGGACATCCGGGTCGCGACCCCCGCAGAACCCTGACCGTCCACTTAGGGGGTCTGGATCAGCCCGTCGCCGACGTCCGGCGCCGCCTCGGAACCCGGCCGG
This sequence comes from Actinoplanes sp. NPDC023714, assembly GCF_040639855.1. NCBI lineage: Bacteria > Bacillati > Actinomycetota > Actinomycetes > Micromonosporales > Micromonosporaceae > Actinoplanes > Actinoplanes sp. NPDC023714. The sequence goes on from NZ_JBFAAR010000003.1 coordinate 559,273, forward strand.
ACGATCTCCGCCCGCACCGCGTGCATCGCCAGCGACCCGTCCAGGATCTCCTCGGCGAAGTGGCAGGCCACCCGCTGCCCCGAGTCGTCGAACACCCGCAGCGGCGGGCGTTCCGATTCACAGCGGCTCTGCGACCAGGGACACCGGGTACGGAACCGGCATCCGCTCGGCGGCGCCGCGGGCGACGGCAGATCGCCGGCCAGCAGGATGCGTTCGCGCTGATCCTCCACGTACGGGTCGGGGATGGGCACGGCGGAGAGCAGGGCCTTCGTGTACGGGTGCAGCGGCCGCGAGTACAGCAGGTCGCCGTCCGCCTCCTCGACCAGCGCCCCCAGGTACATCACGCCGATGGTGTCCGAGATGTGCCGGACCACCGCGAGGTCGTGCGCGATCACGAGGTAGGTCAGCCCGAGCGACTCCTGCAGGTCGCCGAGGAGGTTGACGACCTGGGCCTGGATCGACACGTCGAGGGCGGACACCGGCTCGTCGGCCACGATCAGTTCGGGGCCGAGGACCAGGGCGCGAGCGATGCCGATCCGCTGGCGCTGGCCGCCGGAGAACTCGTGCGGGTACTTCGACAGCGCCGAGGCGGGCAGGCCCACCGCGTCGAGCGTGGACCGGAGCTTCGCTCGTACCCCCGCCTTGTCCTTATGAAGGTTGTGGGCCCGGAGACCCTCGAGGAGCAGGGACTCCACCGACTGGCGGGGATCGAGGCTGGACATCGGGTCCTGGAAGACCATCTGGATGCGTTGCCGGAACAGCCGCATCTGTTCGCCCTTGAGCGCGCGGACGTCGGTGCCGTCGAAGATGATCCTTCCGCCGGTCGGCTCGACCAGGCGCAGCAGCCCGCGGCCCAGCGTCGACTTGCCGCAGCCGGACTCGCCGACCAGGCCGTAGGTCTCGCCGCGCCGGATGGTCAGGGAGACGCCGTCGACGGCATAGACGTAACCGAGCGTCCGGTCGAAGAGCAGTCCGCTTTTGATCGGGAAGTGGACCTTCAGGTCGTCGATCTCGACGAGCGTCACGCGGGCACCTCCTGAGGCACGGGGTTGGTGCACCGCAGCGCGCCGTCGCGGCGGCGGGTGGCGACGAGCGGGACCGTCCCGCCGATGCAGTCGTCGATCACCCGGTCGCAGCGCGGGGCGAAGGCGCACCCCTCCGACCAGGGAATGTTGTCGCTGACCGAGCCGCGGATCTGGTGCAGACGCCCGCCGCGATCGGCATCCAGGCGAGGGACCGACTGCAGAAGACCATATGTGTACGGGTGGCGCGGCTCGGCGAACAGATCGTGGCGGACGGCGCGCTCGACCACCTTGCCGGCGTAGAGGACGTTGACGGTGTCGCAGAGTCCCGCCACCACGCCGAGGTCGTGAGTGATCATCACGAGGGCCGTGCCGGACCGGTCGACCAGGTCCTTGAGGAGCGTGAGGATCTGCGCCTGGATGGTCACGTCGAGGGCCGTGGTCGGCTCGTCGGCGATCAGCAGCCGGGGCCGGCAGGCCAGCGCGATGGCGATCAGCGCCCGTTGCCGCATGCCGCCGGAGAGCTGGTGCGGGAACTCCTTGAGCCGCCGTCCCGGGTCGGGGATGCCGACCGCGTCGAGCAGGCCGGCGGCCTCGCGCAACGCCGCCTGCCGGGTGCGGCCCCGGTGGCGTTCGAGGACCTCGGCGACCTGGAGGCCGAGCGGGATGACCGGGTTGAGCGACGACAGGGGGTCCTGGAAGATCATGCCGATGTCCCGGCCGCGCCGATCCCGCAGATCCTGCGGCCGCAGCTGGAGCAGATCGGCCTCCTCGAAGAGGATCTCGCCGGTGACCCGGTTGCCGCGGCGGGGGAGCAGCCCCATGATCGCCAGGCTGGTCACCGACTTGCCGCAGCCGGACTCGCCGACCAGCCCGACCGTCTGGCCGGGCTCCACGGTGAAGCTGACGCCGTCCACCGCGGTGAAGGGCGCGGCGCCCCGGCGCTGGAAGACGACGGAGAGGTCGCGGACGTCGAGAAGGGGCATCGGGATCACCGCCGGTTCTTCGGGTCGAGCGCCTCGCGCATGCCTTCGCCGAGCAGGGTGAAGCCGAGCGCCACCACGATGATCGCCACGGCCGGGTAGTAGGCCAGCTCGGGGCGGACCTCGAGGTAGCGGACGCCGTCGACGCCCAGCATCAGGCCCCATTCGGCCCGGTTGATGTCCGGGTCGCCGAGGCCGAGGAAGGACAGCGCGGCCGCGTCCAGGATCGCCACCGCGAAGGTGAGGGTGGCCTGCACGATGACGGCGGTCAGCGAGTTCGGCAGCATGTGCCGGGTCACGATGTGCCGCCGCTTCACACCCAGCGCGCGGGCCGCGAGCACGTGGTCGCTCTCCCGTTGCGCCAGCATCGACCCGCGCAGCAGCCGGGCGAAGATCGGCACGTTCACCACCGCGACCGCGATGATCACCGTCCACTGGGTGGACTCGCTGGCCAGCGCGACCAGCGTGATCGCCAGCAGCAGGCTGGGCAGCGCCAGCATCACGTCGGTGACCCGCATGATCAGTACGTCCACCCAGCCGCCGACAGCGCCCGCGATCGCGCCGAGCAGCACCCCGAACAGCAGGCCGATGAGGGTGGCCAGGACGCCGACGAAGAGCGTCTGCCGGGCGCCGTAGATCATCCGGGAGGCGAAGTCGCGGCCCAGCGGGTCGCTGCCGAGCGGGTGCCCGGCCGTGGCGCCCGGCACCGAGTCGACGGTCAGATCCTTCGTCAGCTCCGGGAACCGCTGCACCGGGTCGTGCGGCGCCACCAGCGGCGCGAAGATCGCGACGATCAGGAAGAGCAGGATGATGACGGCGCCGGCGATCGCCGTGGGGTCGCGCAGCAGCCGCCGGCCGGCGTCGCGGAGCAGGCTGACCCCGCCCGCCTCGGCGGTCCGCGCGGTGAGCTCGTCGATGCGCCGGCGCTTGTGTTCGGCGAGGGTGCTCATTGGACACGCACCCTCGGGTCGATGAACGCGTACGACAGGTCGACCACCAGGTTGACCACGATGAAGACGACGGCGGCGAGCAGGATCAGCGCCTGCAGCACCGGATAGTCCCGGCTGCCGCTGATCGAGTCGGTGATCAGCGTGCCGAGGCCGCCCCAGTTGTAGACCTTCTCGGTCAGCACCGCGCCGGCCAGCAGCGCCCCGGTCTGCAGGCCGATCGTGGTGACCACCGGCAGCAGGCCGTTGCGCAGCACGTGCCGCTTGCGGATGGTGGCGTTGCGCAGGCCCTTCGCGTCGGCGGTGCGGATGTAGTCCTCGTCGAGGACGTCCAGCACGCTCGCCCGGGTGATCCGCACGATGATCGCCAGCGGGATCGTGGCGAGCGTGACGGCCGGCAGCACCAGATGCCACAGCGCGTCGGCGGAGGCGTCCCACTCCCGGGTCAGGATCCCGTCGAGCACGAAGAAGCCGGTCACGTCGGTGTTGTCGGCGCCGGTGCTGATCCGCCCGGACGGCGGGAACAGGTGGACGCCCTGGGTGAGCCAGTCCTTGAGCAGGTAGCCGAGGAAGAAGATCGGAATGGAGATGCCGATCAGGGTGACCACGATGGTGGCGTTGTCGAGCAGCCGGCCGCGGTGCCGGGCCGCCAGGTAGCCGAGCGGGATCCCCAGCCCGACGGCGATGATGATCGCCGCCAGGGCCAGTTCGATCGTCGCCGGGAAGGCCCGGCTGATCACGTCGGTGACGGGCTCCCCGGTACGGATGGAGTTGCCGAAGTTGCCCGTCACCACATTCTTGAGGAAGTGCCCGTACTGCACGTGGATCGGCTGGTCGTAGCCGAGGGCCCGGATGAGCGCCTCGCGGGTCTGCGGGGTCGCGCGCTCGCCCAGCAGCGCGTCGACCGGCCCGCCGGGCAGGCTGCGCAGCCAGAAGAACACCAGGGTCATCAGGGCGATCAGGGTGACGGAGAGCTGGACCAGGCGGCGCGAGACGACTCTCACCATGGGGTTACTTGGTGATCGAGACGGTGTCGAACTCCTCGGCGGTGAGCGGGCTCGGCACCAGTCCCTCGACCTCCTTCGTGGTCACGATGGCGGGCGGGGCGTGCCAGATCGGCACGGCGGGCAGCCACTTCGCGGCGAGGTCCCGGTTGACCTGCTCGAAGGCGGTCCGCTTGGCGGCCTGGTCGACGGTGGCGTCGGCCTTGCCGATGGCGGTGAACATCTCGGTCATCGCGTCGTCGCCGAACTCGACCTTGGGCCGGCCGAAGAAGGTGCCGACGAAGTTGCCCGGGTCGTTGTAGTCGCCGGTCCAGCCGAGGATGTGCAGGTCCTGCTTGCCGAACTGCTGCACGTCGTCCTTGAAGCCGCCGTTCCACGGCCGGGGCACGCCGTTCACCTTGATGCCGGCCGCCTGCAGGTCGTTCGCGAGCACCGTGAAGATCTCCTGCGGGTTCGGCATGTACGGCCGGGACACCTCGGTCGGGTAGTAGAAGTTCAGCGTCAGCCCGGTCGCGCCGGCCTCGGAGAGCAGCGCCTTGGCCTTGTCCACGCTGTAGTCGTACTTCTGCACGTCCGGCGCGTAGCCGAGCACGGTGTCCGGCAGGAACTGGTCGGCGACGACCGAGCCGCCGGGCCCCTTCGTCTGCACCAGCTGCGCCCGGTTCAGCGCGTAGGCGATCGCCTGGCGTACCCGAAGGTCTTTGAGCTTGGGGTTGTTCTTCTGGTTGATGCCCAGGTAGAGGATGTTGAAGGCGGGGCGCTCGAGCACCTCGTAGCCCTCGTCGGCCAGCGCCTTGCGGTCGGCCGGGGCCGGGAAGTCGATCGCCTGGACGGTGCCGGCGCGCAGCTCCTGCTTGCGGGTGTTCTCGTCCTTGATGACCTTGATGATCACCTTGTCGACCTTGGCCTTCTCGCCCCAGTAGTCGGCGTTGCGGTTCAGCGTGATCTCGCCGGTCGCCTTGTTCCAGCCGCCGTAGGTGAACGCGCCGGTGCCGGTCGGGTGCTCGGTCGCGAACGCGCTGTAGGAGAAGGAGTCGCCGTTCTGGGTCACCGTGTCGGCGTCGTACTGCTTGATCGCCGCCGGGCTCGCGATCGAGAACGCGGTGAGCGCGAACGCGCCCGGGAACGCGCCCTTGTACTTCGTCATCGTCACGACCGCGGTGGAGGCGTCCTGCGCCTTGCAGTTGTCGTAGACGGCGTCCGGGCTGCCGGCGAACCCGCCGAAGACGTCGGCGTAGTAGATCATCTGGGACTGGGCGGCCTCGCCCTTCATGTTGTACCAGCGGTCGAAGTTCGCGCAGACCGCGGTGGCGTCCAGGGCCGTGCCGTCGTGGAACTTCACCCCCTGGCGCAGCTTGAACGTCCAGACCTTGCCGGTCGGGTCGTTGGACCAGCTCTCGGCCAGGCCGCCGGTCAGCTCGGCGGTGCCGGGCTTGTGGGTGACGAGCGTCTCGTACATCTGCCGGATCGGCCGGAACGACTCCCCGTCGTCGTTGAAGATCGGGTCGAAGTTCTTCGGATCGCCGGCGCCCGCGAAGACGAAGGTCCCGCCGGAGGCGTTGCCCTGGTCCTCGCCGTTGTCCCGGTCGCTCTCCGCGCAGCCTGCCACGCCGATCGTCAGCGCCGCGATGACACCGGCGGCGATGGCCGTCCTTGGTGCACGCATCGTGTTCACCCCGTCCTGTGGGTACGGACTTTGGCGAGAGACTAGCCATTGACGATGATCAACGTCGGAGTTCGGTATCCGATTGTGTCCTTTCATTCCGGGCGCATCGGCCAAGATCAAATTCAAAGGCCATCGGTACGAGGGGAGCCGGCGCCCCGGCAGCCGGCTCTGACCAGGCATTTTCCGGTCATCGGACGCGGCTGGCACACTCTGCTGCCATGAGCAGATGGGCCGAGATCGAGAAGGACGAACCGGAGTTCGCCGCGCGGGTGCGGGAGCTCTTCGAGGCGCACGACCACAAGTTCATGGCCACCCTGCGGCGGGACGGCGCCCCGCGGATCAGCGTGGTGGAGGCGCGCTTCACCGGCGGGGACGTGGTGATGGGGATGATGGGCAGGTCGCTGAAGGTGGCCGACCTGCGCCGTGATCCGCGCGTGGCGCTGAGCAGCGCGAGCGACGACGTCCCCGGCGACCCGGCCGCGTGGGCGGGCGACGCGCGGATGAGCGGCCGCGCGATCGAGGTGCCCGACCCGGCGCGCCCGGGGGAGCCGTCCGGGGTCTTCCGCGTCGACATGAACGAGGTCGTCCTCAACTCCATCTCGCGGTCGGAGGGGCTGGTCGTGCAGGCGTGGCGGACCGGCAAGGGGCTGGAGCGCCGCCCGCTGGGCTGATCTCGCTGGAGTGATCTGGACAGGGTTTCTGATTGGTGGTTCAATAACTCCGTGCCGCGACCCAGGAAAGTCTCCGACGCCGCCCTCATGGACGCGGCGGCCGACGCGCTGGGCCGCAAGGGGCCCCGCTTCACGATGGCCGACGTGGCCGAGCTGGCGGGCGTCGCGACCGCGACGGTGGCCATGCGGTTCGGGTCCAAGCAGGCGCTGCTGCTGGCCATGACGGCGGTGGCGAAGGACGACCTGCTGACCCGGATGCGGGCCGCCGCGGACGCCGAGACCGACCCGGTGCGGTCGATCGCGGCGGCCGCGCTCGCCGCGCTGGCCGGCGGGGGCGACCCCTCGGCGACCGCGAACCACCTGTCCCAGCTCGGCGCCGACCTGGTCGACCCCGACCTCCGGGCGTCGCTGGCGCGGCTGCGCGACGACTACCGCGAAGAGCTCCGGGTGCTGCTGGAGAAGGTTCCGCTGCCGAACGCGCCGTCGGCGGCGCAGGCCGCGAGGATCCTGGCCGGTCTGGTGCACGGTCTGCAGCTCGACTGGGCGCTGGCCCCGGACGGCGACATGCTCACCACGATCGGGTCCGATGTCGACACCCTGCTCGCGTGGTGGAGTGGCGCCTCCGCGGATTATTGTCGTCCCGATGCGGAGGGTGATTAGCCTCATTGCGATTCCCTTCTGTTTCCCCGGTGTTTCTCAACTACGCATTTCCCTGATTGTCATCGGCGTTTTCTCCGTTGTCCGTCAATGGCGTCACCGCACACAAAAAAGTGCCACCGGCTGTTCTTAACCGGTGGCACTTTCTCGATCATTCACTCCCCGCTCGGGGAATCGTTTCCCTCGTCCACTTCCATGATGTATCCGCGGCCCCATGCGGTACGGATCGCGAGACCCAGCGGGGCGATCCGGCGACGGATTCGCATGATGTGCAGATCGAGAGAATTCCGGCTGCACAGCTGCCCGTCGTCGGCCAGTCCGGTGGTGAGCGTCTCGCGGGCGACGAGGTGGCCGAACCGCAGGACAAGGATTTTAAGTAGCGAAGCCTCGCTCGGCGACAGTGCCGTGGAGTGGCTCCGGAAGGACAGCACGCCATCGTTGTTGAGCTGGGGAATCTGGTGTGCTCCGGCCCGCGCGCGGAGGCCGGCGGCCCGCAGCCGCACATCCTCGCGCGGGGCCGGGACGCGGACCCAGTCCTCGCGCGGATCGGTGCAGACCGGCGGCTGGGAGCCCGGGGCGATCACGAGCAGCCGGAGGACCCCCCGGGTGCGACATCGCTCCCGCCGCGCGGATTCTTCGGGCCATCTGATGATTTCGACATGATCGAACTTGGAAGTCGGCGCGCTCTCCCTGGGCGGCCGATTCGCTTGCCGGGGTTGATCAGCATAAGCGACCTGACTGTGCTGTTTCATGGTCCCCCCGTAGCGCCTTTCTGTCGAGTACGTCGATATGTTATTGCCTTCCGGGCAACTATGTCACCCCGGTTGTCAGTCATTCGTCGGTCACCGCGAGGCGCCGATAGGGATGCGATACCCGCGGTGACTCTGTGGTCATCCGGAAAAGCGCGGCAGGGCATTCGAACTTCACGGACAGTGACGGCCATTCGATAGGATCCCCAAATGCGACATGGCATCCCAAGGTCAGCTAGACGGCGCAAACCCTCCTGACAGAACCCTGACGGAAACGGTGGGGCGGTCCCGGGCGCGCTCCTAGGCTCACGCCGACTCCACTCCCGAGGGGGCGAGGCATGCGGCCCGACAGCGAACGGTTCCCGCCACTGACCCGATCGCAGCGCTGCGGCTACGCCGCGGATCCCGATGTCCTGCTGTCCGACATGAGTCACCTGGCCGAGCCCGCCGTGGTCCCGCCGCCCTCTTCCGGTCCGCCCGGTTCCCTGGCCCTCCCCGTGCTGCTCCTGGCTCTCGGCACCCTGCCGGCGCTGCTGCTGCTGATCCTGGCCGTCATCGCCGTCGCCTGATTGTTCGACAGAGCGCCGAAAGATGTTGCGGTGCCTCCCGCCGGTCGTCGCTAGCTTGGCCGCCATGGAGTTGCGCATCTTCACCGAACCGCAGGAGGGCGCTCGCCACGAGGACCTGTCGCGCGTGGCACGGTTCGCCGAGGAGGCGGGCTTCCCGGCGTTCTTCCGATCCGACCACTACCTCAACACCGGCCCCGGCGCCGGCCTGCCCGGTCCGAGCGACGCCTGGATCACCCTCGCGGCGCTGGCCCGGGAGACGTCCCGCATCCGGCTCGGCGTCCTGATGAGCGCCGCCACGTTCCGCGCGCCGGGCCCGCTCGCGATCATCGCGGCGCAGGTCGACGAGATGTCCGGGGGCCGGCTCGAATTCGGCGTCGGCGCCGGCTGGTTCGAGACCGAGCACGACGCCGCCGGCCTGCGTTTCCCGCCGCTCGGCGAGCGGTTCGACAGGCTCACCGAACAGCTCGAGATCATCACGGGGCTGTGGGACACACCCGGCGGCGAGCGCTTCGACTACCGGGGCGCCCACTACCGGATCACCGATTCACCGGCGCTGCCCAAACCGGTGCAGCGCCCGCGGCCGCCGCTCATCGTCGGCGGCAAGGGCACGGTCCGGACGCCGCGGCTCGCCGCCCGGTTCGCCCAGGAGTTCAACGTCTCGCTGCGCGACATCCCGACCTGCCGGGCACAGTTCGACCGGGTGGACGCCGCCTGCGAGCGCATCGGCCGGGACCCGGCGGGCATCGTCCGGTCGGTCGCGCAGACCGTCTGCGTGGGCGCCGACGAGGCCGAGCTCCAGCGCCGCGCCAAGGTGCTGAACCGCGACGTCGACGATCTGCGGGCCAACGGCATCGCCGGCACGCCGGCCGAGGTGGTGGACCGCATCGGCCGCTGGCGGGAGGAGGCCGGGGTGACCCGCATCTATCTGCAGCTGCTCGACCTCACCGACCTGGGCCACCTCGACCTGATCGCCGCCGAGGTGATGCGCCAGCTCGACTGAGCCGGCTCCGGGATTGGATCGACGACACGGGGGACGTTCGCGATGAGCACCACCACGACCGGCCGGGCCGGCGCCCTGGACGGGCGGTCCGGCGCGCTGGACCGGCAGCCCGGCGCGCTGGACCGGCAGTTCGACGCGCTTGACCGCGAGTTCGACGCGTTGGACCTGGCCCGGCTGCGGGCCCGGCCCGGCGCGAAATGGCAATGCACCCCACCGGACGTGCTGCCGGCCTGGGTGGCCGACATGGACTTTCCGGTGCCACCGCCGGTGCTCGCGGCCCTGCGCGCGGCGCTCGACACCGGCGACCTCGGCTATCCCGACTGGCCGGACGGCGCCACCCCGGTCCGGGAGGTGTTCAGCGAGCGGATGGCGGCCCGGCACGGCTGGCGCCCGCCGCCGCACGAGGTCCGCGAGTTCGCCAACGTGACGCAGGCGGTGCAGGTCGTCCTGCAGACGGCCACCGCCCCCGGCGACCCGGTCGCCATCCACGTGCCGGCCTTCCGGCCGCTGCTCGCCGGGTTGGCCACGATGAACCGGCCGATGGTGCCGATAGCCCTCACCGGCACCGGCACCGGCACGGGCTGGGAGTTCGACGCCGACCGGTTCGCCCGCGACGTCGCCGCGACCGGATGCCGCGCGCTGATCCTGGTCAACCCGCACAACCCGACCGGCCGGGTCTTCACCCGCGCGGAGCTGTCCGCGCTCGCCGCCGTCGCCGAGCGCCACGACCTGCTGGTGATCGCCGACGAGGTGCACGCCGACCTGACGTACGCGCCGGCCGCGCACGTGCCGTTCGCCTCGCTGCATCCGGACGTCGCCGCCCGGACCGTGACCGTCGCCTCGGCCAGCAAGGCGTTCAACCTGGCCGGGATGCGCGTTGCCGCCTGCCACATCGGATCGCCCAGGGTCCGCGAGGCCCTGGCCGCCGTGCCGCCCGAGCTGTACGGCGCGGTCGGCCTGCTGGGCGTCACCGCGACCGTCGCGGCCTGGACGAGCGGCGACGACTGGCTCGCCGGCGTGCTGCGCTATCTGGACGGCAACCGGCGGCTGGTCGCCGAGACGCTGGCCGGCGTCCCCGGGATCGTCGCCCACCGGCCGGAGGCGACGTACCTGAGCTGGCTCGACCTCACCGGCCTGGACATGGGGCCGGACCCGGCCGCCCGGCTGCTGACCGAGGCCCGGGTGCTGCTCTCCTCCGGCCCGGACTTCAACCCGGGCGGCGACGGCTTCGCCCGGCTGAACTTCGCCGCCCCGCGACCGGTGCTGCGCCGGATCCTGGAGCGGCTGCTCGACGCGACGGCGCGGGCCGGCCGGTGCTGATCACGGCGGCCCGGATGCTGGCCGGACCGGCCGGCGAGGTGACGGCCGACGCCGCCGTGCTGGTGCGGGGCGCGACCATCGTCGCGGCCGGGCCGCGCGCCGAGGTGGCCCGGCTGGCCGCCCCCGGCGAACCGGTCTCCGACCACCCCGGGGCGACGCTGCTGCCCGGCCTCGTCAACGGCCACGTGCACCTGAGCCTGGACGCCTCGGCCGACCCGGTCGGCGGCCTGCTCGCGGCCGGCGACGGCGCGCTGGAGGCCGCCGTGGCGGACCGGGCCGCCCGGCTGGTGCGCGCCGGGATCACGACGGCGCGCGACCTCGGCGACCGCGGCGGCGCCGTGCTCCGGCTGCGGGGGCGGATCGCCGCCGGCGAGGTCGCCGGGCCGCGGCTGCTCACCTCCGGCGCGCCGCTGACCCCGCCCGGCGGGCACTGCTGGTTCTTCGGCGGCGAGGTGGACGGCGAGCGCGCGGCGCTGGACGCGGTACGCCGGCACGCGGAGGCCGGCGTCGACGTCATCAAGATCGTGGCGAGCGGTGGCCATCTCACCGCCGGCGCGGCCCGGATGTGGGAGAGCCAGTTCTCCGCGCCCGAGCTGCGCAGCATCGTCGGCGAGGCGCACCGCCTCGGCCTGCCGGTCGCGGCGCACGCCCACGGCACCGCGTCGATCGCCGCGGCGGTGGACGCGGGCGCCGACACGATCGAGCACTGCACGTGGATGGACGGCGCCGGGCGCCTCGAACGGCGCGACGACGTCGCCGCGCGGATGGCCGAGCGCGGCATCGCGGCGTGCTGCACCACGTGCGGCCCGGACTGGCGCGGCACCCTGGCGAGCCGGGGCCCGGCGGAGACCCGCCACACCTACGGCCGGCTCGCGTGGATGGCCGAGCGCGGCGTCCCGCTGCTGCCCGGCACCGACGCCGGCGTGTCCCAGTCCGGGTTCGACGGGATGACCGGCCTGCTCGAGCTCTACCACTGGCTCGGCTTCCCGGCCGCCCGGGTGATCGAGCTGGCGACGACCGGCGCGGCGCGGCTGCTCGGCCTCGGCGCCACGACCGGCCGCATCGCCCCCGGATACGACGCCGACCTGCTGGTCGTGGACGGCGATCCACTCGCCGGCCTCGGCGCCCTGCGGCGGGTCCGGCTGGTCGTGGCCCGCGGGCTGACCCATCGGACCCCGGCCGATCTACCCCATCACCCCTGAGGAGAGGAACCGGAATCATGACCGAGGACACCACGAGCGCACGGCCCCGCGTCGACATGTGGTTCGACCCGATGGACCCCTGGTCCTGGATCGTGTCGCGGTGGCTGCTGGAAGTCGAGAAGGTCCGCGACGTCGAGCTCGGCTTCCACGTGATGAGCGTGTCGGTGCTCAACGCCGGCCGCGACGTGCCCGAGCAGTACCGCGACGACCCCGGGGCGTTCCTGGCCCGGATGCAGGCGGCGTGGGGGCCGGTCCGGGTCGCCACGGCCGCCGCGGCCCTCAAGGGCGAGGAGGTGCTGCGGGAGTTCTACTCCGCCATGGGCGTGCGCATCCACGAGCGCGGCGAGAAGGACTACGCCGTTGTGATCAAGGAGGCGCTCGACGAGGTCGGCCTGCCGGCCGAGCTTGCCGACGCGGCCGGCACCGACGCGTACGACGAGCGCCTGAAGGAGAGCCACGAGCGCGGCATGCGGCCGGTCGGCAACGACGTCGGCTCGCCGATCGTGCACCTCGGCGGCAGCGCGTTCTTCGGCCCGGTGATCTCCCGGATCCCGCGCGGCGAGGTGGCCGGCCGGATCTTCGACTCGCTCCTGGGGCTGTCGAGCTTCCCGCACTTCTGGGAGCTCAAGCGCTCCCGGACCGAGGAGCCCGAGTTCGGCTGAGCACCGCCGGCCCGGTCGCTACCGCCAGCCCTCGTGGCGGGTGGCGGCCGGGTGCTCCGCGGGCGGGGGCGTGACCCGCTGGTCGTCGTACTGGGTGGACAGCACCAGCGACGAGGTGAGCTCGCCGTGCCGGCCGAGCCGCTCCAGCAGGACCTCGAGGTGCTCCAGCGAGGCGGCGCGCACCTTCAGCAGCGAGCAGTGCGTGCCGCTGAGCTTGTGGATCTCGCTGATCTCCGGGTACTGCGCGGCCGAGGCGTTCTGCAGCAGGCAGTGCCCGGACGCGCAGCGCAACTGCACGAAGGCGAGGAACGGGTAGCCGGTGCTGCGCGGGTCGATCCGGGCCGCGTACCCGGTGATGACGCCCGCCTCCTCGAGGCGCCGCACCCGCTCGGCGACGGCCGGCGGCGACAGGCTGACCCGGCGGCCCAGCTCCTTGAAGGACAGCCGGGCGTCGGCCTGCAACTCCCGGATCAACTGCCAGTCGAGCGGATCCAGCGACCTTTCCGAACGTAAAGCCATGGCGGCAATATAGCGTTGATAGTGCGTTGATCGGCAGTAAAGATCTTTCATTTGACATTCAAAAGCGACATTGCGGTTTTCTAGCATTGACGCATGGGGATTATTCAGGAAACGGATCGGGAAGCGGTCGCGGTCCGGCGCCGCGCGATGCCGCTGCTGTTCGCCGCCGTGGCGCTGACCAACACCGCCATGGTCGCCTCCACCACGGTCGCCACGCTGATCGTGGCCGATCACGCCGGCACCGGGGTCAGCGGGTTCGCGAACGCCGCGGCGGTCCTCGGCTCGGCGGCGGGCGCCTTCGGCCTCGGCGCCCTGACCGTCCGGTACGGCGGCCGCCGGGCGCTGCTGACGGTCTACCTGCTCGGCTTCCTCGGCTGCCTGGTCGCGGTGCTCGGCGGCGCCGGCGGACTGCTGCCCGCGCTGCTGGCCGGCATGGTCGCCATCGGCATCGGCAACGGCGGCGCGCAGGTCTGCCGGTACCTCGCGACCGAGCTCTACCCGGAGGACCGCAAGGCGTACGGGTTGTCGGTCATCGTCTGGGCCGGCACGGTCGGCGCGCTGGCCGGGCCCACCCTCATCGCCCCGGCCGGGCGGGTCGCCGTCGCCCTCGGCCTTCCCGAGCTCACCGGCGCCCTGCTGCTGGCGGCCGCCATGACGGCCGCGTCGGTGCTGATCACCCTCGCCCTCCCGGCCGCGACCGGCGCGGCCGCACACACCGGCCGGCCGCCGCTGACCTGGCGGGCCCTGGCCGCCGCGCTGGGCCGGCCCGCGGTCCGGCTGCCGCTGACCGCGATGCTCGGGGCGCACCTGTCGATGGTCACGATCATGACGATGACCCCGTTGCAGCTGCACGAGCACCACCAGGGGCTGGGCACCGTCGGCTGGGTGCTCAGCGCGCACATGGTCGGGATGTTCGCCCTCGCACCGCTGTCCGGCCGCATCGCCGACCGCTTCGGCGGCCGGGTCGCCATCGGCGGCGGGACGGCCATGCTGGTGGCCGCGGCACTGCTCGTGATCACCGCGCCCACCGCCTACTCGCTGGCCCTGCCGGCCGCCCTGTTCCTGCTCGGCTACGGCTGGAACCTGGTCTTCGTCGGCAGCAGCGGCCTGCTCAGCGGCGGCCTGGAGACCGCCGAGCGGGTCGAGGTGCAGGGCGGTGTCGACGCGATCGTCTTCGTGGCCGCCATCGCGGTGAGCCTGCTCGCCGGCGCGACGTTCGCCGGGGGCGGGTTCGCCGTCGTCGCCGTGGTCGGCGGCCTGATCGCCCTGGCGCCGGTGCCGCTGCTCGTCCGCGGCACGCGCTGGACGCTGCCGAGCAGTTCTTAACAGGACCTGTCAGCGAAACCCCGAAGCGGTGATCGGCATGGATAGATTGTTGCGGGAACTGTAACGGCTTGTAAGGCGGACCGCCCGCGACCAGCGCGGTCGCCGGGTCCGCCTCGCCGCGGGCGGGGAGAGGGCAGCCGAGTCCCACCCGACCGCAATCACCTGACCGATCCACCGAACCGGGGGAATCGTCATGCCTGCTCTAGTGCGATGCCATCACGACGTGGCGCTCTCGTCCGCTCTTCCCGAGGCGCCATGCAGCTTCACCGCGAGCCGCACCGACAGCTACCCGGTCAACGTCTGCCGCGACGAGTCCGCGGCGCTCGGTCACCTGCTGACCGAGATCGGTGACCGGCGGGTGGCCCTGATCAGCGACGACCTCGTCGCCGGCCTGCACGCCCGCGGCCTCGCCGCCCGGCTGCGCGCCGCCGGGGTCGACGTCACGATGACCGCGTTCCCGGCCGGCGAGGCGAGCAAGTCGCTGCTGACCGCCTGCGACGTGCTCGACTGGCTGGCCGGCACGGCGCTGGCCCGCCGGGACATCGTGGTCGCCGTCGGCGGCGGGGTCGTCATCGACACCGTCGGCTGGGTCGCGAGCGCCTACATGCGCGGCGTGCCGTACGTGAACGTGCCGACCACCCTGCTCGCGCACGTCGACGCCGCGCTGGGCGGCAAGGTCGCCGTCGACCACGCCTCCGCGAAGAACCTGATCGGCGCCTTCTACCAGCCCAAGGCCGTGGTCTCCAACGTCGGCTACCTGTCGACGCTGGACCGCCGGCAGCTCGCGTCCGGCCTGGCCGAGGTGGTGAAGAAGGCCGTGATCGGCTCGCCCGAGCTGCTGGGCCTCGTCGAGCACGAGGCCGAGCGGGTGCTGGCCCGCGACCTGGACGTCCTGGAGCGCCTGGTCCGCGCGGCCAGCCGGGTCAAGTGCGCGCTGCTGGCGCAGGATCCGTACGAGGAGGACCTGCGCCGCCCGCTGAACTTCGGGCACACCGTCGGGCACGCGGTGGAGACCGTCACCGGCTACGGACCGGTCCTGCACGGCGAGGCGGTGGCGTTCGGCATGGCGGTCGCCGTCGAGATCGCGGTCGAGCGCGGGCTCGCCGGGTACGACCTGCGCGACCGGCTCGTCCAGCTGCTGAGCCGGATCGGCCTGCCGGTGAGCCTCACCGAGTTCCCGGTCCCGGTCGACCCCGACGAGGTCGTCGCGGCGCTCGGGCAGATCCGCAAGATCCGCGACGGTCAGATCCGGTTCGTGCTGCCGCTGGCGGTGGGCGAGACGGCGATCGTCAACGACGTGACCGACGCCGAGGTGCACGCCGCGATGCTGCGGATCACCGCGGCCCGGACCGCCGGCCGCCGGGCGGAGCCGGTCCGATGACGGTGAACGGCACGATCCTGCGCGCCGCGGCGGTGCTGTTCGACCTCGACGGCGTGCTGGTGGACTCCGGCGCGACCGTCGAGCGGTCGTGGCGGCGCTGGGCCGTACGCCAGGGGCTGAACCCCTCCGCCGTGCTGGCGGTGTGTCATGGCCGGCCGACCGCGGCCACCATCGCCGTGGTCGCCCCGCACCTCGACGCGGCCGCCGAGGCCCGCCGGCTCGAGAGCGAGCAGGCCGCCGACAGCGCCGGCGTGCGGGCCTGCCCGGGCGCCGCCGACCTGGTCGCCGAGATGCCGGCCGGCCACTGGGCGGTGGTCACCTCGGGCACCCGGGCGCTGGCCGCCTCGCGGCTGCGGCAGGCGTCGATCCCGGTGCCGGACGTGCTGATCACCGCGGACGACGTGCGCCGCGGCAAGCCGGACCCGGAAGGCTACCGGTCCGCCGCCGGGCTGCTCGGCTTCGCGCCGTCCGGCTGCGTGGTGGTCGAGGACGCGCATCCGGGCGTGACGGCCGCCCGGGCCGCCGGCTGCCGGGTGATCGGCGTCGCCGGCCCGTCGCTGGGCCCGGCCGGGGACGTCGACGTCCTGGTCGGCGACCTCGGCGCGGTCACCGCCGTGCGCGCCGGCCACGGCGTCGACCTGCGCCCCCGGGCGGGTGCACGATGGTGACCGCACCGGTGGTGATCGTCGGGAACGGGCTGATCGGCGCGGCGTGCGCGGCCACCCTGCGCGGGTCCGGCCACCCGGTGATCACGGTGGCCCGCCGCGGCGAGCCCGGCCCCGGCCACCTCTCCTGCGACCTGACCGACGCCGGCGGCCGGGCCGCCCTGGCCCGCCTGCTGCGTGACCGCCGGCCCGCCCGGGTGGTGCTGACCCACGGGCCCAGCGACGTCACCTGGATCAACGCGCACGAGCGGGAGGCCGCCGACACGCACGCCGGGGTGGCGGATCTGGTGGCCGGGTCCGGCGTCCCCGCCGTGCTGATCTCCACCGACAACGTCTTCGCCGGGGACCGCGGGCACCACCGCCCGGACGACCCGATCGCCCCGGCCAACGCCTACGGGCGGATCAAGGCGCGGGCCGAGCGCGCCGTCGTCGAGGCGGGCGGCACGGCCCTGCGGGTCAGCCTGGTCTACGGGTGGGCCGGGCCGGCATACCGGGAGACCTACGCGGGACGCTGCCTGCTCGCCGCGGCCGCTGGGCGGCCGACCGACGCGCCGGTCGACCAGGAGTTCACCCCGGTGCACATCGACGACGTACGGACGGTGGTGGCCGCTCACTGCGCGGCCGCGACCGTCCCCGGCGGGGTGGCGCACCTGGCCGGACCGGAGCAGCTGAGCCGCTTCGCGTTCGCCCGCCTCGCCTACCGCCTGGCCGGCGCCGACGAGGACCTGGTGCGGCCGTGCTCGCGGGCCGGCACCGAGTGGGCGACGCGACCCCGGTTCTCCTCTCTCACCTGCGACCGCTTCGACGACCTACCCGGACTGGCCGGCTGGTCGCCGATTCCGGCCGAGCAGGGCCTGGCCCGCATGGTCGCGGAGATGCCCGCCCCGACCGGCCTCGCGGCCGCTTTCCCGGCGGCTCGCGCTGCCGGGCTCGCGGCGGGCGGGGGGACACGATGAGCGCCCGGCCCGCGCTGCTGGCCGTGGACGCGGGCGGCACCCACACCAGAGCCGTGGTCCGCCACGACGGGCGCACGCGCAGCTGGGAACTGGCCACCATGAACCGGCACGCGGTCGGCGCGACCGCCGACGACGTCCTGCTGCGGCTGCTGTCCGCGGTCCGGCAGGAGATCGGCGACCGGCCCTGCGTGGGCTGGCTGGCCAGCGCGTCGGTCGACCCCGACGAGCCCGCCGCCGAGCTGCGGCGGATCACCGCGGGCGCGGTGCGGGCCGGGCTCGACGCCCGCCTGGTCGTCTCGAACGACGTGGTGCCGCTGCTCTGGGGCCTGCCCGGGGTGGCCGGCGAGGGCATCGCGGTGATCTGCGGGACCGGCTCCGGCTTCCTCGGCGTGGACCGCTCCGGCGCCGCCGCGCGGGCCGGCGGCTGCGAATACCTCGGCAGCGACGAGGGCGCCGCCGTCGACATCGGACGGCGGGGCCTGCGCGCCGCCGTCCGCGCCGGCGACGGCCGGGGACCGGCGACCGTGCTGACCGGGCTGCTGGCCGACGCCACCGGGATCCGGGCGCCGCAGCTGGCCCGGGCGATCGCGGCTCAGCCGTACCCGAAACAGCGCCTCGCCGATCTCGCCCCGATGGTCTGTGCCGGCTGGCTCAGCGGCGACCAGGTCTGCGGCGGGATCGTCTCGGACGCGGTCACCGATCTCGTCGCGGGCGTGCGGGCGGTCCGCGACCGGCTGCGCCTGACCGGCGGGTACGCCGTCGTGACCGTGGGCGGGGTGTTCGCCGGATGCCCGCCGTTCCACGACCTGATCGAGAGCCGCCTGCTCGACTTCGAGGGCGCCGGGCAGGTCACGTTCACCAACACCAGCGCCCGGGTGGTGATGGCCGCCCTGGAGCACCTCATGGACGACCGCGGCGAGGTGACGCTGCCGGCGGCGATCGGCGACCGGCACGCCTGGATGGTCAGCTCGGCGCCCGCCGCGGTGACCGGTGCGGAGGAGGAGATGTGCGTCTAGGACTCTGCCTCGCCGCGTACGGCGGGGAAGGGCTCGGCAGCGCCCTGAAACAGCTGCCGGACGACACGCTGACCCTCGACGTGCCCACCGACACCACCCTCGGGCTGGTCGACGCCCGGCGGTGCGCCGACGACCGGGCGTACCTCGACGAGGTCGCCGGCGCCCTGCGCGGGCACACCGTCGGCGTCGTCAGCAACAGCCGGGACGCGCAGCTGCTGCTCGGGCCGCACGGCCCGCACACCGCCGCGGTCTGCCCGGGCGACCCCGGCACCCGGGTGGCCCACGCGCTGCGGTGCGGTCTCGGCGCGATCCGCCTCGCCGAGCGGCTGGGCGCGCCGGCGGTACGGCTGCTGCCCGGCTGCCCCGACTTCGGCCGCTGGCTGTCCTGGTGGGGCAGCGACGCCGGCTGGGCCGACAACGTCGCCGTCTTCCTCGACCGGGCCGGGCCGCTGATCGCCGCGGCCCGCGACGCCGGCGTCCTGATGATGCTCGAACCGCACCCCAAACAGGTCGTCTACGACCGGGCCAGCGCCGATCTGCTGTTCGCCATGTGCGACGGCTGGGCCGACGTGCTGCGGCTCTGCGTCGACCCGGCCAACCTCGCCGCCATCGGGCACGACGCGGTCGGCGCGGTGCGCGGCTGGAACGGGCGGATGGCCGCCGTGCACGCCAAGGACCTGCAACGCCACACCGCGCCGGCGTCGCCCCGGGGAGCCGGCTGGTCCCGGTACGGCCCGCAGCCGCCGATCCGGTTCCGGGCGCTCGGCCTCGGCGAGCTCGACTGGCCGGCCATCGTCGCGGCGCTGCAGGACGAGTGCTTCGAGGGCGTGCTCTACCTCGAGCACGAGGACACCCTGCTGCCCCGGGAGCAGAGCATCCGGCGCAGCCTCGATCTGCTGCGCTCGATCGTCCCGCAGCACGCGGCTCAGGGCCGGACATGGTGAGCCCGGCGCCGGTCTGGGTGACGGCGCCCGCCGGAGACTCCCGGGTCGTGCACGTCAACGCCACCGCGACCGGCGGCGGGGTCGCCGAGCTGCTGCACCGCGTGGTTCCGGCGCAGGCCGCCGCCGGATGGGGGGCCGGTTGGCTGGTGATCGGCGGCGACGCCGGTTTCTTCGACACCACGAAGCGCATGCACCACCTGCTGCACGGCCGCACCGACCCGGCCGTGCTGGACGCCGCGACGATGGCCCGCTACCGGGCGGTGCTGGCGCCGCAGGCCGCGTGGTTGGCCGAGCGGGTGACCCCTCGCGACGTGGTGTGCCTGCACGACCCGCAGACCCTCGGGCTGGCCCCGGCGCTGGCCCGGGCCGGGGTGCCGGTGATCTGGCACTGCCACATCGGCACCTCCCGGCACGCCGAACCCGGCCCGGCCGCGATCTGGCGCGCCTTCGCGCCGGAGCTGGCCGTCCTCGACGCGGTGGTGACCACCCTCCCGGAGTACGCCCCGCCGATCCCGCTCGCCCGCCGGCACGTCATCGCCCCGGCGGTCGACCTCGCGGCGGCGAAGAACCGCCCGCTCACCGAGGAGGAGGTGGCCCGCCACCTGGCCGCGATCGGCCTGACCGCCGGACCCGCCGCCGCGGCTGTGCGAGCCGCCGCCGCGCACGGCGCCGCGGCTGTGCGAGGCGCCGCCGAGACGGGAGGCGGCGCGGCGGGACGCGGCGCGGCGGGTGCGGTGGTGGAGCAGCAGGCTCCGCTTCCGGACGGCGCCCGCGTCGTGGCGCAGGTGTCGCGCTGGGATCCGCTCAAGGACATGCCCGGCGTGGTCGGGCTGATCCCGCGGCTGCCCGCCGACGTCCACGTCGTGCTGGTCGGCGCCGACCCCGCCGACATCCCCGACGACCCGGAGGGCGCCGAGGTGCTGCGGCAGGTCCGGGCCGCCCGCGACCGGCTGCCCGCGGACGCCCGCGCCCGCGTGCACCTGGTGCTCACCTCGCTGCGGCACGACGAGGAGGCCGCGCTCGTCGTGAACGCCGTGCAGCGCCGGGCCGACGTGGTGCTGCAGAAGTGCTTCGAGGAGGGCTTCGGGCTGGCCGCCACCGAGGCGATGGCGAAGGGCCGGCCGGTGGTGGCCGGCGCGGTCGGCGGGCTGCGCCATCAGATCGTGGACGGGCAGAGCGGCGTCCTGGTCGATCCGCACGACCCCGCGGCGGTGGCGTCCGCCGTCCGCCGCCTGCTCGGCGACCCCGCGCTGGGCCGCCGGCTGGGTGCCGGCGCCCAGGCCCGGGTCGCCGCCGCCTACCTGCTGCCCCGCCTGCTCAGCGATTACGAACGACTGCTGCGATCGCTCGCCGGCCGCCCCGCCGGCGACGACGCCGCCGTGAAGGAGGAACCGTGGCCGACGAGGTGACCGCAGTGGTGACCGCTGCCTGCGGCACGATAGGCAGCGCGGTGATGCGACAGCTGCTCGTGCACGGCGTCGCCGACCGGGTGATCGGCGTCGACGTGCGCGACCCGGACTGCGAGCCGCCGCCGGGCGCCCGGGTGTGGCGGCACGACCTGCGCGACCCGGCCGACCTGGCGCGCCTCGCCGACCGGCTGCCGCGCACCGTGGACATCCTGGTGAACGTGCTCGGCGGGGAACGCC
The DNA here is from genome assembly GCF_040639855.1 of Actinoplanes sp. NPDC023714. NCBI lineage: Bacteria > Bacillati > Actinomycetota > Actinomycetes > Micromonosporales > Micromonosporaceae > Actinoplanes > Actinoplanes sp. NPDC023714. Next base: position 580,178 of record NZ_JBFAAR010000003.1, read on the forward strand.
ATCCGGCCGTACGCCCGGTCGACGACGTCGCGTGGCCGCCGCCGGAGGTCTGGGACGACATCGTCGACCTGAACCTGTCGGTCGCCTACCGGGTCACCAAGGCGCTGCGCGGTCACCTGATCGCCGGCGGCGCCGTCTGCAACGTCAGCTCCATCGCCGCCGCGATGCCGTGGGCGGTGTCGCCCGCGTACGGCGCGGCCAAGGCGGCGCTCGAGCACTGGAGCAACTCGCTGGCGGTGCTGCTGGCCGGCGACGGCGTCCGGGTCAACACGGTCCGGCCCGGGTTCGTGTGGAGCGAGCAGTGGCGGGCCGTGGACCGCGCCGAGTTCGACCGGGTCGCGCGGGACCGGGTGCCGCTGCGGCAGCCCGCCGCCGGCCGGGAGCAGACCGCGTGCGACGTCGCCGACGCGGTGGCGTTCCTGTGCTCGCCGGCCGCGGCGCACGTGACCGGACAGGCCATCAACGTCGACGGTGGCGCCGCCCTGGTGCGGGCCGCCCGATGACCGCCGCGGCCGGCACGGCGCCGCTGCGGCTGCTGGCCGTGCACGCCCACCCCGACGACGAGTCCAGCAAGGGCGCGGCCACGCTGGCCCGCTACGCCGCGGCCGGGCACGACGTCCTGGTCGCGACCTGCACCGGCGGCGAGGCCGGCGACATCCTCAACCCGGCGATGGACCGCGCCGAGATCCGCGGGCGGCTGCCCGAGATCCGCCGCGCCGAGCTCGCCGCCGCGGTCGGGGTGCTCGGCGTCCGGCAGCGCTCGCTCGGCTTCGTCGACTCGGGCTGGCCCGAGGGCGACCCGCCGCCGGTGGCCGCGCACACCTTCGCCGGCCTGCCGCTGGCCGAGACGACCGCCGCCCTGGTCCGCCTGATCCGCGAGTTCCGCCCGCACGTGCTGGTCACCTACGACGAGATCGGCGGGTACCCGCACCCCGACCACGTCCGCAGCCACGAGGTCGCGGTGGCCGCCTTCGACGAGGCGGCGGACGACGGCGCGCATCCGGACGCCGGACCGGCCTGGCAGACCCTCAAGCTCTACTACGTGCACGAGTGGTGCGGCGCCAAGATGCGCACCTTCCACGACGCGCTGCTGGCCGCCGGCCGGGAGTCGCCGTACCACGAGTGGCTCGCCGAGTGGACGCCGCAGCGGGACGTCACCCGCCGGATCACCACCCGGGTGCCGTGCGGCGACTGGTTCGCCCACCGCGACGACGCGCTGCGCGCGCACGCCACCCAGATCGACCCGGGCAGCCACTGGTTCGCGGTGCCGCTCGCGGTGCAGCGCGAGCTGTGGCCGACCGAGGACTTCGAGCTGGTGCGGTCGCTCGTGCCGGTACGCCTGCCGGAGGACGACCTGTTCGCCGGGATCGGGGCGGGGGCACGGTAGTGCGGGCCCTCACCGTCGACGCCGGCGTGCCGGGCACCCTGTCGTTGCGGGAGCTGCCCGACCCGGCCCCGGACGAGGGGCCGGTGCTGGTGCGGACCCTGGCCGTCGGGCTGTGCGGCACCGACGAGGACATCGTCCGGGCCGCGATGGGCGCCGCCCCGCCCGGCTCGCCGCACCTGGTGATCGGCCACGAGAACCTGGGCCGGGTGCTGTCGTCGGCCGACGCGGCGCTGCGGCCCGGCGACCTCGTCGTGGGGTTCGTCCGCCGGCCCGACCCGCTGCCGTGCTCGGCCTGCGCCGCGGGGGAGTGGGACATGTGCCGCAACGGCCGGTACACCTCCCGGGGCATCACCCGGCTGCACGGGTTCGCCCGGGACCGCTGGCGCTGCTCGGCCGGCGGGCTGCTCCGGCTGGACGGCCGGCTGGCGCGCAGCGGCGTACTGGTGGAGCCGGCGTCGGTGGTGGCCAAGGCGTGGGAGCAGATCGAGCGGATCAGCCGGCGCGCGCACTGCGACCACGGCCGGGTCCTGATCACCGGGGCCGGGCCGGTCGGGCTGTTCGCGGCGCTGATGGCGACCCAGCGGGGTTTCGAGACCCATGTGTACGACGTGGTGCCGTCCGGGGCCAAGCCGGAGCTGGTCGAGGCGCTCGGGGCGACGTACCACCGGACGCCGGTGGCGGACGGCCGGCCGGACGCCGACATCCTCATCGAGTGCACCGGCTCCCCGCCGGTGATCGCCGCCCTGCTCGGGCTGGGCGGCCCGGCGACCATCACCTGCCTGCTCGGGATGTCGCCGGGGGAGGCGGTCATGCCGGTCGACGTCGCCGCCCTCAACCACCGCCTGGTCCGCCTCAACGGGGTGGTCTTCGGGACGGTCAACGCCAACCGCCGGCACTACGAGGCGGCCGCCGGAGCGCTGCTCGCCGCCGACCCGGCGTGGCTGGACCGGCTGGTGACGCGCCGGGTGCCGATCGCGGAGTACCGCCGGGCGTTCCGCCGCGAGGCCGGTGACGTGAAGGTGGTCCTCGACGTGGACGAGCCAGGAGCTTGTCAACTCCTGTCATGACTGCTTGTCACGCAACCTGACCTCATCTATCGTCGTGGATGACAATTGAGTCAAGCGGGAGGTCCCATGCCCAGCCCTGTCGCGTTCCCCGGCCCACCGCACGTCCCCGTGATCGGCTGGCCGCTGCGGGCGGTACGCATGCTGGCGGACCCGCTGCCCTTCTTCACCACCATGCTGGAGCGGCACGGCGAGATCAGCACGACCTCGCGCCGGGCGCCCAGACATGTCTTCGTCTTCGGCCCGCGCTACCAGCGGCAGCTGTTCGGCAACCCGGACGCGTTCATCGCCGACGCGTTCCGCGAGTTCCGGATGCCGCCGCGCTCGGCGATGGCCCGCCTCACCGCCGGCCTGCTCAAGCTCAACGGCCCGGCGCACGCCCGGCACCGCTCGCTGATGCAGCCGGCGTTCCACTCGCGGGCCGTGGCCCGCCACCACGAGACGATCGTGAAGGTCACCAACGAGGAGCTCGACCGGTTCCGGACCGGCGAGGTGCGGCGGGTCGACCACGACCTCTCCCGGCTGATGCTGCGGATCGGGATGAAGACGCTGTTCGACGTGGCCGAGACCGGCGACGTGGACCGGCTCAACGGGCTCATCGGCCGGCTGCTCTCCTCGGCGTCGGCGCCGCTCACCCTGCTTCTGCCGGTGAACGCTCCGGGCACGTCGTACCGGCGCACGCTGCGCGCGGCCGAGCAGGTCGACGACGCGGTCCGCCGGATCATCGTGGCCAAGCGCGACGCCCCCGGCGACGACATCATCTCGATGCTCATCGCGGCCCGCGACGAGAACGGCGAGGGGCTGACCGAGGACGAGCTGGTCGGGGAGGCCTACACGGCGTTCTGTCACGACAGCAGCGCCTCCGCGCTGACCTGGACGCTGCTCATGCTCGACCAGCACCCCCAGGTCCGCAACGACCTCTGCGACGAGCTCGCGGCGGAGCTGGGCGGCGCGCCGCCGGAGCCCGGCGTCTTCGGCCGGCTGCCGCTGCTGGACCGGGTGATCAAGGAGACGCTGCGGCTGTTCCCGCCGGCGTCGATGGGCCTGCGCTACGCCGCCCGGGACACCGAGCTCGGCGGGTACCGGATCCCGCGCAAGGCCACCATCTTCTTCAGCCCGTACGTGACCCACCGGCTGCCCGCGGTCTTCGACGAGCCGCTGCGCTACGCGCCGGACCGCTGGACCGGGCCAAGCCCCGACTCCTTCGGCTACCTGCCGTTCGGCGCCGGCCCGCACGGCTGCCTCGGCCGCTCGTTCGCGCTGCTGGAGATGAAGATCGTGCTCGCCATCGTGCTGCAGCGGTTCCGCCTCGCGGTCGTCGACGGTTCCACGATCGACGCGAAGATCAAGATCTCGCTGGTGCCGGATCAGGGGCTGAGCTGCCGCGTCGAGCAGCCCGCCGGCGACCGGAGCCGTGCCGCGGTGCGGGGCAACATCCGTACCGCCGTCGACCTCGCCGGAGCGCGGTGACATGCGCGACCCCGGATTCGTCGACGTGTTCAACCGCGAGGCCGACGTCTACGACGAGCGGCACGGCGCCACCTGCGGCGTTGCCCACAACCTGGCAATCGAAGCGGTGATCGCCCGCAGCAAGAAAGCCCGCAGCGAGGAAGACCGCGGCAAGGAAGCCCGCAGCGAGGAAGAAGAGCCGCGGCACATCGTCGACATCGGCTGCGGCACCGGCGCGCTGCTGGAGGCCGCCCACCGCCACTGGCCCCACGCCCGCCTGTCCGGCGTGGACCCGGCCGACCGCATGATCGGCGTGGCCCGGTCCCGGCTGCCCGGCGCGGACCTGCACGTCGGCACGGCCGAGCGCCTGCCGTTCCCGGACCGCAGCGCCGACCTGGTGCTCAGCACCACCGCGTTCAACCATTGGAGCGACCAGCGCGCCGGCCTGGCCGAGGCGGCCCGGGTGGTGACGCCGACCGGCCTGGTCGTCGTCGTCGAGCACGCGCCGCCGGACCCGGCCACCGCGGTCCTGCTGACGCTCGCCGGCCGGATGGTGCGCCACCACTCCGAGCACGACATCACCGAGGCGGCCTGGGACGCGGGTCTCGCCCCGCTCAGTGTGACGACCGAGGCGGGCGGATTCCTGCGCCTGATCGCGCAGCCGGCCGCCACCGCACTATGGAAGGAGCCGTCGTGACGGTCCTCATCGTGGGCGCCGGTCCGGCCGGGCTGACCCTCGCGGCCGAGCTCAGCCTCGCCGGCGTGCCGTGCCGCATCCTGGAGCAGCGGTCCGAGCGCTACCCGCACTCCCGGGCGTTCGCGCTCACCCCCCGCTGCCTCGAGATCCTCGACATGCGCGGCGAGGTCGACGAGTTCCTGACCCGGGGCCTGCCCTCGCACGTCATCTCGCTGGGCACCAAGGGCCGGGGCATCGACATGTCGCGGTACGTCGACAGCCGGCACAAGTACATGCTGATCCTGCCGCAGGTCGACACCGAGGAGGCGCTCGAGGCCTGGGCGCTGAAGCGGGGCGCGGTCATCGAGCGCGACACCGAGGTCGTCGGGCTCAGCCCGGACGGGGACGGCGTCACGGTCCGGGTGCGTGACCCGGAGGGCGAACGCACCGAGCGGGCCTCCTTCGTCGTCGGCTGTGACGGCGCGCGCAGCACCGTACGCGATCTCCTGGGTCTTTCGTTCCCCGGGACGCCGTCGCAGTTCTCCGCGATCATCGCGGACGTCAAGCTCGCGCACGTCCCCGACGAGCAGGTCTTCGCCCGGCACACGCACCGCGGGATGGTCGCGGTCATGCCGTTCCCGGACGGGCACTTCCGCCTGATGATCCAGGACCACCAGCGGATGCAGATCCCGGTCTCCGAGCCGGTGACGCTCGCCGAGATCCGGCGCAGCGCCGCCGAGATCCTCGGGGTGGACCTGGGCATCCACGACCCGCGCTGGCTCAGCCGGTTCCGCAGCGAGCAGCGGCTGGCGTCGCGCTACCGGGTGGGCCGGGTCCTGCTCGCCGGCGACGCCGCGCACGTGCACACCCCGGCCGGTGGGCAGGGGCTCAACCTCGGCATCCAGGACGCGATGAACCTGGGCTGGAAGCTCGCCGCGACGGTGCACGGCTGGGCGCCGCCGGACCTGCTGGACACCTACGAGGGCGAACTCCGGCCGCTGGCCGCCAAGGTGCTCCGGGAGACCGAGAACGTCTTCCGGTTCAACACCGCCCGCGGCCCGCTCATGCGCTCGGCGCGCTGGCTGGTCAAGCAGGCGCTGCTGGTCCCGGAACTGCAGCGCAGGGTGGTCACCGAGATGGCCGGCACCGAGGTGCGCTACGGCTCCGGCGACCATCCGGCGGTGGGCCGGCGCCTGCCCGACGCCCAGCTCATCCTGGTCTCCGGCACGGTCACCTCGGTGTTCCGGCTGCTCCAGGCCGGCAAGCCGGTCTTCGTCGACCGGACGCCCGGCGGCCGGCTCGCGGACCGGGCGGCCCGGCTGTGGCCGCGGCACCTGGTCACCGCCCACGCCAAGGTGGACGGCGCCGCCATCCCGGCGGCGGTCCTGGTTCGCCCGGACGGGCACGTGGCGTGGGCCGCCGACCGGGCCGACGAGCCCGGGATGCGCGAGGCCCTGATCCGCTGGCTCGGCAAGCCGCAACCCTGAGGAGGCCACCGTGGCAAGCACGATGAAGGATCGCTTCACCCGGTTCATCAGCCGGGCCAACGTCCGGGTCTACCGGACCACCGGCGGCCGGGTCTGGAACAGCATGCTCGGCATGCCGGTGCTGCTGCTCACCGTCAGCGGCCGGCGCACCGGCATCGTCCGGACCAAGCCGGTCATCTACTTCGAGGACGACGGCTCGTACATCGTGGTCGGCTCGCTCGGCGGGGAGCCCACCGAGCCGCTGTGGTTCCGCAACCTGCGCGCCGCGAAGACGGCCGCCGTGCAGGTCGGCCCGCGCACCACCGAGGTCGACGTGCTGGTGGTGGAGGGCGAGGAGCGGGAGCGGCTGTGGAAGAAGGCCACCGAGCTGGCGTCGTTCTTCACCGCCTATCAGGCCCGGACCGAGCGGGTGTTCCCGCTGGCGCGGCTGACGCCACGGGCATGACTTCGCCCGGGTGACTCCATTGTCATGCGCCTGTCACAACGATAGTGTCAACGGAAGTCAATCGATGACAGGGGGAAGCCATGGCGCAGCGGGCCTCGCTGGCGACTCGGGAACGGCTGATCCTGGGCGTCCTGCTGATCGTCCAGTTCATGCTCATCCTGGACGTCGCCATCGTCAGCGTGGCGGTGCCCAGCATGCAGGAGAGCCTCGGCATCAGGGCTGGTGACCTGCAGTGGGTCTCCACCGCGTACACGCTGACCTTCGGCGGCCTGCTGGTCGCGGCCGGCCGGATCGCCGACCTCTTCGGCCGCCGCCGGATGTTCATCATCGGCACGGCGGTCTTCACGGTCAGCTCGCTGTTCTGCGGCGCCGTGCAGGAGCCGTGGCAGCTCTTCGCGGCGCGCGGCGCGCAGGGCGTCGGCGCGGCCCTGGTCTCGCCGGCCATCCTGTCGCTGCTGCTGACCAGCTTCGCCGACGAGGGGGTGCGCAACCGCGTCCTCGGCCTCTGGGGCGCCGTCGGATCCGGTGGCGCCATCGCCGGGCAGCTCATCGGCGGCGTCATCACCGACAGCCTCGGCTGGCGCTGGATCTTCCTGGTCAACCTGCCGATCGGCATCCTCGCCTGCGTCGCCGCGCCGGTGCTGCTCGCCCGCGACGGCGAGCGCTCCGGCGAGCGACTCGACACGGCCGGCGCGGTCACGCTCACCCTCGGCCTGCTGTGCGCGGTCTTCGGCGTCAGCCGGATCGCCGAGCACGGCGCCGACACCGTCGTGATCGCGGTGTTCGTCCTGGCCGCGATCCTGCTGGCGGTGTTCGCCCGGCACGAGCGCCGGTACCCCGAGCCGCTGGTCCCGTTCGACGTCTTCGAGAACCGCAGCCTGGTCGGCGGCAACCTGCTGTCGATCGTCAACGGCGTCATGGTGATGACCGCGATCTTCTTCTCCACCCTCTACATGCAGCACGTGCTGAACTTCTCGGCGCTGCAGGCCGGTCTCGCGTTCGCGCCGGTCACCGTGGTCATCCTGATCATCTCGGGGATGACCGGCCGGCTGACCGACCGCTTCGGCATCCGCGCCCTGCTGGTGACCGGGGCGGTCTTCACCGGCCTCGGCATCCTCGGTCTCATGGCGATGCGGGTCGGCGGCGACTACTGGATCACCGTCCTGCCGGGCCTGCTGCTGCTCGGCGTCGGTCAGGGCCTTGCGTTCGCGCCGGCGACCGCCGCGGCGACCCACGGCGTCCCGGACGACCGGCAGGGTCTCGCCGCCGGCCTGGTCACGATGTCGCAGCAGCTCGGTGGCGCGGTCGGGTTCGCCGTCCTGGCCACCATCGCCGCGGCGGTGCTGCCCGATCCGACCACGTCGGACCCCTACGCGCTCATCGACGGGTACCGGCTCGGCTATCTCGTGGGCCTGGTGCTGCCCGTGCTCGGCGTGATCTTCGCGCTCTGGCTGACGCCGGGCAGGACCACTCCGGCTGCTCCGGCCGACGAGCCTGCCACGGCCGGCGCCTGATTTTCAGGGGTACGGCCGGAGCACCCGGCCCGCCGCACCCGGCCCGCCGCGCCCGGCTCCGGCCGGGCGCGGTCCGCGTGCCCGCGTCACCGGTCGTCAGGACTTCACCCGGCGCGCTTCCGCGTGCCCGCCTCGCGGTCGTCAGGACATCACCCGGCGCAGGTAGTGGGCCGTCGGGCTGTCCGACGCCGCCACCTCCCGCGGAGTGCCCTGCGCGCTGATCCGCCCACCGTCGGCGCCGCTGCCCGGCCCGAGGTCGACGATCCAGTCCACGGCCGCCGCCACGTGCAGGTCGTGCTCGGCGAGGACCACGGTGCTGCCCTCGGCCAGGATCGCGTCGAAGGTGTCGACCAGGCGCGCCACGTCGGCCGGGTGCAGGCCGGTGACCGGCTCGTCGAGCAGCACCAGGCCGGGGCGCCGGCCGCGGGCGCCGCGGTTGATCGTCGCGGCCAGCTTGAGCCGCTGCGCCTCGCCGCCGGACAGCTCGGTGGAGCTCTGCCCGAGCTGGAGGTAGCCGAGGCCCACCTGACGCAGGGTCGCCAGGGTGGTGGCGAGCGGCGCCGGATCGGTGAACAGCGCCGCCGCCTCGTCGACCGTCAGGGCGAGCACCTCGTCGATGGTGACGCCCTGATAGCGCACCGAGAGCACGTCGGCGCCGAACCGGCGGCCGTCGCACTCGTCGCAGGTGACCGTCACGTCCGGCAGGAAGTGCATGTCGACCGAGCGGCGCCCGTACCCGGCGCAGGCCTCGCAGCGGCCGCCACCGGAGTTGAACGAGAACGCGGAGGCGCCGAGGCCCTTGAGCCGGGCCGCGTCGGTGCCGGCGAACAGCGTACGGATGGTGTCGAAGGCCTTCGAATAGGTCGCCGGATTCGACCGCGGGGTGCGGCCGATGGGGTCCTGGTCGACGACGTTGACCCAGCCGAACGCGCCGGCCCCGTCGACCCGGCCGACCGCCGGCACGCGCCGTCCCTCGATCGCCGCGAGCGTCCCGGCGGCGACGCAGTCGTGCAGCACGCTGCTCTTGCCGCTGCCGCTCACCCCGGTCAGGCAGGTCAGCACGCCCTGCGGCAGCGCCAGCCGGTCGATGCGCACGTTGTGGCTGCGCAGATCGTGCAGCACCAGCCAGTCGTCGCCCGGGGTCCGCCGCGCCCGCCGCACCCGGGGGCCGGTCGTGGTCAGGTACGGCGCGGTGCGCGATCCGGGCTGCGCCGCGAACTCGGCGGCCGGGCAGGAAGCGACGAGCCGGCCGCCGAGCTCACCCGCCCCGGGGCCGATCTCCACGACCCAGTCGGCGCCGGCGATGAGGTCGGTGTCGTGCTCGACGAGCAGCACGGTGTTGCCGGCGTCGCGCAGCCCCCGGATGATCTCGGAGAGATGCTCCTTGTCGGCCGGGTGCAGGCCGCACGTCGGCTCGTCGAGCACATAGACGATGCCGGTGAGCCCGCTCGCCAGCTGGCCGACGACCCGGGCGCGCTGCAGCTCGCCGCCGGACAGCGTCGGCGCGGGCCGGCTCAGCTGCACGTGCCCGAGGCCGAGCCGGACCAGCAGGTCGAGGCGCCCGCCGAGCTCGGGGAGGAGGACCCGGGCGATCTCGGTCCGGGTGACGTCCAGCCCGTCGGTCACACCGGCGGCCCACGCCGCGGCCTCGGTGACCGTCCCGGTGACCACCTCGGAGTACGCGCGCCCGTTCACCCGCTGGGTGCGGCTGCTCTCGCCGTAGCCACTGGCGTCGCAGTCCGGGCACTCCACCATGCGCATGTACGGCAGATAGCGCTTCTTGGCGTTCTCCGTCCCGGCCGCCGAGAACAGCCGCTCGACCTCGGCGACCGCGCCGCGCAGCGGCTTGCTCCAGCGGTACGTCACCTCGGCGTCGGAGTTCTTGTTCGGCAGATCGATGCTGACCGAGATCGACTCGTCGCCGGTGCCGTAGAGCAGCGCGTCGCGCAGGCCCTCCGGCAGCTCCCGCCACGGCTTGGCCAGGTCGGCGCCGAACCGCTCGGCCAGGAACGGCACGGCGGCCTGCTCCCCGGAGTGGAAGCGGTCGAACCAGGTGGACGCGCCGCCGGTGAGGGGCGCGTCCGGATCGGTGATGATCAGGTCCGGGTCGGCGTGCAGCGTGGCGCCCGCGCCGCGGCAGCTCCGGCACGCGCCCTCGGTGCTGTACCTGTCGAAGTGCGCCGACGCCAGCACCGCGCCGTCCGAGGAGTGCCCGAGGACCCGGGAGAAGAGCAGGCTCAGGTACGCGTCGATGCCGGTCACCGTCGCCAGGGTGGACCGGGCGTTGCGGTTGAGGTGGCGCTGGTCCACGGCGAGGGTCGCGCCCAGCCCGGTGATCCGGTCGACCTGGGGCCGGTCGCGGGGGGTGATGTACTGGCGGACGAACGGCGCGAGGCCCTCCAGGTACCGCAACTGCGCCTCGGCGTGCAGGGTGTCGATCGCCAGCGAGGTCTTGCCGCTGCCGCTGACCCCGGTGAACGCCACCACCGCGCCGCGCGGCACCCGGAGATCGACGTCGCGCAGATTGTGCGTGCGGGCGCCGGTCACCTCGATCCACCCGGAGTCGCCGACGTGTGCCGCAGGATTCCGCATGTCGTCCCCTCGACGCTCGGATGCGCTGTCCGGACACCATAGTGGAGGATGACAAAAGTTGACAATCGAACCTGTCAACGCAGCTCGGGACCGGCAGACGTGAAAGCCCGTGCCATGACAGCGGCAACACCACACGGTGTGGCACGACACCCTTTGCCGGTGACACGCGGGCCTCTAAGCTGGACGCCCGGGGTCTGACGACCCGTTTCCCGCTGGAGAGGTCGTCCTTCATGGCGAGGCAGCCGGCATTCGGCCGCCGTCTCAAGGCGCTGCGCCTGCGACGCGGCCTGTCCCAGGCCGACCTGGCGCGCGGCGCCCTGTCGGCGAGCGCCGTCTCGCTGCTCGAGGCCGGTCGCCGGGAACCCACCCAGGCGACCGTCGAGGCGCTCGCGGCGCAGCTCGGCTGCAACCCCGCCCTGCTCGCCGACGGCAGCGACACGCTCGTGGTGGCCGACGCCGCGCGGCTGGTCGCGCTCGGCGAGATTGCCGTGCAGGAGGGCCGGCACGAGGAAGCGGCCAAGCTGTTCGAGGACGCGTTGTCCGAGGGGCTCGGCGACCCGCTGCGGGTGCTGCGCGCGCGGCTGGGCCTGGCCGGGGCGGCCGAGATGGCCGGGCGCTTCGGTGACGCGCTGACCGCGCTCGAGCGGCTCGCGGCCGACTTCGCGGCCGAGCGGGTGACGCCGCCGCTCGCGGTGACGATCCCGCTGGCCCGGGTGCAGCGCGCGGCCGGCCGGCCGGACGACAGCAGGCGGACGGCGGCCGCCGCGCTCGAGCGCATCGATCAGTTCGGCCTGACCGGCCTCCGGGAATACGTGCAGCTCGCCGGCGTGGTGGTCGGCGGGCTCGCGGACGCCGGCGACATCACGGCGGCCGCCGCCACCGCCACCGCCATGCTGGCCGGCACCGAGCCGGTCCGGAGCCGGCGGGAGCAGGCCGCCGCGTACGCCGCGGCCGGTCAGATCGCCGCCGGCGAGGGCTGCGAGCTCGAGGCGCTCCAGTTCACCGAGCGCGCCGCCCGGATCATGCGGCAGGGCGAGGGGATGAGCTCGTCGGCGGCGCTGCGCATGTCGCTGGCGTGGCTGAAACTGCGCCAGCCGGCGCCCGACATGGCCGGCGCCGAGGAGTTGCTCGTCGACGCGCGCGCCGAGCTCGAGCACCTCGGCGATCTCAACACGCTGGTCTGCTGCGAGACCCAGTTGTCCCAGGTGGCGCTCGCCCAGAAGCGGGCGCCGGACGCCCGGCGCTGGGCCGAGATCGCCCTGGGCCGCAGCGGGCCGGAGGTGGGCGGATTCGAGCTGATCCACGCCGGGATCGCCCTCGGCGAGAGCCACTTCGCCGCCGGCGCGGCGGACGACGCGGTGGCCTGTTACGCCGACGCGGCCCGGCAGCTGGCCCAGTTCGGTCACTCGCAGATGACCGCGATGGTCTGGAGTGAGCTGGGCCGGCTGTTCCACGAGGCCGGCCGGCCGCAGGAGGCCCTGCACGCCTACGACCAGGCCGTCGGCGTCCGCTGACCCGGCTCTGTTTCGGCTTCTGTCAAGGTCCTGTCACGCCCATGGGTGACGCGCTGTCATGGCTTTGAGCTGCGCGGGTTTACTGTGGAGTGGATTTGCTGTTAGTCTCCCGTCACAGCTGAACCGGACAATTTCCGTCTCACAGTCAACTGGCCTGCCCGGTGCCGCGCCCGCCCTCCGGCGGCGACGCGCCCGCGAGTGGTCCTCCGTCGCAAAGGGAGCAATGACATGACTCTGGCGTCCGTCGTGCCCACCGGTCTCGCCGCCGGCACCTGGATCATCGACCCGTCCCACTCCGAGGTCTCCTTCAGCCTGCGTCACATGGGCCTGTTCAAGGTGCGCGGCTCGTTCGCGGTCTTCACCGGCCAGGTCGTCGTCGACGAGCAGGTGGAGAAGTCGTCCGTCGCCGTCGAGGTGCAGATGGACTCGGTGGACACCCGCGACCCGAACCGGGACGGGCACCTGCGCTCGCCGGACTTCTTCGACGTCGAGAAGTTCCCGGTCATGACGTTCCGGTCGTCCTCGGTGCGGGTCGACGGGGACCGCCCGGTGCTGGTCGGCGAGCTCACCGTCAAGGACGTGACCCGCCCGTTCGAGCTGGCCGTCGAGCCGCTCGGCGTGATCGGCGACCCGATGGGCAAGCAGCGCTCGGGCTTCCTGGCCACCGGCGAGCTGTCCCGCGCCGACTTCGGCATCACCTTCAACATCCCGATGGCCGGCAACGACGTCGTGATCGGCGACAAGGTCCAGGTGTCCATCGAGGTGCAGGCCGTGCTCGACGACGGTCAGGCCGCCGGCCAGGCCTGACGAGTCCCGGCCGTCGAGCCGGCGCACGGCACGGTCCCCCCGTCCGGGTCGTGCGTCCCGAGCCGCCGAGGTTTCCGCGAGGAGCCTCGGCGGCTCTTTGCGTCAAGTGGTCCGTCACTGACTTGACCATCGCTTGACTAAGTTGTGGAGCAGACCTGACAGATTTTGTTGATTTCCTCAGTCATGCTGCCTAGGGTCGAGATCAGCCCGGCCGACCGTCGCCGTCCACTGGCGACACCGCAGCCGGAGTGCTCTGCGGCGACGAGAGGGGCGGCATGCGTATCCCGTACGGTCTGGCCCGCGGTCCGGCCAACCTGTCCGATCTTCTGCACCTGCGGGTGGAGCGGCAGCCCGACCACGAGGCGTTCACGTTCCTGGACGACGGCGGCTCCGACGCGACGACCAGGGTCACCTACCGGCAGCTGCACGAGCGTGCCGCTCAGGTCGGCGCCGCCCTGCGGGAGCGCGGGGTGCGGCCCGGCGACCGGGCGATGCTGCTGTTCGCCCCGGGCACCGACTACGTGGCGGCGTTCTTCGGCTGCCTGTACGCGGGCGTCGTCGCGGTGCCGGTCTATCCGCCCGACCCGCAGCGCTGGGAACGCGGTGTCCGCCGGCTGCGCGCCGTGGCCCGGGACGCCGAACCCCGCTGCGTCCTGACCACCGGCGTGATCGCGTCGTTCGCCGGTGAGATGCTGGCCGAGCAGGCGCCGGAACTCGCCGCCACCGAGTGGATCAGCTGCGACGAGCTCGGAGAGTACGACACCGCCGGCACGCCGGTCCCGGTCGACGGCGGGCACCTGGCGTTCCTGCAGTACACCTCGGGCTCCACCACCGATCCGCGCGGCGTCCGGCTGACCCACGCGAACCTGCTGCACAACCTCGGGCTGATCAGCGACTTCTTCGAGCTCGACGGCGGCAGCCGGGGCGTGATCTGGCTGCCGCCGTACCACGACATGGGGCTGATCGGCGGCGTCCTCGGTCCGGTGCACGGCGGCTTCCCGGTCACCCTGATGTCGCCGATGGCCTTCCTCTCCGACCCGATGCGCTGGCTGCGGACCATCTCCGAGACCGGGGCGACCGCCAGCGGCGGACCCAACTTCGCGTACGAGCTGTGCGCCCGGCGCGCCACCGAGGACAACACCGCCGGCCTCGACCTGTCGAGCTGGAAGGTGGCGTTCTGCGGGGCGGAGCCGATCCGGGCCGCCGCGATGGACCGCTTCGCCGAGACGTTCGCCCCGTTCGGGTTCCGCCGCGAGGCGCTCTACCCCTGCTACGGGCTCGCCGAGGCCACCCTGATCGCCACCGGCGGGCGCCGGGCGGCCGCCCCGGTGATCCGCGAGTTCACCACCGTCGACCTGGCCGCCGGCCGCGCGGTTCCGGTGGCGAGCGACCTGGCCGCAGACCGGGCGATCACGGCCGCGAGCGACCTCGCCGGCGGCCGCGCGGTCCCGGTTGCGAGCGACCTCGCGGCCGGTCGCGCAGCCCCGTCCGCGGGCAGCCGCGCCCTCGTCGGCTGCGGCACCGCTGCACCCGACCAGGAACTCCTCGTCGTCGATCCGCAGACCCGTACCCCGGTCGCGGCCGGCGTGGTCGGCGAGGTCTGGCTGCGGGGCCCGAGCGTGGCCGACGGCTACTGGCGCCCCACCACCGACGGCGACGACACGTTCGGCGCCCGCCTGGCCGCGCCAGCCGATGACCCGGCTGCGGCGGGCGGTGACCCGGCTGCGGCGGGCGGTGAGCCGGCTGCGGCGGGCGATGACCCCACCGCGTTGGGCGGTGAGCCGGGCGCGGCGGGCGGTGGCTGGCTGCGGACCGGCGACCTCGGCTTCCTGGACGGCGGGGAGCTGTTCGTGACCGGGCGGCGCAAGGACCTGATCATCATCGGCGGGCGGAACCACTACCCGCAGGACGTGGAGCTGACCGCGCAGAGCAGCCACCCCGGACTGCGGCCCGGCGGCGTCGCGGCCTTCGGTGTCCACGCCGGTGGCGGCGAAGCGCTCGTCGTCGTGCAGGAGGTCGGCCGCCGGCACGAGGATGACGCCGGCGCGGAGATGGCCGAGGCGATCCGGCGTGCCGTCGTCGCCGAGCACGGCGTCGCGCCGCACGACGTCGTGCTGGTGCCGGCCGGGACCGTTCCGAAGACCTCCAGCGGGAAGATCCAGCGGCTGCTCTGCCGGGACGACTACCTGGCCGGCCGGTTGCCGAGGCTGGCGACGGCCACCGAACCGGGGGCTGCGAGCGGCGCGGCCACCGAACCGCGGGACGGCGGTGGCGCGGGCGCCGAACTGCGGGACGGCGGTGGCGCGGGCACCGGACTGCGGGACGGCGGCGGCGCGGCGTTCGACCGGGAGGCGTGGAACGCCACGACCGGCCGGCGGCGTGCTGACGACGTACGCGGCCTGCTCTTGACTTTGACCGCCGAGCAGATCCGTGTGGCGCCGCAGCGGATCGACGTGACCACGCCCCTGACCGCTCTCGGACTCGACTCGCTCGGCGCCGTGGAGCTCGCGGACCGTCTGCGGGAGAGCACGGGCGTCGAGATCCCGGTATCGGCGCTGCTCACCGGCACCGTCGAGGACATCGCCACCGAACTGGCGGCCCGCCCGGTGACCACGTCACTCGCGGACACCGCCGACACCGCGGGCCCGCAGATGAGCGACGGCCAGAAGGCGCTCTGGTTCCTGCAGCGGCGTGATCCGGCGAGCAGCGCCTACACGGTCGCGCGCGCCGTCCGGCTCGGCGGCGACCTGGACGTCGACGCGCTGCGCGCCGCCCTGGACGCGGTCGTCGACCGGCACGAGATCCTGCGCACCTGCTTCCCGGCCGACGGCGACGAACCCCGCGCCACGCTCACCGACGCCCGCCCGCACGTCGAGACGGCCACAGTGACCGCCGCGGACCTGGAGGGGCGGCTGCGGCAGGCCGCGGCCGAGCCGTTCGACCTGGCGCGCGGTCCGCTGCTGCGGGTACGGGTGTGGCGCGAGGAATCCGGCGACCACGTCCTGCTGCTCGGCGCCCACCACCTGATCGTCGACCTGATCTCGCTGACCGTGCTCGTCGACGACCTCGGCGCCGCCTACCGGGCCGCCGCATCGAGCGAAACCGCAGCATCGGGCGTCACCGCCGCATCGAGCGAGACCGCAGCATCGAGCGAGACGGCAGCATCGGGGGAGACCGCCGGCCTTGCTCCGGCGCCCTCCTTCGGCGCGTTCGTGCGCTGGCAGCGGCGGCACGGGGAGGCCGGTGCCTGGGCGGCCGACGAGGAGCACTGGCGCACCCGGCTCGCCGAGCCCCTGCCGGTGCTGTCCCTGCCGGCGCCGGCGAGCGCGCCCGCTTCCGGCGATGGGCCCGGCTCCGGTGATGGGCCCGGCTCCGGCGACCGGCCTGGCTCCGGCGACCGGCCTGGGCTCGTGCGGTTCACCGCCGGCGGCGCGCTCGGGGAGCAGCTCCGCGACTTCGCGGCCCGCCGCTCCACCACCGCCTTCGCCGTGATGCTGGCGGCCTACACCGCCCTGGTGCACCGGCTGAGCGGGCAGGACGACGTGATCGTCGGTACCCCGGTGGCGGTCCGGGACCAGCCCGGCCGGCGCGACGTCGTCGGCTACGCGGTCAACCCGGTGGCGATCCGCAGCGACCTGTCCGGCTCACCCTCCTTCGAGGACCTGCTCGCCGCGACCGCCCGCCGGCTGCGCGAGGCCCTCGACCACCGGTCGCTGCCGTTCCCGGTGCTGGTGGAACGGCTCAGTCCGCAGCGGGCGGCCGGCCGCACCCCGGTGTTCCAGACCATGTTCGTGCTGCAGGGTGGACCGGCGGCGCTGGCCGGCCTCGCCGTCGACGCCCCGGACGCCGGGTTCGAGCTGGCCGGCCTGCCCGCCGCGCCGGTGCCGCTGCCCGCGACCGGCAGCCAGTTCGACCTCACGTTCGCGGTGGCGATCACCGGGAGTGGTGTGGCCGGGCGCATCGAGTACGACCCCGCGCGACTCGACCCGGCGATCGCGGCGAACCTCGGCGAGCGCTTCGCGGCGCTGCTGCGCGACGTCCTGGCCGATCCCGCGGTACGGATCATCGGGCTCTCCGGGCTCACCGACGCCGAGCAGCGGCTCATCCTGCACACCTGGAACGACACCGCGACGGCGGTCCCGTCCGGCCGCACGCTGCACGAGCTCGTCTGGGAGCAGGCCGGCCGGACCCCGCATGCGCCGGCGCTGCGCCGCGGCGACACCGTCGTGACGTACGCCGAGTTGCGCGAGCGGGCGTCCGCGCTGTCGGCGCGGCTGCGCGCCGGGGGCGTCGACGCCGGCGACCGGGTCGCGGTCTTCCTGCGCCGCGGCCCGGACCTGGTGATCGCGCTGCTCGCGGTCCTGGAGGCGGGCGCCGCGTACGTGCCGCTCGACCCCCGCTATCCGCGCTCGCGCACCGCGGACATCCTGGCCGACTCCGGCGCGACCCTCGCCATCGTGGACGAGGAACTGCGCGACCGGCTGCCCGGTGCGCTTCCGACCCTGGTCCCGGGGTCACCGGCTGATGGATCGCCGGCTGCCGGGCCGGCAGGGCGGCGCGCCCGGCCCGCCGATCTGGCGTACGTCCTGTTCACCTCCGGCTCGACCGGGCGCCCCAAGGGTGTCGCGATCCCGCACTCGGCCGCGGTGAACCTGGTCGGCTGGGCCCTCGCCGAGTTCCCGGCCGAGGATCTGAGCTGCGTGCTCGCCGCCACCTCGGTGACCTTCGACCTGTCCGTCTTCGAGATCTTCGCCCCGCTCGCCGCCGGCGGCACCGTCATGATCGCGGAGAACGCGCTGGAGCTGGCGAACCTGGCCGGCCGCGAGGACGTCACCCTGGTCAACACCGTGCCGTCGGCGATCGAGCAGCTGCTCGACACCGACGGGCTGCCGCCCACCGTCCGGGTCGTGAACCTGGCGGGCGAGCCGCTCGCCGGCGAGCTGGTCGAGCGGGTCCGCGCCGCCACCGGCCAGGACCGCGCCGTCTACAACCTGTACGGCCCCTCCGAGACCACCACCTATTCGACAGCGGCCCGGCTCGTTCCCGATGTCGCGGTCTCGGTGGGTGGTCCGGTCGCGAACACCCGGGTGTTCGTTCTGGATGCGGGTCTGTCGCCGGTTCCGGTGGGTGTGTGCGGGGAGTTGTTCATCGGTGGTGCGGGGGTGGCGTGGGGTTACTGGGGTAGGGCGGGTCTGACGGCGGAGCGTTTCGTTCCGGATGTGTTCGCCGGTGACGGGGGTCGTCTGTATCGCACCGGTGATGTGGTGCGGTGGCGTTCGGACGGGTCGCTGGAGTTCGTGGGCCGGGCCGATCACCAGGTGAAGGTGCGGGGCTTCCGGATCGAGCTCGGTGAGGTGGAGTCGGCGGTGCGCGCGCATCCCGGCGTCCGGGCCGCCGTGGTGGTGGTCGCGGGGTCGGGTGCGGCTGCCCGGCTGGTGGGCTACGTCGTGCCGGCCGCCGGGTCCGACGGGGATCTGGTGGCGGGTCTGCGGGAGTTCTGCCGGGGGCGGTTGCCGGATTACATGGTGCCCTCGGGGTGGGTGGTGCTGGCGGAGCTGCCGCTGACGCCGAACGGGAAGGTGGATCGGCGGGCGCTGCCGTCCGCTGAGGTGGCGCGGGGTGTGGTGGCGCGGTTCGTGGAGCCGGTGTCGCCGGTGCAGCGCCGGGTGGCCTCGGTGTGGCGGGAACTGCTGGGTGTGGCCCGGGTGGGGTTGCACGACAACTTCTTCGACCTCGGCGGCCACTCCCTTCTCGCCGTCCGGATGGTGGCCCGGCTGCGCGCCGAGACCGGGGTGGACATGCCGGTCGACGCGATCTTCGAACATCCCTGGCTGGCCGGGTTCGCCGACGCCGTGCAGGCCCGCGGCGTACCGGGCGGGGTGGACATGCCGGAGCCGATCCGGGCCCAGCCCCGGCCGGGGTCCGGTCCGTACGAGTCGCCCGCCACCGACGGCCAGGAACGGCTATGGTTCCTCCAGCAGTTCGACCCGGACGCCGGGCTGGCCTACCACCTGCACGGCACGTTCCAGGTGGACGGGCCGCTCGACCCGGTCGCCCTGCAGCGGGCGGTCAACGACCTGACCGCCGCCCACCACGGCCTCGTCTCGCGCTTCGTCGCCGCCGGTGGCCGGCTGCGCCAGATCGCCGACCCGTCGACGGCCGTCGTGGTCGGGCTCGCCGACCTGCGCGCCCTGCCGGCCGAGGAGCGCGCCCGGGCCGCCCGTACCGTGGTCCGCGACCAGGCCCGCCGGCCGTTCGCGCTGGACCGGGGCCCGCTGCTGCGGGTCACCCTGGTCCGGCTCGGCCCGCGGGAGAGCCTGCTCGCGGTGACCACGCACCACAGCGTCGCGGACGGCCTGTCGGTGCAGATCTTCGTCCGTGAGCTCGCCGAGCGGTACCGCCTGCACCGGGCCGGCACGGCCGGCGCCGTCACCGCGCCGGTGCTGCGGTTCGCCGACTACGCGGCGTGGGTGCGCCGGCCGGACCGCCGTGACCGGCTCGCCGCCGACGAGCGCTACTGGACCGCCCGGCTGGACGGGATGCCCGACCTGGTCGCGCTGCCGACCGACCGGCCGCGTCCGCCGATCCAGTCCTTCCAGGGCGCGACGCTGCGCTTCGCGATCCCGGTCGAGCTGGTCCGCGCGGTGCACGAGGCCGCGCGCCGGGAAGGGGTCACCCTCTACATGGCGACCCTCGCGGCCTGGATGGTCGTGCTGTCCCGGCACGCCGGCCAGGACGACTTCGGGGTCGGCACCCCGCTGGCGAACCGGCCGCTGCCCGAACTCGAATCGATGATCGGGTTCTTCGCCAACACCGTGGTGATCCGGGCCGGCCTGGAGGGGCGGCCGACGGTCCGGGAGGTTCTGCGCCGGGTCCGCACCGCCTGCCTGGAGGCGTACGCGCACGGCGAGATGCCCTTCGAGTCGCTGGTCGAGGCGTTGCACCGGCAGCGCACGCCGGACCGCAACCCGCTGTTCCAGGTCATGTTCGGCCTGCACGAGACCACGCTGGGCCGGACCGTGCTGGGCGACGCGACGCTGACCCCGGTGCCGGAGGACCTCGGCGCCGCGAAGTTCGACCTGTCGCTCTTCCTCGAGCAGGACGGCGAACGGGTGCAGGGCGTGCTGGAGTACCGCACCGCCCTGTTCGACGAGTCCACGGTGCGCCGCTTGCAGCGGCACTTCGTCGCGGCGCTCGACGGCATCGCCGGCGACCCGGACCGGGCGATTGAGCAGTTGCCGCTGCTCTCCCCGGAGGAGCGCCGCACGCTGGTGGTCGACGCCAACCGGACGGCCACCCCGCCGCTGCCGGCCGCGACCGTCCCGGAGCGGGTCGCCGAGCAGGCCCGGCGGCACCCGGACGCCGTCGCCGTCCGCTTCCGGGACCAGGAGCTGACGTACCGGCGGCTGCAGGAGCGCGTCGAGGTCCTGACCGCGGCGCTGCGGCGGCGCGGCGTCGGGCGCGGCGACCGGGTCGCGGTCTGCGTCGACCGCGGACCCGACCTGGTGGCGGCGCTGCTCGCGGTGCTCGCCTGCGGCGCCGCGTACCTCCCGCTGGATCCGCACCATCCCGACCAGCGGCTGCGGCACGTCCTCGACGACGCCGCCCCGTCGCTGGTGGTGACCGACGGGCCGGCCATGTTCGCGGGCGGCCTGCCGGTGCTCGTGCTGCTGCCCGGCGAGGAGCCCGCACCGGCCGGGGAGGCCGAGCCGGCCGACGACACCCCGCGGCCCGGCGACCTCGCCTACGTCATCTACACCTCCGGCAGCACCGGCGGCCCGAAGGGCGTCATGGTCGGCCACGCCGCCCTGACCAACTTCCTCGCCGCCATGCAGGACCTGCTACCTGTCGACCGGGACGACACCCTGGTCGCCGTGACGACGCCGTCGTTCGACATCGCCGCGCTCGAGCTGTTCCTGCCGCTGGTGCTCGGCATGCGGCTGACCATCGCGCCCTGGGAGACCACCCGGTCCGGCGCCGACCTGGCCGCCCTGCTCGCCGCCGGCGAGGCCACCGTGATGCAGGCGACCCCGGCCACCTGGCGGATGCTGCTCGACGCCGGCTGGACCGCCACCGGCGGCTTCGTGGCGCTGTGCGGCGGCGAGGCGCTCCCCGACGACCTGGCCGGCCGGCTGCGCGACGCCGGCGCCCGGCTGTGGAACCTCTACGGCCCCACCGAGACCACCATCTGGTCCACGGCGGCGCCCCTCTCCGCCGGCGTTCCGGTGTCGGTGGGTGGCCCGATCGCGAACACCCGGGTGTTCGTTCTGGATGCGGGTCTGTCGCCGGTTCCGGTGGGCGTGTGCGGGGAGTTGTTCATCGGTGGTGCGGGGGTGGCGTGGGGTTATTGGAATCGGGCGGGTCTGACGGCGGAGCGTTTCGTTCCGGATGTGTTCGCCGGTGACGGGGGTCGGCTGTATCGCACCGGTGATGTGGTGCGGTGGCGTTCGGACGGGTCGCTGGAGTTCGTGGGCCGGGCCGATCACCAGGTGAAGGTGCGGGGCTTCCGCATCGAGCTCGGTGAGGTGGAGTCGGCGGTGCGCGCGCATCCCGGCGTCCGGGCCGCCGTGGTGGTGGCCGCCGGCGCCCGGCTGGTGGGTTACGTGGTGCCGGCGGAGGAAACCGACGACGGGGTTCTGGTAGCCGCTCTGCGGGAGTTCTGCCGGGGGCGGTTGCCGGATTACATGGTGCCCTCGGGGTGGGTGGTGCTGGCGGAGCTGCCGCTGACGCCGAACGGGAAGGTGGATCGGCGGGCGCTGCCGTCCGCTGAGGTGGCGCGGGGTGTGGTGGCGCGGTTCGTGGAGCCGGTGTCGCCGGTGCAGCGCCGGGTGGCCTCGGTGTGGCGGGACCTGCTGGGTGTGGCCCGGGTGGGCTTGCACGACAACTTCTTCGACCTCGGCGGCCATTCCCTGCTGGTCGCCCGCATGGCCGATCAGCTCAGACACGAATTCGGGGTCGACGTGCCGATTCGTGACGTCTTCCTGGACGCCACGGTCGAGGCCGTGGCGGCCGGCGTGGAACGCGCCCTCGGTGGCAGCGCCGCCACCGGGGGCGTCACCGGCGCCGACACCGACCGCCTGCTCGACGACCTGGCCCGGCTCTCGGGCGAGCAGTTCGACGCGATGCTGGCCGATCCGTCACTGACGGCCCAGCGAGGGGAGCACAACCGATGAACGACGACGACGCCAAACTCGAGGCCGCCCGGCGTGCGCTGGCGGAGCGACTCTCCCGCAACGGAGGCCGGCCCGGCGCGATGCTGGCCGACCAGCAGCGCGCGTGGATGCTGCACACCCTGGACCAGGCCGCACCCGGCGTGATCGCCGGCCTGTACCGGCTCACCGGCCCGCTCGACGGCGCCGCCCTGCAGCAGGCGCTCGCGGCCCTCGGCGCGGGCACCGAACTGCTCCGCAGCACGTTCCACGAGCTCGCCGGCCGGCCGGTACGGGTGATCGGCGGTGTCGCCGACCTGTCGATCACCGTGGCGGACCTGCCCGGCCCGGACCCGACGGCCCGCCAGTCCGCCTTCGACGACCTCTGCGTCCAGGAGATCGCCCGCCCGTTCGACCTGGCGACCGGCCCGCTGCTGCGCGCCGTGCTGGGCCGCATCGACGACGACACCAGCCTGATGCTGCTGGCGCTGCACGAGACGATCGCCGACGAGTGGTCGCCCGACGTGCTGCTGCGGCAGCTGCTCACCCGATACCGAGCCCTGCTGAGCGGCGACGACATCGACCAAAGCGAGGAAGGGGCGCCGGAACCGGACGGCTTCGCGGCCGCCGTCCATCGCGAGCGGGAGTGGCTGGAGACTCCCGAGGCCGGCGCCGCCCTGCGCTACTGGGAGCGGACCCTGGACGGCGTGCCGGCGCTGCGCCTGCGCACCGACCACCCGCGCCCGGCCGTCAAGACGCACCGCTGCGGAACCGTGTCGGCGGACCTGCCGGACACCCTGGCCGCCGGCGTCGACGAGGCGGCCGTCGCGTACGCCACCACCCCGGGCACCGTGGTCCTCGCCGCCTGGCAGGCCGTGCTCGGCCGGTACGCGCAGCTCGACGAGGTCGCCGTCGGCGTCCGGAATCCGGGCGCGGCCCAAGCCGGAGGCCCGTCCAAGGCCGCGCCCGAGCCGGTGTTCGGCCCGCACGCCGGCACGGTCGTGATCCGGACCCCGCTGCCGGCCGCCCTGACCACCGGTGAGCTGCTGGAACAGGTGGACCGCTCGCGGCGGGACGCGGCCACGCACGGCCGGATGCCGTTCAGCCGGGTCGTCGACGCCCTCGACCCGGTGCGCGACGTCAGCCGTACCCCGCTCTTCCAGGCGCTGTTCCTGGAGCGGGAGGCGGTCGAGGCCGGCGCCGAGGACCGGCTGAGGGCCGAGACGCTCGTCGCCCCGGGACTGTCCACCCCGTACGATCTGGCCCTGACCCTGCTCTCGGGCCGGCGCCGCCGGCTGGTCCTGACCTACAACGCGGATCTCTTCGAGGCGGCCACCGGCCAGCGGATGCTGGCCCACCTGCAGGCCATGCTCGCCTGCCTGGCCGGCGACGGCACCACCGCGGTCCGGGTCGCGCCGCTGGCGAGCCCCGCCGAGACCGCCGTGATCCGCGGTGGCTGGAACGCGACCGCCGCGGTGTTCCCGGACGAGCCGTTGCACGAGCTCATCGCCCGGCAGGCCGCCGCCACGCCCACCATGGTCGCCGTCAGCGACCAGGAGGAGGAGCTGCGCTACCGGGACCTCGACGAGCGCGCCAACCAGCTCGCGCACCGGCTGCTCGAGCTCGGCGTCAAGCCCGAGGACCGGGTCGCCCTCTGCCTGCGCCGCTCCTCGCAGATGGTGGTGGCGATGCTCGCCGTCCTCAAGGCCGGCGCCGCCTACGTGCCGCTGGACCCGCAGTACCCGGCCGAGCGGCTCACCTACATGCTCACCGACTCGGAGAGCGCCGTGCTGGTCAGCGAGTCGGCCCTGCTCGACCGGCTGCCCGCGGACACCGTGCCGACGCTGCTGCTCGACGCCGGCTACGCCGGCATCGCCGCGCAGCCCCGGTCCCGGCCGCCGGTCGAGGTCGGCCCGGACGCGCTCGCCTACATCATCTACACCTCGGGCTCGACCGGTCTGCCCAAGGGCGTGCTGGTGGCGCACCGCGGCGTCGTCAACAACCTCACCTGGCGGCAGCGCACCTGGCCGCTGCGCCCCGGCGACCCGGTGCTGCAGAACCACCCGTTCAGCTTCGACCCCTCGGTCTGGGCCACGTTCTGGCCGCTCATGGTGGGGGCCGAGTGCGTCATCAGCCCGCCGGCCAAGCAGCTGGACCCGGGCGCGCTCGTCCGGCTGATCCGGGACCGCCGCATCGTCGTCTACGGCGCGGTGCCGTCGGTCAACGCGGTGCTGCTCGAGGACCCGGCCATGGGGGAGTGCACCTCGCTGCGCTGGATGCTGTCCGGCGCCGAGCCGCTCACCGCCGGCCTGCAGCGCGCCGCCTACGAGCGCCTCGACGCCGGCATCGCGAACCTGTACGGCCCGACCGAGACCACCATCGACGCCACCTTCTGGCAGTGCCCGCGCAGCAACGACCCGCAGGCCGCGCCGATCGGCCGGCCGCTGGACAACCTGCGGGTCTACCTGCTCGACGAGGACGGCGCCCTGGTCCCGCCGGGGGTGCCCGGGGAGATCTGCGTCGCGGGCGTCGGCCTGGCCCGCGGCTACCACCGGCGGCCCGGCCTCACCGCCGACCGGTTCATCCCCGACCCGTTCTCCGCGGAGCCGGGCGGGCGCCTGTACCGCACCGGCGACGTCGGGCGGTGGCGCGCCGACGGCGCCATCGAGTTCCTCGGCCGCGTCGACCACCAGGTCAAGGTGCGCGGGTTCCGGGTGGAGCTCGCCGAGATCGAGTCGGTGCTCGCCATGGTCCCGGGCGTCCGGGACGCGGTAGTGGTGGCCCGGCCGAACCGGCAGGGCGACAACCGGCTCGCCGCGTACGTGGTCGCCGCGGACCCGGCCCGGCCGCCCGCGCAGGACGAGATGGCGGGCTTCATCGCCGACGTGCTGCCGGCCTACATGGTGCCGTCGGTCTGGACGACTCTCGACGCGTTGCCGCTGACCGCCAACGGCAAGGTCGACCGGCGCGCGCTGCCGGACGCCGAGCCGGCGCCGGTCGCCGCCGACGCGGTCGCCCCGCGCACCCCGCTCGAAGAGGACGTCGCGTCCGCGTTCGCGCAGGTGCTCGGCGTGGAACGGCTCGGCGTGCACGACGACTTCTTCGACGGCGGCGGCACCTCGATCATGCTGGCCCGGCTGGCCTCGCGGCTGCTCGCGCAGTACGAGCTGCAGATCCCGGTGCACCAGTTCTTCCGGGTGCCGACCGTGGCCGGCGTCGCCGCGGTGATCCAGGAGTACAACCGGGCCGGCATCGAGGGGGTCATGTCGCAGCAGCACGCGACCCGCCTGGAGGAGGACGCCCGGCTCGACGACGACATCGACCCGGCCGGGCTTCCGGTGGCCCGCCACCTCGACCCGGAGGCGGTGCTGCTCACCGGCGCCACCGGCTACCTCGGCGCGTTCCTGCTCGCGGACCTGCTGAGCCGCACCCGGGCGGACGTGTACTGCCTGGTCCGGGCCGCCGACGGGCCGGCCGCGCTGGAGCGGATCGAGAAGGCGATGCGGCAGTACCTGATCTGGGACGAGCGGCACCGGGACCGGATCCGGCCGCTCGCCGGCGACCTGGCGCTGCCCCGGTTCGGCCTCGACGACACGACCTGGCAGCACCTGGCCGGGCGGCTCGACGTGATCTACCACAACGGGGCCATGGTCAACTTCGTCTATCCGTACTCGGCCCTGCGGGCGGCGAACGTGGGCGGCACACACGAGGTGCTCCGGCTGGCCTGCACCGAACGGCTCAAGGCCGTGCACTACGTGTCCACCATCGACGTGCTGCTGGCCACGCACACGTCCCGGCCGTTCGTGGAGGACACCAGCCCGCTGCTCAACCCGGTCGAGGTGCCGGGCGGCTACACCGGCAGCAAGTGGGTCGCCGAGAAGATCGTGTACCTGGCGGGGGAGCGCGGCGTCCCGGTCAGCATCTACCGCCCCGGCCTGATCATGTCGCAGACCGCGACCGGCGCCACCCAGACCAGCGACTACCTGCTCGTCGCGTTCCGCGGCTATCTGCCGATGCGGATCCTGCCGGACTACCCGCGGATCTTCGACACCGTGCCGGTCGACTACGTGAGCTCCGCGATCGTCGCGATCTCGCAGCGCGAAGGCACCACCGGGCAGGTCTTCCACCTCTTCAATCCGGCCCCGGTGTCGATCAGGCGCTTCTGCGAATGGATCCAGTCCTTCGGGTACGACTTCGACATCGTCCCCTTCGAGGAGGCCCGCCGCCGGGCGCTCGAGGTCGGCACCGACCACCCGCTCTACCCGCTGGTGCCGCTGATCCGGGACGCCGTCGTCGACCCGCAGCCGTCGCTGGACCCGGCGTTCATCGCCGACCTGGAGCCGTCGCTGGAGTGCCGCAACACCCTCACCGCGCTGGCCGGCACCGACGTGGCCTGCCCGCCGATGACCGAGCGGATGGCCCACCAGTGCCTGGCCTACCTGGTCGACGTGGGCTTCCTGCCGCCGGTGGAGGCCACCGTACGGGAGGTCGCGCGGTGACCGGCGAGCCACTGTTCCACCTGCTGCGCCCGGAGCACCTGCCGTCCCCGGCGGACGTCGCCGGATACCTGCGGACCCGGGGTGGCGTGCTGCCCGCGGCGATCGGCCACCGCGACGACGCGCGGGCCCTGGACGCCGTCCGCGCCGCGGTGGCGGCGGTGCCGATGGCCGCCGGAACCGTCGTGGACGGCCCGGACGGCGCCGAGTCGGCCGGCAACCGCGACAACGACCAGGCGTTCGGCATCGTCCGGGTGGACGGCGACCGGCCGGCGCTGTTCGTGCACACCGTCCTCAAGGGATACGAGGCGCTGCTCGCCGACACCTCGGCGGGCGGCACCGACCTCACCGGCGAGCAGTGGCGGACGCTGCGCCAGGCCCTCGGCGTGATGCTGGAGCAGCCGCCGCAGGACCGGCTCGCGCGGCAGTGGCGGCCGCTGCCCCGGCGCACCGATCAGCCGCCGGCCGCGGCGCTGCGCCGCTGGGTGCGCGGCCACCGCCTGTTCATGGTGCTCATCCAGGGGCTGGTGCAGGCCTCCGGCGACCTGGCCGGGCGGTTGCGCGCCGGCGACCGGGAGCCGGTCGCCGCGCTGGACCGGGCGATCCTGCTGATGCGGGCGTCGGAGGTGGCGCTGCGCTTCGCCGGCGACTTCAGCATCGCCGACTACGACGCCGTGGTCCGTCCGACGCTCATGCCGCCGCACTCCCCGCCCGGGATGAGCGGCCTGCACTGGCGCGACCACGAGCACCTGATCAAGAACCTGGCCGCGACCCGCGATCTGCTGACCGGCGTCGACCCCGCGCTGGCCGGCATGCGGGCCGCGTTCCGCCGGGCCTACGCCGAGGTGTACGACGCCCACCGGTTCGTCTGCGCCCGATTCGTCGGCGAGGAGTCGGCGAGCCTGCTGATGGCCAAGTCGAAGCAGTCCGCGGTCGCCGTTCTGGACCGTTACAAGCAGGCCCGCCTGCACAACGTCCCGGAGTGATGGAGGTAGCTATGTGGACCCAGGTCGAGCTGTCCGACGAGCTGTGCGGGTACGTCCGCGACATCTCGCTGCGCGACAGTCCCCTGCTGAGCGAGCTGCGTGACGAGACCCGGTCGCTGCCGGTCGCGAGCATGCAGGTGTCGGCGGAACAGGGCCAGTTCCTGAGCACCCTGGTCCGGGCCGTCGGCGCCCGCCGGACCCTGGAGGTCGGCGTGTTCACCGGCTACAGCCTGGTGAGCACCGCCCTGGCCCTGCCCGCCGACGGCACCGTCGTGGCCTGCGACGTGAGCGCCGAGTGGACCGAGGTCGCGATGCGGTACTGCGAGCGCGCCGGGGTGGCCGGCAAGGTCGACCTGCGGCTCGGCCCGGCCGCCGAGACGCTGCGCACGCTGCGCGCCGAGGGCCACGACGGCACGTTCGACTTCGCGTTCATCGACGCCGACAAGGAGTCCTACGAGGAGTACTACGAGCTGGCGCTGGCCCTGGTGCGCCCGGGCGGCACGCTCGTCTTCGACAACGTGCTCTGGTCCGGCCTGGTGGTCGACGACACCACGACCGACCCGGAGACCGTCGCGCTGCGCGACTTCAACGCCCGCCGCCGCGGCGACGACCGCATCGACCTGAGCGTGCTGCCCTACGCCGACGGCCTGACCGTCGCCGTCAAGCGCTGACCGCTTCCCTCCCGTACGCGAAAGGAGCTCTTCATGTCCAGCTTCCTGTCCGATGACGATGACTACCCGTGCCGCGTGGTGATCAACGACGAGGAGCAGTACTCCATCTGGCCGCAGGACCGCGACGTGCCCGCCGGCTGGCGCGCCACCGGCTTCGCGGGGACCCGCCGCGAGTGCCTCGACCACGTCGACCGCACCTGGCTCGACATGCGGCCCAAATCCGTGCGCACCGCCTGAGCCGCACGCCGATCGAGGAGGGCAGCGCCATTCTGCAGCATCGACCGAAGACTCAGCAGGACGACGGCGGGGCGCCGGTACGCCCCGCCGCCACCGGCCCCGACTGGCGCGGGCTGCGCGCCCGCATCCGGGGCAGCGTCATCCGGCCGGACGACGAGGGCTACGACGACGTCCGGGCGCTGGCCGACCTCGAGTTCAACGCCGTACGGCCGCTCGCGGTCGTGCGCTGCGCCGGGCCCGAGGACGTGCGGCACGCGCTCGCGTTCGCCCGCGAGCTCGGCGTCCCGGCCGTCCCGCGCAGCGGCGGGCACAGCTTCGCCGGCTGGTCGACGACCGAGGGCATCGTCGTCGACGTCTCCGGGATGACCCGCACGGTCGTCGACGGCGACGTCGCCCGGGTCGAGGCGGGCGCCCAGCTCGTCGACCTCTACACCGACTCGCTGCGGTACGGCCTCGCGGTGCCGACCGGCTGGTGCTCGACGGTCGGGATCGCCGGGCTGGCCCTCGGCGGCGGCATCGGCCTGGAGAGCCGCAAGCACGGGCTCGCCGTCGACAACATCCTCTCCGCCGACGTGGTGCTGGCCGACGGCCGGCTGGTCCGCTGCGACCGGCTTGAGCACCCCGACCTGTTCTGGGCGCTGCGCGGTGGCGGCGGCGGCAACTTCGGCGTGGTGACCTCGCTGGCGCTGCGGGCCTACCCGGTCACCGGGATGACCAACTACGTGCTGCGCTGGCCGTGGACGGCCGCCGCCGAGGTGGTCCAGGCCTGGCAGCAGTGGGCGTTCGACACCCCGGACGACATGACGCCGACGCTGACCATGGAGCTGCCGGACGCGGCCGCCGGCGCCGTCCCGGAACTCACCGTGAAGGGCGCCTGGCTGGGCGATCCCGAGCGGCTCGGCCCGCTGCTCGAGCAGCTCCGCGACCGGACACCGACACCGCCCGGCGAGGTCTCGGTGGAGACCGTGCCGTACGAGGAGGGGGTGATCTGGTGGTTCGGCTGTGAGGGCATGGCGATGGCCGAGTGCCACTTCGAGGGGTCGCACCCGGAGGGGAAGGTGCCCCGGGTCGGGTTCGCCCGGGCGCGCGGTCACTTCGTCGACGCCGACATCCCGGCCGGCGGCATCCTCGCGATGATCGAGGCGTTCGCCGCGCACCCCGCCCCGGGTCAGTCCCGCAACCTGGACTTCCTGACCATGGGCGGCGCCATCAACCGGGTGCCCGCCGACGCGACCGCCTTCGTGCACCGCGACAGCAGGTACTTCGTCGGCTGCGCGGTCGGCACGATGGGCCCGGAGTCGCCGGAGGGCCAGAAGGTGGCGACCGACTGGATCGACTCCTGCTGGGAGGCGGTGCGGCCGTGGGCGTCGGACCGGACCTACCAGAACTTCGTCGACCCGGCGCTGCCGGACTGGCAGAGCCGCTACTACGGGCCGAACTACGCGCGGCTGGCCGAGGTGCGGGCCGCGTACGACCCGGACCGGTTCTTCCGTTTCCCCCACGCCATCGTCTGACAACCGCGGAGACGGGACCGACATGAGACGATCCGCAACACCGCTCCTGCGCGCCCTGCCGGCGATCGCCGCGGCCGGCGCCGCGATCGCCGCGCTGCGCGGACTGCGGCCACCCCGGCCGGCCGGTCCCCGCGCCCCGCTCGACCGGTTCTCCGCGGTGCGCGCCGAGGGGCACCTCCGGGTGATCGCCGCCGAGCCGCGGCCGATCGGCTCACCGGGCGCGGCCCGTGCCCGGGCCGAGCTGGTGGACCGGCTGCGGGGGCTCGGCCTGGAGACCGGCGTGCAGGAGGCGGTCGCCGTGGCCGACCTGGGCGCCGCGCCGTACGGGGTGCGCTACCGCTCGGCCGGCCGGGTGCACAACATCGTGGCCCGCATCCCCGGCACCCACCCGGGCCGGTCCGTGCTCGTGATGACCCACTACGACTCGGTCGAGCAGGGCCCGGGCGTGAGCGACGCGGGCATGCTGGCCGCCGCCGTGCTGGAGACCGCCCGGGCGCTGCTGACCGGCCCGCCGCCGCGCAACGA
Source organism: Actinoplanes sp. NPDC023714 (assembly GCF_040639855.1). Lineage (NCBI taxonomy): Bacteria > Bacillati > Actinomycetota > Actinomycetes > Micromonosporales > Micromonosporaceae > Actinoplanes > Actinoplanes sp. NPDC023714. The sequence goes on from NZ_JBFAAR010000003.1 coordinate 610,691, forward strand.
CATCGTCTTCCTGCTCACCGACGGGGAGGAGGCCGGGCTGCTCGGCGCCCGGGCGTTCTTCGACGAGCATCCGGCCGCCGCCCGGGTGGGCGCCGTGCTCAACTTCGAGGCGCGGGGCACCCGCGGCCCGGCGCTGATGTTCGAGACCGGGCCGGCGAGCGGGGCGCTGCTGCGGCACCTCGCCGATCTGCCGCGTCCGGCGCAGAGCAGCTCGCTCTTCGACGAGGCCTACCGGCGGATGCCGAACACCACCGACTTCGCGGTGGCCCGGGAACGCGGGCTGCCCGGCCTCAACTTCGCCAACATCGGCGGGTTCGCCGACTACCACGGCCCGCACGACGACTTCGAGCACCGCGACCGGGGCACCCTGCAGCACCACGGCGAGGTGATGACCGGACTGGCCCGCCGGCTCGGCGCGATGGACCTGGACGAGCCGGCCGGCCCCGACCCGGTGTTCTTCTCGGCCGGGCCGCGCCGCCTGGTGCACTACCCGGCGCCGGCGGCCGGCCCGCTCGCCGTGCTGGCGGCCGGGGCCGCGGTGGCCGGCCTGATCGCCGGCCGGCGCGGGCTCGGGGACGGCTGGCGGCTGCCGTCGTCGACGCTGCGGCTGGCCGCGCGGCTGGTCGCCGGTGGCGGCGCCGCGACGGCGCTGACCTTCGGCGCGGCGGCCCGCAGCCCGCAGTTCCGCCGCAGCGGCGACTTCCCCGGATCGGACGCCGTGCACGTGGCGCTCGGCGGGCTGGCCGCCGCCGCGGCGGTGACCGGCCTGGCGGGCGACGAGCCGTGGCGGCGGCTGGGAGCGGTGCTGCCACCGCTGGCGGCGCTGTCCCTGCTGGCCGGCGCGCGGGCGCCCGGGGCCGGCTACGTGACCGTCTGGCCGCTGGCCGGCGGCGCCGTCGCGGCGCTCACCGCGGGCGCGCACCCGGCGGTGCGGGCGGCCGGCGCGACCGTCGCGGCGGCGGGCGCGGCGGCCACCTTCGTACCCCTGTCCCGGCTCCTCTATCAGGGCCTCACCCCGCGGATGGCGGCCGCCGCGATGCTGGCGCTGCAGCTCGGCGGGGAACTGGCCGCGCCCGCGCTGGCGCTGCTGCCGCCGGGGGCGCGGCGGGCGGTGGCGGCGGGCGGCCTGGCCGGGGCCGCGGCGGTGCTGGCGCACCGCCTGACCCGCCCGGCCGCCGGCACGCCGGAGACCCTGAGCTATCTGTACGACGTGGACGCGGGCGCCGGCTGGTACGTCAGCACCGACCGGCACCCGACCGGGTGGACGAGCCGGTTCCTGGGCGCCGAGCCCGCCCGGGGGCCGCTGCCGGACTTCTTCCCGGGCTGGGACCGCGAGTTCCTCAGCGCCCCGGCGGCGCCGCACCCGCTGCCCGCGCCGGAGGTGGAGGTGCTGGCGGACGAGCCGGCCGCGGCCGGTCGCCGCCGGGTCCGGCTGCGGGTCCGCACGGCCCGCGGCGCCCGGCAAATCGGCCTCACCATCCCGGACGCGGCCGTGCACGCCTGGTCGGTGGAGGGCCGGCCGGGACCGGAGGATCCGGCCGGTCCGTGGGAGCTGTGGCTCTACGCCCCCGGCGACGGCGGCCTCGAGGTGAGCCTGCTGCTGGACGCCGCGCCGGCCCGGATCCGGGTGATCGACCGGTCGGACGGCCTGGCCGCCGGGCCGCCGGCGTCCGCGTTCGGCTCGCAGACGCCCGCGGCGGCCCTCGACGTCGACGGCTGGGGCAACGGCACCTTCGCGGCCCGCTGGCTCAAGATCTGAGGCGCTTCAGCCGCGGTGCATGTTCGCGGTGAAGTTCTCCCAGTGCGGCTGGCGGCCGTCGCGGTCGGTGAACCCGTAGCGCTCCATCAGGTGCCAGGACGCGTACGTCTTGCCGGCCAGGCCGGCGACCTCGGGGTCGGCGGCCACGGCCGCCACCGCGCGGCCCACGTAGTGCGGGGTCTCCGAGCCGCCGAAATGCCGGTCCTTGGCGATGCCGTCGCGCCAGTTCTCCTCGGTGACCCCGAACGCGTCGAGCATCGCCTCGGACCGCAGGAAGCCCGGCGTGATCGCCAGGGCGGTGACGCCGTGCGGGCGGAGCTCTTCGGACATGGCCAGCGCGAGTCGGATGACCGACGCTTTGGCGAGATCGTAGAAAAGGCTGCCGCGATAGTCGGGCTTGTATCCGTCGGTGATTTCCACGATCAGGCCGGATTTCCGGGCCACCATCAAAGGCGCCGCGAAGTGGCTGGTGATGATGTGCGAATGCACCGCCCGCTGCTGCATCAGCAGGCCCTTGTCGAGATCGTGTTCCCAGAACGCCTTGCCCCAGGAGGTGAGCTCGTCGCCGCCCCAGACGTCGTTGACCAGGATGTCCAACCGGCCGCCCTGCTCCTCGGCGATCCGCTGAATCAGGCGTTCGACCTGCTCGGGGACGGTGTGATCGGTTTGCACGGCGATGCCGGTGCCGCCGTCGGCGGTGACCAGCTCGGCGGTCTGCTCGATGGTCTCCGGACGGTTGCCGGTCGCCGGGCGCCCGGCGACGCTGCGCCCGGTGCAATACACCACGGCGCCCTGGGCGCCCAATTCCCGGGCGATGGCGCGGCCGGCTCCCCGGGTGGCTCCGGCGACCAGAGCCACCTTGCCCTTCAACGCGTTGCTCAACGATTCTCCTCGGTGCGCGAAAAAATGCCACCGACCAATGTAGTCGGTGGCATTCGATCTTTTCCGGGCGCCATTCTCACGTACGCGAGCCGTGCCGATTCCCGGATCGGGCCGGTCGCTCGGCGGCCCGCGCCTTGGCCGGCTGCGGACGGGTGGGCAGCAGGGTCGGCGGCAGCTCCATGCCCAGGCCCTGGATGGCCCGCCGGTACGCGGCGATCGCCGCCTCGGTCTCCCCGATCTCGGTCATCACCTGACCCAGCTGTGACCAGAGCCGGGAGCTCTGCGCGGTGTCCGGCAGCGCGTCCAGCTCCGCCTGCGCGTCCAGGCAGGCGCGGCGCGCGCCGTCCTGGTCGCCGAGCAGCGACAGCGCCGTGGTGTCGAGCAGCCGGCACCGGATCCGCTCGAGGTCGGGGACCCGGGCGTCGGCGGCCATCTCGCCGGCCATCCGGTGCGCGGCCTGCGCCTCGTCCTGCATGATCAGGCAGCGGATCAGGTCGTTGCGGCAGCGGGCCGCGTCCGCGACCGCGCCGGCGCTGTCCAGGTCGGCGATGGCCTGCTCGAGCAGCTCGCGGGCCTGCTCCGGGCGGGCCGGGGTCTGCCGGATCAGCAGTCCGCCGTAGACCGCGCGGAGCATGCCGAAGGTCTGCCGGTAGTCGTTCGTGTCGGCGTCGGTGACGCGCGCGGCCAGCTCCAGGGCGTGGCCGATGCGGCCGTCCTGCTGGGCCAGCCGGCTGGCGTTCCAGTACACCGCGACCAGCTGCCGGCGCTCGGACAGCTGGGGGAGCACCCCCATGGCCTTGGCGATCGGCACCCCGGCGGCCTCGTGGTCGCCGCGCTCGCACCACACCGCGGCCACCACCGAGCTGAGCTCCACGGTCACGTCGGAGACGGCCAGCCCCAGCGCGTCGATGCGCTCCTGGGTGCGCTCGGCCTCGGCGAGGGCGCGGTCGCCGTCACCGGCCCGGGCGAGGCTGCGGATCAGCCCGAGGGTGGCGCCGAGCCAGTGCGTGTACTGCGGGTAGTTCTCCGCCGAGCGCAGGCAGCCCTCGTAGGCGACGACCGCGTCGGCGTAGCGCCCCTGCAGCTCCGCGATGCGGGCCAGGCCGAACTCGACCTCCTCGAGGACGTCCTCCTTGCCGGGGTTGTCGTCGAGGGCCTGCTGATAGCGGCCGACCGCGTCGTCGAGCTCCCCGATCAGCAGGGCGGCCCGGGCGAGGCGCAGCTGTGCCGCGGCGGTCCGGTCGGGTGCGCTGCCCGCGGCCGGCTCCGGGGCCAGCAGGTACTCGGGCGGGCAGCCGAGCCGCTCGGAGATCTCCCGGACCACGCGGGAGCTGGGCTCGCGGCGGTCGGCCTCGAGGAAGGAGATGTAGCTGGCTGAGATGTTGTCCCCGGCCAGGTCACGCTGGCGCAACCCGCGCGCGACGCGCAGCCGCCGCAGCCGTTTGCCGAAGGTCTCCCCGGCCGGAATGACGTCGTTGGCGTTACCGGTGACCATGTCCACGATCTACAGCCACTTCCTTCGAATGCGCGCCAGTCACGCGCAGTGCACTCTTGTCAAGTGCAGTGAAGTCTACCCGCAAGATCGGGTAAATCACCAGGGTCATAGCGGTCTCAGGATGGATTGCCGCTGATGGCGGTGCCATTGCCGGCCTCGGCGATTGACTGCACCGTCATCTGTGGAGGTAGCGCCGGCCGGTCCGGCGGCTCGTCCGGGCGTGCCTCCGGGCGGCCCGGGCCGTCTCGCCGGCGGGGAGGCGGCGCGCGGTCAGCTCGGCGGCGGCGCGGAAGGCCTCGGCGGCCTCGTCGAGGTCGACGGACTGCCCGGCGATCCGGAAACGGCGGTGGATGGCGCGGCCGAGCAGGCTCAGCGCCCGGCCGGCCCGGGCCAGGTCGGAGCGCTCGGCGCCGTCGCCGAACACCTCGCGGGCCAGCTGCAGCTCGCGGACCGCGCCGTTGAGGTCGGCGTACCGGCCGCACCTGTCGAAGCGGATGCAGAGGGCCATGCCGAGCAGGTAGGAGTTGGCGATCCGAGCCTGACCGGTCTGCGGGCCGTTCCGGCAGGCGCGGCGCAGCAGATCGATGGCCTGGTCGAGCGCGAGGGGATCGTTGATGCGCACCGCGTATTCCAGGACCACCGAGCCGAACTCGGCGGCGGTGGGCCAGCAGAGGTCGTCGCCGGCCCACGGCCGGCCGCCGGCCGGCTGGTGCCCGCTGGTGAGGGTGTCGTGGCAGCGGGACAGCCAGGACAGTGCCATCGGGTAGCCGTAATCGGACACCGGGGGAGTGGGTGGGTGGCCGTCGGCCGGGTTGCTGCTCGTCTCGGTGTCGGCCGGTGGTGCCGTATCGGACACCGCAGCGTCGCCGTCGGAAGGCGACGTCCGGTCTCTGGGCGTGATCAACTGTCCTGGTCCCCCGGGTGATGTGACAAACGGTTAACAGTCGGCTTCCGACGGTCAGGTTAGTTGATGTCTTTGGCGACTGCCAGCCCTCGATTGTCATGGCTTACTTGTCATACGAGTCAACTAATTTGGACGGCCGGACCGTCGCTTCGTGCCTTTCCGTCGCTGTTGTCAACGCCGATCACGCCGCTCTGACCAGCTCCGCGGCCACCGGGTATGACTCTGAGAGCCCTCTCCGATGCACTCCTGTCAACTTGCTTGACTCGACTTGAGACACTCATGTAGAACCACATGACAGATCAGTAATGCGAGCTGACCGGGTTGTTTCGCAGCCTCCCAGGACCACCAGATGGCGGGAGATCCCACGTGACTCTGCAATCGCCCTCCGAATCATCGATCAGCGAGATCTCGCCGGAGCCGGCACCCGCGCCCGCCATCGGAACACCGCGGCCCACCCTGCCGGCGATGTTCGACAGGCGGGCCCGCCTCGATCCGGACGCCGAGGCGCTGCGCTACCGCGGGACCGCCATGACCTACGGCGAGCTCGGCCGCGCCGCCAACGCCCTCGCCCGCGAGCTGGTCCGCCGCGGCGCCGGCCCGGAACGCATCGTCGGCCTCCAGCTGCCCCGCGGCCCCGGACTGATCGTCGCGATGCTCGCCGTGGCCCGGGCCGGCGGCGCGTTCCTGCCGATCGACGCGGCGTACCCGCCGGACCGCATCGCCTTCATGCGCGCCGACGCGGCGCCCGTGCTGATCGTCACCGAGGACGGGGACGGGTCCACCGTGTCGCTGGACGCCCTGCGCGCGGCCGCGAGCGACCTGCCGGACGGCGACCTGAGCGACGCCGACCGCCGGGCCCCGCTCGACCCGGCACACCCCGCCTACGTCATCTACACCTCGGGGTCGACCGGCCGGCCCAAGGGCGTCGTCGTCACCCACGCGGGCCTGCACGACCTGACCACCGCCCAGGCCGCGGCGTTCGGCGTCGGCCCGGGCAGCCGGGTCCTGCAGTTCGCGTCGCCCAGCTTCGACGCCGCGGTCTCGGAGATCTGCATGGCGTTGCTCACCGGCGCCACCCTGGTCCTGGCGCCGCCGGCCGACCTCGCGCCCGGCCCGGCGCTCAGCGCCCTGATCACCCGGGAACGCGTCACCCACGCCACCCTGCCGCCGGCCGTGCTGCCGCTGCAGGAACTGCCCGACTCGGCGCTCCCGGCCGGCCTCAGCCTCATCGTGGCCGGGGAGTTCTGCCCGAGCGACACGATCCGGCGCTGGGCACCCGGACGTACCATGATCAATGCGTACGGGCCGACCGAGTCCACGGTCTGCGCCACGATGACCGCGCCGTTGCGGGCCGGCGACCGGTCACACATCGGGACCGCCATCTCCGGCACCCGCATCCACATCGCCGGCGACGACCTCGCGCCGGCGCCCCCGGACGCGATGGGCGAGATGTTCATCGCCGGCGCCGGGCTGGCCCGCGGCTACCTCAACCGGCCCGCGCTCACCGCGCAGCGGTTCCTGCCCGACCCCTGGGGACCGCCCGGCAGCCGGATGTACCGCACCGGCGACCTGGCCCACCGGCGCGCCGACGGCACCATCGGGTACGACGGCCGCTCCGACGACCAGATCAAGATCCGGGGATTCCGCGTCGAGCCCGCCGAGATCGAGGCCGTCCTGCGCGAACGTCCCGACGTCACGGCGGCCCGGGTCCTGCTGATCCAGGGCCGGCTCGCCGCCTACCTGGTGCCCGGTCCGGACGGGCGGGCCGACACCCGGGCCGCGGCCGCCCACCTCGCCGCGAGGTTGCCGGCGCACATGGTCCCCGGCGCCTACACCGTCATCGACGACCTGCCGCTGACCCCCAGCGGCAAGGTCGACAAGGAGCGGCTGCCGCCGCCGGTGTTCGCGGCGGGCGACGGCACGCCCCGGACTCCGCAGGAGGAGATCCTCTGCCGGCTCTTCGCCGGGGTGCTCGGCCTGCCGCGGATCGGCGCCGAGGACAACTTCTTCGAGCTCGGCGGCGACTCGCTGATGGCGACCAGGCTCAGCGTGCGCATCCGCAGCGAGCTCGGCGTCGACATCCCGGTCGTGGCGATCATCGAGGCGCAGACCCCGGCCCGGGTGAGCCGCCTGCTCGGCGCCGACCGGCCGGACAGCGCCCTCGGCCCGGTGCTCGCCCTGCGCTCGACCGGCACCGCCCCGGCCCTGTTCTGCGTCCACCCGGCCGGCGGCATCAGCTGGTGCTACACCGGCCTGCTGCCGCACGTCGGACGCCAGCACCCGGTGTACGGGCTGCAGGCGCCCGGCGTCAGCGGCCCGTGCGACCCGCCGCCGAGCATCGCCGGGCTCGCCGCCGACTACCTGCGGCGGATCCGCGAGATCCAGCCCGCCGGCCCCTACCACCTGCTGGGCTGGTCGATGGGCGGCGTCATCGCGTACGAGATGGCCGCGGCGCTGCGGGCCGGCGGCGAGGAGGTCGGCTCGCTCACGCTGCTCGACGCGTACCCGGAGATCCCGCCGGAACTGCGGCACGACGACGAGGCCGCGCTCCTGCTCGACCTCCTGCACTTCATCAACGTCCCCGACCTCGGCCCGGGCCCCGGCCCGGTCGACCGGGCCACGGTCATCGACGTCGCCCGCAGCCACGGCAGCGCCATCGCGAGCCTCGGCGACGGCACCGTCGACCGGCTCATCGAGGTCTTCACCGGCAACTACCGGCTGCTGCGCGACTACCGGCCGGCCCGCCTCGACGCCGACATGCTGCTGTTCACCGCCACCCGCGGCCGGCTCGCCGAGTTCGCCTCGGCCGACCAGTGGCGGCCCCACACCACCGGGGAGATCCGTCACCACCTCGTCGACTGCGAGCACCGCGACATGGCCCGCACCGGTCCGATGAGCGCCATCGGGCCGGTTCTCGCCGCGTACCTCACCTCAGCCCGCCAGCCCCACCCCGGGAGGAATCAGTGAACTCCGAGAGCTACGACGTCATCGTGATCGGCGGCGGGCCCGCCGGCTCCACGGTCGCGACGCTCACCGCCAAGAAGGGGCACCGGGTCCTGCTGCTGGAGAAGGACAAGTTCCCCCGCTACCAGATCGGCGAGTCGCTGCTGCCGGCCACCGTGCACGGCATCGCGAACCTGCTCGGCGTCGCCGACCGTCTCGGCGAGGCCGGGTTCATGCGCAAGAACGGCGGAACCTTCCGGTGGGGCGCCAACCCCGAGCCGTGGACGTTCGCCTTCGCGGTCTCGCCGCGGCTGGCCGGGCCCACCTCGCACGCCTACCAGGTCGAGCGGATGAAGTTCGACCAGATCCTGCTGGACAACGCCCGCAAGAACGGCGTCAAGGTCCAGGAGCTCTGCACCGTCACCGACGTCGTCGAGGCCGGTGGCCGGGTCACCGGGGTCCGCTACGCCGACGCGGACGGCACCGCGTACGAGGCCTCCGCCGCCTACGTGGTCGACGCGTCCGGCAACCTGAGCCGCACCTACCGGTCGGTCAGCCCGCAGCGGCACTACTCGCCGTACTTCCAGAACCTCGCCCTCTTCGGCTACTTCGAGGGCGGCAAGCGGCTGCCCGCGCCCAACCAGGGCAACATCCTCTGTGCCGCGTTCGACGAGGGCTGGTTCTGGTACATCCCGCTCACCGACCAGCTCACCAGCGTCGGCGCCGTGGTGCGCCGGGACAGCGCCGACCGGGTGCAGGGCGACCCGGAGGCCGCGCTGCGGAACCTCATCGACGACTGCCCGCTGATCAAGGAGTACCTCGCGGACGCCCGCCGGGTGACCGAGGGGCCGTACGGCGAGATCCGGGTGCGCAAGGACTACTCGTACTGCAACGCCCCGTTCTGGCGCTCCGGCATGGCGCTCATCGGCGACGCCGCCTGCTTCGTCGACCCGGTCTTCTCCTCCGGGGTCCACCTCGCCACGTACGGGGCCCTGCTCGCCGCCCGGTCGATCAACAGCTGCCTCGACGGCACCGTCGACGAGACCGCCGCCTTCACCGAGTTCGAGCGCCGCTACCGCCGCGAGTACGGCGTCTTCCACGAGTTCCTGGCGTCCTTCTACAGCATGCAGGCCTACGAGGACTCGTACTTCTGGCAGGCCAAGAAGGTGACCGGGCAGAACGCCTCGAACATCGAGGCCTTCGTGGAGCTGGTCGCCGGCACATCCTCCGGCGAGGAGGCGCTCGCCACGGCGCACGGCACGACCGAGGCCATCGCGGCGGGCGCCGGCGCGCTCTCCGCCGCCACCTACGAACTCGGCACCCGCCCCAGCGCCCTGCACTCCAGCGGCGTGGTCGCCGCCGCGATGAGCGAGGGCGCCCGCATCCAGTCGCACGCCCTGCTCGGCGGCGACGCGGGCACCGAGTCACCCCTGTTCGACGACGGGCTCATCGCCACCGACGACAGCCTCGGCTGGACCAGACCATGACCTCCGGGTACGACGAGGATGTGAACGAATAGATGGACAGACGACACCTGCTGGCCGCCGGCGTGCTGGCCGCCACCGGATCCGTGGTGGCCTCGACGCACGGCGCGTCCGCCGACGCCCCGGATCCGCTGCCCGGGCACCTGAAGCACCGGGCGCCCGGACCGGCCACCGCGGCCGCCGACCCCGGCGTCACCCCGTACACGGTCGGCATGCCGATCCCCGGCCAGCTGCGGCCGGCCCGGGTGTACGCCGACCACGACTACTACGAGCACACCATGGAGCCGGCCGACGTCCGGATCCTGCCGGGCGTGAAGACCGCGGCGCTGACCTTCGGCGGCTCCTTCATCGCGCCGACGATCCGCGCCAGGGCCGGCCGGACCGTGCGGATCAAGTACACCAACCGGCTCAGCGAACCGGCGAACGTCCACCTGCACGGCGGGCACGTCGCCGCCGACCACGACGGCCACCCGATGGACACCGTCCCGCCGGGCGCCTCCCGGGTGTACGAGTACCAGAACCGCCAGGACCCCGCGATGCTCTGGTACCACGACCACACCCACCACCGCGAGGCCGAGCACGTCTACCGCGGCATGCACGGCTTCTACCTGATCGAGAGCGACGCGGAGAAGCGGCTGAACCTGCCGTCCGGGAAGTACGACGTCCCCATGATGATCCGGGACGCCGCCTTCGACGAGAACGGGCAGCTGATCTTCGACGACGCCGTGGACCCGTTGCAGACCCGGCTGACCACGATGGTCAACGGCAAGGTGCAGCCGTACTTCGCGGTCGCCGCCCGGCGCTACCGGTTCCGGCTGCTCAACACCTCGAACCACCGCACCTTCCACCTCACGTTCGGTGACCTCCCCGTGGTCCAGGTCGGCAGCGACGGAGGGCTGCTGCCCCGGCCGGTGCCGGTCACCGAGCTGTCGCTGTCGCCGGCCGAGCGCGCCGACGTCGTGGTGGACTTCGGCGGGCGCGCCACCGGGTCCCGGATCCTGCTGGAGACCGCCGAGCTCGGGCCGATCCTGCGCTTCGACGTCGACCGGCAGTCCGCGGACACCAGCGCCGTGCCGGCGGTGCTCCGGACCATGCCGGCGCCGCCGGTCCCGATCCGGGAACGCGAGATCACCCTCGGGCTGTCACCCGACCAGCAGTGGTTCTGGATCGACGGCAAGCCCTACGACCCGTACCGCATCGACGCGACGGTGCGCCGGGGCACCACCGAGGTCTGGAAGGTGCACAACGCCGACACCGTCTTCGGCGGCATCGAGCACGTCTTCCACATGCACCTCGTGCAGTTCCGCGTGCTCGACCGCGACGGCGCGCCGCCGCTGCCCGGCGAGACCGGCTTCAAGGACACCGTGCACATCCCCGGCGGCACCACGGTCCGGCTGCTCGCGAAGTTCACCGACTTCACCGGGGTGTACGCGTACCACTGCCACATGATGGAGCACGCGTCCACCTTCCAGATGATGGCCCAGATGGAAGTGGTCCCCTGATGGACGCGCTCATCGCCGACGTCGTGGGCGCGGTCGCCGTGGTCGTCTTCCTGTCCTGGCTGCTCGGCGCCGCCGCCCGCCGGCTGGGGCAGCCCGCCGTCGTCGGTCAGATGATCGCCGGGATCGCTCTCGGCCCGAGCGTCCTCGGGCACCTGCCCGGTGACCTCACCGGACGGCTGTTCCCGCCGACCGCCCTCCCGTCGCTCACCGCGCTGGCCCAGGTCGCGGTCGTGCTGTTCATGTTCGTGGTCGGCTACGAGCTCGACCGCGGGCTGCTCCGGCACGGCCGCCGGGCCGCGGTCCTCGTCGCGGTGGCGGCTCTGGTCGTACCCATGGCTCTGGGCGCCGGCGCGGCGACCCTCTTCGAACCGGCGTTCACGGCGCTCGGTCAGCCGCCCACGAACGGGGCCTTCGTCGCCTTCATGGGCGTCGCCGTCTCCATCACGGCCCTGCCCGTCCTCGCCGCCATCCTGCGCGAGCGGGGACTCACGGTGACCATCCCCGGCGTCACCTCGACGACCGCCGCCGGGATCATGGACGGGGTCGCCTGGGTGCTGCTCGCCGCCGTGGTCGCCGGCGTGACCCGGCTGCACGGCTACTCCTGGTCGGCCTCGCTGCTGCTGTTCGCGCTCTTCATGGCCGTGATGCTGCTGCTGGTGCGGCCGGCCCTGGCCTGGTGGCTCAACCGGCACCCGGGCCGGACCCTGGCCCTGCCGATCGCCATGACGCTCGCCCTGGCCGCCGCCTGGGTCACCGCGTCCATCGGCCTGCACGCGGTGTTCGGCGGTTTCGTCGCCGGGCTGGCCATGCCGCGCCGCACCGCCGAGCCCGACCCGGACGTCCTCGAGCCGATGGAGAAGATCTCCGGAGCGCTGCTGCCGCTGTTCTTCATGATCACCGGGCTGTCGGTGAACATCGGCGCGCTCGGCGGCGACGCGTTCCTGGTCCTCGGCCTGGTCTGCCTCATCGCGGTCGCCGGCAAGACGGTCCCGGCCTACTTCGCGGCCCGCGCCGGTGGCCTGCGGCCGCGGGACTCCGGCATCGTGGCCGTCCTGATCAACACGCGCGGCCTCACCGAGCTGATCGCCCTCAACGTGGGGCTGAGCGCCGGCCTGATCGGGCAGCAGCTGTTCAGCGTGCTGGTGCTCATGGCGGTGCTGACCACGGTGCTGACCTCGCCGCTGCTCACCCTGGTGGGCGTGCCGAAACTCGCCGCGACGAGGACGGCGCCGCCACCGGACCTGCCCGCGGTCGCCGCCGCCCGGACGCCCTGAGCCGACGCCGCGCCGTGGCCCTGGGCCCGGCGGCGGCCTGCGCCGGGAGAGCAGCCAGTGCGCGGGCGTCGTCCGGTGCTGCGCGCGTCCGGCCCCGCCCGGCCGAACGGGATGCCCAGCATGTCCGCCCCGTCGACGGCGCCGCGGCCGGCGAGCAGGCTCAGCCGGACGCCCTCGGCCGTGACGACCGGCTCGCCGCGGTGCGCTGACGCCCAACGCCGCCACCCGCGTGTTGAGTTGAGGTTCGATCCGCGCCTCAACTCGACACGCAAGGAGGGTTTCTTCGTTGCGTGTGGAGATGGGGTGCGGATTGGACCGCAACTCAACACGCGAAGTGGCGCCGGCGCGAGAGCGGGCACCAAGACGTCAGGCGGTCAGGCCGAACGCGGCGGACAGGCCGGTCACCTGCACGGCCTTGGCGACCGGCGGCGACGGGTCGACCAGGGTCAGCGTCACGCCCGCCGCGGCGGCGGAGTTGCGGGCGCTGATGAGCGCGCCGAGGGCGTACGAATCGATCAGCGTCACCCGGGAGACGTCCACCTGCAGGAACCGGCACGACGAGGCCTGGGCCGCTGCCGCGAGGTTGTCGCGTACCTCGTCGGCGTCCGCGAGATCCAGCTCGCCGGCCAGCGCGGCACGCAGGGTGACGCCGTCGCTGCTGGTCTCGTACATGATCAATGCGTTGCCCGACATGAGAGCGACCGTAGCAGGACCGCGTCATCAAGTTGACGCTTGATAAAGCGATCGCTTTAATAAGCGTCATGGAACTGGACGCGCTCTTCACGGCGCTCGGCGACCGCACCCGGCGGGACATCGTCGTGCGGCTCAGCGCCGGCGAGGCCACGGTCAAGGAGTTGGCCGAGCGCTACGACATGACCATGCAGGCCGTGTCGCAGCACGTGCGGGTCCTGGAGCGGTCCGGCCTGATCAGTCGCGGACGGCACCGGCAGACCCGGCCGTGCCGGCTCGAGCCGCGGGCCCTGGAGGCCGCCGCGTCGTGGATCGAGGAGAGCCGCCGGATGTGGTCCGACCGGATGGACCGGCTCGACGAGCGGCTGGCGATCCTGCAGGAGGACGGTAAGAAGCAGGAGGGCGGGGAAGAGTGAGCAGCGACGAACTGGTCTACCGGCGGGTCTTCCGCGCCCCGCGCGAGCTGGTGTGGCGATGCCTCACCGAGCCCGCCGAACTGGCGCGCTTCTGGGGCCCGGAGGGGATGGACACCCCGCTCGACGGCATCGTCGTCGAGCTCTGGCCGGGCGGGCGCTTCGAGACCCTCATGGTCGGCGGCCACGGCAGCCACCGGATGGTCGCCACCTTCACCGACGTGGCCGCCCCGGAACGGCTGGCCTGGGTCGAGCCGGCCACCGGCATGCACACCACCAGCACCCTCACCGATCTCGGCGAGGGCGGCACCGAGGTGGTCATCCACCAGCGGCACGTGCCCGAGCCGATGCGCCGGCCGGAGAACCGCGCCGGCTTCCGGACCTCGCTCGACAAGCTCGAATCCCACCTGGCCGCCCTGACCCGGAAGGCGATCTTCGAGGGGCTGGCCGGCCTGCTGCACGAGACGGCCGCCTGGGACGCGCCGTCGCTGTGCGAGAAATGGCAGATCCGGCACGTGGTCGCGCACGTGACGATGCCGGTCCGGCTCACCCCGGAGCGCTTCGGCGCCGAGATGGCGGCCGCCGGCGGCGACTTCGCCGTGCTGTCCGACACGGTGGCGGCCCGCGACGCCGAGCTGCCCGCCGCCGACCTGCTGGCCCAGCTCCGCGCACCGCTGCTGCACGCCTGGCTGCCGCCGGGCGGGGGAGAGGCGGGCGCCCTCACCCACGCCGTCATCCACTCCCTGGACATCACGGTCGCCCTGGCCCGCCCGCCGGTCGCCCCGCCCGCAGCGATCACCGAGGTCCTCGACCAGCTCACCGCGGCCGGAGGCGCACTGTTCGGCGTCGACCTGAGCGGGGTACGCCTCGAAGCCACCGACACGGCCTGGAGCTGGGGCGAGGGCCGTGTCATCGAGGCCACGAGCGGCGAGCTGGCGGCCCTGCTCGGCGCCCGCACCCTCCCCGGCGGCCGCGTTCTCCCGCGCGCATGACCCCGGGCGTGCAGGCTGGGCAGCATGGGTGACCTCGACCCCGGCTCCGCGGCGGCCGCCGAGGCGTGGTTCGGCCAGGCGCACCGGCATCTGACCGGCGGCGGCTACACGATCGAGGCGTTCGAGACGCGGGCGGACCACCGCCGGCTGGTGGCGACGCACCCGGAGAGGCTGATCCGGGTGGCGATGGGGCAGTACCTCGGCCGGACCGCCGTCGAGGTGTCGGTCCAGTCGGCCTGCGTCCCGGAGCCGGCGCCCTCAGGGCGCCCGTGAGCCGCGCGCCGTCTCCTGCTCGACCACGGCGTCCACGTCCGCCAGCCGGCCCAGCCCCTGCAGCGGCCGGCGCATCCGGTGGTTGCCGGCCAGCTCGGTCGAGTGGCGGGCCAGGAAACTCCAGTACCCGGCCGTGTAGGGGCAGGCGTCGTCGCCCAGGCGGACCTTCGGGTTGTAGCGGCATCCCCCGCAGTAGTCGCTCATCCGGCTGATGTAGGCGCCGCCGGCCGCGTACGGCTTGGTGCTCATCCGGCCGCCGTCGGCGAACTGGCTCATGCCGACCACGTTCGCCGTCATCACCCACTCGTAGCCGTCGACGAAGGCGCGGTGGAACCAGTCGGCCAGGGCGCCGGGCCGCCAACCGCGCTGCAGCGCGTAGTTGCCGAGCACCATGAGGCGCGGGATGTGGTGCACCCAGCCGTGGTCGCGGACGCCGGCCAGCACGTCGGAGAGGCAGCGCGCCTCGACCGCGCCGGCGTCCAGGTTCGCGAACCAGGCCGGCAGCTCGCGCCGCGCGTGCAGTTCGTTCGCGGCGCGGTAGGAGGGCTCGAAATACCAGTACAGGTGCCAGATGAAGTCGCGCCAGCCGAGGATCTGCCGGATGAATCCCTCGACGGAGCGCAGATCAACCCCGTCTTTCCGGTACGCCGCCTCGCTCCGCTCGATCACTTCGGCGGGATCCAGGAGTCCCAGGTTCATGGTGGCGGAGAGCATGCTGTGCGCCATGAACGGGTTCCCGGCGAGCATGGCGTCCTCGTAGGGCCCGAAGATCGGGAGGCGGTGCTTCACGAAGTGCCGCAGCCGGGCCAGCGCCTCGGCCCGGGTGGCCGGGAACAGGCGCGGGCCGTCGTTGCCGAGGAACGTGATGCCGTCCTCCCGCTCCCACCGGTCGAGGTCGGCGCGGACCTCCTCGTCGATCTCGTCCTCGGCGATCGGCGGCGGCGCGGCGACGTCGAGGCGGGCGGGCGGCGGCTCCCGGTTGTCGGCGTCGTAGTTCCAGCGCCCGCCGGCCGGTTCGGCGCCGTCCATGAGGACGTCGTGCCGGCGCCGGGCGTCCCGGTAGAAGTCCTCGAGCCGCAGGTGGTCGCGCCCGTGCGCCCACGCTACGAAGTCCTGGGGCGCGGTCACGAAGCCGCGCGGCGGCAGCATCTCCACGCCGGGCAGCCGCTTCACCAGGTCGCGGGCGGCCCGCGAGGTGGGGTGGCAGACCGTCACCGGCTCGGTGACGGCCTCGGCGTAGGTCTCGGCCCGGACCAGCCGCACGTCGCCGCCGTCGCGGGCGAGGTGGCGCATCGCGGAGAGCACGAGGTGCGCCTTCTGCCGGTGGAACACCCGGCGCCGGAACACGGCCTTCGACTCGACGAGCAGGACCGGCTGGCCGGGTTCGTCGAGGAAGTGCGGGCCCAGCTGATCGGCGAACAGCCACCGGCGTCTCATACCGGCCATCCTGCCCCGGATCGCGACGCTAGGTCGTCAACACGCGCTGGTGGAGGGCGGTGACGGCGGCCCGGGCCGAGAGGAAGGCGCCGTGCTGCCAGGCGACGGCCTGGCTGAGCCAGTCCCCGGCGAAGTAGACGCGGCCGGCCGGTTCGAGCAGCGGCCGGAAGGAGGACCACGGGTAGGCCCACGCGCCCTCCAGGTGCGGCATGCGCTCCCAGGCCACCGAGAAGGCGGAGGCGAGCTCGGTGCGGTACTTCGCGCCGTGGATCTTCACACCCTGCTCGATCGCCCGGGCGGTCCGCGCGGCCGGGCTCAGCGCGCCGTACGCCTCGGCCACCTCGCCGAAGTTGTAGTAGCCGACGACCAGGCCGCGCCGGTCGTGGAAGCCGGACGACGGATACCAGATCTGGGTGATGTCGAGGTCGGTGAAGGTGGGGCCGCCGTAGATCCGCAGGTCGGTCTCCCACCAGCGGCTGCGGTACTCCAGGCCGATCTTGCCGGCCGCGAACGGGACGAACGCGGCGAGCGCGGCGCTCACCTCGGCGCTGAAGTTGTGCGGGATCTTCGCCAGGAGGTGCGGCGGCAGCGCGGCGACGCAGAAGTCGGCGGTGATCGCGTGCTCGCGGCCGCCCTGCCGGTAGGTGACCACGACGTCCGCGTCGCGGCCGGTCACGGTCAGCACCCGGGCGCCGAGCCGGATCCGGTGCCGGCCGGCCGCCGCGGCGAGGGCTGTCGCGATCCGGTCCATGCCGCCGACCGGCTGGAACATCATCATGGCCTGGTCGTAGCCGAACTCGAAGCTGAGGTAGCGCCCCACCTCGCTGGCGAGGACGTCGGAGAGCGACGCCGGCCCGGGCAGCGGGGTGCCCGCGTCCTCGCCCGCTCCCGGGTACGAGGAGAAGCCGCGCCGGGTCGAGCCGGTGTATTCGTGGGCCGCCCCGATGTCGCCGAAGTCCTCGAGGAAGGCGAGCAGCCGCTGCCGGTCCTCGGCGGTCAGCCGGCCGTCCAGCGCGCCCTGGTCGGTGGCCTTCGCGAGCAGTTCCGACACGTACCCGTAAAGGTCTGCCTTGGCGGTGCGCATCCGGACCGGGGGCCCGGCGGCCTCGTTGTAGATCAGGGTGTCGGCGTTGGCGTTGACGAAGGGCTCGACGGGGACGCCGAGCTCCCGGCAGTAGTCGAGGGTGACCATCCACTGGGCGACGCGGGCCGGTCCGGCGTTGAAGTACGTGCCGGGGGAGTACGCGGCCCGCTGGGTGCGGCCGCCGAGGTCGGTCAGCGCGGTGCCGCCGCGGACCGTGAGGTTGCGGCCGCCGGCGATGTCCCGCGCCTCCAGCACGGTGCAGTCGTATCCGGCCTTGCCCAACTCGTAGGCGCAGGTGAGCCCGGCGATGCCGGCGCCGAGGACCACCACCTTGCGGGCGGCGCGCCCGGTCAGGTGGAAGTCGGACGGCTGCGGCGGCCGGAATGCGGGGGTCGCCGCGCGCGCCGGTGCGAGGCCGAGCGCCCCCATCGTCGCGAAGAGTGCCCCCGCCCCGCCGCTGACGCCCACGGATTGCAGGAATCGACGTCGAGTGACCTCTCCATCACGCATCGTCCGAGTCTCGTGACGGCCGATAACGGCCACATATATCGACCGTCACGGATCGATAACCCGGCTCACCACACCCGGATGCGGCTGCTCCCGGCCGTGAGATCGGCGAGCGGCCCCGCCGGGTACGCCCGGGCCGGCGCCTTGCGGACACCGGTCAGGTCGGTGTCGATGACGGCCGGCGTGCCGTCGCGCTCCTCGAACTCGGCGTCGGCGAACCGGACCCGCTCCAGGTCGCGGCCGCCGACCGGCACGACCGCGGCGGCGTCGAAGCCGTCCGGGAGGTCGGCCACCAGGTAGACCTCGTCGCCGTCCTGGACGATCGACGCCGACGCGTCGCCCAGGGTGACCGCGTCCCGCTCGCCGGCGAACGCCCGCGCCCCGCCGGCGTAGACGTTGTTGCGGGCGTACACGGCCTGCTTGACATTGAGGAAGCGCTGGTGATCTCCCGGCGGCTCCTCGTCGATGCGCTTCAGGTACTCGGCGAACGACGCGGGATAGGCGTCGTAGCCGGCGGTGCCCGCCACCGCCGGGGCGGTCCCCTCGGGCATGGCCGCGTACGCGACAGAGGGGTCCCCGCCCGCGAAGAGGTTGCCGATCCACCGGTCGTCGCCGCCCACGATGAAGGCGTAGCCGGCCACCTGGGTGCTGTGCGGCCGGTGGTAGGGGGTGGCCCGGTCCATCACCGGCTCGACCCACAGGGTGCCGCAGATCAGGTTGTTGACGAACGCCCCGCCCTGGCTCCACAGCTCCAGCGACGCCGGCGACGCCAGGATGTTGTGCTCGACCAGGTAGGGACCGTGGCTGACCTCGATGAACAGGTCCCGGGTGTTGTCGTGGTAGATGTTGCGGGAGACCCGGGTGCCCTGGGTCTGCCAGTCCAGCCAGGTGCCGAGCGAGCAGTCGTGGATGCGGTTGTGCCGGATCTCCACGTCGATCGCCGCGTGCAGCTTGATGCCGCCGATCTCGTACCCGTAGAACTCGCGCTTGAGCGCGATGTTGTAGATGTGGTTGTCCTCGATCGTGGAGAAGACGCAGCCGAGGTGGCCGACGATGCCGTTCTGCCCGCAGTCGTGGATGGTGTTGCGGCGGATCACGTGCGAGCCGATGTGCTCCCGGTCCCAGCCGATCTGCCGGGCCGCGAAGACCGACTCCAGCTGATACTGATAACCGGGCTTGTCGCCGCGCTCGGTCGCGTAGTGGTGCCCGGTCGACGCCTCCTTGCCGATCGAGACGGCCGAGGTCTTCGCGTCGTGGATGACGTTGTCCTCGATGATCCAGCCCTTGGCCCAGTTCGGGCCGATCAGCCCCGGCTGGTCGGCGGTGGGCGGCGTCCACGGGGTGGCCGCCTGGCAGAGCTCGAAGCCGCGCACGGTGATGTAGTCCAGATGCGGCACGAGCGGGTAGAACACCGACCTGCGTACGTTGATCTCGACAAGCTCCACGTTCGGGTCGGCGCCCTGGAAGTTGGCCCAGATCGTGGTCTCCGCGGCGCCCACCTCGGCGTACCAGACCAGCAGCGTCCGCTCCGGCTCGCGGATCCGGTCGGTGACGCCGGTCCAGTCGTCGATCACCTCGGTGCGCTTCTCCGGGTCGGACACCTCGGCGCGCGAGGCGGCCTCGTAGAAGCTGAGGCCGTTGAGGTAGACGTCGCCGAGGTGCTTGCCGCGGACGACCCAGTCCCCGGCGAGTTCCTCGGCGAACGGGTTGAAGTCGCCGAACAGGGTGTTGGCGACGGTCGCCTTCCACACCGTGCCGCCGTCCGGCTGCCAGCCGGTGACCCGCTCGGAGCCCTTGATGACGACGTGCTCACCCTCGGCGGCCCGGTAGGTGATGCGGCGGTTGTCGCTGAGACCGCCCCGCCGGGGGGTGACCCACTCGCGGTACTCGCCGGCGTGGACGATCACGGTGTCGCCGGGGCGGGCGATCGCGGCGGCCCGGTTGATGGTCCGGAACGGCCGCTCCGGCGAGCCGTCGGCATCGTCGTTGCCGGTGGTCGCCACGTGCAGCAGCGATGTCATGTCGTGAGGCCTTTCTATCCTTTGACGGCGCCGGTGAGGCCGCCGACGATGCGACGTTCGAAGAGGCTGAAGAACACCAGCGCCGGGATCATCGACAACGAGGTGAAGGCGAGCACCTTCGCGGTGTCCACCGAGTATTGCGAGGCGAACGCCTGCACCCCCAGCGGCAGCGTGAATCCATCCTGGTCGTTGAGGATGAACAGCGGCAACAGGTAGCTGTTCCAGCTGTTCACGAACGCGAGGATGCCGACGGTGATCAGACCCGGGACCGACAGCGGGAGCACCATCCGCCAGAAGAAGCCGAGCCGGCTGCACCGGTCGATGGCGGCGGCCTCCTCGATCTCGCGCGGGATCGCCCGGAGGAACGGCACCAGGATGATGATCGTGGTGGGCAGCCCGAACGCGATCTGCGGCAGGATGACGCCGGGCAGCGTGTTCACCAGGCCGAGGTTCTTGATCAGGATGTAGAGCGGGGTGATCGCGACCGTGGCCGGGAACATCAGGCCGGCGGCGAACAGGGCGTACATCGCTCCGCGCCCGCGGAACCGGTAGCGGGCCAGCACGTAGCTGGCCATCACGCCGAGCACGACGACGCCGGCCGTGGTGGCGACCGCCGCGATCGTCGAGTTGCCGACCTGGCGCCAGAAGACGTCGCCGGTCAGCACGCCGGTGTAGTTCTCGAACACCCACGGGTCGGGCAGGCCGGCCGGGTCGGTGGTGATCTGCGAGTTGGTCCGGAACCCGCCGACGATGATGTAGACGACCGGGCCGAGCATGAGGCCGATCAGGGCGAGGGCGGCGAAATAGCGGGAGTGCTTCATGCGTGTCCCTCACTGTCGCGGCGCAGCACGAACCGCTGGTACACGAGCGCGATCATCATGGAGATGGTGAAGAGCACGACGGCGACGGCGTTGCCGTACCCGTAGTTGGCGGCGTTGCGGCCCTCGACGACCATGTAGGTCGCCATGGTCGAGGTGCCGGCGGTGGACGCGACGTACTGGCCCCAGATGATGTAGACCAGGTCGAACAGTTGCAGCGCGCCGATGATCGACAGGAACG
The DNA here is from genome assembly GCF_040639855.1 of Actinoplanes sp. NPDC023714. Lineage (NCBI taxonomy): Bacteria > Bacillati > Actinomycetota > Actinomycetes > Micromonosporales > Micromonosporaceae > Actinoplanes > Actinoplanes sp. NPDC023714. Next base: position 631,410 of record NZ_JBFAAR010000003.1, read on the forward strand.
CCCAGATCCGGATGGTCGGCCCGAGCAGCGGCAGCGTGATCCGCCACTGGGTCTGCCAGTAGGTGGCGCCGTCCATCGCGGCCGCCTCGCTCAGCTCCTCCGGGATGTTCTGCATCCCGGCCAGGAACAGGATCACCGCGAACCCGATGTACTTCCAGGTCAGAACCAGCATCAGGGTCCAGATGGCGAGCCGCGGGTTCGCCAGCCAGTCCTGGGCCAGGCCGCCGAGGCCGATCGAGCGCAGGACGTCGTTGACCGCCCCGTCGGTCTGCAGCAGCAGGGCCCAGGCCGTCCCGACGATGACCTCGGAGATCACGTACGGCACGAAGATCAGCACCCGGATCAGCGACTGCCCGCGCATCCGCTGGTTGAGCAGCAGCGCCAGGCCGAGCGCGATCGGGCCCTGCAGGACCAGCGACAGCACCACGATCTGGCCGTTGTGCATGAGCGCCTCGTGGAAGGCGGTGTCCTGCAGGATGGTGACGTAGTTGTCGAGCCCGACGAAGTCGGTCGGCGGCCCGTAACCCTTCCACCGGTAGAAGCCGTAGTAGGCGGCGAGCACGACCGGGACGATCACGAAGCCGATGAAGACCAGGATCGCCGGGCCGGACAGCACCGCGATCTCCAGACGCTGAGCCCAGCCGATCCCGCGCCGGCGGGGGCGGACCGGTGGCGGCGCCTGCACGCCACCCCCGGCCCGCACCTCGGTGACCGTCACTGTCAGCCCTTCTTGGCCGCGTCGTTCACGGCCTGGATGATCCCGGCGACGTCACCCTTGCCGGCGAGCAGGTTGACCACGCCGACGTTGAGGGCGTTGCCGACGTTCTGGCCGTAGACGGTGTCGAGCCACTGCGAGACGTAGGGCGCCTTGTTGTAGGCGTCCAGCACGGCCTTGAGGTAGTCCTCGGTGACCGCGCCCTGCGCCTCCTTGTTGACCGGCAGCGCGTTGTAGGCCTTGTAGTACGCCTCCTGCACGTCCTTGGTGAGCAGGTAGTTGAGGAAGTCGGTGCACTCCTTCGGCGCGTCGACCGAGCACGAGTAGCCGTCCGCGCCGCCCATGATCGCGGCCGGGTCGCCCTGGCCACCCGGGACCGAGGGGAACGGGAAGTAGCCGAGGTCCGGCATCGGCTTGGCGTCCTTGGTCAGCGACGCGATGACACCCGGGTCCCAGGCGCCCATCAGTTCCATGCTCGCCTTGTAGTTGGCGACCAGGCCGGCCGAGCTGCCCGCGCCCTGCTGCGCCGAGGTGGTCAGGAAGCCGTCGTTGAACGGCTTGGTGTCGGCGAACGCCTTGAGGTCCTCACCGGCCTTGGTCCAGCAGGCGTCGGAGAAGTCCTTGCTCTGCGCGGCCGCCTCGAGCGAGGCCTGGGAGCAGGCGCGCAGCGCGAAGAAGTAGTACCAGTGCGCGGCCGGCCACGCGTCCTTGGCGCCGAGGGCCACCGGGGTGCCGTTGGCCTTGAGCTTCGTCACCGCCTGGTTGAGGTCGTCCAGCGTGGCCGGCGGCGTGGTGACACCCGCCTTCTGGAAGAGGTCCTTGGAGTACCAGAAACCCCCGGGCAGGATCGAGACGGGTACGGAGTACGCCTTGCCGTCCACCTGTCCGGTGCGGAGAGCGGCCTCGCCGACGGCGGCCTTCGTCTCGGCCGTGATGTCGGCGGTGATGTCCTTGAGCTGGCCGGCCTCCACCATCGCGGCCATCTTGCCGCCGCCCCGCTGCAGGAAGAGGTCCGGCGCCGAGCCGGAGTTGAGCGCGGTCTGTAGCTTGCCGTCCAGGTCCTCGTTCTGGACCTGCTGAATCTTGATCTTCACGTTCGGATGGGCGGTCTGGTAGGCGGCGACGGTGGACTCCCAGAAGGCCGCGCCGGGCCCGGTCGAGGCGTTGTGCCAGAGCTGCATCTCGACGTTGCCACCCGAGCCGCCGTCGTCGTCTCCGCCGCTGCAGGCGGACAGACCCGTGACCGCCAGCGCTGCCGCGGTGGCCAGGGCGAGGGTTCTTCTCGGCGACATGTGATGCCCACCTCTCGGTGTCGAAAGTTTCGGAATAGATCCGGAAGATGCCGCTCAAGTTAGGGACCGTTTCATGGACATGTCAAGGTGTCGTACGCCAGGATGGCAACACGTTCGAAATCAGCAGGGGTGGACCTGGCTCCGAAAGTTTCGGGCAGCTCCCCGGAAAGGCACCACATGACCATCGAAGCCGTCATCAACCTCGACCTCGGCGGGCCGCGCATCAGCCGGCACCTCTACGGGCACTTCGCCGAGCATCTGGGCCGCTGCGTCTACGGCGGCTTCTACGTCGGCGAGGATTCGGGCATCCCGAACGAGGGCGGCATCCGCCTGGACGTCGTCGACGCCCTGCGCGCCCTGGACATCCCCAATCTGCGCTGGCCGGGCGGCTGCTTCGCGGACGAGTACCACTGGCGCGACGGCATCGGGCCCCGCGCGTCGCGGCCCGCCATGGTGAACACCCACTGGGGCGGGGTCGAGGAGAACAACCACTTCGGCACGCACGAGTTCATGGCGCTCTGCGAGCTCCTCGGCGCCGAGCCCTACATCAGCGGCAACGTCGGCTCCGGGACCGTCCGGGAGATGAGCGAGTGGGTCGAGTACCTGACCCGCGACGGCGACTCGCCGATGGCGAGGCTGCGCCGGGCCAACGGCCGCGACGAGCCGTGGCGGGTGCGGTTCTGGGGTCTCGGCAACGAGGCGTGGGGCTGCGGCGGCGCGATGACCGCCGAGCAGTACGCGTACGAGGCCCGCCGCTACGGCACCTACTGCCGCGACCACGGCGACAACCGGCTCTACAAGATCGCCGCCGGGGCGAACGCCGGCGACTACGCGTGGACCGAGACGCTGATGAAGCAGCTCGCCCATCTCGGCTGCCGGCGCGTGACCAGCACGATGTACCACGCGCTGTCCCTGCACTACTACACGGTCACCGGCCCGAGCTGGGACGAGAAGGGCTCGGCCACGGTCTTCGACACCGGCGACTACTACGCCACGATGGTGGCGGCCGCCCGCGTCGAGGAGCTGATCGCCGGGCACGCCGCGGTGATGGACTGCTACGACCCGGGCCGCAGCGTCGGGCTGGTCCTGGACGAGTGGGGCACCTGGTTCGACGTCGAGCCGGGCACCGACCCGGGCTTCCTGTACCAGCAGAACACCCTGCGCGACGCCCTGGTGGCGAGCGTGCACTTCGACGTCTTTCACCGGCATGCCGGCCGTCTCGTGATGGCCAACATCGCGCAGACCGTCAACGTGCTCCAGGCCATGATCCTCACCGATCCGGACTCGGAGGCCATGGTGCTGACCCCGACCTACCACGTCTTCGCGATGAACCGGGGCCACCAGGACGCCACCGCGCTCCGGGTCGACCTGCGGAGCGCGCCGCCGTCCCGGCCGGTCGGCGACGCGACGCTGACCACCGTCTCGATGTCGGCCAGCCGCAGGGACGGCCGGCTGCTCGTCTCGCTGTCCAACCTCGACGCCACGGAGCCCGCCGACGTGGAGATCGACCTGCGGGGCGGCGCGGTGGCCGGCGCCGAGGCGCTGATCCTGACGTCCGGGGCGCTCCAGGACCACAACACGCCGCGGTCGCCGTCGGTGGTGGCGCCGCGCCCGTACGACGGGGTGTCGCTGGCCGGCGGCACGCTGCGGGTGCACCTGCCGGCCCACTCGTTCGTCACCGTGAGCGGCGCGCTCTGAGGAAGGTGCGGTGAAGGGGTGCGGGGCGGGTCGACGCCGCCCCGCACCCCCGGCTCTACGAGGCGAGCGCGAACCGCTGGTTGGCCTGCCCGTTGCAGTCGTAGATCTGCACCTGCTGGCCGTTGCCGGTGCCCCACACGTCGAGGCAGCGACCGGACTGGACGCCGGTGATGGTGCCGTTGGCGTTCACGTTCCACTGCTGGTTGGCCTGGCCGTTGCAGGCGTAGATCTGCACGGCCGCGCCGTTGCCGGAGCCGGCCGCGTCCAGGCACCGCGTGCCGTACACGGTCAGCTGCCTGCTCGAGGTGAGCGTCCACTGCTGGTTGGCCTGCCCGTTGCAGTCGTAGAGCTGCACCCGCGTGCCGTTGTTCTGCGTCGCGTTCGGCACGTCGACGCACCGGCCGGACTGGGCGCCGACGATCCGGCCCGACCCGGCGGGCGGCGGGGTGGAGCTGCCGCTCGGCGACGGGTTCGGTCCGGCGCCGTTGAGGGCGTTGAGCACCGACGTGTAGGCGGCCTTCTTGTTGCCGTTGCCGTCGAACAGCAGCGGGTTCTCGCTGGCCCGCCACGAGTCGCTGTCGCGCACGCCCCACACCGTGATGCCGATGCACCGCGGCACGTTGAGGCAGGCCTGGGTCAGCCCGGCGTACTGGCTGGTCGAGGCGTTGGTGACGTCGACCTCGGTGAGCAGTACGTCCACACCCAGGGCCGCGAAGCTGGACAGTGTCGTCTGGAAGTTTCCGGGCAGCGAGCTGCCGCCGGTGAAGTGCGTCTGCAGGCCCACGCAGTCGATCGGCACGCCGCGGGCCTTGAAGTCCTGGATCATGCGGTAGACGCCCTGCGTCTTGCCGTAGGACCAGTTCTCGATGTTGTAGTCGTTGTAGCAGAGCCGGGTCGACGGGTCGGCGGCGCGGGCGGTGCGGAACGCCACCTCGATCCAGTCGTTGCCGGTGCCCTGCAGGTTCGACGACCGGCGGCTGCCGTCCTCGTTGAACGCCTCGTTCACCACGTCCCAGGAGTGCAGCTTGCCCCGGTAGTGGGCCATCACGCCGTTGATGTGATCGATCATGGCCTGGCGCAGGCTGCCGCCGCTGAGGCTCTGCATCCAGCCGGGCTGCTGCGCGTGCCACGCGAGGGTGTGGCCGCGGACCTTCATGCCGCGCTGGGTGGCCCAGTTGTAGATCTGGTCACCGGCGCTGAAGTTGAACTGGCCGCGCTGGGGCTGCGTGGCGTCCGGCTTCATCTCGTTCTCGGCGGTCACCATGTCGAACTCGCGCCCGGCGATGGACGTGTAGGTGGCGTTGCCGAGCCGGCTCGCGGCGATCGCCGTGCCGAAGTAGCGGCCGGACTGCTGTGCCGCGGCGCCCAGCGTGCTCGCCGCGGCGTCGGCCTCGGGCATCGCCGTCAGGGCGCCGAACGCCCCGACGGCGGCGACGGCCGCGACGGTCAGCAGCCGTGCTGGGAGCGACCGCCGGCGGGGGATGCCGGTGGTGGGGATCGGGGATGTGCCAGTCACGGGAGATTCCCTTCTCGGGAGTGACGCGATTCGATGCCGAATGCTGGCACGGAAACATCTTCGAAACAAGATATTCCGGTATCCCGGCGGAAGTTGAATCAGCGTTATCCCAGCTCAAATGGCTCGAAAATGCTCCGTCAGTGCGAAAGTCAACGACATATTTTTTCCGAAACTCTCGATATCGCGACCAGGTGGCGGCCGTTCAGATAACAGTTTTCGGAACGCTGATTCCGTCGAAGAGATTGGTGACGAGGGCGTCGATGAACGCGTCGTCGACCGGCTCGTCGGGGACCAGCAGCCGGTGGTAGATCGCGCCCCAGAGCTGGTCGACGAGCACCCGGACGTCGACCTCCGGGCGGATCTGGCCGCGCTCCTGGGCGCGGGTGAGGCGCTCGCAGGCGAGCGCGCGCCGGCCCGTCGAGTAGAGCGCCCGGTACGACGCCGCGAGGTCGGCGTCGGTCTGCGCGGCGCCGATGAGCTGGAGCACCGCCCGGCCGCCCGGCGTGCGCATCACCGCGGCGAAGCTGTGCAGCTGGGCGAGCAGGTCGGCGCGGACGTCGCCGGTGTCGTCGAAGGCGAGGGTGCCGGCGACGGCGTGGAAGTAGGCGTCCATCGCCAGCGCGCCCGGGGACGGCCACAGCTTGTAGATCGTGGTCTTGCTGACGCCCGCGGCCTTCGCGACCCTCTCGAAGGTCAGCCGCGCGATGCCCTCGGCGAGCACGATGTCCCCGGTCGCGCGCAGCACGTCGGCGCGCACCTCGTCGATCGGCCGGCGGCCACGGCCGCGGCGGGCGGTCTCCCCGGGCTCCGCGATCATGCGAGGCCCCCGTTCGTGAAGAGCACCTGGCCGTTGACCCAGCGGGCCGGCCCGGCGAGGAAGGCGACCGTCTCGGCGATGTCCCCGGGCTCGCCGAGGCGCTCCAGCGGCGCGGCCTTGGCCAGGTTCGCGACGGTCGCCTCGTCCTTGCCGTCGAGGAAGAGCGGGGTGGCGGTCGGCCCGGGCGCGACCGCGTTCACGGTGATGTCCCTGCCCCGCAGCTCCCGCGCGAGGACCAGGGTCATCGCCTCGACGGCGGCCTTGCTCGCGACGTAGGCGCCGTAGGTGGGGAATCTGGTCCGGGTGACGCTGGTCGAGAAGTTGACGATGGCGCCGCCGGCCCGGACCCGGTTCGCGGCGAGCCGGGAGACGACGAAGGTGCCGCGGATGTTGGTGCGGTGCATCCGGTCCAGGTCGTCGAGGTCGAGCGTGGCGATGGGGGACAGCAGCATGATGCCGGCCGTGTTCACCACGACGTCGATCCCCCCGAACGCGGCCTCGGTGGCGTCGAAGGCCGCCGCCATGGCCTGCTCGTCGGCGACGTCGCCGCCCACCGCGATCGCCTGCCCACCCGACCCGGTCACCGACTTCACGACCTCGTCGGCGCGGGCGGCGTTGCCGGCGTAGTGCACCGCGACGGCGAATCCGTCGCGGGACAGGCGCTCGGCCACGGCCCGGCCGATGCCGCCGGAGCCGCCGGTGACGAGGGCGACGCGAGTGCTGGTCATGAGGATCTCCTCCGCTGCTCTCATATGAACGACACGTTCATATAACCACGAAATGAACGAGTCGTCCATATGGGCGGGCAAGAAGGTTGCGTCGATTACTGCGTCGATTCGGGGTAGACTGATGCCGTGCAAGCGAAAGCGGTACGACACGAGGCGGTCGCCGGCAGAGCCCGCCTCCTGCGGATCGCCGCGGCCGAACTCTGCCGGCGCGCCGCCGACGCCGGGCAGGCCGCGGCAGCCCAGCGCGCGCGCGTGGAACAGCGCCGGTCCGGCCGCCCGGTCATCCGGATGGACGTCGTCCGGCAGAGGGAACACGCGCCGGCGCCGGCCCTGGTCGAGGAACTGCCCCCGCTGCCCGGCGCGGCCCGCCACGCCCGGGGGCTCGTCACCGACTTCTGTGCCCGCCACGACCTCGGCGCGCTGATCGGCCCGGCCTCGCTGATCGCCGCCGAGCTGGTCGGCAACGTCGTCGACCACGCGCACACGATGATGACCATGCGGATCGCGATGGATCAGGAGCGTTTTCTGTACGTCGGAGTCCGCGACGGCAGCACCACCCCGCCGGAGCTGCGCCTCCCCGATGCCGCCGCCGCGGGGGCCGCCGGTCGCGGACTCCACCTGGTCCAGGCGTTCAGCGACTCCTGGGGCCACCGCGTCGACGACGGCGGCAAGACCGTCTGGGCCCTGCTGCGCCTCCCGGGCTAGGACCTAGGTGGTCTCGAGGGCCGCGGCGCCGAAGGAGACGGCGAAGCGCTTGCACCAGATGCTGACGCTGCGGAAGTCGGCCGGGTCGACGCCGGCCGGGATCGGATAGACCTGGTCGCCGTGGTTGCCCTTGAGCTTGCCGAGCTCCGCGTACGCCCCGTCGTCGAAGACGTGCCAGCCCGCCGAGCCGGTGCGGACGGCCTGGTCGGACAGCCAGACCCGCAGATCGGGGCCGTCGCTGGTGTCGAGGCCGGCCAGTTCGAGCTGGTGGCTGCCGTCGGCGTTGCGGATCACCCGGGCGGTGCCGGCGGTGTCGTGCTCGTGCGTGACGAAGGAGCCCTCCGCCACCACGGCCGCGACCGGCGGCTCGGACGAAGCAGGTGCGGCGGCCGAGGGGGCGGCGGCCGAGGGCGCGGCGGGCGGCGCGGAGGCGACGACGGTCAGGGACTCGGTGACGGTCCGGTCGGTGAACAGCCGCCACGGCTGGAACCAGTAGAGCGCCCCGGCGCCGAGCACCGCGACGACGATCCAGGTGACCGGGCGGGTGAGCAGTCTGCGAATCATGATGTCCCGTCGATGAAGGTGAGTGGTCAGGCGCCGACCGAGTCGCGCAGCAGCCGCCGGTGGATCTGGCGGAGCCGGATTCCCGGTTCCACGGCGAGGTCGCGGACGAGCCGGTGCCGGGTCCGCCGATAGACGTCGAGCGCCTCGGAGCGCCGGTCGCAGGCGTCCAGCGCCTCCATGAGCTGTTCGGCGAACCGCTCGCGCAGCGGATGCTGGGCCACCAGCCGCAGCAGTTCCGGCACGAGGCGCCCGCCCTCGCCGAGCCGGATCAGCGCCTCCACCCGGGTCTCGACCGCGGCGAGCCGCATCTCCTCGAGGCGGGGCGCCTCGATGTCGCGCAGCGGCACGTCGCCGAGGTCGGCGAGCGCCGGCCCGCGCCACAGGGCGAGCGCCTGGTCGAGCAGGGTCACGGCGTGCGCCGGTCGGGCGTGGTGCGCCAGCGCCACCAGCCGCTCGAACTCGCTCAGGTCGGTGGCCGCCTCGATCAGGTATCCGCCGTGCTGGGACCGGAGCACCGGCTCGGGCAGGATGGCGCGGAGCCGGGAGACGTAGTTGCGCACCGTGAGGATCGCGCTCGCCGGTGGGCGCTCACCCCACAGCAGGTCGACGAGGGCGCCGACCGGGACGACCCGGCCGGTCTGGAAGAGCAGGGTGGCGAGCACCGCCCGCTGCCGGGCCGCGGTGATCCGCACCGGGACGCCGCCGTGCCGGATCTCGACCGGACCGAGAAGCCGATATTCCATGCAGGCATCCATCAACACGCCACAACTCCCCGTAGATGTGGTGGTCACCGAAGATCATCCTAAGTGGAACGGCCACCCGTGTGGGGTGGCCGTTCTCACGGGATGTGGGAAATCAGGGACGCAGCGCGTTCGCGATCACCAGGTTGCCGACCTTGGTGCCGGTCGCGTACCCGCTGTCGGCGTCCCACTGGTAGTGGACACCCAGGTAGATCCGGCTCCGCCCGTTCTCCAGCGCGGCCTGGCTGAAGCTGGTGAACGTGCGGACCACGCCCTTCGCGTCCGGGTCGTCGGTGGTCAGCTTCATGGTGAGGCTGTCGGTGCCGAAGTAGCCCTTCATCACGGCGGCCCACGCGCCGCCGAACGTGGCGTGCCCGCTCACGTACGCGGGGAACGACGGCGAGAACCGCACGCCCTTCTCGTTCGAGAGCGGCTTCCAGGTGGTGTCCTGCACCGTCTCCGAGCGGCCGTCCTCGCCGGCGCGCTGGATCGCCGTCTCCGGGCGCCACAGGTCGATCGCGGTCTGGTACTTCGCGTCCCAGGCGGCGATCGCCGCGTCCGCGAGGGCGAGGCTCATCAGCCCGAACAGCCGGGCGTTCTCCAGCATCCCGAGGCCGCGCATCTGCGACACGATCCGGGTGTGCTCGAACATCTGGCCCGGCGGCTTGTAGGTGCCCAGCACGTCGTTGGCCCAGAAGAAGGCGATCTCGGTCTGCTCCGCGCTGCGGTCCGCGAGCGGGGCGTCGTAGCGGCCGAACTTCTTCACCTCGTTCACCTGGGCGCCGTAGGCCGGGCTGGCCAGCAGCGCCGAGTAGCTGGTGAAGCCGCCGGGCAGGCCGGGCCGGAACTGCGCCCCCGACGTCATCACGAACGGGTCGACCAGACCCCAGTTCGGGCTGACGGCCGCCGCGCCGGTCACGGTCGGACGCCACGCGCCGGCGGTGGTCGACGGCGTGTAGGCGGCGTTGTTCGCCGAGCCGTCACCGGTGCGCCCGGCGATCACCGCGGCGGCCACCTGGGCGCCGACCGAGGAGCCGCGCTGGCTCTCCACGTCGGTGGCGCCGTTCGGGATGCGGCTCTGCGCCGTGGTCAGGTTCGCGGCGAAGTCCTTGGCCGGGAAGACCGCCTTCAGCACGTCGTGCGCCGCCCGGTTCGCCGCGGCCTCCGGGTTGGCGACGACGGTGTCCTGCGGGATCGTGATCCGGGACGTGTACGGCGTGCCGACCCCGGTCGCCGAGGCGAGCGCGTCGTGCACGGCGACCTGGAGCATGGCGCCGGCCCGGGACAGCCGGGTCGGGTTGCGGTCCGCCTCGGCCGGGCTGCGGAACGCGTCGACCAGTACGCCGTTCCAGTACAGCACCGGGTCGAACGCGGTGACCTGCTGCTCGATCAGCGACACCTCGTCGACCCGGACGACCGCGGTGTTCGCGGCACCGACCTGGAACGTGAGCTGCCCGGCCTCGGTGGTGAGCGTCGAGGTGAACCGGAACGAGAACCGCTGCGGGCTGGTCGTCAGCGCGACGTCGCGGGCCAGCGGCGAGGTGTACGGCGACGCCGCCGTCTGCACGATCACCCGGGCGCTGCGGGCCGTGCTCGCCGAGGCGGTGAACGAGGCGACGTACTGCTTACCGGCCCGCAGCGTCACGCCGGTCGTGCCGACCACGTCGTCCCACGGGTTCGTCTTCCCGGCGCTCGTGGTGATCCGCAGGGCGTTGTTCTCCAGCGCGATCGCGGTGCTCGCCTGGGTCTTCCACCACGGGTTGATCGTGCCGGTGAAGGAGCCGTTGGCGATCTCGTCGGTCTCCACCAGGCGCACGTTGTCGATGCAGGCGGTCGAGGCGTCCGGGTGGCCGCCGAGCAGGAACGCGATCTGGATGTCGCTGCGGCCCAGCGACGAGGTGAACGGCAGCGCGTACCGGCGCAGACCCGCGTCCACCTGGATCGGGGTGTCCAGCGTGCCGGTGAACGGCGAGGCCTCCTGCTGCACCCGGACGACGGGCGAGTAGGCGATGGTGGACCTCATGTCGAAGGTGAGCGCGTAGGTCCGGCCCGCCGCGAGGGTGAATCCGCCGCGGCCGAGCATGGCCAGGTAGTTGACCGACGAGCCGCCGGCCACGTCGGTGCAGAGCTGCCCGGAGCTGGTGCGCAGGTTGCCGGCGTCGCCGCCGGTCCACCAGGTGCCGGTGCCGCTGTCGAACGTGCCGTCGGTGACTTGGTTGGCCGGTGCCGCGACCGCTGCCTGACCGGGCAGCACCGCCACGGCCAGACCGGCGGTCAATGTGATGACGAGGGACTTGACCAGGGATTTCAGACGCCCAGACACTGACGACCCTTCGAGCAGAGTGAATATCTCTGCGCGTAGGGTCACGGCCGCGATCATCGCGGGGATAGCGCCCCGATAGCGTCAGCGGCCGGTGAAGTACGGCGTCCGCTTGTCCCGGAAGGCGACCAGGGCGGTCCGGAAGTCCTCGCTGCCGAGCAGCGCCGACTGGCCGTCGGTCTCCCGCCGCACGCTCTCCTCCAGCGCGCCCAGCGTCGCGGCGTTGACCGCCCGCTTCGCCGCGGTGAGCGCCAGGGGCGCCGCCCGGGACAGCCGGGTGATCAGCTCGTCGGCGGCGTTCGCCAGCGACGACGGTTCCACTACCCGGTGGATGAGGCCCCAATCCTCGGCCGTGGCGGCGGGCAGCCGGTCGCCGAGCAGGGACAGGCTCATGGCCCGGGCCCGGCCCACGTTCGCCGGCACCAGCAGGGTGGCGCCGCCGTCCGGCATGAGGCCCACCTTCACGAAGGCGAGCTGGAAGAACGCGTCGGTGGAGGCGAGCACGAGGTCGCAGGCGAGGGCGATCGAGCAGCCCACCCCGGCGGCCGGGCCGTGGACCACGGCGACGGTCGGCTGGGGGAGGGCCAGCAGCGCGCGGATCAGCTGGTTGGCGGCGTGCAGGGTGGCGGCGGGCGGCGCGTCGGTCACCGTGGTCAGGTCGGCGCCGGAACTGAAGGCCCGGCCCGCACCGGCGAGCACGACGACCCGTACGCCCGGATCCTCCGCTGTTTCGGAGAGCAGTTCGGTCAGATCGTCGAGTACCTCGGCGGTCACGGCGTTGAGCACGTGCGGCCGGTCGAGGGTGATCCGCAGGACCGGCCCGTCGCGGTCGCATCGGATGTCCGGGGTCATGACGCGACCGCCGCGGCCAGCCGCTGCGAGATCAGGTCGGTGGCCTCGGCGACGATCCGCTCGATCAGCTCGGCGCAGGTCGGCACGTCGTGGATGAGACCCTGCACCATGCCGACCGTCCAGATGCCGGCGTCGAGGTCGCCGTCCTCGAAGACCCTGCGGCCGCGGACGCCGGCCACCAGGGGAGCGATGTCCGGGAAGGTGCCGCCGCCCTCCAGGATCTCCACGACCGAGCGGCTCACCTCGTTGCCGGCGACCCGGGCCGTGTTGCGCAGCTGCCGGAAGATCAGCTGGGTGCCGCGCTCGTCGCCGTCGACGATGGCCTGCTTCACCTTGTCGTGGATCGGGGACTCGACCGTGCACATGAACCGGCTGCCCATGTTGACCCCGTCGGCGCCGAGCGCCAGGGCCGCGACCAGCCCGCGGGCGTCGGCGAAGCCGCCGGAGGCGAGGACCGGGACGCTGAGCCGGGCGGTGGCCGCGGGGATGAGGACGAGGCCCGGGACGTCGTCCTCGCCGGGGTGGCCCGCGCACTCGAAGCCGTCGATGCTGACGGCGTCCACCCCGACCGCCTCGGCCTTGAGAGCGTGCCGGACGCTCGTACACTTGTGAATGATCTTGATGCCGTGTGCTTTGAACATCGCCATGTGCGGCTCGGGGTTGGACCCCGCGGTCTCCACGATCGTCACGCCGGAGTCGACGATGACCTGGCGGTATTCGTCGTAGGGCGGCGGGGTGATCGCCGGCAGGATGGTGAGGTTCACCCCGAACGGCCGGGAAGTGAGCGCGCGCGCCCGCTCGATCTCCCTCGCCAGGTCGGCGGGGGTTGGCTGGGTCAGCGCGGTGATCATGCCGAGCCCGCCGGCCTCGGAGACGGCGGCGGCGAGCTCGGCGCGGCCGACCCACTGCATGCCGCCCTGCACGATGGGGTGCCGGACGCCGAACGCCTCGGTGAATCGCGTCCTCATCGCGGCGCCATCCGGATCGCGCCGTCGAGCCGGATCGTGTCGCCGTTGAGCATCGGGTTCGCCACGATCGCGGTCACGAGATCGGCGAACTCCCCGGGCCGGCCGAGCCGGGCCGGATGCGGCACCTGCGCGCCGAGCGAGGCCTTGGCGTCCTCGGGCAGGCCGGCCAGCAGCGGCGTCTCGAACAGGCCGGGCGCGACGGTGACCACCCGGATCAGCTTCGAGGCCAGCTCACGCGCGATCGGGAGGGTCATGCCGACGATGCCGCCCTTGGACGCGGAGTAGGCCGCCTGCCCGATCTGGCCCTCGAAGGCGGCGACCGAGGCGGTGTTCACGATGACGCCGCGCTCACCCTCGATCTCCGGATTCGAGGCCATGTGTACGGCGGCCAGCCGGATCACGTTGAACGTGCCGAACAGATTCACCTCGACGGTGCGGCGGAACAGGTCGTACGGAAAAGGGCCGTCCTTGCCGAGCACCCGCGCGGCGCTGCCGATGCCGGCGCAGTTCACCACGACCCGCAGCCGGCCCAGGCCCGCCGCCAGGTCGAGCGCGGCGGTGACGGACTCCTCGCCGGTCACGTCGCCGGGGCTGAAGTGGAGGCCCGGCAGATCCTTGCCGTCGGAGGAGGGCAGATCGAGGATGACGACGGCGGCCCCGGTGGCGGCCAGCGCCCGTGCGGTGGCGAGCCCGAGACCGGAGGCGCCTCCGGTGACGAGGGCGACGTCCTGCTGGGTCAGTCTCACAGAGATCTCCTTCGAAGTCCGGATCTCCCGAGTCTGGTCCCTCGGCCCTGAAACAGTCAAGGCTGTCTGTTTCAGGGTCCGAGGAGCGCGTGCCTGGTGATCTCCTTCCAGTGCTCCAGCAGCGGCTCGGACATCGGGTCGCGCGCGTCGAACGCGTAGCTCAGCGCGGTGCCCCGCATGCTGGTGAAGAGCACCGGCCGGATCGGCAGGTAGAGCGGCCGGGCCACCAGCTCGGGGCCGAAGAGGTGGTCCATCCGCTGCCAGATGGCCCGGCCCAGGCGCTTCTCCGCCGGGCGGATGGCGTCGGCCAGGGCCGGCTCGGTGCGGGCCGCCACCCACAGCTCGGTCGCCGCCCAGAAACTCGCCTCCTGGAACGTCTGCCAGAGCACGTCGACCACCACGGCGATCCGCTCGCCGGGCCCGCTCGCCTCGGCGATCCGCTCGCTGAGCACCGGCGGGACCGGCCGGTCGAGCTGCGTCGCGAAGATGTGGTGGGCCGCCGCGACCAGCAGCTCCTCCTTGGACCGGAACTGGTGCAGCATCCGGCCGCGGGACATGCCCGCCTCGGCCTGGATCGAGATGGTGCTGGTCCGGGCGTATCCGTCGCGCAGCAGGCAGGTGACCGCGGCGTCGAGGATCAGCGAGCGGGTCAGGTCGGCCCTCATCGTCATGCCGTCCACCCTAACGGTCTACGCTGACTGTTCGAACTCCACGGCGGCCAGGGCGATGCGCACATAGTCCGCCGCTGTCTCCTCGGGGCTCTGTGGGCCACTGGGCTGATACCAGCCGGCGACTCCCTGACACATCGAGAGGATCGCCCGCCCGCAGGCCGCCGCCTTTGAGGTCCGAAATGTCCCCGCCCGGCAGCCGTCCTCGATCGTGTCCCGCAGCAATCCCTCGATCCGGTCCCGGTGGGCGACGTACCGGGCCAGGTTGGCCGGCGTGAGCGACCGCCGCTCCGAGTCGAGGAACGCCAGGTCGCGGTGGTGCGCCATGTAGAGCACGATCGCCTCGACGGCGCCGCCGAGCCGGGCCACCGGGTCCGAGCCGGCCTCCTCGAGGGCGGCGTCGACGTGGCTCGTCACGATCCGCATGGCGTGGTCGAGCAGCGCCATGAGGATCGCCTGCTTGTTCTCGAAGTGGTAGTAGAGCGCCGGGACGGTCACCCCCAGCTCGCCGGCGATCTTCCGGACGCTGGTGGCGTCGTACCCGTGCCGCACGATCTGGTCGAGCGACACCGCGAGGATCGGCGGCAGCTCGAGAGCGGGGTACCGCGTCCAGTCCCTCACAGCGCCGCCATGCCCCCGTCCACGATCAGGCTCGTCCCGGTCACGTAGGACGAGGCCGGCGAGGCGAGGAACAGCAGCGCCCCGTCCAGCTCGGCCTGCTCCCCGAACCGGCCGAGCATGCTGGTGCGGGCCACCATGGCCCGCAGCTGCTCATCATCATTCGCGGTCATCTCGCTGGCGAAGTATCCGGGGCACAGCGCGTTCACCCGGATGCCCTTGCGGGCCGACCACTCCTGCGCGAGATCGCGGGTGAGGCCCAGGACGCCGGCCTTGCTCGCGGCGTAGGCGGCCTGCGGGAACGGCGGCGCGATGTGCGCCAGCACGCTCGCCACGTTCACGATCGACGAGCCCCGCGGCATGTGCGGCGCGCAGGCCTGCGCCATCCAGAACGGCCCGGCCAGGTTCACCTGGAGCGTCGCCAGGAAGCCGCCGGGGGTCTCCCTGGACGCCGGGACGGCGTGCCCGATCCCGGCGTTGTTGATCAGCACGTCGATCCGGCCGAATGCGGTCGCGACGGCCTCGGCGGCGGCCCCGCACTGTTCCGGGTCGCCGACGTCGGCGGCGCAGGTGATCACGCGCGTGCCTCCGGCCCGCAGCTTCTCCGCGAGGTCGGTGAGGCGCGCGCTGCGCCGGGCGACGAGCGCCACGTCGGCGCCTGCGGCGGCGAGGGTACGGGCGAAGCCCGCGCCCAGGCCGGAACTGGCACCCGTCACGAGCGCGATCCGCCCGTCGAGCCGGAACATGTCCATGCGCTGACACCCCTTGACTTTCCGATCGAAGAACCCGAATTCTAGTTAGCGCTCGCTAAGTAGACGAGAGGCGATCTCCGATGACCGATCTCCACGTCCGGCGCGCCCTCGGGCCGGCGCTCGCGGCCGTCCTGGGCGACGACGCCTGGCGGGAATTCGAGGCCGAGCTGATCGTCGGCGGCAAGTCGAACCTGACCTACCGCCTCCGGTCGGCCGCCGGCGAGGTCATCCTGCGACGCCCGCCGGACGGCGCGGTGCGGGCCACCGCGCACGACATGGGACGGGAGATCCGCGTGCAGAAGGCGCTGGCGCGGACCCCCGTACCCGTGCCTCTGATCCTCCTCGACCAGCCGTGGCTCCTCGCCCCCTCGGTCACCCGGACGCTCGGCTTCCCGCGACGCGCCGAGATCGCCGCCTGGTACGCCGAAGCGACCGGCGCCGACCTGTCGCACCTCACCGTCCACCTCGCCCTCGCGCACCTGAAGTTCGCCGTCATCACCGAGGACATCGACGTGCGTGTCCGGTCCGGGGCGATGGCGGGGCAGGACTTCGGCGATCTGACCGGCGAGGCGGCGCGGATCGCCGAGGCGGGCCTCGACGTCCTCGGGAAAGTGTGAGATGGACTTCGCACCCAGCCGCCTCGCCACCGACATGGCCGGCGCGATGTGGCGATTCATGCACGAGCGCGTCCTCCCCGCCGAGCCGGTCTGGCGGGCGCAGCTCGCCGAGCTCGGCCCGCACGCCACCCCGCCGGTCCTCGAGGATCTCCAGCGGGAGGCGCGTCACCGCGGCCTGTGGAACCTCTTCCTGCCCTCGGTCTCCGGCCTGAGCAACCTCGAGTACGCGGCGGTCGCCGAGGTCACCGGCTGGTCCCCGGTGATCGCTCCGGAGGCGATCAACTGCCAGGCGCCGGACACCGGGAACATGGAGCTGCTGCATCTGTTCGGCACGCCGGAGCAGAAGCAGCACTGGCTGGAGCCGCTGCTGGCCGGGACGATCCGGTCCGCGTACGCGATGACCGAGCCGCAGGTGGCCTCCTCGGACGCCACCAACGTCGAGACCTCGATCGTCCGGGACGGCTCGTCCTATCGGGTCGACGGCCGCAAGTGGTGGATCACCGGGGTGTCCGACGCGCGCTGCCGGGTGTTCATCGTGATGGGCAAGACCGATCCGGACGCGCCGCCCCACCGGCAGCAATCCATGATCATCGTGCCGCGCGACACCCCGGGCGTCGAGGTGGTCCGTGATCTGCCGATCTTCGGTTACCAGGATCAGCACGGGCACTGCGAGATCACGTTCACGGGGGTACGGGTGCCGGCCGGCAACCTGATCGGCGAGGAGGGCGCGGGTTTCGCGCTCGCGCAGGCCCGGCTCGGGCCGGGCCGGATCCACCACGCGATGCGCGCCGTCGGGATGGCCGAGCGGGCCCTGGCGCTGATGGTCGAGCGCGCCCGGTCGCGGACCGCGTTCGGCGTGACGCTCGCCGAGCAGGGGGCCGTGCAGCACCTCATCGCCGACGCGCGGATCGCGATCGACCAGGTGCGGCTGCTCGTCCAGAAGACCGCCTGGCTGATCGACAACCACGGCGCCCGCGCCGCCCGCACCGAGATCGCCGCGATCAAGGTGGCCGCCCCGGCCGTGGCCACCCGCGTCATCGACAGCGCCATCGAGGTCTTCGGCGCCGCCGGCGTCAGCGACGACACGCCCCTCGCCTACTTCTACGCCTGGGCGAGGGCCCTCCGCATCGTCGACGGCCCGGACGCCGTGCACCGGCGCACGATCGCCCGGCAGGAGCTCGGACGCGAAACCGCACGCCGGTGAGCTCCTCGGCCGGGTCAGAGTCCGGCGGCGTCGTCGTAGCGGCTGCGCAGGCTCGCCATCTCCTCGTCGGACAGCGCCTCGCGGGCGGCCAGGTCCGCGTACTCCGGCGGGAACATCTGCCGCAGCCGGTCGGCGTACTTCACCTCGGCCGTCGCCTCGACCACCTGGATGCCGATCGGGTCGGCGGTCATGTCGAGGATGACCGGGCCGGCCAGCTTGACGGCGACGTCCCAGGGGCGCTGCGGTTCGGCGACCCCGCAGAGGTGGAAGCCGTACACGGTCTTCACCTCGTCGTACGAGGACGCGTCGGCCGGCTCGTACCCATAGGAGCGGACCCCGCAGATGACCGTTCCGGCCTGCTGCGCGCCGTGCCCGGCGTGCTGATGCTGCGCCGGGTCGGCCGACTCCAGCGTCGTCCGCATCCGGTCCATGATCTGTGCCTGGAGATCGGCCGGATCCGCCGTGGTGCGGAGCAGCGCGACCGCGCCGGCCGACACCGCCAGGACCAGCGCCACCCACCCGTGTCTGCGGGCGATCATCTCTCACCTCGTCGTCAGAGGGCTCCCCCCGGCCGGGGCCGGGGGGAGCGGGATGGTGTGGATCAGGCGAAGTTCACGTCGCTGCACCACATGTAGGCCTGGTCCTGGTGCGAGGCCTGCCAGATGACGAAGAGGATGTGATGGCCGGTGTATCCGGAGGTGGAGATGTTGAACGAGATGTTCTGCGCCGGCGCGTACCGGCCGGTCTGCGTGATGAAGTCGAGGTTGCCCCAGCCGAGTTTCTGGGTGGCCGGGTTGAACCCCTGCTTGCTGACGTAGACGCGGAAGTAGTCGGCGCCATGGCTGGCCTGGTCGTACAGCTGGACCGTGAAGTTGCGGCTCAGGTTCGTCCGCTTCCAGGCGCCGGGCTGGTTCAGGCTGTCGTTGCGGGTCAGGCCGTTGCTGCAGAGCTGGCCGTCCGGGGTGCGGGCCTGGAACTGGCCGCCGAGGCCGTCGCGCAGGGCGCTCATCCAGTTCCACATGGTGTCCGGGTTGGCCTGGAACGCCTGCCAGCACATCGGATCCTGGGTCTGCATGGCCGGGTTCATGTGCTGGCTGCCCCAGGTCTGCCAGCACTGGTAGGCGCGGGACGCCGGGTTGACGATGGTGCCGTGGGCCTGGGCCGCGCCGCTCGAGGGCAGCACGCTGAGCATCAGGGCCAGGACGACGATCATCGCCTGGACAGGCCGGCGGAACGTTCGGTGTGGGGGCACGACGGGTCCTCCGTTCGGCGGGGATGTGCGGTCCGGGAGGCCCCCGGCGTTTCGGGGATGGGAGCGCTCCCGGAACTAGCATCACACCGATGTGTCCAGATATCAACCTATGTCAATGGCCGACCCGGGCCGCTCCGATCATCCGGCCAGGTGTTTCCGGGCGAAGGCGATGTTGTTCGGGAGCGCCTGGGCCCAGACGTTGTGGCCGGTGGCGTAGTTCTTGTAGGTGACCTTCGTGCCGTGCGCCAGCATCTCGGCGACCTGGAGGTCGGTGAGGAACGGGAAGGCGACGACGTCGAAGCGGCCCTGGTTGACCAGCACCGGGGCGTCGTAGCCGGCGACCGGCAGGCGGGTCACGTCGCGCAGGACGGACGGGAACCTGCCGGTGTTGAGCGGCTTCGCCAGCATCTGGCCGATCCCGATGCCCTGGGTGCGGGTGTTCATGTCGAAGTAGCAGAGCCGGTGCGCGTCGTCGACGACCGTGCGGCCCAGCGGCGTCAGGTAGGCGTCGAGGTCGAAGCCGGGGCGGGCCGTCTCCAGGCCGGCCAGGATGTAGGAGACGTAGGTCGTGTAGTCCGGCGCCGGCAGCGGCGGGATGTACGGGCCGGCCAGCGGGATGTAACCGTCCACCTTGGTGGCCGGCGCGTCCGCCATGGCGGCCTTCAAACGGAGCTCCGGCGCCCGCTCGGCCGCCTTCGCCGCGGTGGCGAGGGTGGCGTGACCGCCCTGCGAGATGCCGTTCAGCACGTAGTCGGCGGAGAGCGCCGGCGTCACCGACCGCGCCGCGCGCACCGAGTCGATCACCGCGTTGGCCTCGGCGTTCGCGTCGAGGTAGGCGTGCGAGCCGGCGGTGCCGATACCGATGTACTCGGTCGCCACGAAGGCGAAGCCCGCCTCGATCCACGGCGTCACGACGTTGACGTCGGCACCGGCCGCGCCGTAGTCGTCGGTGTAGGCGCAGTCGTCGCCGAGCCCGGCCGTCACGTGGGCGTACGCCAGGATCGGCCAGCCGCCGGCCGGCGCGGTCCCGGCCGGCGTGTAGACGGTGGCGAGCGCCTGGCGCGGCTGGTCGAGCGAGTCCTGCGTCCAGTAGGTGATCGAGGTGGCGGTGCTCCCGGGCGCCTCTTTGCCGGGCAGCGGCGTCTGCGCCACCACCGAGCCGGGGGCGGTTCCCGGTACGGCGGCCGAGGCCGGCCCGGCCAGTCCGAGGGTCAGGAGCGGGCCGATCGCGAGGGGCGCGATCAGGCGGATTGTGCGCATGGGCGTCGATCTCCTTAGTTAGGAGAGGCTAACCTAACAGATCGACGGAGATGATCAGCCAGATCCCGGGTCTCCGGCCGGATCGCGGAGCGGGCCAGGTGGTCGAGAAGGGCTGCGTAGTGCTCGCTCTCCAGCCGCGCGGTGGCGGACGGCTCGTCCTGCCGGAGCCGTCCCAGCCCCTTGGCGGTGTGCAGCACGGCCATGGCCTCGTACCGCTCCATCACCGGTGCGCCGTCGCCGATCGTCAGGCCGTACCCGGTGAGCGCCTCGAGGTATTCCCGGCACAGCTCCGCCCGCTGCCGCCAGCCGTGCTCGTCGGCGGCGAGCAGGGGCAGGTCGTCGAGGACGGTGGCGGCCTCCCTCAGCAGCGGGAGCGCCTCCCGGGACTCGATGTCGATGAGCACGAGCCGGCCGTCACGGGTCCACAGCCAGTTGCCCGGGTGCGGGTCCTTCTTCGCCACGACCGGGGTGTCGGCGGCGGCGAAGGGCGCGCAGGCCGCGGCGAGGAGCCGGAGGGTGTCGTCGCCGCCCGGCCCGAGCCTGCCCGCGATCTTGGCGAGCTGGCCGCGGAACGCCTCCTGCTCGGCCGGGCCCGCGACGCGCGGGAACCCGTCGTCGGATCGTGCCCGCCAGGCTTGGAAGGCGGCCAGATACAGCAGGGCCTCGCGGAATCGGGGGAGGGGGTCGGGACCCGGCCCGGTCCGCCGGTCGGCCACCGCGGCGCCGAGGAGCCGGGCCTGTGCCCGGCGCATCACATAGACGCCGTCGCCGCCGGGAAGGTCGATGACGGCGAGCGGTTCCGGCAGGGTCCAGGTCCGGGGCGCCCCGGTGCCGGCCAGCCAGTCGCGGAAGGCGGCGGTGTCGTCGTGCTCGCGATGGGCGGCGGCCGCATCGAGGCGTTTGTGCACGAGGGCCTGTTCGAGGAGCCGGTGCCGGTCGGTCAGCACGCGTACGCCGTGCTCGCCGTCGCGGTCCTGGCCGCCGAGGATCCGGCCCTCGAACTCCGGGTTGTGCACCGCCAGCTCCGCGGCCCGGCGAAGCAGTTCGGGCCGCCGGCCGCCGATGACGAGGGCGGCGAGGTCGTCCGGGCCGGCGTCGGATCCGCGCAGGACGGCCTCGTCCAAAAGGCCGGCGTGTGCGGCCAGGTCGGCCAGCTGCAGGACCGGCCACGGCCAGGCGGGGTCGCAGCGAGCCGCCTGCAGGGCGCGCCGGGTGGCGTCGGTGATCAAACGGTCGTCGGCGTCCAGGCTAGCCAGGCGCAGGGCGGCGGCGGCCGTGAGGCTGCGGTTCTCCCGCTGCTCCACGCCGGAGTCGTACACCTCGTCCTTGAGGCCGATCGCCCGGCGCAGGTCCGCCGGGGTGTTCTGCGCGACGCCCCGGCGGCGCCCGCGCCAGGCCGGCCTCGGTCCATGCGAGGCCCTCGGCGAAGAGTCCACCCGCGACAGGGCCTTCCGCCTCCTCGGCGCCGGCCTGGACGATCCGGCCGAGCTGCAGGGCGCAGGCGCCCGCGTTGACCAGGGCGTCGATGCTGGGCGGCTCGGCCCGGAAGGCGGCGAACGAGGTGCGGTAGAGATGGATCGCCCGGGCGAGCGTGTCGGCATCATCGGTACGTCGTCCGAGCAGCCACGCCAGCAGTGCGGCATGCCCGGCGACCGGCCGGACGGCCGGCTCGCTCAGCGACGGGTGGACGAGATCGATCTCGATGCGGTCCAGGGCGTCGGCCAGCAGCGGCCGCCACTCGTCCTCCGGCAGGTGCCGAGCGAGGATCTTGCAGGCCCGGACCAGCGCGGCGGTGGGCAGCGGGTCGTCCGGCGGAGACGCGATGATCGTCGTGGCGAGAGCCCGCAGGCGTTCCAGGTCGTCGGCCGCCGACGCCTTCTCCACCAGCTCCTCGAACCGCACGGCCCGCAGCTTCGCCGCGGTGCGATCCGAGGCGCCGGCCGGGTACAGCCGGCGGGCCAGCTCACGGTCCGCGCGCGCCCCCGGGGTGTCGTTGCGCCGGGCCCGTACCTGGGCGCGGTTGAGCAGGGCGCGCACCACGGACGGGTCGTGGCGGTGCGGCACGGCCCGCTCGTCCAGCCAGTCGGCGAGCGCGCCGTCGAGCAGCCGTGCGTCGCGCCGCCCGTGTTCGTCGCCGAGCAGGTAGAGGTGGTTGCGCACCTGGGCACGCTTGGCGAGCAGATAGCCGTCGTCCACCCCGCCGTCCCGGTGGTCCGGTGCGGCGGCCATCGCCCGGCCGTAGCGGCGATCGGCCTCGGTGAACGCGGCGATCGCCGCGGCGCGGTCATCGCCGCCGGCGGCCGGAAGCCGGCGTGCAGGAAACCGATCTGGGCCACCGCGTCCGCAGCCGTCGCCCGGAACCGCCGGGACGCGATGTCCCCCGCACCCGCCACGATCTCCCGCGCCCGCTCCAGAGGGGCCGGGTCCTTGGTGATCGCGTACAGCCGCAGACCGTTCTCGACCCGGTACGCGAAGTGCTCCTCGCTGCGGTCGCCGAACCGTTCCGCGGCCTCGGCGTGCTCCTCGGCCTCCACGAGCAGCCCGAACGCCTCGGCCGGCGCGGCGGCGCGGGAGAGGAGGGTGAGTGCGTTGGCCAGTTGGCTCCGCAGCACCCTGCGGCGGTCCGGCGCCCCGTCGCGTCGCGGCGCCAGCCTCCGCTCGTCCGGCAGGACCTCCCGGGAGACCTGGACGCACTCGTCGAGCAGGAAGAGGCCGGCCGGCGACCCCTTGAGCCCACGTCCGGTGAAGAAGCACTTGGTGGCCAGTTGCAGCCTGATCTCGAGGCGGGTCTGCGGCACGCTCATGCCCTGGGCGCGCAGCGTCTCGGCGAGCCCGGCCACCTGTTCGGCGAACCGGGAGTGGAACATCCGCAGCAGCACCAGCCAGACCAGGTCGTCCGATTCCCGGCCGCGGTTCGTCCTGGTCGACTTCCAGGCGCCGACGAGCCCTTCCGCCGTGCCGTGCCGATCGAGGTCGGCGAGCGAGTACGGCCGCACCAGACGGCTCAGGCGGGTGGACAGATTGCGGGGCAGTACGACGCCGTTCTCGGTGTACCGCCGGGAGACCTCGGTGTGCCGCATCCGGCCACAGTAGACGCGCGAATGCCGGTCAATGGCCGATTCCGGGCAGCGGATCCCGGCGCTTGGCCCGAACGGCTGACACCTCGTGCCGGGCCACCGCGGTGAACTGGCCGACGGCGTCACGGCTGGCCCTGTCGCCGGCCTCGAGCTCCTCGCGGGTCTTGGCGCGCTTGATCGCGTGGGTGATCTCGCGGGCCCGTTCCGCGCTCGCCCCGATCGCCGGGTCGCCGGCCACCAGGGCGACCTGGAAGTAGGCGGCCCACACGGCGCTGCGCAGCGTGTAGACGTTCTCGGCCTCGCCGTCGGGCCGGCCCTCGTTCTCGCTGATCCAGCGGCCCATGAGGGCGCTGCGGTAGTTCATGACCGCCGCCGCGAAGGTGCGGTAGGCGTCGATGCGCGCGTCGTGGACCTTGGCGGAGGCGACGTTGCGGCGTTGCAGAAACTGCGTGATCAGAGCGCCGATGATGGTGCCGGCCAGCGCTCCCGCCACGCCGATGAGCACTGGCGTCATGACCGAAGGTAACAGAGCGACGCCAGTCGATCGCGCTCCGAGATTTAAGATTCTTTAATGTACGGGGTCCCGTCCCGCGGTGATCTCCGAGCCGTAGAAGCGGGCATGAGACGCACGTACAGGCGGCCGGGCAGCGGCTTCAGCGGACGTAATCGCAAGATCGTGATCGGGGCCGTGGCGGCCGTCGTGCTCGGTGGCGGCCTTGCCGTCGGCACCGGGCTGAGCAGCGCCTCCACCTTCTGCGACGGGCTGGACGAGCAGATCCGGGCCACCCAGCAGTACATGGTCGAGCAGCGGGCCGCTCCGAACGCGCAGACCGAGGCCATCCTGGCGAACCGGCAGGCCGTCATCGACCTGATCAACGTGCAGAAGGCGCAGGGCGGCTGCGAGGGCGCCCAGGCAGCCCAGCCGCCCGCCGCCCAGCCCCCGGCCGCACAGCCTCCGGCCGCGGAGGAGCCCGAGGCGCCGGCGGAAGAGGCGCCCGCCGAGGAAGAAGAGGCCGCCGGCGACGTCGTCTGCGCCGGCTCCACGGTCACCCTCTCCGGCGAGGCCGGCGCCCCCGCGGCCTCGAGCGGCACCTTCCCGATCGGCACCCGCCTCAAGGTGACGAACCTGGACAACGCCAAGAGCATCACGGTCACCGTCGCGACCACTTCGGGCAGCTGCATCCTGCTCAACGACGCGGCCTTCGAGGAGGTCCGCGAGCCCGGCAAGTTCCTGATCCGGCGAGCGGTCATCGAGCGCGTGGGTTAACTGACAAATCGATGACGGTGCACGACAGTTGTGCCCCCGCCGTGTGACGGACGTGCAACAACGGGGAGGCTCTATCGCTGCAAACCCGGCCGAACTGGACGGTCCCACGTACCTTTTGGCCGGGTTTAAGGCATCGATCAGCACTGTTGCCCAGCGAATCCCGGCACCTCTAGGTTTCTCGCGATTCCAAGCGAGATCAACGGGGGTAGCTGCGGATGCAGCCCGAACGTGCATTCATTTTCGGTCGCTTCAACACGGGCAGATGGGTGTGGGGCCAGCGCGCGCTGAGCCTGCTCCTGGCCGTCGCGGTGGCCGTGACCTTGACCGAGGCCCCGGCGGCGCGACGTGCCGCCGCGGCCACCACGCCCGTCGCGGCCGCACCCGCCGCGACGCCCTGCCCCGCTGAGCGGGCGAACCTGGCCTCCGCCGCCGTCTCCGCGAAACTCTGCGGCAAGCCGGTGGAGGCCCTCGACCGCCGCACCGAGACCACGCAGGTCTTCGCGAACCCGGACGGCACGATCACCGAGGACCGGGCGCTCGCGCCGGTACGCGTCCACGACGGCGCCACCTGGCAGGACGTCGACCTGACCCTCGTGAAGACCTCCGACGGCGCCGTCGAGCCCCGCGTGCACGCCCGTGATCTGCGGCTGAGCGGCAAGGCGACCGGCGCCGGCGAGAACGAGGTCGTCTCGCTCGGCAGCGGCGAGGAGCGGACCGCCGTCTCCTGGAAGGGCGCGCTCCCGGAACCCGTCCTGGACGGCCCTACCGCCACCTACCCCGAGGTGCTGCGCGGCGTCGACCTGGTCGTCAAGGCCGGTTCGACCGGGTACGAGCAGTACTTCGTCGCGAAGGACCGGGCGGCGCTGCGGAAGGTCGCGAAGCTGACCCTGCCGATGAGCACGGGCAAGCTGACCGCCACCGACGACGGCATGGGCGGGCTCACCTTCAAGGACCGGAAGGGCCGGGCGGTCGGCCGGGCCCAGGCGCCGGAGATGTGGGACGCGACGGTCGCCCCGCGCGCCGGTGAGCACGTGAACCGCGCCCGCGTCGGCCTGCGCACCACGGCCAGGGGCGCCGGCAAGGCCGTCATGGAGCTGACCGCCGACCCCGCGTTCGTGGACCGCGCCGACCTGACGTTTCCGGTCACCATCGACCCGCCCGCCTCGCTGCCCGTCGCGTTCGACGCGTTCGTGCAGAACAGCTACTCCAGCGACCAGTCCGGGGTGGGCGAGCTGAAGCTCGGCCACGTGGTCGACGGCGGCACCTACACCGCCCGCTCCTACCTGCGCTTCGCCACCACCGGCATCTGGGGCAGCCGGATCACCTCGGCGAAGCTGCGGCTCTGGAACTTCCACTCCTGGTCGTGCACGGCCGCCTCGTGGGAGGCCTGGCGTACCGACCGGGCCGACGCCTCGGTGCGCTGGACCAACCAGCCGGCGGCCCGGGAGAAGGTCGGCACCTCGACCGAGACGAAGGGCTACAACTCGTCCTGCGGCGACGGCTACGTCTACATCGAGGTCGGCAAGGCGCTGCAGTACGCCGCCGACAACAAGACCAGCGACGTCACCCTCATGCTGCGCGGCACCAGCGAGACGTCGTCGACGAGCTGGAAGAAGTTCGACTCGGCGGAGGGCGCCCACCCGCCGGTCGTCTCGGTGACCTACAACAACCCGCCGGCCGCGCCGACCGGGCTCGCCGTGGCGCCCTGCTACTCGTCCTGCGGTGCCGGCGCCCGTACGTCCGGGGTTCGCCCCACCCTGTCCGCGAAGCTGGCCGACAGCAACGCCGGGCAGGCGCTGCGCGCCGAGTTCGAGGTCCGCAACAAGGCCACCGCCGCGGTGGTCGCCACCTCCGGGATCCTGACCGGCAACCCGGGCTGGACCAACGGCTCGACGGCGACCTGGCAGGTGAACGCGAACCTGGCGAACGCCACCACCTACCAGTGGCGGGCGCGGGGCCGGGACGCGTACATCGACGGCGCCTGGACCGGCTGGACCGACCTCACCGTCGACACCGACAAGCCGCTGGTGCCGCACGTGTCGGCGAACGTCTACTTCAACGACGGTCAGCCGCACGGCGGCGCCGGGCAGGCCGACACGTTCACCTTCACCCCGGCGGCCGGCACCTCCGACCTGGCGGCGTTCGTCTACCGCCTCGACTCCGACGCGTCGTCGACGACGGTCGCGGCGACCGGCGCGATCACCCGGTCGATCAGCCCGCCGGACGGTCAGCGCACGCTGACCGTGCAGGCCAAGGACCGGGCCGGCAACCTGTCGGCGGCGAACACCTACACCTTCTCGGCCGGCAACGCGGCGCTCGCCCAGCCGATCGCCGGCGCGACCGTCGCGAAGCGTACGAAACTGCAGATCTTCACGCCGGTGACCGGCTACACCCGGGCGTTCTACGAGTACCGGCGTGGCCCCGGCGCGGCGATCCTGCCGGTGCCGTCGGCGAACCTCACCTCGGCGGGCGGCGCGCCGATCACGGCGACCAGCGGTTCCCCGGTGGCGTTCAGCGCGCTGGGCGGCTACGCGATCTGGAACGCCTCGGACACCCTCGGTTCGGTCGGCGGCGTCGTCGAGGTGCGCGCCCGCATCTACACGGCGACCTCCACCTCGTCCGTCTACGACACCCCGTGGGTACGGGTGACCGTCGACTCCAGCGGCGACGGGGCGGCCACCGAGGAGGTCGGTCCGGGTGAGGTCAACCTGCTGACCGGCGACTTCGGGCAGACCGTGACGGACACCGAGAAGCTGGGCCTGACCGTCTCCCGCGCCACCTCGTCCCGGACCACGGCGGACGGCTGGACGCCGATGGCCGAGAAGCTGACCGCGAACCAGCAGCAGGTCTCCACCGACCTGACCGGCTTCACCGTGCCGTCCACCTCGACCGCGGTCCGTTCCACGCTGCGCGGCCAGGGCGACGTCACCCCGCTCGACTCCGTCGAGATCACTCCGGCCGCCTCCGGCACCAGCAGCAACGACACCTACGTGGCGCTGGGCGGCGACACCGGCGCGATGCGGTTGGGCATGCAGGCCGGTAAGACGTACCGGGCCACCGGCTGGATCTACGTGCCGGCCGCGACCACGCTCGCCCCGCACAACGTCGAGCGCGGCCTGCGCATCGTCGGCTGGCACCGGACCGGCACCGCCGGGTACGTGCCGGTGCCGTCGCCGATGGCCGGCTTCACCGAGGGCTGGCAGGAGCTGTCGGTCGACATGACCGTCCCGGCCGGCGCCACCGAGGCGCTGTTCCGGCTCTACAACGGCAACCTCACCGGCAGCGGCAAGAAGGTCTGGTGGGACAACATCTCGGTGACCGAGGTGGTGGCCCCGTTCGGCCCATCCTGGAACGGCGGCACCACCGGCGGCCCGGCCGAGAGCGACTACACCACGCTGGCGTTCCCGAGCCCGTCGGTCGCGCAGCTCAGTACGGTCGGCGGCGGCTGGATCACGTTCTCCCGCAACACCGACGGCAGTTTCACCCCGGAGCCGGGCAGCGAGGGCCTGGTGCTGAGCCGGCCGGACGCGAGCACGTACCGGGTCACCGACCTCGACGGCGGGATCAGCGACCTCAAGCAGCAGGGCGGGATCTGGACGGTCACCGCGACGCGGACCGGGGACGACGATTCCACCACCCGCTATCTGTACGACACCACCGGCGGCCGGCTGCTGCTGAAGAAGGTGGTGAACCCGGTCAACCCCGGCGTCGACGACGCGAACGGCTGCACCGGCGCCACCCTGCCGCGCGGCTGCGAGGTGCTCGAGTACGTGCACGCCACCGCCACGGCCGCCGGGCTCAGCGACACGGTCTTCGGCGACTACACCGACCGGGTCACCGCCGTGCGGATCTGGAACTGGGACCCGCAGGCCGGGGCCGTCAACGCCGTCGAGGTGGTCCGGTACGCGTACGACAACCTCGGCCGGCTGCGCGAGGTCTGGGATCCGCGGGTCAGCCCGGCCGTGAAGACCGCCTACCAGTACGACGGCGCCGGCCGGGTCGTGCGGGTCACCCCGGCGGGCGAGTTCCCGTGGATGTTCGACTACGCCAACCCGGACGTCGACGCCGCCGCGCTGCGCTGGAACCTGGACGGCAACGCCACCGACAGCTCGGGCGCCGGCCGCAACGGCACCGCGACCGGCGTGACCTGGGGCGAGGCCAACGATCCGGCGAACCCGGGCGACCGGGCCGCGTACTTCGGCGGCGCGGCCACCGCGCAGATCGCCGCGTCCGGCGCCGCGCTGTCCAACACGGCCGCCTACACGGTGTCGGCCTGGGCGCGGATCACCGACAAGAGCGTGAACCGCACGATCGTGTCCAAGGACGGGTCCCGGACCAGCGGGTTCTTCCTGAACTACGTGCAGGCCAACGACCGGTGGGCGTTCTCCCGGACGACCGCCGACAACGACTCGTCCACGGCGGTGCGCGCCACCTCGAACGTGGCGCCGACCGTCGGCCGGTGGACCCACCTGGCCGGCGTCTACGACACCGCCTCCGGCAGGATGAAGCTCTACGTCGACGGCGTGCTGCAGAGCACCACCGCGGCGACCGGCGGCTGGAACGCCACCGGCACCTACGTGGTGGGCCGGGCCAAGTGGGCCGGCGCGAACGCCAACCCGTGGGCCGGCAGCATCGACGACGTACGGATCTACGGCGCCGCGCTGACCGACGCGCAGGTCGCGGTCCTTGCCGGGGACGAGAACGCGGGCCGCCTGGTCCGGGTCCGGCGGGCCGCCCTGCAGCAGGGCAGCCGCACCGCCGCCGACGGCGAGACCACAGCCGGCGTCGTCTACAACGTCCCGCTCAGCCGGGCCGCCGGTGGGCCGCACGACATGACCGCCGCGGCGGTCGGCACGTGGGGTCAGAAGGACCTGCCCACCGACGCCACCGCGATCTTCGACCCGGAGGCGCCGCCGGCCCGGCACAACGCCTCGCCGTCGTCGCCGGGAGCGGGCGGGTACGCCTACGCGAAGGTGCACTACCTCAACGCCGGCGGCCGCGAGGTCAACACCGCCACCCCGGGCGGGCACATCGACACCGAGGAGTACGACAGGTTCGGCAACGTGGTCCGTGAACTGGACGCCACCGACCGGCTGCTGGCGCTCGGCACCCTTCCGGACGCGGCGACCGGCCTGGCCGAGCTGGGCCTGCTCGAATCGGACACCGCGACCCGGGCGCTCGCCCTCTCCACGGTGCGCCGGTTCAGCGACGACGGCGTCGACGAGCTGGAGACCGTCGGGCCGACGGTCACCACGATGCTCGAGGACGCGCTCGCCGACCCGGACGGCTCCGGTCCGCTGGAGGCGGTGCCGGCCGGCGAGACGGTGATCGCCCGCGCCGCTGTCACCAAGAAGTACGACGAGGGCAAGCCGGACGGCGCCACCTATCACCTGGTCACCTCCGAGACCCAGGCGGCCCGGGTGGACGGCTACCCGGAGGCGGACCGGCGGGTCACCCGGTACGGGTACGACGGCCACCACGGCGGCGCCTCCGGCTGGAAGCTCGGCACGTCCACCAGCACGACGGCGGACGCGGCGGCCGGAGGTGCGCAGCTGACCGCGTACGGCGTCTACGACCAGTCCGGCCGCGGCCTGCGGTCGTGGGGCTTCGACTCCACCGGCGACGACGCCCGGACCAGGGTGAACGTCTACTACACGGCGGGCGCGAACGCGGCCGACAGCGCCTGCGGCAACCGGCCGGAGTGGGCCGGGCTGGCCTGCACCAGCCGGGCGGCCGCCGCGGTGACCGGGCACGACCCGGACCGGGCGAGCGACAGCCTGCCGGTGCGCCGGGTCACCCGGTACAGCCGGTTCCGCGACCCCGAGGTGACCACCGAGACGGCCGGCGGCAAGGTCCGGACCACGACCAACGTGTACGACGCGGCCACCCGGGTGGTGTCCGCCTCGGTCACCGGTGACGTCGGCGCCGCGGTGGAGACCACCACGACGACGTACGACCCGGCGACCGGTGAGCCCGCCGAGACCCGGGCCGGCGGCGCGGCCATCGTCCGGGTCCGGGACATGCTCGGCCGGATGAGCAGCTACACCGACGCCGACGGCGGGGTCACCACCCACGAGTACGACAGGTACGGCCGGGCTGCCAAGGTCACCAACCCGACCGGCTCGGTCAGCTACGCCTACAACCGGTCGGCCGAGCCGCGCGGTCTCGCCACGAGCATCACCGACAGCGCGGCCGGCACGTTCGGCGCCACCTACGACGCCGACGAGAAGCTGGTCAAGCTCACCTACCCGGGCGGCCTCACGCGGACCGACCGGCTGGACGCCAACCAGCAGCCGGTGCAGCGGGTCTACACCCGGGACGCGGACGGCGAGGTGATCTACGCCGAGTCGACGGTGGAGAACATCGCCGGGCAGGTCGTGCACGACGACTACACCGGAGGGGCGGTCGCCTACACCTACGACCGGCTCGGCCGGCTGATCCGCTCCGAGCGGGACACCGACGGCGCGGGGTGCACCACCCTGACGTACGCCTACGACGCGCGGTCCAACCGCACGGCGCGGTCGGCGTACGAGCCCGCGGAGGACGGCTCCTGCCGCTCCACCGGCGCCGCGGTGACCGAGAGCCACACCTACGACTCCGCCGACCGGCTCGCCGGCGACGGATACACCCACGACGCGTTCGGCCGGGTCACCGGCATGCCGGGCGGCCTGGTCAACAGCTTCCACGTGAACGACCTGGTGGCCGCGCAGACGGTGGACGACTCGCGGCAGCGGTGGACGCTCGACCCGGCCAAGCGGGCCCGCGGCTTCACCACCGAGACGCGGGTGGACGGCGAGTGGACAGCGTCCTCCTCGAAGCTGAACCACTACGGCGACGAGACCGACGAACCGCAGTGGATCGTCGAGAACACCGCGACCGGCGAGGCCACCCGGATGGTCTCCGGGCCGGACGGCGACCTGGTCGCCACCGCGTCGGCGGCCGGGGGAGTGCGGCTGCAGCTGGCCAACCTGCACGGCGACGTGGCCGCCACGATCGACCCGCAGATGACCGAGCCGGAGCTCTACCCGTACGACGAGTTCGGGGTGCGGCCGGAGGGTCAGCAGTCCAGCGGTGACCGGTACGGCTGGCTGGGCGCGAAGCAGCGCTCCAGCGAGGCGTTCGGCGGCCTGATCATGATGGGTGTCCGGCTCTACGCGCCGGCGCTGGGCCGGTTCCTGCAGTCCGACCCGGTCGACGGCGGCAACGCCAACCCGTACGACTACTGCTCCGGCGACCCGGTGAACTGCGCCGACCTCGACGGCAAGCTGTGGGGCCGGATCAAGAAGGCCGCCAAGGGCGCGTGGAACTTCACGAAGAACAACCCGGCGCTGGTGGCCGGCACGCTCTCGATGTTCACCCCGCCGCCGTTCAACGTGGCGTTCGGCGCCGCCGCCGTCGGCTTCTCCGCCTACTCGGCGTACAAGAACGTCCGGGCCGGCCGGTACGGCGCCGCCGCGTTCGACGTCCTGGGCGCCGTCCCGGGCGGCGGCAGCGCGTTCCGGGGCGCCCGCGCCATCCGGGCCGGCATGAAGGCGAAGCGGCTGGGCCGGAACGTCAACCGGTTCAAGGGCTATCGTGGCGCCCGCAAAGCCAAGCGGGCCTACGTGAACCGGATCAACCGGTCGAAGAGCAACTCGAAGCGGCACTGGCGGGCGTCGAACCGCTGGGGTGGCTGGGACAAGCGGTACGCCTATCCCGCGGCGGTGGGCTACACGGCCTGCAAGTACCGCAGTTCGTGCCAGCGCCGGGCACGCTGGATCTACTGAGTTCGGATCTCTTTCAACCAGGAGCACCAGATGGATCTGCTGTCGCTGCCGGCCCGGTTTCTCGCCAGGCCGGCGGCGGCTGCGCTCGGGATCGAGGGCAGCACGCCGCACGAACGCGCCGCCAACCTGCGTGCCGAGATCGAGCAGGAGCCGGAGGACGAGCTGGCCCTCGGCGAACGCCACCTGGGGCGCGCCGCGCTCTGGCTGACCACGGCCGCGGTGCTGTTCCCGCTCGCCATCCTGGTGTCCTGGCTGATCGAGGGTTCGATCGTCCTGCCGGTGCTGTGGACCGTCGCCCTCGGCACGGTGGCGATGTTCCTGCTGCACGTGATCAAGGCGCTGCTCGCCTACTACGTCATCGGATCACGCTGGAATCCGCGCTCGCGACCGTGGCGGATCGCCATGCTGAGCCAGTGGCCCGACGTGGCGATCGCGCTCGCCGCGGCGGTGGCGGCGCAGTTCCTCCTCTGAGGGACGGGTTCATGCGTACGGATCGAGGATCACACGGGTTCGGACTCGTGCCCGGCGGGATGCGAGCGGAGCAGCCCTTCGTACGCTCGCTGGGCTGTGATCTCCCCGGTGACGACCCGGTGGATCGTGCGGGTGATGGGCATCGGCAGGCCGTGGCGGTCGGCGAGCTGGACGGCCGCGTGCACGGTCTTGACGCCCTCGGCGACCTGGCCCATCTCGGCGAGGATGTCGTCGAGGCCGCGGCCGCGGCCGAGCTGCTCGCCGACGTGGCGGTTGCGGCTGTGCGGGCTGATGCACGTCGCCACGAGGTCGCCCATCCCGGCGAGCCCGGCCAGCGTGGTCGGCTCCCCGCCCATCGCGACGGCCAGGGTGGTCAGCTCGGCCAGCCCCCGCGAGATCACCCCGGCCCGGGTGTTGTCGCCGACGCCGAGGCCCTGCGCGATGCCGGTCGCGATCGCCACCACGTTCTTGAGCGCACCGCCCACCTCGCAGCCGATCACGTCGTGGTTGGTGTAGACGCGCAGCAGGCCCCGGCGGAACACCCGCTGGATCTCGGTGGCGACGGTCAGGTCCTCGGTCGCGATCACGGTGGCCGCCGCCATCCCCGCCATGATCTCTTTGGCCAGGTTGGGACCGGTCAGCGCGGCGGCCGGGTGCCCGGGCAGGACGTCCTTGATGACCTCGGTCATCCGGCGCAGCGAGTCGCGTTCCAGGCCCTTGCTGAGGCTCACCACCGGGATCCACGGGTGCAGGTCGGGGCGGACCAGCTCCAGCGTGCTGCGGAACGCCCCGGTCGGCACGCCCACGACGAGCAGCTCGGCGTGCGCCGCCGCCTCGGCCAGGTCGGCGGTGGCGCGCAGCCGGGCCGGGAGCGGGAAGCCCTGAAGGTAGCGGTCGTTCGTGTGCTTCGCGTTGATCTCGTCGGCGGTGGCCGGGTTGCGCGCCCAGATCAGCGATTCGTGGTCGCGGCGGGTGAGCACGGAGGCGACGGTGGTTCCCCAGGAGCCGGCGCCCAGCACGGTGATCCGCATGGTTGTCGAGGATACGGTTCATCCGCCGGAAATGGTGTCTCGCTGCGGGTCCTGGAGGAACCGGGGCAGGTGGAAGGTGCCCGGCCTGCGGGCCTCGGCCGTCATCTGCTTCACCGTTCCCCGGCAGATCAGCTCCTTCACCCCGGCGCCGGCCCGGCCGCGCAGGTGGAAGCGGGTGGCGCTGTCGTCGCGGCGGTTCAGCTGGAAGATGCCGTCGTGGCGGCCGAGGCTCAGGCACAGCGCGACGAATCCGATCCGGAGCGGCTCGGGGCGGCGGCCGGCCACCCGGGCCAGGACGGTGTCGGCGGCGTGCGCGCCGAGCGGACCGGCGGCCTGGCAGCTCATCCGCAGCGGCAGGTCCGAGGGTGCCGCGGCGTCCCCGGCCGCCACGATCCGGTCGTCGTCGACGCTGGTCAGCGTGCAGAGACGGCCCCAGATCCCCGCCGCAGACCAGCGTGACCGCGCGCCCGCCGCCGGCCAGCTCGGCGGCGGTTTCCATGCCGGACGCGCCGCCGCCCACCACCGTCACCGGCGCGGCGAGCGAAAGGCCGGCGAGCGCCTCCCGCAGCCGCTCGGCCTCCTCGAGGCTGGTGAGCGGATAGACGTGCGGCATCCGGCCGGCGGCGCTGCGGCTGCCCACCGCATAGATCAGGTAGTCGTAGGAGGCCGTCCCGCCGCTCGCCAGCTCGACGCGGCGGCCGGCCACGTCGATCCGGGTCACGGTGTCGACCACCAGCCGGACCCGGCCGGCCAGCACCGTGCCGAAGTCGACGACGGCGTCGTGCGTGCCGGCCACCATCTGGTGCAGCCGGATCCGTTCGACGAACCGCGGCCGCGGGTTGATCAGGGTGACCGTGACGCCGGGGTCGCGGGTGAGGCGGTTGGCGGCCAGCACACCGGCGTACCCGCCACCGATCACCATGACGTTCATCTTTCCTCCTCGGTCGTGATGCCCACGACCAGGAGTCAACGCGGGCCGGCCCGCTGTGACATCGGGCCGGATTCCCGTGGCCGCGGTGGCGCGACCACGGGAGACCGCGGTCAGATCAGGTCGAGCTTCATCGTGTTGTTCGGGCCGGAGAGGAGCAGGGTCAGCAGCGGTGTGAGGGCGCCGCAGCCGGTGAAGGGCGGGATCGTGTACTTACCCTCCATCGTGATCGGCTTGAACAGCTCCACGGCGCTGGTGTTGTTGAGCGTCAGCGTCGAGGGCTTGGTGGTGCGGCAGTTCTTCCGCTTGACCAGGTTGATCTTCGGGGCGATGTCGGTGTGCACGTCGACGATCTGGAGCGTGAACTTCGTGGTCGTCGACAGCTTGGACGCGCCGAGGTCGATGGTCCCGGTCAGCCCGCCGACCGGCACGATCTTCACGGTCGAGGTGGTGCCGATCAGGCCGGCGAGCTTGAGTTTCGCGGTCAGGTCGGACAGTTCGGCGCTGCCGGTGACGGTGCCGGTGTCCAGGTCGATCTGGGTCTTCACGGACGACGTCGGCACGGCCACGTCGGTCTTCGCCTTGGCGAGGCGTGTCGTGCCGGTGACGTTGTTGAAGTCGATCGACATGGGCGCGGCCTGCGCGGGCGAGACCACAGCGGTGGCGGCGGTGGCCCCTAGCAGGGCGGCCGTGGCGAGCATGGTGGTGCGGCGAAAGTAACCCATGGATCCTCCATGGAACGTGTCAGGACGGGGTGGATGGTTCGCGAACCGGCATGCCGGAGCCGAGGTTACTCCACAGTAGGTTTCGGGGGAAGGCGCGTTGAACATGACGCCCATCGATGTGTCCCGGTCATGATTAATCCCTTACGGATGAGGCCGGGACCCGGCGGCGGCGGTGTACTCCGGGGAGACGCTTTTCCGAGAGGACGTTCACATGTTCGACGACAACGGTTCCTTCCTGCTGGCGATATTCGAGTTCTTCATCTTCTGTGCCTGGTTCATGTGCCTGTTCTGGCTGTTCGGCGACCTGTTCCGGAGCAAGGACATCGGCGGCTTCGCGAAGACGATGTGGGTGCTCTTCCTGATCATCCTGCCGATCGTGGGGATGCTGGTCTATCTGATCGCCCGGGGGTCGGGCATGAACGAGCGGGCCCTCGCCTCGGCGGCGGAGATGCAGAAGCGGCAGGAGGAGTACATCCGGTCGGTGGCGGCGCCGGCCGACGCGAAGCGCAGCCCCACCGAGGAGATCGCGTCGGCGAAGTCGCTGCTCGACTCGGGGGCGATCAGCGAGGCCGACTTCGAGCGGCTGAAGGCGGACGCCCTGGGACGGGCCGCCACACCCGTCGCATGAGCACCCGGCGTCCGCCCGTACCCGAGAAGGTCCTGCAACGCGGCACGAAGGTGCCGTGACCTTGCTTAACGTGAAGGGGTGCGAGGGCTGAGCGGGGTGCTGGGGATCGTGCTCGTCGCGGTTTCGGGCTACGCCATGCTCGGCAGCTGGGAGCAGTCGGGCATCGTGTCCCGGATCGCCGCCGACAGCACCGACACCGACGCCTACCAGCGGGCCGCCTATCTCACGTCGGCGGAGATGGTGCTGATCCAGGCCGCCATGCGGGAGCCGGACGGGGAGGAGCGGGACGAGCTGTTCGCGGCGCACGCGCGGACCCAGGCCGCGATGATGCACATGGCGGCGCGCGACGACGAGCACCGGGAGGAAGCGGCCGGGGTCGCGCAGCGGCACCGCGACCTCGAACCGACGTTCGAGCAGTATCTGCGCCAGCTCGACCGTGGGGACACCGCCGGGGCGCAGGCCAGCCTCGAGAACGTGATCGAGCCGGCCGTCTCGGTGATCATGGAGGAGGTGCTGGCCGAGCAGCGGTACCACCTCGACGAGTACACCCGGAACCAGGAGGCCGGCACGCGTCAGTCCGAGCGGCTGAAGTGGGGCAGCGTGCTGGCCTTCCTGACCGGGGTGGTGCTCCTGCTGCTGTTCGCGCGGGCCTCCTGGGCCAACCGGCGCCGGTTGGAGCGGATGGCCGTCACCGATCCGCTCACCGGGTTGCCGAACCGGGCCGCGTTCGCCCGCGAGGCGCAGGCCGCGCTCGACCACGGCCCGGTCACCATCCTCGCGGTCAACCTGGACGGCTTCCGGGACGTCAACGAGCAGCTCGGCCACCGGATCGGCGACCTGCTGCTGCAGCAGGCGGGGGAGCGGCTGCGGGCCTCGGTCCGGGAGGGTGACCTGGTCGCCCGGATCGGCGGCGACGACTTCGCGGTGCTGCTGGTGGAGAGCGAGGACGATCCGGAGGCCGTCGGCCGCCGGCTCACCCGGGCGTTCGACAGGCCGTTCGCCATCGACGAGCTCACCATCGATCTGGAGGTGAGCATCGGCGCCGCGACGGCCGGGACCGGCGACACCGTGGCGTCCGTGCTGCAGCACGCCGACACCGCCATGGACGTGGCGAAACGGCGGCGGCTCGGCTTCTCCCGGTACACCTCCGAGCACGGAAACGACAGCATCGCCCGGCTCGGCCTGCTCGGCGACCTGCGCCGGGCCCTGGACGCGGGCACCGAGATCACGCTGCACTACCAGCCGCAGATCGACCTGGCGACCGGCGACCTGGCCGGGGTGGAGGCGCTGGCCCGCTGGCAGCATCCGGGCAGGGGCCGGATCCCGCCCGGCGACTTCATCCCGGTCCTGGAGACGACCGGCCTGATCCACCGGTTCACCGACCACGTCCTGGAGATCGCGCTGGCGCAGGCCCGGTCCTGGCTCGACGACGGCCTGCGCATCCCGGTGTCGGTGAACATCTCGGCGCGTACCCTGCTCGACCCGGGCTTCTGCGACCGGGTCGCCGATCATCTGCGCCGCTGGGGCGTACCGGGCGGACAGTTGTGCATCGAGGTGACCGAGCACAGCGTGATGACCGACCCGGGCACCGCCATCGACGTGCTGCAGCACATCCGGGACATGGGGGTGCGGACGTCGATCGACGACTACGGCACCGGCTATTCGTCGATGACCTATCTGCGGCTGCTGCCCCTCGACGAGCTGAAGATCGACCGCTCGTTCGTGGCCGGGATGGCCCGCGATCCCGGGCATCACGCGCTGGTCGCCTCGACCGTCGAGCTCGGCCACAACCTGGGGCTGTCGGTGGTGGCCGAGGGGACCGAGGACCTCGAGACGATCATGGCGCTGCAGCGGCTCGGGTGCGACGTCGCGCAGGGTTACTACTTCGCCGCACCCCTGGAGGCCGGGGCGCTCATCGGGAAGCTGCCGGAATTGGCGGAGACGACCCGGCGGATGAGGCTCGAGCCGAGCGAGGGATGAAAACCCCTCTTGGGTACGCCTGCCGTCAGACTGCCTGCGTGGCCCACACCGGGCCCGGCGCGGCCGCCGCCCGGCCGTCGTGGCGCGGGAGGTGGCGGTGGAGTGCGGCCGCCCGTGCCGCGGCCTCGCGGACCTCGCGGCGCAGGCTGTCCCGGGTCGCCACGGCGAGCTGCGCGTCGTGCCAGGCGGCCCCCTCCGCGGCCCGGGCCCGGCGGTGCAGCTCCCACCGGTACACCACGACGGCCCGCTGGACGGCGAGCTCCTGCTCGACCGGGTGCAGCCGGGCGTCGAAGCCGCCGTCCGCGAGCGCGCCGACCGGCAGGTCACCCCTCGCCACGGCGGCTCCGACCGTACGGTGAAGGAAGTTCTCGCGGTGGGCATATTCGGACGGGGTGCGCGGGCTCCAGGCGGGGCGGAAGGCCGACGCCGTGCGGGCGCGAGCCAACTGCTCATCGGCTTCCAGCCACCGCTGCCAGGCTTCGTCCGCCCGCTCGTCGGCCTGCCGCCAGCACTCCTGCCAGCGTTGCGCCGCCAGCGCCGCCCGGTCGGCGGCCACCGCGACCTCGCCGGCGTAGCGCACCGCGGTCGTCGCCTCGTCCTGCCGCCGCTCGCGTTCCTGCCGGTAGCGGCGCAGGAACCCGAAGGTCTCGAGCGCGGCCCGCTGCGGGTCGCGGATCGCCTGCGGGCTCGCGAGCATCAGCAGCGCCGGCAGCGACAGCACCATGAGCACGGCCCAGATGGTGATCGGGGCGGCCGGAGCGTCCAGGAACATCTCAGCGAAAAGGTTCATGACAAAACTCCCCTGCACAAGGATCCACGCGAACGAGAACGGTCAGGCGTGGAGTGCGGGCGGAGCGCGGGAGGTGTCGCCGACCGGGATGTAACGGTTGTGGAGCATCGGGACGGCCGGGGGCGTCACCGGGTGTCCACTGTGCTTTACCGCGGGCCTGGGCGCTTGCTTCTTCTTCGTGGCGTTGATCAATAGCGCCACGAGGGACACGAACAGGCGCAGCATGGCGCGCGCCCAGTCCGTGATCATGCCGTTACCGTACCCGATGGCGTCGATTCCGTGGGTGCGCCACGCTAGTCGTTGCCCGGCTTGGCGTCGCGGTCGAGGGCCAGGTCGAGCGCCAGCACACTGCCGATGATGAGCAGCGGGTCGACGCCCGCCGCGACCTGGACCGCATAGGTGTCGCGGACGGTCAGCCACCGCTTGGACACCGACGCCACCTCGGCGCCGCCCTGCTCGATCACGTACTCGTGGTCCAGCAGGTCACCCTTCATCTCCAGGTCGTCCGGCCCCGGCACGTCGATGGTGAACTTCTCCCGGAACGGGGTGAACAGCTTCTTCTTCACCTCGGCCGCCTTCTCCCCGCCGATCCGGATCTCGTAGGTCGGCCGCAGCGCCACCAGGTGCCGGTGCACCGACGCCACCTCCGTGCCGGCCACGTCCTCGATCACCACCCGGTTCCGGACGCTGAACACCTTGCCGTCCACGTGATAGACCTTCGCGCCGTTCTCGTCCAGCACGTCGAAATCATCACCGATCGAGAAGAACCGCTCTTTGATCACGAACATGCCTCCGATTGTCCGCCATCCGCGCCAGGCCCCGCAGGGAGGCGGTGATCGCTCAGCCCGTGGTGTGTCGAGTTCGGGTGCGAATCGGACCTCAACTCAACACGCACGCCGGGTGAGCCCGTTGTGTGTTGAGTTTGGGCGTGGATCGGACCACAACTCGACACGCATGCCGGGTGAGCCCGTTGTGTGTTGAGTTTGGGTGGGGAACGGACCTCAAGTCGGGCTCATGAACGGCTCAGCGGCGGTGCAGGGCCGCGGCCGTCGTGGCGTCGGCGGGGAGGAAGGCCTCGATGGCCAGTTCCGACAGGGTGACGT
This sequence comes from Actinoplanes sp. NPDC023714, assembly GCF_040639855.1. Lineage (NCBI taxonomy): Bacteria > Bacillati > Actinomycetota > Actinomycetes > Micromonosporales > Micromonosporaceae > Actinoplanes > Actinoplanes sp. NPDC023714. The sequence continues at coordinate 671,208 of NZ_JBFAAR010000003.1, forward strand.
CGCGCGGGGTGCCGAGCACCGACGTGGTGCTGAAGAAGGACAGGCCGTTCATGCGCAGCGGCACGACCAGGGCGGCCGGCGGCGAGCCGAGCGAGCCGCCGGGATAGCCGGACAGTTCCTCGTGCAGCGTCCGCAGCACCGGATCGGCGGTGTGGGTGGCCTGCTGGTCGAGGCGGTCCAGGATGTGGGTGCGCCACTCGGCCAGGTTGTCGATGCGGGCGGCCATGCCCTCCGGGTGCAGCGACAGCCGGAGGACGTTGACCGGGGGCTCCAGCAGCCGGGGCGCGCAGCCTTCGAGCAGGGGCGTGATCGACGAGTTGGCGTCGATCATGGTCCAGTGCCTATCGATCAACACCGCGGGGTACGGGTCGTGACCGGCCAGGACGTCCCGCAACGAGGACATCACCTGGGCGAGCGGGGCGCCGTCGAGGCCGTTCTCGGTCCACGCGGGGGCGTAGCCGCCGGCCAGGAGAAGCTCGTTCTGGGCGCGCAGGGGGACGTCGAGCTCGCCGGCGAGGCGCAGGATCATGTCGCGGGTCGGGCGGGAACGCCCGGTCTCGACGAACGACAGGTGTCTCGTGGACACGCCGGTCTGGGAGGACAGTTCGAGCTGACTCATCCGCCGGCTGGTGCGCCACTCCCGCAACAGCGTCCCCACATCGCTCATGGCTCTCACCTTAGGAAGGCCGTCCATTACCTCCGGCGTCATCGACCCGGCTACCGGGCCGCCGCCAGAGTGATGCCCATGAGTGATTTCGCGAACGTGGTGGATCGGTATCTGGCGGTGTGGAACGAGACCGGCGCGGCGGAGCGGCGGAAGCTGATCGACGAGGTGTTCGCCGAGGACGTCCGCTACGTCGACCCGATGGCCTCGGTGACCGGCCGGGAGGCGATGGACGGGTTGATCGCGGCGGTGCAGCAGCAGTTCGCCGGGCTGGTGTTCAGCCGGGGTGAGGGCGCGGTGGACGCCCATCACGGCCGGGGGCGGTTCACCTGGCACCTGGGGCCGGCGGGCGGCGAGGCGCTGGTGGTCGGCTTCGACGTGGCGGAGCTGAACGGCGAGGGGCGGATCGCGAGCGTCATCGGCTTCCTGGACCGCGTGCCGTAGAACAGGGTGTGGCGCGGTGGATGGGCCACCGCGCCACACGTTCTCCTTCGCCGGTCAGCCCGCCCGGCAGGTGACTGTCGGCCAGGTCCAGTTGCCGTTGGCCATGATGGTGACGCCGAAGTTGTTGCCGTTGCCGTTCGGCCGGGCCGTGACGGAACCGGTCGTCCCGGTGACCGCCGCGTTCCAGCTGTTCTGGATGCTCTGCCCGCCGTTCAGGTTCAGCCCGACCGTCCAGTTGCTGGTGCCGGTGACGGCCACGTTGAGGTTGAACCGGTCGCCGAACTGCTCGCCCGCGGTGAGCGTGGCGGTGCAGTTGCTGTTGCCCGGCGGCGGGGTGGTCGGGTTGCCACCACCACCGGTCCCCTCACGGACGGTGATGTCGGAGCTGCCGCTGCTCTGGTAGCCCTCGGTCGCCATGATCTGGTAGCTGTGGTTGGTGCCGAGGGTCAGGCCGGCCCGGGCCCAGGCGTCGAAGTGGTTGGCGACCGTGATGGTGCCGCTGCTCCGCTTCTGCTGCCGGACGCTCCAGAACTGGTAGAACGTGCGGGTTCCGTCGATCGACGGCGCGTTGACCCGCTGGCTGCGCAGGATGTCGTAGGTGCCGCCGTCGGTGGTGACGGTGCCCAGCCGGGTGGCGCCGCTGCTCGGGTTGTAGCTGCCGAAGTTCTCGACGATGTAGTACTCGATGAGCGGGTTGCGGGTCCATCCGTACAGGGCGAGGTAGGTGTTGTTGTTGCCCGGGTTGTAGCTGCCGGAATAGGTCACCGTCCGGCGTGTGCCGGTGGCCCAGCCTTTGCCGCCGACCCAGTTGTTGGTGCTGCGGTCCCAGCTGCTGGTGTACCTGCCGTCGGCGCGCAGCGTCATGCTGGCGTTGCCGCTGTCCTTCCAGAACGAGAAGTAGTAGCCGTTGTGGGTGCCGGTGGTGTTCGAGCTGACGGTCCGGTCGGCTTCGGCGTGGGCGACGCCGGCCATCGAGATCGCCATCACGACGGCGCCTGCCGCGGCGGCGAGCAGGCGGAGGCGGCCACGCCGGCGGCGGGCGGGACGGGTGGATTCTTCGGTCATGCGGATGCACTCCTCCTCAGAAAGAGGCTGGCGGGTAATAGCCCCACGAGGCATGGCGGAGCCCTCGTGGTGGGGATGGCGGCCATTGAGGCCCGTCATTGCGAAGCCTGTCGCGCGGGGAGCACGCTTGTCAACAACTTACGGAAACATTACGGAAATACCGAAGTTGATCAGCGGCAGCAACTGCGAAAATAGCAGCGTTTTAGTTTCCGAAACTTTCATTCGCACGGGCGTTCCGACGTACCCATGAGGGGTGTGAGGCCGGGAAAGCAGGCGCGATCGTCATGGGGTGCGACTATTCGCAAAGGTTCGTGGTGCTCCCGCTGCGCCGGTCGCATAGTGGAGACATGCGCTCGACCACCAGGCCCGCCTTCACGAAGCAGCGCGCGGCCGTCACCGGATTCGCGGCGTTCGTGGTGTTCGCGATCGCCATCAGCCCGCAGGCCGGCCTGATGATCGGCCTCGGGGTGTTCGTCGCGCACTGGTTCGCCGCCCTCAAGTGACCCCTCCAACGACCTCTCGAACGACCTTGAAGACCGGCCAGCCGATCTCGGTGCGCTGCTCGCCGGCACCGGGCAGGTACGTCTCGTGCACCGGGCCGGCGACGCCCAGCGCGTGCGTGACCACCCACGCGCCGAGCCGGCCGTAGGTCACCTGGATGTCGTCGTGCGGCCCGGTGTGGACGGTCACCGCGACGTCGGCGGCCGGCAGCTCGACGACCTCGATGCGGCCGCTCGCGCGCGGCTCGCGGACCGGGCGGAAGACGGTCATGGCCCCCGCGCCGTCGGTGAACAGCTCGTTGGCGTACCGGCCGCCGTGCGGACCGGTGCGCTCGGCCGGACCGAACGCCGCGTCCAGCTCCGCCACGGCCGCGTCGAACCAGCCCGGTACGCCGGCGGACCGGACGTGCCCGCTGATCGCGGCGACCGTGCGGGCGGGCTCGGTCCGGAGCTCGACCTCGATGCCGGCCGGCTCCGGGCTCAGCAGCCGGCGCAGCGAGGTCACGGCCGCCCGGGTGCGATCAAGCTCGGCCTCCAGCCGCCGCAGGTGGGCGCCGTCGTCACCGACGACGGGCGCACCTATCGCGGCGAGGACGAGATCCGTGGCTGGCAGCGGCGCGCCGCCGGCGAGTTCACGTACACGGCCGAGCTGATCGGCGCGACCCGCGTCGACGACACGCACTACGAGCTGGTCCAGCACCTGGAGGGCGACTTCCCGGGCGGCGTGGTCGACCTGCGCTACCGCTTCACGCTGGCGGACGGGCTGATCACCTCGCTGGTGATCGCACCGTAGTCCGGTGCGCTGTCGTGAGCCGCTCGATCGTCGCGACGACGAGGCGCTGCTGCTCCGGTGAGAGCGACGCGGCCACCCGCTCGATCTCGCCGGCCAGCGGCCGCAACTCGCGCAGCAGCGTCTCGCTCGCGTGCGCGGTCACCGTGAGCGTCTGGCGCCGCCGGTCGTCCGGATGCGGCTCGCGGCGGGCCCAGCCGGCCGTCTCCAGCCGGTTGACCAGCCCGGTCGCGGCGCCGGAGGTGAGCCCGAGCAGGCGCCCGAGCTCCACCGGCCCGATCGGCCTCTCCGCGGTCACCAGGTGTTTGAGCGCCAGGAAGTCGCCGGAGCTCAGGCCCATCCGGCGCGCGATCGCGGCGTCCACCTCGGCGGCCGCGGCTGCCAGATGGTGCACGGCCCACCCCAGATCCATGCCGTCAGGGTAGCTTAGAAACTAAGCTACCTGGCATGGACGCCAGTCGAACTCTTGCGCTCGCGGGCGCTTGCGCCACATTCGTCGCGGTGCCGAATCTGGGTGCGCTCCTCGGCCGGGGAGAGCAGACCGATGCGTACGACACCCCGATCACCCCGCCCGACTACGCCTTCGCCGTCTGGGCCCCGATCTTCGCCGGTTGCCTGGCCTCGACCGCCGGCCAATGCCTCCCCGCCGGCCGCACCGATCCGCTGAGCCGCCGCACCGGATGGCCGCTGGCGGGTGCCTACGCGCTGAACGCCGCCTGGTCGCTGGCCGCCCAGACCGGCCGGTTCGCGTACACGCCCTACCTGCTCCCGGCCGCCGCCGCACTGGCGGCGACCGCCCACGTGCGCCTCCAGCCCCTCCCGCCGTCGCCGGGCCTGCTGGCCGTCACGCCGGTCAGCACCGGCCTGCTCCTCGGCTGGACCACCCTGGCCAGCGCCGTCAACATCGTCGCCGCCCGCCGCGCCCGGGACACGCCGGGAGTGGTCGCGGCGGCCACGGCGGGCTTATCAGTCGTCGCCGCCGCGGTGTCAGCCGGGGTTTCCCGCAGCCGCCGGGGCGGACTCCCGGTCGCGCTGGCCGCTGCCTGGGGCCTGGGCACCCTCGCCACCATGCGAAGCCGCCCGGGGGTGGTCCGCGCGGTGGCCGCCTTCGGCGCGACAGCCGTCGCCGCCGCGGGCTTGCGCCCGGCCCGTCGCACCGCAAGCCGTTGTCGTGCTGCCGGCATCGCGCCTGCTCAGACAGGGCGGGCTCGTGCCCACACTGCCGCAAATAGGCGGCCGCTACGTGAGCCGCGGCGTCACCGGCCGCCCACCGGGGCTTCCGGAATCGTCGCGGGGTCCGTCTCGCCACGTGGCCGGACCTGATCGCGACCCCACTCAACCTAGGTTCCTAGGACGCCTTCTCGCGGCTGCTGGCGCTCAGCTCTTCGCCGCCCGGTCGGCCACTGCCCGAGCCGTCCGGCCGGGCGGCGGGCTTTTCCTTGCGTTTCGTCCATGTCCGACTGGGGCGGGCGAACAAAATCAGCCTGGGTTCCTAGGATGCCGGCCGGGCCTGCGCTTCGGTCAGTTTTTGGCGGCCTTGTCGGACTTGTAGGACCTGTACATCAGGAAGGCGAAAGCGGCCACGATGACGACGATTCCGGCTACGAGGATGGCGAACACTCCGTCGCCCTCTTTCTCGCGGACTCCCAGGGCTCCGCTGATCAGGAAGTAGGCGCCTACCGCTCCGCCGAGGGCTGTGAAGATCCAGCTGTTGAGGAGGGGCTTCTTGGGGGCCGGCTCGGCGGCGGCGTCGTCCTGGGGCTGGGGCGTGGGGGAGTCGCTCGGGGTCACGTGGTCAAGTATCGGCCATGCGGTCCCCCGTACAAGGAATCGGGCCCTTGATCTTGGAGATGTGGGCGGGGGACGCTGGTCAGCGCAGGGTTCGGCGGCCCTTGAGGAAGCCCATGACGAGGGCGGCGATGAGGGCCACGAAACCGATGATGAGCAGCCATTTGACGGCTTTCAGGACGAGGCCCAGGACGATCAGGACGAGGGCCACGATTCCCAGGGTGTAGATCAAGGTACGCATGGCGGGGCGGTACCCGCCGGAACCGGTCGTCAACCCTTACCGTGGGAGGGTGGGCGACGACGAGGAGCGGCCGGCCCGGGTCGAGGACGTGCACGCGATCGCGGCGGGGATGCCGCATGTCACCGTCTACGACGAGAGCAGCGACAACCCGGTCTATCAGGTGGGGCGGAAGTCGTTCGTGTTCTTCCGGAACCCCCGGCCGGACGCGGTCGACCCGGTGAGCGGCGAGCGCTACGACGACGTGATCGTCTTCTGGGTGCCGTCGGAGGCGGACAAGCAGGCGCTGATCCAGGACGCGTCGAATCCGTTCTTCACGACCGCGCACTTCGACGGGCACCTGTCGGTGCTGGTACGGGCGAGCCGGCTCGGTGAGCTGACCCGCGGCGAGCTGGCCGAGGTGATCCAGGACGCGTGGCTGTCCCGGGCGTCGGCGCGGCGGGCGGCGGACTGGCTGGCCGCCAACGAGATGTGAAAGCGCACGAGATGTGAACGCGCACGAGATGTGAATCAGCGCCGGTCCCAGCCGGGCCGGGTGGGGCGCAGGCCTTTCCGCGGATCGCGGTAGCGGTAGACGACGTAGGGGCGGGTCAGGTAGCCGACCGGGGCGCTGAAGGCGTGCACGAGGCGGGTGAAGGGCCAGAACGCGAAGAGTGTGAACGCCGCTATGACGTGGATCTTGAAGGAGGCCGGGACCGCGGTCATCAGGGCGGCGTCGGGCTGCAGGGTGAACAGGGAGCGCAGCCAGGGGGAGACGGTCTCGCGGTAGTCGTAGCCACCGCCGGCCAGGTTGGCCTTCACCGTCGCCCACAGCCCGAGCACGATGACGCCGCCGAGGACCACGTACATCGCCTTGTCGTTCCTGGTGGTGGCGGCGAAGACCGGGCCGGTCAGCCTGCGGCGGGCGATCAGCAACGCCATGCCGATCAGGGTGCAGAGGCCCGCCACGGTGCCGATGAAGACGGCCATGAGGTGGTAGGCGTGCTCGGTGACGCCGACGGCCTCGGTCCACGACTTCGGCACGAGCAGGCCCATCACGTGGCCGATCAGGACCATGAGGATGCCGAAGTGGAACAGCGGGCTGGCCCAGCGCAGCAGGGTGGTCTCGTAGAGCTGCGAGGAGCGGGTGGTCCAGCCGAACTTGTCGTAGCGGTGGCGCCAGACGGTTCCGCCGATCAGGACGAGCAGCGAGAGATACGGGAAGATCACCCAGAGGAACGTGCTCACCGGAGGCTCCCGAACGGTTGCAGGCCCACCTGTTCGGCGGGCGGGCCGGTGCGTGCGAGCGCGGCCGCGGCGGACAGGTCCTTCGAGGTCGGGGCGGGCAGCATCGCCCGGATCGCGTCGACGGCGTGCCGATAGACGGTGCCGTCCTTCGTGAGCGAGGCGGTGAGCAGGTCGAGGCCGATCCGGTTGTCGCGCAGCAGCCGCCAGCCGATCGGGTGCTCGGCGGCCAGGTCGAGGACGGCCGGCAGGTAGTCCGGCAGTTCCCCGCCGACGACCTCGAGGCCGGCGTGCCGGTAGGCGGCGGCGAAAGCGGCCAGCGCCTCGCCGCGCCGCCGGGTGTCGCCGCAGGTGTAGTAGGTCAGGTGCAGGCTGCAGCGGCGCCGGAAGTCGAACAGCTCCACATATTCGGTCCGCAGCATGTGTACGTCGGTGCCGGCCCGATGGGCGGCCACGGCGCGCAGCGGCTCGGCGATGGCGGCGGGCAGTTCCGGCAGGGCGCCGGCGATGACCGGCAGGGCGGCGAGCACGTCGTCGTCGGGATAGCGCAGCAGCAGGGAGGCGGCGCGGGCGGCGACGGCGTTCACGACTGATCGTCCCGGGCCGGGGGGAACAGCCCTTCGGGACGCCCTCTGCCGTCCCAGTTCAGGAGGTTGAGCCGCCGCGGCTCGTCGGCGGTCTGCCGATCGCGCAGCATGTGGAACGTCTCCACCTGCACCGGGACCGGGGTGCCGGAGGCCTCGCCGAACGGCCCGGTCTGGTACATGCCCGGCCCGCCGTCGTAGTCGAGCGAGCACTCGGCGCCCATCGCCTCGAGCCGGTGCGCGTCCTCGGCGTGCGCGGCCGGGATGACGTAGCGCTGCTCGTACTTGGCGACGGCGAGCAGCCGGTACATGTCGTTCATCTCGCCGGCGGTCATCCCGACCGCGGCCGGGATCGAGTCGTCCGGCTTCTCGCCGAGGTTGATGCGCCGCTGGTACGACCGCATCGCGGCGAGCCGGTTCAGCACGGCCCGGACCGGCTCGGTGTCGCCCGCCGTGAACAGCTCGGCCAGGTACTCCATCGGGATGCGCAGCGCGTCGACGGCGCCGAACAGGTTGTGCGGGTCCTCGCCGTCGTGGCCGGTGTCGCGCAGCACGTCGACGACGGGGGACAGCGGCGGGATGTACCAGACCATCGGCATGGTCCGGTACTCCGGATGCAGGGGCAGCGCCACCTCGTACTTCATGATCAGGTCCCAGACCGGCGAGCGCCTGGCCGCGTCGATCCAGTCCTCCGGGATCCCCGCGTCGAGCGCCTGCCGGGCGACGGCCGGATCGTGCGGGTTCAGGAAGACCGAGCGCTGGGCGTCGTACAGATCATGTTCGTTCTTGACCGCGGCGGCTTTGGCCACCCGATCGGCGTCATAGAGCATCACGCCGATGTAGCGCAGGCGGCCGACGCAGGTCTCCGAGCAGATGGTGGGCTGGCCGAGCTCGATGCGGGGGAAGCAGAACGTGCACTTCTCGGCCTTGCCGGTCCGGTGGTTGAAATACACCTTCTTGTACGGGCAACCCGTCACGCACATCCGCCAGCCACGGCAGCGATCCTGGTCGACCAGCACGATGCCGTCCTCGGCCCGCTTGTAGATCGCGCCGGACGGGCAGGACGCGGCGCAGGACGGGTTGAGGCAGTGCTCGCAGATGCGCGGCAGGAAGAACAGGAACGCCTTCTCGTACTCCTGGCGCACCTGATCGGAGACCTTCTGCAGCACCGGGTCGCCGGCCAGGACCTCGTTGCCGCCGCCGAGCGAGTCGTCCCAGTTCGCCGACCAGACGACCTTGGTGTCCTCGCCGGTGAGCAGGCTCTTCGGGCGAGCCACCGGCAGATCGTCACCGGCCGGCGCGGTCAGCAGGTGCTCGTAGTCGTAGGTCCACGGCTCGTAGTAGTCCCGCATCGACGGCAGCTTCGGGTTCGCGAAGATGCTGAGCAGCCTCTTGACCCGGCCGCCGGAGCGGGGCTTGAGCCGGCCGGTCGCGGTGCGCACCCAGCCGCCCTGCCACTTCTCCTGGTCCTGGTACGTGCGCGGGTAGCCCTGGCCGGGCCGGGACTCGACGTTGTTGAACCAGACGTACTCGACGCCGGACCGGTTCGTCCACGCCTGCTTGCAGGTGACCGAGCAGGTGTGGCAGCCGATGCACTTGTCGAGGTTCATCACCATCGCGGTCTGGGCCATGACGCGCATCAGTAGGTCACCTCCTGGCTGCGGCGGCGGATCACGGTGACCTCGTCGCGCTGGTTGCCGGTGGGCCCGAGATAGTTGAACGCGAACGACAACTGGGCGTACCCGCCGATGAGGTGGGTGGGCTTGACCAGCAGCCGGGTCAGCGAGTTGTGTATGCCGCCGCGCCGGCCGTTGACCTCGGCCTTCGGCACGTCGATGACCCGTTCCTGGGCGTGGTACATGTAGACGGTGCCCTCGGGCATCTTGTGCGAGACCACGGCGCGGCAGACCACGACGCCGTTGCGGTTGACCGCCTCGATCCAGTCGTTGTCCCGTACGCCGATCTTCGCGGCGTCCTGCTCGCTCATCCACATGGTCGGCCCGCCGCGGGAGAGCGTCAGCATGATCAGGTTGTCCTGGTACTCGGAGTGGATGGACCACTTCGAGTGCGGCGTGAGATACCGCACGGTGATCTCGAGCTCGCCGTTACGGCCGAGGCGGGGCTCGCCGAAGAGCCGGTGCATGTCCAGCGGCGGCCGGAAGATCGGCAGCGCCTCGCCGGCCTCGTGCATCCAGTCGTGGTCGAGGAAGAAGTGCTGTCGGCCGGTCAGGGTGTGCCACGGCTTGAGCCGCTCCACGTTGATCGTGAACGGGGAGTAGCGGCGGCCGCCGTGCTCGCTGCCCGACCACTCCGGGCTGGTGATCACCGGGACCGGCCGGGACTGGCAGTCGGCGAAGGTGATCTGTTTGCCCTCGTGCTCGGCGGCCAGGTCGGCGAGCCGCACGCCGGTGCGCTTCTCCACGTCCCGGAAGCCGGCCGTGGCGACCCGGCCGTTCGTGGTGCCGGAGAGCGCGAGGATCGCCTCGCACGCGTGTACGTCCGTCGCGAGCGACGGCCGGTCGCCGAGCACCACGCCGTTCTTGCGGCGCAGGTAGTCGATCTCCGGATTCACGTCGACGGCGACGCCCTTGCCGGTCGTGCCGAGGCTGTCGAGCAGCGGGCCGAGCGCGGCGAGCTTATCGGCGATCGCGCCGTAGTCGCGCTCCACCACGGTGATCCGCGGCATGGTCCGGCCGGGTATCGGCGTCTCGCCGGTCTCCTTCCAGTCGGTGACCCGGCCGTGCGGGGTGGCCATGGCGTCCGGGGTGTCGTGCAGCAGCGGTGTCGCCACCAGGTCCTTGCGGACGCCGAGGTGGGTCCGGGCGAGGGCGGAGAACGCGCGGGCCAGGCCGTGGAAGGCGTCGAAGTCGGTGCGGGTCTGCCAGGGCGGGTTGATCGCCGGGGTGAAGGCGTGCACGAAGGGGTGCATGTCGGTGGTGTTGAGGTCGTGCTTCTCGTACCAGGTGGCGGCCGGGAGGACGACGTCGGAGAGCAGGGTCGTCGAGGTCATCCGGAAGTCGAGGCTGAGCAGGAGGTCCAGTTTGCCCTCCGGGGGCTCGCCGTCCACGGGATGCGCGCGCAGGTTGGAGCTCGTCCCCAGGAGGTGCTTGAGGAAGTACTCGTTGCCCTTCGCCGAGGAGCCGAGGAGGTTGGCGCGCCAGACGGTGAGCACTCGCGGCCAGTTGGCGGGGTCGTCGGGGTCGTCCAACGCGAACCGGAGATGTCCGGATTTAAGGTTTTCTGCGATATGGGCGCCGGGATCGCCTTGGATGGAATCCGCCAGATCGAGAGGGTTGCGGTCGAATGTCGGGACCGATGGCATCCATCCGAGCCGGGCCGACTGCCGGAGCAGGTCCATCGTGTGCCTGCCGGCGAACAATCCGTCACCCGTCGGCGAGGAAACCGCATCAGCCGTGTACGTGTCGTAGCGCCACTGGTCGGTGTGGACGTACCAGAAAGCCGTACCGATCATCTGCCGTGGTGGCCGCACCCAGTCCAGCCCGAACGCGAGCTGCTGCCAGCCCGTCACCGGGCGGCACTTCTCCTGGCCGACGTAGTGCGCCCACCCGCCGCCGTTGACGCCCTGGCAGCCGGTCAGCGTCACCAGCGCGAGGATGGCCCGGTAGGTGGTGTCGGAGTGGAACCAGTGGTTGGTGCCGGCGCCGAGCAGGATCATCGACCGGCCGCCGGAGCGCTCGGCGTTGTCGGCGAACTCCCGGGCCACCCGGGCGACCTGCGCGGCCGGTACGCCGGTGAGCGGCTCCTGCCAGGCCGGGGTGCAGGGCCGGGTCGCGTCGTCGTATCCGGCCGGCCAGTCGCCGGGCAGGTCGTCGCGGTGCACGCCGTACTGGGCCAGCATCAGGTCGAAGACGGTCGTCACGAGCCTGCCGGCGACCGTGCGGGTGGGGACGCCGCGGGTCAGCACGCTGGGTTCGCCGGTGTCGAAGCGGGGGAGCTTCACGACGGCCGGATCCCCGGCGCCGGCGCAGGTCAGGGCCGGTTCGATGCTGCCCAGATCCAGGTTCCACTGGCCGTCCTCGGATCCGAATCGGTGGCCGAGGCTGCCGCGTGGCACGGCCGGGGCGTCGGCGGCCGAATCCCAGAGGACCGGCTTGAACGTGCCCTCGTCCTCACCGAGGTCGTCGGCCGTGAGGAACCTGCCGGGCCGATGGTCGCCGCCGGGTGCTGGTTCCAGGGTCACCAGATACGGCAGGTCCGTATATCTCCGTACGTAATCAATGAATCTCGGTGTCCGGCGATCGACGAAGAACTCCTTGAGCACGACGTGACCCATCGCCATCGCGAGCGCGCCGTCGCTGCCCGGCTGGGCCGGCATCCACTCGTCGGCGAACTTGACGTTGTCGGCGAAATCCGGGCTCACCACGACGACCTTCTGACCGCGGTAGCGCGCCTCGGCCATCCAGTGCGCGTCCGGGGTGCGGGTGACCGGGACGTTCGAACCCCACATCATCAGGTAGGCGGCATCCCACCAGTCGCCGGACTCCGGCACGTCGGTCTGGTCGCCGAAGACCTGCGGTGACGCCACGGGCAGGTCGGCGTACCAGTCGTAGAACGACAGCATCGTGCCGCCGATCAGGCTGAGGAACCGGGCGCCGACCGCGTGCGACACCATCGACATGGCCGGGATCGGCGAGAACCCGGCGACGCGGTCCGGCCCGTACCTCTTGATCGCGTGCACGTGCGCGGCGGCGACCATCTCGAGGGCCTCGTCCCAGCTCACCCTCACCAGGCCGCCCTTGCCGCGGGCCCGCTGATAGGCGCGCCGGCGCTCCGGATCGTCCTGGATCTCGGCCCACGCGGCCACCGGGTCCTTCAGCCGCTGCCGCGCCTCGCGGAACATTTCCAGCAAGACCCCCCTTGCGTACGGATACCGAACGCGTGTGGGTGAATAGGTGTACCAGGAGAAGGCCGCGCCGCGAGGGCATCCCCGTGGCTCGTACTCCGGTCGATCCGGTCCGGCCGTCGGATAGTCGGTCTGCTGCTGCTCCCAGGTGATGATGCCGTCGCGGACGTACACCTTCCACGAGCACGACCCGGTGCAGTTGACGCCGTGGGTGGACCGCACGACCTTGTCGTAGGACCAGCGGTCGCGGTAGAAGGCGTCCGCCTCCCGCCCGCCGATCTGATAGAGCGCGCGTCCGTCGGGCGACACCCGCGCGCGGCGTACCAGGCCCCCGAGTTTGAGCAACGCCTGTCCGGATTCGTTCGCCATGCGCCCTCCTCGTCCTCACATTCGCGGGGGAGAGGGCGGCTCGCAACCCCGATGAGGGATTCGGTGCCGTTCGGCCCGTCCGGCCGGGTCTTTGGCCCTGACCGACGTTTCGGCGGGATTCCTGCCGCAAGTGCCGATGGGACGGGTAGAAAGGCCCTATCCGGCAGGAGCCCTGCGCCGGGACCGTTGGCGGTGACACACCTTCTCTCCGCGGAGTCACAGATGGGCACACCTTCGGCTACGCCCCCTCGCGCCGGCCTGATGCTGGCCCTGGCCACCATCGGGTTCGCTGTCAACTTCTGGGCCTGGGCGCTGCTCAGCCCGCTCGCCGCGCGATTCCAGGCCGAACTCGGCCTGACCTCCTTCCAGCAGGCGCTGCTCGTCGCGGTCCCGGTCGTGGTCGGCTCGGTCGGCCGCATCCCCGTCGGCGCCCTGACCGACCGGTTCGGCGGCCGGATCATGTTCCCGCTGATCTCGCTGGTGACCATCGTCCCGGTGCTCTACCTCGGGCTCTTCGGCCACGACGCGCTCACCTCCCTGCTGGTCGGCGGCTTCTTCCTGGGCATCGGCGGCACCGCGTTCGCGATCGGCGTGCCTTTCGTCAACGCCTGGTTCCCGCCGCAGCGGCGCGGGTTCGCCGTCGGCGTCTTCGGCGCCGGCATGGGCGGCACCGCGATCAGCGCGCTCACCACGGTGAAACTCGTCGACGCCGGCACCACCGCCACGCCGTTCCTGATCACCGCGGGCGCGCTGGCCGCCTACGCCGTCGTCTCCTGGCTGCTGCTGCGCGACGCCCCCGGCCGCCCGGTGCCGACCGCGCCGCTCGTGAGCCGGCTCGCCGCGGTCCTCCGCCTGAAGATCACCTGGCAGGCCTCGGTGCTGTACGCCGTCGCGTTCGGCGGGTACGTCGCCTTCTCCGTCTACCTGCCCGCCTACTTGAAGACCGCGTACGGGCTGACCCAGGCCGACGCCGCCAACCGGATGGCCGGCTTCGTCGTCCTCGCCGTGATCATGCGCCCGGTCGGCGGCTGGCTCTCCGACAAGGTCGCCCCGGCCCGGGTGCTCGCCGCGTCCTTCGGCGTGGTCGCGGCCGGCGCCGTCGTGCAGTCGTTCACGCCCGGCCTCGTGCCGCTCGGCACTGTCGCGTTCCTGGCCATGGCGGCCGCGCTCGGCGCCGGCAGCGGGGCCACGTTCGCGCTGGTGGCGCAGAACGCCCCGGCCAACCAGGTCGGCTCGGTCACCGGCGTGGTCGGCGCGGCCGGCGGTCTCGGCGGATTCGTGCCGCCGCTGGTGATGGGCTCCATATACGGGCAGTTCCAGTCGTACGCATGGGGTTTGATCCTGCTCGCGGTGGTCGCCCTCGCCGCACTCCTGCTCGACGTCTTCTCCGTCGCCCGTGGCAACACCCCGAAAGGAAAGATCGCACATGTGTGAGTACTGCGGATGCCAGGAGGTCGCCGCGATCGGCGAACTCACCCGCGAGCACGACGAGGTCGTCGGGCTGATGGCCGAGGTGCGCGCCGCCCACGCGGCCGGGGACGTGGACCGCATGGCGGTGCTGGCCCGCCGGATCACCGAGATCCTCACCCCGCACACCGCGGTCGAGGAGGAAGGGCTGTTCCCGCTCATGGACGCCGACTTCCCGGAGCAGGTAGCCCTGCTGCGCACCGAGCACCGCGAGGTGGAGGCGGTGCTGGGCCGGGCCGGGAGCGGGACACCCGCCGACCCGGGCTGGCCGGACGCCGTGATGGCGGTGCTGAACGACCTGCGCACCCACATCCTCAAGGAGCAGGACGGCGTCTTCCCGGCGGCGTTGACGACCCTCGACGGGGCTGGCTGGGACAGCGTGGACGCGGTGCGGGCGCGGGTCGGGAGTGGTTTGCTGCTTCCCGGGGCGGCCGGGTGACTCGCCGTATTCCTGCTGGTGAACGGGCGCGGCGACGGTGATGCTCTCGGCCGCCTGGAGGTTGCTGGTCGCCCGGCCGGAACAGCGGCAGCGGGGATACGCCCTGCCCGACGAATAGATCAGTATCGTGACCTCATGCGGCTGATCAAGTACACCCACGCCTGCGTCCGCCTCGACGACGGCGACCGGAGCCTGCTGATCGACCCGGGCGTCTGGACCGAGCCCGAAGCGTACGACGGCGTCACCGACATCCTCGTCACCCACGAACACGACGACCACATCGACCTGGAACGGATCGCCGCGCTGCTGACCTCGCGCAACCTGCGCATCTTCGCCCCGGAGCCGGTCCGGGCCACCGCCGTGGAGGAGAACGCGCCCACCGTGGCCGCCGCGATCACCCCGGTCGCGGCCGGCGACACCTTCACGGCCGGCGGCTTCGCGGTGACGGCGGTCGGCGGCCTGCACGCCGAGATCTACGAAGGCCTGCCCGGCTGCGCGAACGTCGGCTTCATCGCCGAGGGCGTCTACCACCCCGGCGACTCCTTCTTCGTCCCCTCGCAACCGGTGACGACACTGCTGGTCCCCGCCGCCGCACCCTGGTTCAAGCTGAGAGAGGCACTCGACTTCACCCGCGCGATCGCCCCGGCCCGGGCCTTCCCCATCCACGACCGCATGCTCTCGCCCGACGTCGGCTTCGACCGCTTCGACGTCTGGATGCACATGAAGGGCAACACCGATTACGCCCGCATCCCCCTCACCGAGGCGGTGACCCTGTCCTGACAGGCCCTCTGCCTCGCGCCGAGCCGGCCGGGTCACCTCCGGTACGCGCGGACCAGTTTTCCCCGCGTGGGGTCGTCCCACCCGGGCCGCACCTCCCAGCCGGTCGGCCAGATCCTTCGAGCGTCGGGCTCGGCCGTGTTGAGGTTCGGGTCGTCGAGGTGGAGAACGTACGCACCGCGCAACCCGCCGTCGTCGGCGAAGGTCGCCTGATCGAATTGCGCGCCGCCGGCAAAAGTCGCCCGATCGAACCGGACGGCACTTCCGAACTTGGCGCCGCCGAACCGGGCGTTGTGGGCGAACGTCGCCTCGGCGAATCCGGCAAGCCCGTTGAACTCGACGTTGGCGAACCTGGTGAGGCCGGCGAAGGTGCTTCCACTGAACCGGGCGTCCCCGGTGAACACCGCGCTCCCGAACAATGCGCTCCCGTCGAACGTCGCCCCGCCGAACCAGACGCCCTCGGCGAATACGGCTCCGTCAAATCGTGCGTCTTCCAAGAACCTCGATCGATCGAACCAGGTCTTGCCGCGGAACTTCGTGTCATCGAAACGGGTCGTCCGGGTGAATGTCGCCTGGTCGAACCGGGCTTTCGCGAGGAACTCCGTCTTCACGAAACGAGCGTCACCGAGGAACGAGGCACCGGTGAACACGGCGTCGCCGGTGAAGGTGGCATCGACGAAGGAGGTGTCACCGGTCAACGTGGCGCCCTCGAATCGCGCGCCGTCGACCGACGCCTCGCGAAGGTCGAGATCGACGAGGGCGGCGCCGGTCAGGTCGAGACTCACCCCCGGCCAGAAGTCCTCATCGGGTGTCGCGTCCAGGCGCTGCGCGGCCTCGCCTCGATGACCATCGGGAGGTCGGAGGTGAGCGGCCAGAAGCCGTTGAGCGGTCAGCCGTACCTGCAGTTCCTGGTGCGCATCGCGGTGATCGTCGGGAGGGCTCCCGGTGCTGCCGAGCGGTAGCCCGGGGGACACGACCGCTCCCGACCCACCGGTGTGTGCCGGCGGTGAAGGGGCGTAGGGCATACGAAGATAGCCGCAGATGACGTCGATCACCGACGTCCGCTGATCGGGATTGGCCTGCGCCAACTGCCCGAGGGAATACAGGGCACCCAGCCGGACCGGGGCGTGTTGGTTACCGAGCTGGTCGACGGCCGTGGCAAAGAACTCGTTGACCTGCTCGATCTTCTGAAGTCTGTATGCGCGATCGTGCTCCAGGCGGTTCTGATGGAAGGTCCGGTAGGTGACGACCGCACCGCTGGCAACCGCGAGTCCGACGCATGCTTGCACAAGCGTCGTGCGTACGTCGTTCTTGGCCTTGAGGGCCTGCTCGCTGGTGAGCCCGTGCCGGGGGTATCGCGTGAACAGCCACGGACCGACCGCCAGCGCGAACACCAGGAGAAGCGTCCCGACGACGCCGCCGAGCGTCCACAGCACCAATGTGGATCCGCGCGGGCGAGACCTGCTCATGCCGTCATGGAACAGCGCCGAAGCCCGCCGGCCTCAGCACTGTCGCGAATCCGCCATCCGCCGACGCCCGGCCGTCCCGCGTCGATCGCGAGGCGGCCGGCGCCCGCTCGCCGTGCCGGTGATGCGCTCTCTGCCGGGCGTGTCGGTCAACTCCCGGTGATCAGCCAGGTGGCCAGGTCGGGGTCGAAGGTGCCGGCCGGGATGCCGCGCAACCGGCCGCAGTCGCCGTCGGAGTCGCCCGGCACCTTGATCCAGAGCAGGAACTCGGGGCCCGACGTGCTCACCCGGGACGGCGTGCCCAGCTTGACGCCGGCCGGGTTGCACCAGTCGCCGGCGGTGCCGCCGTTGGCGTTGCGGCTGGTGTCGACCACGTACGGCTTGGCCGCCCGGCCGCGCGCCGCCAGTCCCGCGTTGACGGCGTCGGCGTACGCGGACGACTCGGCGGTGGTGAAGAAGTTCGACACGTTCACGGCGAAGCCGCGGGCCCCGGCCACCCCGGCCTGCACGAGCCGGGACGCCATCGTGTCCGCGTCGACCCAGCTCGCGTTGCCGCCGTCGACATAGGTCCAGGTGCGGCCGCTGAACGCGCTCACCGCGTGCGCGATCAGGCCGAACCTGGTGGCGCGCTCCGCCTCGCTCAGGCAGTCGACCAGCGCGACGCCGTCGGGTTCGATGATCACGACGGCGGGACGGCCGGCCACCCCGGCGGCGAAGTCGGAGATCCATTGCCGGTACGCCGCGGGGCTCCCGGCGCCGCCGCTCGATTCGCCGCCGCAGTCACGGCCGGGGACGTTGTAGGCGACCAGGATCGGCACGGTTCCGGTCGCCGCGGCGCCGCTGACGTAGGTGTCGACCGCCGTGCGGATGTCACCGCTCCAGTTGCCGAACCAGGCCGCGCCCGCCTTCCCGGCGATCGACGTGCGGATCGCCGCGGCCCGGGAGTCGTTCGGGTTGGCGGCCACCCACTGCGTGGCGTGGAAGTCCGGGTCGGGGTAGAAACCGTTGGCCGCGGCGATCTGCGCCGGGGTGCTGCCGGCCGCGGTGTCGCGCAGCCAGTCGCCGACGAGCGGCCGGTCGGTGTCCTGCCCGTAGTTGAACGAGTGGTCGGCGCTGCCGGAGGTGTTGGAGTCGCGCAGGTGCCACTGGTGCCCGTCCGGCCGGAAGACGCCGATGGTGTCCGTGCCGTCGCCGTTCCAGTCGCCCGCCAGCGGTCTGTCGCCGGCGCTGCCGTAGATGGCGGTGATCTCCGGCGCCGCCGTGCCGGTGAGCTGGTTGCGCAGCGCGAACACCCGCGTCGACGGCCGGTAGTAGCCCAGCGAGTCGTAGCCGTCGTTGTTCCAGTCCCCGGCCAGGATCGTGTCGGTGGAGGCGCCGAACTTCACGCCGATCTCGGCCGCGCCGCTGGTGTTCGTGTTGCGGATCCGCACGGTCTGGTCGCCGGGCCGCCAGGTGGCGACCGTGTCGTCCCCGTCGCCGTCCCAGTCGCCGACCAGCGGGACGTCCGAGGTGGTGGCCCAGGCGGCGGTGTAGAAGTGGTCGGGCGAGCCGGCGGACAGCGCGTTGCGCAGCCAGAACTGCCGGGTCGACGGCCGCCAGAACCCGATCCCGTCGACGCCGTCGCCGTCCCAGTCACCGGCCAGCGGCACGTCACCGGAGGCCCCGACGACGAATCCCGGGATGTCCGAGGCGCCGGAGGCGAGCTGGTTGCGCAGGTAGGCGGTGGCGTTCGCGGGCCGCCACACGCCGACGGTGTCGCGCTTGACGACCGGTTCCGGTTCGGGGTCGGGATCCGGGCCGGGCCCGGCGCTTCCGGCGCCGAGCAGCGCGAACGCCAGCAGACCCGTCGACGTGAAGTCGATGGCCGGCTCGACGCTCATCCACGCGTCCGCGTCGTCCATGAAGCGGGCGCCGTTGCCGGTGAACGCCGCGTAGGCGTCCGAGCCGTCAGCCGGGCAGGGCGCGGTGCCGCCGTCGTCGAGGCCCTCGAAGACCTCCTCCTTGTTCGGCCCGTTGACCGCGGCGCCGGCCAGGATGCCGCCGTTCGTGGCCAGGTTCGCGATCTGGTGGTGCGGGCAGCGCGGATACGTCGTCCCGACCCCGACGATCAGCGAGACGCCCCACGGGTTGCCGCCGAGCACCCAGTTCGCCTGGGACTGCGCGAACGAGGCGTAGCGGGGTGTGCCGGCGACCGCGTCGTACCGGGCGGCCTGCGCGATCAGGCCGAGTGCATGCGACGTGGCGTCGTAGTTCTTGTAGTCCGCCGCGGCCCGGAATCGGTCGGCGTCCGCCCGGGTGACCGCCGCGTCGAGTTGCGCGCGCTGGTCGGCGAGCAGTTCCGCGGAGGTGACGGCGAGCCCGGTGGCCCCGGCGCCGTCGATCGCGGCGACCAGGTCGGTCAGCGCCAGCCCGCTCACGTCGTACAGATTGAGGGTGTCTCTGTTCCCCGCGTCCAGATAGGCCCTCGCCCAGCTCGCGCCCTGGCTCAGCCAGGTGGTGGCGCGGCTGTCGCCGAGCGCGCGGGCGGCCAGGGCCAGTTCCGTCGCGCCGAACGCCATGTCGTCCTGCCAGACCGACTCCGGGTAGTACCCGTGCGGGAACGAGGTGACGAGCTCGCCGATGCCGCTCGTCTGCGCCTTCGCGAAGATCGCGGCTGCCGTGGACAGCTCCGCTCGCGCCCGCGAAGGATCGGTGGTGGCGTGCGTCTGCGCGGAGAGCGCGAACGCGGCGGCGACCCGGCCCGCCAGGTTCGGGCTCAGCGAGGCGCCGGGCGCATTGGCCCGCAGCACCGGGCGGTAGCGCAGATAGTAGGAGCCGGTCCCGGGCGCGTCCGTCACCGTGTCGTCGGCCTCCGGCAGCCGCCAGTCCCAGTGGTCGCCGATGAAGTCGCCCTGCTCGTTGCCGCCGCCGATGCCGATCTGGGCGTAGAGGACGCCGCTGTTCTCGTCCCACATCTTGTCGAGCCAGCCCATCGCGTGCTCGATCTCGGCTCCCCGGCCGGCATCGGCGCTGCCGGAGCGTTGGGCGATCAGAAGAGCACCGACCGCGTACGCCGTGGTGTGCGTGAATTTGAGGTAATCGCCGGCATCGAACCACCCGCCGGCGACGTCGACCTTCGGCGCTCCGCTGATCGGCGTCATGCCACCGTCGATCGTGTCGTCCCAGTCTTCGGTGCCGGCGTAGGCGGGCACCTGGTAGACCGTCGCGGAGGCGTCGGCGAGGTGCGACGGCCGGCGGCCGAGCGCGCCCGCGATCACGTTCTGCCCGTCCCGCTGAGCCTGGAAGAACCTGGTCATGGTGCCGGCCACCGGCGCGTACAGATCGGCCTTGCCCTTGATCTCGAACGGCGGCGACTCGGTGACGCCGGCGATCCGGATCGTGTAGCGGCCCGGCGTGGTGAGGCCGCTGAAGTCAATCGGCAGCACGCCGGTGTATCCGGTGTTCCAGCCGCCTCGGCTGCCGCCGACGGTCCCGGTCGCCGCCGTGCTGCCGTCGGCCGCGACGACCGAGAACGCGGTGCCGGCCTGCGCGGCGGTGCCCAGAAGATAGGCGGTCTTCGGCTGGTCGGCCGGATATCCGACCTGGTTGAGGCGGATGTAAGAGGCCACCGCCGCGCTGGCGGACGCGGCGGTGACGGCCAGGGAGCCCCCGCTGAGCAGCAGGGCGCTGGTGAAGAAGGCGGCGAGGCGTCGGGTCGGCATCATATTTATCAGTTTCCATGTGTCGATGGCCCGGGACGCTCGCACGGTATCAGGACGCGACGACGTCCGTGGTGACGGCGAGCGCACGGCCTGCCTCCAGATCGGCGGCCAGGGCCTGCACCCGGGCCTGCGCCAGGCCGTAGGAGTCCGAGCCGAGAACCTGGTGCAGCGGTGCGTCGCCGTCCTCGACGATCCGGATGATCGCGGCGGCCACCTTGACCGGGTCACCGAGCTGGGTGCCCGGCATGGCCAGGTGGGCGGCGGTCATCTCCCGGATCGCTTCGTAGCCCTCGATCGTCGTGACGGGCAGCGCGAGCGAGTGGGTGCGCAGGAAATCGGTGCGGGTGTAGCCCGGCTCGACGAGATTGACCCTGATGCCGAACCCGGCCGTCTCGGCGGCGAGCGACCCGGTGAGGCCCTCCAGCGCGAACTTGGCGGCGCAGTAGAGCCCCCAGCCGGGGAACGTGGTCAGCCCGAGAATCGACGAGACGTTGACGATGTGTCCGCTCTTCGCCGCGCGGAAGCCGGGCAGGACCGCGCGCAGCACGTTGCAGACGCCGAAGACCTGCACGTCGAAGAGCCGCCGGGCCTCGGCGTCACTGACCTCCTCGACGGCGGCGAGCAGACCGTAGCCGGCGTTGTTGACGACGGCGTCGATCCCGCCGAAGCGGTCCTGCGCGGCGCGCACGCTCGCGGCGACCGCCTTCTCGTCGGTCAGGTCGAGCTCCAGGGGAAGCAGCCGCGTCGTGTCGGTGCGGCCCAGGGCCTCGGTGAGGCGGTGGGCCGAGCGGGTGGTCGCCGCGACGTTGTCGCCGCGCTCCAGCAGCTGCTCGACCAGCTCGAGCCCGATGCCCCGCGACGTGCCGGTGACGAACCAGTTCATGAGTGTCTCCTCGTGGTGGGCGCTGTGCCGTGCCGCCCATGCTGCTCGCGGCGGCGCGGCCGGCGACAGGCCGCAGCAGGCCCAGCCGTGCCTGGGAAAGGCATGCCCACCCAGGAGGTGGCCGGGACCGTCCCGGCCGGGCAATCCTTGGCGCATGAGCAGCGCATTGGGCGAATTCCTACGCAAGTGCCGGGCGGACACGGCGCCCGTCGAGCTGACGTGGGAGACGGGCCGGCGGGTGCCGGGGCTGCGCCGTGAAGAGGTCGCGCGCCTCGCCGGGATGAGCGCCGACTACTACACACGCCTCGAGCAGGGCCGGCACAGCAGTCCGTCCGATGCCGTCCTCGACTCCCTGGCCCGGGTCTTCGGCCTCGACGCGGCCGGCCGCGCCCACCTCGCCGATCTGGCCCGGCCCACCCGGCGCCGCAAGACACCGGATCCGGCGCAGCGCGTGCGCCCCGCGATGCAGCAGATGATCGCGTCGATGACCGACCACCCCGCGATCATCCTGGGCCGCCGCACCGACGTGCTCGCCTCGAACGCGCTGGGCCGGGCCCTGCTCACCGACTGGCCCAGCCTGCCGCCGGGGGAGCGCAACTACGCCCGGTGGATCTTCCTCGATCCCGCCGCCCGCGAGGCCTTCCTGGACTGGCCGGCGGTGGCGGCCGAGGTCGTGGGCACGCTGCGGCTCTACGCGGGAAGAAACCCCGACGACGTACGGATGACAGCGCTCGTCGGCGAGCTGACCGTGCGGAGCCCGGAGTTCCTGACCTGGTGGAACGGTCACCAGGTCCACGAGCGCACCAACGGCACGAAGCGCATGACGCACCCGGCCGTCGGCCCGATCACCCTGAACTACGAGGCGCTGACCCTGCCCGGCGACGACGACCAGACACTGTTCCTCTACAGCACCGATCCGGGCAGCCCGTCGCACGACAACCTGAGGCTGCTCGCCCTCTGGGCCGCCGGTGGCCGGCAGCGGGCCGAGGAGAGCGGCGACCGGCAACCGGTGGAACAGAAGGGAGCGCGATGAGATGGGGATGACCGAGCCGGTGGTTCACGGCGTACCCGAAAAGATTCTTCTCGCGGTGGGCAACCAATCCGGGCCGGGTGGCCACATGGTGATGATCGGCTTTGCCGGTCGCGCCATGCGGTGGTCATCCCCAACGAGCCGCCGCTTCCCCACACGCGCATCCCCATGCGCGGGAACAGGTGAAGCTAGATGAAGAGATCAGTAGCCCTGCGGCTCTCCGCGGTGGTCGGTGTCGCCGGTGTGGCCGGTGCGATCGCGTTCGGTGTGCCGCAGCTACAGGCCTCGGCCGAGGCCGCGCTCGCCGCCGACGGATTCGCCGGGCAGAACGGCGGCACGACCGGGGGCGCCGGTGGCACCACGGTCAAGGCCACCACCGGTACGCAGATCCACGAGGCGCTGTGCAAGCGGGCGGCCAGTGACACCCCGATCACCATCCAGGTGGAGGGCACGATCAACCACGGCAACACGACGAAGGTCTCCGGGGACAGCTGCAACACGGCGGCCGACCGGATCGAGCTCAAGGAGATCAGCAACGTCACCATCGTGGGTGTCGGGGCGGGTGCCACGTTCGACCAGCTGGGCATCCACATCCGGGACTCCAGCAACATCATCGTCCAGAACGTCACGGTCAAGAACGTCAAGAAGTCCGGCTCACCGCTGTCCAACGGCGGCGACGCGGTCAGCATGGAGAGCACCGTCCGCAACGTGTGGGTCGACCATGCCACGCTCGTCGCCTCGGGCGGTGAGTCGGAGGGCTTCGACGGCCTGTTCGACATGAAGGACGACACCGAGTTCGTGACGCTGTCCTACAGCATCCTGCGCAACTCCGGGCGCGGTGGCCTGATCGGCTCGAGCGAGACGGACACCGGCAACACCAACATCACGTTCCACCACAACAAGTACGAGAACCTCGACTCGCGGGCGCCGTTGCTGCGCGGTGGGGTCGCTCATATGTACAACAACCACTACTTCAGCCTGAACGAGTCGGGCATCAACTCGCGGGCCGGCGCGAAGGCCAGAGTGGAGAACAACTACTTCGAGGACTCGAAGGACGTGCTGGGCACGTTCTACACCGATGCGGCCGGGTTCTGGCAGGTCGCCGGGAACATCTTCGACAACGTGACCTGGTCGTCGCCGGGCGAGGAGAACAACCCGGCCGGTCCGGATGTCACGTCGAACACGTCGGTGAGCATTCCGTACGCGTTCACGCCGGACGCCGCGTCCTGCGTGCCCGCGATCGTGGCGCAGACCGCGGGCGCCGGGACCGGGCTCAAGATCTCGGACGGGAAGTGCAGCGCGACCGCGGCGCCGACCGCCACGGCTACCGCTACGCCTTCGGCGAGCGGCACGGTGAAGCCCAGCGCCACGGTCAAGCCCAGCGCTACGGCCAGTGCCACGGCCAGCGCCTCGGCCGGTGCCACGACCTCGCCGAGCGGCACGGTCAAGCCCAGCGCCACCGCGACCGGCGGCATCAACCTGAGCATCGGCGCCGGTGCGGACGGTTCCAGCAAGGCGGCGGGCACCAGCTACGGCAATGTGAAGGACGGTAAGGCGGACACGTTCTGGTCGCCGAGCGGCGCTACCGGTGACATCTCGATCAAGTGGGGTGCGGCGACGAAGGTCGCGCGCATCGCCATCGTCGAGGCGTCGGGGTCGTCGATCGGTACCTATCAGGTGATCAATGGCGCGACCGGTGCGGTCCTGGCGTCCGGCACCGGTGGTGGTTCGATCAGCTTCCCGGCGACGAGCACTACGAAGATCACGTTCAAGGTGACCGGGTCGACCGGGACGCCGAAGATCGCGGAGTTCCAGACGTTCGCCTCCTGATCCGGGGCTGGCCGGGCCGGGTTCGCTTCCGGTCCGGCCATGTCCGGCGGCGCCGCCGAGCCAGGTCGGGATGCCGGGGTTGAGCCGGCCCTGGAGCTGAGGAGCTTTGGGATGCGCCTCCGGGAAGGGTTCTCTCAACCGATTTCGCGCGGGCGGTCCCAGCCCTCGCTCGGCAGGGCGGGCAATGTCCACGCCGGGTCGGGGCGGACGTCGCACCAGGTGCCGTCGAAGGGGAAGGTGGCGGTTTCGATGTCGTGAATGACGCGTTCGCCTTCGGCGCGGATGGTGGTCGCCTGCTCGGGGGTTCAGTAGTCGGGGTGGCCGGCCCGCTCGAGGTATTCCTGCTCGTCCTTCCACCTCCACTGGCGGTCCGGGGTCACCACGATGTCCAGGGCGTGGTCGAACGTGTCGATGCCGGCCACGTCGCCGTCGGATCGGGGGGCCGGGGGATGTCGTGGCTGCTTGTGGCCGTCGCTGGGAGTGCGATCAGCCTCGGCGGGCTATGCGTTGGGTCAGGGTGTGGGCGGCCTCGAGCAGCAGCGTTCCCAGCTGGGCCGTGCGGTCGCCGTTGAAGCGGGACTCGACGCCGGTCAGGCTCAGGGCCCAGGCGGGCGCGCCGGTGCGGTCGAACACGACGGCCCCTATGCCCCAGCTGCCGGGCACGATGAGTCCGGGATTGACCGCGTAGCCGCGTCTCCGGGTGGCCGTGATCCGGCGGGTGAGGGGATTCGCAGCGTGCTGGTCGCCGTACGCGGAAGCAAGCTCTTCTCCCCGGGACCGGACGTAGTCCTCGACGTCGTCGATCGGCAGGTAGGCGAGGATCGCCAGGCCGGCCGAGGCTACGCCGAGCGGCAGGCGGATGCCCTCGTGCAGCACGTGCGAGCGCAGCGGGAAGCTGCCCTCCTCGCCGGCCAGGCAGACCGTCTCGTCGCCGCGGCGGGCCGAGAAGAACGCGCTCTCGCCGGTCTTGGCCGAAAGTGATCGCAGGATGTCGCGGGCCGTCGAGGTGACGTCGTAGCGTTCGGCGGCGACCGAGCCGAGCAGGAAGAGTTCGGGGCCGAGATACCAGCGGCCGTGCCGGTCGACGAAGCCCTCCTCGGCGAGCGCGGCCAGGACCCGCTGCGCCGTCGAACGCGGCAGACCCGTGGCCGCCGCGACCTCGGCGGTGGTCACACCCTCGGCGCCGCTGGAACCCACCCGCCGCAGCACCGCGGCCACCCTGCCGATCAACTGCGTCCCCTGCATGCTCACATTATGAGCACGAGCTGCTCACCGCGGCCGCTGTGTGATCAATCGCGGCCTGCCCGGCGGAAAGTTCCTAGCGTCCGCCGGCATGAGCAAACTCGTCGACAGCGCGGCCGCCGCCGTCGCCGCCGTCGCCCGGGACGGCATGACGGTCGCGGTCGGAGGATTCGGTCTCTCCGGCAATCCGACCTCGCTGATCACGGCGCTGCGGGACACCGGCGTCCGCGATCTGACCATCGTCAGCAACAACATGGGCGTCGATGGCAAAGGCCTCGGTCTGTTGCTGGAGAACAAACAGGTCAGCAAGGTCCTCGCCTCCTATGTCGGCGAGAACAGGCTGTTCGCCCAGCAATACCTGGACGGTCTCCTCGACGTCGAATTCGTGCCGCAGGGGACGCTCGCCGAACGGTTGCGCGCGGGCGGGGCCGGAATTCCGGCCTTCTACACGCCGACCGGTGTGGGCACCCCGGTCGCCGAAGGTAAACCGGTCGCCGAATTCGACGGGGTGACAGCCGTCCTGGAACGCGGCATCGTGGCCGACCTCGCCCTGGTACGTGCCCACCAGGCCGACCTCGAGGGCAATCTGCGCTACCGGCTGACCGCGCGCAATTTCAATCCGCTCGTCGCCACCGCCGGCCGGATCACGATCGCCGAATGCGACGTCGTCGGCGCCCTGGATCCGGACGACGTCCACACGCCGGGCATCTATGTGCAGCATCTGGTCCGCGGCGACATCCACGACAAGAACATCGAGCAGAGGACGGTGCGTTCTCGTGTGGACGCGTGACGAGATGGCGGCGATCGCCGCCTCCGAACTGGTCGACGGCCAATACGTCAATCTGGGAATCGGCATTCCCACCCTGGTTGCCAACAATCTGCCGTCAGGGGTACGAGTGACGCTTCAGAGCGAGAACGGCATTCTCGGAATGGGGCCGTTCCCGTTCGAGGGCGAGGAGGACGCCGACCTCATCAACGCCGGCAAACAGACCGTGACGCTGCTGCCAGAGGCCTCGATATTCGATTCGGCGACGTCGTTCGGCATGATCCGGGGCGGTCACGTGCAGACCGCGATCCTCGGAGCGCTGCAGGTCGCGGCGAACGGCGACCTCGCGAACTGGACCATCCCCGGCAAGCTCGTGAAGGGCATGGGCGGGGCCATGGATCTGGTGGCCGGCACGCCGCGGGTCATCGTCGTGACCGAGCACGTGGCGAAGGACGGCAGCCCGAAGATCGTGGAGAAGTGCACGCTGCCGCTGACCGGCGCCGGAGTGGTCGACCGGATCATCTCGGACCGGGCGGTCTTCGACGTGACGGACGACGGGCTGGTGCTGCGCCGGATCGCCGAGGGGGAGACGGTCGACGGGGTGCTCGCCCTGACCGGTGCGGGCTTCACGGTGGACCTGGCATGAGGGCCGTGATCGCCGGGTATGCCCGGACGCCGTTCGCCCGCTTCGCCGGCTCGCTCGCGGCGGTGCCGGCCACCGCGCTCGGCGCGCACGCCGCCCGGGCCGCGCTCGCCCGCGCCGGTGTCCCGGCCGACGCCGTGCAGCGCGTCTTCGCCGGTCAGGTGCTGCAGGGCCTCGCCGGGCAGAACCCGGCCCGGCAGGCCGCCGTCGCCGCGGGCATCCCGCTCACCGCGCCCGCCACCACGATCAACGCGGTCTGCCTGTCCGGCACGGAAGCCGTGATCGCTGGCACCGACCTGATCACTTCCGGTCGTGCGGACATCGTCGTGGCGATCGGCATGGAGTCCATGTCTCTGGCGCCGCACGCGGCGCGGACCCGGGCCGGCGCCCGCTACGGCGCCATCGAAATGCTCGACACCCTCGAACACGACGGCCTCACCGACGCCTACGAACGCCGCTCGATGGGCGCGTCGACCGAGGACGGCAACGTCGCGCTCGGCCTCGACCGTGCGGTCCAGGACACGTGGGCCGTGAGCTCGCACCGGCGCGCGGCGGCGTCGGCCTCCTTTCTGGACGGCGAGATCGAGGCTTACCCCGTACCCAAAACGCTTGTGAAATCGGACGACGGGGTGCGCCCGGACACGAGTGTGGAGGCGCTGTCTCGCCTGCGTGCGGCGTTTGCGAGCGACGGGACGATCACCGCGGGCAATTCTTCGCCGCTCACCGATGGGGCGGCTGCTCTGGTGTTGATGAGCGAGGCGGCGGCGCGGGCGCACGGGGTGACGCCGCTGGCGCGGGTGCTGGCGTCGGCGATGGTGGCGGGGCCGGACGTGCGCCTGCATCACCAGCCGTCGAATGCCGTCGTCGCCGCGTTGAAGGAGTTGGGCGCCGTGCCCGCCGACCTCGCCCGGATCGAGATCAATGAGGCCTTCGCGTCGGTGGCGGTCGCGTCCGTCGACGCACTCGGGGTGGATCCGGGCATCGTCAACGTCCATGGTGGAGCGATCGCTCTCGGACATCCGATCGGCGCGTCGGGTTCCCGGATCGTGGGCACGCTGGCCCGGCAGGTGGACGGGCTGGGTGCCGCGGCGATCTGTGGAGGCGGTGGCCAGGGCGCGGCGGTGATTGTGGAGGCGATCTGACCCCGGCATCCTGGCCGCTCGTCTCCACGCCGAGATCGTCGCCGAGACGAGCGACCAGGTCGACTTCGACGCGAGCCTGCGCCGGCTCGTCGAGCAACTGCGCGCCGCGGTGGCCGAGGGCGAGGCCTCTGCTCCGCGCGGAGGATGGCGAGGCTTGGAGGAGGGCGAGGCGGCCGGCTAAGGCCGGCGGGTGTTGAGGATCATCCGCTGCAGCACCTTGAGCGCCGTCACGTAATCCGCGTCGTCGATGCCCTCGTGAATGCGTGCCCGGATCGCCGGCGCGTGCCGCTTGCACTCGAGGCGCGCCGCTTCTCCCGCGTCGGTGATGGAGTACCGCCCATCGCCGTCGCGGGCGAGCCAGCCGCGCCCCAGCAGGATCCCGGCCTCGGCGTCGAGGTCGTCCTCGGCGCGCAGATAGGAGCTCATCGCTTCCCGTAGCTCCGGAATCGTCCGCCCGCCGCCCTCCGGCAGCAGGTCGGCGGGGGAGAGGTTGCGCAGCAGCCAGAACTGCGGCTGACTGAAGCCGTGCCGGCCCTGTTCCGCGCGGGTGAACGCGATCAGGGCCTCGTAGGCGACCCCGGTCCAGTAGGCGGCGGGCTGAGCGGCGAGTTCGGCGTCGGTCGTCATGCGGCCGACGGTAGGAGCTCACCTTCACTTGAGGTCAAGGCGACGGGTCGGAGCCGCGGCGGGCGCGTTGTTCGTAGGCCTCTCGGGCCGCCGGGTCCGCCTGGCTCAGCACCTTCCCCGCGTCCGAGAGGCGATCGAGCACCTCGCCCACCCGCCGCGGCAGGGCCTGGGTGAACTTGGTGGGGCCCTGCACCCACTTGGGCACCCACACCTCGGCCTGCGGTTTCCGCAGCGCGCCCTCGATCACCTGCGCCACGTCGTCCGGGGTGACGGCCTTGACGCCGCGGGCGGCGGGGACGCCGGCCGAGAGTTCGGTCTTCACCACCGTCGGCAGGATCAGGGTGACGTCGACGCCGAGAGGGGCCAGCTCGGAGCGCATGGCCTCGCTGAATCCGACGACCGCGAACTTCGAGGCCGAGTACGTGGCGGCGTTCGCCACGGCGAGCCGGCCCACCGCCGAGGCCACGTTGAGGATGTGGCCCCGGCCGCGGTCGACCATGCCGGGCGCCACGGCCTTCGTACCGTTGATGACCCCGAACACGTTGACCTCGAAGATCGTCCGGGTCAGCTGGTCGGGTTCCTTGAGCAGGGAGCCGAGCGGCATGATGCCCGCGTTGTTGACCAGGGCGTCCCACGGGCCCAGCCGATCGACCTCGGTGAGGAATTCCTGCCACGAGGCGGGGTCGGTGACGTCGAGGCGGGCCGCCGTCACCCGGTCGCCGAACGGCGCCGCCACCGTGGCGGCGAGCGTGACGTCGAGGTCGCCGATCGCCACCGAGGCGCCGAGGCGGGCCAGGCGGGTGGCGGTGGCGCGGCCGATCCCCCGCGCGCCGCCGGTGACGATCACGGCCATGCCGGAGATCGCGCGGGCCGTCACGGCTTCACCAGGGCCCGGACGGCCCTCCGGTTGATCTTCCCGACGCTGGTGAGCGGGACCGCGTCGAGGACCAGGACCTCGCGGGGGTACTTGTACTTCGCCATCCGCTCCCGGGCGAACTCGACCAGTTCCGGGCCGGTGACCTGCTGGCCGGGCACGAGCTGGACGACGGCGACGACCTCCTCGCCGGTGGACGGGTCGGGGCGGCCCACGCAGGCGGCGATCTGCACGGCCGGGTGGTCGAGCAGCACGTCCTCGACGTCGCGGGGGAAGACGTTGAAGCCGCCGCGGATGATGAGGTCCTTCAGGCGGTCGACGACGTAGAGGAAGCCGTCGGCGTCGAGCCGGCCGACGTCGCCGGTGTGCAGCCAGCCGTCGCGAACCGTCCGCGCGGTCAGCGCGGGGTCGTTCCAGTAGCCGAGCATCACCCCCGGTCCTCGTACGCAGATCTCGCCGTCCTCACCGGCCGGCACCGGCTTGCCGTCCGGGTCGAGGATGGCCACCTCGGCGTGCGGGAGCGGTTTGCCGACGCTGCCGGAGCGGTGGTCGGTGATCGTCTCGGCCGAGACGAACGCGCTCGACTCGGTGCAGCCGTAGCCCTCCAGGACGGTCACGCCGAAGGTCTTCTCGGCGGCGGCGCGGATCGGCGGTGGCAGAGTGGCGCCGCCCGAGCCGAAGACCTTCAGCGACGACAGGTCGTGGTCGCCGAGTGGCTGGGCGAGCAGCATCGCCAGCATCGTGGGGACGACCGGGGCGGATTCGAGGCGGTGCTCGGCGACCAGTTCCAGCCAGCCGGCCGGCTCGAACCAGCGTTGCATCACCGAGACGCCCCGGCGGTCGGAATGTAGCGCGGCGATCGAGACGATCAGGCCGTAGGCGTGCGACAGCGGCAGCGCCAGCAGCGACCGGGTCACGTCCATGGTGCGGTTGACCTGGTCCAGGCCGCGGCCGCACTCCCACAGGCCGCGGTGGCTGAGCATGACGCCCTTCGCCCGGCCGGTGGTGCCGCCGGTGTAGAGCAGCGCCGCGAGGTCGTCGTCGCCGCGCGGCTCGATCCCGGCCGGCTCGGACGCCTCCAGCGAGGAGAACGACGAGCCGATCTCAAAAGCGGTCACCGGAAGACCCTCGGCCGCTGACCGGAACAGATCGCCCAGTTCCGGACTGATGATCGCCGCGACCGCCCCCGAGTCGGTGAGGATGTGCCGCAGCTCCGGCACGCTCTGCAGGAAGATCACCGGCGTCACCACGGCGCCGGCCCGCCAGATCGCCCGGTAGGAGATGAACACCTCGGGCGCGTTCATGGTCAGCACGACCACGCGGTCGCCGGGCTGGACGCCGTGGGCGCGCAGGCCCGCGGCCACCCGCGTGGACCGCTCGTGGATCTCGCGGGTGGTGACCCACCGGTCCTCGAAGAACAGGGACTCGTAGTCGCCGTGCCGCTCGAAGGCCTCCTCCGCCAGAACCGCAAGATTCATCGCACTGCCTCCTCCATCGCCAGCCGGGCTACCTCGTCGAACGCGGCCACGTCGTCGCCGAGCAGGAACCGGTCGACCTTGGCGCGCCGCCAGTACAGGTGGGCGTCGTGCTCCCAGGTGAAGCCGATGCCGCCGTGCACCTGGATCACCGTCTCGGCGGCGAGTTCCAGGGTGGTGGCCGCGGCGGCCTTCGCGGCGGCCGAGGCGAGCGGGAGTTCGCCGGGCGCGTGGTCGGCGGCCCAGGCGGCCCACCAGACCAGGGATCGCAGCTGCTCGACCGCGACATACACATCGACGAGCGCGTGCTTGATGGCCTGATAGGAACCGATGGGACGGCCGAAGGCAAACCGATCTTTCGCGTACGTCGTGCCGAGCTCGAGGATGCGGGTCGCCGCGCCCAGACCCTCGGCGGCCAGGATCGTCCGGCCCACGCGTTCGCCGTGCCGCCAGAGCGCGCCGGCGTCCCGTACCCATGTGGTGGTCTCCGCCATGGTGACGTCGCCGAGACCGCGGGTCGCGTCGATCGGCTCCCGGGCGGTGACCGTGCCCGGACCGCCGACCAGGTCGCCGTCGCGCAGCGCCAGGAACGTGCCGGCGCCGGCCGCGTCGAGGACCGGACCGCCGTCGTCGATCACCGCGACCGCGAGGGTGCCGTCGGCGAGGCCGGTCAGGCGTTCCTCGTCGCCGCCGAGCAGCACCGCGGCCCGGGCGTAGGTGACCAGCGAGGGACCGGCGAGCACCCGCCCGGCCTGCTCGGCGACGACGGCCAGGTGCAGCACGCTGCCGCCGCCACCGCCGGCGCTCTCCGGAACGGTGATCGTCGCGAAGCCGCTCTTGACCAGCTCCTCGCGGCCGGGCCGGATCGCGCTTCCGTCGTCCAGCGCGGCGCGGGCCGCTGCCGGGGAGGCCGCGGCGGACAGGAACTCGCCGGCGGCCGCGGCCAGATCCCGGTGCTCCTGATCGAGGTCGAAGTTCATGCCGGCGCCCCCTTGTCCACTCGCGGCTCGGCCGGCAGGCCCAGGACCCGCTCCCCGATGATGTTGCGGAGGACCTGGTCGCTGCCGCCCGCGATGGCCATGCCGGGCAGCACCGCCTGGAGGTTCTGCCACGTGCCGCCCGCGACGGCGGCGTCCTCGCCGAGCACCCGCACCGCGAGGTCGGCCAGGTCGCGCGCCGATCGGGTGCCGCTCAGCTTGCCCGCCGACGCCTCCGGGCCGGGCAGCTCGCCGTGGCTGATCCTGGAGAGCTGGCGATATCCCGTGTAGCGGGCGCCGAGCGCGGCCACGTAGCCGCGTCCGAGCTGCTGTCTCGCCAGCACCTGACGATCGGGGGAGAGGCCGCCGATCCGCTCGGCGACGTGCCGGGCCACCGTCTCCGGCTTCGCGCCGACCCCGGTGCCGCCGCCACCGAGCGAGAGCCGCTCGTTCATCAGCGTCGTCAGCGCCACCGTCCAGCCCTGGCCGGGCTCGCCGAGCCGTTCGGTGTCCGGGATCGCCACGTCGTCGAAGAACACCTCGTTGAAGTGCGATTCGCCGTTCATCTGCCGCAGCGGTCGCACCGTCACCCCGGGCGCCTTCATGTCGACCACGAACATGGTCAGTCCCCGGTGTTTGGGCACATCGGCATTCGTACGGGTGAGCAGGATCCCGTAGTCCGCGAGGTGGGCCAGGGTCGTCCACACCTTCTGCCCGGTGACCCGCCAGCCGCCGTTCCCGTCCCGCACCGCCCTCGTGCGCAGCGCGGCCAGGTCGCTGCCGGCGGCCGGCTCGCTGAACAGCTGGCACCACAGGTCGTCGGCGCGCAGCAGCCGCTTGAGGTAGCGCCGCTTCTGGTCGTCGCTGCCGTGCACGATCACGGTGGGGCCGCACATGCCGATGCCGATCAGGTTGATCAGGGCGGGCAGGCCGAGCCGGGCCGTCTCCTGGTCGACGATCGCCTGCTGCATCGGGGTGCCGCCGCGGCCGCCCGCGTCGGCGGGCCAGGTCACGCCGACGAATCCGGCGTCGTAGAGGAGCGCCTGCCAGGCCCGGGGATCGGCGGCGTGCTCGTCGCGGTGCGCGGTCAGGAACGCGCGCACCTCCGCCCGCCAGGCGGCCTCGTCCGGGGTGTCGTCGAAATCCATGCACGTCCCTTCCGCTCTATCGGATGCGCAACCTCCGCAGCAGCCTCAGCTGCCGGTTGCCGAGTGCCACGAACGACTCGGTGCGCCCGCCCGGCGGCGGGCCGAGCGGGCCGAGACGCGAGACCGCGACGGTCTGCGCGTCGGTGAACCGGCGGATGCCCTCGGCGCCGTGCCGCCGGCCCAGGCCGCTGTCCCCGCGCCCGCCCATCGGCGCCTCCACGGTGGCGATCGCGAGGCCCGCGCCGTCGTTGACGTTCACGGCGCCGGAGCGGATCCGGCGGGCCATCGCCGCGGCCGTGACCGTGTCGGCGCTGAAGATGCCGGCCGACAGGCCCTGCCGGCCGCGGTTGGCGACCTCGATCGCCTCGGCGTCGCCGTCCACCCGGTGCAGGGCCACGACCGGCCCGAACGTCTCGCCGAGGCACAGGTCCATCTCGTCGGTGACGCCGGCCAGCACGGTGGGCTGGTAGGCGAACGGGCCGATGTCGGGGCGGGCGCGGCCACCGGCCAGCACCGTGGCGCCCTTCGCGACGGCGTCCCGCACGTGCGCCTCGACCCGGTCGAGCTGGGCCCGGCCGGCGAGCGGGCCGAGGTCGTACCCAAAACCGAGGCCCTGGCCGAGCCGCTGCCCGCTGGTGGCCGCGAGCAGCCGCTCGGTGAACGCGTCGTAGACCCCGCGATGCACGATCACGCGCTCGATGTGGATGCACATCTGGCCGCTGTTGGCGAACGCCGCGTCGACGGTGCCGCGGGCGGCCAGATCGAGGTCGGCGTCGGCGCGCACGATCAGCGGGTTCTTGCCGCCCAGCTCCAGGGAGGCGCCGATGAGCCGGCGCGCGGCCCGCTCGGCGACCAGCCGGCCGGTCGCGGTGGAGCCGGTGAAGCAGACGTAGTCGGCGGCGTCGACGACCGCGGCGCCGATCACCGGGCCGTCGCCGGTGACGACCTGCCAGACGTTCTCCGGCAGGCCCGCCTCGGCCAGCAGCGCCCGCGCCCACAGCAGGGTCAGCGGGGTCTGCTCGTCCGCCTTGCTCACCGCGGTGTTGCCGGCCAGCAGCGCCGGGATCAGGTCGGCGACGCCGAGGTAGAGCGGGTAGTTCCAGGGCGAGATGATCCCGACGACGCCCTTCGGCAGGCGGACCTCGGTGACCCGGGTCAGCACCGGCACCGGCGGGCGCACCGGGCGGTCCTCCAGGTAGGTGCGGCCGTGCCGGGCGTAGTGCCGGGCCACCGTGCCCAGCAGCAGGACCTCCTGCCAGGCGTGCAGGCGGGCCTTGCCGACCTCCCACTGGATCAGGTCGAGCACCTCGTCCTGGCGCTCGACGAGCAGGTCGTGGAAGCGCAGGACCACCGCGGCGCGGGCCCGGTAGGACAGCGCGGCCCACGCCCGCTGCGCCTCGCGGGCACGCTCCGCCGCGGCGTCGACCTCCTTCACCCCGCACGCCGGGACCGCGACGCTCGGCAGCGCGTCGAACGGAGCGGTCGCGGTCCTCGTACCCTCGCTGCCGCCTTTGACCCATCGGCGCAACGACGCGAGCCTCGCGTCGGTGAGCCAGGCCGGACGGTGGGCGCTGACCGCGCTCATGCGTTCTCCCGCAGGACTATCGGCTGGCCGTCCTTCGGGAACGGCAGCGAATGGTGATCCAGCGGCGGCAGGTACGCCGGATCGACGCTCCAGTGGTATCGGCGCAGCAGCCGATGCATGATCGCCTTGACCTCGAGGCCGGCGAACCAGAGGCCGATGCACTTGTGCACGCCGCCGCCGAACGGCTCCCAGGCGAACCGGTGCGAGCGGTCCTCCCGGCGCCCCGGCGCGAACCTCTCCGGGTCGAAGACCATCGGATTGGTCCAGTACTCCTCCATGAGGTGGGTGAACTGGATGCCGAGCGCGCACATGGTGCCGGCCGGGATCCGCGTCCCCTGCACGACGGTGTCCTTGACGGTGTAGCGGACCAGCACCGGAACCGGCGCCCGCAGCCGCAGCGCCTCCCGCATCACGAGGTCGATCGCGACCAGCGACTCCAGCTCGGCCCGGTCCGGCGCCGGACCCAGCGCCATCGCCTCGTCCCGGCACCGCCGCTGCCAGTCCGGGTGCTGGCCCAGGTATTGCAGGATCGTCGCGGTCGTGATGGTCGACGTGTCGTGCGCCGCCATCATCAGGAAGATCATGTGGTTGATGACGTCGTCGTCGGAGAAGCGCTCGCCGTCCTCGGTCTCGATGTGGCAGAGCACCGAGAAGATGTCCTCGGTCAGCGTGGCCCGCTTCGCCGGCAGGTAGCCGCGCAGGAAGTCCTCGAGCACCCGCCGGGCGCGGTAGGCGCGGCCCCACCGGGTGAACGGCACGTCCGCCCGGACCACCCCGGCGGCGGCCTGCACGCAGGCGAGGAACGCCCGGTTGACCCGTTCCATCCCGGCCCGGCCGGTGTCCCGCGCGCCGCCCATGAACAGGTCCGCGGCGATGTCGAGGGTGAGCTGCTTGAGCCGCCAGTGCGCCGGGAACCGCCGGCCGGCCTCCCAGCCCCGCAGGCCCCGCTCGATCGCCGGGTGCAGCCGGCGGGTGTAGCCGTCCAGCCGCTCCGGGGTGAACGCCTCCTGCATGATCCGCCGATGGCCGTGGTGCACGTCGAAGTCGATGAGCATGAGGCCGCCGTGGAAGAACGGCCCGACCAGCTGCGACCAGGCCGGCTCGTTGGCGAACGCCTTGTCCCGGTTCTGCAGCGCCTCGCCGCAGGCGTCCGGGCCGAGCAGCATCACGGTGTTCCGGCCCAGCATGTACGCCGGGGCGACCGGCCCGTAGTGTTCCCAGTGCCGCCGGTAGAGCCGGACCGGATCACGCTGGTAGTCGAAGAACGCGCCGATCCAGGGCAGCCCCCGGTCCTCGCGGCGCAGCGGAGCGACGCGGCGCGTCCCGTCCCGAATCTCAGCCGTCATTGGCCACCTCCGGTATCGACCAGCGTGATTCGGGAAGCGTGTCCTGTCAATGTTCCGGGCGCGCTGTGGCATGGTGGGCGCATGGCGGTCCAGTCAGGGATCTACCGGGGCGTCAGCGCCGCCGACCGGGTGGCCGCACGCCGCGACAGGCTGCTCGCCGCGGCCCTCACGGTCTGGGCCGACCCGCTGACCCGGACGACGATGACGGCCGTCTGCGCCGAGGCCGGGCTCAGCGAGCGCTACTTCTACGAGAGCTTCACCGGCCTGGAATCGCTGCTCGAAGCCGTGATGTCGGCGATCGCCGCCGAGATCGAGACGACGAGCCGCGCCGCCGCCGACGCCGCCGGCGACGATCCGGTGGCGCGGGTGCGCGCGGCGGTGCGGGCCTTCATGGACCTCCTCACCGACGATCCGCGCAAGGGCCGCGTCGCGATCGTGGAGTCGGTGGCGGTGCCCAAGCTGCGGCAGCGGCGCACCGAATTGTTGCGCCATCTGGCACATCAGTCGGCGCTGGAGTGTTCGGGCGCTCACGACTCCACCGCGACCGCCGACGAGATCGGCGGCATGCTCTTCATCGGCGGCATGGCCGAGCTGATAACCGCCTGGCTCGACGGCGTCCTCGTCGCCTCCCCGGACGAGATCGTGGAGGCAGCCTCACGCGCGTTGCTGGGCCTCTACCGCTGAGGTCGCCCGGTCAGACGTAGTCGCACTGCGGGTTGGGGCGCGACGTCATGTCGATGATGTCGTCGAGGCGGTCGCGGGCCAGGATCAGCTCGGCGATCTGGGTGTTGATCCGGTCGCGTTCGGCGACCAGGCGCTCGCGCGACTCCGGGGTGCTCACCTGGGCGTCCACGCACGGCAGCAGCTCGGCGATGGTCCTGCTGGACAGGCCCGCGGCGTAGAGCTGCTGGATCAGCCGGACCCGGTTGACCGCCGCGTCGCCGTAGAGCCGCTGGCCGCTGCCGCTGCGGGTGGAGGCCAGCAGGCCCTGCTCCTCGTAGTAGCGCAGCGCCCGCACGCTGACGTCCGTCCTGGTCGCCAGATCCCCGATCCGCACGTGATCCACCTCGCAACACTTGCCTCTGACGTCAACGTGAGGTTTTAGCGTAGCGGCATGCAGATCGAAGGAACAAAAGCCCTGGTGACCGGCGCCAACCGCGGACTCGGCAAGGCGTTCGCCGAAGCCCTCCTCGCCCGCGGCGCCGCCACCGTCTACGCGACCGCCCGCCGGCCCGAGCTCATCGACATCCCCGGCGTCGTCCCGCTCCGGCTGGACGTCACCGACCAGGCGTCCATCGACGCCGCGGCGGCCGAGGTGGGCGACCTCGACATCCTGATCAACAACGCCGGCATCTCCACCGAGGCCCCGCTGCTCGGCCCGTCGACCGAGAACATCCGCCGCGAGTTCGACACCAACTTCTGGGGCACCCTCGACGTCACCCGGGCGTTCGCCCCGCGGCTGGCCGGCGGCGCCATCCTCAACGTCATCTCGGCGCTGAGCTGGTACGCCTTCGCCCCGTCCAGCAACGGCTACGCCGCCTCGAAGGCCGCCATGTGGTCGCTCACGAACGGCGTCCGGCTGGAGCTGGCCGACCAGAAGACGCAGGTCACCGCCCTGGCGCTGGCGATCGCCGACACCGACATGATGGCCGGGTACGACATCCCCAAGCTCCCGCCACACGCCGTGGTGGCCCAGGCCCTCGACGGCCTCGAGGCGGGCAAGCTCGAAGTGATCGCCGACGCGCCCACCGCCAACGTGAAGGCCTCGCTCTCCCGCGACCCGGCCCTGTTCTACGCCGACATCCCGGGCGCCCTCTTCGGCTGACGCCGTTTCCGCGGTTCACCCTGACCGGACGATGCGCGGGCCCCCTTCACGCGCGAGGTTGATGCCATTGCGGCCTGTCGAGGGGGGCGAGCGTCGTGGCGGACACCGACCGCGTTGCTGGTGTGAAAGGGACGGCCGAGGCGCCGGCGCGTGCCGGGCTGGTGCTGACCGCGCTGATCGTGGTGGCCGGGGTGGCCAACCTGAACCTGTCGGTGGCGAACGTGGCGCTGCCGTCGATCGGCCGGGCGTTCGACTCGTCGCAGACGGCGCTCGACCTGATCGCGGTCGGCTACTCGCTCGGCCTCGCGGCGTCGGTGCTCTACCTGGGCGCGCTCGGCGACCGGTACGGCCGCAAGCTGATGCTGCTGCTGGGCATGGGCCTGTCCGTCCCGGCCTGCCTGCTCGCCGCCTACGCGCCCAGCGACACGGTGCTGTTCCTGGCCCGGCTGCTGGGCGGCTTCTCGGCCGGCCTCGCCTATCCGACCACCCTCGCCCTGATCACCGCCCTGTGGGCGGGCGCGGGCCGGACGAAGTCGATCGCGCTGTGGTCGGCGATCGGCGGCGGCATCGCCGCGCTCGGCCCGCTGGTGGCCGGCGCGCTGCTGCAGAACTTCTGGTGGGGCTCGGTCTTCCTGATCACCCTGCCGCTCGTGGTGATCGCGCTGCTGCTCGCCTGGTTCCTGGTGCCGAGCGGGGTGAACGAGACCGACGACCCGGTCGACAACCTGGGCGGCGTGCTGTCGGTGGTGCTGGTCGGCTCGCTGATCCTGGCGATCAACTTCGCGCCGGTGCCGAACAAGGGCGCGCTCACCCTCGGGATGGCCGCGATCGCCCTGGCCGCCCTCGTCGGGTTCGTGCTGCGGCAGCGGGTCGCCCGCAATCCGCTGTACGAACTGCACGTGGCCGGCCGGCGGGTGTTCTGGGTGGCCGCCTGCGCCGGCGTGATCGTGTTCGGGTCGCTGATGGGCTCGGCGTTCGTGAGCCAGCAGTACCTGCAGAACGTGCTCGGCTACTCGACGCTGGAGGCCGGCGCCGCGTTCCTGCCGGCGGTCGTGCTGATGGTGCTGGTGGCGCCCCGCTCGGCCCGGCTCGTGGAGACCCGCGGGGCCCGGTTCACCCTGCTCTGCGGGTACGTCTCCCTGCTGCTGGCCTTCGGCTGGATGCTGGTGTTCTGGCAGGACGACAGCCGGTACTGGCAGATCGGCCTGGCCTACGCGTTCGTCGGCGTCGGGGTCGGCCTCGCCGGCACCCCGGCGTCGCACTCGCTGACCGGCTCGGTGCCGGTGCGCCGGGCCGGCATGGCGTCCGGCACCGCCGACCTGCAACGCGACCTGGGCGGCGCGATCCTGCAGTCGGTGTTCGGTGCGCTGCTGACCGCCGGGTACGCGTCGGCGTTCGCGGCCACCCTGGCCGTCACGCCGGACGCCGAGAACATGAGCGGCGACATGCGCAACGTGCTCACCAAGTCGTTCTCCAGCGCCGCCGACGCGGCCCAGCAGTATCCGCAGTACGCCGGCCAGATCACCGCCGCGGCGAAGACGTCGTTCCTGGACGGCGCCGACTGGGCGTACACGGCGGGCATCCTCGCCATCCTGGCCGGCGCCCTCCTGGTCTTCTTCCTGTTCCCCCGCAAGGAGCAGGAGCGGCAGCTCCTCGCGGACTACCACACGGAGGACAACGGATAGGGGAGAGCATGCAGCACGCGGACGTGATCATCATCGGTACCGGCGCCGGTGGGGGCACCCTGGCACACCGGCTGGCGGCCACCGGCAAACGGATTCTGATCCTGGAGCGCGGGGATTACCTACCCCGGGAACGGGACAACTGGGAATCGACGGCGGTGTTCGTGAAAGGCAAATACCGCGCGCCGGAGTTCTGGCTGGACAGACACGGCCACGAGTTCCCACCCGAAGTGAACTACTACGTCGGCGGGAACACCAAGTTCTACGGCGCGGCGCTGTTCCGGCTGCGCCCGCAGGATTTCGGCGAGATCCGCCATCACGGGGGGATCTCCCCGGCCTGGCCGATCACCTACGACGATCTGGAGCCCTACTACTGCGAGGCCGAGCATCTGTACGGGGTGCACGGCCTGCACGGCGAGGATCCGACAGCGGGCAAGGCGAGCCGGCCCTACCCGCACGCGCCGGTGCAGCACGAGCCCCGCATCCAGGAGCTCAGCGACAACCTGGAGAAGCTCGGCCGGCACCCGTTCCACCTGCCGATCGGCGTGAACCTGAGCCAGAACGCGGCCGGCCACCCGGCCCACGGCAGCGCCTGCATCCGGTGCGACCGGGTGGACGGTTTCCCGTGCCTGCTGGACGCCAAGTCGGACGCCCAGGTCCGGTGCGTCGACCCGGCCCTGGAGCACGACAACGTCTCGCTGGTCACCAACGCGTACGTGGAACGGCTGGAGACCGACCCGACCGGCCGCGCGGTCAGCGCGGTGATCGCCCGGGTGAACGGCGAGGAGCAGCGGTTCAGCGCCGACATCGTGGTGGTCGCGTGCGGCGCGGTCAACTCGGCGGCCCTGCTGCTGCGCTCGGCGAACGACAGGCACCCGCGCGGGCTGGCCAACGGCTCGGACGTGGTCGGCCGGCACTACATGCGGCACAACAACCTGGCCGTCATGGCGGTCTCCCGGGAACCCAACCCGACCCGCTTCCAGAAGACCCTGGCGCTGCACGACTGGTACTTCGCCTCGGAGGAGTGGGAGTTCCCGATGGGCGGCATCCAGATGCTCGGCAAGTCCGACGCCGAGCAGATCCGGGCGAACGCCCCGCGGATGGCCGGCAAGCTGTCCCCGGAGATGCCGTTCGAGGTGCTCGCCCACCACGCCGTCGACTTCTGGCTGTGCGGGGAGGACCTGCCCGATCCGGACAACCGGGTGACCCTCGAGGCGGACGGGCAGATCCGGCTCAGCATCGACGAGAACAACAACGCCGAGGGCGTCAAGCGGCTGCGGCACCAGTTCCAGAGCATGCTCGGCGATCTCGGGATGCACCCGCACCGGCTGCTCGACCACAGCATCTACCTGCACAAGGGGATGCCGATCGGGGCCACCGCGCACCAGGCCGGCACGGTGCGGTTCGGCACCGACCCGGCGAGTTCGGCGCTGGACGTGAACTGCCGGGCGCACGAGGTCGACAACCTCTACGTGGTGGACACCGGATTCTTCCCGAGCATCGGGGCGGTGAACCCGTCGCTGACCGCGATGGCGAACGCCCTGCGAGTCGGCGACCACCTGGCCTCACGCCTGGGCTGAGCCCTCGTGCAGGGTGGGGGCCCGCGACGTCGCCGGGTCCTCACCCAGCTCGCCCCTCTGATCCAGCCAGAACAGCAGGATCAGGGCGGGTACGACGAGCAGGAGCGCGCCGGCGGCCCAGATGAGCAGCCAGCGCAGGGTGGCCGGGCCGGCGGCGCCGTCCTGCACGGTCAGCGAGAACGGCAGCAGGTAGGGATACTGCGCGACCGCCCACGCCCACACCAGCGCCGCGATCCCGCCGGCGCCGGCCAGCCGCACGCGCCACATCCGGGTCCCGCCGGCCAGCAGGAACGTGGCGGCGAGCAGGACCAGGCTGGCGAGCAGCAGGGGCCAGCCGCGCTGGACCACCCGATCGAACATCTGCCGCTCGTCGAACCACAGCGAGATCAGCACGACGACGCCGAGCGCCAGCCCGGCCAGGCCGGCCGCGATCGCGCGGGCCCGGAAGTAGCCCTGCAGGCCGGGGGCGCCGTGCCGGCGCGCCTCGGCGGACAGGTAGACCGCCGAGACGTAGGCGCCGATCGCCACGGTGAGCAGGCCCACCAGGATCGCGGTCGGGTTGAGCCAGCTGGTGAGCTCGTCGCCGGCCGCGTTGCCGACCGGGATCCGGCCGGTCAGCACCGCGCCCACGGCCGTGCCGAGGCAGAACGGGGTGAGGAACGAGCCGGCCCCGAAGATCCAGCCGGCCAGGTGCCGCATCCGGGCCCGGGCCGCGTCCTTGCTCATCGCGAAGCCGGCCGCCCGCAGCACGATGCCGAGCAGGGCGAACGCGAGCGGGATGTAGAGCGTGGACATCACCGACGCGAAGGTGCTGCCGAAGCCCGTCCAGCAGAGCACGAGCACGTAGATCAGCCAGACGTGGTTCGCCTCCCAGACCGGGGTGACGGCGTTGTCGATCAGCGACCGGGGCCGGCGTCCGCGGTCCCGGCCGCCGGCCGTGAGGTCCCAGAAGCCCGCGCCGTAGTCGGCGATGCCCGTGCAGGCGTACAGGGTGAGGGCCAGCACCATGATCCCGGCCACCACGACGGCGGTGTTCATCGCTCCGCACCCTCCTCCACGGCGGGCCGGGGGCCGTAGACGGCGAGGTCGTCGTCGGTCCGATCGGTCCGGCGCCAGCGCCGCGACATGGCCCGCAACACGGTGATCGTGCCGATCGCCAGCGACAGGTAGAGCAGCGCGATCAGGCTGAAGCTGATCCACAGGGTGCCGGCGTCGGTGTTGGTGACCGCTTCCTCCGTACGCATGATGTTGTAGACGATCCAGGGCTGGCGGCCGACCTCGGTGACGATCCAGCCGGCCTCCACGGCGATGTAGGTGAGCACCCCGGCGCTCGCGGCGAACCACAGGAAGAGGCGGTTGCCGGGCACGTCGCGCCGCCGCCAGTACGCGATGAAGAACCAGAACGCCAGCAGGAGCAGCACCGTGCCGACGCCGACCATGATGTCGAACGCCCAGTGCACGACGGTGACGTTCGACGGGCGGTTCTCCGGCGGCACCTGATCGAGACCGGGGACGTACGTGTCCACGCTGCCCCCGGCGAGCCACGAGTTCAGCCCGGGGATGGAGATGCCGCCCTCGACCGTGTTGGTGGCGCTGTCGTAGCGGCCGAACAGCACCTCCGCCTGGTGGGTGCCGGAGTCGGTGACCACCTCCATGGCCGCGAACTTGGCCGGCTGGTCCTCGAAGACGGCGACCGCGGTCAGGTCGCCGACCACGAACTGCACCGGCGTCAGCACCGTGGCGATGGTCAGCGGGATGAGGACGCCGAGCCGGTGGTAGCGGTCCCGGCGGTCCTTCAGCCACCCGACCACGTAGATCGACGCGACGGTGAACCCGGCGGCCATGTACGCCGCCACGAGGAAGTGCCCCAGCTCGTACGGAAGCGCGTCGTTGAAGATCGCCGCGATCGGATCGACGTTCGTGATCTGGTTGTTCTCGTCGATGGTGAAGCCGGCCGGCATGTTCATCCAGGCGTTCGCCGAGATGATCGAGAAGGCGCCGCCGATCGCCACGAACGGGATCGGCAGGCCCAGCCAGAAGTGGGTCCACGGCTGCAGCCGCCGCCAGCCGTAGATGTAGATGGCGACCAGGATGGCCTCCAGGAAGAACAGCACCCCCTCGATCGCGAACGGCAGCCCGAACACCTCGCCGAACCGGCCGGTCAGCCCCGGCCAGAGCAGGCCCATCTCGAACGACAGCACGGTCCCGGAGGCGGCGCCCACGGCGAAGGTCAGGCCCGCGGCGTGCGACCAGCGGCGGGCCAGCGTGAGCGCGACCGGGTCGTTGCGTCTCAGCCCCTTGAAGTTCGCGATCAGCATCATCGTCGGCAGCGCGATCCCGAACGGCACGAAGACGATGTGGAACATCAGGGTCAGCGCCATCTGCTCCCGGGCCGGCAGCAGCTGGGCGGGAGCGGCGAGCAGGTCGGCATCCACGGACTCCACCATGGACACCGCCGGGACCGGCCACCTCATCCGCCCGGGATGAGGCCTGCCGCCCGGCACCGGATCGACGATGTGCGTCGCGAGTGAGGAGTCAACGCATGGTCGACCTGACCCAGGTAGTGATCATCGGCGCCGGCTTCGCGGGGGTGGCATGTGCGCGGCGGCTCGCTACCGACCCGCGGGTCCGGGTCACCATCGTGGACCGCAACGGCTACCACCAGTTCCAGCCGCTGCTCTACCAGATCGCCACGGCCGAGCTGGCGCCCCGCGACATCCGCTTCGACCTGGACGCGATGTTCACCCGGCACGCCACCGTGCAGGCCCGGACCGGCGAGGTGGTGGAGATCGACCCGC
Organism: Actinoplanes sp. NPDC023714; assembly: GCF_040639855.1. Taxonomy (NCBI): domain Bacteria; kingdom Bacillati; phylum Actinomycetota; class Actinomycetes; order Micromonosporales; family Micromonosporaceae; genus Actinoplanes; species Actinoplanes sp. NPDC023714. The sequence goes on from NZ_JBFAAR010000003.1 coordinate 715,041, forward strand.
GCGCCCGGTCGGTGCGGCTCGCCGACGGCGGCACGCTCACCGCCGACGTGCTGGTGCTGGGCGCCGGCGCGCAGCCGAACTTCTTCCACACGCCCGGCGCCGAGCAGCACGCCGTGCCGCTCTACAGCCTCGGCGACGCCGAGCGGGTCCGCGGCCGGATCCTCGAGCTGTTCCGGGACACCGCGGCCAAGCCGGAGCTGGCCGAGGACGGCACGCTCACCTTCGTGGTGGTCGGCGGCGGCCCGACCGGCGTGGAGACCGCCGGCGCGCTGGCCGAGATCGTGCACGACGTGATGCCGCACGTCTACCCGCACCTCGCCATCGCCGGCGCCCGGGTGGTGCTCGTCGATCTCGGGCACACCGTGCTCACCGCCTTCTCCGACGACGCCCACTCCTACGCCGTCGAGCAGCTGCGGCGCCGCGGCGTCGAGCTGCGCCTCGGCGTCTCGGTCAAGGAGGTCACCCCGGAGGAGGTCACGCTCGGCGACGGCTCCCGGATCAGGACGCGTCTCGTCGTCTGGGGCGGCGGCCAGATGGCCGCGCCGGTCGCCTTCCGGTCCGGCCTGCCGCAGGGCCGCGGCGGGCGCATCGACGTACGGCCGGACCTCACGGTCCCCGGCTTCGAGAACGTCTACGCGCTCGGCGACGTCGCCAACATCCCGGGCGCCGACGGGGAGGCGCTGCCGCAACTGGGCAGCGTCGCGCAGCAGGCCGGCGACTGGGCGGCCGGCAACATCATCGCGGACCTGGAGGGCGGGCAGCGGCAGCCGTTCCACTACCGGGACAAGGGGATCATGGCGATGATCGGCCGCAAGGCCGCGGTCGCCGAGATCGGCCCGCACCGCCACGAGCTCAAGGGCCGGTTCGCCTTCGCGGCCTGGCTCGGCGTGCACGCGCAACTGCTGGCGAACGCGGGCGCCGAGATGCGCGCTTTCGTGAGCTGGCTCGACGACTTCTACGTACGGCCGGCGCACCGCTCGGCCGAGCTGCTCGATCCCGCCACGATCGACCGGCCACGCATCCGCTGGGAGGGGACCCACGATGGCACCGAACACACGGGGTGACGTCCTTGTCATCTTCGGCATCACCGGCGACCTCGCCAAGGTGATGACGTTCCGTTCGCTCTACCGGCTGGAGCTGCGCGGCCTGCTCGACTGCCCGATCGTCGGCGTCGCCGTGAACGACTGGTCCCGGGACGACCTGGTGACCCACGCCCGCGCGGCGATCGAGGGCACCGGCGAGAAGATCGAGGAGGAGGCGTTCACCCGGCTCACCGCCCGGATGAGCTACCTGAGCGGCGACTTCGGCGACCCCGGCACCTACCGGCGGATCGGCGAGGCGATCGGCGGCGCCGCCGTGCCGGTCTTCTACCTGGAGATCCCGCCGTTCCTGTTCGGCCGGGTCGCCGCCGGGCTGGCCGAGGCCGGCCTGGTCCGCAACGGCCGGGTCGTGGTGGAGAAGCCGTTCGGCCACGACACCGCCTCCGCGGTCGCCCTGGCCGCCGAGATCCACCAGCACGTGCCCGAGTCCCAGCTGTTCCGCATCGACCACTTCCTCGGCAAGATGGGCCTCGAGGAGCTGGTCTACTTCCGGTTCGCGAACACGCTGCTCGAACCGGTGTGGAACCGCAACTACGTCGAATCCGTCGAGATCACCATGGCGGAGAGCTTCGGCGTCGAGGACCGCGGCCACTTCTACGACCCGGTCGGCGCGGTCCGCGACGTGGTGGTCAACCACCTCATGCAGGTCCTCGCGGCCGGCGCCATGGAGTCGCCGGCCGGGCAGAACCCGGACATGCTCAAGAACACCCAGCTCGCCCTCTGGCGCGCGGTCGCCGAGGCGGACCCGGCCCACTACGTGCGCGGCCAGTACGACGGTTACCGCCGGATCCCCGGCGTCGCCCCGGACTCGCAGACCGAGACGTACGCGGCCATCCGCCTCGACATCGACAACTGGCGCTGGGCCGGGGTGCCGTTCTTCATCCGTACCGGCAAGCGGCTCCCGGTCACCCAGACCGAATTCCGCCTGGTCTTCAAGCGCCCGCCGAAACTCGGCCTGCGGCTGCCGGGCATGGCGCACCGCCCCGAGCCGGACCAGCTCGTGGTGAAGCTCGACCCGTCCACCGGGCTGCGCTTCGAGATGCAGGCCCACCGCTCCGACGCCGAGGGCCCCGAGGGGGTCACGCTCGACATGGAGTTCGCCGAGGAGGGCGGGGAGGGCCCGACACCGTACGAGGTGCTGCTGCACGCGGCGCTGCTCGGCAACAGCACCCGGTTCCAGCGTCAGGACGGCGTCGAGGAGACCTGGCGGATCATGCAGCCGCTCATCGACAGCCCGCCGCCGGTGGAGTCCTATGCTCCCGGCACCTGGGGCCCGGCCGGCGCCGACCGGCTGGTCGCCGGCTACGGCGGCTGGCACGGGCCGTGGGTGGCGCCCTCGTAGATCTCCATCAGGTTCCGCAGGAAGACCTCCGGCGTGTACGCCGCCGCGGCTGCCAGGCCGTCGTCGATCACCCGCTTCCGGAGCGCGTCGTCGTCGAGCATGCGCAGCAGCCCGGCGGCGAACGCGTCCGGAGTGGGGTCGCAGGTGAACCGAGGGCTTCCGCCGTCCCCGCCCGGTCGCGCGGCGAGCGCGGGGTCGGCCACGACCACCGGCAGCCCGGCCGCCTCGGCCTCGGTGAGGACGAGGCCCTGGGTGTCGGTCGTGGACGCGAAGGCCAGGACGGCGGCCGCCCCGTAGTGCTGGATCACGCGATCGTGCGGGACCGGCCCCCGTACCCAAACATGATCTTGAAGGTCGAGAGCGGCGATGCGCCGGAGCAGGTGGCGGCGCCGGCGGCGGACACCGAGCATGATCAGCGTGGTGCCGGGGCGGGTCGCGTGGACGCGGGCGAAGGCCTCCAGGAGCAGTTCCGGGTTCTTCTCGGCGGTGCCGCGCCCGACAGCCAATACGACATTCCCTGATCTTTCCGTTCTTGAAGGCTGTGTCGGGGTCGGTGTGGGCAGCACGCGGATCTCGGCCCGGGGCTCGAACACCGCGAAGCCCGCCGCCGTCTTCGGCGACGGCGCGATCGCCACCGCCATCCGCGCGAACATGGCCCGGCCGAGTTCCACCAGCCTCCGGTGCCGGATCGCGCCCGGCCTGGCCAGCTCCAGGTAATCCCCCGGCGACCAGCCCAGACGCAGCCGCAGCGCGCACCAGGCGGCGCCGGCCGGGATCTCCGGATAGACGTCGGCGTAGGCGAGCAGATCGGTGTGCCAGGTCGCCACGAGCGGCACGCCCCACGCCGCGGCGGCCCGGAAGCCGGTCATCCCGATCGGCCCGGTCGAGTGCGCGTGCACGAGATCGGCGCGTCGCGGCGTGAACGGCAGACCGACGCGCACGTCCCGCAAGGGCAGGGGCAGCGAGGGTACGGGACCCCGCAGCGGCCCGGGCCGGTAGAGGTCGACCTCGTGGCCGGCCGCGCGCAGCAGCCGCACGGTCAGCTCGGCGGAGCGCGCGACGCCGTCGGGCCGGCCGGCCCGGCTGTCGCAGAAGTGCGCGATCCTCATGTGCACTATTCAATGCCGTTCCTACGCTCGGAGGATGGCCGCCGTCTTCGGGGTACTCGCCGCGGTGCAGATGATCGTCGTGAGCACGGTGGACGGGCTGACCCAGCCCGGCTACGACGTCAGCCGCAACTGGGTCAGTCAGCTGTCGCTCGGGCCCGGCGGCTGGCTCGGCACCGCCAACCTCGCGACCTGCGGACTCTGGGTGATCCTCGGCGCGCTCGGGCTCCGGCGGCGGGCCGGCAGGGGTGCGGTGGGTCTGCTGCTCCTCTGCGGGTTCTGCCTGATCCTGCTGGCTGCCGTGCGTACCGATGCGGGGTTGGGTTTTCCGGAAGGCGTGCCCGAGGAGCACACCGCGCGCGGGCTCCTCCACCAGCTGATCTCCGTGGTGCTCGGCGTCGCGGGAATCGGCGCGGTGACCGGAATCGGACCCCGGCGGGTGGCCCGGGCGGTCGCCGGAGTCATGGCGGTGACCTTCACGGCGGCGAGCGTGCTGGTGCTGCTCGACGACGCCGGCGTGCTGCCGGGCAACCCGAGCGGGCTGCTGGAGCGGGTCGCGCTGTTCGCCGGATTCGGCTGGATCGCCCTGGTCAGTGGCCGGGCGACATGGGATTCTTGCGGCCGCCGCCGCGCACGCTTCCCCCACCCCATGCGTACGCCGCGCGCAGCGTGGGAAAGAGCGCGAGCTGAACGCGGGCCGTGACCCAGGCGCGGGCGTGGGCGCCGCCGTGCCGGCGGTAGGTCTTCTCGGTCATCAGCACGTAGTCGCGGTAGTCCCCGAACCGGTTCGCGATCCGCCGGGCCGAGGTGCCGGCCCGCATCCCGGGCGCGAACACCGCCCGCTCACCCCGCTGATGCAGGTGGATGCCGAGGTCGATGTCCTCGTGCACGCCCGGGTCGGCGCACATCAGCGGCCGGACCCGCCACCAGGCCGCCGCGCGGATCGCCATGTTCGCCCCGAGCAGCCAGTCGAGCCGCTGCCGCCGCCAGGCCAGCCGGAACAGGGCGTCACCGCCGTCGATCAGCCGGGCCATCCCGACGTCGTAGTAGTTGACCGGGCCGGTCGCGGCCTGCACCCCCTCGTCCTCGAACGTCTCCCGCACCGCCCGCGACCAGCCGGGGGAGAGGCGCGTGTCGGCGTCGATCCGCCCGATCACCTCCCCGGTCGCGGCGTCGAAGCCGAGGTTGCGGGCGTGCTGGACCCCGCGCCGGGGCTCGTGGAGCAGGGCGACCCTCCTGCTCCTGCCTTCGAGCAGGCGGAGCGTGCCGTCCTCCGACCCGTTGTCCACGACGATCACCTCGTGCACGGGCTCCTGCTGCGCGGCGATCGCGTCGAGGCAGGGGCCGAGAAACCGCTCCTCGTCGAAGACCGGCACCACGACCGAGATTCGCATCGGCACACGTCTATTCAAGCGAAGCCGCGCAATCCTCACGTTCAACCGACGGTTATCTCGGCACTCCCGGCGAATGGGGAAGATCGCCGCCGATGACCTGGCCGTCGCGTTGAGCGAGGTGGCCCGGTCGTTGCCGCACGAGACCGATGAGCAGGGCACGGCCCGCGGGCACGACACCGTCCTGCTCCCGGACACGACAGTCGACGACCGGTGGCCCGCGTTCGCCGGCCTGTCGGTACGCCTGGGCGCGCTCGGCCGCCGGGATGAGGGGCTGGCCGCGAGCGTGGAAGCCGTCGGCGTCTACCGGAATCTGGCGAGGGCCCGCCCGGACGCCTTCCTGCCCGACCTGGCGCTGTCGCTGAACAACCTGTCGATCCGCCTGGGCGAGCTGGGCCGCCGGGATGAGGGGCTGGCCGCCTGGCTCACGAACCTGGAGGAACCGGGCTGACGGCCGCGCAAGCCGGTGCCGGGCACCCCCGTGGCGCCCGGCACCGGCTTCCGGCCGATCACGGCCGGTGGAACATCACCTCCGGGTAGGCGGCGCTGGGGCCGTCCAGCAGCGGCTGCGCGACGCCCCGCAGGTGTCTGTCGAAGAAGGCGACCACATACGTCCGTACGATCGCGGTGGTCCTGTCTCCGGGAAGGGGCGACTCCGGGTCCGCCAATCCCGCCTGGTCGGCGATCACGGCGACGTCGCTGAAGTCGAGGTGACCGGTACCGGTCACGGTGAGCCAGCGCTTCCAGCCGCCCAGCTTCTGGTAGTCGCGATCCCAGGTGTAGTCGCGGCCGCCCGGCGCGTGCGGCGGCGTGCCGAGCATGAGGAACGGCCGGTCGAGGCCCTCGGCGACCGGACTCACGAACGTGCCGTCCATGTTGATGCCGGCCCGTACCCGCCGGTCCGCGGCCATGGTCGCGGCCGCCGCGTTGCCGCCGATGGAGTGGCCGGCCATGCCGATCCGGGTGAAGTCGATCATGCGGGCGTGCCGCCAGCCGCCGAGCCGGTCGAGCACGAGACCCACGTCGCCGGCCCGGCCGAGCGGCAGCCGCGCGGACTCCTCCAGCGTCGCGCCGTCGAGGACCTCGCAGGCGGTGCAGGTGAGCGTCCGGCCGCCGGGGAAGAGGGAGCCCGCCGATTCGTACGCGTGGTCGATCGCGGCCACCACGTACCCACGGCTGGCGAGCTGCTCGGCGAGAGCCGTCAGGGTGTGCCGGTGCAGGGTGAACCCGGGCGAGAGCACCACCAGCGGGAACCGGCCGCGCCGCGGTTCGGCCCCGGTCCGCGCGGTGCCCCGGGTGGCACTGAGCCGGTCGGCGTCGACGGCCCCGGCCGCGCCCTGCATCTCGAGGAACAGCCGGGCCTCCGTCGCGGTGAGATAGCCGGCGGCCCGCCCCTTCCGCGACGCGGCCGGGTAGTACATCGAGACCATCAGCTCCCGGTCCCGCTCCGGCACCCACTGATCCCGGCGCTCCCGATCCACCAGATGCAGCACGTCCCGCCCGACCTCATGCTTGCCGGTCGGCGCCGGCAGCACGAATCCGGCGGGGCTCGCGGCGGCCGGCGCAGGCGCGACGACCGGTGGCGCGACGACGGCGACGGCCGCGGCGAGGGCGATCGTGGCAATGGCCTTTCTCGATCTCAGCATGCCCGCATCATCGGCATCCGTCGCTGTGAGGGGACTGAGCTCAGCTGAGAGGATCCACAGCCGTGCGCGCCTCGATGCCGTCGAGGATGCAGTCCAGGCCGAACGCGAACCCGTCGTGGGCGGCCGGCCCGAACGCGGACGCCTCGATCAGCGCCGGGTAGTCGCCGGCGTGCTCCCGCAGCAGCTCGTTCAACGTCGCCGCCAGCGCGGCGCCCTCCTCGGCGGCGATGCCCGCCGCGGCCTGCACCTGCGCGCGCACGTGCCCGAGGACCACGAGCGCGGCGTCCACCCGCTGCGGGCCGGTCAGCCCGGTCCCGGCCAGGGCGGCCGCCGCGCGTTCGAGCCAGCTCAACTCCTTGGGCCCGATCGGCCGGGCCTGCATGGTCGCCGTGGCCAGCCAGGGGTGCTCGCCGAAGACCGCGTGCAGCCGCGTCGCCCAGGTGCGCAGCGCCGGCTTCCACCCCGCGGAGGCGTCCAGCGGCGGCGCCGTGCCCAGTGCCGTGTCGATCATCAGCGTGACCAGGTCGGTCCGCTTCGGCACATAGCGGTAGAGCGACATCGCGGTGTACCCGAACCGCTCGGCCAGCCGCTGCATGGTGACCGCCGGCAGCCCCTCGGCGTCGGCCATCGCGACGGCCGCCTCGACGATCTGCGCGACCGTCAGCACCGGCCGCGGCCCCCGGCTGCGTTTCCCGTCCCGGCCCCACAACAGGTCCACCACCGGCCGGCTCCCTTCGGTATTGACGACCCTTGCGCGCCGAGTATATAACGTAAACAGTTTTGCTTACGCCATAAACAGTTTGGGAGACGATCGAGATGACGACGAGGACGGCACTGGTCACCGGCGGCTCACGGGGCATCGGCCGGGAGATCTGCATTCAGCTGGCGGCGCAGGGCGCGCTGGTGGCGGTGCACTACGCCGGCGACGACGCGGCTGCCCGGCAGACCGTGGAGCTCATCGAGGCGGCGGGCGGGTCGGCGTTCCCGATCCGGGCCCGGTTCGGTGAGGAGGGCGATGTGGACACGGTGATCACCGCGCTGGAGGAGGGGCTGCGCGAGCGCACCGGGACGGCCCACCTCGACGTCCTGGTCAACAACGCCGCGATCAACGACTCCGCGGGCGGCATCGACGGCGAGACGCCCGAGGCGTTCGACAGGCTCTTCGCCGTGAACGTGCGGGCGCCGTTCTTCCTGATCCAGCGGGCGCTGCCGCTGATGGGCGCCGGCGGCCGGGTCATCAACATCGGCTCCGGGGTCACCCGGATCGCCCTGCCGGGCGAGCTCGCCTACGCCATGACCAAGGCCGCCATGGCGACCCTGACCCGGAACGTCGCCAACGACCTCGGCGCGCGGGGCATCACCATCAACACCGTGGCGCCCGGTCCCACCCGTACCGAAAGAATGGCTGCCTTTCTCGATCATCCGCAGGCGCAGGCCGCGATCGCCGGGAACCAGGCGATCGAGAGGGTCGGCACGCCCGCCGACATCGCCGCCGTGGTCGCCTTCCTCGCCACCGACGCCGCGGGCTGGCTGACCGCCAATGTCCTCGACGCGACCGGCGGCACCTACCTGGGCCCGAAGCGGATGGGTTGACGGCAGCGATTCAAGAGCCTTTATTTCTGTACGTGTCCCCGGAGCAGACTTCCCACATCCCCCAGCAGCGGTCCGCCGGGCAGCCCACGCCGCCGCTCGCCGGAAACGTCCCGGAGAATCGCGTGGCCCGGCTGCTCACCGAGATCTTCTCGCCGGGCATCCTGGTCGCCGGCCTGCTGATCGCGGTCGCCTGGCACTCGGCGGAATCGGTGCGGCAGGCGGTCACCATGGGTCTCGTCGCGGTGGCGTCGGCGAGCCTGCTGCCGATGTACTACATCCTCCGCGGCGTCCGCCGCCGGCGCTGGACCGACAAGCACCTCGTCGTGCACTCCCAGCGCCGCTGGCCGCTTCTGATCATCCTGCTCTCCACCGCGGGCGGCACCGCCACGCTCGCCCTGGCCGGCGCGCCGCGGCAGCTGCTCGCCCTGATCGCGTCGATGCTGGCGTCGCTGCTGGTCGCCGTGCCGGTGACGGTCCTGCTGCGCTGGGGCATCTCGATCCACGCCCTGGTCGCGGCCGGAACGGTGGCAGCCCTCTGCGTCGTCTTCGGCCCGGCGCTCGCGGTGCTGCTGCCGCTCGCGCCGGCGGTGGGCTGGGCGCGGGTGGCCCTCGGCGAGCACACGATCGGCCAGGTGGTCGCCGGCGGTGTGCTGGGAGCCGCCGCGACCGGTTTGCTCTTCCCTCTCCTTGCCTGACAGTGGGTGTCAGTCATGACCGGTGATGATCACCGCATGAACGACTTCGACTTCCTCACCGGCTCGTGGAACGTGACGAACCGCCGGCTCGCCACCCTGTTCAGCGGCAGCGACGAGTGGGAGACCTTCCCCGGCGTCAGCACCTGCAACCCGATCTTCGAGGGCGGTTGCAACACCGAGGAGATCGCCTTCCCGACCCTCGGCAGCAGCGGCCTCACGCTGCGCCTCTTCGACACCGAGCGCGAGGAGTGGTCGATCTACTGGGCGAGCAGCCGCACCGGCCTGCTCTACCCACCCGTCGTCGGCACCTTCACCGACGGCCGGGGCGACTTCTACGGCGACGACACCCACGACGGCAAGCCCATCAGAGCCCACTTCATCTGGTCCGGCATCACCCCCACCTCGGCCCGCTGGGAGCAGGAGTTCTCCGCCGACGGCGGCCGGACCTGGGAGTCCAACTGGGTGATGACCTACACCCGAGCCTGACCGGATCGACGCTCCACCCGGCGCGGCGGCCCGGTGCGTGCGGGGGAGCGGCGGGGAGGCTCCTGCGTGTTGACTGTGCTCGTGGATCGTCAACGGCTCAGCAGCATCGCGCACACCCATCACCCGATCGCGGCGCCGATCTCCGGCGTGAACCTCAACCGCCTGCTGCGCCGGGCCGGCCGCGAACCCGCGGCCCGGATCCTCGACCTCGGCTGCGGCGAGGCGGCGTGGTCGCTGCAGGCCCTGGCGCACTACCCGGACGGGGTGGCCGACGGCCTCGACATCAACCCGTTCGCGCTGGAGCGCGCGGCGGCCGCCGCCGCTGAGCGCGGGCTCGCCGACCGGCTTCTGCTGCACGAGCGGGACGTACGGGAGTACCCGGCGGACGGCGGCTACGACCTGGTCCTCTGCGTCGGCTCGACGCACGCGTTCGGTGGATTCCGGAAGACCCTCGACGCGGCCGGGCGGCACGTGACGGCCGATGGCGTGCTGATGATCGGCGAGGGGTTCTGGGCGGTGCCGCCGATCCCGGCGGCGCTGGACGCGCTGGACGCGGCCGAGTCGGATCACACCGACCTGGCCGGTCTGGTCGCCGTGGCCGCCGAGGCCGGCTGGGCGCCGGTGTACGCGCACGTCAGTGAGGCCGCCGAGTGGGACGACTACGAGTGGTCGTGGACCGGTTCGCTGACCGAGTGGGCGCTGGACAATCCGGGACATCCGGACTCCGCGGCGGCGCTGGCGATCGCGCGGGAGCACCGGACCGGATGGCTGGCGGGCTATCGCGGCGTGCTCGGCTTCGTGACCCTGGTGCTGCGCCGGGCCTGACGGCGGCGTGCAGGCGACCTCACCGGACGGGTGAGGTCGGTCACGGTGGGTGCTCGGAAGGGCTGGTCGGCAAGGGCCGCGGCGTTACCGTCCGTCGGGCAGTGGAGAATGGCTGAAGACGTGGTCAGAAGGAGCAGAGTGTGAGTCAGAACGTGCTGGCGCCGGCGTCCGGAGTTGCCCGGGAAGCGAGCCGGAGGCGGACGTTCGCGGTGATCTCGCACCCGGACGCCGGAAAGTCGACCATGACCGAGGCGCTGGCGCTGCACGCGCGGGTGATCGGGCAGGCCGGCGCGGTCCACGGCAAGGGTGACCGGCGGGGCGTGGTGTCCGACTGGATGGCGATGGAGCAGGAGCGCGGCATCTCGGTGACGTCCGCGGCGCTGCAGTTCTCCTACCGGGACACCGTGATCAACCTGCTGGACACGCCGGGGCACGCCGACTTCTCCGAGGACACCTACCGGGTGCTCACCGCCGTCGACAGCGCTGTCATGCTGCTCGACGCCGCGAAGGGGCTGGAGCCGCAGACGCTGAAGCTGTTCGAGGTGTGCCGGCAGCGCGGCATCCCGGTGATCACGTTCATCAACAAGTGGGACCGGCCCGGCCTGGACGCGCTCGCGCTGATGGACGAGATCGAGCAGCGGATCGGCTTGAAGCCGGCCCCGCTGACCTGGCCGGTCGGCATCGCCGGGCAGTTCCAGGGCGTGATCGACCGCCGGACCGGTGACTTCACCCGGATGCAGCGTTCCCCGGGCGGCGCCGACCTCGCCATCGAGGAGGAGATGAGCGCGGCCGAGGCGGCCGAGCGCTACGGCGCCGACTGGGTCACCGCCACCGAGGAGCTGGAGCTTCTCGAGATGACCGGCGCCGACTACGACGAGAAGGAGTTCCTCGCCGCCAAGACGACGCCGGTGCTCTTCGGCGCCGCGGTCGCGAACCTCGGGGTACGCCAACTGCTGAACATCCTGCTGGAGCTGGCCCCGGCCCCGTCCGCCCGGCCGACGGTGGCCGGCGCCGAACGTCCGGTCGACGGCACCTTCTCCGGGTTCGTGTTCAAGATCCAGGCGAACATGAACCGCACCCACCGCGACCAGGTCGCCTTCGTCCGGGTCAACTCCGGTAGATTCGAGCGCGGCATGATCGTCACGCATGCCGGCACCGGCAAGCCGTTCACCACGAAGTACGCCCAGCAGATCTTCGGCCAGGGCCGCGACACCATCGACGAGGCATACCCCGGCGACGTGATCGGCCTGGTCAACGCCACATCCCTCGGCATGGGCGACACCCTGTACGCGGGTGATCCCGTACAGTATCCGGCTCTTCCGTCGTTCCCCCCGGAGCACTTCGCCGTGGTGAGCACCACCGACACGTCGGCGTTCAAGCGCTTCCGGCGCGGCATCGAGCAGCTCGACGGCGAGGGTGTCGTGCAGGTGCTGCGGTCCGAGCAGCGCGGCGACCAGTCCCCGGTGCTCGCCGCGGTCGGCCCGATGCAGTTCGAGGTCGCCACCCACCGGCTGGAGGCCGAGTTCGGGGTGAAGGTCCAGCTCAACCACCTTCCGTACGAACTGGCGGTGCGCACCGACGAGGCGGGCCGGGAGATCCTGCGCCCCGAGTCCGGCATCGAGGTGATGACCCGGGTCCGCGACGGCGCCCTGCTCGCCGTCTTCCCTCACAAGTGGCGGATGCGGTCGATCGCGAGCCGCTACCCGGAGCTCCAACTCGACGCGTAGGTGTTCGACGGCCCGCCGCTCAGTCCAGTTCGATCTCCACGAGCGGACTTCCCGCGAGCCAGGACTCCACGGTGCCCGCCCAGCTCAGCGCCGGCACGATCTCGTTGAAGACGCGGGCCCGCTCCTCCGGGTCGGTCACCAGCCGGGCCCGCACCCGCAGATCCCGATCACGCAGGTGCAGGGTGAAGGTGGGATCGGCGGCCAGGTTGGCGTACCAGTCGCGGCGGCCCGGGCTGCCGGTCAGCCAATAGCGACCGGCGGCCCGGTAGCGCCACGTCTCCAGCCTGCGCGGGCGGCCGCTGCGCCGCCCGATCGTGGTGATCTCCACGGTCTGCTGCCGGTCCAGCGCCTGCCGCACCTCGTCCGTCACGGTCATGCCGACATGATGCGACCTCAACAGGGCTTCATGTCCAGGCCACGAACGACGACCTAGCCGCCGACGATCAGTGGCTGCGGGGCCGCCGCCTTCATCCGCGTGTTGAGCCAGGACAGCTGCCGCGAGTTCTGGCCGGACGCGTGCTCGCACAGCTCGATCAGCTCGTCGTCCCGCAGGCCCTGCGCCGCCTGGTGGACCACCGTCCACGTGGTCTGCGTCAGCGTCCCGAGCACGTGCAGGTCCTGGAGGTCGCGCAGCAGGCCGACCGGGCCGCTGCGCACCTCGGCGAGGCCGTCGGCGTGCAGGCGCTCGGGTTCGCGGACGTCCGCGCCGTGGCGTTGCTCGCCGTAGCGCTCCACGATCGGCGTGAGGCGCTCGACGTGCTCGTCGCTCATCTTCGCGAGGGCCTGGCAGGTGAAGAGCACGTCCGGGTGCTGGGCGTGACCCTCCCCGACCGTGCGCAGCGAGGCCGCCATGGTCTGCTCGGCGTGGTGCACCAGACCGAGATAGATCACCAGATACATCAGCGGCCTCCGGCAAGAGCAGGATCATTCGGGTACGAGGGAAGCGGCACGGCCCGGCTGACCGTCGGGGCGCCGCCGGCCGTCTCCGGCACGCCGCCGGGCCGGGCGGGCGCCGAGGCCGCCGTGGTCGGCGCCGGTGCGGGCGAGGAGCCGTCGCGGACCTTGCGGACCCGGCAGGCGGCGGTCTTGAAGTAGGGCTGCTTCGAGACCGGGTCCCAGACCGTCATGGTGAGCTCGTTGGCCTGCCGGCCGGCCTCGCCCGGAAGGCCCGGGGTGCCGTAGTGGAACGGCGCGAACACGGCGCCCGGCATCACCCGCCCGACCCGGGCCTGTGCCTCGAGCGCGCCGCGCGGCGATTCGACCCGTACGAAATCGCCCTCGACGATGCCCAGGTGCTCGGCGTCGGAGGGGGACAGCTCGACCCACATGTCCGGGGCCGCCCGGCGCAGCGACTCGGCGCGGCCGGTCTTGGTGCGGGTGTGGAACTGGTAGACGGTCCGGCCGGTCGTGTAGAGCAGCGGATACTCCTCGCTGACCGGCTCGTGGGCGGGCGTGTAGTCGGCGCCCTTGAGGAACGCCCGGCCGTCGGCGCGCAGGGCCCGGTGCTCCTGCTCAGTGACGGTGGCGCCGGTCAGCAGGTCGTGGCCGTACGTCTCGCACTCGCCGGTCGCGGTCGGGAAGACGAAGTCGGCGTAGAGCCGGTCGGTGCCGTCCGGTGCGGCGTCGTTCACCGGCCACGGAATCCCGGCGCCCCGCAACTTCTCGTACGAAAGGCCGGTGTAGTCGGCGGGGCGGCCGCGGCTCGCCGCACGCCACGCGTCGAAGGCCTCCTCGGGGGTCCGCCACGGGATCAGTGGTTCGCCGGCGCTGTTCCGGAAGTCCATCGCCGCGGCGTACCCAAGAAAGATCTCCAAGTCGGAGCGCGCCTCACCCGGGGGCTCGACCGCCTTCTCGGAGAGGTGCACCGTGCGGTTGACGTTGGTGAACGTGCCGGTCTTCTCACCCCAGCCGGCCGCGGGCAGCACCACGTCGGCGAGCCGGGCCGTCTCGGTCAGGAACAGGTCCTGGACGATCACGAAGCACTGCTCGCCCGCGAGGATGCGGCGGATGCGCGCCGACTCCGGCAGGGACACGGCCGGGTTGGTCGCCGAGATCCAGAGCAGGCCGATCGAGCCCTCCTCGACATAGCTGAAGATCTGCATGGCGTGCGTCGGCGGCGCCCAGTGCGGGATCGTCAGCGGGTCGACCTTCCACAGCTCGGCGAGCTGCTTCACGTGCTCCTCGTTGTCCCAGTTGCGGAAGCCGGGCAGGTCGCCGTCGGCGCCGCACTCCCGGTTGTTCTGCGCGGTCGGCTGCCCGTTCATCTGCAGGATGCCGGAGCCCGGCCGCCCGATCAGCCCGCGCAGCAGGTGCAGGTTGTTCACCGCGACCGCGGAGGCGGTGGCCTGATGCGACTGGTAGAAGCCCTGGAGCACGGTGGAGAGCACGTTCCCGCTCGTACCGAAGATCTCCGCGGCCCGTCTGACTTCCGCGGCGTCGACCCCGCAGATCTCGGCGACGTGCTCGGGCGTGTACGACTCGACGATCGCCCGCAGGTCGTCGACGCCGAGCGTGTGCTCGGCCACCCACTTCTCGTCGACCCACCCGTTTTTGAAGAGTTCCCTGGTCAGGCCGTTCATCAGCGCCAGGTTGGTGCCGACGCGCGGCGCCAGGTGTACGCCTCCCGTCCGCTCCGCCTCCTCGGCCACCTTCGTCCGCCGCGGGTCGACGCAGACCAGCACGGGCGGATCGCCGGCCCGGGTGCGGTCCAGGATGCGCGACCAGAGCACGGTCTGCGTCTCGGCCATGTTGTGCCCGTACAGGAAGATCGCGTCGCAGTGCTCGATGTCGGTGTACGACCCCGGCTGCCCGTCCGCGCCGAACGACTCCTTGAGCGCCGCCGCGGCGGTGGCCGTGCACAGCCGGGTGTTGCCGTCCATGTGCGGGGTGCCGATGCCGGCCTTCCCGATCACCGCGAGCGTGTAGTACTCCTCGAGGAACAGCTGCCCACTGGTGTAGAAGGCGTGCTCCAGCGGCTTCAATCGCTTCGACACCTCGACGATGCGGTTCATGGCAGTGTCCCAGTCGCACTCGACGAGCACGCCGTTCTCCCGGATCATCGGCCTGGTGAGCCGGTCCTTCGACCGCGACCAGGCGGTGCTGCCGTACAGCCCCTTCGGCCCGAGCCGCCCGTGGTTGACGACGTCACCGGCCCGCCCGCGGATGCCGACCATCCGGCCGTCCTTGACCGCGATGTCACACCCGCACCCGTTGCTGCACAGCAGGCAGGCGCTCGGCACCCACTTCTCGACCTGATCCTCGCCGACGCCGTCCTCGAGATACTGGTCGACGCGGGCCGGCCACACCGTGCCCTTCGCATGCGGTGTTCGTGGCCCCCAGATGTCAGCGATCCTGTCCGTCATGGGGGCTCGGCTACCCCTGCGCGCAAGCCTTCATGCACCCACCTCCCGCGTTCTTCGAACGGGCGACACCTCCCCACGGGTCCGTGTCGAGGACGTTCCCGGCGGCCGTCCTCGGTGGCGACGGGAGACGGCCCATCCGCGGCCCCACGCCATCACGAGGTCGGCGACGGCATCGGCCATCAGGCGGGGGTCGCGAAGACTTGGGTCCAGTATTGGGTGCCCGACGAGGACTTCGCGATGCCGACGCCGATCTCCTCGAAGCCGCAGTTGAGGATGTTGGCCTTGTGCCCGGGGCTGTTCATCCAGCCGTCCATGACGCTCGCGGCGCTGGTGTAGCCGGCCGCGACGTTCTCGCCGACGCCGCGCCACCGGTAGCCCTCGGCGGTGACCCGGTCGCCCATCGCCGCCTCGCCGGGAAGCTGGTGCGACATGCTGTTCTGCTCGGCCTGGAGCTCGGAGTGCTTCTGCGCGGCCGCCTGCAGACGGGATTCACTGGAGAGCCCGTCACAGCCGGCGGCCTGCCGTTCCACGTTGACCAGCCGGAGGACCTCGCCGGCCACCGAGTCGTCGCCGGTCGAGGGAGCCTCCGTGGTCTTCGCCGGGGCCGGCGTCGGGGACTTGCTGACCTTCCTGCTCGCCGACGGCCTCGGGCGGGCCTGGGAGGTGATGCTCGCGGAGGCGCTCGCGGACGGCGACGGCGCAACCGAGGCGGAGGCCGAAGCGGAAGACGACGGTTTCGGGGCCGTCGAGGCCGACGGGGAGGACGACGGCTCCGCATCCTCCTCAGCGGAAGACGCGGAAGACGAGGAAGCCGCCGGATCGGCGGTGGCGACGTCCACGACCTCGGGCGTCGTCGCGGCCAGCCGGATCTCCCGATCCCCGGAAGTGCTGCCCACGACGATGGCCGTGGAGCCGGCGCCGATCAGCCCCAGGGCCCCGATGGCCGTCAGGGTGTAGCGGATCCGCCGGTTGGGTGCGGTCGGCACGAACTTTCACCTCGTCGAGTCGTAGTAGCCGACCCATGATTCATTCATCGACGAGAGAAGAGATCATCGCTAAGACAGGCTTAAGGTTCGATTCATCGAGATCTAACGCTTCGCCTCGCGGAGGCTCCGCGTCAAGGTCACAATCATCACTGCGCCGGGTACGAGGTGAAGCCCGATCAGGCTGACGCGCGTGGCGGTGTCCGCCCCGGAGACGAGCGGCGGGATCAGCGAGACGACCGTCAACGCGACCGTCGTCCACAGGAACGGGCCGGCGGGCCGGGCGCTCCAGCGGAGGAACGCCACGGCCATGACCACCCCGACGACCGAGAAGAATCCGGTCACCACGGCGAATCCGGCCAGCGGGATGGTCTCGCCGCCGGACGGGATCGCGAAGCCGACGCCGGCCGCGAGGGCGAGCGCGGCGGCGAGCGTGGTGGCCGCCACCGCGATGACGGTGGCGAGCAGTCCCGTGGCCAGTACCCGTCTCACGGCTGCAGCCTCTCCGGGAGGCCGAGCCCGGCGAAGCGGTCGTGACCGAAGACGACCACCTCGGTGATCGCGCCGCCGGTGATCCGCAGGACGTCGAGGGTCAGCGGCAGAGCGGCGCCCTCGCTCTCCTGCCAGAGATAGAAGGCGACGGCGGGCTGCCGGTTCACCGCTGTCGGGACGCCGCGCAGGCCGGTCATGCCCTCGAAGCCGTCGGCGGTCCAGTCCTCGAGGACCGCCTCCCGGCCGAACCGCACGCCCGGGGTGGGCGGCATCGCGCTGCGGACGTCCTCGCGCAGCATCGCGGTGATCGCCGGGATGTCGGTGGTGACGCTCGCCTCGGTGAAGCGGCGCACCAGGTCCCGGACGGCGGCGTCGTCCCCGCCGCCGGTCCAGTCCTGCCGTTCGGCGGGCAGGTGCTCGCGCATCCCGGCGCGGGCCCGCTGCAGGGCGCTGTTCACCGAGTTGACCGAGTCGCCGAGCAGTTCGGCGACGTCCTTCGCGGGCCAGCCGAGCACGTCGCGCAGGATCAGCACGGCCCGCGGGCGCGGCGCCAGGTGCTGGACCGCGATCAGGTACGCCAGCTCGATCGTCTCCCGGGCGACGGCGGCCGTCTCCGGCGAGTCGGTGTCGCCGGCCGGCAGCTCGTCGAGCAGCCGGTCCGGGTACGGCTGCAGCCACGGCACCTCCCCGCCGGACGCCGGCTCCGGGCGGCGCTTCGCGAGCAGGTCGAGGCAGGCGTTCGTGGCGATCCGGTACAGCCAGGCCCGGAACGTCGACCGCCCCTCGTACGTCTCCCGGTGCCGCCACGCCCGCAGGAAGGTCTCCTGCACGGTGTCCTCGGCGTCCTCGAACGAGCCGAGCATGCGGTAGCAGTGCACGTGCAACTCGCGCCGGTGCTGTTCCAGCCTCTCCGCGGTCATGAGGTCATCCTTTCGCCCGTGGTCCGTCACAGGTGAGCCCGTGGTCGTCACAGGTGAGCCCGTGGTCGTCACAGGTAAGACGGCCGCGGGCGGAAGGACTCATCACCAGCGCCTGCGCCTCCACTGCGCTCGCTCCAGGGCTTGGTTACCGGTGAGGAACGAAAGAATCCGAGGGCGCCCAGGCGGGCATGCTTGGATACCGAGCTATGGCCACTCCTTTGCAGCGCCGCGCCGGTCACGCCGGGTCGCGCATCCTGAGCGTCGCCTCGTACAGGCCGCGGACCGAGGTGGGCAACGAGCCGATCGCGGCCCTCATCGACTCGAGCGACGAGTGGATCCGCCGCCGCTGCGGGATCGAGTCGCGGCGGCGCGCCGAGCCCGACGAGGACCTGGTCACGATGGCCGCGGCGGCCGCCTCCAAGGCGCTGGCCGGCGCCGGCGTCGACCCGCGGGACGTCTCGGCCGTGCTGGTGGCGACGATGTCGCACCGCGGCCGGGCCACCACCGCGGCGCCCCTGGTGGCCGACGCGCTCGGCGCCACCGGCGCCGCCGCGATGGACCTGGGGGCGGCGTGCGCCGGATTCCCGTACGCGCTGGCGACCGCCGACGCGCTCGTCCGCGGCGGCGCGGCCGGCTACGTGGTGCTGGTCGGCGCCGAGCGGATGACCGACATCATCGACGAGCGCGACCGGGGCACGGCGTTCCTCTTCGGCGACGGGGCGGGCGCGGTGGTCGTCGGCCCGGCGGAGACGTGCGGCATCGGCCCGGTGGTGTGGGGCGCCGACGGTGCGAAGAGCGAGGTGCTGCGGTACGACGAGGCGGGCATCCTGCGCATGGCCGGCCCCGAGGTCTTCCGCTGGGCGACGTCCGTCGTCCCCGACCTGGCCAGGAGCGCGCTGGACGCGGCCGGCATCGCCGCGGACGACCTCGCGGCCTTCATCCCGCACCAGGCCAACCTGCGGATCACCTCGGTCGTCGCCAAGTCCCTCGGGCTCGGACCGCACGTCAAGGTGGCCACCGACGTCATCACGAACGGCAACACCGGCGCGGCCTCCATCCCGCAGGCCATGGCGGCCCTGCCCGGCACGACCGGTCCCGCCCTGCTCGTGGGCTTCGGCGCGGGCCTCTCGTACGCGGCTCAGGTCGTCACGTTGCCCTGACCCGCATCCCCGCGTTCGTGGCGGCGGACCATGAGGACCGTCTCCACCACCAGCGTGGTCACCGCCAGCACCGCCGCGGTGAGCAGCGCCAGCGCCGAGCTGATCAGGATCAGGGTGCCGAGGCCGGCGCTCGCGTCGAGGCTGGAAGTGAAGTGCGCGACGTCGCCGCGGCAGTCGTCGCCGAAGCACGATCGCCGGTCCAGGGAGCTACCGACCGCGCAGAGGCCGACGAGCACGCCGGCGAGGGCGCCGGTCGGCGCGAGCCAGGCGAATCGGAGACGCTCGCGGCGGGTGCGCCGCCAGAGGACGGCCCAGCGCAGCGCGACGAGGGCCGGCAGGATCGCGATCGGCCACTGTGACATCGCCGAGCAGCATAGCCGGGCGGCCGGGTCACGCCGTGCGGGCGGTGGCCGCCTGGGCCAGGCCGAGCAGCACCGATCGGGCCTCGTCGTCGACGGCGGCGGTGTCCAGGGCGGACACCGACCGTTCCAGCAGGCCGGCGATCATGGTCTCCACGGCGGCGAGGGCGCCCGAGGACACGATGATGTCGCGCAGGGTGTCGATCTCGGCGGGGCCCGGCGGCGGGCCGGTGAGCAGGGCGGTCATGGTGTCCCGCTGAGTCCGGGAGCCGTTCTGCAGGGCGAGCGCTATCAGCACCGTACGTTTGCCCTCGCGCAGATCGTCGCCGGCGGGCTTCCCGGTGCGGGACGGGTCGCCGAAGACGCCCAGGACGTCGTCCCTCAGCTGGAAGGCCTCGCCGAGGGAGAGGCCGAAGCGGGACAGTCGGGCGAGCAGGTGGTCGTCGGCGCCGGCGAGCTGGGCGCCGAGCAGCAGCGGGTGCTCGACCGTGTACTTGGCGCTCTTGTAGTGCATGACGCGGCGGGCGCGGTGCAGGGCGTCCTCCGGGCGGCGGCCACCGGCGGCCTGTTCGAGCAGGTCGAGGTACTGCCCACCCATGAGCTGGGTGCGCATGCCGTTGAAGACGCGGCGGCCGCGGGCGAGAGCGTACGAGGGGAGGGCGCTGCTCGTGTAGAGCTCGTCGCTCCAGGTCAGGCAGAGGTCGCCGGCCAGGACGGCGGCGGAGAGGCCGAAGTGGTCGGGGTCCCTGGCCCAGTCGTTGCCGCGGTGCAGGGCGGCGAAGCGGCGGTGCATCGACGGCGCGCCGCGGCGGGTGTCGGATCCGTCCATGACGTCGTCGTGGATCAGGGCGGCGGCCTGCAGGAACTCGAGGGAGGCCGCGGCCGTGACGATGCCCGGCTCACCGGCTGCGCCGGCCGCCTGCCAGGCCCAGTAGCAGAAGGCGGCCCGCAGGCGCTTGCCGCCGCTCATCAGATCGGAGACGTACCGGACCAGGGGAGCGCAGTCGGCGCTCACGTCGGCGAGCAGCTCGGCCTGCTGGGCGAGGAAAGCGTGGATCGTCCCGTCCAGGCCAGGTATCTCTGTCGTCATGATTCTCTATTATCAAGAAATCCGCTCGTGTTGCTAGTTGTCGCAGGTGACGGAGGTGGCACAATCGCGGCGGCACCATGATCTTCGAGGAAAGCAGCACCGTGACGCACAACCCGCTCGTCCTGATCTCACCGGCCATGGGGATCGGATCCCGCTACTACCGGCCGCTCGCCGAGGCGTTCGCCGCCCGGGGCTGGCAGGCGCGGGCGCTGACCAGGCGCGGCTTCGAGCCGGACGGGGTCCGGGCGTCGCGGACGCAGGACTGGTCCTACGACGACGAGATCGGGGACATGGCCGTCGCGGTCCGGGAAGCCCGCGCGGAGCTTCCGGAGCGGCCGGTGATCCTTCTCGGCCACAGTCTCGGCGCGCAGATCGCGGCGGGGCATCAGCTCACCCGGGTTCCGGCGGACGGGATGGTGACCGTGGGCGGCTGCCTCCCGTACCACCGGCACTATCCGCTCGGCGGTCCTCACCTCGTACTCATGGGCGGGGTCATCGTGCCGGTGCTGACCGGACTCTTCGGGTACCTGCCGAAACCGGCGTTCGGCGGGCCGGGCGCGCGGACCCTGATGCGCGAGTGGGGGCGGATGGCGGTGACCGGGCGGACCCCGTACCCGGCGGAGGCGCCCATCGCGAGCCCGGCGCTGCTGATCGCCCTGGACGGGGACCGGCTGGCGCCCGCGCCGGCGGTCGAGCGGTTCGGCGAGCGGCTGTTCGCGCCCGAAGGGGTGACGAACTGGGTGTACCGGAATGAGGACGTGCCGGAGGGTGCGAGCAACGACCACATCTACTGGGTGAAGTCGCCGGAGCCGGTCGTCCGGCGGATCGCGGAGTGGTGGAGCGCGGCAAGATCCCCCATGAGTGGACATGAGCGGCCAAACACGGATTCACTCACCTAACAGGGCGATAAGCGGTGTGAATGGGTCGTCGCGGGCCGGGTAGCAACTGGGCAACCCCAAGCGAAGGAGACGCTCGTGATCACCCAGGACAAGATCCATTCGCTCTACGGCCTCGACGTCGTCGACCGCGACGGCGACAAGATCGGCGAAGTGGGCGCCGTGTGGAACGACGCCGGCGGCCGGCCGGCGTGGGCCAGCGTCCGCACCGGCCTGTTCGGACTCAACGAGTCGCTGTTCCCGCTGCAGAACGCGGACCTGCGCGGCGACCAGGTGCTGCTGCCCTTCGAGAAGCGGACCGTCAAGGACGCGCCGAACGTCGACGCCGACCACGACGAGCCGCTGTCCCGCGACGAGGTGGACCGGCTCTACCAGCACTACGGGCTGAACTGGGACGAGACGTACCGGACGTACCAGGCCGAGGACTCCTACGGGTACTCCTCCGAGGGCGCGCACTCCTCCGGCTACGAGGGCGCGCACTCCTCCGAGGGGCGCGCCATGACCCGCTCGGAGGAGCGGCTCAACGTCGGCACCGAGACCGAGCAGGCCGGCCGGGCCCGGCTGCGCAAGTACGTGGTGACCGAGCAGGAGCAGGTCTCGGTGCCGGTCCAGCGCGAGGAGGTGCGCCTCGAGCGGGAGCCGATCACCGACGCCAACCGGGGTGACGCGTACGCCGGGCCGGACTTCACCGAGTCCGAGCACGAGGTGACCCTGCACGCCGAACGTCCGGTCGTCGACCGCGAGGCCGTCCCGGTCGAGCGGGTGCGGCTCGGCAAGGAGACGGTGACCGACGAGGAGCGGGTCGGTGGCGAGGTCCGCAAGGAGCGGATCGAGGCCGACTTCCCGGACGAGCGGGGCCGGCGCACCCTGGACTGACGCGGGGGAGGGGGAGCCGCCGGGCGGCGGCTTCCCCTCGTACCCGAAAGGATCTCAGGCCAGATCCCGGTGACGGAAACTCAGCGCTCCGAGGCCGAGCGTCACGATCACGTAGACCGCGGCCACCGCCGCGGCGCCGCCCTGGGACAGCAGGTAGGGGTGATCGCTTCCGGCCAGCTGCGGCGTCAGGTTGGGCAGCAGGACCGACGCGAACCGCAGCTGCCAGACCGCCGGCAGGAAGTGGGCGAAGATCGGGCAGACGAGGACGAGCGCGCCGAGCGTGGTGATCGCCGCCGCCGTCGACCGCAGGACCGTGCCCAAGCCGAGCGCGACGAGACAGGTCACCACCATGATCAGGGTCGCGCAGAGGACGGTCGGCACGGCGTCGGTCCATTGCGGCCACGGATTGATCGGCGCCGGGCGGTCGCCGAGCATGAGCCGGGCGTCGGCGAAGGCCAGGAGCGCGAACAGGGCGCCGCAGCCGAGCCCGATCAGGCCGGCCACCACCGCCTTCGCGCTGAGCAGGACGCGGCGCTGCGGCACGGCGAGCAGGGCCGGAGTCCGCTCGCTGGTGATCAGCATGGCCCCGATCGCACCGACGAAGAACATCACGAACGGCATGGTCACCACCGTCGGATCGGCGGTCTCGAAGTTGGCCCGGTCCGCCGCGGACGCCGCGTCGTACGAGCCGACCAGCAGAAACAGGATCAGCGCGCCCACCCCGGTGGCGATCACGCCACCGGCCAGCAGGGCCCAGGTAGAGCGCAGGGTGCGCACCTTCATCCACTCGGCGGCGATGGCGTGGGTCATCGGTACTCGACCTCCTCGTCGGTCAGCTCCAGATAGGCGTCCTCGAGCGTGCTGCCGTGCCGGGCCGTCAACTCGGCCACCGAGGCGTCCTCGATGAGCCGGCCCCGGCCGACGATCAACACCCGGTCGGCGGTCAGCGCCATCTCGGTCATCAGGTGGCTGGAGAGCAGCACGGTCCGGCCCTCGGCCGCGAGCGCCCGCAGCGTCTTCCGGATCCAGCGGACGCCGGACGCGTCGAGGCCGTTCACCGGCTCGTCGAGGACGATCACGGCGGGGTCGCCGAGCAGGGCGCCGGCGATGCCGAGCCGCTGCCGCATCCCGAGCGAGAAGCCGCCGACGCGTTTGCCCGCCACGCTCGCGAGGCCGGCCTGGTCCAGCACGGCTCTGACGCGCTGCTCGCCGATGCCGTTCGTCCGGGCCAGGCAGTTCAGGTGCGTGAACGCGGTGCGGCCCGGGTGGGCGGCGTCGGCGTCGAGCACCGCGCCCACCTCGTGCAGCGGATGCCGGATCTCGATGTAGCGCCGGCCGCCGATCAGCGCCTCGCCGGAGGTGGGCCGGTGCAGGCCGAGGAGCATGCGCAACGCGGTGGACTTGCCGGCGCCGTTCGGGCCGAGGAAACCGGTCACCACGCCGGGACGCACCTCGAAGGACAGCCGGTCGACGGCGGTCCTCGTCCCGTACCTCTTGGTCAGCTCTCGCAGCTCGATCATGTGGAAGATCGTGGCGCAGCTGAGGCTCCCTCCGCGTCTGACCACGGTCAGACGCGGAGGCTGTCCCGGGCCGGTAGCTTGAGGCGCGTGGATCTCGCCATCGCCCTCCTCATGACCTATCTGGCCGGTTCGGCGGTCCTCGATCCGCCCGGGCCGGCGTTCGAGGGTCCGGTCGCGATCGCCTGGCTGGCCGGTGTCCTGGTGGCGATGCCGCTGACGTTCCGCCGCCGGCGGCCACTGGTGGTGTTCGTGTTCGTGCTGGTGGCGGCGACTCTGGCGACCGGGCTCGGGGTGGTCGGGGTCGGGGTCATCGTGGTGACGTGGTTGCCGGTGGGGTTGGCGCTGTACACAGTGGCTTGCTCGGTTGGTCGATTTGTCGCCTTTGGGCTGCTGGCTGGCGGCTTACTTGCGGCAGCAATCACCATCCCACTACTATATTTCCGGATTTCTCAGGGTATTCTGGACACTGCTGCTGATCGCAGCGAGGTTCCACTGTGGTGGCAGGTGGAACTCGGTGTCGTCGTCGTCCTGCTGGTCACGGCCTGGGCGCTCGGCCGGCTGATGCGCTGGCGGCGGGAGGTGCAGGCCGAGGCCGCGCAGCGCCTGGCCCACGACATGGTCGCCGAGGAGCGGCTGCGGATCGCGCGCGAGCTGCACGACATCGTCGGGCACAGCCTCAGCCTCATCGCGGTGAAGGCGACCGTCGCGAACCACATCGCCGAGGAGCGGCCGGCGGAGGGGCGGGCCGCGCTCCAGGCGATCGAGAAGACGAGCAGGTCGGCCTTGACGGAGATCCGCCGGTTGCTGGACGTCTTGAGGACCGAGGACGATCCGGCCTCGCTGGACCCCGCACCCCACATTTCCGATTTGTCGGATTTAGTGGGGCGATATGACGTCGAGATCGATCTCGCCGTGGACGGGGTCGACGATCTTCCGCCGGCGCTCGGCCTCACCGTCTACCGCATCGTGCAGGAGTCGCTCACCAACGTGATCAAGCATGCGGGCGCGTCGCACTGCGCGATCAGCGTGCGCGGCGGCGACGGCGCGGTGCGCATCGAGGTGACCGACGACGGCGGCAGGCCGCCGTCGTCGAAGGGGCGGCGGGGGCAGGGCCTGATCGGCATGCGCGAGCGTGTTTCCCTGTACGGCGGAACGTTGACCGCCGGGGCGAACCCCGAAGGCCGTGGCTTTCGGGTGCTCGCCGTGATCCCCTTCTCGCCCGAGGATGGTTCGTGACCGACATCGCGGTACTGCTCGCCGACGACCAGGCGCTGATGCGCGAGAGTTTCCGGGCGCTGCTCGACGCCTCACCCGGATTCCACCCGGTCGCCGAAGCCGGCAACGGGGTGGAGGCCGTCGCCCTGGCCCGGCAGCACCGGCCCGACGTGGTGCTGATGGACGTGCGGATGCCCGAGATGGACGGCATCGAGGCGACCAGGCAGATCAGCGCCTCCGTCCCGGGCGTGCGCGTGCTCATCCTGACCACGTTCGATCTGGACGAGTACGTCTATGCGGCGCTCCGGGCCGGGGCGAGCGGATTCCTGGTCAAGGACACCACGGCCGCCGACCTGCTCACCGGCATCCGACTGGTCGCCGAGGGGGAGGCGCTGCTGGCGCCCCGGGTGACCCGGCGGCTGATCGAGGCGTTCGCCGGCACGTCCCCGTCCGCGTTCACCGGCCTGCCGATCACCGACCGCGAGCGGGAGGTGCTCACGCTGATCGCCCGGGGACTGTCCAACACCGAGATCGCCGGAGAGCTGTATCTCGGTGTCGGAACGGTGAAGACCCACATCACCCGGCTGCTGCAGAAGCTGGACGCCCGGGACCGCGCCCAGCTGGTGATCACCGCCTACGAGTCGGGGCTGGTCACGGCTTCCTCGCTACCGCCCCATAGGCGTCAAGCCACTCGACCGCCGCGTCCGGGCGCCACGCGGTGAGCTGCACCAGGCCCGGCTCCACCAGGTCGAGGCCGTCGAACAGGCCGCCGATCGCGTCCGGGCTGCGCAGGATGTACGGCACCCCGCCGCTCCGCACCAGCCGTTCGGCGCCCTCCACGACGGCCGGCGTGGTGTCGGTGCCGTCCCACAGCACCAGGTAGCTGCCCGGCGGCGTCGCGTCCATCACCTCGCCGACGATCGACGCCACCACCGCGAGGTCCGGCTCGTAGCCCAGCACGCCCATGAACATCACCGCGATCGGCTCGTCGAAGTCGAGCACCTTCCTCGCCTCGGCAAGGATCTTCTGCGGGTCGTGGTAGTCGGCGTCGACGTGGACGGTGCGCCCCTCCTCGGGCGTGTCGGCCATCAGCGCCCGGGCGTGCACCAGCACGAGCGGATCGTTGTCGACGTAGACCACCCGCGACTCGGGCGCGATCCCCTGAGCCACCTCGTGCGTGTTCTGCATGGTCGGCAACCCGGTCCCGATGTCCAGGAACTGCCGTATCCCGGCCTCCGCGGTCAGATGCCGTACCACCCGGATCAGAAACTTCCGGGACTGCTTCGCCATCAGCACGATCTCCGGATACACCTGCGCGACGCCGTCCCCGGCGGCCCGGTCGGCGGCGAAGTTGTCCTTGCCGCCCATCCAGTAGTTCCAGATGCGCGCGGCGTGCGGCACCTCGGGCTTGAGGTCGGGAGCGGTGGTCTGATCATCCGTGGACGCCATGGACAGCTTTCTATCGACAACATCCCCGGTCCGCAAGGGCCGATCGGCAGGACAGGACGACCGCCAGAGGCCAGAGCGCCTGCGCGCCGGCGGCCACGCGTTCGGCGAGGCCGGCCCGGCCGGTGCCGAGCGCGACGGCGAACCAGGCGACCAGTCCGAGGAGCACGGCCGCGGCAGCGAGCGACACGGCCGGCCGCAGCGCCCGCGGACCGCGACCGTCGCGGCGCCAGGCGAACGCGGGCCACACCGCCAGCGCCCCGAACGCCGCCGAGGCCGCGACCGCGTGCTGTGGTGAGGAACCGGTGACCGGCAGCGGGAACGCTGCCACCAGCACCGTCGCCACGCCGCCGAGGGCGAGCACGATCCGGCCCGGGAGGGCGGCGGGGGAGAGGCCCCGCGCGGTCACCGCGTGACAGATCCCGACGCCGGCGAGGGCCGCCGTCATGACCCACCGGTCGGTGGCGCCGTGCGCGGCCAGCGCGCTGATCGTCGAGGCCGTGCTGTCGAAGCCGCCGGGTTGCAGCCCGGCCGCGAGCGTCCACCCGCCGATCAGCAGGACGGGCGCCGCCGCCGAGGACAGCAGGGCCCACCCCGGCACCGTCGATCTCACCCGTCCATGGTGGCAGAGAGGCGAGGCCCGGCAGGATCGGTGACTCGCCACCGTGCGTGGCCGTCGGTTATGGCAAGCCGGCGTGTCGAGTTCGGGTGCGGATTGAGCCGGAAGTCAACACGCGGTGGGGGCTCTCGGTTGCGTGTTGAGTTGGGGTGCGGATTGAGCCGGAAGTCAACACGCGGTGGGGGCTCTCGGTTGCGTGTTGAGTTGGGGTGCGGATTGAGCCGGAAGTCAACACGCGGTGGG
>NZ_JBFAAR010000003.1:742230-862203 GCF_040639855.1 Actinoplanes sp. NPDC023714
GGGGCTCTCGGTTGCGTGTTGAGTTGGGGTGCGGATTGAACCGGAAGTCAACACGCGGTGTGGGGCACACCGGTGGATCATCACACGCGGGCGGCGAGGAACCTGGGGGCCATCTCGCGGTAGCTGTCGGTCAGCAGTTCGGCCATCTCCACCCAGTCGGTGTCGTCGTTCAGGACGGCGGCCGCCACGTTCGTGCCCCACGGCGCCCTGAAGAAGGGCGGACCCGAGGCGATCAGGCCGTCCAGGTCGTCGAGGGGGACGCGGAAGGTCAGGACGGCCGGGGGTTCGCCGGCGACCATGTGGGCGGCGTAGACCGGGAAACGGGACGGGTCGGGGACGTAGACGTGGGCCACCGTCCGTTTGCGGATGCGCCAGCGGAGGCCGATCCAGGCGGGCTCCTCGTAGACCTCAGGGAGCGCGAGACAGATCGGCCGCAAACGCAGCAGGATCTCCGGGGGCACGTCTCCGGGGCCGGACATGGGCCCGACGATAGCCGATGGCGACGAGGACGGCGGCAGCCACAAGAACGCCGGCCGCGGTCCACGGGCGCCAGGACGACGGCGTCATGGTGCCGGCTATCCACTCGCCGAGGTTGTCGACCCGGGCGCTGTAGTCCGGGCCGGGATGAGGGCAGCCCGGACCGGTGCTGACGACCGCCACCAGGGCGAGCGGCTCCTCCCGGAAGTAGGGGCCGCCGGAGTCGTGCGGGCAGGGGCTGGTGTCGGCGTGCGGGGAACGGCCGGAGGCTTCGAGCGTGGACTCGTTCACTCCGCCGACCGTGAACAGGCCGGTCTGCATGCGGCTCGGCGGGGTGCCGTCGGCGGTCAGGCCGAAACCGGTCAGGCGGAGGACTTCGCCGGTGATCGGGGCGGTGGTGGCGAGCGGGATCGGGGTGATGCCGGTGATCGGCGAGGCGAGTTCGGCCAGCGCCACGTCGGTGTGGGCGGCCTGGTGCACGGCGACGACGCTCACCTCGTACCCATGAAAGGTCTTCAAAGCGGTCCGTCCGATGATGGCGGTGGTCTTCTCGGCGACGGTGCGGCCGACCCGCTGCCCGGACGCGTCGCGGAAGCAGTGGCCCGCGGTGATCACCCAGCTGGGGGCGATGAGCGCGCCGGAGCAGGAGCTGTCCCTGGTGCCGCCGCCGTCCGCGGGCAACCCGGTCATTTCCAGCAGGACCGAGAAATCAAAGGCTCCGGTACGGGCGTCCGCGCCGTTCGCGATCGCCAGGGCGGGCCGGGGAGCGCTGAGAACGGCGGCCACCACCGCCAGGGGGACCAGAATCCGAGAGAGCATGCAGTCATGGTCGGGAGACGGCCGTCCGGCGACCGTCATCGGCTTCCTTATCCGCCGCTGACGGAAGGTGTGCGAGTCTGGGCGACGGCGGGGGAGGGGACGAGGAATGCGCGTGCTGGTGGCCGACGACGAACAACTGCTGGCCGACGCGGTGGCCCAGGGATTGCGCCGGCTCTCGATGGCGGTCGACGTGGTCTACGACGGCGACGCCGCGTTCGAACGGCTCGGCGTGAACCGCTACGACGTGGCGGTCCTCGACCGTGACATGCCCGGCCGTACCGGGGACGATCTGTGCCGCTGGGTGATCGGCGAGAAGCAGGACACCAAGATCTTGATGCTGACCGCCGCGGCCGGGATCCGGGACCGCGTCGAAGGGCTCGGCCTCGGCGCCGACGACTACCTGACGAAGCCGTTCGCGTTCGCCGAGCTCGCGGCCCGGGTGCAGGCGCTGGCCCGCCGCTCGGTCGCCGCGCTGCCACCGGTGCTCGAACAGGACGGGATCGTGCTGGACAGCACCCGGCACACCGCCTCCCGCGACGGGAACCTGCTGTCGCTGTCGTCGAAGGAGTTCGCCGTGCTGCACGTGCTGCTGCGCGCCGGCGGGCGGGTGGTCAGCTCCGAGGAGCTGCTGGAGCAGGCGTGGGACGAGCACGCCGACCCGTTCACCAACACGGTCCGGATGACGGTCATGACGTTGCGCCGCAAACTCGGCGATCCGCCGGTGCTGCACACCGTGCGCCGGGCCGGATATCGGCTCGGCGCATGACCCGGCGGATCCTGCTGCTCTGCGCGCTGCTGCTGGCCGGCGGGCAGTTCGCCGGGCCGATCGCCGACCGGGTGGTGACGCTCTGGTTCCAGTTCGGGCCGCAGTGGTGCCTCACCGAGCCGGGCCGGGTCCCGGACGGCGGCGCCTGCCTGGTCTTCTACAAGTATCCGAGCCTCACCGGCTACCTCGCCCTGCTGCTCGTGCTCGCAGCCGGCCTGGCCCTCTGCTACCCGCTCGTCCGCTGGTGCCTGCGCCCGCTGCGGGACGTCGTCGCGGTGATCGCCCACGTCGGCCCGCAGAACCTCGGTCACCGGCTGCGCCCCGGCCCGGGCCGGGACGAGCTGGCCGTGCTCGGCCGGACCATCGACGAGATGATGGACCGGATCGCGGTCGGCTACGAAGCTCAGCGCCGGTTCGCCGCCGACGCCTCGCACGAGCTGCGCACCCCGCTCGCGGTGCAGCGGACGCTGATCGAGGTCTCGATGGCCGGCGAGCTCACCCCGGACCAGCTCGACCTGCTCACCGATCAGCTGCTGTCCACGAACGAGCGCAACGAGCGGCTGATCGAAGGGCTGCTGACACTGAGCGAGAGCGACCGGGGCCTGGTGGCGCGGGAGCCGCTGCGGCTCGACGAGATCACCGCCGAGGTTCTGGCCGCCCATCGCGCACGGGCCGCCGACGCCGGGTTGACGATCGCCAGTCGCCTGGACCCGCGTACGGTGGTGGGGGAAAAGGTCCTGCTGGAACGCCTGGTGACCAATCTGGTCCAGAACGCGATCAAGTACAACCGGCCGGGCGGGACCATCGACGTCCGGGTCGGCGGCGAACCGGCGCTGGTCGTGGCGAACACCGGCGACGACGTGCCGCCGGAAGAGGTGGCCGCGCTGTTCGAGCCGTTCCGGCGGCGGGCGGCCACCCGGATCGACCACAGCGGCGGGGCGGGGCTGGGGCTGTCGATCGCCCGATCCATCACGCAGGCGCACGACGGGCTGATCACCGCGTCGTCGACGGGGAAGGACGGCTTGACGGTCGAGGTGTCGTTCCCGACGCCGGACGGCGGCCTCTGAGAGAGACCGCCGTCCGTTTCGCTCGGTTCCGCTTTCGAAGATCAGAGCGGGCGGATGTTCTCCGCCTGCGGGCCCTTCTGACCCTGGGTGATCTCGAACTCGACCTTCTGGTTCTCCTCGAGGCTGCGGTACCCGCTCGACTGGATCGCGGAGAAGTGGGCGAACACGTCAGCGCCGCCACCGTCCGGGGTGATGAAGCCGAAGCCCTTGTCCGCGTTGAACCACTTCACGACACCAGTAACCATGTCTGCTCCTTCGCAGGCTGTTCGAGATTGCACTATGCAACCTCGCACGCCGCGGCATTGATCACCCGCGCCGACAGACGAAAAAAGCGCCCGAACGGGTTGAGATCACCCATCAGGCGCCGAGAACGTCCACGGAAAATCAAAACTGCAACGCGGAGAGACTACCACGGCGGGTGGATCACCGAGAGCCCCTGGTTGCTCAGGATTCGATCAGGTCGGTCAGCGGCGTCGGCTTGCTGATGTTCGCGGGCGCGTTCCACTTCTGCAGCTCCGAGGAGTTGCAGGTGACGACCTTCACCTTGCTCGTGCCGTCGGTGTGCAGGTCGCTGCCGGGCGCCGTGTAGGAGGTGTCGGACTGCCGGGTCGGCTGCAGGCAGTTGCCCTTGTAGTCCTTGATCCGGTAGCTGGTCGCGTAGTCGCCGGTGTCGTGGTAGACGGTCCACTGCAGGTAGTTCTTGGCCTGCGCCGCCGTGGTCGAGCAGGACTCCACTGTCACCCAGGAGCTCGACGTGGCGGTGCCCGGCGACTTGAGGCAGTAGTTGTTGGCGCAGCCCTTCGCGGTCGGCGTCGAGCAGGCGCTGACCGAGTTGCTGGTGCTGGTGTAGTTGTTCACGATGATCGGGCCGGTGGCCGACACCTCCTTCTTGGAGGCGTCCGGGACCGGGTGCACCCACTGCTGGTTGAAGTCGACAACGCCGTTGGGCGCCTGCTTGCAGAACCAGGTGATCATGTACGTCGCGCTCATCGACTTACCGGTCACGTCGAGGCAGCGGCTGAACTGGGCATAGTTGACCAGCTGGTAGGTGTTGTCGCCGGCCATCCCCGCGCCCACGCCGGGGGCCGAGCGCCAGACCGTCTTGGTGGCGGAGGTGGTGCAGGTGCCGAGGGCGACCGCGCCGCCCGCCGTTCCCGGGCTGACGACGTTGATGCAGAAGTTCTCGACGGCCTTGGACGGGCTGGCCGAGTGGAACAGGCTGTTGCCGTCCAGGCTCCACTGGAAGGTCGACGTCGCCGGGGTGGTGGCCGGGCAGGGCTGGAAGACCAGCGGGTTGCCGTTGGCGTGGGTGGCGCCCGAGTAGAGGCACATCCCGTCGTCGGCGCCGGTCGACTCCGAGCCGATCAGCTTCAGGTAGAGGTCGGCCGTGTAACCGAACTGCTGGCGGCTGCTGCCGTCACAGGTCGCCATGACGAGCGCTTTGCCGGCCGCCGGGGCCTTGCTGGAGCCGGAGTCCATGCACTGGTTGCCCAGGGTCGAGCTGGAGATCCGGATCTGGCCGCCGGGGATGTTCGTGTTGCTCGTGGAGAAGACGTAGGTGGCGGACAGCGTGCGCTTGAGCGAGCCGACCGTGCCGACCGAGACGACCTTGGCGGTGGTCGGCACGTCGGTGACCGGGCAGGACAGCGCGGCGCCCTCCGCGTCGTAGTAGGTGACCGTCACCTGGTAGGCGAGCCGCTCGGAGGCGTCGGAGACCCCGGCGTCGCCGCTGAGGACGCACGGCGGCATGTTCTCCAGGTAGCCCTCGCGGGTCTCCACGTCGGCGGCGGCCCGGACCCGGGCCATCATCACGTCCATGCCGGCCTGGGCGGCGTCGAGCATGGTCGTGCGCTCGGCGATGTTCTTGGTGGCCGCGGTCTGCCGGACCACGAGCGGGACCAGGAACGCGGAGATCGACAGTACGACCGTGATGAGGAGCATCGCCATCGGCAGCGAGCCCTCGTCGTTGCGGAGCGTCGTCAGCCTCATGATGACGGCCTTCCCTTGCTGCAGTCGTTGTCGAGGAGTTCGCGGTTGTTGCCGAAGACGTTGTACGACGTGGTGTTCTGCGCCGTGAACAGCATGTCCACCGGCATCGTGACGGTCGCGTACTTGGCGGTGACCCGCAGCCGCAGCTGGCTGTGCTGCGGCACGTAGCCGGTGCCGGTGCCGGTGGTGCCCGCATCGGCCGTGGCGTACGGGGTGTCGCCGGGCAGGATGACGGTGAACGGGTCCACGCCGGTGCTCAGCGTCAGGTCGGTGGCGATCGTCATCGGCGTGCCGGGCTTGGTGGTGGCCGTCGGGTTCCAGGTCGCCAGCGTGAGCGCGCCGTTGCTGTAGACGAGCTGGCGGCAGCCGTTCAGGGTGGCGAACTCCAGGTAGTGGTTGCCGCCGACCTTGCCGGCCTTGGAGAGCCAGTTCGCGTACCGGATCTCCTTGTCGAGGCGCCGGAAACCGGTCTGGATCTGCTCCCGGGCGCTGGCCAGCCCGTCCGCGCGGTTGACGTTCGAGTAGACCTCGAAGAGCCCGCCCACCACCATCACCATCACGACGCTCATCAGCCCCATCCCGACCAGCAGTTCGAGCAGGGTGAAGCCGGCGTCGTCGCGCTCGTCCTCGGTCATGCCGCGGTCGAGATTTCGCCCCTCGGTCATGCCGCGGTCGAGATTTCGCCCCTCGGTCATGCCGCGGTCGAGATTTCGCCCCTCGGTCATGTCACGGTCCAGATGAAGGTCAGGTTGCTGGCGTTGCTGGACAGGCCGGTCGCGGTCGCGGTGACCGTGTACCGGCCCGCCGTGGTCGGCTTGCCGGAGATGACCCCGGTCAGCGCGTTGAAGGTGAGCCCGGCCGGCAGCCCGGTCACTGTCACCACCGGCGACAGGCCGAGCAGCGCGCCGTTCGTGGCGAGCGTCAGCGACACCGAGGCGTTCCTGGCGGTGGTCCGGTCGGGCGCGGTCAGCGAGGGCGCCGTGAAGATCAGCGAGCTCGTGGTGGTCACGATGATGGCGACCTCCTGGCTCGCGGTGGCGCCGGTGCCGTCGGTGACCGTGATCGTCGGCAGGAACCGGCCGGTCGCGGTCGGCTTGCCGGAGATCGAGCCGTTCTTGGCGTTGATCTTGACGGAGTTCCCGGTCGGCAGGCCGGTGGCGCTGTACGTGTACTTGCCGTCCCCGCCGATCCCCGCCGCGGTCAGGTCGACGGAGTCGCCCAGGGCGATCGTCTGGTCGGCGATGGTGGCCAGGGTGAGGCCGGGGTTGACGACGTAGGTGTAGGTCAGGGTCCCGGTCACGGCGTTGGCGTCGGCGATCGTGAACGTCACGGTGTACGTGCCGGCCGTGGTCGGCGTACCCGTGATGAGCCCGGTCTTCTTGGCCATGGTCAGGCCCGGCGGCAGGTTCGTGGCGGTGTAGCTGTACGCCGGCACCCCCTGCGTCCCGGTCGCCTGCAGGCTGACGGTCTCGCCGACGCGGCTCGTGGTGGCCGGCACGGTGATCGCCGGCGGCAGCACCACCTTCAGCGCGACCGGCTCGGTGTCGGTGCGGCCCTGGTTGTCGGTGACCGTCACGCTCAGGTTGGTGGTGCCGGCCACCGACGCGGAACCGGCGATGACGCCGTACTTGGAGATCGAGAGCCCGTCCGGCAGCTTGGGGCTGCCGGCCGCGAGCGTCCAGGTGTTGGGCAGATATCCGCCACGGGCCTCCAGCTGATACGACCCCTCCACGTTCCGGTAGAAGTAGACGGTCGTGGTGAGCACCGTGGGGGAGGCCCGGTGGAAGTCGAAGATCGGCTCGGAGGCGCGGGCCACGAGCGTCGAGGTGATGTACTCGCAGATGCCGCTGCCGCTGGTGCTGTTGCACGCCCGGTCCGGCCAGGTCTCGAGCACCACCACCCGGAAGAACCGCAGGATCTTGGTGGTGTCGGTCGGCGCGTCCGCGCCCAGCGGATAGACGCACTCGCCGTTGCTCGTCTTGATCAGATAGATCTCGCACGCCCCGACGTACACGTTCTGGGTGTAGGTGGTCCCCTCGACGGTGATCTGCTGCGCCGAAGTGGGGATCGGCGCGTCCTCGCCCTCGGTCGACGCGGCGTCGGTGATCGTCGAGTCGCCCTCGACCGCCATCGTCGCGAGGTAGACGGCCATCGACTGCGGCGCGGCGTCGAACTGCTTCTGGGTCGCGCTCTTGCTGCGCCCGCTGAGCAGCGCGCTGCCCTGCAGCCCGCGCACCTGCTCGATGGCGGTGTTGGCGACCTGGATCGCCGCCTGCCGCCCGCGCTGCGCGTTGACGTTGTTGAGGCTGGCGACGAAGAACGGGGTGGCGGCGAGCAGGGTGACGCTGATGATCGTCAGAGCCACGATGATCTCGATGAGGCTGAAGCCCTCGTCGCCCGCTACCGGCCTCTCCCGCATACTCCCCGTCCATCACCACGAGGCACCCGGCCGGCGGCCCGATGCCCTTCGTGCAGATGATCGGCACCTGGACGCAAGTGTTTAGGGTTAAGCCGGTCCGGGTCGGCGGAGGGCCGCAGCAGGGTGGCAAGATCTTGCCCCATGATCGTTGATGCCGACCTGGCCGTGGAGTCGCGCCCGTGAGGGCGGTCATCGTCGCGGCGGCGGTCGCGTTCGTCGTCTCGCTGCTCCTCACGCCGGTGGCGATCCGGGTCTTCAGCGCGCTCAAGGCCGGGCAGCCGATCCGCTCGCTCGGGCTCGCGTCGAACGAGGGCAAGAAGGGCACCCCCGCGATGGGCGGCGTCGTCTTCATCCTGGCGACCCTCGTGGCGTACGTCGCCGGGCACGTGGCCCTGACCACGCTGCCGGAGCGCCAGATCGCGCAGGAGAGGCCGACCATGACGGCCCTGGTCCTGCTCGGCCTCTTCGTCTTCTGCGGCGCGGTCGGTTTCGTCGACGACTTCCTCAAGGTCCGCAAGCGCAACTCCGACGGGCTGTCCGCCAAGGGCAAGCTGCTCGGCCAGGCGATCATCGGCACCGTGTTCGGCATCGTTGCGCTCTCCGCGGCGAGCACCAACGGCCAGACCGTGTCCAGCGAGTACATCTCGTTCATCAGGGACATCAGCTGGCTGGACGTCGGCAAGGTCGGCTCGGTCATGGTCTTCGTCTTCGTGATCACCGCGATGTCGAACGGCGTGAACCTCACCGACGGCCTGGACGGCCTGGCCACCGGCGCGTCGACGCTGGTGCTCGCCGCATACGCGGCGATCGGGTACTGGCAGTACCGGCACTGGTGCGCCGACGAGGCGTACGCCCGCGCGACCGACTACTGCTACCAGGTCCGCGACCCCCTCGAGATCGCCATGATCGCGGCGGCCGCCGCCGGCGCCTGCGTGGGCTTCCTCTGGTGGAACACCTCCCCGGCGCGGATCTTCATGGGCGACGTGGGCGCGCTCGGCCTCGGCGCCCTCATCGGCGGCCTCGCCGTGGCGACCCGCACCACGCTGCTCTCGATCCTGATCGGCGGCCTCTTCTTCATCATCACGATCACCTGGGTCATCCAGATCGTCTCGTTCCGCACCACCGGCCGGCGGGTCTTCCGCATGGTGCCGCTGCACCACCACTTCGAGCTGGCCGGCTGGAGCGAGGTCAACATCGTGGTCCGCTTCTGGACCGTGGCCGGCGTCTGCGTGGCGGCCGGCCTGGGCCTGTTCTACTCGGACTTCCTGAAAGCCGTCGGCTAGCAAGTCACCGAGGTCCCTCCACCCGGGTCAGCCCGCACCCAGCCGCCGCGTCGAGGCCTCATCCGCCTCCCGACACCGGCAGCCCGATCGAGTGATCGAACAATCTCGCTTCGTGGGGCACCATCTTCCGTGGAGGGGCCATGGATGATTCGGTGTGTCTGCCCAACGGCTGGGACGTCGCCGCGGCGGCGACGGCCAACTCGCAGCTGGCCGGTGTGCTTGCGGGTTTCGTCTTCACCGGCATCGTCTACCTGCTCGGCCGCCCCGACCTTCGCGACGTCCAGGCGATCACGTTGCTGTCGTCGGCCTTCGTCGTCCTCGCCTTCGACAGCTATCTCTACGGAGTCGTCGTCGGTGGTCAGGACGACGAGGCCTGCGCCCGGGTATGGCTGGAGTCGATGCCCGCCGGCGGCATGCTGGCCGTCGGGGGCGCGGCCGTCGTCACGGGTCTGTGCCGGCTGGCCGCCACGTCGGTGGAGCGTGCCGACGACACCGGGGATTCGTTCCGCCGGGCCGCCGGACACCTGCACCGGTTGACCCGGTTTCTCGTCTACGGCGTGACACTCACGGTCGCGCTGCTGCTGGTGAGCGCCACCAGTGAGTTCCTCGCCGTCTCTTTCATCGGTCCACCGCCGGGCTGGCTCAGCGGTTCGGTCTTCGTGATTCCTTTCGCCGTGGCCGCGACGGCGCTCTTCATCGAGTGGCTGAGGAGGCGCCGGGACAGGACGAGCGGTCACGCGCCGGCGTTCAGCATGTCGTTCTCGGTGGCCTCGTTCGCCATGGTCGGCTACACCGTGCTCGGCTCCATGCTGACCGGCGTCGTGACCGTCCTGTCCGACGAGCACTTCGGACCACCGCTGCCCGCTCTGCTGCTCACCGGCGGCCTGCTGACGGGCCTGGTCCTTCCCGGCGTGATCCTCGTGATGCTGACCTCGGCAGCGCCACGCCTGCTCACCGGCAGGGGAGCACCCCGCAGGCGAATCCCCGCCCCCGCCGGCCCCGTCGAAAAAATAGGGTGTCGACATCCGCATCCCCGCTCCGACGTACCCCATGAGCGACGGAACCACCGTCGCTCGCGCTGGGAGGACCCCGATGAAATACGTCATCCTGATCCACTCGAACCCGCAGCCCTGGGGACACCCGACGAGCGACTACCTGGCCGCCCATCAAGCTCTGCCGGAGGAGACCAGGAAGAGCCTGAACGCCGAGTTCGAGGACGTGATGGCCGAGCTGAGCGCCAACGGCGAGCTTCTCGGCGGCGAGGCGCTCGGCGCGCCCGGCGAGGCCCGGCTCTACCGCTGGCGCGACGGCGAGCCGCTGGCCGGCGACGGCCCGTACTCGGAATCGAGGGAGCACCTCGCCGGGTTCTTCCTCATCGACGTCGAGAGCCGGGAGCGGGCCGAGCGGGTCGCCGCGCGGTTCTCCGGCCCGGGCGAGACCGTCGAGCTGCGCCCGCTGATGTGGCCGGGCGGCGACGACCAGTGACCGATCAAAAGCCCGTGTGGCCGGGCGGCGACGACCAGTGACCGATCAAGCTTCGGGCGGCGACGACCAGTGACCGATCAAGCTTTCGAGCACGTGTGGCGCACCGAGGCGCCGCACGTGCTCGGGGCGCTGCTGCGCCGCTTCGGTGATCTCGGCGACTGCGAGGAGGCTCTCCAGGACGCCGCCGAGGCGGCGTCGATCCAGTGGCCGGTCGAGGGGATTCCGGACGCGCCGCGTGCGTGGCTGATCACCGTCGCCGGGCGCCGGCTGATCGATCGGGCCAGGTCGGAGACGGCAAGGGTACGAAGGGAAGCACTCGACGCGGCGCAACGGCCGGTGACGGTGAGCGAGGCGGCCGGCGCCGACCGGGACGACACGCTGCGGCTCTTCTTCCTCTGCTGCCATCCGGCGCTGACCCGGCCGTCGCAGGTGGCGCTCTGCCTGCGCTCGCTGGCCGGGCTGAGCGTGCCGGAGATCGCGGCCGCCTACCTGGTGCCGGTGCGCACCATGACGCAGCGCCTCAGCCGGGCCCGGACGGCGCTGCGCCAGGCCGGCGCCCGGTTCGACATGCCGTCGCCGGAGGAGCTGCCGGCCCGGGTCGCCGCCGTCCTGGACGTGTGCCATCTGGTGTTCACCGAGGGCTACACGCGGACGTCGGGGGAGTCGCTCATCGACGTCCGGCTCGCCGAGGAGTCGATCCGGCTGCTGCGCCAGCTGTCCGCGGCGCTCCCGGACCACGCCGAGGTCACCGGCGCGCTGGCCCTTACGCTGCTCACCCACGCCCGGTCCCCGGCCCGGGCCGACGCCGCCGGCGACCTGATCACGCTCGCCGATCAGGATCGGTCACGGTGGCGTACCGACCTGATCGCCGAGGGCGTCGCGCTGCTGGAGCGGACGCTGCCGCGCGGCCACGTCGGCCGGTTCCAGTTGCAGGCCGCGATCGCGGCCGTGCATGCCGAGGCCCGGACGTACGAGGAGACCGACTGGCTCCAGATCAGCGTGCTGTACGACATGCTCGGCGGGGTCGCCCCGAGCCCGGCCGTCACCCTCAACCACGCGGTGGCCGCGGCCATGGCGCACGGCCCGGCGACCGGTCTCGCCATGCTGGAGCCGCTGGCGGCCGACCCCGCCATGCACCGGCATCACCGCCTGCACGCGGTCCGCGCCCATCTGCTGGACCTGGCCGGGGACGCGGACGCCGCCCGTACCGAATATCGGCTCGCGGCCCGGCTCACGGCGAGCCTGCCGGAGCAGCGCTACCTCAACCGCCGGGCGGCCACGATCCACCGATAGCCGTCGATAGGTGTTTGTACACTCCGTCGTGGACCGGTGGACACGAGCCCGGAGGTCGCTGAGGTGGCAACGCGACGGGGAGAGTTCGGGGAACTGCTGCTGCAGCTCAAGGAGCGCAGCGGCCGCACCTACGAGTCGATCGCTCGCAGGGCGCACATCAGCAAGTCGGGGGTGCAGCGCTACTGCACCGGCCACTCCGTACCCGGCGACTTCGGCACGGCCGAGCGCATCGCGCGCGCGTGCGGCGCGACCGACCGGGAGCTGGCCCGCCTCTTCCGCACCTGGTCCGAAGCGGCGGCATCCGAAAGCCCGGCGCCGGTAAGCCCGATCTCCGGAAGCCCGATATCCGACAACGCGATCCCGGTAAGCCCGGCGCCCGAGAGCCCGGCGCCCGAAAGCCGGATATCCGGCAGCGCGACCTCCGGAAGCCCGGTGCGGGAGTCTCCGCGCTGGCGGCGGTTCACCTTCCCCTCCGCCGCCCTGCTCGCCACGGCCCTCGCCGTCGTGCTGTCGATGGCCGCCTCCGGCGGTCCGCCGCCACGCCCCGGCCCGTCCCCGACCGGCGCGCCGATCGCCGGCCCGGTCTGGACCCGCCCGGCCCAGCCGGTCCCGCGCGAGCTGTTCGGCGTGACGATCAACAGCGCGACCGGCACGATGCCCTCGTTCCGGGTGGGCGCGGTCCGGCTGTGGGACGGCGGCACCCGGTGGGCGGAGATCCAGCGGGCCCGCGGCGAGTACGACTGGACGGTGCTGGACCGCCTGGTCGGCGGCGCCGAGCGGGCCGGTCTGCCGGTCCTGTTCGTGTTCGGCGGCACGCCCGCCTGGGCCAGCCCGTCCGGCGCGCTGTCGGTCTATCCGGACGGCACCCGCGCCGCGCCGCCCGACGACCTCGCCGACTGGGACGCGTACGTGCAGGCCGTGGTCGATCGCTACCGGGGCCGGATCGAGGCGTACGAATTGTGGGTCTTCGGCAACGACAGCCGGTTCTTCGCGGGCACACCGGAACGGCTCGCCGAGATGACCCGCCGGGCGAGCACCCGGATCCGCAGCGCCGACCCGCGGGCGGTCGTGGTCTGCCCGGGCATGGGCGAGCTGTGGCAGCCTGCGGGCCGGGAGACGGTCACCCGCTTCGCCGCGGCGGGCGGCTACCGGCACTGCGACGCCGCCGGGGTCAAGCTGCATCAGCGCACCGCGGCCGACCCGCCCGAGACGTTGATCGAGCTGGCCGGCGAGATCGACAGGACGCTGCACGGCGCCGGGGTGCATCCTCCGGTGTGGAGTACCGGGACGACGTACGCGATAAGGCTCGAAAAGCCCCTCGACCCGATGACGGCGCGCGCTTATGCGGCACGCTTCTTCCTGGCCGGGGTCTACGCCCGGATCTTCAACGTCGAGCGCATGTACTTCTACAACTGGGGCGGCGAGAAGATCCCGCTGGTGCTGCAGCCGGACGGCGGCGCACCCACGCCGGCCGCCCTCGCGGTGGAGCGGCTGCAGGGCTGGCTGTCCCACGCGAGCACCCGCTCCTGCGGCCACGGCCCGGCGATCTCGATGCCCGAGGAGGTGTGGCAGTGCGAGTTCGCCGTCACCGAACCGGACCGCGGCTACACCGCCGTGATCCGCTGGGCCGTGCGCGGCACCGTCACCACCACGGCGGGCCCCCGGGCCGTGGCGGTCCGCCGGCTGGACGGCACCGGCGCCGCGCTCAGCCCCGGCGACACCGTCACGGTGACCGGCGAGCCGATCCTGATCGAGCAGCGAGGCTGAGCCGCCTCCCTTCCGCGGCGGAGGCCCCCCGTGTGGCCCCGCCTCGCCATCCAGCCTCGGCAGCGGGCGCGGGCCCCGCAACGATGCCCGGCCGATCTGGGACGGTGGGATGCCGGCCCGCCCGTGAGCAGCGGAAACCCGGCCGCCTGGGACAATGGCGGGATGGAGTCCCTGCGCCGGGAATTGGAGGCCGAGTTGGCGGCCGCGCGGGAACGCGCCCGCAGCGGTCCGGAGGCGGCCGCGGGGGAGCTCGCCTCCGGCGATCCGGCGGCGGCCGGGCGGCGGGTGCGGGACGCCGAGGTGGCGCTGGGGGAGGGCGGCGATCAGCGCGTCCGGCTGGCGGCCGCCATGCGTGCGCTGCTGTGGCATCGCCGCGCCGACGCCACCATCTGCCCGAGCGACGCGGCCCGGGCCGTCGGCGGTGAGTCGTGGCGGGAGCTGATGGACACGGCGCGGGAGGTGGCCGCCGAGCTGGCGCGGGACGGCGAGATCGTGGTCCGTCAGCGCGGCGCCGACGTCGACATCGCCACCGTGACCGGGCCGATCCGCCTGGCCCGCGGCCCGCGATGGTGAGTCAGGTCCAGTAGAGGATGCGGCAGCCGGGGAGCCGCCGCGCGATCTCGGCCTCGAACCAGCCGCGCAGGTCGGCCATGACCGGGGCCGGATAGACGTACTTGACCGCCCCGAACTTGCCGTGCTTGCGGGACCGCAGCTCCTCGTCCATCTCCAGCCGGGTGCGCGGGTACCAGCCGAGCAGCACGTCCTTGCTGCCCGGCGTGAAGCGGTGGGTGATCAGTTCGGCGGTCAGATCCAGATCGGGTACGCCGTCGACGGCCGCCGCCACCTCGGCGATGAGCTCGCCGTAGGCGGCCCGCCAGTCGTCGACCGGCATGATCGGCGCGATGGTGAGGCCGACCGGGTAGCCGTCGAGGGCGAGCCGGCGCAGCGCGGCCAGCCGGTCCCGCAGGCGGCTCGTGCCTCCCTCGAACCGGGTCGTCACCGGCAGGCAGTTGACGCTGAACCGCACCCGCGTACGCCCGTGGTGCGCGAGCCCGACGAACGTGTCCACGTCGTCGAACTTGGTGGTCCAGCGCAGCTGAACCGGTGCGTCCCAGGCGCCGAAGTGCTCGACGGCGCGCCGCCAGCTGCCGGTCAGGTGCTCCAGCGCGAGCGGATCGGTGTAGCAGGACGCCTCGAACGTCGTACCCTCGTGCTTTCTCGCCTGCCGGCGGCTGGTGATCGTGCCACGCCCGGCATAGTCGGCGAGCCCGCCGAGGATGTCGTCGAGGTCGGCGTAGACACGAGTGACCGGCGGCCCGGACAACGATCCGGCCAGGTAGCAGTACTGGCAGTGTGCCGGGCAGCCCTCGGCGAGGTCGAACCGCCAGTCCGCGCTCGGCGCGATCGGCTGCAGGCGGCGGCGCGACGGCGGGCTCACCACGATCGCCATGGTGCTCTTCGCCCGGGCGTACGTCTCCCGGTCGTTCTCACCCCGGATCCCGGTCAGCCGGGCGCTGCGCAGCCGCTCCACCTCGATGCCCTGCGCCTCGACCAGCGCCATGATCCGCAGGCCGTGCGGATGGTCGTAGGCCGGCGGCGTCGCCACCACCCGCCGCGGGACCCAGCGCCGGGCGGGGCGGGCCGGCGGCGCCACCTCACCGAGGTCGAACGTGGTCACCCGCTCGCCGCTGGCACTGTGCGGCGCCGCCGGCACGTCCGGGGCGAGGGGCCGGTCGAGGTCCGTCATGATCGGGTATTACCCCTGGCCGGACGGGCGTACCGCGGATCGGCCCGGGGCTTGAGATGGGCCCGCCCGTGTAGTTCGCTGATCACATGAAGTTCGGTCTGTACGGATTGCACCGCGACCGCAACGTCGATCCCGCCGTCCTGGCGCGGCGGGCGAGGCTGGCCGAGGAGGTGGGCTTCGAGTCGCTCTGGGTCGGCGACCACATCGCGCTCCCGGCCGGCGAGGGCAACCCACCGCGGCTCGAAGCGATGGTCACGCTGAGCCACCTCGCGGCCGTGACGAGCCGGGTCCGCCTCGGGGTCGGCCTGATCGTGCTGCCGCAGCGCCAGCCGGTCCTGCTGGCGAAACAGCTCACCTCGGTGGACGTGCTCTCCGGCGGCCGGCTCACGGTCGCGGTCGGGGCCGGCTACGTCGAGCCGGAGCTGCACGCCATGGGGGTGTCGCTCGCCGAGCGGGGCGCGCGCACCGACGAATATCTGGCCGCGATGCGGGCGCTGTGGGCCGCCGAGCCCTCCTTCACCGGCCGGTTCGTGTCCTTCTCCGGCGTCGTCCAGCACCCGGCGCCGGTCCAGCGGCCGCACCCGCCGATCGTGGTGGGAGGCCACTCCGCGGCCGCCTACCGCCGGGCGGTCCGGCACGGCAGCGGCTGGTACGGCTGGGGCCTCGACGTCGAGGAGACCGCGCGGGCGCTGCGCGCGCTGGCCGAGACCGCCCGCGCCGAGGAGCGACCGGCGCACCTCGGCGAACTGGAGATCACCCTCACCCCGCCGGGCCTGCCCGACCCGGCCACCGTCCGCCGCTACGCCGACGCGGGCGTGCACCGCCTCATCATCGAACTCGAAGGAATCGACGACGACGAGGTCGACCGGGTCATCACCGCGGTCGGCGAGAACCTGGTCTGAGCGGCCTGACCAGAGCCGGTCACGGGGTGACGATCGGGAAGGCCGGGTCGGGGGTGTCCAGCACCGCCATGAGCCGGCCGAGCGCGTCCGGGTCGCCGGTGTGCCGCAGGTCGCCCACCTTGTGGCCGGCGAGCAGGCCCAGCAGCTCGGGCTTCGTCAACTCCAGCGTCAGGTCGGCCGGGACGCCGGTGCGCGGGTTCACCGTCTGGATCAGGGCGCCGTTCGACAGGCTGGTCCGCACCACCTCGCCGCTGTCGGTGAAGTTCCAGACG
This sequence comes from Actinoplanes sp. NPDC023714, assembly GCF_040639855.1. Classification (NCBI taxonomy): domain Bacteria; kingdom Bacillati; phylum Actinomycetota; class Actinomycetes; order Micromonosporales; family Micromonosporaceae; genus Actinoplanes; species Actinoplanes sp. NPDC023714. The sequence continues at coordinate 758,517 of NZ_JBFAAR010000003.1, forward strand.
ATCACGAGCCGCTCCTCGGCCGCCCGCAGGCCGTTCACCCGGACCGCGAGGGTGTCGAAGAGCTGCTCGACGGAGAGCGCCGCCGCCATCCCGCCGCCGATGTCGAGGGCCGGCGGGGTGATGCCCTCGCGCAGTTCGAGGGCGCCGGCCAGATAGAAGCCGCGCCAGGTCGCGTTTTCCGACCCGTACCCCAGAGCGTCGTAGACGTCGGCGAGCGCGGCCTTGGCCGCGGCAGACTCGGGCGCCGCGAAGACCGCGTGTTTCAGCAGCTCAGCGGCGAATCGGAGATCGCCGGCGCCGGCGTAGGCGCGGGCCTTGGCGAGCACCGTGTCGAGGCCGCCGATCGTCTCGACGTAGCGGACGGCCTGGGCCTGCGGCGGATGCTGCCACAGCGAGCTCGGGTGGCCGTCGAACCAGCCGAGGTAGCGCTGGTAGATCGCCTTGACGTTGTGGCTGACCGAACCGTAGTAGCCGCGCGCGTGCCAGGCCTCGTCGAGCGCCGGCGGCAGCTGGATCTCCTCGGCGATCTCCGGCCCGGTCAGACCGGAATTGAGCATGCGCAGGGTCTGGTCGTGCAGGTAGGCGTAGACGTCCCGCTGCTCGGACAGGAACCGCACGGCGTTGGCGGTGCCCCAGGTCGGCCAGTGGTGCGAGGCGAAGGCCACGTCGGTCCGGTCGGTGAACAGCTCGATGGCCTCGTCGAGGTAGCGCGCCCAAATGCGGGCATCACGGACGAGGGCGCCGCGCAGGGTCAACAGATTGTGCAGATTGTGGGTGGCGTTCTCGGCCATGCAGAGCGCCCGCCGCTGCGGGAAGAGGAAGTTCATCTCGGCCGGGGCTTCGGCGCCGGGCGTCAGTTGGAAGATGATGTGTACGCCGTCGACGGTCTCCTCCTGACCGGTATGGGTCACATCGAGCGTCGGCGCCAGCAGGCCGATCGCGCCCTCCGAGGTGGCGATGCCGAGCCCGGTGCTGACCTGCCCGGCCGGGCTGCGGTCGAGGAACGCGCCGTACATGTAGTTGGCCCGCCGGTTCATCGCGACGCCGGCGTAGACGTTCTCGGACACGGCGTGGTCCATGAACCCGGCCGGCGCGAGGATCGGCACGTCCCCGGCGCCGTCCGGCAGCACCCCCAGCACGCCGCCGAAGTGGTCGGCGTGCGAGTGCGTGTAGATCACGCCGGTGACCGGGCGGTCGCCGCGGTGCCGCCGGTACAGCGCGATCGCCGCGGCCGCGGTCTCCGTCGAGATCAGCGGGTCGATCACGATGACGCCGGTGTCGCCCTCGACGAGGGTCATGTTGGAGAGGTCGTAGCCGCGGACCTGGTAGATCCCGTCGGTCACCTCGAACAGCCCGTGGATGAGGCAGAGCTGCGCCTGCCGCCACAGGCTCGGGTGCACGGTGTCCGGGCGCTCGCCGTCCAGGAACGCGTACGGGGTCAGATCGAAAACGGTCCGGCCGTCGGCCGCTTTGATCACCACGGGATCACCGGCGTCGATGAGTCCGCGCCGCGCGTCGTCGAAATCGGTTGTCATGTCGGATCCTCCTGTCGACGGTGGGTCTCGACGGCGACCGGCTCCCCCGGTGATCAGCGACGTTGCCGGGATCGTCCGGCTTCGGCCCGGCCTCGGTCGGCACGCTCCGCCTTCGGCCCGGCCTCGGTCGGCACGCTCCGCCTTCGGCCCGGCCTCGGTCGGCACGCTCCGCCTTCGGCCCGGCCTCGGCCGGCACGCTCCGCCTTCGGCCCGGCCTCGGCCGGCACGCTCCGGCTTCGGCCCGGCCTCGGCCGGCACGCTCCGCGAGGTCTGGGTGATTGCGCTGGTCAGCGTCGTGGCCATCGGCCCGGTACGGGCGAACAGCGACCCGGCGGCGGCCGGCACCATCCCGGGAATACAGGCCGGGCGGCGGACCGGAACCGCCGATGGAATGCTGAGCAGCCCCGGTGACGAACCCCGCGACGGCGTCCTGGCGGGTGGGCCGTCCCGGTCGCGCCATGCCCCGAGCTTCGCCGGTCGGCACCCGGAGGCGGATCACTCGCAGCGGATGACTCGAGCCGCCGCCGGCTGAGGAGATCGCCCGCGGGCTGCGGCCTCACGCAGCGGCGCCGCCCACCGGCTGGGGTGGGCGGCGCCGGCTGGCCGGGGTGGGGACGCAGGCCGGGATGGGCGGCGCGCCGCGGAGGATCGGAGTGGAGGGTCAGAACGGATAGGTCGCCGGCTCGCCGCGCATGGTGATCCAGCGCGTCTCGGTGAACGCCTCGATGTTGGCGGCCGGGCCGCCGAAGCGGGAGCCGGTGCCGGAGGCGCGGACGCCGCCGAACGGCGCGTTGGCCTCGTCGTTGACCGTCTGGTCGTTGATGTGCACGATGCCGGTCGGGATCTGCTCGGCCACGGCGAGCCCGCGCATCACGTCGCGGGTGACGATGCCGAGGGAGAGTCCGTACTCGCTGGCGCCGGCCAGGGCGACGGCCTCGTCCACCGACGACACCCGGGTGATCGGTGCGACCGGGCCGAACACCTCCTCGGCGAAGGCCGGCGCCTCGATGGGCACGTCGGCGAGCACGGTCGGCCGGTAGAACAGCTCCTCGTACGACCCGCCGGAGGCGACGACGGCGCCCTGCCCGGCGCTGGCCGTCACCAGCCGGTGGATCTTGTCGCGCTGGCCGGCGTCGATGATCGGGCCGAGGGCGACCTGCTCGGTGGCCGGGTTGCCGACCGGCAGCTTGCCGGCCTTGTCGGCGAGCCGCTCGACGAACTGGTCGTAGATCCGGTCGGCGACCAGGTGCCGGCCGGTCGTCATGCAGATCTGGCCCTGGTTGAAGAAGGAGCCCCAGGCCGCCAGGTTGACCGCCGCGTCGACGTCGGCGTCGTCGAGGACGAGCAGCGCCGAGTTGCCGCCGAGCTCGAGGTGCGCCCGCTTCAGGTGCCGGCCGGCGATCTCACCGATCCGGCGGCCGACCGGGGTGGAGCCGGTGAACGAGATGACCCGGATGTGCGGGTCGGTGACCAGCGCCTCGCCGACGTCGGCGCCGCCGGGCAGCATCTGCAGCACGCCCGCCGGCAGCCCGGCCTCCTCGAAGATCCGGGCCATCAGGGTGCCGCCGGTGACAGCGGTCCGCGGGTCCGGCTTGAGGATGACCGCGTTGCCGAGCGCGAGGGCCGGCGCCACCGACCGGATGCCCAGGATGATCGGCACGTTGAACGGCGAGATGACGCTGACCACGCCGGCCGGTACCCGGCGGGCCATCGACAGCCGCGGCTGCTCCGACGGCAGGAGCTCGCCGTACGGGCGGCTCGGCAGCGAGGCCGCCTCGTAGCACTCCTCGGCGGCGACGTGCAGCGCGAACCCGGCCATCCCGGGGACCGCGCCGACCTCGCGGATGTTCCAGCCGCTGATCTCGTCGGCGTGCTGCTGCCACAGGTCGCCGGCCCGGCGCAGGACGGCGGCCCGGGCCGGGTGCGGCAGGGCCGCCCACTTCCGCTGCGCCTCGGCGGCACTCGCGCCGGCCTCGGCGACGTCCTCGGCGGTCGCGAGGCCCATCCGGCCCAGTTCGGCGCCGGTGGCGGGTTCGACGACCGGGTAGTCGCCGCCCCGGCCGGTGGTCCACTCGCCACCCTTGAAGATCTTTCCTTGCCAGTCGACGCCGTCGAGAAGTCCCACAGCGGGCTTCCTTTCTCCCATGAACGTGCGACGACGGTAGAAGCCCGGTGTGACGCGGGCAACATGGCGTTCGCCTGGCCGAAACACTTTTTTAATTTCCCGAACGATGCCCCAGCCTCTGCGAGATCTCCCGGGCGGTGCGCCGCAGATGCGGCTCGATCTGGGCGGCGAGCGACTCCAGCGAGTGCGGCACGGCGCTCAGGTGCACCGCCACGTTCACTGCCGCGATCACCTCGCCGGTGCGGTCCCGGATCGGCGCGGCGAACGAGCGCAGCCCGGGCGCGAGCTCCTCGTCGTTGACGGCGACGCCGGTCTGCCGCACCTCGGCCAGCGCCGCCATCAGCTCCTCGCGGTTGGTGATGGTCTTCGGGCCGCGCCGGGCCATGTCCGAGCGCTCCAGGATCTGCCGCAGCGCCTGCGGGTCCTTGTACGCCAGGATCGCCTTCCCCATCGACGTGCAGTAGGCCGGCAGCCGCGAGCCGACGTGCAGGTTCAGGTCGATCGCCAGGGTGTTGCGGCGGCTGCTGCGGCGCCGGTCGACGTAGACCACGTCCCGGCTCTCGCAGACCGCCATGCTGACCGTGAAGCCGGTCTCGTCGGCGAGGCTCTGCAGCAGCGGCGCCGCGACCCGGGTGAGGTCCATCGACTCGATCGCGGCGAACCCGAGGTCGGCCACCTTGGGGCCGAGGAAGTACTTGCGGGTGTCCGGGTCCTGCTGCACGTACCCCAGGTTGACCAGGGTGGCGACGTAGCGGTGCGCGGTGCTCTTGGTGACCCCGGCGACCCGGGCCAGATCGGCGACGCCGAGCGTCGGCCGGCCGCGGCTGAACGCGGACAGGATCGCCAGGCCGCGTTCCAGCGAGGCGGAGAAGTCGGTCATGACCGAAGGATAGGAGAGGGTTCGAGATATCCGAACGGTATGGTGTGGCCCGTGGACGAGGTACGTCATTTCATCGGGGGAACGTGGGCGGACGCCGCCTCGGGACGCACCTACGACAACCGCTCACCCTGGTCCGGAGCGGTGATCGGCGCGGTCGCGGCCGGCGACGACGAGGACGCCCGGCGCGCCATCGACGCGGCCCACCGGGCGTTCGGGGAATGGTCGCGGGCGGCCCCGGCCCGCCGGCAGACGGTCTTCCTGCGCGCCGCCGACATCCTGGAGGGCCGGCGGGCCGCCGTCCGCGAGGCCCTGGCCCGGGAGACCGGCTGCGGCGCGGTCTTCGGGGAGATCCAGGTCGACTTCGCGGTGAGCCTGCTGCGCCAGGCCGCCCAGCTCGCGTACCAGCCGGTCGGCCAGCTGCTCGCCTCGGACGTGCCGGGCACCCAGGCCCTCGCGGTGCGCCGGCCGGTCGGCGTGGTCGGCGCCATCGCGCCGTGGAACGCCTCGCTCTCGCTGAGCGGCCGCGCCATCGCCGGCCCGCTCGCGCTCGGCAACACCGTGGTGCTCAAGCCCTCCGAGGAGGCGCCCTGGACCGGCGGGGGGCTCTGGGCCGAGATCCTGCACGAGGCCGGGCTGCCGGACGGCGTCCTCAACGTGGTCACCCACGCGCCCGGCGAGGCCGGCGTGATCGCCGACGCGCTGCTCGCCAGCCGGCGCGTCAAGCGGATCAACTTCACCGGCTCGACGCCGACCGGCCGGCGGCTCGCCGAGAAGGCCGGCACGCACCTGAAGCGGGTGGTGCTGCAGCTCAGCGGGCAGAACCCGATGATCGTGGCGGAGGACGCCGACGTCGACTACGCGGTCGAGGCGGCGGCGTACGGCGCGTTCCTGCACCAGGGCCAGCTGTGCATGTGCGCCCGGCGCATCTATGTGGCCCGGGCGGTCGCCGACGAGTTCCTGACGAAGTTCGCCGCGAAGGTGGCCGCGCTGCCCACCGGCGACCCGGCCGACCCGGCGACCGTCGTCGGGCCGGTCATCAACGAGTGGGCCCTGGCCATGCTGGAGCGCCGGGTCAAGCAGGCCGTCGACGCCGGCGCGCGGATCCTGGCCGGCGGCGAGGCGCAGGCCCCCTGCTACCCGGCGACCGTGCTGGCCGACGTACCGGCCGACACCGAGCTGGCCGAGGTGGAGACGTTCGGGCCGATCGTGACGGTCGAGGTGGTCGAGTCCGCCGAGGACGCGGTCGACCACGCCAACCGCTCCGACCTCGGCCTGGTCGCCTCGATCATCTCCCGCGACGTGCCGGGCGCGATGCGGCTGGCGGCCCGCCTCGAGGTGGGCATCGTGCACGTCAACGACCAGACCGTCAACGACGAGCCGCAGATGCCGTTCGGCGGCGTGAAGGACACCGGCTGGGGCCGCTTCGGCGTCGGCGTGGCCGCGGAGGAGTTCACCGAGCTGCAGTGGCTGTCGGTCCGCGAGCAGAACCGCACGTTCCCGTTCTGATCGTTGCGGGCCGGCGCGGAGGTGAGCCCTACGGGATGACCGCGGCGGTTCCGTCGGCGCGGGGATCGCTGCCGGCGGCGAGGACGCCCCCGCTGAGCCGGGCGGCCTGCACGTGCCCGGCGTCGTCGTGCGGCCCGGCCGTCGTCTCCACGGCGAGGCCCATCTCCCGGGCGGTGACGGCGAGCGCGCCGGCGCCGGGCGTGCCCGGTTCCATCAGCAGGGTGGGCGCCGGCCGGTCGATCTCCTGCGCGCCGATGACCCACCGCGGCCGGGCCACGACCGTCGCGAGGTCGTCCGCGGTCAGGGCGTCGGCCACCTGGGCCAGGATCCACGGCTGCGACCGCCCGCCCTGACATCCCACCGCCAGCACGGTGTCCCGGCTCGTCGCGATCACCGGGCAGAGCGTGTGCGGCGGCCGGGCGCCGGGCGCGAGCCGGCCGGGGTGCGCCGGCTCGAGCCGGAACGACGAGCCGCGATTGTGCAGCACGATGCCGGTACCGGGATCGAGCAGCCCGGACCCGAAGCTCTGGAACACGCTCTGGATCAGCGTCACCGCATTGCCGGAGTCGTCCACGGCCGTGACCGCCACGGTGTCCCCGGCCGCCTTGACCGCGCCGCCCTCGTCGTGGTGCTTCGGCGGCGTCCGCAACAGCAGGCCGTCCAGGTCGATCGGGCCCGTCCTCGGGTCGCCGAGCAGGGCGTTGCGAGCCAGCTGCGCCCGCCGGGCGTCGGCCAGCAGCGACCCCGACCCGTTGATCGCCAGGAACGTGGCGCCCTGCACCGGCGGCGGCGCGGCGAACCACTCCACCCCGTCGGCGACGGCGTGCAGCGGGTCGGCCACCTCGGCCTCGTGGCGTGCGAGGTCGGCGGTGGAGAGCGGGCTGCCGAGCCGGTGCAGTCCGTCCACGAGGCGCCGGCCGAGGTCCCCGTCGTAGAACGACCGCCAGTCGTCCGCGAGCGCGTCGAACGTCCCGGCCAGCGCGGGCTGCACCAGAGTCCTCACCGGCTCGCCGCCGGCATCCAGCAGCAGCCCGGCGAGACCCGGATCAGCGCGGATGTCACCGATGCGCCCGAGGATCGCCTGCCGCAGCCCCGCGCTGACCGCGACACCCTCGGCGGCCAGCCGCCGAGCCGGAGCGAAGTGCTCGACCGGCGGCAGTCGCGCCCCCAGCGAGGCGACCGCGGCCCACCCGGCGACCACCCCGGGCACGGTGATCGTCTGCGGCCCGCCGTAGGGCATCGCGTCACCGGCGGCCCGCAGAGCCGCCACGTCGACCGCCGCGGCGGCCGCCCCGATGGACAGCACCGCGCGAACGTCCCCGCCGGCCGGGCGCACGAGCGCCACCAGATCGCCGCCGACCGAGCACTGATGCGGATACGCCACGGTCAGCGCCGCCGCGGCCGCCAGCGCCGCGTCGACGGCGTTGCCACCGGCCGAGACCACGGCGCGGGCGGCGTCGACGGCCGCGGGATGGGGAGCGGCGACAGCGACCGGCATGGACACCTCCGGGGGGAAGAACGCGATCAGAATGGCACGGGCGGAGGAACCCGGCGCCGCCGCATGCCGATCGCGAGCAGGACCACGACGGCGACGACGACGCCCGCCACGAGCAGGCCAGCCGGGCCGCGGCGTACCGGCGAGCCCTGGCAGTCGCGCACCGGGTCGTCGTGGGTGAGGGCGCAGATCATCCGGTCGGCGTGGGCCGGGCCGTACCGGGCCCTCAGCTCGGCCCGGAAGTCCGCCCATTGCCGGCGGCTCTCGGCGATCGCCCCGGCCACCGCGTCGGCGAAGTTGGAGGCTACCTGTCCTCGCGGCGTACCGGGCTCGGTGGCCCGCCCGCTGACCGGGTCGATCAGGCCCCGGTCCTTGTTCAGCGCGGCGTGGGTGATCCGCAGCTCGCAGGCGCCGACGCCGGGCACCTGGTCGTGCAGGACGTAGCAGCCGGTGGTGAAGCCGGCGGGCATCACCGGGGCCGGGCCGCGCAGGTCGAGAAGCGGGGCCGGGCCACGCAGGTCGAGCAGCGGGCTCGGGCCACGGAGGTTGAGCAGCGGGCTCGGGCCGGGCCGGTGCAGTCCGGGCGGGTTGTCGGGCCCGATGGGCCGGGACGGGTCGGCCCGGTCGGCCCAGTTGGAGTGCGAGTAGAAGTCCTGCACCCCGTGCAGCACCCGCCCGAACGACTCCAGCACCGTGCACTTGGCCCGGTCCTCGTCGCGTTCCCTCGGGTCGCACTCGGGGCCGGCCGCCACCTCGCCGGCCACGACCTCGCCCCGGTCGTCGAGCAGGAACGCGGCGCTGTCCAGCCCGTCCCGGAACCGCCGGCGCAGGTGCTCGACGCAGTCGGTCAGCGCGGTGAGGGCGGCCGTCTCGGTCCGCGGGTAGCCGCCGTCGAGGTAGTCGGCGTCGTCGCAGTGCGCGGCCGAATCGGCCATCTCGTCGCTGTCCGGGGCGCCGACCGCGCCGAACTCGCGGTCGTGCCCGGCCAGGTAGTCGGCGGTGATCGGTCCGAAGCAGTCCGGCCGCTCGTTCGTGCAGGCCAGGGCCGCGCGCGTGATCCGCTCGTGCTCGCGGTTCTGCCCGCCCGTGTCGATCGTGCCGAACGCGAGGGCGGGTGACGGCGTGGCGCACACGAGCAGGAGCACAAGCAGCAGGACCCGCACCGCCGAAGCGTGCGGCGCGGACATCCTCGGTGTCTTCATCCGGCGGGGATGACCAGGGCGTTACGGTGGGACGATGCAAGATCCAACGCTCCGCGACCGGATCCTGCGCTACCGGGCCGACCCCGGCCTGTCCCGCGATCAGGCGGCGGCCCGGATCTCGGCGTACGTCTACGGCAACATCATCGTGTTCGCCACCATGGTGCCGCTCGGCGTCGCCGACCTGTCGCACGGGCACGGCGCGCTGCCGGTGCTGACCTCCGGCCTGATCCCGGCGATCCTGCTGCTGGCCGGGGGCCGGCACTGGCTGCCGGAGCGGGCGAGCATCCTCGCGTCCGAGGCGTACCTGCTGTTCCGGATGGCCCTGATCGGTCTCCTGGTGGAGCGTCTGCGATCCGAGCGCGCTTCCGCCCGTACCCTCGCCTCGGGTTTGGTCCTGGCAGTCGCGGCCGCCGCCGTCGCGCTGGTCAAGGTCGCGCTCGGCCACTGAACGACCGCCGATCACCCCTGGAGGATGAGGCCCGGGCCCGGCCGGACCTCGACGATCGGAGCCCATGGGATGTCTGTTCGCGCTGTTCGCGGGGGTGTTTCCCCGGCTCGCGCTCTTCATCGTCTGGATCGCCCGGCCGGCGCTGGTCAACGCGGCCTTCGACACCTGGTTGCTGCCGCTGCTGGGCATCCTGTTCCTGCCGTTCGCCACGCTGATGTACGTGATCCTCTACATCCCGGGCGTCGGCCTGACCGGCTGGGGCTGGTTCTGGGTCGTCTTCGCGGGCCTGCTCGACCTGGCGCACTGGGGAGCGAGCGCCACCCAGCGCCGGCAGATCCCGGGCTATCCGGCGGCTCGCTGACCAGAGACCTTCTTTCATGGGTACGGGGACCGGAACCTCACACGGCCACCTCGGCGGGGGGCGTGAACGCCGCCGCGAAGTCGCCGGCGAATCCGGTGATGTCGCGCGCCGGACGGCCGGTGATCGCCGGGACGTGGCCGGTGGTGCGCTCGAACCCGCCGTCCCGGATGAGAGCGAAGACGCCGGCCAGGTGGGCGGCCAGCCAGTCCGGGAGGCCCGCGCCGGCGAACCGGGGCCGCGCCTGCTCGGCGGTCAGGTCCAGCGAGGTGACGGTACGCCCGGTCGCGGCCGACAGCGCCGCCGCCACCTGGGCGAACGTGACCGGCGTGGGGCCCGTCAGCTCGTACGCATGACCGGGGTGCCCCTCATCGAGCAGGGTGACCGCGGCGACGGCGGCGACATCCCGGACGTCGATCATCGCGACGCCCCGGCCCGCCGTGGGCGCCGGCAGCACGCCCGTGTGCGCGATGCCCCCGGCGACCATGAGCAGGTTGGTCATGAAGTACGCCGGCCGCAGGATCACCGCGGGCACCCCCGACCCGCGGAGATGCTCCTCGATCGTGCCGTGCCAGCGGAACGGCGGCAGCGCTGAATCCGGATCGGCGTGCATGGCGGACAGCTTGACGATCCGCTCGACACCGGCCGCCGCGGCCGCGTCGATGACGGCGGTCTCGTGCGCGACCTTGCGGGGACCGTCGGCGGCGCAGAGATACACCCGGTCGACGCCGTCGAGGGCGCGCCGCAGCGAGGCCGGATCGTCGAAGTCGCCGGCGGCGGTCTCGACGCCCGACATCTTGCCGGGGTCGCGGACGAAGGCGCGGACGTCCGCCTGGCGGGCCTGTAGTTCGCGGACGACGCGGGCGCCGACGGCGCCGGTCGCGCCGGTGACGAGGATGCGGGTCATGACGGAACCTTTCGATCGGTGGCCGGTGGGATGTGGTGGCCGAGGTGGAAGACGTTCGCGGGATCCCAGACGCTCTTGATCGCGGCGAGCCGGGCGTGGTTGGCCGGGGTGAACGCCGAGCGGGTCCGGGTGTGGTCGGTGAGCAGGGACAGGAAGGAGCCGCCGGTCGCGTGCGGGCGCAGCCGCCCGGTCAGCCGATCGAGGGCCGCGTCGCCGGCGTGTTGGGGTCCCACGGCCAGGACCGAGTACGGCACGTCGCGGTGGCCGGCCGGCCCGGCGTCCGGACCGGGTTCGGCCATGGCGCCACCCCAGTGCCGGACGTCGACGAACGCGAGCGGCGAATCCTCGGCGCCCGCCTCGACGACCGCCCGCAGCACCTCGTCGGGCAGGTCGCGCATCATCTCGATCTCCTGGCGGCAGGCCATCGGCGGCGCGTCCGGGCCGTTGGCGGCGTCGCTCGCGGCCGGGAAAGGCCGCACCCCGAACCCGTCGTGCAACGGTGGCCCGGCCGCCTCCAGCAGCGGGGCGAGGACTCGTCGGCCGTCGTCGCCGTGATGGAACGCCCTGATCGCCAGGACCCGTCTGCCGCTCGGTGGCAGGCGGAGCAGCAGAATCGCGGTGTTCATGGCCCGGGGCTCGCCGGGCGCCCACTCCCGATAGGCGGCCAGGGTGTCGTAGGCGCGTTCCACCGGATGGAAGGACATGCCGGACCAGACGCGCGGCACCGGATACAGCCGGAACTCCAGCGACGTGACGATCCCGAAGTTGCCGCCGCCGCCCCGCAGCGCCCAGAACAGATCGGGATGCTCCCGCGCGCTCGCGGTGACCGGCACGCCGTCCGCGGTCACGACGTCGGCGCTGACCACGCTGTCGGCGGCGAACCCGAACGTCCGGGACAGCCAGGACTGGCCGCCGCCGAGCGTGTACCCGGTCACACCGACCGTGCTGCACCGCCCCGCGAGTCCGGCCAGCCCGTAGCGGGCCGCCGCGCGGTTCACGTCCGCCCACACCGCACCCGGCCCGACCCGGGCCACCCCGCGTCCGGGATCGATGGAGACCTCGTCGAGGGCTGTCGTCTTGAGCAGCAGACCGCCCTCGGCCGGAACGACCCCGCCGTGCCCGGTCGCCTGAACCGCCAGGGCCAGATCGTGCTCGCGGGCGGCCAGCACCGCGGCGCGCACGTCGCCCGCCGACGCGGCCGCGACCACGACCGACGGCCGCGCCTCCACCGTCCGGTTCCATCCGAGCCGATGTTCGTCGTACCCCGCCGAGCCGGGCCGGAAGACCGGACCGTCGAAGCGGTGCTCCAGTTCCACAGGACTTCGCACTCTCATGGGCCCGAAGCTAGGCGCCGCCCCGCCGGATCCGGATGTGCTCGGGATGTGGTGGCCGGGTCATACCGTGGTCACCGTGTTCGTGCGGGTCCTCGGAACCGCCGGCGTCCACGACCCCGGCGGCGTCCCCACCTCTGCCGCCGCCGGCGCCTCCGCCCTGGCCGGCGCCTCCGGCGGCGGGGGCGTGCGCCTCGAGCGCAAGGCCCGGGAGCTGCTCACCGTCCTCACCGTCCGGGCGCCGTCCGCGGTGGGCCTCGACGAACTCGCCCGCCTCCTCTGGGACGACCCGCCACCCTCGGCCGTCAAGACGGTCCGCGCCCACCTGTCCCGGATCCGCGCGGCCATGCGAGCCTCGGACGCCGTCGAACGTGTCGGCCGGGACGCCTACCGCCTCGCTCTCCCGCCCGGGCACACCGACGTGGGCCTCGTCCTGGCGGCCCGCACCCGAGCCCGCGACCTCATGGCCGCCGGCGGCCCGGACGCCGCCGCGACCGTCCTGGCCGAGGCCCGCGCGATGTGGCGGGGTGACCCCGAGCTCCCGGACACGGTCGCCGCGGCGGCTCTGCGGCAGGGCTGGCGCCAGGAACGGCGTCTGCTCGTCCAGGAACATCTCGGCGCCGTGGCCGCGGGCAGCGACCCGGCGTCGGCGCTCGGCGAACTCGAGCAGCTGACCGCCGCGGACCCGCTCGACGAGCCGCTGTGGGTGCACTACGTGCGCGCCCTGCACCGGGCCGGACGCCAGACCGAGGCCCTGCGCGCCGCGGCCACCGCCCGATCCGCCCTGGTCGAACTGGGCCTCGACCCGTCCGGCGACCTCCAGGCCGCCCAGGCCGAGGTGCTCCGGGCCGCGCCGCCACCGGCCGCACCCACCGCGCCTGCCGCCACCGCCACCGCACCCGCCACCGCCACCGCCACCGCACCCGCCACTGCCACCGCACCCGCCGCCGCGTCGGTGCGCTATGCCGGCGTGACCGCCTACACCCGGCTCTCCCATGAGGGCCGTGACCTGCTCGTCCTCAACCCGGGAATGCTCACGATCGACGGCCTCCTCGACGAGCCGCACGCCCGCACGGCCCTGCACACCCTCGCCGGCCACCGCGCCGTCGTCTGCCTCGACCGTTCCGGGATCGGCCTGTCCGGCCCGCTCGACCAGCACCGGCCGCCGCTGGATCAGTGGGTCGGCGACGTGCGCCGCGTCCTCGACGCCCTGGACGTCGGCCGCGCCGACCTGTTCGCCAACTTCGACACCGGCCTGGTCGCGCTCGAGTTCGCGGCCCGCCACCCGGACCGGGTGCGCTCACTCGTGCTCGCACAGTGTTTCGCGCGCTACACGAGGAGCGCCGACTATCCGTACGGTCTGGACGCCGCCACCACCGAGACGCTGATCCGCGACACGGTGGCGCCCGCCGACCCGGGGCAGGGCGTGGACTCGGTGGCCCACGCCGCGCCGAGCGTCGCCGCCGACGAACAATTCCGGCAGTGGTGGAACCGCCTCGGCCGGCGCGGGGCGAGCCCGGCGGTGGCCATCGCGATCCGTACCGTCGCCACCGGCACCGATCTGCGCCACCGCCTGCCCGCCGTCACCGCTCCGACGCTGATCCTGCATCGGCGCAACTGCCTCAACGTGGACGCCGGCCACGCCTCCTACCTGGCCGCCCACCTGTCCCGGGCCCGCCTCCAGCTGACCGCCGGCGCCGACGCGCTCTGGTTCACCGGCCCGGCCGACCTGCTGCACCACGCCGCCGGCTTCCTCACCGCCCCGGATCCGGCCGGCTTCCTCACCGCCCCGGATACCGCCGGGCCTGGACCGAGACGGTGACGGGGTCGCCTGTGACGGCTGAGCGGAACTACCGCGTCTCCGCGGCGGCGGCCACGTTGCGCAGCAGCAGTGCCTCGGCCAGGTCCAGGTCGGCGCGTGGCGCGGGATACCCCTGAACCCGTGTCACATTCTTCGTACCCGTCTCGTCCTTTGCTGGTGAGAGAGAGGACTCGATGATGAGAATCGCGGTAGCGGGTGGCACCGGCGTGGCCGGACGGATGATCGTGGAGGCGTTGCGGGCGCGCGGGCAGGAGACCGTCACGCTGTCCCGCGGCGCCGGCGTCGACCTGCTGACCGGCACCGGCCTCGACGACGCGCTGACCGGCGCCGACGCGATCGTCGACGCCAGCAATGTCACGACGATGAGCAGGTCGGTGTCGGTGGACTTCTTCGAGCGGGCCGGCCGGAACCTGGCCGACGCGGCGCGCAAGGCTGGGGTGCGGCACCTGGTCAGCCTGTCGATCGTCGGCATCGACCGGGTGAAGAGCCCGTACTACGCGGGCAAGCTGCGGCAGGAGGAGATCGTGCGGGCCGGCGCGGTGCCGTGGACGATCCAGCGGGCGACGCAGTTCCACGAGTTCCCCGGCCAGCTGCTCGCCCGCATCCCCGGCCCGATCGCGATCGTGCCGTCCGGGCCGGGGCAGCCGATCGCGGTCCGCGAGGTGGCCGAGGAGCTCGCCGAGATCGTCCTCGGCGAGCCGCGGGGGATGGCGCCCGACCTGGCCGGTCCGCGGGTGGAGACGCTGGCCGGCATGGCCCGCAGGCTGATGGCCGCGGGCCTGATACGCCGCCGTCCGGTCCTGCCCGTCCACATCCCCGGCGGGACGAGCGCGGGCGGCGTGCTGCCGGCCGCGGGCGGTCCGCGCGGCGTCGTGACGTTCGACGAGTGGCTGACGTCTCAGAGGCAGATCCAGCAGTAGAGCGACTCGTCACGTTCCCGGGCCCGTGATCACCCTGGACACCACCACCCGGACGACCCGCGATCAGGAGCAGGAGCCCCAGCTTCCGTACGGCCGGAGCACACTGGCGACGAGCTCACCACCGGCATCCCGCGTACCGGTGGCGGCGGCCGCGGGATGCCGTGATCGACTGGTGGGGTGGAAGCGATGAACAGCGAGTGGGTGCGGGCGCACCTGCGGGACGGGGAGGGTTTTCAGGCCGCCGTCTGGGTCAGCCGCGCCGAGGAGAACACGACGTTCGAGCTGACCCGGGCCGCGGTCTCGCCGTTCCGGTTCCGGCGGCGGCAACGGGATTTCGTTCGTACGCCGGAGGGTCTCGCCTTTGATCTGGAGGCGCATGTCCGGCTCGTCAGCGAACCGCGGATTCTCGCTCTCACCGATCGGCGGCTGATGGTGCTGGCGCGGCGGTTCGGGAAATGGCGGCCGCGGTGGGAATGCCCCCGGGAGAAGCTCGCGACGGCCTCGGAGCGGGGCGGGCGTCTGACGCTGTCGTTCGCCGACGGGTCGAGCGTCACACTGCTGACGCCCACCGCCCGGGTGAAACCATTCCTCGATCGGGTTTGACGGACCTCGATCGGGTGTAAAAGCCTTTATCCACATTGAACGGCCGGCGAACGGGTATGCAGTCTGCCCAAAAGAGGGTGGAGGGTCGATGCAATACCTTGCCGCGCGTGACGAGGGCGATGTGCTGGAGGCCTTGTCGGACGGGGAGACGTCGGTGCTCGCCGGCGGCCAGAGCCTGATCATCGATGTGCGGCGGCGGGAACATTGTCCGCCGCGAATCGTCGACATCAACCGGGTGACCGCATTCGACACTCTTATCGAGAACGGCGGATTCCTCCGGATCGGGCCGCTGGTCCGGCACCGGACGTTCGAGTCGGAGAAGGTCGCCGGGCCGCTCGGCGAATTGATGCGGGTCGTCGTGCAGCACATCGGGCATCCGCCGATCCGGGCGCGCGGCACGATGCTGGGCAGCCTCGCCTACGCCCATCCGGCCGCGGAATGGCCGGTCGTCGCCGTCACGCTCGGTGCCCAACTGGTCCTTGCCGGCCTGCGCGGGCGCCGGACCGTCGCGGCCGGGGAGTTCTTCACCGGGCCCTACGGCACCGTGCGCCGGCCGGACGAGCTGCTCGTCGAGGTGCGGCTGCCGCTGCTGCCCGGCGGCACCGGCACCGGCTATGCCGAGGACCGCCGGACCACCATCTATCCGCAGGCCGCTGCGATGGCCGCGATCACCGTGACGGACGGGCTGATCACCGCGGCGGCGATCGGCCTGGTCAACGCGGGACCCTGTCCGGTACGGGCCCGGGCCGCCGAGAACGTGCTGCTGGGCGGCCCCTGCTCGGACGCGGCGATCACCGCGGCGGCCGAGGCGGCGGCGGAAGTGGACGTCACCACCGGTGACCGCCGCGCGATCAGACGGCAGGCGCGGCGGGCACTCAGCCAGGCGCGCGAGAGGGTGTGACCGGTGATGCGGGTGACGGTAACGGTCAATGGGGAACGGCGCGAATACGACGTCGAACCGCATGCGACGCTCGCCGAGATGCTGCGTGGCCGCGCCGATTGCGACGACGGGACGTGCGGCGCGTGCACGCTCTTCGTCGACGACGACGAGATCCGGTCGTGTCTGATCCTGAGCGTGCAATGCCACGGCAGCCGCGTCGATGAGAAGGTGGTCAGCCCGCCTGGTAGTGGTATGTGCGACCTCCGTCTCCAGGCGTGAATCCGTCCGGCATGAAACCCAGCGACAGCGCGGTGTCGACGATGAGGGCCATGCCGAGGCCGGTCGCGTCCACCGGTTCGGGCGCGCCGCCGATCGTCAACCTCTCCGGCACCCAGAGATCGACGCGGTCGCCCGCCGCGGCCTTCTGCCGGAATTCGTCGCAGAGCGCCTCGACGGCGCGTACCTCGGTCATGGCACATGAGATCACACCGCCGCAACGGTCCGGGCCCGGGCCAGCAGCAGCGGGGTGAGGAGGAGCAGAGCCCCGGCGATCCCGATGGCGGCCCGCGTCCCGGTGACGGCCGCGAGCGCGCCCCACAGCGCGGTCACCCCGGCGATCGCCGCCGCGTTCGTCACCGACCAGGCGGTCAGCACCCGCCCGATCCGCTCGTCCGGCACGCGCTGCAGCCGCTCGGTGGCGAGCAGCGGATTGAACACGCCCATGCACGTGATCACCGCGAGCTCCACCACGACGACCAGGAACAGACCCTTCACGCCCGGGGCGGCGAAGACCAGCCCGATCGGAGCGACGACCCGCAGCACCCCGGCCACCAGCAGCACCCGGTCCCGGCCGTGCCGCCTCTCGAGCCGCCGGGCGAGCTGCGCCCCGGCGAACCCGCCGACGCACGGCAGGCCGAAGGCGAGACCGTACTGCCAGGCCGGCCAGCCGAGCTCGCCGAGCAGCAGCACGGCCAGGAGCGGCTCGGTCGCCATGATCAGGGCGTTGACGGCGATCGTGTTCCGGAAGAGCCCGCGCAGCCGGTCATCGGCCCCGATGAACCGCCACCCGTCGGCCAGGGCCGCCGCGCGGAGCCGCCCGCCGCCGGTGGACGAGGCCGGGGCCGCCGCGCGGAGCCGCCCGCCGCCGGCGGATGCGGCCGGGGCCGCGGGGCTCGACCGCGCGGCGATGGGTGCGGCGGATGCGGCGGGTGCGGGTCTCGTCTCCCGCACCCGGATCGCCGCTATCGCGAGGCCGGACAGCAGGAAACCGGCCGCGTTCGCGCAGACGGTCACGACCGGCCCGAACGCGCTCACCGCCGCGCCGCCGAGGGTCGGCCCGAGCGCGATGGCCGTCCACGCCGTCGACTCGAACCGGGCGTTGGCCCGCAGCAGCCGATCCGGCCCGACGACCTGCTTCAGGAAGGCGCCGCTCGCCACCGTGAACGCGATGTTCGCCGCCGCCCCGACCACCGACACGGCCACCAGCTGCGCATAGGTGAGCACGCCGAACCCGTGCAGCAGCGGCACGCTGAGCAGCGCCCCGCCCCGCACCACGTCGGCCGCGATCATGACGGGCCGGCGCCGGCGATGCTCCAGCCACGGTCCCAGCGGCAGCGCGAGCACCGCGCCCACAGCGAGTCCGGCGGCCGCGAGCGCCGACACCGCGGCCGGCCCGGCGCCGAGCACCTGAACGGCGATCAGCGGGAACGCCCCGACCCCAGCCACGTCCCGGCCGTCGACGCCGCGAACGCGATCCACAACCAATGGAATGCTCTGCCCATGGCGAAGGATTCGATCAGGAAGGCTGAGCAGCGGTCCAACAACCGCACGATCGGCGTGGTACAACCACCCGTTGTGGACATCGAAGCCGTACGCACGTTCGTGGCGGTCGCCGACACCGGTCGGTTCCAGGACGCGGCCGACGACCTGCACATCACCCAGCAGGCGGTCTCGAAGCGGATCGCCAAACTGGAGCACGCCCTCGACGCGCGGCTGCTCGCCCGCGGCGCCGGTCTCACCCTGGACGGCCGCGCATTCCTGCCGCACGCCCGCGAGCTGCTCCGCGCCGTCGAGCGGGCCGCCGCCTCGGTGCGCCCGGGGGAGCGTGCCCTGCGCGTCGACGTCCTGAACCTGCGGATCGCCCCGGCCCAGGCGATGCGCGCGTTCTATGCGGCGCACCCGGACGTCGACCTCGACGTGATGGCCCTGCCCGGCGGCACCGTGACCACCGCCGCCGGGGCGCTGCTGGCCGGCGAGATCGACGCGACGTTCCGGGCCGTGCCGTCGGCATTGCCCGAGGGCATCACCGCCCTGCCCCTCCTCGCTGACCCGTTGCAGCTGCTCACCGGCCCCCGGCATCCGCTCACCCGCGTACGGAATCTGCGCCTTGCCGATCTGACCGGGCACCGCATCTGGATTCCCGGCATCAAGCCGGGCAGCGAGTGGGAGGCCTACTACCGCGAGCTCGCCGCCACCTTCGGCCTGAGCATCGACCGCATCGGCCCCAATTTCGGCACCGAGGCCATGATGGACGCGCTCGCGGATTCCGCCGAGCTCGCCACCTTGATCGGGACCAGCGATCGGTACGTCTGGCCGGCCGCCCACGATCTGCGCCGCCTCTCGATCACCGGCCCCACCCCGGTCTACCCGCACGCCCTGCTGTTCCGCACCGACAACCGGCACCCCGGCCTGGCCGCCCTCCGCCGGCACCTGACCGCCGAGCGGAAGCCGCCGCCCGCCGACGTCTGGAACCCCTTCCCGCTGCCGGCGAGCTGATGCCGCCACGATGAAACGGCGAAACCCTTTCAGGTACGGCCGTCGCGCTCCTGCGCATCCCGCAACGACCGCGCATGGGGAACCCAGTCGGCGAGCCGGACCGGGAAGCCCTCGGCCTTCAGCAGCTTCACCACCGACGGGTCGTCGTCGACGACCACGGCGATCGTCCCCTCGCGGGACAGCGTCCGCAGCCGGCCGTGCTTGTAGTCGCGCGCCGGCCTGCGGTCGTGGTCCGGGCGCATCAGCAGGGTGCCGGCGGGCAGCCCGTGCTCCTCGAACCACCGTGCGGTGACCCGCCGCAGCCGTTCGGGGCGGCCGGTCAGCCACACCAGGCGGTGGCCGGCCGCATACTCGTGGACCAGGTCGACGCCCACCTCGAGCGGCGTGTCCCGGCCGGCCGCCGCGAAGAACGCCGCCCAGTTCTTCGGCCGGCGCGCGATGTGCGGCAACCGGTGACGGACGTCCGCCACCACCCCGTCCACGTCGAAGACGGCGATCGGTGGGTCGGACATGTGATCATCTTGGCAGGCCCGGAGGAAGCCGGCTCTCGGCGGGGCACTCGCCGCCGCCGCCGAACGGCTCGGCCCGATCGGCGTCCTTCAGCACAGCCCGGCGCCGGCCGAGGTTCGCCGCCCCGCTCGACGACTGACGTCAGAGGATCAGGTCGACCAGCTCCCTCGGCACCCCGTGCGTCTCGTGCAGCTGCCGGTAGTCGTCATCGGTCAGCGGCCCGGTCGATCGACGCCGGGACAGCACCGACCGGCCGCGCCGCAGCAGGTCGCGGAACCGCCGTTCCTCGCCCAGCAGGATCTCCCGGGGCGAGGAGGAGAGCCGGAAATGGTCGGTCGTGTGCTCGATCAGCGACTCCGGGAGATCGCCCAGCGTCCGATCCGGATCATCGCGCCACAGCATCGTCAGCACCCGCCGGACGAGGCGGCGCAGCACGTAGCCGCGCAGCGTGTTCGACGGCCGCACCCCGTCGCCGATCACCACGATGCTCGACCGCAGGTGGTCGACGACGATGCGCAGGGTTCGCTCGTCCAGCGGCCACAGCCGGGGGATCGACGTCATCCACGGCTCGAAGACGTCGGTCTCGAACACCGACCGCTTCCCCTGCAGCACGGTCAGCATCCGCTCGAGCCCCATCCCGGTGTCGATCGACTCGGGCGTGACCGGCACCAGCGTCCCGTCGCCGAGCCGCCGGTAGCGCATCATCACGTGATTCCACACCTCGGTCCAGCCGTCGTCGCTGGTGGGCGTCCCGCGCGGCGGCCCCTCGCCGGTCCACACGAAGATCTCCGAATCCGGCCCGCAGGGTCCGGTGGGCCCGTTCGACCACCAGTTCTCGTCCGTCGTCATTTCGATGGGTACGCCGAGCCGCTCCCAAACCCGGAGCGATTCGAGGTCGGGGCCCACCCGGTCGACGTCCGAACCGCCGAAGACCGTCACGTGCAGACGGTCGGAGCCGAGCCCGAACCCGTCCCGGAGCAGCTCGTATCCCCAGGTCAGGCTCTGCGTGCCGGGGTAGTCGCCGAGCGACCACGATCCAAGCATCTGGAAGACGGTCAGATGGGTGTCGTCGCCGACCTCGTCCAGGTCGGTGGTGCGCAGGCAGCGCTGCACGTTGACGAGCCGGCGCCCGAGCGGGTGCGGGCGGCCCTCCAGATAGGGGGTGAGCGGGTGCATGCCGGACGTCGTGAACAGCACCGGATCGCCCGGTGGCGGAATCAGCGAACCGTCCGGGACCACGAGGTGGGAACGGTCCCGATAGAAGTCGACGAACGTCCGCACGGTTGTTTCGACGTACATGAGAAGGGCCTTTCCGGTTTGAAGAAAGCGACCGGAAAGGGAGCATGCGGCGACGCAGAGGACAGCAATTCGCCGGCGAGTCCGTTTCCGGTCGCCGGCGAAGGAAGGAGAAGGTCAGGCGGCGGCGACCGTGGAGCCGGTAGCTCGCGCGGTCGCCGGACGCATGCTGACGTTCATGTCGTCGAAAATACCGTCCGCCGGGAGAGGAGCCCAGCGATTTTCTAGGCCGCTATGCGCGCGATCCGGACGCGTTGCGGATGGTCGCCGACCGGGACCGAGACGACCTTGCGGCCGGTGGCGAAACTGATCGCGGTGACCTGATCGGCGCCGCTCTCCGAGATGACGCAGTCGCGGCCGTCCCCGCTCACCGTCGCCCAGTAGGGCTTCGACGCCGTGACGAGCGGCCCCTCCCGCAGCGCCGCCCGGTCCACGATCGTGGCGTAGTCGTCCATGGTCCCGGCGACGCAGAGCCGTCCGCCGTCGGGGCTCATCGACAGGCCGTGATGCCGCGAGTCGTTGACGAACGTGGTGCGGTCGTCGCTGGTCCCCGCGTTCTTCGGCAGAGTCTTCACCCGGGTGATCCTGTCGGTCGCGACGTCGTACTCGATCAGCCCGTTGAAGAACGAGACCTGGAAGTAGAGCGTGCCGAAGTCCGGGCTGAAGACGGCCGGCCGCACCGCGTTGGACAGATCCTTGCGACCGAAAGCGTTCAGGCGCGAGCGCATGTCGATCGTCTTCACGGTCTGGAACGTGGCCGTGTCGACCACGGTGATGTGCCGGTCGCCCTTGGTCCAGTCCCAGATCGGCGCGTCCAGGTCGGTCTCGACGTTGCCGATCGACATGTTCCACAGATAGCGCCCACCGTCGGTGTAGACGTTCTCGTGCGGCTTGTCGCCGGTCGCGAACGAGCCGAGCTGCCGGCCGGTGGTGATGTCGAGGACGTGCACGGTGTTCGAGGTGGACGCCGACACCGCGACGGTCGTGCCGTCCGGGGAGACGGCCATGTGGTCGGCGCGGTACCCGGACACCGGGAAGCGCCAGCGGACCGCGCCGGTCGCCAGGTCGATCGAGACGACGTCGGCGAAGCTGGGCCGGGAAGCGACGATCGCGGTGCCGTCCGGGGTGGCGTAGAGGTCGTCGACGAGCTGGTCGTGCCCCTCGCCGGGACCCTGCTGGATGCCGAGGTAGTAGACCAGCCTGATCGGATTCAGATAGATCTCGGCGAGTCGTTGCGCCCTGTCCGGCACGATGTTCACCCGCCGGATCGGGGCGTAGTCGCCGCTGGGGTTGATGACGTCGGCGGTGCCCTCCCAGTTGTTCCCCACGAGGAGGACTTCGCGGAGGCCCGGCGCGGCGTGCGCGGTGGTCGGGACGGTGGTGACCAGGAGCGTCGCAGTCGCGGCGGCGGCCAGGACGCGCATCGTCATTGAGCGCATGTGCATCTCCTGGGGTGCTGATACATCGAAGTTACTGAATGGTAAGGAGATGGTGACACGCGCCACAAGAGCGGTTTTCTCAGAGGAGAGGCAGTCCGACGAGCGCGCCCAGCGCGCGCAGTGAGGTGGCCAGCGCGGTTCCGGCCGTGGCGAGGGCGCCGGCGTCCCGCAGTCCCTCGGCGAACCGCTGCAGGTGGGAGCCCGCGGCGGCCCGGTCGGGCAGGGCGCGCTCGGCCTCATCCAGGTGGGCCTCGGCCTGTTTGCGCTCGGCGCCGGTGAGGCGGAGCTCGTCCAGGGCCTCGCGCAGGCGCCCGATCTCCTGGGTGAGCTGCGGCGAGGCGCCGCCGACGTGCTGGTCGCGGCCGGCCACGTACTGGTCGCGGCCCGCGACGAACTGGTTGCCCGAACCGGTGTTGACCGGCCCGTTGACGTTGCCGAACGTGCTCATGTCCCGCCTCTGCGTTCCTCGCGTTCGCGGGCTGCCCCGCTCATCTCCCGCCTCTGCGTTCCTCGCGTTTGCGGGCCGCCTTGCTCATGTCCCGCCTCTGCGTTCCTCGCGTTTGCGGGCCGCCTTGGACATGCCGCCGCCGATGCCGGCCAGGACGCCGCCGAGCAGGAACGCACCCGCGCCGACCGGGATGATCGGCACGCCCAGCAGCTCGGCGGCCATCGGATCCCGCCCCACCGGGTCGTCGATCGACGAGCCGAACGCGATCATGAAGAAGTAGCCGATCAGCGCGAAGCCGCCGAGCGCCAGCAGTGTCCCGAAGATCATCAGGAAGCGGCCGAAACCCCGGCCCTGGAACATCTCGTCCGAGGCGTCGTAGTCGTTGGTGTAGGTGAACGGTCGCCGATGTGCTGGTCGCGGCCGGCCACGTATTGGCTGCCGGCCCCGGCGTTCACCGGCCCGTGCACGTCGCCGAACCGCATCGGCGGCTGCGGCTGCTGCTGGTGGTGAGGCGCCGGGGTGTCGTAGCGGAGCCGGACGTGCCCGAGCTGCACCGTGTCGCCGGGGCGGAGCGGCCGTGGCTCGGCCCACAGCCGCTCCTCATTGACCCAGGTGCCGTTGGTGGAACCGATGTCGCGCAGCGCCACCTGATCACCGTGCCGGGACACGAGAACGTGCCTCCGGCTGACCGAGCTGTCCGTGACGAGCCCGGCCGGACTATCCCGTCCGACGACGGAGTCCCCGTACGGAATGTCCCACGCCGCGTGTGCTGTCGGCCCGTCGAGGGTGACGAGCCGGTGCGGTACCCCCCATCCCGGGTCCATGTCTGATAAGCGTGCGCGCGAAACCGGTGGTCCGTGCCGGTCTGTCGACAACCTGACCGGTCAACTCCGCGGATCGTCCCAGTCGCAGTAGTACCCCTCGGCGACGTCCTCGCCGAAGACGCCCCAGAACCCGTCGTCCGCGTATCCGCCGTCGTCGATGGCACTGATCAGGTCACGGATCTCGCCGGCGACGCGGGCGCACTCCTCGGGGCCGGCGTCCTCCTCGTAGAACGGGAACCGGCCGACGACCGCCGCGACGCATCGGGTGAAGGCGGCGAGATCGCTGTTCACCCCGCTCGCGGCCGTGGCCTCCGCCGTGGGGACGTGCACGATCCGGCCCGTGCCGGCGTCGATGGCGACCCGGCCGAACGCCCCGCACGTACCGAAAGCGATCAGCCTCCCGGCATCGAGGATCTCGGCCTCGGGGAGCGCCAGATATTCGTACCCGATCATGCTCTTGGGAATGCCGACCTCCGCGAGAACCCTCGCGATCTCCGGGGGAGTGCCCGCCGGCGAGCCGAGCCGTGTCAGGGCGAAACGCGGCTTCGGGAGGATCGGGAAATGCTCAGTCATCCGGGCAGTCACCGATGCCCGGCCGCAGTACCGATGACGTGGAGAGCCGGCGGCCGCCACGCGGCGAGGGTCCGCTCCAACCGTGGCCGATCTCCCGCCGCGTCCCCCCATGGTCGCGGGAAGCCGGCGGGCGCGGTCACCCGTCGCCCGCCGGCATTCATCTCACTTCACTGTCGGGTTCGGTCGCGGCTGGGGCGGCAGGCCCGCATGCGGGACCGACTGGTCGATCAGACCGACCACCAGCGACAGCGCTCCACCGTCGTGCTCCCACCAGTCGAAGTTCGACGTGTAGACCACGGTGGGCCACTTGTCGGGGTCAGAGCCGGTCGTCCGCCAGAAGAACAGGTCCCCTTCGCTGGAACTGCCCCAGGGGAACAGGCCACCGGCCTCCGGATGGAACGTGTAGTCCTCCGTCATGTCGTCCTCGGCCAGGCCGCGCAACTCGTCCAGCCGCTCGAGTGTCGCCTCGAGGTAACCCTCCTCCTGGCCCGGGGCCGGCCCGAGAATGACGAGGAAGTCGTCGATCAGCAAGGGAGGGTAGTGGCTGGTGTACTCCCGGTAATCCGCCGGAAAGATGATCCCGAGGCGTTCCTGCACGAGATCCCAGTCGACCGGGCGAACGGTCTCCGAGCGGTGGGGGAGAAACGCGGGGGCCACACGCTCCAGATCGGCCACTGTCATTTGCACTCCGTGCTTCGCACGTTCTTGTTCTCCACCCACTGGTCGAAGAGCTTGCCGCTCTTGTCCGACGATGCGGTCATCTGGATCCCGGACGGCTCGAGGTCGGTCGGTGACCTGTACGTCAGCGTCCCGGTGTAGGTGACGACCTCCTTCCTCTTGAGCGCCTTGATCATGATGTACTCACAGCGCTTCATCCCACTCGTGTTCATCTTCGCGTATCCCTTGAACAAATTCTCGGTGACCGGGTGGCCGTTGAATTTGTCGCCGATGATGTGCGTCTTGTTCCACGTGGGATTACCGTCAGCATCCTTCGGGTTCGGGTCGGGGAAGTCAACGACAGGAACTCTGGAGATGTCCTCGCGGGCTGCGTTCGCCGGCTTGAGATCGTCGGGACAGATGGTCCCCGTCGCGCCGACGACGCGCTTGTTGGTGATCGGTGAGTACTTGTAGCGCTTATCCCGCGGCTTCGCGCATTCGCACGGTTCCTCGTCGTCGTTGTGCACCAGGACGGGCGTGCCGGCGGCCATCACGTAGTACGTGTGGATGTCGGCGACGGTGAGGTTGTGAACCTCGGTGCTTTCCTTGCGGTGCCGCACCGCGGTGATCTCCGCCAGGTCGCCGGTGCTCGTCCGCAGCTTCTGCTTCGCGGCGAGCCGTTCGGCGTCCACCCATTGCGCGAGCGCGGGGACCCAGAACGGGTGGTTGTGGGTGGCGGTGACGGTCGCCGTCGCGTCGCCGCGGTCGCCGTCGGTGTCGATCGTGACGTCGACGAGCTTCTTCTCACCGTCGCCGTCGATGGTCGCGGTGACCGGCTTGGCGATGGTGAGACCGGTGGCCGGGTCGGTGGCCATCACGAGGTCGCCGACGCGCAGGTCCTCGATGGCCTTGGTGGCTCCGCCGGGCAACAGGACCGGTGTGCCGGGCAGGAAGCTGTTCTTGCGAGCGCTCAGCGTGCACGAGTCCTCGCGGTCCTTCTTCTTTTTCTTCTTCCGGGCCAGCTCGCGCAGTGCGTCCCGGCGCTTCTTCGCATCCTTGACCCGGTCGAGGAATTTGATCAACTTGGGAACCAGCTTGGCGATCTTGTAGCCGGCCCGGACCGCTTTGATGCCGCCGAGCAGGCCGGCCAGGCTCCACAGACACGCGACGACATTGCCGTCACGAATGCAGGAGACCAGGTCACCGACGCCGGAAAGCTCCCAGAAGAGGTCCTCGGCCTCGGCCTTGATGAAGTCGAGGATGCTCAGTCCCGCCTCGGCCTCGGCTTGACGGAGCTGCTCGGCCTCCTCCGGCGTCAGGTACTCCCACAGCTCCTGTTCGGTGGCGTCCGGCGGGAGGTCGGCGGCCGCGTCGGCGAGTTCCTGCGCGGCACGCTCGCGTTCGGCCTCCTCGGCCCGGTCCGCGGCCTTCTGCGCGTCGACGGCGTGCTGCAGCGCGTTGGTGGCCGCGGTGGCCGCGCTGTCGGCGTGACGCTGAGCGTTGTCGGCCGCCGTGCGTGCCATGGCGGCATCGGCCTCGGCCCGGTCCGCGGCGCCGCGAGCCGCCGCGGCGTCGGCCTCGGCAGCGCTGGCCGCCTGGCTCGCCTGGTTGGCCGCGTTCTGCGCCTCCTGGGCGGTCCGTCCAGCGATCGCCGCGTCGTTCGCCGCCTCGTTGGCGGCCTGCCGGGCGGCGGCGGCGTCGGCGCGCGCCTGCGCGTCGGCGCGTCCCGCACTGGCTGCGGCGGCGCGTGCGGCGGCCCCGTCGGCGGCGGCCTGCGCCGCCGACGTGCGAGCCTGGGCGGCCGATTCCGCGGCCTCCGCCGCGGAGCGTGCCGCTGCGGCTGCCGAGAGATACGCCGGGCGGACCTGGCTGTCGGCGTTCTGGGCGGCGGTGTCGGCGGCCCGGGCCGCTTCGAGCGCTTCGGCGGCCCGGGCCTGCGCGGATTCGGCCTGCTCGGTGCCGATCACCTCGGCCTGGGCGGCGACCTGGGCCACGAAGTCGGCGTCGATGTCGGTGCCGGTGAACGGGCTGACCATGCCGATCGCGGTGTTCGCCGGCGCGGCGATGCCGGCCGACGACTGCGCCGCCGCGGCCGCGGACCGGACCGCGGATTCGGCCTGCTCGCTCGCGGCGACCGCCTCGTTGCGGGCGCCCTCGGCCTCGGCCTTGGTCCGGTCGGCCGCCCACAGCGCACGGACCGCCTGCTCGGCGGCCTGCCCGCTGAGACGCTGGGCCGCGTTCGCGGCCTCCGCGGCCTTGGTCTGCTGTGCGGTCGCCTCGGCGGCCTTCGCGTCGGCGCGGACCCGGGCCGCATGCGTGGCTCGGGCACCCGCCTCGGCCTTGTCGGCTGCCGAGTCCGCGGCAGCGGCGGCCGCCCGCGACTTCTCGGCGGCGGCCCAGGCGCGGTCGGCGGCGTCCTGCGCCTGTGTTGCGGCCGCCCGGGCGTTCGCGGCGGCGCCGGTGGCGATGTTCGCCTGCGAGCGTGCCGATCGAGCTGCGCTTCCGGCGATACCCGCTTGCCGGTCGGCCTCGTCGGCCTGCTCCTGGGCCTCCCGCTTCTCCTCGTCGGTGGCCGCGGAGGCCGCGGCCGCGCGCATCGCCTGGGCCCGGGCCTTGGCGGTCTGCTCCTCGCGCTCGGCCGCCATCGCGTCGTCGCGCGCTTGCCGCGCGATACGTTCCTGCTCCCAAGCCCGCTCGTCGGCGGCACTGGCGCCGTCCTCGGCGTCCTGTGCCCTGGAGCGTGCCTGGTCGGCGATCGCTGACTGCGCGTCGGCCTCGGCGCGGGCTTTGCGGGCGATGTTCGCCTGCTCCTCGGCCTCGGCACGCTTGCGTTCCGCCTCGGCGCGCTCCGTCTCGGCGATCTTCCGCTGCCGTTCCGCCTCGGCGGCCTGCGCCTGCGCGATCAGCTTCTGCTGGCGGACCTTCTCCGCCTCGGCCCACGCCTTGGCCTCGGCCGCCTGCGCCTGCTCCTTCGCGGTCTTCGTGCGCGCCGCCGCCGTCTTCGCGGCGTCGGCCTGCTTCTTCGCCGCCGCCGCCAGCTTCGCCGCCGCGAGCGCGTGCTCGGCCGCGTGGTTCTTCCAATCGAGGGCCAGCTGCGCGTGCGCCTTGGCCTTCGCCTCCGCGTCCTGCGCCGCGTTCGTCGCGATGGTCGCGTCGACCGCATGACCCGCGGTCGTGATGGCGCCGGCCGCCGCGGTGGCGGCCTCGCTCATCCCGACGGCCATCGCCGCCCACTCCACCCCATAGGTCAGGCCGGTCTCCTCCAGCACCTGCACCGCCGTCCGGGCGGACGCGGAGGCGGCCTGCGCGTCCTGAACGGCCTGCTGAGCGTCCTCCAGGTCGTTGGCGATCTGCTGCTTGGCCAGGTTCAGGTCACCGGCCTTGCTCGCGGTCGTGCCCGACCCGGCCAGAACCCGCTGACTGTGCCGGGCCGCGTTCGCGGCACCCGCCATCGCGTTCGCCGAGCGCTGCAGCGCGCGCACGCCGGCGCCGTGCGCCACCATGATCTGGACCCGGGCCTGGTTCGCCCGCTCCGCCCGCTTCGCCAGATCGCTCAGCTGCTCGGCGGCCCTGTTCCGCTCCTCCAGATCGGCCAGATACCGCTCCCGCGCCGCCGCGTCCGCCTGCGCCGCCACCGCGTACCCGGACTTGAAATACGCCTCGACCGCGGCATCGTCCCCGGACAACGCCAGCTCGGCGGCGGCCCGGACCTGCGAACCCTGCGCCGCGGCGGCGGCGAACACCCGCAACCGCTCGCGCAACTGCGCGGCCCGCTCCCGCCCGTCGTCGATCTTGGCTTGGTCACGGGCCCGGGCGATGTCGGCGCCATAGGCCAGGAACAACACCCGGTCCCAGTCGCTGCCCTTGTAGACCCGCTGCGCCTCGGCGTTGAAGTAGCCGTTCGGTATCCCCGTACCCAACAGGCTCTTGACCTTGGCGAGCCGCTCCGTCGCCTCCTTCGCCTTCCGGTCACTGACCTGCTTGGAGATCACCGGCATCTGCGTGAGCGCCCACTGCCGGATCGCCGCCGCATCACCGGTCGCCAAAATCTTCAGCGCCGCGTCACGGACCTCCGGCTCCTCGGTCAGCTTCGCCAGGTCCGAGATCGACTTCACCCAGCGCTCGTTGCTGGCGTTCACGCCGGTGCTGCCGTTCCACTCCTCGGTCACCAGCGGCGGCACCGGGATCGACGGCAGCTGATCCTCGGCGGCCGGTGCGGGAGCGGCGGTGGCCGGTGGCGCGTGCAATCCGGCGACGGCCACCACGGCGGCCAGTGCCGATATCAGAAATGCTCGTATTCTCATCTGATCCTGCCCATGCGTCAGCGCCCGGCCACCCGAATAATGGGTGACCGGGAGGGAAATAAAAGGTCAGGGCTGCATGGCGAGTTCGCCGGCCAGAGCCTGCTCGTAGAGGTTCGTCCAGTACGCGGCCTGCCCGGCGGCGTTGGTCTGCTCGGTCGCCCATTGCTGCGCGTTGGCCTGGGCGCTGTTGCCGATGGATTCCCAATTCGGATTGTCGGCGGACTCGGCGGCGGCCTGCGCCACCGCGGCCCAGTTCTCCGCCTGCAGATGCGCCACCTCGGCGGCGCTCTCCCAGGTGGACTTCGCCGGCGAGGCCTCGGCCGTGACCTTCTTCCAGGCGCGCAGGGCCTGCTCCTTGGCCAGCGCCTTCGCCTCGCCCTCGGCCTTGTTCGCGGCCTCCTGGGCGGCGATCGCGGCCGGCAGCAGCGTCTTCACGGCGGCCCGCCACTTCATGTCGCCGTTGATGCACTGCGTCTTCAGCGTGGTGAGGTCCACCGCGGCGGCGGCCGCCCAGTCGTAGGCGTAGAACTCCACCAGGTCGGCGTCGGTGGCCTCGGCCCGCAGCGCCAGCCCGGCGGCGGCCCGGACCTGCGGGCCCGGGTCGTGGTCGCGCAGGTGGGCGACGTACTCCCGGTCGCTCTGCAACAGCGCGGCGGCCTGCTCACCTGCGGCTTCCCGGGCGGTGCGGTCCCGCTGCATGGCAGCGGCATATCCGGTACGGGCGAACGCCTCGAGCGCCGAGGTCCCGTTGGCGAGCGCGAACTGGGCGGCCGCGTGCACCTCCGGGGCGTACTCGGCGGTGTGCGTGGCCAGGACCCGCCGGGCGAAGTCGGCGTTGCGCGCGGCGAGCTGCTCGGCGCGGCCGACCGCGTACGGCAGCCCGGAGCTGAGGAACCGGGCCACCAGGGCGGGCACCTGCTCCGGCTTCGCGGGCGCCAGCGCGTTCCAGGCCGCCGTGCGCACGAGGGCGCGCGGGTCGTAACCGGCCAGGTAGCGCACGTAGATGAGGTCCTCCGCGGCCTGGTCGAAGGACTGGGCGGAGACCGTGCCGGAAGCCCACGCGGGGCTCGGCGCCCACACCGGCGCGAGCACGCCGGGCACCAGCATCAGGGCAGCCATCATCGCAGCGGAACGAGTCCGCGCACGCGTATTCAATTGCACCATCCCCCGTTGTAAGTTACTGCGGAATCGCCGAAAACTTTCCTGAGCGCAAGTAAAACTAGATTGAGGAAGACGAATCCGCATGCTTTCTAGCACGCGCCTCGATCGTCCCGCTACCCCGGCATTTCTACATTGAAGTAGATCCTTGGAAGTCGCCTTGACGTCGGTGTATTGCCGTGGTTACGGTTCGACGGCCCGCGCCGGAGAGGCGCTACCGAGAGCGCCACGGGCGCGGTGACATGCGGCGGCGTCGGACCAGCCGCCTTCTCACCGACAACGGGGACTGCTTTGAACACAGCCATGAGGCGGCCACGCGTCCTGCGTGGACTGCTCACCGCGACCGCGACCGCCGCGCTCGTCACACTTCTCAGCGGGCCGGCCCTCGCCGCGCCGGCGCCCGTGCCCACCGTGCCCGCGTCACCGACGCAGGCGCCCGCCACCGTGTCCGCCTCGAAGGCCAAGGTCGCCGCGCCGGCGGCCGTGCAGGCCGAGTCCGCCGCCGCGGCCGAGGACGACGGCCTGCCCACCGACGAGGCGCAGAAGGTCCGCGCCGCCCGGGAGATCGGCATCGAGCCCGGCGAGGACTGGCTGAGCCAGTCCGACCGCAACTTCGTCTTCAAGATCTGGCAGAACTCGGCGAGCTTCCCGCTCATCCGGACCGCCGCCGAGCTCGCGCTGTCGGCGAGCAACGACACCATCGAGACGGTCTGCAAGGAGTTCATCCTGCAGGGCATCTTCGAGGCGAAGATCGCCGACGACACCAAGAAGATCGCCGACGAGGCCGCCGCCCGGCAGGCGCGTGACCTGAAGCGGGCGGCGTACGCGGCCGCGCGGATCACCGTCGACGCGGACGGCGAGATGCTGATCCTGCCCGAGCGCGACGTGATCTACGAGATCTGGAAGCGGGCGGCGGGCGCCCGGGTGAAGGCCGCCGCGCTGGCCGCGTTCGAGGGTGACGCCGCCGCGCAGCGCGAGTTCCTGACCAACGGGGTGAAGACCGCCGCCGAGCAGGACGTGCAGGACGAGATCCAGATCATCATCGACAGGGACAAGGAGCTGGCTGCCAAGCTGGCCCGCGAGGGCCGGATGACCGCGGCCGCCGCCGTGCTCGGCATCCTCGCCGACGCCGGCAAGCTGGCCATGACCGACGACAACTACGTGCGCTGGATCTGGGAGCAGGTCGAGACCGACCCGCGCCGCATCGAGATCCGCGCCGCCGCGGAGAAGACGATCCGCAGCAGCGACCCGGCGGTCTGGTGGAACTTCATCGACAAGGAGATCCATGCGGCGAACGGCAGGGACCGCGACCGGCTGCTCGCCGAGCGCGCCGCCGCCGACCGGCAGGCCGTGCTGAGCCTGCGGACCAAGGCCGGCGTCGACGGCAAGGACAACCTCGTCACCGCCGCCACCCACGCCCTGATGCGCAACGCCGACGGGATCAGCGACTTCCTGCTGCTCGGCCAGTACCAGGTGGCGCCGGACACCGCGAACCGGCCCAACGGCGGCAAGCCGTGGCAGTGGACCAACCTGAACTCCGGCAAGTGCCTCGCCACCCAGGATGACGCGGTCACCAACGGCAAGCTGCTGGTGCAGGCCGACTGCGCCGACTCGAACAGGCAGCGCTGGGTCGCGACGCGCACCTACAACACGACCGCCACGTACCGGCTCATCAACGCCTGGGACCGGACCAAGTGCGTCAGCCTCGCCTCGAACACGGCCGCCAACAACATCATGTTCGTGGTGCGGACCTGTGACAACGCCGCCGACCAGGACTTCTCGTACACGAAGGTGGGCGACAACTTCATCTGGGTCAACAAGCTGGTCAACCGGGCCATCACGGTCCAGAACGCCAGCAAGGTGGCCGGCGCGCCGACCCTCACGTTCGACGTGAACAACGGCGCCAACCAGCAGTTCTACGCCAACAACAACCAGCTGTTCGCCGGCGCCGAGCTGTCCGAGGCCAAGGTGCTGCAGCACCCCGTCGGCTTCGGCCTCCGGCTGCAGACCGACGGCAACGTGGTGGTCTCCAAGGGCCCGAAGGCGATCTGGTCCACGAAGACCACGACCGGCGTCCGGCTCGCCAACCAGCTCGACGGCAACCTGGTGCTCTACCGCGCCGACGGCGCCCCGGTCTGGACCTCGAACACCTACGGCAAGGGCCCGAGCACGCTGAAGATGCAGGCCGACGGCCACCTGGTGCTCTACCGCAACAGCGACAACGCGGTCACCTGGCGGTCCGGCATCTACGACCGGACCATCGTGAGCTCGTTGCACGGCAAGTGCATCACGGTCCCGAACGGGAACTACGAGCAGGGCGTGCAGCTCGAGGTGTGGACCTGCAACGGCAGCCCCTCGCAGGGCTTCATCTTCAACGACAACTTCCTCAGCCTCAACGGCAAGTGCATCGACGTGAACGGCGGAAGCTCCGCCAACGGTACGAAGATCCAGCTGTGGAACTGCAGCACCAGCGCCGCGCAGGTGTGGCATTACTACACCGACGACACGATCCGTAACCCGGCGACCGGCAAGTGCATCGACATCCCGAACGGCAACAAGGCCGACGGGGTGAAGCTGGCCCTCTACACGTGTGGAACCGGCGCGAACCAGAAGTGGCGGTAGTCCCGTCCTGATCGGCCCGGTCGCCGCGCGATGATTCGCGCGGCGACCGGCTGCCGTTCGGCCGCGGTGCACCGGTTGTTTCCCTGCGGCTGGTGCAATCCGGCGTGCTCGATGTGATCAACGCGTCGAGGCGGGCCGAGGCGCGTATCCCGGGCCGCCCCGGCTCCTCTCCCGGTTTCCGTCCCGACATCGAGGGGCTGCGCGCCGTCGCGGTCACCCTCGTGGTGCTGGCCCACGCCGGCGTCGGCCGGGTCGAGGGCGGCTACGTGGGCGTGGACGTCTTCTTCGTGATCTCCGGTTTCCTGATCACGGGTCTGCTGCTGGGGGAGCACGGCCGCACCGGCTCGATCTCGCTGCCCCGGTTCTATGCCCGCCGGGCGCTGCGGCTGCTGCCGGTCGTGACCGTGGTGGTGCTCGCGACGGTGGCGGCGGCCTGGTTCTGGCTGCCGGCCACCCGGTTCCGGGGGATCACCCTGGACGCGCTGTTCAGCACGTTCTACGGGATCAACTGGCGGCTCGCGGCCGAGGGCGTCGACTACATGAACGCCGGCGCCGACCCGTCGCCGCTGCAACATCTGTGGTCGCTCGCCGTGGAGGAGCAGTTCTATCTGGTCTGGCCGCTGCTCCTGCTGATCACCATCCGCAGCCGCCGCCTGCTGGTCGCCGCGCTCGGCGTGCTGATCGTCGTCTCGCTCGCACTCAGCGTGCAGCAGACCGGCACCTCGGCGCCGCAGGCGTACTTCGGCTCGCACACCCGCGCCTGGGAGCTCGGCTTCGGCGCGCTGCTCGCGGTCGCCGCCGCTCACCTGACCCGCATCCCGGCCCGCGTCGCGACGGCCCTGTCCTGGGCGGGTCTCGCGGCCATCGCCGCGGCAGCGTTCACCTTCACCGAGAAAACCCCCTTTCCCGGGTACGCCGCGCTGCTCCCTGCGCTGGGGGCGGCCGCCGTGATCGCGGGTCGCAACCCACTGCTCGGGGTCGCGCCGATGCGGTGGGTGGGAAAGCTCTCCTACGGCTGGTACCTGTGGCACTGGCCGGTCCTGACGATCTGGCCCGCCGCCGTGGTCCGCGACCCCTCGGTCACCCTGAACCTGCTGTTCGCGGCCGTCGCGCTGCTGCTCGCGCTCGCGACGTACCACCTGGTGGAGAACCCGTTCCGCAACCAGCCGCGGCTGCGGGTCCGCGCCCACCGCGGCCTGCTCGCCGGCCTGGCGTTCTCGCTGCTCACCGTCGCGGTGACGGTGGTGGCCGGCCGCTTCACACCGCCGCTGCCGACCGGCCCGGCCGCCCCGGGCACGGCCGCCGAGATCGCCGCGGCGGCCGACCCGCAGGCCCGCCTCACCGAGCTGATCACCGCGTCGTCCGGGCAGTTCCGGATGCCGTCCAACCTGCGACCGCGGATCGTCGACGCCGGCGCCGAGGACCCCGGCCACTACGCCGACGACTGCCACCTCGACTACCGGAGTACCGAGCTGCGGCCCTGCGTCTACGGCTCCGTCTCCGCCACCCGGACCCTCTTCCTCATCGGTGACTCGCACGCCGCGCACTGGTTCCCGGCCGTCGAGCAGGCTGCCCGCACCGAAGGCTGGCGCCTCGTCGCGCTCACGAAGGCGGCCTGCCAGATGCCGTCGGTGCTGAACTACAGCGGCCCGCTCAAACGCCCCTACACCGAGTGCGTCCAGTGGCGCGACGCCGTCCTGAACCGGGTCCGCGCCGAGAAGCCCGACCTGGTCGTGCTCTCCTCCAACGACAGCGACAACGGCGGCCTCGTCGGCGCGACCGGCGCCATCATGCCCCTGGACGATCACGACCCCTGGATGGAGGGCTGGCGGACGACCTGGGAACAGCTCGCCGGCATCCCGGTCGTGCAGATCCAGGACACCGTACGGCCGGTCGGCACCACCCCGGAGTGCCTCGCCGGGAACGCCTGGCAGATCCGCGCCTGCGACCAGACCAGAGCGGAGGGCATCGTCCGGCCGGGCCGGCGCGCGCTGATCGCCGAGGAGGCCCGCCGGGCCGGCATCCACGTGGTCGACCCGGCGCCGTGGCTCTGCGCCGGCACGGTCTGCCCGCCGATCGTCGGCGACACCCTGGTCTACCGGGACGGCAACCACCTGACGGTCGCCTACTCGCGGGCGCTGACCCCGCTGATCGAGCCGGAGATCTTCGGGCGATGAGACGCCGCTCACGGCCTCACGGCCGGAGCGCGAGCACCTCCGCCGTCGCGACCACGGTCGGGAAGGCGGTGGCGCCTCCGATCGCCAGCACCGTGCCGCCGGCCGTCGTGGCCGCGCCGAGGCTGCACCGGCCGCCGGGGATGCGGGCCGTCAGGGTCCGCCAGCGGCCGGTGCGGAGGCTGTAGACCTCGGTGGTCCGTCGTTGCGCGACGTTGGTGCCGGCCACTGTCTCGCAGCCGCCGACGGCGACGACCAGGGTGTCGTGGCCGCGCTCGACGACGGTCACGCCGGGCGCCCGCCGGGACTGGTGGAGGGAGGCCACCGTGGTCCACTTCCGGGTACGCGGGTCGTAGCGTTCCACCGCCGTGCTCGACCCGGACGCGGTGTCGAGGCCGCCGGCGCCACGGCCGGCCAGATCCGGAATCCGGTCATGCGGCTCAGCGTCCGCCCACGCCACCCGGAAAGGTATGGGTTGAACGCTCACCCTTGCTGTTCGTCAGGCGCCCGACCGGGTGAAGCCACCGTCCGCGTGCCGTCCCGCTGCAGGCTCCCTCACCAGCACCGGGCCCATCCAGTGTGATCGTTCCGAGGCCGTCGCTGCTCCGGGTTGGCACCTGCAGGCCCTTGTCTCGGGCCTAGCATCCGGACATGAACCCCTTCACCGTCCACCTGGCCCGCAGCCGCCGCCTCGCCCACGCCTACGACCTGCCGCAATGGGTTCTCGAAGGCGCCGAGTTCGACATGTCCCGGATCCCCGACGGCGCGCGGCACGTCCTCGAGGCGGAGACCCTGGCGGGCGCCGTCTTCTCGACCGCGGCGGTCCACAAGGCGGAGTGCGCGCGACATCGCTGCGACACCTGCGACACGCTGCGCGACGCGGTGGCCCTGGCCGTCGTGGTCATCCGGGCGGAGGTGGACCGCGACCTGGACGAGCTGCTGCTGGCCAGGCGGCAAGTTTGAATCAGTTGACTGTGGACATCCACGGGCCGGTCCCGAGCTGGACCGGGGGAGGACTCGATGGAGACGCCGTTCGCCGTGGTCAGGCGGGACGAGGGGGCGGGTGTGTCCCGGCTCGTGGTGACCGGCGAACTCGATCAGCACACCTGCGACGACCTGGCCGCCCGGATCGCGGGCGCGGCAGCGCGGATCGACGCCACCGAGATCGTGGTGGACCTCGGGAGGGTGACCCTTCTGGCCGCGGCCGGCGTGCGGGCGCTCCTGCAGGGCCGGGAGGCCGCCGCGCTGACGGGCCTGGGCTTCCGCGTCGTGAACGCGACCGGCATCGTCTATCAGGTGCTCAGGATCAGCGGGGTCAGCAGGACGCTGATCGGATGACGCACGGCCTCCGAGGACGTAGGCGAACGTCGTACAGGTCAACCCGTGACCGGCGCCGCCGCCCACCGCGCGGATCGGCCGCCTGCTCGCCGGGGACCGGGAGGCCGGCGCCGTCCTGGGAATGGTGCGCTCCTTCGACGGCCGGCCGGGGGCGGGACGAGGGCCCGAACCTGCTCGGCTGGCATCTCGGCCGCGCGGTTCTCGACTTCCTGCACGCCACCCGGGCGGTCCTGGACGTCGACGAGTACGACATGACGCCGGAGCACGCCGAGGGCTGATTTCCGTTATCCGGGGGCTGCGGCCCGACATCAGTAGGCATGTCCGTCCCTGAGCTCGTCCGTGCGGCCCAGCGCGGCGACCGTGCCGCGCTGGAGCAGTTGCTCACCGATCACCTCCCGCTGGTGTCCGATGTGGTCGGCCGGGCGCTCAACGGCCACGCCGACGCCGACGACGTGGTGCAGGAGACTGTCATCCGGGTGATACGGGGCCTGCAGTGCGTGGACGTCCCCAACTCCTCGACGACCGCCGGCACCCAGCTGTGGCAGGTGCGGCGCCGGCGCCAACCAGACCTGGTCGCTGACCGCCTCCTCGGCGGCGGCCGGCAAGTTCACGGTGAAGAGCGCCGTGAACGGGCTGTGCGTCAGCAACAAGGACGGCTCGACCGCCGGCAACAACCCGATCGTGCAGGAGGCCTGCTCGGACATCGCCCGGATGCAGTGGTCGTTCACGGCGGCCGGCAGCGCCCCCGGCCAGTGGTCGAACACGGCCGACGGGTTCGCGCAGGGCACCACCGGCGGGGCCGGCGGCACCACGGTCACCGTCACGAACTTCGCCGACCTGGTGAAGTACGCGACGGCCTCGACGGCCCACATCATCCGCGTCTCCGGGACCATCACGGTGACCCCGTACGGCCACGAGATCCCGGTCAAGTCCAACAAGACCATCGTCGGGCTCGGCACCACCGGCCGGATCAAGAACGGCGGCTTCTTCCTCGGGACCGGCGTCAAGAACGTCATCATCCGTAACCTGACCATCGGCGACACGGCGATGGCCTCGGACGACCCGGACGACAAGGACTTCGACTACGACGGCATCCAGATGGACACCGCGTCGAACGTCTGGATCGACCACAACACGTTCACGAACACCAACGACGGCTACATCGACAGCCGCAAGGACAGCACGAACATCACCGTCTCGTGGAACCGGATGGGCGACCACAACAAGACCTTCGGCATCGGCTGGACCACGAACGTGACCGCGCGGATGACGATCCACCACAACTGGATCTACAACTCCAACCAGCGCAACCCCAGCGCGGACAACCTGCAGTACGCGCACCTCTACAACAACTACCTGAACAACGTGACGTCCTGCGGCAACTACGCCCGGGGAGACGTCGGGATCGGCGTTCACCCCGCCGTGCCGGGCCGTCGCCCCGGCACACTGTCCGGGTGATCAGTCTGCGGTGGTACAACGCCCGCGAACGGCGGCGCCTCCTCGATCCGGTCGAGTTGGAGGCGGTCTACTTCGCCGTCGATCCGGCGACGAAACCGGTCTTCGAGCACGGCGGGGTGATGGTGTGGGTCAGCGGCCCCGACGAGTGCCGGGCCGAGCGGCGCTTCCGGGGGCGGGATCTCCACCTGGTCGAGGGTGGCAATCTCCTGCCCCGGGCCAGAGGACTCGAGATCTTGCGTACGCCGGAAGCGGCCCGTCCGTGGGTGCACTCGCTGGACTGGCGGTGGAGCGCCGGGCGACTGAACCTGAGACGACGGGGCCTGAGACGACGGGGCCTGAGCTGTTCAGGACGGCGGTTTCAGGCGCTTCCGCTCGACGATGCTCGTGGCCGTCACGACGCTCAGCGGCGGCACGTCCTTCGCCACCACGGCGCCCGCGCCGACGACCGAGCCCCGGCCGATCGTCACACCCGGCGTCACGGTGGCGGCCGCGCCGATCCACACGTCGTCCTCGATCACGATGGGGGCGTGCGTGATGTAGTCGAACCGCTCGTCCACCTCGACCGGATGCCCGGCCGTGCTCAGCGTCACCCGGGGCCCGATCATGACGCGGTCGCCGACGGTGATGCCGCCGTAGTCGAGGAAGAAGCAGCCCTGGTTGATGAACACCCGCTCGCCGAACCTCGCCCCCAGCCCGTAGTCGCAGTGGAACGGCGGCAGGATCGACAGCGACTCCGGCACCGGCCCGCCGAAGATCTCGGTGAGCAGGGCGCGGCGCGCGCCGAGGTCCTCGAACGGCAGCGCGTTGAGCCGCGCCGACAGGGTCATCGCGACCTGCACCCGCTGCGCGAACGCTCGCGATTCGGCCGTCCGCGTCGGGAGACGCTGCTCGTTGCGCACGAGCCGATCGTGGCACATGCCCGCGGCCGTCACTTGCTGACGTCGCCGCGTGAGCCTGCCCCGCCGTCTGGATCGGCCGCATGATCCCCGTGATCGACGGCTGGGTCGAGGTCCGCCCGGTCCTGCGGGCCTGACCCCCCACCGGGGGGTGACCGGGCTCACCGCCGCCGAGGAATGAACCGAGGGCCCCGGCCGTTGTGAATCATTGCCGGTGTGCCCAGTGTCCCAGGGCCTCACCACTTATGCCGTCACGGAATACCAGTCCGGCTGGAGCCGTGCCGCGCCACTCGCCGATCGGCGACCTGCACACCGGCACCGCGTGGCATCAGCCCGGCGCCGATGGAAGGCGCCGGGCTGATGTGTGTGTTCACCAGGGAACGACTCCGGCGTCGTCGAAGAAGCCGCCTCGGGGGCCGTCGTCGGGGAGGGTCGCCAATCGGAGAGCGATGGCGGCGCCTTCCGCGGGCATTCGCGAACCGGCGTAACCGGTGAATTCGGTGGCCACATAGCCGGGGCAGGCGGAATTGACGATGACGGGCGTCTCCGCGAGACTCCGTGCGTACAGTGTGGTGATGCTGTTGAGCATCGTCTTGGATGACGCATAGGCTGCCAGAATGGGCCCGGTCCGCAGCGTCAGCGAGCCCATGTTGCTCGACATGTTGACGATTCGCGGCGATTCCGAGCGCAGGAGCAGCGGCAGCATCGCGTTGGTGACCCGCAGCACGCCGAAGACGTTGGTGTCCAGCACGGTGCGTAGAATGCCGAGGTCGAGCGAGGTCGTCTCCTGCGGGAAGCCGCCGGCGATGCCCGCGTTGTTGACGAGGACATCGAGCCGGGACAGTGAGGCGGCGGCCGCGGCGACGCTTTCGTCGGAGGTGACGTCCAGGGCGAGGCCGAACGCGTCCGCCCCTTCGGCGCGCAGTTTCGCGACGGCCTCCTCGCGGCGTTCGAGGTCGCGCGCCCCCACGGCGACTCTGAAGCCCATCGATGCGAGACCCTGGGCGATGGCAAAACCGATTCCCTTGTTCGCGCCGGTGACCAGCGCGGTTTTGGTGCCGTTCATGAAAGCGATGTTCCGCCGGCCCGGAGGAAAGGTCCAACACCATTCGGGTACGCCGTAATACCCTGCGGATATCAGCCCCCATAAACTGTGTCCGTGGACGACCTGGAGACCCGCGAACTGCGCTACTTCCTCGCGGTCGCCGACGAGCTGCACTTCGGCCGGGCGGCGGCCCGTCTCGGGATCGCGCAACCGCCCCTGTCCCGCGCGATCGGCCTGCTCGAGCGGCGGCTCGGCGTCCGGCTGTTCGACCGGGACCGCCGCGGGGTGGCGCTCACCGACGCCGGCCGGGTGCTGGTCCGCGAGGCCGGCACGGCCCTCGACGCGGTCGCGGCCGCCGCCCGCCGGACCCGCCGGGCCGGTGATCCGCACCGCCCGCTCGTCCTCGTGACCAAGGCCGGCGCCTCGCACGAGCTGCTGCGACGCCTGCTGGACGCGGTGGAGAGCCAGCCCGAGGTCGTCCTCTGCGAGGTCGGCGAGCAGGCGCACTTCCTCCGCGACGGACGGGCCGACGTCGCCATCATGCACCGCCCGGTCGACGACCTGGCCGGCTTCGACACCGAGGACCTGCACACCGAGGGCCAGGTGGCGATCGTCCCGGCGGCCCATCCGCTGGCGACCCGCGACAGCCTGACGCTCGCCGAGGCCGGCGCCGTCCCCGGCCTGCCGATGGCGCGCTGGCCACGACTCGACGGCACCTATCCGGACGGGCCCGGCCCGGAGGTGCGCACCCAGTCGCAGCTCGCCCAGCTCGTGGCGCTCGGCCGTACCCTGCTCGTGATCCCCGCCTCGAGTCGCGCCTGGCAGTGGCCGGAGCACGTGGCCGTCCCGGTGGTCGACGCCCCGGACATCACGACGGTCCTGGCCTGGCCGGCCGGCAGCCGATCGCCGGAGATCGCGGCGCTGGTCCGGACCGCGACGACGGCCATGGAGCGCGTCGAAAGGACGTAGGTTCGAACCCATGAAGACGATCGTGTTCAGCGGCACCGGCGACAGCACCGTCCTCACGCTCGTCGAGCGTGACCTGCCCGAGCCCGGCGACGGCGAGATCCGGGTACGGATCCACCGGTCCGGCGTCAACCCGACCGACTGGAAACGCCGCGCGGCCGGCGACCTCGGGTTCGCCGAGGTCACCCCGAACATGGACGGTGCCGGCGAGGTCGACGCGGTCGGGCCGGGCGTGCTGTCGCACCGGCCCGGCGACCGGGTGTGGGTCATGCTCGCGGCGCACACCGGCCCGTACGGGACCGCCGCCGAATACTCGATCGTCCCGGCCGCGCACGCGTTCCCGCTGCCGGAAGGCGTCTCGTACGACACCGGGGCCGCGCTCGGCGTCCCCGCGGTCACCGCGCACCGGGCGCTGACCGTGTCGGAGGCGGGCCCGAGCCGTCTCGAGCCGGGTGCGCTCGACGGCCGTACCGTATTGGTCGCCGGCGGCGCCGGCGCGGTGGGCCATGCCGCGATCCAGCTGGCCCGGTGGGCCGGCGCGACCGTCGTGACGACGGTGAGCAGCCCGGAGAAGGCGGCCCTCGCGCGCGCGGCCGGCGCCCACCACGTCGTCGACTACACCAGGGGCGAACCGGCGAAGGAGATCCGCGCGGTGGCCCCGGACGGCGTCGACATCATCGTCGAGGTGTCGGTGGCCCGGAACGCCGAGCTCAATCAGGCGGTCGCCGCGAACCACGCCACCATCGCGATCTACGCGAACAACGGCGGCGACACGGCGGCGTTCGACATCCGCCCGCACATGATGATCAACGCCCGGGTGCAGTTCCTCATCCTCTACACGGTCGGCGAGCAGGCGCTGCAGGCCGCTGCCGAGGACGTCGGCGCGGCCCTGCGCGACGGCGCGCTGCCGGTGGGGGAGGAGCACGGCCTGCCGCTGCACCACTTCCCGCTGGAGCGCACGGCCGAGGCCCACGACGCCGTCGAGCGGGGAGTCGTGGGCAAGGTACTGATCACTACCGACTGAGAGGCGCTCTGCTCCCGGTTCGAAACCGGCCATCCGTACGGTGTTCGCATGCTCAGCTTCGAAACCTGCTCGCTCGACGTGGGCTTCGACAACCGCGAGGCCGCCGTGCGCCGCATCGCCCGGGTCGGCATGCGCGTCGCCGGCCACCTGGACGCGATCGCCGCCGGCATCGCCGCCGAGGCGGGCGCCACGGCATCCGCGATCACCCTGGTTCTGGACCATGTGGTGGTCGCGGCGGGTGCATCGGGCCTGGGAGGTTGGGTACGGGAGTCCCGCGGCATGCCGGCCGCATGGTCGCCGTGCCTGACCGTCGCCAGCCACGACCGGCCCCGCGTCATCGGCGACATGCACGAGGAGCCGGGCGGCGTGCTGCGGACCGCCACCGTGTTTCCGGAGCTGCGCTCCTACGCCGGGGTGCCGATGCACGCCGACGGGCACGTCGTCGGAGCGATCTGCGTGCTCGACGGCCGGCCCGGCGCCTTCAACGAGGGGACGCTCCACCTGCTGGCGGCCGCCGGCGTGCGCGTACACCACCTGCTCGGCCTGTAATACCCGTCCCCGCCCTTCCATCCGCGGTGTTCAATGTCCGGATGGACGTGGTGTTCGACGCGGTGGACGCGGCGCTGGACAGGGTCCGGCGCCGCCTGCCGGCCACCCTGCTCGGCGTCGGCGGCGTCCTGTGGGTGCTGGCGACGGCCGTCTTCACGTGGGTGGCGCTCACCGAGGGCAACCTGGGGTCGGGCGCCGCCCTGACCGTGCTGCCGGGGACCCTGCTCGTCATGGTCGCGGTGCGTGGCCTCGACCGGCTGCGCCGGCCGATCTGGCCGCTCGGCGTCGCGCCGCTGGTGGTGCTCGCCGGCCTGATGATCCCGTCGGTGCCGCCGTCCCAGCCGATCGAGATGGTCATACCGGTCGTCGCCTTCCTCTACGCCCAGCTCTTCCTGGCCGTCGTCGCGGCCGCCGACGAGCTCCACCGCCGCCGTGCGACCCGGGCCGGCGAGCAGCGCCCGGCCATGACCGCCATCGGCCGGCGCCGCCTCCTGCAGACGAAGATCCTGCTGGCGACGCTCGTGGTGCTCGTCCTGTCGCAGACGGCCGGGGATCGGATATCGCTGGAGAACCGGGTGGCCGACCAGCCCGGGCAGGCCACCTTCGAATTCCTCTTCTCCTGCTTCTCCATCCCGATGTTCGTGGGCATCTGGTGGCGCCGCCGCGGCCTGGCCTGGTACGCGGCCATCGCCCTCCCGGCCGTCTTCGCCCTCAGCCTGCTGCCGCGGCCGCCGGAGGCCCTCGGGGAGGTCATCCTCACCCAGGGCTGGATCATCGTGGCCGCGACCTGGCAGTGGCTGAAGGCGGCCCGCGCACCGTTCTGGCCCCACCCGCCCCGGCCCCCGCGACCCCCGCACGAGGCCTGGCAGCAGCGCCCACCCCAGGGCTGGCCGCAGCCGCCCGCCCAGTCCTGGCCACAAGCGCCGACCCGGTCCTGGCCGCAACCGCCCGCCCAGCCTTGGACGCCACCGCCCGCCCAGCCCTGGACGCCGCCGTCCCCGCCGTCGCCGTGGCAGCCGCCACCGCCCCAGCCTTGGCCGCCGGGCTTCCCGCCGTCCTCACCGCCCGGGAAGGATCCGGGGTGAGGACGGCCTACGCGTACGGATCGCGACCCGGCCCCCGCACCGCCGCGGCGGCCGCCTCCGCGATTCCGGCGGCCGCTCCCATGGTGGCCCGGACCGCAGATGCGTCCGGAGTCCGTCGAGCATGGTCGCCGCCTCCTGCACGGTCCGGAGGTCGGAGAGGTCCAGGGCCGGCAGCGTGAAAAGCATGCTCATCAGTGTTCCGTAACCGGCCTGACACATTGACCGAACCGATTACGGCAGTTACCGTCACGGCGTGAGAGCGCTCTCACAGCGCTGAAATCCCCCG
The DNA here is from genome assembly GCF_040639855.1 of Actinoplanes sp. NPDC023714. NCBI lineage: Bacteria > Bacillati > Actinomycetota > Actinomycetes > Micromonosporales > Micromonosporaceae > Actinoplanes > Actinoplanes sp. NPDC023714. The sequence continues at coordinate 801,956 of NZ_JBFAAR010000003.1, forward strand.
TCATCCCCGAACCGGAGGCTTCTCCATGGCCTTGTCCGCCCGCCGCAAGCCGCCGCGACTGGCCGGCCTGATAGCCGCCGCGGTGGCCGTCAGTTCCGGCATTCTGGCCGTGTCGATGACCGGGACGGCGAATGCCGCCACGGTCGGCGCCGGCAGTTACACCGAGACGCTTCCGGCCGGCGCGAAACTGCCGACCGGCTGTGGAAACGTGTCGGCGAATCCGCGGGAGAACGTCACCGCGAACGCGCCGAAGGGTGCCGTGCCGACCAACGACTGGTGGTCGTCGCTGCTGTTCAAGAAGGGTGACGACTGCGCCTTCTCGCAAGCCCTCTACGCGCACCCGGCCGCCTACCGTCCCGTTTCGAGCGGGCTTGGTTTTTCGTACGAACAGACGCCCGCGATCAGTGGCAGCCCGACCGGCCTCGGTGAGTACCACTACCCGTACGCTCAGAAGTTGGTTGTCGGGGTTGCCGGCCTGAACGCGCCGAAGGCGCTCGTCGACGACTGGACGGACTGGACGGTCACCCCGTCGTGGCGTGACGGCACGCGCACGCTGAAGGCGACGATCGGCCACGGCCTGCCGCTGACCTACTTCCAGGCGACCGGCGGCGACGCCCTGATCACCGTGACCGGCCCGCCCACGGCGTGGTCGAACAGCGGCAACCGGCTCGGGTTCTCGATCGCCGGCCAGGACTACGTGGCGTGGGCCCCGGCGGGAGCGACCTGGACGGCGAGCGGCAACACGTACCGGTCGAGCCTCGCCGGAAAGGGGTACTTCACGGTCGGCGTGCTGCCGACGACGTCGGCGACCAGCGTCGCTGACAAGATCGCCCTGGCGGACGGCTGGAATCGGTACGCGCACAACCACGTGACCGGCACGCGGGTCTCCTACTCCTACAACCAGGCGAGCGGGACGGTCAGCACCACGTACGGATTCACCACGACCGCTCGCGAGGGCACCGGCACCGGCACGGTGATCGCGCTCTACCCGCACCAGTGGCGGTACCTGACCGGGTCGACGCCGTCGCCGCAGACCTACGTCTCGCCGCGCGGCCGCATGAAGATCGTCACGGGCACGCAGTTCCAGACGACCATGAAGTACACCGGCGTGCTGCCGGAGATCCCGGCGGTCGCGGACGGCAGCGGCGCCGACCTCACCACGATCACCAACTACCTGAACGCCGAGCTGGCGAACCCGGCCGACTTCCGGGGTGACGACACCTACTGGACCGGCAAGGGCCTCGGCCGCGCCGCCCGGATCGCGGAGATCGCCGACCAGCTCAACCTCACCGGCGTCCGGGACAGCGCGCTCACTGTGATCCGGACCCGGCTCACCGATTGGTTCACGGCGTCGGCCGGCAAGACCTCGCGGGTCTTCTACTACGACAGGAACTGGGGGACCCTGATCGGCTACCCGGCGTCGTACGCCTCCGACGAGGACCTCAACGACCACCACTTCCACTACGGCTACTACGTCGCGGCGGCCGCGACGCTCGCCAAGTTCGACCCGAACTGGGCGTCGAGCGGCCGGTACGGCGGCATGGTCGACCTGCTGATCCGGGACGCCAACAACTACGACCGCGCCGACACCCGGTTCCCGTACCTGCGGGACTTCGACATCTACGCCGGCCACGACTGGGCTTCGGGGCACGGCGCGTTCGGGGCGGGCAACAACCAGGAGTCGTCGTCGGAGGGGCAGAACTTCTCCAACGCGCTGATCCAGTGGGGTCAGGCGACCGGCAACACGGCGGTCCGGGACGCCGGCATCTGGCTGCACACCACGCAGGCCGCGGCGATCAACGAGTACTGGTTCGACGTCACCGGCGAGAACTTCCCGTCCCAGTGGGGGCACAACTACGCCGCCATCGTGTGGGGTTCCGGCGGCGCGTACGCCACCTGGTTCAGCGGGGAGCACGCGCTGGTCGTGGGCATCAACATGCTGCCGATGACCGGCGGGCAGCTCTACCTCGGCGACCACCCGCAGTCGGTGATCAACACGTATGCCGAGCTGGTCCGCAACAACGGCGGCGAGCCGCAGCAGTGGCGGGACATGCACTGGCAGTTCCTGGCGCTCGGCGATCCGGACGCGGCGCTCGCGAAGTTCCGGGCGAGCGGCGGGAACTACACCTCCGAGGAGGGCGAGAGCAAGGCGCACACCTTCCACTGGATCCGCAACCTCGCGGCCCTCGGGACGATCGACAAGACCGTGACGGCCAACCATCCGCTCGCCAAGGTGTTCACCAAGAACGGCGTGAAGACCTACGTCGCCGCCAACATCACGAACAGCACGCTGAACGTGGCGTTCTCGGACGGGCGCACGATGAGTGTCGCGCCGGGGAAGACGGCTACGGTGGGTGGCCTCACCTGGAGCGGCGGCAACGCGAGCGGCGGGGGAACGGTGACGCCGTCGCCGTCTCCCTCGGCCGGTTGCTCACTTCTCTCGCAGGGGCGGGCGGCTACCTCGTCGTCGGTCGAGGAGGGCTACCCGGCCGCCAACGCGGTCGACGGCAACGCGACGACCCGCTGGTCGAGCGCCTTCGCGGACCCGCAGTGGCTGCAGGTCGACCTCGGTTCCACCCGGGCGCTGTCCCGCGCGGAGCTGACCTGGGAAGCCGCGTACGGCAGGGCGTACACCATCCAGACCTCGACCGACGGCACCACCTGGACCACCGCCGCGACCGTCACCGAAGGTGACGGCGGAACCGACACGCTCGCCCTGAGCGGGAACGCCCGCTACGTCCGGATGAACGGCACGGCGCGGGGCACGACCTACGGCTACTCGCTGTTCGAGTTCAAGATCTACGGAGGCTGCGGCACGCCTACGGCCACGACGCCGACGACCAGCCCGACGACCGCCCCCACCACGACCGCCCCGACCACGACCGCCCCGTCCGGCACCTCCTGGCAGCCGAACGTCGCCTATGCCGCCGGCGCGGTCGTGACCTACAACGGCGCGCGCTACCAGTGCCGCCAGGCCCACACGTCACTCGCGGGCTGGGAGCCGCCGAACGTCCTCTCCCTCTGGCTGCCGCTCTAGAAGACCACCGATGAGCAGGGCCGGGAGCTTTCGCTTCCGGCCCTGCCTCTTCTGTACGGGTGGGACATCAGCTCACGGCGCGCGCCGCCACCAGAAGCGATCGGCGACCACCTCGTGCAGCCGGCTCACGCGTTTGCGCAGCAGTTCCCCGCCGGCGATCCGGATGTCCGCGGCGAGATAGTTCGCCTCCCGGACCTCGCAGGCCGCGCGGAGGTGATCCTCCGGCAGCCCGGTCTCCCCGGCGACCGCGTCGAGGACGGCCGTCGTGTGCGCACCGCTGTCCGCGATCACGAAGAACCAGTCGTCCATCGGCTCCCCGAACCGGGCCCACTCGAAGTCGAGCAGCGCCGTGAGCGTCCCGTCGCAGGCGAGCCAGTTGCCCCAGTGGCAGTCGGCGTGCACCGGCGTCGTCGTGGCGGCCCGTTCCGGCGCCCGCCCGGCGATGGACAGGAGCCCGTCGAGAAGAGCGGGCGACAGGCCGGGCACGTCCATCGCCGTCAGGCCCTCGATCTCGGCGAGCAGCCCGGCCCGGCTCGCGAAGCCGCCGTGGTCGAGCGGCTCCCGCAGCACCTCCGCGGCGTGGGCCGGCGGAACCCACTCGTGCAGGACTCGCAGCCGTTCGACGGCCTGCCGCGCCAGCGACACGGCGGTGCCCTCGCCGGCCTCGGGCAGGCCCATCCCCGGAACCGTCCCGGGCACCCGCGCGTAGGCCGCGTAGCGCACCCCGCTCCCGTGCACCCCGCTGCCGAGGAGCCGCGCCGTGAGCCCGGCCGGCAGGCTCGAGCTCAGCGCGATCTCCCGGTCCAGCCGGGCGTGGCCGGCGGAGTCGATCACCTTCACGACGACGTCGGCGCCCACGTGGACCGCGTGCGAGAGGCTGTCCGCCACGGTCATCGGCCCGGGGTCGCGTCCCAGCACGGCGGTGGCGATGGCCCTGGCAGCGTCCGGTCGGGTCGTCACATCGGTCGATCTCATGTGATCACCGTAGGCGGTCCGCCGGCGTTGTAGAGTCCTGGACTGTGCCGCCGGAGCTGAAGGGGGACCACCTCATGACAGTGGCCCGGCTCACCCTCGACCCGGCCTTCGTCGTCGGCCCGGTGGATCGGAGGCTCTTCGGGTCCTTCGTGGAACACATGGGCCGCTGCGTCTACACCGGCGTCTTCGAGCCCGGGCACCCCCGGGCCGACGCAGGCGGCCTGCGCACCGACGTGCTCGACCTGGTGCGCGAGCTGGGAGTCACGACCGTCCGCTATCCGGGCGGCAACTTCGTCTCGGCGTACCGATGGGAGGACGGCGTCGGCCCGGCCGGCGACCGGCCCCGCCGGCTCGACCTGGCCTGGCGCACCCTGGAGAGCAACGCGTTCGGCCTCAACGAGTTCATGCGCTGGGCCGGGCTGGCCGGCGCCGAGCCGATGATGGCCGTCAACCTCGGCACCCGCGGCCCGGCCGAGGCCGCCGAGCTGGTCGAGTACTGCAATCTGGACGCCGGCACGGCCGCGGCCGACCTGCGCCGCGAGCACGGCGTGGCCCGGCCGCACGACATCCGGCTCTGGTGTCTCGGCAACGAGATGGACGGCCCGTGGCAGATCGGCAGCCGCACGGCCGAGGAGTACGGCCGGATCGCCGCCCGCGCCGGGCACGCCATGAAACGCGTCGACCCGGGCATCGAGCTGGTCGCGTGCGGCAGCTCGGACGCCGGGATGCCGACGTTCGCGGCGTGGGAGGCGACCGTCCTCGAGCACGCGTACGACCAGGTCGACTACCTGTCCCTGCACGCCTACTACGACCCCGAGCAGTACGACGAGGCGAGCTTCCGGGCCTCGGCGGTGCACCTCGACGCGTCCATCGACGCGGTGCTCGCCACCGCCGACCACGTCCGGGCGAAGCTGCGCCGCACCAAGCGGATCAACCTGGCCCTCGACGAGTGGAACGTCTGGTACAAGTCGCGGCACGTCGAGCCGGAGAACCGCGGCATCGAGGACAACCCTGCGCTGATCGAGGACGACTTCACCGTCACCGACGCCATGGTGGTCGGCAACCTGCTGATCAGCATGCTGCGCCACGCCGACCGGCTCACCGTCGGCTGCCAGGCCCAGCTCGTCAACATCATCGCCCCGATCCGCACCCTGCCGGGCGGCCCGGCCTGGCGGCAGACGATCTTCCATCCGTTCGCCCGGACCGCGCGGCTGGCCCGCGGCACCGTGCTGCGGCCCGCCCTCACCGCGCCGCCGATGACGACCGGCCGGTACGGCGACGTCCCGGCCGTCGACGCGGTGGCCACCCTGGACGGCCGGGATCTCACGGTGTTCGCTGTCAACCGCGGCACCGAGCCGATCCCGCTGCGCCTGGACCTGCGGGCGTTCGGCGTGCTCCGCCCCGGCGAGCACCTCGTGCTGGCGAACGCCGACCCGCACCTCACCAACACGGCCGACAACCCGGACCGGGTCACGCTCGCCGTGCGCCCCGGCGGCACCGAGGTCCTGATGCCGCCGGTCTCGTGGCACGCGCTGAGCTACGTCCTCATGCGGGAAGCGTGAACGGGGTGACTAGAGGTCGCCCATGTCTCCGGTGGCGGGCGTGCCCGGCTCGAGGCCGTAGCTGAGCATCACGGCGCCCTTCGGCGACGTGACAGCGGGCTCGAGCAGCTTCAGGTTGGCCGGCACCTCGCCGCCGTCGAACACCTTCTTGCCGGTGCCCAGCACGATCGGGTAGACGAAGAGGTTGAGCCGGTCGAACAGCCGCTCGCGGAGCAGCGACTGCACCAGGTTGACGCTGCCGATCACGTGGACGTCCTCGTGCCGGTCACGGATCTCGCGGACCGCGGCCGGCAGGTCGGCGCCGAGCTGCGACGAGCCGGCCCAGGTCAGCTTCGGGGCGCCGCGGGAGGCGACGTATTTCGGGATCCGGTTGAAGGTCGCGGCGATGCTGCTGTTCGCACCGTCCTCCTGGTGCGGCCAGTACGCGGCGAAGATGTCGTAGGTGCGCCGGCCCAGCAGCAGCGCGTCGGTCTTCCGGATGCCGGCCTCGACCCGCTCGCCGACCGCCTCGTCGAAGAGCGGCGCCTGCCACCCGCCGAACGGGAAGTCGTTCTCCGGGTCCTCCTCCGGGCCGCCCGGCGCCTGCGCGACCAGGTCGAGCGTGGTGAACAGGTCGATGGCGATGATGCCCATGATGTCCTCCTCGTTGGTCCGTCACCCCGGTAGACCACGGCCGCACCGGAAACTCACCGCTCGGCGAGCGAAGCGTCGCTCTACGAGGTGCTGAAACCGGTGATCGTGTAGCAGGCCTCGTCGTCGACGGCGTTCTCCTCGGAATCGATCCTGATCCCGGCGGGCCGGCCGGCCGGGTCGGTGGTGACCTCGGCGATGTGCGCGCCCTGGCTCCGGGCCGTGTCCACCTGGCCGAGGAGGTCGCCCAGCGTCGGCATCCGCTCGGTGCCGAGGGTCTCGACCGCCCATTCGCCGCCCTCGTCGAGGCTTTCGGCGGCGCTGACCGCGCCCTGCTCGACGGTGATCCGGAACTTCCCGATCAGGGCGCGCTCCCCGCACCGGGAATCGAGGTCGTAGCGGTAGGAGGCGGGTTCCCGCCACTCGGCGGCGGCCGGCTCGGGGGTTCCGCCACAGCCGGAGAGGGCGGCCGTGGCCACTGCCACGACCGCCCATCGGCGTCTCTGATCCGTCATGCCGCTTCGACGGGGCCGGCCTCCGCCGGGTTCCGGGCCGTCATCAGCTTTCGGAGAGACGATCAGCCCGCTTGTCGATGTCCTTCGCCTGCGCGGTGACCTCCGAGCCGAGCCTGTGCAGCCGGGCATTCGTGGCGGCGTCCGGCGACCGTTCGGCGCTGCGATGCAGGATCGCCTCGGCGATCTCCAGCCGTTCGGCGGTGTCGTGCATCGCAGCGGCGGTCCGGTCCCGGTGATTCTCGTCGCGCGCGGTCACACCGTCGCGGTACCCGAAAACGATCAAACAAATCATTCCGAGTGGATGCCCTCGGCGGTGAGCCGCTCGCCGATCCGGTGCAGCGCGTTGCGCAGCCGCCACTTCGCGGTGCCCTCCGGGATGTTCAGCGCCACCGCCACCTCCCGGTAGGTCAGCCCGTCGTAGTACGCGAGCAGCACCGCCTGCCGATGCGTGGCCGGGAGGTCCGCGACCGCCCGCCGCACCTGCGAATGGGTGGCCGACACCAGCACGGCCTCCTCGACCCGATGCTCCGGCTCGCCCTCGACCACGTAGGCCAGCGCGTGGGCCTGCGCCCGCCGCCGGCGCACCCAGTCGATCCCGCGCCGCCGGGCGATCATGCTGAGCCATCCGCCGAGCGGCGCCCGGTGCGGGTCGAACCGCTCGGGCCGCTGCCACAGGTCGACGAAGACCTCCTGGGTGATGTCCTCGGCCGCGCCGCGATCGCGCGTGGTCTGCAGCGCCAGGCCGTAGACGAGCGGGCTGTAGGTGTCGTACACCTCCGCCAGGCACTCCTCGGAACCGGCGATCAACCCGTCGCGGATCCGCACGTCCTCAGCGTCCGGAAGTGTGCGCATCTCACTCACACCCCATCGTCGAAGCCACCGTGAGCAGGCCGTTCGCGGCGGCCGCATCGCCGCTGACCGCCGCGCCGGCCACTTCCGGCTGGAGCCGCCCGGCGAGCAGGCGGCAGAATCGGTCGGCCGGCATCGACACCTCGGCGACCGCGACGCCCTCGCCGACCAGGTGGTCGCGGCCACCCTCGCCGGTCAGCGACAGATGGACCGCGCCGCGATGGCCGGCCGCTCGCATGGCCGCCGGCAGCAGCGCCAGCGCGAACCCGACGATGTCCGCGGTCTGCCGCCCGTTCGGCCGCTGCGGCGGCAGATCGAGCACCGCCCGCACGTCCTCGGCGTGGATCCACGTCTCGAATCCACGCTGGATCATCGCCTCGCGCATCGGCCGCCGCAGCGCCCGGCGCCCCGCGAGCCGCACTTCCCGCCCGAGAAGACCGGCATCCGCGTGGCTGAGCGCGGCGATGATGGCGCCGGCTTGGGTGCGCCATTCCTTGCGTACGTCGGAAGCCCCGCCACCCACCGGAATGCCGCCGCGCCCGTGGGCCGGGGATGTGCCGGCCTCCAACGGCTCGGCGTCGTCCCCGCGCGTCCGCGGCATGCCGGCCTGCGGTGGCTCGGCGTCGTCCCCGTGGGTGTGCCGCGGGCCGGCGCTCGCCGGGTCGGCGCCTCGTCCGTTCCAGCGCGCGGCGCCGGCGCCGGCATGGGGTCCGCCTATCCCCGCCGCGGCGGCGACCAGGCGATCGTTGCCGGACAGGTGGACCATCAGAGCGGTCACGGTCGGGTGTGGTTTCGACGGGCGGCGCCACTGGTCGGCGCTGAGGGCGGCCAGCAGCGTGTCCAGTTCGGCCACCTGGGCGGCGTAGACGTCGCTGAGCCGGCGCGCCTCGGTGAGCCGGGCCGGCCGGGCCGCGAGGGCGGCGGTCAGCACCCGGGAGCGCAGGGCGGGCGCCGGCCGGCGGGCCGCGGACGCGCCGATCCACTCGGCCGTGCGGGAGAGCGTGTCGATCTCCGCGGCGCAGGCCGGGCAGGTGGTCACGTGCTCGGCGACGGCGGCCGTCTCGTCGGGGGAGCAGGCGCCGACCGCGTACGGCCCGGCGAGGTCCCCGATGTGTCCGTTCTCGAACATTTGATCTCCGCTGCGAGGGCGGTCCGTGGGAAACGTGAAGACTGGCACCGATCGCTCGGATTCCGTGTCGTTGATCCGGCCCTGTCGCAAGTGGGACAACGGCCGCCGAGATGTGACCCCGGTCACAACACCGATCGATCTCCGTCTAAGCCGCGGGGTCGGCCGAACGCTGTGTGCCAGTCGAACGGCTCGAGGGGAGAAACCTCCATGCCCAAAGCCCACATCGCTCTGCTCGCCACCGGCGCCCTGGTGGCCGGCCTGTTCAGCGGCGCGCCACCGGCGGCCGCGGCCCCGGCTTCGGTGACCCGGGACGTCAACGGGGTTCCGCACCTGCGGGCCGGGAGCCAGTACGACCTGTTCCGCCTCCAGGGCCGGGTGCACGCCGAGGACCGGATGTTCCAGATGGACGTCTCGCGCCGGCGGGGATCGGGCACCCTCGCCGAACTGATCGGCAGCAGCGCCCTCCCGAGCGACGTCCAGATGCGGACCATGGGTTTGCGCCGCACCGCGGAGAAGGGCCTCACGCTTCTGTCGGCGGACACCCGCACGGCACTCCGGGCGTACACGGAAGGGGTCAACGAATGGCTCGCGCGCGGCGATCTGCCTGAGCAGTATCGGACCGTGCGGGTCACGAAGGTGGCGCCGTGGACCGAGGTGGACAGTCTCGTCGTGATCAAGACGCTGGCGTTCAGCCTCTCGTTCGATCTCGACATCGATCGGACCACGGCGGTGAGCGCCTACGACGCGGCCGGCTACGACGGCCAGAAGGCGGTCTTCGGCGACCTCATGCCGTTCGCGCCGTTCCGGCAGGCCACGCCGGGGGAGGACTTCCGGCCGACCCCGCGGGTGGACCAGCCGGAATCGGTCACGCGGATGGCGGACGACTACCTCGCCCGAGCCCGCCAGGCCCCGCCGATCGAGGAGGCGCTGAACCGTTCCGGCGACCGCGGCTCCAATTCCTGGGTGATCGGCGGCCGGCACACCGCGAACGGCCGGCCGATCCTCGCCAGCGATCCGCACCTCAGCCTCGAATCGCCGTCGACATTCCACCCGATCGATCTGCGCGGCGGCGGATTCGACGTTCGCGGCGACAGCCTGCCCGGGGCGCCGTTCGTGATCCTGGGACAGAATCAGAGGATTTCGTACGCCGCGACACAGCATTTCATGGACGTCACCGACACCTACGTCGAGAAGGTCCGGCCCGACGCCGCGTCGCCGAGCGGCCTGTCCACCCTCTATCGGGGCGGGCGCGAGCCCGTCGTCGCCATTCCCGAGACGTTCCGCGTCAATCCGCGCGTGGCCGGACGACAGGACGCGCTCGACGTGGTGCCCGCCGGCGGGGCGATCCCGGCCCGCACGCTCATCGTGCCGCGACGCAACAACGGACCCCTTCTCTCGTACGACGAGAAGGCCGGCACCGGGTTGTCGGTGCAGTACACCGGCTTCTCGCCGTCCGCCGAGCTCGACGCGTTCCGGCTGTTCAACCTGGCCGGCGACGTGGACGACTTCCGCGAGGCGCTGCAGTTCTTCGACGTGGGCGGGCAGCATTTCGTCTACGCCGACGTGAAGGGCACGATCGCCTACTTCACCAATTCCGAGATCCCGGTGCGCGAGGACCTGCAGGCGGGAAAGGTGCACGGCAACCCGCCCTATCTGCTCCGGGACGGCACCGGAGGCAATGAGTGGCTCCCGGTGCGGAACCGGCAGCCACATCAGGCGCTGCCGTACGAAATAGTGCCTTTCCGGGAATTGCCCTCGGTGGTGAATCCGTCGTCCGGGTTCATCGTGTCGGCGAACAACGACTCGACCGGGAACACCTTCGACAACGACATGCTGAACCAGCGGCGGCCCGGCGGCGGAATCTCCTACGTCAGCTTCTTCCACAACGGATTCCGGGCCGCGCGGATCACCGACATGATCCGTGCCGCGGTGCGCCGGGGCGGGATCACGCCCGAGGACGTGGTCGCCATGCAGGCCGACACCACGGCGATCGACGCGCAGTTCTTCGCCCCGATGATCGCCGCCGCGCTGAAGAGGGCCGCGTCCGGTTCCGATCCGGCGCCGGCCGCCCTGGCCTCGGACAAGCGCATCGTCGAGGCGGCCGGTCGCCTGGCCCGGTGGAACCACACCTTCCCGACCGGCATCGCCGAGGGCTACGACGCCGCGGACGACGGCGACCGGCTCGCCCCGCCTGCCCGGCAGGAGATCGACGCCAGCGTGGCCGCCACGATCTACGTGCTGTGGCGCGGCCGGTTCGTCACCGAGGTCTTCGACAAGCACCTGAAGGCCGGGCTGCCACCGGCCGGCGACTTCCACGCGATGCAGGCCCTCAAGCGGCTGATCGCGCGCGGCGGCGCCGGCGAATCCGGCATCGACTTCTTCGCGGTGCCCGGCATCGAGGACCCGGAGGCCCGGCGCGACTACCTGATGCTGAAGAGCCTCGGCGACGCGCTGACCCTGGCGGCCGGCCCCTCCTTCGAGGCGGCGTTCGCCGGTTCCACCGACCAGGACGACTACCGGTGGGGGAGGCTGCACCGGATCACGCTGGTCTCACCGCTGGGCGCGCCCTACTCGGTTCCGTCGGCGGGCAACCGCTTCGCGCCGCCGCTGGCCGGCCTGTCCGGCATCCCGGTCGACGGCGCCGGCAACGTGCCGGACGTGGCGGGCCACCCGCTGCGCGCCGACACCCCCGAGAAGTTCGTGATCAGCCTGGTGCCGGCCCGCCGCTTCGTGGCCCAGGCCCAGCCGTCCGGATGGCGGACCCTGGACGCGCTGCCGGGCGGCGTCAGCGAGCGGCCCGGCGACCGGTTCGAGCAGAACCTGCTGCGCGGCTGGCTCGCGAACGACCCCTATCCACTGACCACCCGCTGACCCTCCGGATCTCCGGCTCCCTCCGCGAGGGCCAGGGCGTGTGCCCGGCCCGGGCAGCGGCGGGGGCCGGCGCCGAAGGCCAGGTCGCCGGCGAGGCGGACCTCGACCACCTCGCCGGCCTCGACGGTCCGGCCGCCGATCGTGGTGGCGGTCAGGGCCTGGCGCTTGGTCGCGACCACCGGGGGATCGTCGCGCAGGACGGCGTCGATCGTGCGGTCGCGGGAACGGGCGATGAGGGCGGCGGTGGCCTCGCAGGCCTGAACCAGGATGCCGATGCGGGCCGCCGTGGCCTCGTCGAAGGTGCCGCCGAACACCCGGACCAGGGCGTCGACGGCCGGGTCCGCCAGGGCGTCGTCGCCGGTGCCGGGCTGGTAGGCCTGGGCGGCCGCGCGGACGAGACCGACGACCGGCTCGGTGACGCCCATGGCCGCGGCCAGGATCGCGACCGGGTGAGCCGGGCCGGGATCGCGGAGGTGGGCCAGGGGGATCGCGTCGAGGATGGCTACCTGGATGGCGCGGCGGCGTTCGTGGGTGGCGCCGTTGCTGAAGCGGCCCACGGTGGCGCGCAGCCAGGCGATCCCGGTCCGGCCGGGCGGCACGGGCGGAACCACGAAATCGGGGGAGCCGAGCACGGCCCGGGCGTCGTCGATCTGCTGCATGGGGTGACGGTAGGGGCGGGACTGTTCGGTGAGTGCCGAACCGTGCGGCGCCTATCGTCGGATCGTGGGATCTGCTGAAGGGCTCGCCGCGTTCGCCGGGCTGCTCGCCGACCGGACGCGGGCGGCCATCTGCCTGGCGCTCCTCGACGGGCGGGCGTGGACCGCCGGTGAGCTGGCCGCGCACGCCGGGGTGGCGCGCCCGACCGCCACCGGGCACCTCCACCGCCTGATCGCCGGCGGGTTGCTGACCGAGGTGCGGCAGGGGCGGCACCGCTACGTCCGGCTCGCCGGGCCGGCCGTGGCGCAGCTCCTCGAGGACATGGCGGGTGCGTTTCCCGGGACCGACATGGCGGGAGCGCTTCCGGGAACCGGGGTGGCGGGTGCGCTTCCGGGAACCGGGGTGGCGCCCCGGGGATTGAAGGCGATCACCGCTGCGGAGGCCCTGCGGCGCGGCCGGACCTGCTACGACCATCTGGCCGGGCGGCTCGGGGTGGCGGTGACCGACGCGATGACCGCGCGCGGGCTGCTCGACCAGGCCGGCGGCTTCGCGTTGACCGCGGCCGGCCGTGCGTGGTTCGCCGGGACGCTCGGGGTGGACGGGGCTTCCCTCGTACACGGAAGGCGCTCCTCGGTCCGGGGTTGCCTGGATTGGACCGAGCGCCGTCCCCACCTCGCGGGCGTGGCGGGCGCGCGGCTGTGCGAGCAGCTGTTCGTGCGGGAGTGGCTGACGCGGATCGGGACGGGGCGTGCGGTCCGGCTCACCGCGAGCGGGCGGACCGCCCTGCTCGATCTGCTCGATGTAAAGGAAGCTTGACACCGTGCCGACGCGGTCGCACCATGTCAAGTGTCCTTTACATGGAGGAGGGCAGTCATGCAGGTGGTCAGCGAACTCAAGGCAACGGGCCTCCTGGCGCTCGGGACGTTCGGCTGGACGGCGACGATCGCCCTGGCCCGGTTCGGTCCCGGGCTGCTCTGGGAGACGTCGAACCAGGTGGCGAGCTGGGGCGCGGTCGCCCTCAATGTCGTCGCCGGCTTCGGCTGGATCGTCACGTTCATCCGCTATCTGCGCGCCGTCGACGAGCTGGAGCGCAAGATCATGCTGGACGCCCTGGCGGTGACGCTCGGGGTGGCCTGGGTGGCCGGGTTCGCCTACGTCGTGGCGCACGCGGCCGACCTGGTCGCGAGCGAGCTCGACGTGGCGGCTCTCTCCGTACTCATGGCGGTGGTCTTCGTCGGAACCATCGGCGTCAGCAAATTCCGCTATCGATGAGGAACCACATCACCGCCCGCCGCGCCGAGCGTGGCTGGACCCAGGCCGACCTGGCCCGGCGCGCCGGCGTCTCACGGCAGACGATCAACGCGATCGAGACCGGCAAGTTCGATCCGAGCCTGCCGCTCGCGTTCCGGCTCGCGAAGCTCTTCGAGCAGCGGATCGAGGAGTTGTTCCTCGACGAGTGCTGACCGCGGCCTTGCCGATGTGGCGCGGGTCACAACTCGATCGCCAACCTTTTCCGGTTCGGCGCGTCCCTCCAGGCGACAGTTGTCCGACTGACAGTGCTGGAGCTTGAGATGCGCAGATCCACCCGGGCCCTCGCGGTCGCCGCCGGAGCCGTGGCCGTCGTCGCCGTCGGCGGGGTGTCCGCCATGGCCGCCTTCGCCGACGACGCGGCTCCGGCTCCGTCCCCGGTGGTCGCTTCCTCGGAGGCGGCCGCCGATCCGGCTCCCACCACGGTCGAGGAGGAGGCTTCGCCCGTTCCTGCGGAGACGGCTGCGGCTTCCCCCGTTCCTGCGGAGACGGCCGCGGCTTCGCCCGTTCCTGCGGAGACGGCCGCGCCCGTGCCCGCGGAGGCCGAGGTGACTCCACCTTCGGACGCCGGGCCGACCCGGTCGGCGACGGCGGCGCCGGTCCCGGCCGAGAGCGTCGCACCGACGCCCACTGCCGCGTCGTCGCCGCGATGACCCACTAGTCGAGGGTGGTCGGCTCTTCGGGGAGGCCGACCGCTCCCTCGCGCCACCCGGTTCGACCGCCCTCCTGAGAGGTCCTCACCTTTGATCTTCGTGCTGCCGATGCCGACGTCGCTGCTGCGGTGGTGGCGAGGTGCGTCCGCGAGCCCGGTCGCGGCGGCCGTGAGCGCGGCGCCCGCCATCGACGAGCTCTACCGGGAGCGGCGGCTGCCATTGGTACGGCTGGCCGTGCTCATGGTCGACGACCTGCCCACCGCCGAGGACATCGTCCAGGACGTCTTCACCCGGCTGTACCGCCGGCACGGCACGGCCCTCACCGCCGTCGCCGACCCGAACGCGTACCTGGTCTCGTCCGTCATGAACGCGGCCCGGTCGGCGCTGCGCCGGCGCCGGATCGCCCGGGCCTACCTGCCGCCGCGTCCGGACCCGGCGCCGGCCGCCGAGGACGAGGCCCTGCTCGGCACCGGCGACCGTGAGGTGATCCGGGCGCTGGGCCGGCTCACCGCACGCCAGCGCCAGGTGATCGTGCTGCGGTACTGGTCCGGCCTCTCCGAGCAGGAGATCGCCGGCACGCTGCGGATCACCACCGGAACCGTGAAGTCGACAGCGCACCGCGCCCTGACGCTGCTACGCGCCCAGCTGGGGGAGAGATGACCGAAACCGATCTGGAGCGGCGCCTGCGCGGGGCGTTGTCGGCCCGAGCCACCGCCGTCACGTCCCACCACCTGCGCCCGGACCCGGCGCCGTCCCAGGCGGCCGCATCGCGGACCGCCGCCTCTCGCGGCACGCCCGGCCTTCGCCGATCCGCGGGCCGATGGTGGCTGCCGCTGACCGCCGGGCTGGCTGCCGCCGCGGTGTCGATCACGGCGTTCGCGGTGCTCAGGCCCACGGAACCGGCGCCGGCCCCGCCCGCCTCGCCGGCGTCGCCCACGCAGCCGGCCGTGCCGTCCCCGACCGTTCCGCCCAGCGAGACGCCGGCACCGATCCCGACCGCCTCGATACCCGCGCCCGCCGAGACCGTCGGGCCCAGCGACAACGCGAGGCCCGCCGAGACCACCGCCGCCGGCAGCGCCAGGCCCGCCGGGACCATCGGTCCCACCGACAACGCCAGGCCCGCCGAGACCGCCGGTCCCACGAACGACATTCACGAAGACAAGGCCGAGACCGAGGCGGCAACGACCGGGACGGCGGCCGAGCCCACCCCGGGCTGAGAGCGCCGGCCCCGGACGGCGGATATCGTGGACCTCGTCCTGAACAGCCGGCCCCGGGAGCCCGTCGATGGCCCGTTTCACCGTCACCCGTGACGTGGCGGCTTCCGCCGCCGACGCCTGGGCCGTCCTGGTCGACTGGCCGCGGCACGGCGACTGGGTGCCGCTGACCACGGTACGCACGCTCACCCCGCGTCCCGACGGCGTCGGCGCCCGGTTCGTGGCCCGGACCGGCGTCGGGCCGCTGGGATTCGACGACCCGATGACGGTGACCGTCTGGGAGCCGCCGCAGGGTGACCGTCCCGGCCGGTGCGAGGTGGTGAAGTCGGGGCGGGTCGTGCTCGGCAGCGCGCTGTTCACGGTGATCCCGCTCGGCGCCGCCCGCTGCCGGGTGGCGTGGACCGAGGACGTGACGGTCCTGAGCAGGCACGCCGACCCGGTGGTGGGGTTCGCCGGCCGCTTCGCCTTCGCCGCCACCCTGCGGGCCTTCGCCAAGGACGCCGAACGGGCGGCCACGCGCAGATAGGGAACCGATCAGACCGCCCGGGCGATGCAGATCCTCGCGTTCAGCCGCGCCCCCGCCTCGTAGAACATGTACGACACCCCGCCGTCGGTCCCGAACGACGGCGCCGCCACCCGCCCGTTGTCCGAGGCGATCGGCGAGTGGAACACCCCGAGGTGGACCTCGCGGTCGAAGGCGTTGCCCACCTCGGTGATCCGCATCCGGCCGTCGTTGCCGTGGTAGGCCACGTACGTCGTGCCGTTGCGCTCCACCACGTGCGGCCCGGAGATGTCGGTGAGGCCGTCCGGTTCCGGGTTGACCAGGGCGGTCTGCGCGAACGTCCACTGGTCCCAGCCGTTCGGCGACCACCCGTGGTAGATCCGCCGCCGGCCGCCGAGGACGCCCATGTAGACCATCACGTAGCGCCCACCGTGGGCGAACACGCGGGCGTAGGAGGTCTCGGTCAGGCCGGGCACGAGCCGCGTACTCAGGATGGGTGTCTCGTCGCGGAAGGTGAGGCCGTCGGATGACCGGGCGACGCGCGTCGTGGTGTTCTCGCCGTGGTAGTAGAGGTAGAACTGGCGGGCCGACGGGATCCAGGTGACGTGCGGCGACGACACGTGCGAGACCGTCGTGCTCGGCAGCACGTTGTCGATGATCGGGTTGCCGGCGGACGAGGTGAACGGCCCGGCCAGCGAGTCCGCCCAGGCCACGCAGATCCCGCCGGGTTTCTCGTGCGGCGCGTAGTAGAGGTAGTACCGCCCGCGGGCCCCGCTGATCTTGTCGTAGACGCCGCGGATGCACGGGAAGATGAACTCGCCGGTCGGGTTGTAGGCGAGCGGCATCCGCAGCGCGTCGCGCAGATAGGTGTAGGCCGGCATGCCCGCCGGACCGGCCGCGCGGGCCGCCGCGGGAACGCCGAACAGGCCTGCGGCGCCGCCCGCGAGCGCGCCGCCGATCAAGGTGCGTCGATTCAGGGTCACGGGTCGAAGTTTCGTCATCGTTAACAACGCCGGTCAAGATGCTAATACCTATTACCGCTGGAGATTCCTTGACGGGCGTCGAACCGGTGCCCGACGATCTCCCCAGTTTGTTAATGCGTATTACCGGCGTAACAGAGGGGACCGGTGACCGTGCCTTCCACGAACCGGCGGGTGACGCAGCAGGACATCGCCCGGATGACCGGGGTCAGCCAGACCACCGTCTCGTTCGTGCTGAACGAGCGGGACGACACCGACATCAGGATCGCCCCGGAGACCCGGGAGCGGGTGCTCGCCGCGATCCGCAGGACCGGCTACGTGGCCGACCCGATCGCCCGCCGGCTGGCCGCCCGGCGCAACCGGTTCCTGGGCGTCTTCACCTACGAGCCGGTGTTCCCGGCCGGGCTCGGCGACTTCTACCACCCGTTCCTCGTCGGCATCGAGGAGTGCGCCGAGAGCATCGGCTGCGACCTGCTGCTGTTCACCAGCGCGCCGGTCGTGGACGGCCGGCGGCGCATCTTCCACCAGGACAACCGGCTGCGGCTCGCCGACGGCTGCGTCCTGCTGGGCCGCTGGCTCGACCCGGCCGAGCTCGCCCGGCTGCTCGCCGAGGGGCAGCCGTTCGTGAGCGTGGGCCGGCGCGACGACGCGGGCGGGCCGGTGCCCTATGTGGGCGCCGACTATCCGGCGGCCACCGCGGCCCAGGTACGCCGGGCCGCCGGCCTCGGACACCGGCGGATCGCCTACGTCGGCGAGGGGGCGGGCGCCGAATCGCACGCCGACCGGCTCCGCGGGTTCACGGCCGCGGTCGAGGAGGCCGGGATCACCGGGACGCACGTGCGGTTCACCGACGCCGCGACCGTGCTCGATCAACTATTGGAACAGGGGGTGACGGCGATTTTCGTCGAGGAGTTCGCGGACGGGGCGGTCCTGGCGGGGGAGGCCGGGAGCAGGGCTTTGAACGTACCCGAAGATCTGTCTTTTGTGGCTCTGGGCGATCCCACCCGGCCGGCCAGCACGGACCTGGAGTTCAGCGGGTTCCGGATCCCGCGCCGGGAGATGGGGTGGCAGGCCGTGGAGGTGCTCTCGGCCCTGCTGGACGGGACCGGTGGCGAGACGCAGCGGCTGCTGCCGTGCGAGCCGGTGACCGGGGCGACGCTGGCGGTGGCCCGTGCCTGAGAGGGAGATGCGCGCCGACGTCCTCGTGATCGGCGGCGGGCTCGGGGGAGTGGCGGCCGCGCTGGCGGCGCTGCGGGCCGGGCGGACCGTGCTGCTGACCGAGGAGTATCAGTGGCTCGGCGGGCAGCTGACCAGCCAGGCGGTGCCGCCGGACGAGCACAGCTGGGTCGAGCGGTTCGGTGTCACGGCGAGTTACCGGGCGCTGCGCGACGGCATCCGTGACTACTACCGGTCGCACTATCCGCTCACCGACCGGGCCCGCCGCACCCGCGACCTCAATCCCGGTGCCGGCCACGTGAGCAGGCTCTGTCACGAGCCGCGCGTGGCGGTCGCGGTGATCGAGCAGATGCTGGCGCCCTACCGGGGCTCCGGCCGGCTCACCGTGCTGCAACCGGCGGTCCCGGTGGCGGCGCACACCGACGGTGACCGGGTCACCGCCGTGACCGTCTCCTTCGAGGGCGGGCCGGTGGTGCTCACGGCGCCCTTCGTGCTGGACGCCACCGAGACCGGCGACCTGCTGCCGATGACCGGAACCGAGTACGTCACCGGCGCCGAGTCGCGGACCGAGACCGGTGAGCCGCACGCTCCCGCGGTCGCCGATCCGGCGAACATGCAGGCGCTGTCGGTGTGCTTCGCGATCGACCACGTCGACGGGAACCACGTCATCGACCGGCCCGCGTCCTACGACTTCTGGCGGGCCTACGAACCCCCGTTCTGGGGCGCGCCGATGCTCTCCTGGCAGACCCCGAACCCCCGTACGCTGCAGATCTCGACCCGGTCGTTCACCCCGAACCCGGACGACGACCCGTGGCTCGTCGACGCCGACCAGCGGGTCAACCCGGGCGACGGCAACCTGTGGACGTTCCGCCGGATCGCCGCGCGCCGCAACTTCACCGGCGGTCTCTACCCGAGCGACGTCTGCCTGGTGAACTGGCCGATGATCGATTACTTCGAGCATCCGTACGTGGACGCGCCCGACCCGGCCGCCGTCGAGCGCGCCGCCCGCGAGCTGTCGTTCTCGGTGCTCTACTGGCTGCAGACCGAGGCGCCGCGCCCGGACGGCGGCACCGGCTGGCCCGGGCTGCGGCTGCGCGGCGACGTCACCGGCAGCCCGGACGGCCTGGCCATGGCGCCGTACGTCCGCGAGTCGCGCCGGATCCGCGCCGAGTACACCGTCGTCGAGCAGGACCTGTCCCTCGAGATCCGCGGGGACAAGGGCGCCGCCTCGTACCCGGACTCGGTCGGCGTCGGCATGTACCGGATCGACCTGCACCCCTCCACCGGCGGCGACAACTACATCGACGTGGCGTCCTGCCCGTTCGAGATCCCGCTCGGCGCGCTCATCCCGCAGCGGATGGAGAACCTGCTGCCGGCCGGCAAGAACATCGGCACCACGCACATCACGAACGGCTCGTACCGGCTGCACCCGGTCGAGTGGAACGCCGGGGAGGTGGCCGGGGCGCTCGCCGCCTTCTGCCTCGACCGGGCGGTCTCCGCGCGGGCCGTGCGCAACACCCCCGCCCTCCTGACCGAGTTCCAGAGCCGTCTGATCGCGGACGGCGTGGAGCTGCGCTGGCCCGACATCAGCGGATATTAGAGAGGTTTCACCGATGCGACGCTTTTATGCCCTTATATCGGTTGGTGCCCTGCTCGGCGCCCTGTCGGCCTGCGGTGGCGGCGGCGAGTCCGAGGCCGGCGGCCCGATCACTCTACGGATGACGACCTGGTCGGCGAACCCGGCCCACGTCGAGCTTTTCGACGCCATCGCCGCCGACTACAAGGCGACGCACCCCGACGTGACCGTCAGCTTCGAGGCCCTGCCGCTGGAGAGCTACACGACCACCGTCACCACCCAGATCGCCGGCGGGAACCCGCCCGACATCGCGTGGATCCTCGAGGGAGCGGCGCCCGACTTCGTCTCGTCCGGCGCGCTCGTCCCGCTCGACGACAGCATCGAGGACACGGCGGACCTCGCGCCGGCCGCGACCGCGCTGTGGAAGCAGGACGGCAAGCTGATGGGCTACCCGTTCTCCACCTCGCCGTTCGGCGTCTTCGTCAACACCGATCTGCTGAAGCAGGCCGGCCAGGAGCTGCCGTCCGGGACCGGGTGGACCTGGGACTCCGCGGTCGCCGTGGCCGGCGCCACCGCCGCGAAGACCGGCAAGCAGGGCCTGGTGATCCGCGACTTCGACTACAAGGACTGGACCAACCTGGCTACCGTCTTCCGCGGCTGGGGCGCCGAGGCGTGGAGCGCCGACGGTAAGACCTGCGGGTTCGACCAGAAGCCGATGACCGATGCCATGACGTTCCTGCACCGGGCGATCTTCACGGAGAAGGCGCTGCCGGCGCCCGGCGTGGCCGCCGACTTCTTCGCCGGCGAGTCGGCCATGACGATCGCGCAGATCTCCCGGGCGTCGCTGCTGAAGGAGGCGAAGTTCGGCTGGACGCTGGTGCCGCTGCCGGCCGGGCCCGCCGGGTCCTACTCGGTGATCGGGCAGGGCGGCCTCGGCGTCCTGAAGAAGAGCGAGCACGCCGAGGCGGCCGCCGACTTCGTCGCGTTCTTCACGAGCCCGGCCAACTCGGCGAAGCTCGCCGCGTTCTTCCCGCCGCCGCGGCAGTCCCAGCTCACCGCCGAGACGCTGGCGAAGGCGAACCCGTTGCTCAAGCCGGATCAGCTGCAGGACGTCGTGATCGACGGCATCGCGAACGGCGTGGTGAAGCCGAGCCACACCGGCAGCGCCGAGATCAACCAGGCGGTGCGCTCGTCGCTCGACCCGCTGTGGAAGGCGGACGCCGACGTGACCGGCGTGCTCGGCGGCGTCTGCGCGGCGATCCAGCCGCTGCTGGCCAAATGACGATGCTCCAGGACCGGGCCGTGCGCAAGCCGGCCCGGCCCGTTCCCGCCCCGTCGTTCTGGACCATGCGCCGGCGCGACAACCTGACCGGCTACCTGTTCATCACGCCGGCCCTGTTCGGCGCGGCCGCGTTCGTCTTCCTGCCGCTCGTGCTCGTCGTCTGGTACAGCCTGCACGAGTGGAACGTGCTCGCCGGCACCTTCGACTTCGCCGGCGCCGAGAACTACCGGAAACTGGCCGACGACCCGAATGTGCCGTCGGTCCTGAGGGCGACCGGGCTTTTCTCGGCGGGTCTCGTCGTACTCAATCTGGGTCTTGCTCTGGT
The DNA here is from genome assembly GCF_040639855.1 of Actinoplanes sp. NPDC023714. Taxonomy (NCBI): domain Bacteria; kingdom Bacillati; phylum Actinomycetota; class Actinomycetes; order Micromonosporales; family Micromonosporaceae; genus Actinoplanes; species Actinoplanes sp. NPDC023714. Next base: position 823,197 of record NZ_JBFAAR010000003.1, read on the forward strand.
CCTTGCGGTTCTTCTCAACCAGAAACTGCGGGGTACGACGTTCTTCCGGGTGCTGTTCTTCTCGCCGGTCGTCGTGTCGCTGCTCGCCTGGACCATCGTCTGGGGTTTCCTGCTGCAGGAGAACGGCGGCATCAACGGCCTGCTGTCCACTCTCGGCATCGACGGTCCCAATTGGCTTCGCTCCGGCGGAACCGCGATGGCATCGGTCGTCATCGTCCAGGTCTTCAAGAACGTCGGCCTCAACATGGTGCTTTTCCTCGCCGCGCTCCAGGGTGTTCCGCAGGAGCTCTACGAGGCGGCCCGGACCGACGGCGCCGGCCCCTGGACCGTTTTCCGCCGCATCACCCTGCCTCTGATCAGCCCCACCATCCTGCTCACGTCGATCATCACGGTGGTCGGGTCGCTGCAGGTCTTCGCGCAGATCAGCGTCCTGACGCAGGGCGGGCCGGGCACCTCCACGACCGTGCTCGTCTATTACCTCTACCAGCAGGCGTTCCAATTCCACGCGTTCGGTTACGGCTCCACCCTTTCCGTCCTGCTCTTCCTCATCGTCCTGGCGCTGACCGTTCTCCAATGGCAGATGCGCAAGAGGTGGGTCTTCCATGAGAATTAAGACAAAGCTTTTTCTGTACGCCGTGCTGCTCGTGCTGTGCGTGCCCTTCGTCTTCCCGACCTGGTGGATGATCACCAGTTCCTTCAAGCCGAACGCGGAGATATTCTCGTCCTCGTTGTGGCCGCGGGAATGGACGATCGAACCGTGGCGTCAGGTGTTCGCCATGCAGCCGTTCGCCCAGCAGTACTTCAACAGCGCCTACATCGCCGTCGTCGTCACCATCGGCACGCTCGTGGTGGCGGCGATGGCCGGGTACGCCTTCGCCCGGATCCGTTTCCCCGGCCAGAATCTGCTCTTCCTGGTCGTGCTCACCGGTCTGCTGATTCCGAGCGAAGTGACGATCGTGCCGCTCTTCCGCATCTTCAACGGACTCGGCATGGTCGACACGCACTGGCCGCTCATCCTGGTCCCGATGCTGGGCCCGCCGAGCGTGCTCGCCACCTTCATCATGCGGCAGTTCTTCATCACGCTGCCCGGCGAACTGGAGGAGGCCGCCCGGATCGACGGCCTCGGCCGCCCGGCCATCTTCCGCCGGATCGCGCTGCCGCTGGCCCGGCCGGCGCTCGGGGCGGTCGCCATCTTCACGTTCCTGCACAGCTGGAACCTGTATCTGGAGCCGGTCGTCTACATCTCCTCGCAGGCGAAGTACACGCTGCCGCAGGCGCTGACCCAGTTCACCGACGCCTACCAGGGTCAACTGTGGAACGTGCAGCTCTCCGCCGCCTCGATGACGGCCATCCCGGTCCTGATCGTCTTCGTGATCGCCCAGCGGCAGTTCATCGAGGGGCTGGCGCACACCGGCCTCAAGGGTTGAATCGGGAGAACTCCGGGTCGGTCCAGCGCAGCGGGGAGGCGCCGTCGATCCGGATCACCCTCTCGATCGTGAAGTCGACGGCGCGCTCGGCGGCGTCCCAGTCGACCGCGGCGGTGCCGGTCAGGTGCAGCAGGGCGCCGGTCGACCAGTCCGGCAGCAGCAGGCCGGCCCGCGGGTTGACCTCCAGGTTGCCGAACGTGTTGAACATCGCGTTGCCGGGATAGTCGGGCCAGCGCAGGTGGGCCGGGCTCAGCGCGCGCAGGAAGCCCGGGTTGCCGCCGCGGTGCGAGGCGTCGGCGTTGCCCTCGGCGTCGGTGGTGGCGACGAAGAACGTGTCGGCCGCGGCGACGAAGTCCATCTCGTCCGCGGTCAGCCGGTCACCCCGCCGCGGGATGCCGGGGGTCGCGGGCTCGTATTCGGGGAGCCGCTTCTGGATGTACTTCGGGCAGTTGGCGTAGACCTGATCCATGTCGACGCGGAGGCCGCCGGGGATCGGGCGGGAAGTGCCGTTCATCCGTACGCGGCGGCGCGTGCCCGGCTCGATGCCGATCATCCCGACCCGCGCCGGACCGGCCAGGACGTCGTGCAGCGGGTCGCCGGCCGCCGGCGTGGCGGCCACCGTGATCGACGACGTGCCGGTGACCGCGAGGAAGCCGGGCTCGCCGGTCAGCATCGTGGCCCAGACGGCGCCGTCCCGGCCGGCCGCCCCGACGACCACCATCGGCTGCGCGGCCAGGAACGTGCGGGCCACCCGCGGGATCTCGGCGCCGAGCAGGGCGGCGACGTGGGCGGCCTCGCGGACGACGCCGGCCCGCTTCTGCGCGGCCAGCTCGCCGTGGTGGTAGCTCTCAGAAGAAGCCACAGGTCGGCGCCTCTCCGGCCGGTGCGGGCGCGCCCTCGGCGCCGGTCGCCGCGTACACCTCGAGGCGGACCCCGTCCGGGTCGGTGAAGAAGATGCCGCCGGACGCGGCGCCCTCGCTGTGCGCGACCACCCCGTCGTGGAGCAGGTTCGCGCCGAGGTCGCGCAGCACGGCCTCGGTCGCCCGCACGTCGTCGAGCGAGCCCACCTGGAACGCCAGGTGGTGCAGCCCGGCCGAGGCGGGGTCGTAGGCCGCCGCGCTCTGCTGCCACAGCGTCAGCACCAGGTCGCCGTCCCGGCCGAGGAAGGCCCAGCGGCGGCTCTCGTCCCGGCCCTCGGCGATCGTCTCGAACCCGAAGACCCGGCGGTAGAACGGCAGCGACCGATCGAGGTCGGTGACGCCGAGGCCGACGTGGCCGGTCGTGAACGTGCTCATGCGGATGCCTTCCGTTGGAGCTAACCAGTGAATCGAACTTTAGCGGTTAGTGTTCCTTGTGGCAACCGGTTAAAGCGCGTTAGCCGGTTAGGTGGCGGCCGTGGTGGAATGGATCAGGACGAAAGGGCACGACGGATGGACGTACACGCGGACCCCCGCCCCCTGGTCGGGGAGCCTCTGCCGCTGGACCTGGTGAACACCCGCTGGACCGGCGACGACGGCCCGCACGACCTGCTGGAGCTCCCCGGCGGCCTGGCGATCTGGCTCTCCTCGGCCGGCCTCGCGGCGGCCGCGCCGGGCACCCTCGACGCGCTCCTCGCCACCCGGGAGGCGCTGACCGAACTGCTCCAGCCGTCGCCGTCCGATCCGGAGCGGGCGCGCGAGCTGCTCAACGCGACCCTGCGCCACGGGCGGATCCGGCGACTGCTGGGGGAGGACGGCCCGGAGGACGTCGTCGAGACCGACACGCCCGGCTGGCTCGCCGCCTGGACGGCCGCCGACCACTACCTGCGCCTGCTCGCCGAGAACCCGGCCCGCATCCGCAAGTGCGCCAACCCGGTCTGCACGCTGCGCTTCTACGACGTCTCGAAGGCCGGCGCCCGGCGCTGGTGCTCGATGGCGACCTGCGGGAACCGGGCCAAGTCACGCAGCCACTACGCCCGCAACCACGCCGCCCGATGAACCCACCGAGGGATGGCGCCGCATCGAGGCCGACGCGATGATCCGCATCACTGATCAGGCGTCGGGGGCGGCGGTGGGGTCGTAAGGATCGCGGGCCGCCGGCATCGTGGCCATCGGGATGCCGCGGCGGGCGGCGATCCTGCGGCGCCGGCGCACCTGGGCGCTCGTGCGAGGGCGGTACTGCGGATAGCGCCCGCAGCCGCACGTCTCGAAACCGTCGTAACGCAGCCCCGCACCGAGCACCGCCGCCACGGCGGCCCACCCGGACCGGTCCCGGCGTCGCGGGGCGGCGAAGTCGTGGCCGGCGGGCAGCATCGGAGCGCGGCAGTGCCCGGCCGAGGTGACCACTACCGCGAGCGGTTCAACGGGGGAGTCGCCGGTAGCGGTCCGCCAGCGCTTCGGCCCTCCGGTGCAGGGCTTCGCGCAGGGAGGGCGGGGACAGCGCCTCCGCGTCCAGGCCGAGTTGCCACAACGCCCAGACCGCGTGCCTGAGGTCCTGGAACGTCACCTCCAGGCGCAGCCAGCCGGCCGCATCCGGCTCCGGATCCTCGGTTCGGGCCGCTATGGCCGTACCCAAAAGGTCCTCCCGCCTGGTCGGGGCGACCCTGACCATGACCGTGATGTGGTCGTCGGAGAGGAACTGCGCGCAGCGCTCCCGCCAGATCCGGTCGAGGTCGACGCTGCCGGGGCGCTGCGCGGGCTCCGGGAGTTCGGCGGCCTCGGCGATCCGGGAGAGGCGATAGGTGCGGTCCGAGCCGGCGCGCGTGGCGAGCAGATAACCCCGATCGCGGACGGTGACCAGGCCGATCGGATCCACCACACGCCACTGCGGACCCTGGCCCGTGGCGGCGTAGTGGATGCGCAGCCGGCGGCCGGCCACCACGGCGCGCCGCACCTCGGCCATCACCGCGGCGGAGACCTCCTCGGCCGTGGTCCGGCGGGAGAGCAGGTCGGTCTCCGGCTCGACGAGGAGGCGCTGAACCGCGTCGTCCGCCGTGGCCCGATGGCTCTCCGGGAGGGCGTCGACCACCTTGCGCAGCGCCGACGCCCGCGCCGACCCCAGGCCGAACGCCTCGCCGGTGGTCAGCAGCGCCAGGGTCTCCTCGTGGTTGAGGCCGGTCAGCTCGGTGCGGAAGCCGGGTAGCAGCGCGAAACCGCCGTGCCGCCCGCGTTCGGCGTAGACCGGGACGCCCGCGGCCGACAGCGCCTCGATGTCGCGCAGCACGGTCCGGGTGGAGACCTCCAGCGCGGCGGCGAGCGCCTCCGCCGTCATCCGGCCGCGGCGGCGCAGCAGTAGCACCAGCGAGACCAGACGATCAGCGCGCATGACCGGAAAAATACATGACAGGAGGTGTCGTGATTGGCCGCGAGGCTGATCGGCATGACAGTGGAACGCACAGCAGTCAACCCGTGGCCGTGGTCCGCGGAGTTGGGGTTCAACCAGGGTGAGCTGGTCGGCGGCCAGACCCGCACGCTCTACCTCTCCGGGCAGACGGCGATGGACGCGGACGGCAAGCCGCAGCACTTCGGCGACATGGAGGGCCAGTTGACGCTGGCGCTCGACAACCTGGAGGCGGTGCTCGCCGAGGCCGGCATGTCACTGGCGAACCTGGTACGCCTCAACGTCTACACCACCGACGTCGACGTCCTGTTCCCGCACTACGGGGTGCTGGCGTCGCGCCTCGCCAAGGCGGGGGTGGCGCCGGCGACCACGATGCTCGGCGTCGCGCGGCTCGCCATACCCGGCCAGATGATCGAGCTGGAGGGCACCGCGGTCTCCTGAAGAACGAGCGCAGCGCCCGGTGTTCCGGGCGCTGCGCTCCGGATCTTCAACCGATCACTGGAGCGCGCGACAAGGCTGCCCTGGAGCGATGTCGGGATTCTCCGCCGTCATGTCCAGGAGTGTTTCCTCGTCGCACTCCGGGCACTGCACGTCAGCCTCGCCATCGTTGAGGCGATCGAGTTCCTTGCCCCAGACCTCGTTCCCTTCCGAGCCGAGGATTGCTTGGAGCAGGTGGACGAAAGCGTGATCGTCGGAGGCCTCGGGTAGGCGATCTCCTGCGAGAGCCCGTAAGACTTCGATCTTTTCGGCGTAGGTCACACGGTCCGCGGCGGTGGCATCGGCGGTGATGAAGCCGGCCAGAATCAATGGCGTGTCCTGCTGGTCACCGGCGAAGTCGGCTGCGGTCGTCGCAAGCCAGGGCAGCAGAGCAGCGCTGTCGGGATCGCAGGTGCCCTGGTGGCAGGCCTGCCCCCAGATGGTTTCCCAAGCGGGGGAGGCGGAGTCGGTTGCCGCTGCTCGCAGGACCTCTGACGTGATGTGCACGCGGCGGAGCGTGGCACATTCCAAGGTTCGGCGCACCGATTTGGCAGGCTCCTGCCGCATCTCGAGCAAGTGACGGTCATCTGCCGGGACCGGGCGAGTGCCTGTGCCGAGGCGGCCAAGACCCTACCTGATCGAACGGATCGTCTATTTCTCGGCGCGACGAAGGAGCAGCTTTCACAGGCGGGTGGCGGCGCGCACCAGGCCGGCCACCGCCCGCGATCGGCTGTGCGAGGGCCAGGCGATCACGGTGGTCACTCGCGGGGCGTCGAGCAGGGGAACGGCCACGACGTCGTCCCGGAGCTGGGCCCGGACCGTCTCCGGCACCACCGTGAGGGCGCGGCCCAGGGCGATCAGCTGGAGGATCTGGGTGTGGTCGCGGACCTCCGGGCCCGGGCCGTCGGGATAGGTGCCGTCCCGGCGCGGCCAGCGCGGCATCGGCAGGTCGGGCAGGTTCTCGACGTCGGCCAGGGTCAGGCTCTCGCGGGTGGTCAGCGGATGCCCGGCCGGCAGGACCACGACCTGGCCCTCGGTGCTGAGCTCCTCGGTGTCGAATCCGGCGGCGCTGTCGAACGGGCGGTGCAGCAGCGCCACGTCGGCCCGGCCGTCGCGGAGGATCATCTCCTGTTCGCCGGGGCCGCACAGGAAGACCTCGACGGCCACCGCGTCCGGCTCGGCGGCGTAGGCGTGCAACAGCTTCGTGAGCAGTTCCACGGAGGCCCCGGCCTTGGTGGCGAGGACCACGCCGGGGCTGCCGGGTTCGGCGGAACCGGCCCGCCGGGTACGCCGTTCCGCGGCCTCGACGGCGTCCAGCGCGGCCCGGCCCTCGTCGAGCAGGACGGCCCCGGCCTCGGTCAGCGCCACCCGGTGGCTGTCCCGGTCGAACAGGGTCGTGCCGAGGCGCCGCTCCAGCTGCCGGATCGCGCGGGACAGCGGCGGCTGGGCCATGCCCAGCCGTTGCGCGGCCCGCCCGAAGTGCAGCTCCTCGGCCACGGCGAGGAAAAAGCGCAGCTCACGCGTCTCCATGCGGACGACGATACCCGCCGGGTATCGCACCGGATCGAGTCGGTGTTGCCCGCCCACGGCTGTCCGGCGAGGCTCGATTGCATGAACGACATGGGAAACCCCCTGAACGACATGCGAATCGCGCTGGTGACCGGCGCCAACAAGGGCATCGGGTACGAGATCGCGGCCGGGCTCGGCCGGCAGGGCTATCGGGTGGGCGTCGGCGCCCGGGATGAGCAACGCGGGGAGGACGCCGTAGCCAAGCTGCGCGCATCCGGCGTGGAGGCTTTCGTCGTACCCCTCGACGTCACCGACGACGAAAGCGTGACCACCGCCGCCGCGCTGATCGAGGACCGTTTCGGGCGGCTGGACGCGCTGGTGAACAACGCGGGCATCACCGGGGGCGTGCCGCAGAACCCGGCCGGCGTCGACCTCGGCATCATCCGCACGGTGGTGGAGACGAACGTGATCGGCGTCGTCCGGGTCACCAACGCGATGCTGCCGCTGCTGCGCCGCTCGCCGTCACCGCGGATCGTGAACATGTCGAGCAGCGTCGGCTCGCTGGCCCGGCAGTCCGGTCCCGGCAGCGCCACCACGACCGGTCCGATCGCGGTGGCCTACGCGCCGTCGAAGACCTTCCTCAACGCCGTGACCGTGCAGTACGCCCGCGAGCTCGACGGCACCGGCATCCTGATCAACGCGGCCTGCCCCGGGTACGTCGCGACCGACCTGAACGGTTTCCGCGGCGTGCGCACCCCGGAGCAGGGCGCGGCGACGGCGATCCGCCTCGCGACGCTGCCGGACGACGGGCCGACCGGCGGCTTCTTCGAGGACGACGGCGAAGTGCCCTGGTAGCCCGCCGGCGACCAACGTCGGCGTCCACTGACGACGGCCGGGAGTACGCTGCGTCCTCGTGACGGAACCGAGCGAGCACGTCGAAGGCATGCTGACCCGGCTCTTCCTCGAAGCGGCAACCGCGGTGACACGGCGTCTGGAATCGGCCGGGCTGCCGTTGACCGCGACAGAGGCTCGTGAGTACGTCGAGATCTTCCGCTCCGACAACGGGCAGGGCTGGTCCTACGGCGAGGAGGACCGCGACGTCAACATTCTGCGGTCATACGAACACGACCTCGATGCGGCCTGCCCTCTGCTTGACGATGCCGCACAGGCGCGACTGCGCGACTGTGCGGCTCGGATGGCTCAAGGCATGGACACGGCGCCGTTCGACGCGTTCCTGAGCCCGGGCCGGGATCTGCTGGCGGCCAGGAACGATCGCTTGCCCGACCAGGAGTTCGCGGACGATCCGGCGGAGTGGCTCGCCCGGCACGTTCTGACGGCGGCGCTCCGGGAGCACCTGGGCGCGTTGCCGAGCGTGGCTTCGGCCGGCCCGGCCGAGGCGGAGGCTTTCAGCACCGAGGTGCTGGAAGTTTCCTCCGCCGAGGCGCAGACGGGGGTGGTGCGCGTTTTCCTGGACGGGCTCGATCTCGCTGCTGACGAGTACACCGAGGGCGCTGTCACGCTCCGGCGCATCACGGCCGACGAGATGATCCCGTTTTTCCGAGGCTCCGGCTGGGACGAGGACGACCCACCGGAGACGGTTCTTCAGCTGCCCGTGACCTCTCCGCGCGGGCAGACGCCACAGCCGGCGAACGGGGCGGCACAGGCCCTCGTCACCGCTCTGCAGCTTCACGGATACCGCTGCGCCGGCCCGTCGGCCCGGCAGGACGCCGCGCCGTCCTGGGTCTCCGGGGGCTGGCAGCCGTTGTCCCTCATCGTGCCCGCCTACGACGACGGTTGGAGGACCCGGCATACGAAACACCACTGCATCGACGCCGAAGGCTTCCGCACCGTGGTCGCGACATCACGCCGGCTCGGCAGGCAGGACCTGATTCGGCCCCAGTCGTCCCGCGACCTGGCTCTGCATCGGTTCAGCCTGGGCCTGTCCCGCGATCATGACTCGAACGCCGACGCCATCCTGGACTTCACGATCGCCCTGGAAGCGCTGCTGCTGCCGTACGACGCGAACGCGCGCCGCGGCGACCTGAGCTATCGGTTTCGGATGCACGGCGCGCACTACCTGGCACCCGCGCCGGATGCCCGGCGTGACACCGCGAAGTCGTTGACCCGTATCTACGAGACGCGGAGCCGTCTCGTCCACGGCGGGAAGTACCCGGCCGAGGACGAGACGGCGGAGGTCCGCGACCACGCCTACGAGCTGGCTCGGCGAGGCCTGCTGCGAGCGGTCACCGAGGGCTTCCCGACGGCTGAGGCGTTCAACGGGATGGTGCTCGGTTCGAGCTGATCACGGCGCGTCCGCTAGCGCCCGATCAGGCCGAGCGCGGCGTCGACGACCGAGGCGGCGTCGATGCCGTGCAGGCGGTAGGCGTCGGCCAGGCTCGAGGACTGGCCGAATTCGGTCACGCCGAGGCAGCGGATCCGGTCGCCGCGGGCGCCCGCGAGGAAGGCGAGCGTGTGCGGGTGGCCGTCCATGACGGTGACCAGGGGCGTGGGACGGCCGGCCGGGAAGAGCTCGTCGACGATGGCGCCGCCCAGCCCGGCGTCCCGGCTGCCGCGCTGCTGGAACGAGCGGAACACCAGGTCGGGACTGGTCAGGCAGACGACCCCGGCGTTGACGCCGTGCGCGGCCAGCGACCGGGCGGCCGCCACCACCTCCGGCATGATCGCGCCGGCCCCGACCAGCGTGACGTGCTCGTCCTCCGGGCCGAACGGGACCGGCAGCCGGTAGCCACCCGCCACGGCCTGACGCCGGCGGCGCTCGCGCAGGGCCGGATCGTCGGGGACGGCGGCCAGGGCCGGGTCGATCGGGCGGGTCGACAGCCGGAAGTAGGCGGACGTCCCGCCCTCCACGCCGACCCGGCTCATCGCGTGCAGGAAACACCACTCCAGGTCCTGCGGGAACGCCGGCTCCCAGGCCACGCACCCCGGCTGTTCGAGGCCGATCGACGGGGTCGTGATGGACTGGTGGGCGCCGCCCTCCGGCGCGAGGGTGACCCCGGACGGCGTGCCGACCAGGATCGACTGCCCGCCCGCGTAGATGCCGTAGGACCAGGGTTCGAGCGCGCGGGAGACGAAGGGGTCGTAGAGGGTGGCGATCGGGATGAGCCGCTCGCCCCAGCGTGACCAGGTGGCGCCCAGCTCGCCGAGCAGGGAGACCAGGTTGACCTCGGCGATGCCCAGCTCGATGTGCCGGCCGTTGCTGTTCTCCTGCCAGCGCAGCACGCGTTCGGTGTCGTCGGCGAACCAGTCGCGCCGGTCCTGGACCGACCAGACGCCGGTCTTGTTGATCCAGCCGCCGAGGTTGGTGGAGGAGGCGACGTCGGGGGAGCAGGTGACCACGCGGGCCGCGGCGGCGGGGGCGTCGCGGGGGAGGTCGGCGAGGAGTCGCCCGAGCGCGGCCTGGGTGCTGATCGGCTTGCGGTAGGGGTGGCCGAGCTGCGCCGGAACCGGCAGCGGAGCCGTCGGCGTCACCGGCGTCCGGCGCAGCGCCCCGGCCCGCGCGGCACAGAGCTTCCCGGCGTCGGTGTCCGGCGCGAACCGCTGCCACGGATCGTCACGATCTATTCCCGAGGACAGGGCAAGAGCGTCCATCTGTACGGGGGAGAGCAGCGCCGAATGATTGTTCGGGTGACCCTCGGTCGGCAGGCCCCGGCCCTTCACGGTGTAGGCGAACACCACCGTCGGCCGGTCGTCGTCGACACCGCGGAACGTGTCGACGAGCAGTCCCAGATCGTGACCGCCGAGGTCGCGCACCGCGGCGGCCAGCTCGGCCGGGTCGATGTCGTCCAGCAGGGGTTTCAGGTCGGGCGCGCCGGCCAGGATCCGTTCGGCGGTCTGCGCGGGCGCCCGCAGCATCCGCTGGTACTCCTCGTTCGGCATCGCCTCGAGCCGCTCCCGCAGCGCCTCCCCGCCGGGCCGCTCGAACAGCCGCGAGATGATCCGCCCCCACTTGAGGACGACGACCTGCCAGCCGGCCGCCGCGAACATCCCCTGCAGCTTGGCGATCTGGATGTCCGGCACGACCCGGTCCAGCGACTGCCGGTTGAGGTCGACCACCCAGAGCAGCTCGCCCATCCTGGCGACGGCCGGGTCCATCACGGCCTCCCAGATGGCGCCCTCGTCGAGTTCGGCGTCGCCGAGCAGGCTGACGAACCGGCCGCCGGCGGGTGTGCCGGGGAACTGCGAGGCGAGGTAGCGGTGGGCCATCGCGGCCCAGAGCGCGGCCGTCGCGCCGATCCCGACCGAGCCGGTGGAGAAGTCGACGGTGTCCGGGTCCTTGAGCCGGGACGGGTACGACTGCAGGCCGCCCTTGGCCCGCAGCAGCGGAAGGTACGACTCGTCGAGGTCGCCGAGCAGGTAGTTGACGGCGTGCAGCACCGGTGAGGCGTGCGGCTTGACCGACACCCGGTCGGCGGCGGTGAGCTCGGCGAACCAGAGGGCGACCATGATGTCGACCATCGAGGCGCTGGAGGCCTGATGGCCGCCGACCTTCACGCCGGAGTCGTTGGGGCGGCCCGCGTTCGCGGCGTCGACGATCGAGGCCGACAGCCACAGCACCCGGCGGGCGATCTCGCGCAGGACCTCGATGTCCTTGGAGGGGTCGTTCATCGCCAGAGGGTAACCGCATCCCCGGGGTTCGGAGCCCGGCCCCTCACGGCTTGCCCGGTGTCGGCATTCATCACCACCCATCCGTATCGGACGCCGGCGCGAATTCCTGCCGAGAAGCGATACCGCCGGACATCTCGCCGGCGGGCCATCAACGGCACGGAAGGAACCGCAATGCCGGTCGATCCGACAATCGCGCGAAGCCGAACCCGGCGCACCGTCGCCGCGCTCGGCGTGGGCGCCCTCATCATCGGTACGTTGTACGGGCTCGGCCCGGGCGCCGCGACGGCCTCGAGCCACCGGGAGGCGCCCCTGATCGCCGCCGACCCGGCGGTCGACAACACCGACCTGTACGCCTTCGTCAGTCCCGAGCGGCCCGGGTACGTCACGTTCATCGCGAACTGGCAGCCGTTCTCGGAACCGAACGGCGGCCCGAACTTCTACCCGTTCGCCACCGACGCCACCTACCACATCAAGGTCGACAACGACGGGGACGCGCGGCCGGACGCCGAGTTCCGGTGGAAGTTCACGAACATCGACAAGCGCGGCAACGACACGTTCCTCTACAACAACGGCCCGGTCACCTCGCTCGACGACGAGAACCTGCTGTTCAAGCAGACCTACACGCTGGAGTCGTCGTTCGACGGCGGGGCCTTCAAGACCCGGGTCGAGGACGCGCCGGTCGCGCCCTCCCGCGTGGGGGCGGCGTCGATGCCGGACTATGCGAAACTTCGCGACCAGGCCACCCGTACCCTGCCCGGGGGTTGGAAGATCTTCGCGGGGCAGGCCGATGACCCGTTCTTCCTCGACCTCGACGTCTTCAACCTGCTCTACAACGGCGACCTCTCCGGGACCGGGACCGACACCCTGGCCGGCTACAACGTCAACACCATCGCCATCCAGGTGCCGTTCAAGGACGTGGCGCTGAAGGGCGACGCCGGGCGCAACCCGGTGATCGGCACCTGGACCACCACCGAGCGGGACCGGGTACGGATCAGCGGCGGCACCGGATCCGGCGGCAAGGTCCAGGTCTCCCGCCTGGGCAACCCGCTGGTCAACGAGGTCGTCGCGCCGGCCGGCCTGAAGGACGCCTTCAACGCGAGCACGCCGCGGATGGACGCGCAGACCCCGGCGCTGGTGAAGCGGGTGCTCGAGCCCGAGGTGCCGAAGCTGATCGAGCAGATCTACAACATCCCGGCGCCGAAGACGCCGCGCAACGACCTGTTCGAGATCTTCCTGACCGGCATCACCACGAAGGCCGGCGGACCGATCAAGGCGGACCTGAACTCGCAGCTCGACAACAAGGACGTGCGGAAGGATCGGTTCCAGCCGGCCGAGGAGCTGCGGCTCAACCTGTCGGTGCCGGTCAGCGGCGACCCGGCCCGGCTCGGTGTGCTCGCCGGTGACCTGCAGGGGTTCCCGAACGGGCGGCGGCTCACCGACGACGTCGTGGACATCGAGCTGCAGGCGCTGGAGGGCGCGGCGCAGACCGGCAAGCTGGTCGACGCGCTCGCGGCCGGTGACCGGGTGGACGTCAACGACCGGAAGTTCGGCACCGCGTTCCCGTACCTGGCGCTGCCGAACCAGGACCCGGTGAACACGCGCGGATCGTCGGGCGGCCCCGCGCCGTCGGCAGCCGCGGCCGAGCCCTCCGAGAGCACCGACAGCGGCAGCGGCACCGACGGCAGCGGCAGCGGCACGGTGAGCGGCACGTCCGGTGACGAGGACACCACGGCCAGCCTGCAGGCCGCGGACACCGAGCCGGCGCCGGACACCGTCCCGGTGGCCTACGCGACCGGCGCCTCCGGCCTGGCGATCCTGATCGTCGCGGGCGGCGCGCTCGTCCTGTTCCGGTGGCGTCGCCGGAGCACCCCGCACGTGTACCGCGACGACGACCCGACCATCCGGCTCTGACCAACCCATCCGGGCGGGTGCGCCGCCGTCTCCCCGCGGCGCACCCGCCCCCTTCCGGGAGGAACCACCGATGCGACGAATCCTCAGCGCGGTCGTCCTCGCGGCCGCCCTGCTCACGGCCGCGGCGCTGGTGACGCTGCCGGGCCGTGCCCCGCAGCCCGGCCCGGTCGCCGCGGCGCGCCCCGCCGACCTGCTCGCCGACCGCATCGCCCGGACCCAGCAGCGGCTCCGCGACGTGCCCGGTGACTGGCCGGGATGGGCCGGGCTCGGCGCCGCGTACCTCGAACAGGCGCGGATCACCGCCGACCCCGGGCTCTACGCCAAGGCCGAGCAGGCCGCCGGCCGGTCGCTGAAGCTGCGGCGGGACGGCAACAGCGACGCCCTGGTGGTCCTCGGCGCCCTCGCGAACGCCCGCCACGACTTCGGGACGGCGCGCGACCGGGCCCGGCAGGCGATCGCGGCCAACGAGCACGGCGCCGATGCGTACGGGGTGCTCGCCGACGCCCTCACCCAGCTCGGCGACGCCGCCGGGGCGACCACCGCCGTCCAGCGGATGCTCGATCTGCGGCCGGGCCTCGCCGCCTACACCCGCGCCTCCTACGACCTCGAGCTCCGCGGCGAGCGGGCCGAGGCGACCGCCCTGATGCGGCGCGCCCTCGACGGCGCGGTCGACCCGCACGACATCGCGTTCTGCCGCGTCCAGCTCGGCGACCTGGCGTTCGGCCGGGGCGACCTGGACACCGCGCAGGTCTCCTACACGGCCGCGGCCGCCGCCGACCCCTCCTCGATCGCGGCCCGGCACGGCCTGGCCCGGCTCCAGGCGGCCCGCGGCGACCTGTCCGGCGCGCTCGCCGGATACGCCGAGCTGACGGCCCGTCTTCCGCAGACCACGACCCTTCTCGAGTACGCCGGCCTGTTGCGTGCGGCCGGCCGCACCGCCGACGCCGGCCGTCAGCTGAGACTGGCCGCCGCGAGCGAGCGGCTGTTCACCGCGAACGGAGGCGTGGACGGGCTGGTCACCGCCGCCCTCGCGCTGGCCGCCGACCGGCCCGGCGACGCCGTGACCGCGGCCCGCGCCGAGTGGTCCCGCCGGCAGCACCCGGACGTCGCCGACACCCTCGCCTGGGCCCTGCACGCCGCCGGCCGGGACGCCGAGGCCCTGCCGTACGCCCGGCGCGCCGTGGCCACCGGCGGCAGGCCGGCCGCCTACGCCTACCACCTCGGCATGATCCACCTCGGCCTCGGCGACCGGGCCGCCGCGCGCGCCGAGCTCGGCCGGGCGCTCGCCACCAACCCGTACTTCTCGCCGGTCGACGCCCCCATCGCCCGCCGCGCCCTGCTCGCCGCCGGAGGCACACGATGAGAAAGCTCGGCCTGATCGCCCTCCTCGCGCTGGTCATCGGCCTGATCTGCTGGCCCGCCGCACCGGCGTCGGCGCACCCGCTCGGCAACTTCTCGGTCAACCAGTACGCCGGGCTGACCCTGCGCCCCGGCCACGTCGCGGTGGACGCCGTCGTCGACGTGGCCGAGATCCCCGCGCTCCAGGACCGGACCCGGGCGGACACCGACGCCGACGAGACGCTGTCGCCGGTCGAGCGCGACGCGTACGCCCGGGAGGAATGCGCCCGGCTCGCCGCGGGCCTCGCGGTGAGCGTGCGCGGGCAGCGCCTGGAGTGGGCGATCCCGCGGGCCGGCTACGACGTGATCCCGGGCGCGGGCGGGCTGTTCACCGCGCGGCTCGGGTGCGGGCTCGACGCCACCGCGGACCTGGACTCGGCGGCGTCGTTGTCCGTCGAGAACGCCTACCGCGCCGACCGGGTGGGCTGGCGGGAGATGACGGCCGTGGGCGACGGGGTGCGGGTGACGTCCTCGACGCTGCCGGTCTCCAGCGTCTCCGGGCGGCTGCGGTCCTATCCGGCCGATCCGCTGTCCTCGGCGCCCGACGTCCGATCCGGATCGATCGAGGTGGCCGGGCTCGGCGCGGCCGCCGCAGCACCGGCCTCGCCCGCCGCCGGTTCCGCGCCTGCCGGTTCCGCGCCTGCCGGTTCCGCGGCCGCCGGTTCCGTCCCTGCCGTCGAGGGGCCGGCGTGGCTCGCCGCGGCGCAGCACCGGGTCGAGGAGGTGCTCGGCGGCCGGCTCGATCCGCTCGTCGTCGGGCTGGCGTTCCTGCTGGCGCTGCTGCTCGGCGCCGGCCACGCGATCCTGCCCGGCCACGGCAAGACGGTGATGGCCGCCTACTTCGCCGGCCGCCGGGGCGGGGTCCGCGACGCCGTGGCGATCGGCGGGACGGTCACGGTGGCGCACACCGGCGGCGTCATGCTGCTCGGCCTGATCCTGACCACCTCCACCGCCCTCGCCGGTGAGCAGGTGCTGCGCGTGCTCGGCGGCATCAGCGGCCTGGTGGTGGTGACGGTGGGCGTCGGCATGCTGATCACCGCCCGGAGGAACCGGGCCGCCCACACGCACGCACACTCGCACGGCCCGCACGCGCACTCGCACGGCCCGCATGCACATTCGCACGAACACTCCCATGGTCATTCTCATCGGCCGGGCGGCGTCCACCACCGCCTCAACCTCGCCGGGATCGGACTGGCGGGCGGCCTGGTGCCGAGCCCGTCCGCGCTGGTGGTGCTGCTCGGCGCGATCGGGCTGGGCCGGGCCGGGCTGGGTTTCGCGCTGGTCCTCGCCTACGGCGCGGGCATGGCCGCCACCCTCACCGGCGCCGGGCTCCTCCTCAACGTGGCCCAGCACCGCCTGGGTCAACTCGTCACCCGGGCCGGCCGGCTGGGCGGGCTCTCCCGGCTGGGCCGGCGCCTGGCCGCGAGCGCACCGACCGCCACGGCCGCCCTGATCGTCGTCGTCGGGCTGGGCATCGGCACCCGTGCCCTCGCCTGATCCGTCTCCGCCGGAAAGGAATCGTCATGAGGACCGACGTGCGCATCACCCGCGCCGAAGCGTTGTTCGCCAGCGACCTGCCACAGAGCGCCTTCCCCGACTTCACCGAGGTCTCGGCCGCCATCGCGCGGACCTGGCGCCGGCACGGCGGCTCCCGGGGCTGCGCCGCCGTGCTGGCCACCGAGTACGGCGACCACCCGGAGACGGCGGCCGCCCGGATGCGCTGGGCCCTGCGCACCGTGGCCCGCGTCTACTGACAGCCGGTTTCATCCATGGCGGACGATCCGGGCGGCCCGGCCCGGCCGTGACGATGAGGACATGGCAGCTACGACGCGCAGGACCGGGGCGGTGCCCCTGCTCGGACTACTGGTGATCATCGCGGGCGCGGTTCTGCTGATCGCGGGCGTGATCACGTACGCCACGGTCAGCTCGACGCTGTCCGATCAGAAGATCACGGTGTCCGACGACGCCGGCATGTTCGCGGGACAGCACGTGTCCCAGCCGTGGGAGGCGTACGCCGAGGCCATGGTCATCGGCGAGCACGCCAGCGAGATGGCGGGCGGCAAGACGTACGCCGAACTGCCCCGCGACGACCCCAACCGGGAATCGGTGATGACGGCGTCGTTCCTCCAGGCGTCGCTGTTCACGTCGGTGGTCGCGTTCGGCGTCGCGCTGCTGGCCGCCGGGCTCGGCCTCGTCCTGCTGCTGATCGGCTACGCCCTGCGCCGCCTCGCCCGCGTCGCCGAATCGTCCGACGTCGCGACCGTCAGCTGACCGGCCCCGGCCCGGCCGGGCCCCGGAAGGCCGGCGCCGGACCGGCCGGCCCTCAGCCGGCCGATCGGGCCGACCACGCTCCCCACAGCTGCGCGTAGCGGCCACCCGCCGCGACCAGCACCTCGTGCGGCCCGCTCTCGACGATCTCGCCGTGCTCCATGACGACGACGCGATCGGCGGCGGCCGCCTGGGTGAGTCGGTGCGCGACCACCAGCGCGGTACGCCCCTCGAGCGCCGCGGCGGCCGCCCGCTCCAGGTCGCGCGCGCCCGCGCTGCCGGCCTCGGCGGTGGCCTCGTCGAGCACCACGACGGCCGGGTCGAGCAGGACGACCCGGGCCAGCGCCAGTTGCTGCGCCCGGGCCGCGGTCAGGTGGTGGCCGCCGTCGCCGACCACGGTGTCCAGGCCGGCCGGCAGGTCGCGGGCCCAGTCCAGCGCGCCGACCCGGTCCAGCGCCGCGGCGAGGTCCTCGTCGGTGGCCTTCGGCCGGGCCAGCCGCAGGTCCTCGCCGAGCGGGCCGGCGAAGACGTGCGTCTCCTGGCTCACGATGGCGATCGTCCGGGCCGGCAGGTCGGCGACCGGTACCCCGCCGAGCGTCGCGGTGCCGGAGGTGGGCCGCAGGATGCCGGCCGCCAGCGACGCCGCGGTGGTCTTGCCGGCGCCGGTCGAGCCGACCAGCGCCACGACCTCGCCCGGAGCGAGCCGCAGCGTGACGTCGCGCAGCACCGGCGGGCCGTCGTCGTAGGCGAAACCGACGCGGTCGAGCACCAGCTCACCACCTCCGGGAGCCGGCGAGGAGGGCGCCCGGGGGAGCGGCATCTCCAGCACGCCGACGAGCCGGGCCAGGCTCGCGCCCGCGTCCTGCGCCTTGTCGAAGGTCACCATCAGCAGGATCAGAGGACCGAAGAGCCGGTGGAACAGCAGGGCGGTGGCGGAGACCTCACCGACGGTCACGGCGTTCTTCTGTACGAGGAGAAACCCCACCACCAGCACCGACCCGAGCCCGACGAGCTCGGCGCGGCTGATCCGCCCGACGAACCGGGTGTAGAGCGCGAACACGCTCATCGAGATGTCCCGGGCCCGCGCCGACGCGGTCGCGATCCCGTCGAGGTGACGGTCCTCCAGGTGGTAGGTGTGCACCGTACGGATGCCCTGCATGCTCTCGACGAGCTGCTGCGACCGGTCCGCGATGGCGACCCGCTCGGCCGCGTAGGCGGGGGCGGCCCGTGGCAGGTACCAGCGCAGGCCGAGCACGTAGAGCGGCACCGCGACGGCCCCGGCCAGGCCGAGCCGCCAGTCGATGCCGGCGATCGCGGCGAGGCTGATCACGGCCAGCAGCAGCGCCGAGATCATGGTGGGCAGCACCTCGGAGACGGCCCGGTCGACGGCGGTGATGTCAGCGCTCACCCGGGAGAGCAGGTCGCCGCGGCCCACCCGGTCGAGCACCTGGGCGGGCAGCCGCAGGGCCGTGTCGACGGTGCGTTCGCGCAGGTCGGCGAGGATCCGGGAGCCGAGCCGGCGGATCAGGTAGCCGGCGTACCCGGTGGCCGGGCCGCCGACCAGCGCCGCCACCACGATGACCGTGGCGACCGGGAGGATGGCGCCGATGTCGCCGCCGGCCCGGATCCGGTCGACGAGCAGGCCGAGGGCGTACGCCGGGACGATCGTGGCGCCGGCCGCGAGCACGCCGGCGATCAGGGTGAGCGTGGCCGACGCCCGGCGGGCCCGGAGCTCGGCGCCGAGCCAGGAACGGGTCGCCGCGGCGCCGGCGATCGGCAGGGTGTTCATCGCAGCACCGTCCGGCGGTAGGTCTCGTCGCCGGCGGCCAGCTCGGCGTGGGTGCCCTCGGCGGTGACCGTGCCGTCGCCGATCACGACGACCCGGTCGGCGGCCGCCAGCATCGCCGGGCTACTGGTGATCACGAGGGTGCCGTACCCGGCGTCCGGTCCGTGCCGCAGCGCGCGGATGCCGCCCGCGATGGCGTGCTCGGTGACCGCGTCGACGGCCGTGGTCGGGTCGTGCAGCACCAGCAGCGGCGGCCTCGCCAGGAGCGCGCGGGCCAGGGCGATCCGCTGGCGCTGGCCGCCGGAGAGGTTGGCGCCGCGCTCGCTCACCGGGGCGTCGAGGCCGTCCGGGTGCAGGTCGGCCACCTCGTCGGCGGCCGCGGCCCGGAGCGCGTCCGGCAGGCCGTCCGCACCGGTGGCGGCGCGGACACTGATGTTCGAGGCGAGCGTCCCGGAGAACAGGTCGGTCCGGTGCGGCTCGACGTGCAGCAGCCGGCGGGCGCGTCCCCGATCCACCGCGTCGAGCCGCTCCCCGGCGAGGAGGATGTCTCCCCCGTACCCATGAGGGGTTGTCAGAAGACGCACGAGAGCCTCGGCGTCGGCGGGCCGGTGCGCCACCACGCCGACGAACTCGCCCGGCCGGACATGCAGGTCGAGACCGTCGAGCGAACCGTGCGTGACGCGTGAGAGGCGCAGGTCGCAGCGGGTGTCCGCGGGGGAGGCGGCGCCCTCCGGCAGCACCAGCCCGGCCTCGGTCACCGAGGCGACCCGGCCGGCCGCGGCCCGCGCCGCGGCGACCCAGCTCGGCACCACCGCGAGCACGCCGAACGGCTCGATCAGGAACTGCGCCGAACCGATCACCGTGATGAACTGACCGACGGTGATCCGGCCGGTGAGCGCCGACCAGCCGGCCGCGATCGCGATGCCGCCGGCCAGCAGCGTGCTCAGCGTCGTCGAGGCGGCCAGGTACGCGTTCTGGGTCCGCGAGGCCCGCAGCGTGGCGTCCAGCGACTGCCGGCTGACGACGCGGTACCGCTCGGCGGCGGCGTCCTGCGCCCCGATGCCGCGCAGCGGGCGCAGCCCGGTGACCAGGTCGGTCGCGAGCGAGGTGGCCCGGCCGGCCTGATCCTGCTGGTCCTTGACCCGGCGGGCGATCAGCGGCGCGGTGAGGTTGAGCACGGCCAGCACGATCGGGGTGGCGATCAGCACGGCCAGCCCGAGCGGCGCCGAGATCAGCAGCAGGGTGACCGCGCTGACCCCGACCGCCACGAGCGAGCTGGTGATCCGCGGGATGTGGTCGAGGAAGTAGGACGTGTAGTCGGCGTCCGACGTGGAGACCGTGAGCAGGTCGCCGGCGTGCCGGTCGGTCCGCAGCCCGCGCGGGTGCAGGATCCTGGCGGCCACCTCGACGCGCAGCAGGTGGCCCTCCTGGGCGATGGCCCGCTGCAGGTGCCGGGCGCCGTAGCGGTAGGTCACCACCAGCACGAGGTAGGTCAGCGCGAGGACGCCGATCCAGAGCAGCAGCGCGGCCACGTCGCCGGTGCTGACCGCCCGGTCGACGATGACGCCGATGAGCACCGGCACGAGCGCGGCGCAGAGCTGGTAGACGCCGGCGAGGGCGGTCCCGGTCCAGAGGTGCTTGCCGTTCCGGGCCACGGCCCGGCGGAGGATGTGGTTCACCTTCTCCTCATTCGAGATCAACTAAGGCGAGCCTAACCCCCGATGAGCTGCAAGATCGCGTCGGTGTTAGGTTAGGCACCCCTAACCCCTGGTCCATTGGAGTTCCTCAGCATGCGCGCCCCCCGATTCCTCGCCGGAATCGTCGCCCTCACCACCGCCCTGGCCCTCACCGCCTGCGGCTCCTCGTCCGACGATGAGGCCCCGGCCGCCTCGGGCAGCGCGGCGGCGACGTTCCCGATCACCATCACCCACGCGCTCGGCACCACCACCATCGAGAAGAAGCCCGAGCGGGTCGCCACCGTGAACTGGGCGAACCACGAGGTGCCGCTCGCCCTCGGCATCGTCCCGGTCGGCTACGCCAAGGCCAACTTCGGTGACGAGGACGGCGACGGCCTGCTGCCCTGGGACGCCGCGAAGCTCAAGGAGCTCGGCGCGCCGACCCCGGTGCTCTTCGACGAGACCGACGGCATCGACTTCGAGGGCGTCGCGAACACCAAGCCGGACGTCATCCTGGCCGCCTACTCGGGTCTGACCCAGCAGGACTACGACACCCTCAGCAAGATCGCTCCGGTCGTCGCGTACCCGTCGGCGCCGTGGGCCACCTCGTGGCGCGACAGCATCAAGCTGGAGAGCAAGGCGCTCGGCCTGGCCGCCGAGGGCGACGCGCTGATCGCTGAGATCGAGGGCGAGATGAAGACCGAGGCCGCCCGCTACCCGAAGCTGGCCGGCAAGTCGGTGATGTTCCTGACCCACATCGACCCGACCGACCTCAGCAAGGTCAGCTTCTACACCACGCACGACACCCGCGCGCAGTTCTTCACCGACCTGGGCATGAAGCACCCGGCCAGCATCGAGAAGGCGTCGGCCGCCACCAAGGAGTTCAGCCTCACCCAGAGCGCCGAGCAGGTGCAGAACCTCAGCGACGTGGACATCATCGTGACCTACGGCGACGCCGAGGGCACCACCCTCGCGACGCTGCAGAAGGACCCGCTGCTGTCGAAGATCCCGGCGATCGCCCGTGGCTCGTTCGTCTCGCTGCCCGGCAGCACGCCGGTGGCCACCGCCGCCAACCCGACGCCGCTCGCCGTCTCCTTCGTGCTGAAGGACTACGTCGACCTGCTCGGCGCCGCCGCTGACAAGATCTGATGAGCTCGGTCGCAACTCCGCCCGCGCCGGGTGTCGCTGTGCTGCGACGCCCGGCGCGGGTGCGCCTGGCCTGGCTCCTGGTGGTTCTCGCCGTGCTGGTCCTGGTCCTGCTCGCCTCGGTCGCCTTCGGGTCCCGGATCGTCGGCTGGTCCGACATCACGGCCGCCTTCGGCGGCACCGACGAGACGCTCAACCAGGCCGCCGTGGTCAAGCGCATCCCGCGTACGGTGCTCGCCGCGCTGGTCGGGGCGGCCCTCGCCCTCTCCGGCGCGGTCATGCAGGGCGTCACCCGCAACCCGCTGGCCGACCCCGGCGTGCTCGGCATCAACATGGGCGCCATGCTCGCGATCGCGGTCGGCATGACGACCGTCGGGCTGTCCAGCGCCACCCAGTACATCTGGTTCGCCATCGCGGGCGCCGCGATCTCGGCGGTCTTCGTCTACGCGGTCGGCTCGCTCGGCCGCGGCGGCGCGACGCCGCTCAAGATCGCCCTGGCCGGCGCGGCCACCTCGGCGGCGCTCGCCTCGCTGGTCTCGGCGGTCGTGCTGCCCCGCGGCGACATCGCCGAGAACTTCCAGTCCTGGCAGGTCGGCGGCGTCGGCGGCGCCTCCTGGGAGAGCATCGGGCAGGTGTCGCCGTTCCTGATCGGCGGCCTGATCGTCTGCCTGCTCTGCGCCCGCCCGCTGAACTCCCTGGCCCTCGGCGACGACCTCGCCGCCGGCCTGGGCGAACGCGTCGCCGTGGCCCGGGGGATCGCCGCCCTCGGCGCCGTCGTGCTCTGCGGCGCGGCCACCGCGGTGGCCGGCCCGATCGCCTTCGTCGGCCTGATCGTGCCGCACATGTGCCGGCTGCTCGTCGGCCTCGACCACCGCTGGCTGCTGCCGTTCGCCACCCTCGTCGGCGCGGCGCTGCTGACCGCCGCCGACGTGATCGGCCGCGTCGTGAACCGCCCCGACGAGATCGAGGCGGGCATCATCACGGCCCTGATCGGCGCGCCCTTCTTCATCTACGTCGTCCGCCGGCAGAAGGTGCGGGAGCTGTGACAGTCACTCTTGCCGCCGTCACCCGCGGCCGCGTGCGGCGCGGCCGGCGACGGTACGCCGTGCTCGGCGTGCTCTCCCTCGCGATCCTGGCGATCTTCGCGGTCTCGCTGATGGTGGGGCAGACGTTCTACCCGCCCGCCGACGTGTTCCGGGTCATACTCGGCGAGACCGTCCCCGGCGCCTCCTTCACGGTCGGCGAGCTGCGCCTGCCCCGGGCCGTCCTCGCGCTGGTGACCGGATTGTGCTTCGGCATGGGCGGCGTCACCTTCCAGACCATGCTGCGCAACCCGCTCGCCAGCCCGGACATCATCGGCATCAGCTCCGGCGCGAGCGCGGCCGCCGCCTTCGCCATCATCGTGCTGCACCTCGACGAGGCCGGGGTCTCGGCGTTCGCCATCGTGGCGGGCCTCGCCGTCGCGCTGATCATCTACGTGCTGTCGTACAAGGACGGGGTGGCCGGCACCCGGCTCGTGCTCATCGGCATCGGGATGGCCGCCATGCTGAACAGCGCCACCTCGTACGTGCTGAGCCAGGCCGGCCAGTGGGACCTGCAGGCCGCGTCGCGCTGGCTCAACGGCAGCCTCAACGGCTCCACCTGGGACGAGACCGTCCCGGTGCTGGTCGCGCTGCTGGTCTTCGGGCCGCTGCTGCTGTCCCAGGCCCGCAACCTCAGCATGCTCCAGCTCGGCGACGACACCGCCGCGGCGCTGGGCACCCGGCTGGAACGTACCCGTCTCGTCTCGATCGTGGCGGCAGTGGGCCTCATCGCCTTCGCCACCTCGGCCACCGGCCCGATCGCGTTCGTGGCCTTCCTGGCCGGACCCATCGCCGCCCGCCTGACCGGGCCCGGCGGATCGCTGCTGATGCCGTCCGCGCTGGTCGGCTCGCTGCTCGTGCTGGCCGCCGACTTCCTCGGGCAGTTCGCCTTCGACACCCGGTTCCCGGTCGGCGTCGTCACCGGGGTGCTCGGCGCCCCGTACCTCATCTACCTGCTCGTCCGTACCAACCGTGCCGGAGGCTCGCTGTGACCACTTCGCACTCGCTCTCCGTTTCCTCCTTGACCGTCGGCTACGGCGACCGGACCGTCATCGAGTCCCTCGACCTGCTCATCCCGCCCGGGAAGATCACCGCGATCGTCGGGGCCAACGCGTGCGGCAAGTCGACGCTGCTGCGCTCGATGTCCCGGCTGCTCGCCCCGCGCGCCGGCCACGTGCTGCTCGACGGCCGCGAGGTGCACCGGATGCCGGCCAAGGAGCTCGCCCGCACCCTCGGCCTGCTGCCCCAGTCGCCGATCGCGCCGGAAGGCATCACCGTCGCCGACCTGGTCGGCCGCGGCCGCAACCCGCACCAGCGCATCCTCTCCCGCTGGAACGCCGCCGACGACGCCGCGGTGGCCGCCGCCCTGGACGCCACGCACACCGCCGACCTGGCCGACCGCTCGGTCGACGAGCTCTCCGGCGGCCAGCGCCAGCGGGTGTGGATCGCGATGGCGCTCGCCCAGCAGACCGAGCTGCTGCTGCTCGACGAGCCCACCACGTTCCTCGACGTCAGCCACCAGGTCGAAGTCCTGGACCTGCTCACCGACCTGAACGCCGCCCGCGGCACGACGATCGTGATGGTCCTGCACGACCTCAACATGGCGGCCCGCTACGCCGATCATCTGATCGCCCTGGCGGCGGGCTCGCTGCACGCGGCGGGTGAGCCGGGCGCGGTGCTGACCGAGGATTGTGTACGGGCCGTGTTCGGCCTCGACAGCCAGGTCATCACCGATCCGGTCTCCGGCAAACCGCTGATGCTGCCGATCGGCCGCCACCACGTCATCGCCGACGCACCGGCCTGAGCTGTTCGTTCCGGTCCGACCCCACGTTTCATCCCGGGTTCCTAGGACGCCGTGGAACCCGCCTTCCATCCTGGTTTCCTAGGACGCTTTACGGGGTGTGCGGGTGACTGCTCGTGCGGCGTCGGCGATCGCGGGCGAAGGCCGTCGTTATGCTGCTGCCGGAACTGCTGCTCGACCGAGGATGGCGACATGACCGACGGCCCATCCGCCGTCACGCTGCGATTCGAGATCCTCGGGCCGGTGCGGGCGTTCCGCGGGGCGGAGCAGGTCGACATCGGGCCGGTGCGGCAGCGGGCCGTCCTCGCGTTGTTGCTGCTCAACGCCGGCACGCCGGTGCCGCTCGAGGAGATCGTGACGGCCCTCTGGAACGGTGACCCGCCGGAGAACGGCGTCGACATCGTGCAGCGGTACGTCGGCAACCTGCGGCGGGCGCTCGACCCGGACCGGACCGCGCTGATCGCGTACACCGAGGGCGGCTATGTCCTCCGGCCGAGTGAGAGCGACGCCGGGGAGTTCCGGGCCGCGCTGACCCGGGCGCACACCGAGCACCGCACCGGCAACCTCGACGAGGCGACCTCACAGGTGAGCCGGGCGCTCGACCTGTGGCGGAGCGAGCCGCTGACCGGCCTGACCGGCCCGGTCTTCGAGTCGGCGCGGGCCCGGCTCAACCTGGAGCGGGCCACCGCCGCGAAGCTGATGTCGCGCCCGGCCCAGGCCCGTCCCGATCAGGAGCCACCCCCGACGCGGCTGATGGAACCCGAGCCCACCGGCGACCCCTATCCCGAGGCCGTCGACCCGTGGCACGGCCACGACCTCTTCCCGCCGGACCCGCTCACCGGCCGATAGGCGCACCTTAGGCCATTCCACAATGGCCGGACGGCTCCTTGTTTCCGGGTCGGTGCGCACGGTTGCATCCATCAGGTGCTGGGACGGATGTGGGCCGTGTTGGCGGCCAAGGCTGCGGTGCGCGCCTTCGAACGAGGGGACCTGGACCGGGCCGAAGCCCGGCTGCGGCGGGCCGCGCGCCTGTTCGGGCGGGAGGAGGACTCCGTCCACCGGCGCAGCGACCTCGGCCGGGTGCACCACCTCAACGCGCTCGTCCACCTGGAGCGGCGGGACGTCGAGGCGGCCCTGCACTGCTTCGCCCTCGCCGAGGACGAGCTCGGGCGCGACCCGCGCAACCGGGTCGACCACGGCCGGGCCATGCTCGACGCCGCCAAGGCGCTGATCGACCTCGGCATCGGCAACCTCGGCGCGTCCTACCTGGACCGGGCCGAGCGGTCGCTCGGTGACCGGCCGGAATACCGGGATCAGCTCCTCCAGATGCGGTTCGCGCAGCGGGCCGGCACCGGCCAGCCGCTGGACGAGGTCACCGTCGCGGCGATGCGGCGCCGGACCCGGCAGGCCACCGACCCGGCCGAGCGGGCCGCCGCCGAGTTCAACCTCGGCGCCGCGCTGCTCGACTCCGGCGGTTCCCGCGACGAGGCCTGGAATCTCATGAAGAAGTCCGTCGACTTCCTCGCCGGCCACCACCTGGGCCACTTCGTGGACGCGCTCGCCGTGCTCAGCGACTCCCGGCGGCGCGGCGAGGACTTCCCGCCGTGGTGCGACGACGCCTCCCGGCGGGCGGTGGCGGCCGCCGAGCGCTCCGGCAACCTGGAGCTGCGCGCCTCCGCCCACCTGCACCGGGCCGGCTACCTGCTCAGCGCCGGCGACCTCGACGGCGCCCTGCGGCACGCGCTGACCGCCGTGGCCCGCGGCACCGAGCTGAGCCTGCGCACCGAGGCGTCGGTGATCCGGCTTCTGCAGAACTCCGGCGGCGAGGCGGCCCGCGAGATCGCGCTCATCGTCGCCTGCCGGCGCGGGGACGCCGCCCACGCCGCGCTCGCCGCGGAGCTCATCGAGAGCGCGCGCCTGCAGGTGCTGCCGGTCACCACGGCCGAGGGCCGGTCCTACCGGGGGCGGTCGACGGCGGGCCTGCTCACCTCGATCGGGGCGTCCGGCACCACCCGGCTGCGCCCGGTGGCCGTGGACGGGACCTCCCGGCTGGCCGGAGAGTACGCGGCCGGCTCGACCGGCCCGGCGCTGGACTTCCAGGAGTACGTCGAGCGGGTCGGCGGCCCCGGCGCGTGGTGGTGGGGCGGCTGGGCGTTCAACGAGCGGGTCTACTGGTGCGTCCGCGGCGAGGGCGTGGCCGAGTGCGGGTACGTCGAGGCCGGCGACGACACCGAGGCGGGCCGGCTGCTGCACGAGCTGACCTCGGCGAGCCCGGTGAACCCGGACGCCGACCTGGACAGCGAGTTCAACTTCTCGTACCGGGTGGAGGAGGAGCTCTCGGTGGCGCTGGGCCGGGAACTGATCCCGCCGCCGCTGCTGCGGGCCCTCGCCGGCCGGGAGCGGGCGGATCCGCTGTCGCTGGTCCTCAGCGGCGTCATGTTCGCGGTGCTGCCGACCGCGCTGCTCGGCGTCGAGCCGCCGTCGCCGACCCGGCATCCGAAGCGGCTCCTCGAGGTCGCGGTCCTCCGGACGGCGGCGCCGGCCGTGCTGATCGACCACGTGGCGGGCCACCCGGCGTACCCGGCCGAGGTGTTGCCGATCGGCGTGGCCTGCGTCGACCCGACCGGCGACCTGGCGCACGCCCGGGTCCCGCCGGACGGCGCCGGGGTGGTGCTGTCCGGCGCGCCCGGCGCCCGCGCGGCCACGGCCCGGGAACTGCGGGAGGCGCTGGAACGGCAGGGCCGGTCGTACCCGGGCCTGTTCTACTACTCCGGGCACGCCGGCGGCGACGGCGACCTGGAGAGCGGCCTGCTCCTGCAGGACGCCGAGCTCACCGCGGCCGACCTGTTCACCGCGCGGGACGGCCGGCCGGCGTACCCGTTCCCGGTCCGTGCCCTGCTCGCCGCGTGCTCCTCGGCGGGCGCCGGCGGCTCCGGCGCCGGCGAGTGGTTCGGGCTGTCCGCCGCGGTGCTGTGGTCCGGCGCCCGTCAGGTGGTCGCTACCAACTGGCCGGTGCTCGACACCCGCTTCACCACGCGGTTCGACCACGATCTCGCCCGCGAGCTGTGCCACTCCTCGGACGCGGCCCGGGCCCTGCGCCGGGTGCAGCTCGACTGCCTGGAGCGCTGGCGGTCGGCGCCGCACGGCCCGCCGCCGATCATCTGGTCCGCGTACGCCTGCGTCGGCACCCACTGGTGATCCGCCCGGCTGGCTATCGTGAGGGACATGGATCGCCCCGGGAAATGGGACACCGAGACCGCCGGCGACGCTCTCGCCGTACTCGAAGATCTTGCGCTCTGGATCGTGACGCCCGGACGGTGGGAGCGGATCGACGGCCTGCTCGCCCGCATGCAGGACGCGCTGTCCACCGGCGACCCGGCCGGGCTGGCGGGGATCGTCGCCCAGCTGGAGCTGTGCGCGCCGTCCCGGATCACGCCGATCGGCGCGGACGGCGCCCGGGGGATACCGGAGCCGGTGCTCGAACGGCAGAACCGGCTCGTGCACGCGCTGACCCCGGATCGGGGTGCGGACCGGCCGGACGGGCCGCGGACCGGAGCCGGCCGTGGTGACCAGCCCGCCCGCTGAGCAGGAGTTCGTCGCGCACCTGTTCGCGCCGCTCGACGGGCCGGACGCCGGGCTCGCGGCGGAGCAGCTCGGACTGCTCTTCCAGGCGTGCCGGACCCAGCTGGGCATGACCCACCGGATCGCCCGCACGGATCTGCCGGCCGGGCTGCCCGCCGATCCGCACGCCGCGCCGGACGGTCCGCTGGCCGCCATCGAGGATCCGGACGCCGACTTCCAGGCGATCGTCCGGCGCGAGCACGACGTCCTGGTCCTCTCCCTGGCGATGGCGACGCCGGAGTCCCGGCGGCGGCGGATGTCGCCCGGCTGGGTCGAGTACGCCCGGTGGTGGCGCCGGCTCGCCGCGGGCGGCCTCAGCGCCTTCCTCGGCGGCGTCACCGTCTATCAGGCGAAATCGCCGGACGGCGTGCGGGCCGGCGTCCGGGAGGCGGTGCCGGAGCAGGACGACGACGGCGCGCACTGGTGGACCCGGGGGACGACGGCCGGCGACTTCGCGGTGTGGGAGGTGACCCCGGGCGGCGACCGCGCGGTGCGCCGCCTCGTCGTGCTGGGCCGGCCCGGCGAGGACGCCGAGCTGAGCGCGTTCACCTGGAGCGCCGGTGACGTGGCGCTGCCGCCGCTGGGCCGCTATCTCATGCACGCCGCGAAGCTGCGCTACGCGGCCCGGGTACGGGGCGACGGCAGCCGGCTCGCGGCGGTGCGGGCCGCGACGACGGCCCGCCTGGACCGGATCACCGCGCTGCTGTCGGCCGGCGCGTTCGCGGGGGAGGAGGCGGCCGGGCTCGCCGCGGACGAGGCTGCGGTGGCCGGCACCCTGCAATCCCTGCGCGACATGCGGCGCGGCGTCGAGATCGCGGCCGACAACATGACGCGGTCGCTGGCCGAGCCGCTACCCGCCGACCGGGTCCTCGCCGACGTGCTGGACCAGCGGCTCGCCGACGACCTGTACTACCTGGAGCAGGTGCATCTGCGGGCCGGGCAGACCCGGCAGCTGATCCCGGCCCCGATCCACGCCGAGCCGGCCCGCTCGGCGTTGCGGGCCCCGGTCGCCCAGCCGGTCACGCGGCCGGCACCCGGCCCGCCGTCCGCGGTGGAGCAGCGGATGGGCCTCGGCGTCGACGTGGTGAAGTACAGCGATCGCAGCACCCCGCAGCAGGGCGCCGTGCAGACCCGGCTGGCCGGCATCGTCGAGCGGGTGCTCGGCGTGGCCGGGCTCGCGCTGCGGGACACCGACCACCAGGACGCCGGCGACGGCATGATGATCGTGCTGCCGGCCCACGTCCCGCCGCACCTGGCGCTGCCGAAGCTGCTCAACGCGTGGCGGGCGCAGGTGGCGGTGGACAACGCCGAGCACCCGGAGGACCGGATCCGGCTGCGGCTGTCGATGACGACCGGGCCGTTCTCCCCGTCCGCGATCGGGTTCACCGGCGCCACCATCATCGAGACCGGCCGGCTGCTCGACAGCGACGCCCTGCGCCGGGCCGTGGTCGACCACCCGGCCGCCGACCTGGTGGCGCTGATCTCCGACCGGCTGCACGCCGACGTGGTGGGCGAGGGCTATCCCGGGCTGAACGCCGACCACTTCGTGCGGGTGCGGGTCCAGGTCAAGAGCTACGACCGTACGGCCTGGCTGTGGCTGGGCGCCCCACTGTGAGGGAACCCGTCGCCGACCACTGACAACCCGGCCCACGTCGCCGGCGGCATCGGCCCGCGCCGCCGCAGATAGCCGAGCTGCACGGCCCGCAGCGCGTCCACCGGCGCCGCGCCGCCGGCCAGTTCCCGGTAGAACGCGCCGAGCAGGCTGGCCGTCGTCGTGGTGGCGATGTCGACGGTCCCGGCCAGCACCCAGCGCGCCCCGGCCAGCAGCGCCGCGGTCGGCAGGCCGAGCGGCTCGGCGGCGGCGCGCAGGTCGAGGCGGCCGGCCCAGCACGCCGGCATCAGCATCGCCTCCGGCAGCCGGCAGGTGAGCAGGTCCGCGGCGGTCAGCGCGTCGCCGGGGGCCAGGGTCAGCGCGTGATCCAGTCCGGCGGCGGCGGTGCCGTGCACGCTCAGCACGACCGCCGCCAGGCCGGCGGCGCCGGCCAGGAGGGGACGGATCTCGCTGGGGGCGATCATGCGTACGCCGGGAAAGGCCTCCTCCAGGAACCGCCGCTCGCGCCGGGTGCCGGGCAGGTGGTCGTCGAGATGGGCCGCCACGCCGGCGCCCGGACGCGGCGGACGGCCGCGCAGGGCCGTCCAGAGTCCGATCGCCGGCACCACCGCGATCCGGGCCAGCTCGACGAGGTAGCGCCCGCCGATCCGGATCGCCGCGACCGGCACCGGACCCAGCACCCCGCCCGTGGAGATCACCAGGGCCGGCGCGCCGCCGCGCTCCAGTTCGCGGGCCAGGCCCGCCGGGACGACGGCCGCGCCGAGGGCGGCCAGGTCGTCGTCCTGGTCGGTGGCGGCGAGGCCGGCCTCGGCCGCGTGGTAGCGGTCCAGCCAGGCGCGCACCCGCGGCGGCAGCGTCACCTCGTCGACGGTGACCGTCCCGTCCGGGGCCAGCCAGATCCGGTTGGCGATCGAGGTCTCGTCCTCCAGAACGTCGACCAGCAGCGCGTGGCCGCCCGGCGGCAGCGAGGCCCGGGTCGCGGCCAGGTCCACCGGTTCGGCGACGGCACCGCGCCGCAGCTCGGCGGTGGCGAGCCGGTCGAGCCGGCGGTGCAGCTCGGGCAGCCGGTCCGCGGCGCCGGGCGTGCGCCGGGCCAGCGCCAGCTCGGTGACCAGCGCGTGCAGTTCGGGGGAGAAGCGGGCGCCCTGCCGGATGAACGCCGCGACCGCCTCGGCCCGCGCCGCCGTGGACACCCGGAACGCGGTCTCGCCGTCGGCGTCCCGGGCCGCGCAGTGCAGCGCCAGGACGTACGCCTGGCGGGTGTCGCGGTAGAACGTCTCCCGGTCGGCGGGGTCGCGCAGTCGCCGGCCCGCCTCCTCGCTGAGCCGGAACGCCTCGACCGCGTGCCGCTTCGCCTCGGCGACCTCGTCGTCCTGGATCAGGTCGAACGCCAGCTGGTAGTGCGCGATCGACGCGGCGCTCGGATCCCGGTCGGCGTCGAGCAGCGCGAGGGCCTGGCGGAACGACCCGATCGCGGTGGCCCGGTCGCCGCGCGCCCGCTCCAGCATGCCCCACTCCAGCACCGCCTGCGACAGATGCCGCGGGTCCGGCCCGCCGCCGCTGCGGCGATGCCGGCCGTGCCCACCCGGTGCATCGTCGTCATCGGAGATCGGCAGCGCCGCGTGCCCACCCGGTGCATCGTCGTCATCGGAGATCGGCAGCGCCGCGAGTCGGCCCGGTGCCTCGTCGTCGTCGGAGATCGGCAGCGCCGCGAGCCGCGCGTGCGCCGCGTCGAGATCGCCGGTGAGCCGCTCCAGCCGGGCCAGGAACAGCGCGCAGAGCAGCCGGTTGCCGGGCTCGGCCGCGCCCAGCCGCAGCGCCTGCTCGAAGCGCCGGCGGGCGTATCCCGCGGCGTCCGGGTCCTCGGGCACCTTCAGCAGCCGCATCTGCCCGAGCCGCCGGGCCGCGTGGGCGGCGCCGAGCGGGCTTCCCGCCCTCAGATAGAGCGCAAAAGCCTTCGTGTACGCCTGCCGTGCACCGGCTTCGTCTCCCACCTGATCGAGAACGGCCCCCTTCTCCCGCTCGATGTTCGCGGCCCCGATGCGCCGGCCGAGGGCGGCATAGCGGTCACCGGCCCCGGTCAGCAGCTCCCGGGCCCGGTCGAAGTCGAACGCCAGCCGCGCCGAGACGGCGGCCCGGTGCGCCCAGTCGGCGCGCAGCTGCTCGGTGCGGTCGTGCGGCGGGCAGCGGGGCAGCAGCGCGGCCAGCGCGTCGAGGTGTTCCCGGGCCCGGACGAAGTCGTGCCGCTGGTGCGCGACAGCGGCCCGCTGCGCGAGAGCCTGCCCCTCCCGCAGGTGGTCGGCCCGGCCGGCGGCGATCGCCCCGCACGCGACGAGCAGCTGGTCGGCGTCGTCGAGGCGGCCGGCGTACCGGGCCGAGATCCCGGCCTCCAGCAGTGCCTCACTGCGCAGCCCGGCGTAGTCGGGCCCGCTTCGCGGCTTGGCGTGTTCGCGCTGCGCCTCGGCCTTCTCCATGGCCGCGGTCAGCGTCACGACCTCGGCGAAGGCGGCGGCCGCCTCCTCGTGGCGCTGCTCCGCGCCGAGCAGCCAGCCCCATTCGAGCAGCACCCGGGCGCGCAGCGGGACCGGCAGGTCGTTCCGGCTCACCAGCGGCGCCAGCAGGCGGCGCGCTCCGGGCAGGTCGTGCCGGTCGACCCGCGCGGTCGCGGCGGCCAGGATCGCCTCGGCATCGTCCATTTCGCCATAGTGGCGCACGCCGGGCAACCTTTCCGGCCCGCCGGGCCACTACCGGGGTGACCGCGCACAATCTATCCACACTCGTCTATATTGAGCGCATCCCCCATGTTGTTAGCGCTCACAGATCGGAAGGGTTCCCCCATGCCCGCATCCCCTCCCCGCCCCCGCCGCTGGTGGGCCGCGTTGCTCGTCCTCGTCCTGGGCGGCGCCGGCGCCGCGTTCGGCATCCAGCAGGCCAGCGCCGCCACGGTCAACACCGCGGCCTGGTACGTCTTCGTGAACCGGCACAGCGGCAAGGCCATGGACGTCTACAACCTGTCCACCGCGGCCGGCGCCGGCATCGCCCAGTTCACCCGCAACGACGGCAACTGGCAGCAGTGGCAGTTCGTCGACGCAGGCTCCGGCTGGTACAAGATCAAAAGTCGGCACAGCGGCCTGTTCCTGGAGATGCCGAACGCCACCGACGGCACCCAGCTCGTCCAGAACAGCGACAACGGCACGACCCGGCAGCAGTTCACGCTGAAGGACTCGGCGAACGGCGACGTCCGCTTCATCAACCGGCACACCGGCAAGGCGCTCGACCTGTGGGAGTGGTCCACGGCCGACGGCGCGATCATCTCGCAGTTCGCCGACGCCGACGGCGCCAACCAGAGATGGTCCCTCACGCAGGTCACCACCACACCGAGCGCCGGGTGTGGCTCCGGCACCTTCCAGTCCGAGGTGACGGTCAGCGGCAGCACCTGGACCGCCCGCAACGTCTCCGGGGCCGCGGTCTACACCGGCACCGACTTCCGGGCCGCCGTGCAGGCCGGCATCGGCAGCCTCACCGCCGGGCGCACGTCGATGCAGCGGGTCGTGGTCCGCGGCAACGGCTCGATGACCGCCGGCAGCCGGATCTCGCTCGCCAGCTACACGTCGCTCTCGGTCTGCGGCACGATCAACGTGACGGGCAGTGGCAGCGGCGACTACGCCCCGATCTACGCCCGCGGGGTCAGCAACATCGAGGTGCCGTACCTGAACCTCACCGGCGCGCCGATCTACGGCATCTTCATGCGCAACGTCTCCAACGTGTACCTCGGCCAGCTCGACATGCGGCTCAGCGCCGGCCTCGGCGTCCGCATCGACAACCGCGGCAACACCGCCGAGTGGACCCGCAACGTGCGGATCGACAACGTGTACGTGTCCGGCGCCTCCTCGCACGCCGTGGAGACGTACGGGGTCGACGGCATCACGATCGGCACGGTGACGGCCCGCAGTGTCGGCGAGTCCGGCCTGCTGCTCAACCAGACCATCAACGCCACGGTCGGGACCGTCGACGCCGACAACGCCGGGGCCGGCACCGGCTACGCGGCGTTCCGGATGGCCAACCGCAACGGGCGGGTCGGCAGCGCGTACCCGAACAACATCAAGGTCGGCACGGTGAAGGCCCGCGGCGGCGGCCGCGGCGTCTTCTGCGTCTCGGAGAGCGGCGGCTTCACCATCGACCGGGTCGACATCGCCAACACCGGCAACAACGCGATCCTGCTGGAGAACTGCTACAACGGCGTGATCGCCGCGGTCTCCGGCACGGTCAGCGGCGGCGGCGAGATCCGGATCGCGGCGCGCACCGAGTTCCCGCCGTCGTCCGGCATCAGCCTCCGCAACCTGACCGTCTCCGGCACCAACATCACCTGGAGCCCCTGCACCGGCTCGAACAACACCATCACCAACGTGACGCGGACGAACTCCACGCTCACCTGGTGCTGAGCACGGCCGTGACGCCGGTGGCAGGCGCACCCCGCCACCGGCGTCACCGATCGCGGCGGCCACTCCTGCTGAGAAAGCTCTAGCGCCCGCGGCCGGCGGCGCGCTGGGCCAGCACCACGCAGCCGAGCACCATCACCGCCGCCCCCACCGAGGCGCCGCTGACCGCCTCGCCGAGCAGCAGCGCCGACCAGAGCAGGGTCAGCAGCGGCTGCATCAGCTGGATCTGGCCGACCCGGGCGATGCCGCCCCGGGCCAGGCCCGCGTACCAGGCGAAGAAGCCGAGGAACATGGACACCGCGGTGAGGTAGCCGAACGCCGCCCACCCGGCCGGGCCGGCGTGCGGCGGTTCGCGGAGGACGCTGATCGCGGTGATCGGCGCGGTGACCGGCAGGGCCACGATCAGGGCCCAGCAGATGGTGCGCGCGCCGCCCAGCTCGCGGGAGAGCGCGCCGCCCTCGGCGTACCCGAGCCCGCACAGGATCACCGCGGCCAGCAGGAACAGGTCGGTACGCCCGAGCGAGCCGTGCACCTCGCCGCTGGCGACCAGGAACGTCAGCACCACGGCCAGGCCGCCGAGGCTCGCCAGCCAGAACAGCGCCGGCGGGTGTTCGCCGGCCCGCAGCACCGCGAAGATCGCCGTCATGGCGGGCAGCACCGTCACCACGACCGCGCCGTGCGCCGACGTCGACGTGGTCAGCGCCAGCGACGTGAAGAGCGGGAACCCGGCGACCACCCCGAGCGCCACCACGGCGAGCCGGCGCCACTGCGCCCGGGTCGGGGCCGGGGCGCCGGTGAACCGCAGGTACGCCCAGGCCAGCGCGGCCGCCCCCACGGCGCGCCCGAAGGCGACGAACCACGGGTCGAGGCCGCCGACGGCGACCCGGGTGAACGGCAGGGACAGGCTGAACGCGAGGACCCCGAGCGCTCCCAGCGCCAGGCCCGCCGTTATCGTCCTCGGAGCAGTAGCGCTACTCTGTGCTGTCATGGAGAACGGTAACGCAGCCGCCCGGGTTATCCAAGATCTCCGCCGGGTGGCGGCCGGGTCGGCGCCCGGCCTCCGGCTGCCGTCGGTCCGCGAGCTGACGGCCCGTCACCAGGCCTCCCCGGTCACCGTGGCGGCCGCGATCCGGCAGCTCGTGGCCGAGGGTGTGGTTGAGACCCGGAACGGCCGGGGCACCTTCGTGGCGGCCCGCCCGGACCGGTCCCGTACCCCGGATCTCTCCTGGCAGACGGTGTCGCTCGGCCCGTCCCGGGCCGGGGCGAACGAGATGCAGGCGCTACTGGCGTTACCGCCTACTGGAGCGATCTCGCTCAGCACCGGATACCTCGACACCGACCTCCAGCCGGCCGCCGCGCTCGGCGCCGCCCTGGCCCGGGCCGCCCGGCAGCCCGCCTCCTGGCAGCGCGGGCCGGTCGAGGGCCGGGAGGATCTGCGCGCCTGGTTCGCCCGGGAGTCCGGCGGCGGGCTGCGCGCCGAGGACATGGTGATCTGCCCGGGCGGCCAGGCCGCGCTCTCCACCGCGCTGCGGGCGCTGACCGCGCCGGGCGACACCGTGCTGGTCGAGTCGCCGACCTATCTGGGCGCGCTCGCGGTGGCCCGGGCGGCGGGTCTGCGGGTGGTGCCGGTCCCGGCCGACGACGACGGGGTCCGCCCCGACCAGTTGGCCGCGGCGTTCGCCCGTACCCAAGCGAAGCTCTTCTATTGTCAGCCGTTGCACGCCAATCCGACGGGTGCCACCCTGGCCGCGGAGCGCCGGGCCGCGGTGGCCGAGGCGGTGCGCGAGGCCGCGGCGTTCCTGATCGAGGACGACTACGCCCGCGACCTCACCATCGACGGAACGCCACCGCCGCCGCTGGCCGCCGACGACCCGGACGGCCACGTCGTCTACCTGCGCAGCCTCACCAAACCGGCGGCGCCCGGCCTGCGCGTCGCGGCGATCGGCGCCCGCGGCCCGGCCGGCGCCCGCCTGCGCGCGGCCCGGCTGCTCGACGACTTCTTCGTGGCGGGCCCGCTGCAGGCCGCCACCTGCGAGTTCGTCGCGTCCCCGGCCTGGACCCGGCACCGCAGGTCGCTGGCCACCGCGCTCCGGGACCGCCGCGAGGCCCTGCTCGCGGCGCTGTCCCGGCACCTGCCCGGCCTCGTCCCGGCGCGCGTGCCCCGCGGCGGCATGCACCTGTGGGTCCGGCTGCCGGAGGGCGTCGACGACACCGCGCTGGCGACCGCCGCGGCGGCCCACGGCGTGATCGTCTTCCCGGGACGGCCGTGGTTCGCCGCCGAGCCGCCCGGATCGTTCCTGCGCCTGAGCTTCGCGGCGAGCCCGCCCGACCGGATGGACGAGGCGGTCCGGCGGCTGGCCGGGATGTTGGCGACCGCCCAACCTTTGAGAGGGGTCGATGCGTTCTGAGGATGTGAACAGCGAGTTCGTCGCCTTCGTCGAGGCCCGCCAGCATCGTCTGCTGCGCTCGGCCTACCTGATCTGCGGCGACCACCACCTGGCCGAGGACCTGCTGCAGAACGCCCTGGTCAAGCTGGCGCTGCGGTGGAGCCGAGTGCGCGACGGCGATCCGGAGGCGTTCGTCCGCACGATCCTCTACCGGGACGCCGTTTCCTGGTGGCGGCGGATCCGCCGGGAACGTCTCGGCAGCACGATCCCGGAACCGCCGCCCGATCGGGGTCACGACGTCCCGACCAGGCTCCTCTTCGACCGGGCGCTGCGCCGGCTGGCCCCGCGTCAGCGGGCGGTCCTGGTGCTGCGCTACTTCGACGATCTGAGCGAGGCGCGGACCGCGGAGATCCTCGGCGTCTCCGTCGGCACGGTGAAGAGCCAGGCCAGCGACGGCCTGCGCCGGCTGCGGGAGCTCGCGCCCGAACTGAGGGAATCACTGAGGGAGGTCTCGCGATGAGCCGGCACGAACTCCGGAAGCTCCTCGAGGAGGCCTCGGCGTCGGTGCCGGCGCCGTCGCTCGCGCACGCCGCGTGGGACCGGGCCCATAAGATCAAGAGATCCCGGTACGCCGTGAGCGCCGTGGCAGCCGCCGTTCTCACGACGGCGGCCGTGCTGCTGCCCCTGCGCCCGGATGTGCCGCCCCCGGTCGTCACCCCACCGCCCGCGGTCCTGGCACCGCAGGTCCAGCAGCTTCCGTCCACGATGCCGCGACGGCCGATCCCGCCGCTGCCGGGGTCCGCCGCCGGCCTGGTCCCCCCCGGCGCCGAGCCGCTGTCGCGGCACCCGATCGACGCGGCCGTGGCCCTGGTCCAGCCGACCCCGGAGGAACCCGGCGACCGCCCGGAGCCGATCCACGCGCTCGCCGCGGACGGCACCTGGGTCCGGCTCGACGTCGCCGCCCTGACGTACACCCACGACGAGGGCGGCAACCGGGCCGCGCCGCTGCGGCCGCTCTCGCTGTCCCCGGACCGCCGCCGCGTCGCCGTCCCGCAACCCCAGGCCGTCGTGGTCGTCGACCTGACCACGGCGAAGGCGCACCGGATCGCCGTACCCGGCCTCAACGAGCAGGTCGCCTGGCAGGACGACACGACGGTCCTGGTCGGCGCGGGCGGCCCGGGCGCGTCCGCGGTCGACTGGGCGGCCGGGACCGTCACGGCGGTGCCCGCCGCCCTCTCCCTCTGGGACAGCACCGCCTTCCGCGACGGCACCTTCGCCGAACTTCCCGCCACCGGCCGCACGCTGCGCGAATGGCTTCCCTCCTCGCCCACGCCCGTCCGCACGGCGCCTCTCTCCGACCCGCCGGGCTACGCGGTGACCGAGTGGTACGGATCCCCGATCACCGACGGCACCCGGCTGGTCCGCGGCGCGTGGGGCAGCACCCCGGCGCAGGGCTACGAGGCGATCGCCGTGCT
The DNA here is from genome assembly GCF_040639855.1 of Actinoplanes sp. NPDC023714. Taxonomy (NCBI): domain Bacteria; kingdom Bacillati; phylum Actinomycetota; class Actinomycetes; order Micromonosporales; family Micromonosporaceae; genus Actinoplanes; species Actinoplanes sp. NPDC023714. Next base: position 861,156 of record NZ_JBFAAR010000003.1, read on the forward strand.
GAACGCCCGCGACGGCGTGGTGGAGCGCGTCCTCGACCTCGGCCCGGGCCGCTGGAAGGGGTGCTGCAAACCGCTGGCCTTCGCCGTCGACGACACCGTGCTGGTGCAGACCGAACGGGACGCCCTGATCGCCTGGAACTTCCGGACCGGCGCGGTCGAGGTGGTGACGAGCGGCGCCTTCAACGGCATCCTCGCGATCCGCCCGTGACGGGCGTTTCCCGGTCTCCGGCCCGGGAAAGTGGTAGGCATGTTCCCAGCGGAGAACCTGCGCGACTGGCGCGGCGAGAGCGTCATCGACCCGGACGGCGCCAAGATCGGCGACCTCGAGGCCGTCTACGTCGACACGATCAACGACGAGCCGGCGTTCGCCACCGTGCGCGTCGGTTTCATCGGCCGCCACCGGCTCGTCTTCGTACCCCTCGCCGGCGCCACCGTCACCCCCAAGGCGGTCCGCGTCCGCTACGACAAGAAGCTGGCCGGCAACGCCCCCAGCATCGACCTCGACGGCGAACTGGCCGCCACCGACGAGCCGGCCGTCTTCGCCCACTACGAACTGCCCTACCAGCCGGGCCTCTCCGGAGCCCGCCGCCTCGCCCGCCGCTGACCGTCCCGTCTCCACCGACGACCGCAGCCCGCCGGCTGTACGTCAGGGCTGGGTCGGTGCCCGATTTGTCGCTCTCCCGTGCAGCCCTCGGGATTGGCTGTACGTCAGGGCTGGGTCGGTGCCCGATTTGTCGCTCTCCTGTGCAGCCGTCGGGGCTGGCTGTACGTCAGGGCGCGGTTGGCGCCCGACGGCGAACTGGCTGCCGCCGGCGGTTTTCGTCCACTACGAATTGCCCTACCAGCCGGGCCTTTCCGGAGCCCGCCGCTGACCGCCCCTCTCCGCCGACGACCGCAGCCGCCGGCTGTACGTCAGGGCTGGGTCGGTGCCCGATTTGTCGCTCTCTTGTGCAGCCGGCGGCGCCGCCCCGCCGACCGCGCCGGCCCGCCGACGCCGCCCGGCCGCCCCGCCGGCCGCGCTGGCCGCGCCGGCCCGCCGACGCCGGCC
>NZ_JBFAAR010000004.1:0-33842 GCF_040639855.1 Actinoplanes sp. NPDC023714
GATCAGGCCAGCAAGGTGGGCCGGGCCGGCGCCGGCAACCCACGAGGACAGGTCGCATCCACGGCACACCACACCACAGCGGTGGCCAGATCTTGTGTGAGTCACTCGTAAATCACCGGCGACGAACCTACCGATACCAATCCCTCCCGGAACCGGCCCACCTATAGAAGCGTCGCGTTTGGGGGTGCGGCGGGCCGGGCGATCTTGTGAAGTTCCGCGGATCCGGTCCTGTGGGGCTCCACAAGATCGCGTGCGAGCCGCCCCGCCTCCCCGCCCCGCCCCGCCGCCCCCTCCCCGCGATCTTGTTGATTCGTGCAGGAACGGGCCTGGCCCGATCAACAAGATCGCGACTAGAGGGGCGTGTTGCCGTGGTCGCCGCGGGCCGCCGGGGCGGCCGCTATCGCCTCGGCGATCCGGCGGCGGGTCTGCGCCGGGGTGATCACGGCGTCCACCACGCCGATCTCGCCGGCCCGGTGCACGCCGCGGGCCCGCTCGGCCTGCTCGCGGACCAGGCGCTCGCGCAGGGCCGGGCGCTCGGCGGGCTCGGCGGCGGCCAAGTCGCGGCGGTGCAGCACGTCCACGGTGGCGCCGGCGCCCATCACCGCGATCTCGGCGTCCGGCCAGGCGAAGACCGCCGTGGCGCCGAGCGCGCGGGAGTTCATGGCGAGGTAGGCGCCGCCGTACGCCCGCCGGGTCACGCAGGTCACCCGGGGCACCACCGCCTCGGCGAAGGCGTGCAGGAGCTTCGCCCCGCGCCGGACCACGCCGTCCCACTCCTGGCCGATGCCGGGCAGGTAGCCGGGCGCGTCCACCAGCACGATCAGCGGCAGGCCGAGCGCGTCGCACATCCGCACGAACCGGGCGGCCTTCTCGGCGCCGGCCGCGTCCAGGCAGCCGCCGAGGCGCAGCGGGTTGTTCGCGACCACCCCGGCGGTCCGCCCGCCGAGGCGGCCCAGCGTGGTGACGATGTTCGGCGCCCACCGCGGGTGCAGCTCCACGCCCGGCTCGTCGAGCAGCGCGCCCACCACCGGGCGTACGTCGTAGACCCGGCCGGTCATGGAGGCGTCCAGGCGGCCCGGCTTCACGTCGTCGGGGGAGATCCGGCCCTGGTGGCCGAGGAGCCGGACCAGCCGGCGGGCCTCGGTGAGCGCGGCCGCGTCGTCGGCGGTGGTGAGGTGCACGACGCCGGAGCGGTTGCTGTGCGGCCCGGGGCCGCCGAGCCGCTCCGGGTCGACCCGCTCGCCGGTGACGCTCGCGACGACCCGCGGGCCGGTCGCGAAGATGCGGCCGGCCTTACTCATGATCACGATGTCGGTGAGGGCCGGCGCGTACGCGGCCCCGCCCGCGGCCGGGCCGAGCACCACCGAGATCTGCGGCACCCGGCCGGACGCGCGGACGATCGCCGCGAAGACCCGGCCGATCCCGTCGAGGCCGACGACGCCCTCGGCGAGGCGCGCCCCGCCGGAGTGCCAGAGCCCGGCCACCGGGATGCGCTCGCGGACCGCGCGGTCGATCGCCTCGACGATCCGGGAGCAGCCGTCGATGCCGAGCGCGCCGCCCTGGAGGGTGGCGTCGGTCGCGAAGGCGACGGCCGTGGTGCCGTCGACGTCACCCCGGGCGGCGAGCACGCCCGCGGTGTCCCGGGGCGCCAGCAGGCGCATGGTGCCCCGGTCGAAGAACGCCCGCAGCCGTGACTCGGGATCCCGATGGTCGAGGTCGACGTCGGGGGGAGTCACGGCTGATCGGGCTTCGTCACGCGTCAGGCGCGGGCGAAGACCAGCGCCACGTTGTGGCCGCCGAAGCCGAACGAGTTGTTCATGGCGGCCCGGATCTCCAGCGGCCGCGCCTTGTGCGCCGCCACGTCGAGGTCCAGACGCTCGTCCGGGTCGTCGAGGTTGATCGTCGGGGGGACGACGCCGTCGCGGATGGCGAGGATGGCGGCGATCGACTCGACCGCGCCGGCCGCGCCGAGCAGGTGCCCGCTCATCGACTTGGTCGAGGTGAGCACCGGGTGGTCGCCCACGGCGGTCTTGATGCCGAGGACCTCACCCATGTCACCGGCCGGCGTCGAGGTGGCGTGCGCGTTGACGTGGTCGATGTCGGCGCCGGTCAGCCCGGCGTCGCGCAGCGCCATCCGCATGGCGCGGATGCCGCCCTTGCACTCCGGGTCGGGCTGGACGATGTCGTAGCCGTCCGAGGTGACACCGGCGCCCAGCACCCGGGCGTAGACCCGCGCGCCGCGGGCGGCGGCGTGGTCGGCACGCTCCAGGACGATGGTTCCGGCACCCTCACCGAGGACGAAGCCGTCCCGGTTCTTGTCCCACGGCCGCGACGCCTTCTCCGGCTCGTCGTTGCGCGTCGACATGGCGCGCATCGAGGCGAACCCGGCGAGCGGTAGCGGGTGCACCACGGCCTCGACGCCACCGGCCACCACCACGTCGGCACGGCCGGCGCGGATCAGGTCGAGGCCGAGCGCGACGGCCTCGGCGCCGGTGGCACAGGCGCTGGCCATGGCCCGGACGCCACCGCGGGCGCCGAGCTCGATGCCCACCCAGGCGGCCGGTCCGTTCGGCATCAGCATCGGCACGGTGTGCGGGCTGACCCGGCGCGGGCCGGACTGCTCCAGGATGTCGTCCTGCTCCAGCAGCGTGGTGGCGCCGCCGATGCCGCTGCCGATGCTGACCGCGAGGCGCTCCGGGTCGAGGCCCGAGCCGGCCAGGCCGGAGTCGGCCCACGCCTCCCTGGCCGCGATCAGAGCCATCGCCTCGGAACGGTCGAGCCGGCGCATCTTGACCCGCTCGATGAGCGTGGACGGTTCGACGGCGAGTTGTGCGGCGATCCGCACCGGGAGCTGACCCGCCCACTCCTGAGTGAGCGGGCCGACCCCCGAGCGTCCCGCGAGCATGGCGTCCCAGGTGGACGCGACGTCCCCGCCCAGCGGGGTCGTCGCGCCGAGCCCGGTGACGACGACGTCTACGTTGCTCATGTCAGTGGTTTGCCTCGATGTAGGTGACGGCATCGCCGACGGTCTTGAGGTTCTGGACCTCGTTGTCGGGGATCTTCACGCCGAACTTCTCCTCGGCCGCGACGACGACCTCGACCATGGACAGCGAGTCGACGTCCAGGTCGTCGGTGAAGGACTTACCCTCGGCGACGTCGTCCGGGTTCACCCCGGCGACCTCCTCGAGGATCTCGGCGAGGCCAGAGGTGATCTCTTCGCGAGTTGCCATTCTCGTTCTTTCTCTCGGTGGGTGGTGAACTACGCCGTCAGGTGCTGCCTCAGGGGCAGCGGACGACCTGGCCGGCGTAGGTGAGGCCGCCGCCGAAGCCGAAGAGCAGGACGTAGGACCCGGACGGGACCTCGCGCCGCTCGATGAGCTTCGACAGTGCCAACGGCACACTGGCCGCTGAGGTGTTGCCGGAGTGCACCAGATCTTTCGCGACGATCACGTCCGGGCCGAGGCCCAGGCGCTTCACGATGCCGTCGATGATCCGGGTGTTCGCCTGGTGCGGCACGAAGGCCGCCAGGTCGGAGGGTTCGATGCCGGCCCGGTGGCAGGCCTCGATCGCGAACGGGGCGAGCGCGGTGGTGGCCCAGCGGAAGACCGCCTGGCCCTCCTGCTCGATGTACGGCTGCCAGCCCTCGATCCGCAGCACGTCGCCCTTGTCCGGGGCGGAACCCCAGAGCACCGGGCCGACCGCGGCCTCCTCGCCGTCCGGGACTGCGGAGACCACCGCCGCGCCGGCCGCGTCGCCGAAGAGCACGGCGGTCGTGCGGTTCGACCAGTCGGTCACGTCGGAGAGCTTCTCCGCGCCGATGACCAGGGCGTTGCGGGCCGCGCCGGCGCGGATCGCGTGGTCAGCGGTGCCGAGCGCGTAGGAGAAGCCGGAGCACGCGGTGTTCAGGTCGTACGCCGCCGGCGCCGTGATGCCGAGCCGGCTCGCGACCCGGGAGGCCACGTTCGGGCAGCGGTCGATCGAGGTGCAGGTCGCGACGGTGACCAGGTCGATGTCGGCCGCGGTCAGACCGGAGTTCGCGAGCGCCTTCTCGGCCGCGTAGGTCGCCATGTCCGCGACCGTCTCGCTCCCGGCGATGCGGCGCTCGGCGATGCCGACCCGGTCCCGGATCCACGCGTCGTTGGTGTCCAGGGTCATGGCCAGGTCGTCGTTGGTGACCACGCGCGAGGGCTGGTAGTGCCCCATCGCGACGATGCGGGAACCCGCGGTCATCGTGCTCCTCCTTGGTGTCCGCCGTGGCGGGCGATCAGGTCGCGGGCGGCGGGCAGGTCGTCCGGCGTGTTCAGGGTGACGATCTCCGGCGCGCCCTCGCCCTTGAGCTCGCGCTTGACCAGCCCGGCCAGGGTGCCGGCCGGCGGCAGCTCGATCACGCCGGTGACGCCGAGCTCGCGCAGCGACGCCATGCACAGGTCCCAGCGGACCGGGGCGGTGACCTGGCGCACCAGGCGCCGGAGCACCTCGGCGCCGGCGGCGACCGGCTTGCCGTCGAGGTTCGAGAGCAGGGTCCGGGCCGGGTCGTTCACGGCGATGCCGGGCGCCGCGGCGTCCAGGGCGGCCTCGGCGGGCGCCATGTACGGGGTGTGGAACGCGCCCGCCACGGCCAGCGGGATGACCCGGGCCTTGGCCGGCGGCGCGGCCGCGAAGTCGGCGAGGCCGGGCAGGCTGCCGGCCGCGACGATCTGGCCGGCGCCGTTGCGGTTCGCCGGGTGCAGGCCGTTCTTCTCGATCGCGGCGACCACCTCGTCCGGGTCGCCGCCGAGCACGGCGCTCATGCCGGTGGGCTCGAGCGCGCAGGCGGCGGCCATCTCCCGGCCGCGCAGCCCGGCCAGGCCGATCGCGGCCTCGGCGGTGAGCACCCCGGCGGCCGCGGCGGCGCCGAGCTCCCCGACGCTGTGCCCGGCGACGACGTCGACGCCGTCCAGAGGCAGCTGCTCGGTGGCGAGCAGGGCGGCCGCGACCAGCAGGGGCTGGGTGCGGGCGGTGTCCTTGATCTCGTCCGCGCCGGCCTCGGTGCCGAGGTGGACGAGGTCCACGCCGGCCAGGCCGGACCAGGCGCGCAGGCGGGCCTCGGCGCCGGGTATGGCGAGCCACGGATTCAGGAAGCCCGGCTTCTGGGAGCCTTGGCCGGGGGAGAGTACGGCGAGCACGTCTTGACTCTTCCGGATCGGGGGAGGTTCGGGGGTTGCTGGGCGCGACGAAACCCTACGACGAGGTTTGTAGGAACCCTACAAACCGAGCGCAGGACTGCGATACTTTAGCCCGTTCCGTCCCATAAGTGGAATTTTCATGGCGCGACACGGTCCGGTGTTGACAACGACGCCGGGGCTCCTAGGCGGCGGGATCGAGCCGTCCGATCGTGAGCGCCATACGCAGCGCGAACGCGTCCCGGCCGTCGAACGGCGACAGGGCGGTGACCTCGGCCACCCGCTTCAACCGGTACCGCACGGTGTTCGGGTGCACGTAGAGCGCGCGTGCCGCACTCTCCAATACCCCGCCCGCGGCGAAGAATGCGTCCAGCGTCTCGAGGAGTCCGCCGCCGGCCCGGGCCAGCCCGCCGTACACCTCGTTCCGCAGCTTGCGGCGGGCGTCCAGGTCGCCCGCGAGCGCCCGCTCCGGCAGCAGGTCGTCGGCGGCCACCGGAGAGGGTGCGCCCGGCCAGGCCGGCGCGGCCCGGAAGCCGTTGAGGGCGGCGCGGGCCGACTCGGTGGCCTGGTCCAGCGAGGGCACGGCCGGGCCGACCACGACCGGGCCGTCGCCGAAGCTGCCGTCCAGCGCCCCGGCGGTCGCGACCGGGTCGGTGGCGCCGCCCACCACGACGACCAGCCGGTCGCCGTGCACGCCGCCGATCACCTCGAGCCGGGCCCGGCGGGCGGCCCGGTAGACGCTGTGCAGCACCGCGGTGATGTCGCCACCCGGTGAGCGGCCCACCACGACGGTGACCGGCGGGGCGTCGGTCCAGCCCAGCGCGGCGGCCCGGCTCGCCAGCACGTCCGAGGAGTCGCCGCGCAGCAGGGCGTCGACGAGCAGGGCCTGGAGACGGGCGTCCCACGCGCCGCGCGACTCGGCGGCCCGCGCGTAGACCCGGGCGGCCGAGAAGGCGATCTCCCGGGAGAAGCGCAGGATCGCCTGGAGCAGCGCGCCGGCCTCGCCCTCGTCGGCGAAGCTCGGCACCTCGGCCTCGGCCACGTCGATGGTCACCTTGATCAGCTGAACGGTCTGGGTCAGCGTGATCGCCCGGGCCAGGGCGCGCGGCGCCGCGGCGAAGACCTCGTCGGAGATCTCGCTCGTGCTGGCCGCGACGGTGGCGCCGGAGCGCAGCCACTCGACCAGCGAGCGGACGCCGGCCTGGGCCACGAGCATGACCCAGGAGCGCTGGTCGGCCGGGAGGGCCCGGAACCAGGGCAGCGTCTCCTCCATGCGGGCCACGGCGGAGCTGGCCAGCGCCCCGGCGTGCCGCTCGATCCGGCGCAGCGTGCGCGGCCCGAGGGGGTTGGTCGGGGTGCCGATACCGGCCGGGGTGGTGCTGTCTGCCACACCGTCAGCGTGACACGGCTCCGGTGGTGTCACGCTTGCGGACGGCGACACGCCGGGCCGCGGGTCCGGCAAGGGGTTTTCAGGCGCTTTTATGACATTTGTCCGGTGTAGCGGTGCGCCTCTCCCACGATTCCGGTCGGTGACCTGGCATCGTGTCGGACTAGTGCGGTCCGGGCCGGGGGGTTAACACCGGGTTCCGCGGTGCCGATGAAGAAGCGGTGCCGCGCAAAGCCGGTGTTGGTGTCGAGGACGCGGATCGAGGAGGCGAGATGATGGAACGGGACGACGCGTTGACGCGTGCCGACGGCGATCCCGTCCTCGACGACATGCCGGTGCCCGCACCGGTCGACGAGGAGCCGACTCTGGAGGCCGACCTGGACTCCGGATCGGGACGGGTCGGTTGCCGTACCGAGCTGCGCGGGTGGGCCGGAGCCCACCTGCACGGCGCCGTGCGCCCGAGGCGGCGTGCGGCGGGCCGGGGGCGGCCACCGGGCCGCTGGTGCTGACAAGGCCCTCTAAAGGGTGAGTACGGGGTCCGGCCGGGCGCGTTGTGCCCGGACCGGACCGCCGGACTGGTCAGCTAGGTGCGGTGGACGACAAGAGACGGCTGATCCTGGACCAGGCGCTCGCACTCGTGGACGAGCGTGGTCTCGCCGCGATGTCGATGCGCGCCGTCGCCGAGCGGGTCGGCCTCACCTCGATGGCCCTCTACCCGTACGTCGGGGGCAAGGACGCTCTGCTCGACGGCCTCGTCGACCTGCTCCACCTGGAGCTCGGCACGGCCGTGGGCGAGGACCCGGCGGACATCGGCTGGCGGGACAGGCTGCGGGCGCTCGGCCGCGCCGTACGATCGCTGGCCCATGCTCATCCGAGCGCCTTCCCGCTCCTGCTGAACCGCTCCGCGACCGGCGCGTCGGCGTCCTGGCTGACCGCGGCGCTGCGCGGCGTGCTGCACGACGCCGGGGTGCCCGCCGCGGACGTGCCGCGCCAGGCCCGGATGATCTATGCGTTCCTGCTGGGGTACACCACCGGCGAGGCCACCGGGGGCCTGCCGGCGGAGGACGGCCCGGACGACTTCGACGCCGACCTGGACGATCTGATCGCCCTGGTCGAGATCAGATCCGGCGGCGGATCAGGAACGCCATCCCGGCCAGACCGACCAGGATCACGACCAGAACAGCGCCGTTGAGCAGGAAGAGCCGGCGCACCTCGGTGAAGACCTCGCTCGCGCTCTCCACCGGGTCGACGTCGGCCTTGAGGTCCTGGCCGACACCGCCGCCGATGCCGCCGTGCACCACGTCCGGCTTCGCCTCGAGCGGCGCGCCGGAGAGGCGCAGCGACTCGGACATCGAGAGCCGGCCGTAGAACCAGCCCGCCGACTTCTTGCCGGACGGCTGCTTGGCCGGACGGTAGGCCCGCGGGCCGCCGGCGGCGTGCGGGTAGAGGTCGTAGATCAGGCTCGGCGCGTCCTTGACCAGGATGGTCAGCGTGAACTTGTCACCGAGCTTGTCGTTCTTGGGCGCCGAGGTCTGCGGCCGCGCCGCGGCCAGCCAGTCGACCTCGGTGAGCAGCATCTCGAAGGTCCGTGGCTCGTCGGCCTGCCGGACCACGATCGGCTCGGAGATCCCCTTGCCCTTGATCTCGACGGCGCTCGGCTTGTCGTCCTTCGGCGCGGCCTGCGCCGCCGTCGTGACGCCGGCCGACAGCGCGACGGAGACCGCCACCGCCACCAGTCTCGTGATCGCCGTTCGCACCATCATCCCCGACCTCCCCCGCCCGGTCCCGTCCGCCTACAGCCTTCCTGGATGACAGCCCGGCCGCATCTTGAGGCAGGGTGAATTGGAGCCATCTGGGGGGACGGTGGGACGGCCAATGATCAGCGGCCGAATAGTACCCAGTCCCCGCAACGCGTGGGTGCGGTGGTCACCCGGCTGGATCGTCTTCGGCGACCGGCTCTGGCGAGCCGGCCGCCGGATGCGGTAGAAGTGTCAGAGAAGGCCGCGAGCTGCGGAAAGGCGCGCCAGCGTGCGCTCCCGGCCGAGCGCCTCGAGCGACTCGAAGAGCGGCAGGCCGATGGTCCGGCCGGTCGCGGCGACCCGGACCGGCGCCTGAGTCTTGCCCAACTTGAGACCTCGGGCCTCGCCGACCTGCTCCAGAGCGGCCTTGAGCGGCTCGGCCGACCAGTCGGTGAGCGCGCCGAAGGCGGCCGCCGTCGCGTCCAGGATGTCCGCGGCGCCCTCCTTCATCGCCTTCGCCCAGGACGCGTCGTCCTTGACCGGCTCGTCGAGGAAGAGGAAGTCGACGTACTCCACGATCTCGGAGAGCACCGCGATGCGGGTCTGCGCGAGCGGGGCGATCGCCTTGAAGACCTCGGTGTCGAACGCGTCCGGCGACCACGGGGGAGCGGGGATCGTCTCGGTCCCGGTCAGCCACGGCGCGCAGACCTGGGTGAACTCCTCGGGCGTGAGGGCCCGGATGTACTCCCCGTTGAACGCGCGCAGCTTCTTGATGTCGAAGAAGGCCGGGGCGTGGTTCACGTCCTCGATCCGGTATTCCTCCTCGACCACCGACCACGGGACGATCTCCCGGTCGCCGGTGGGCGCCCAGCCGAGCAGCATGAGGTAGTTGCGCATCGCGGCGGCGAGGTAGCCCTCGTCCCGGTACGACTCGAGCGCCACCTTGTCGCGCCGCTTCGACAGCTTCTGCCGCTTCTCGTTGACGATCACCGGCACGTGGCCCCAGACCGGCGGGGTGACGCCCAGCGCCTCCCAGAGCAGCTGCTGCTTCGGGGTGTTCGGCAGGTGCTCCTCGGCGCGGAACACGTGCGTGATGCCCATGCTCATGTCGTCGACCACGTTGGCCAGCAGGAAGACGGCCGAGCCGTCGCTGCGCGCGATGACGAAGTCCTCGATCAGCTTGTTCTCGAAGGTGGGCTTGCCGCGGACCAGGTCGACCACCACGGTCTCGCCCTCGTCGGGCGTGCGGAACCGCAGCGCGCGGCCCTCGCCCGGGCCGAGCGCCCGGTCGCGGCAGAAGCCGTCGTAGCCGGTGTGCGTGTTGCCGGTACGGGCGACGACGTCCTCGCGCTTGCAGTCGCAGTAGTACGCCTTGCCCTCGCCGTAGAGGCGGGTCGCCGCGGCGGTGTGGTCGGCCGCGTAGGAGGACTGGTAGTAGGGGCCCTCGTACGTCCCGCGTTCGATCCCGATCCAGTCCAGCGCCGAGATGATGCCCTCGGTCCACTCGGGCCGGTTGCGGGCCGCGTCGGTGTCCTCGATCCGGAGCACGAAGACACCGCCGTGCTGCTGGGCGTAGATCCAGTTCTGCAGCGCCGAGCGGGCGCCGCCGACGTGGAACATGCCGGTGGGTGAGGGGGCGAAACGTACGCGAACAGTCACGGACCCAAGACTACCGAGACGCTCACACGGTGAAGCGCCCGACCAGCCCGGTGAGCCGCTGCGCGGTGGCGGTCAGCTCGTCGGCCGCCTGGTGCGCCGCCGCGACCGAGCGCCTGGTGCCCTCCATCGCGCCGCTGACGGTCCCGATGCCGTCGGCGATGTCCCGGCTCCCGGTCGCCGCCTCCGCGATGTTCCGGGCCATCTCAGCGGTCGTGGCGGCCTGTTCCTCGACGGCCGCGGCGATGGCCGTCTGGAAGTCGTTCACCTGGGCGATCCGCTCGGAGATCGCGTCGATCGCGGTGACCGCCCGGGCGGTGTCCGCCTCGATCGCGGCGACCCGGCCGGTCACGTCCTCGGTGGCCCGCGCGGTCTCCTGGGCCAGCTCCTTGACCTCGCCGGCGACCACGGCGAAGCCCTTGCCGGTCTCGCCGGCCCGGGCCGCCTCGATGGTCGCGTTCAGCGCGAGCAGGTTGGTCTGCTCGGCGATGTTGGCGATCAGCCGGACCACCTCGGTGATCGCGGTGGTCGAGGCGCGCAGCTCGGTGATCACGCCGGCCGCCGCGGCGGTCAGGCCGACGCCGTCCCGGACCGCCTGCGCCGCCTCCTGGGCGTTGTGCGAGATCTCGGTGATCGACGTGCCCATCTCCTCGGCGCCGGCCGCGACGGTCTGCACGACGTGCGACACCGTGTCGGCCGAGGAGCTCACCGTGCCGGCCCGGTCGGCGGCCGTGTCCGAGGCGGCGGAGAGCTCGCCGCCGGTGGCCGCGACCCGGCGCGCGGTGCCGCTCACCTCGTCCGAGGCGCCGGTCACCTCGCGCATCACGGCCCGCAGCTCGGTGGCCGCGGTGTTCAGCGCGGTGGCCGCCTCGCCGATCTCGTCGCGGCCCCGGTCGTCGGCGGTGACGGTGAGGTCCCGGCCGGCGAGCCGGGTCAGCGCCGCGGTGAGCCTGCCCAGCCGGCCGGAGAGGCGGGCCGCCTGGAAGTACGCGAGGGCCGCGCCGGCCAGCGCCAGCAGCACCGCGGCGATCACGAAGGCGGTCAGCATGGTCTGCCGGCCGTCCCGGACCGCGGCGATCACGGTCTCCGCGTCGGCGTCGTAGCCGCCGACCGTGACGGCCCACTGGTACGGCGCGTAGTACGCCACCGTCGTCGTGGTGTCCCCGGCCTCCGCGCCGGCCGCGCCGGGCAGCCGGTACGTGGTCCGCCAGGTGGCGCCCTCGGCCAGCTCGGGCGCCTTGGTGACGATCTCCTCGACGTACCGGGTCCCGCCGGCGTCCACGGCGTCCAGGTCGGTGGTGCCGGCCGTCCCGTCGATGCTGGAGGCGATGACCCGCCCCTTGTCGGCCGCGAGGGTGCTGTAGACGGTCACCCAGCCGTTCGTGCCGACCTGCTGGGCCGCGATCGCGTCGGTGAGGCCGGCCAGGGCGTCCGCCTGCGGCACGCCGACGAAGAGCGCGCCGACCACGTCGCCGGAGGCGTCCTTGATCGGGTCGTACGCGGTGACGTACCAGGTGTCGACCACCTGGGCCACGCCCCGGTACGACTTGCCGGCCTTGATCGCGGCGGCCACCGCGTTGGCCTTGCCGTCCGCGCCCACGGCCGGGATGTACGTGCCGATCGCCCGGTTGCCGGTCTTGCCGCGCACCGTGGTGGCGACCCGCAGCAGGTCGCCCGCCGCGTTCATCCGCTGGAAGAGGGTGACCGCGCCGCCGACGAGCTCCTGCGCGTCGTCGACGAACGGGGTGCCCCGGTCCGGGTTCGTGTTCTGGCCGAGCCAGCGGCCGTCCACCGTGACCCGGGGCAGCCGCACCGTGGTCTTCTCCTGGCTGACCTGGTTGGTCGCGGTCCAGGTGGCGGTGCGGTCGGCGAGGCGTACCCCGCCGCGCTGCTCGAGCAGGCCGGTGGCGCTCGTCATGCCGACGTCGACGCCGTGCTGCACCTCGTCGCCGACGGTGCCCACCAGCGTGGTCACCGAGGCGGTGGTGCGGTCCAGCTCGGCCTGGTTCTGCCGGAGCACCTCGTCGCGGGTGCGGTCCGCGAACGTGCTGCTCTGCCAGGCGCCGACGATGACCAGGACGAGCGCGGTCACCAGCACACTGCCGAGACCGAGGATGAGCAACTGGTGGAGCATGCGGAGCCGCATACCCCGATCTTCGGCACGGCCGGGCGGATACTGAGGCGGCCCGCCACAGAAGTGACGGGCCGCCGCAGATCAGAGCATTTCTAGCTGTCGCCGCCGGTCTCGCCCACCGGGGCGGCGTTGACGTCGTCGATGGCGTACTTGCGGGCGGCCTCGGCCGGTACGTGCTTCGCCACCTTGCCGCGCAGCGCGAGCTCGCGCAGCGTGGCGACGGCGACCGACTCGCCGTCCACGTGGAAGTGGCGGCGCAGGGCGTGCCGGGTGTCGCTCATGCCGAAGCCGTCGGTGCCGAGCGAGGTGTACCCGTTCGGAACCCAGCGGCTGATCAGGTCGGGGACCGCGCGCATCCAGTCGCTGACCGCGACCGACGGGCCCTCGGTGCCCTCCAGCTTCTGCTGGATGTACGGCTTGCGCGGCTCGTCGCCGGTGTGCAGGAGGTTGTACTCCTCGGCCTCGATGGCGTCGCGGCGCAGCTCGGTCCAGGACGTGACCGACCAGACGTCGGCGCTCACGCCCCAGTCCTGGGCGAGCAGCTCCTGCGCCTTGAGCGCCCAGCGCATGCCGGTGCCGGAGGCGAGCAGCTGCGCCTTCGGGCCGTCGGTCGCAGGGCCCTCGGCGTACTTGTAGATGCCCTTGAGCAGGCCTTCCACGTCGACGTTCGCGGGCTCGGCGGGCTGGATCGCCGGCTCGTTGTAGATCGTCAGGTAGTAGAAGATGTTCTCCTGCTTCTCGCCGTACATGCGGTGCAGGCCGTTCTCCATGATGTGCGCGATCTCGTACGCGAACGCCGGGTCGTACGCCACCACGGCCGGGTTCGTCGCCGCGATCAGCAGCGAGTGCCCGTCCTCGTGCTGCAGGCCCTCGCCGTTGAGCGTGGTGCGGCCGGCGGTGGCGCCCAGCAGGAAGCCGCGGGTCATCTGGTCGGCGGCCGCCCAGAGCTCGTCGGCGGTCCGCTGGAAGCCGAACATCGAGTAGAAGATGTAGAGCGGGATCATCGGCTCGTCGTGCGTCGCGTACGACGTGCCGGCCGCGATGAAGCTCGCGGTCGAACCGGCCTCGTTGATGCCCTCGTGCAGGATCTGGCCGTTCGTCGCCTCCTTGTAGGACAGGAACAGCTCCCGGTCCACGGAGGTGTAGGTCTGGCCGTGCGGCGAGTAGATCTTCTTGGTCGGGAAGAGCGAGTCCATGCCGAACGTGCGGGCCTCGTCCGGGATGATCGGCACCCAGCGCGCGCCGAACTCCTTGTCCTTCATGAGGTCCTTGAGCAGGCGGACGAACGCCATCGTGGTGGCGACCTTCTGCTTGCCGCTGCCGCGCTTGACGTCGCCGAAGGCCTTCGAGTCCGGGATCTGCAGGACCTTGGCCTTCGTACGCCGGCTCGGGACCGAACCGCCCAGGTCGCGGCGGCGCTGCATCATGTATTCGAACTCGTCGGACTTCTCGCCGGGGTGGTAGTACGGCGGGAGGTACGGGTTCTCCTCGAGCTGCTTGTCGCTGATGTCGAGGTAGAGCCGGTCCCGGAAGCCCTTGAGGTCGTCCAGAGTCAGCTTCTTCATCTGGTGCGTCGCGTTGCGCGCCTCGAAGTGCGAGCCCAGCGTCCAGCCCTTGATCGTCTTGGCGAGGATCACGGTCGGCTGACCGGTGTGCTCGGTGGCCGCCTTGTACGCCGCGTAGAGCTTGCGGTAGTCGTGGCCACCCCGCTTGAGGTTCCAGATCTCGTCGTCGGTCATGCCCTCGACGAGCTTGCGGGTGCGCGGGTCGCGGCCGAAGAAGTGCTCGCGCACGTACGCCCCGGACTCGCCCTTGTAGGTCTGGTAGTCGCCGTCCGGCGTGGCGTTCATCAGGTTGACCAGCGCGCCGTCGGTGTCGGCGGCGAGCAGGGTGTCCCACTCGCGGCCCCAGACGACCTTGATGACGTTCCAGCCGGCGCCGCGGAAGAACGACTCCAGCTCCTGGATGACCTTGCCGTTGCCGCGGACCGGGCCGTCCAGGCGCTGCAGGTTGCAGTTCACCACGAAGGTGAGGTTGTCGAGCTCCTCGCGGGCGGCCAGGCCGATCGCGCCGAGCGACTCGACCTCGTCCATCTCGCCGTCGCCGAGGAACGCCCAGACGTGCTGCTGGCTGGTGTCCTTGATGCCGCGGTTGTGCAGGTAGCGGTTGTACCGCGCCTGGTAGATCGCGTTCATCGGGCCGAGGCCCATGCTGACGGTCGGGAACTCCCAGAAGTTCGGGAGCAGGCGCGGGTGCGGGTACGACGGGAGACCGCCGCCCGGGTGCGACAGCTCCTGCCGGAAACCGTCGAGCTGGTCGGCGCTGAGCCGGCCCTCGAGGTAGGCCCGGGCGTACATGCCGGGGGAGGCGTGGCCCTGGAAGAAGATCTGGTCGCCGCCGCCCGGGTGGTCCTTGCCGCGGAAGAAGTGGTTCATGCCGACCTCGTAGAGGCTGGCCGATGACGCGTACGACGAGATGTGGCCGCCGACGCCGATCTCCGGGCGCTGAGCGCGGTGCACCAGCATCGCGGCGTTCCACCGGATGTAGGCCCGGATCCGCCGCTCGACGAACTCGTCGCCGGGGAACCAGGGCTCGCGCTCCGGCGGGATGGTGTTGATGTAGTCGGTGGACGTCAGTGGCGGAACGCCGACCTGTCGCTCCCGGGCCCGCTCGAGCAGGCGCAACATCACATAACGGGCTCTTTTCGCGCCGCGTTCGTCGATGACTCCGTTGAGCGACTCGACCCATTCGTTGGTCTCTTCAGGGTCGATGTCGGGAAGCTGGCTCGGCAGGCCATCGCTGATCACCGGGCGCTTGCGCTCCGTGGCCACAGGCAATCCTCTTGGTTGAGTGTCGTTTACACCGGGCGACCTAGGTGGCGAATCGCTCGGTCAGGAACTCCATCCTGCCCCCTTTCGGTGGGCCTCGTCACGCCTACCCGACGTGTCAGCGACGCGCGACACGTTTACTGACCAGTAACTTTCTGGTGATCAGTGTGAGCGTCCGGATGGATTCCGCCACCGTCGGGAGGCACAACTCAGCCGGGCAGGAAGGAGAAACGCACCTGGCGGATCGGGTTGTCGCCGTTCGGGTCGACCAGGCAGATCGACTGCCAGGTGCCGAGCGCGATCCGGCCGCCGATGACCGGCAGGGTGGCGTACGGCGGGATCCAGGCGGGCAGCACGTGGTCCCGCCCGTGACCGCGGGAGCCGTGCCGGTGCTGCCACTTGTCCTCGGCCGGCAGCAGATCCTCGATGGCGGTGAGCAGATCGTCGTCCGAGCCCGCCCCGGTCTCGATGACGGCCAGCCCGGCGGTGGCGTGCGGCACGAAGACGTGCAGCAGGCCGTCCTGCTCGGCGGCGACGAACCGCTCGGCCTCGCGGGTGATGTCGTGCACCACGGGAGTGCTTCCGGTCCGTACCGTGATCGTTTCGCTGCGCATGGTCCATATATATCGACCTTCCGCATTGGCAGGGTCACCGCGCTTCGGGAATGCTGAATCGTGTGACCACCCCGCAAAACCTCGACGAGCGGTTCCGCGATGCGGTCTCGGCCCTGCGGCCACCGGAGGAGCGGCGCGACGCCGCCGATCCGGTCCGCGAGGGCAGCACCCTGACCGGCGCCCGCACCCGGGCACTCTTCGACGCCCAGCTGACCGCCCGCCACCTCGACCTCGCCGCCCGCTGGCTGCGCAGTTTCAACGAGGGCTTCGCCACCACCGGCTCGGCCGGGCACGAGGGCGACGCCGCGGTCGCCGCGGCGTTGCGCGGCGACGATCCGGCGCTGCTGCATCAGCGATCCGCGGCCTTCTATTGCGTACGGGCGTCCGACCGTGCCGTCTCCGGGGGCGGCGACCCGTCCCGGCGGCTCGAGGAGGCCGCCCGCGACGTGCTCCGCGGCGTGGTCGCCTCGGTCCGCGACCCGGGTACCGGCGGCCGCGACAAGATCCTCGGCAACCCCGACCTGCACCTGCTCCCGGCGCTCTCCACGCCCGGCGGTCACCTGCCCCGCGCGGCCGGCCTGGCCCGGGCGCTGTCCCGGGCCGCCGCGGCCCCCTGGCCCGAGGACGCCGTCGTGGTGGCCTCGTTCGGCGGGGCGGCCGCGAGCAGCCCGGCCGCGGCCGCGGCGTTCGAGCTGGCCGGCCGGCCCGGCGCCGGGCCGGTCCCGCTGCTGCTGATCTGCGAGGACGACGGCGCCGACGCGACCGGCGAGGACGGCTGGGCGGCCACCCTGCTGCGCGGCCGGCCCGGGCTGCGCTACTTCTCCGCCGACGGCTGCGACCTGGCCGCCGTCCACGCCGCGGCGGTCGAGGCCGCCGGCTTCGTACGTGCCGAGCGGCGTCCCGCCGTGCTCCGGCTCGCCACGGTCCACCTGCTCGGCCCGGAGCCGTCCTCGGCCCGCCCGGGCGACCTCGCCGGAGATCTGCGGGTCGCCGACCTCGCCCGCGACCCGCTGGTCGGCACCGCCCGGCTGCTCGTCGAGGCCGGCCTGCTCGGCCCGGACGACGTGATCACCCGGTACGACGAGGTGGGCTGGCAGGTCCGCAAGGCCGCCGAGGAGGTGCTCGGCGAGCCGAAGCTGGCCTCGGTCGGCGAGGTCGTGGCCTCGCTGGCCCCGCGCCGCCCGCTGCGCGTCTCGCACGCCGTGACCGAGGCCGCCGGCCGGGCCGCCGGTCCCGGAGCGGCCGCCCGGGCCGAGGCCTTCGGCGGGAACCTGCCCGAGCACGCCGGCCCGATGACCCTGGCCCAGACGATCACCGCGACGCTCACCGACGCGCTCGCCGCCGACCCGGCCGTGCTCGTGCTCGGCCCCGGCGCCACGGCCGGCGGCCCGCACGGCGTCACCGCCGGCCTGTCTCCCGGCGCGGGCGCCGTCTCCGCCGATCCTTCTGCCGACCCGGGCGGCCGCGGCGTCGACCGGGTTCTGGACACCCCGCCGGACGCGAGCGCCGTCCTCGGCCTGGCCCTCGGCGCCGGCACGGCCGGGCTGATCCCGGTCCCGGAGGTCACCGGGCTGGCCGCCCTGCACACCGCGGCCGAGCAGCTGCGGGTCGAGGCGGCCGGGATGTCGCTGCTCTCGTCCGGGTCGTACCGGAATCCGATGGTGCTGCGCGTGCCCGGCCTGGCCCAGCCGCTCGGGCTCGGCGGCCACCTCGCCAACGACAACTCCCTCGCCGGCCTTCGCGACGTGCCGGGGATCGTGGTGGCGGTGCCGTCCCGGGCCTCCGACGCGGCGCCGATGCTGCGGTCCTGTCTGGCCGCCGCGGCCGTCGACGGGACGGTCAGCGTCTTCCTCGAGCCGGTCGCCCTCTACCAGACGAGGGACCTCTATCAACAAGGCGACAGCGAGTGGCTTTCCCCCTATCAGGAGCCCTCGGCATGGGCCGGCGAGCACGTCCCGATCGGCCGGGCGCGCATCTACGGGCTGGGCACCGCGCAGGATCTGACCATCGTGACCTACGGCAACGGGGTGCGAATGTCGCTCCGTGTCGCCGCCCAGCTCGCCGCCGACGGGTACGGTTCCCGAGTGGTCGATCTTCGCTGGCTGAACCCGCTACCCCTCGCTGACCTGGTGCGCGAGGCCTCGGCGACCGGCCGGGTGTTGATCGTCGACGAGACGCGCCGCTCCGGCGGGGTCGGCGAGGGAGTGCTCGCCGCTCTGGTGGACGGCGCCTTCGTCGGATCCGTGCGCCGGGTCGCCGCCGCGGACGCCCCGGTTCCCCTCGGTCCGGCTGCTCAGCAGGTCCTGGTGGGAGAGGATGCCATCACACAGGGTGCCCACACCCTGCTGGCGCGGTAAATTGCCACACACTCGGTGCGCCACTTGCGCATGGAGCCCAGAGTGTGTGGACTACCCCAAAGGTTTTGGGGGCTTTTCACGGCTAGGAGGATTTGGACAGTGAGCGCGACCGCGGGTCAGGCCGACGGCGTACGCAGCCTGGCGGACCGGTTCGGCTTCGAGCCGAACATGGTGGTCATGGAGATGGGTTACGACGACGACGTCGACGAGGATCTCCGTGATGCCCTGACCGAACGCGTCGGAGATTTGGTCGACGAGGACACCGATGAGGTGGTCGACGCGGTGCTGCTGTGGTACCGCGACGGCGACGGTGACCTTTTCGAGCTTCTCACCGACGCTCTCGGCCCTCTCGCCGACAACGGCGTGGTGTGGCTGCTGACCCCGAAGGCCGGCCGTGACGGCCACGTCGAACCGAGCGAGATCAGCGAGTCGGCTCCGACCGCCGGTCTGCAGCAGACGTCGACGGTGAACGCCGGCAAGGACTGGACGGGCGCACGCCTCGTCTCCCCGCGGGGCGCCAAGAAGAAGTAGCTCGCTGGACCACTCCACGCCAGGTCGGCGCCCTTCGCGGCGCCGGCCCTGGCTAGGCTGGGCCCATGCCGATCGAGGTGGGCCAGCCCGCGCCGGATTTCGCCCTCAAGGACCAGAACAACCAGGAGGTGCGGCTCGCCGGCTTCCGCGGTCGCAAGGCGGTCCTGATCGTCTTCTACCCGCTGGCGTTCTCCCGCCGCTGCTACGGCGAGCTCACCGAGGTGCAGGAGAACCTTGCGGCGTACGCGAACGACGACGTCCAGGTGCTCACCGTCAGCGTGGACTCGGTCTACAGCCACAAGGTCTGGGCCGAGCAGGAGGGCTTCACGTTCCCGCTGCTCGCCGACTTCTGGCCGCACGGCGAGGTGGCCCGTTCCTACGACGTCTTCGACGAGGTCCGGGGCTTCGCGAACCGCGGGACCTTCCTGGTCGACCGCTACGGCGTCATCCGCTTCGCCGAGATGAACGGCCCCGGCGAGGAGCGCGACCAGGACGCCTGGCGGGCGGCCCTCTCAGCGCTCAAGGTAGGATGACCACTCCGGTTTCACCGCCGGGCGCGTAGCTCAGTGGGAGAGCACTCGCCTTACAAGCGAGGGGTCGTAGGTTCGAAACCTACCGCGCCCACCATCCAACCAGCAGTGCTGTCACAGCAGCCGCCCGCCGAGCGCCCGGCGCCTCGCGCCCAGGATCGTGTTGGGTTCGGGCGTGTATCGAACCTCAAGTCGACACGTTCCCCGGCTGCCAGCTTTGCGTGTTGGGTTCGGGCGTGTATCGAACCTCAACTCAACACGCTTCCCGGGTTGCCGGCTTGCGTGTTGAGTTCGGGCGGGCATCGGACCTCAGCTCAACACGCTTTCCGGGGCCCGCCGGCAGTGACGCCACCCTTACGGCAACTGGTCCGCACCGTGGGGTGTCTCATCCGGGGCGGGCCGGGACCGATTCCTCTGGTGCCCGCGGGGAGAACCCGCGGGCGGGCAGGTCCCGGCCGGTTTCCCCTTGGCGGCCGGGGCCTGCCCGGACACCGGGGCGAGATCAGGCGGAGGCTGCCGTGGGCACGGAACTGCACATCGGCATCGACGCGGAGAAGACGGTCGTCTCCTCGTACCCTCTGAAGGCCCGCAGCGGACGCATCCGCCGGACCCGCGTCGGGACGCTGGTGGAGACCTCGCCGTGCGCGCCGAGCGGACGTACGCTGGAGCAGCGGGTGGTGGCGACGTCCCGGATCGCGCTGCCGCTGCTGTTCCTGACCGCGGTGGCCGCCGCCTTCGGGATGAGCTGGTGGCTCGCCGCGGCCGGAAGTGCCGGGCTGGTCGGCTGGTTCTGGCGCCGGCAGGCCCGGGCCGCGCAGATCGCCGCGTTCGCCGTGCCGCGTGACCGGGAACAGCCGGCCGAAACGCGGGCCCGGGTGCTCTGGACCGCCGCCGAGCGGGCCGCCTTCGACAATGCCCTCACCGCCTCGCGCCGCGTCCGGGCCACCTGGCCGGCGCTGGGCGGCATGGTCGACCCGGTCCTCGCCGACCGTTCGCTGACCCGCGCCCTGGACGAGCTCGCCACCGTGCTGGCCCGCCGTCAGGACCTGCGCCGGCTGCGCGCCGACCTGAGCGGTGTCGAGCTGACCGGCGTCCCGGCGGACAGCCCGGCCCGGGCCGCGGTCACCGAGCAGGCGGAGCGCGCCGACGTGCTGTGGCGGGAGACCGGCGCGGCCCGGGACCGCATCGTCCACAGCATCGAGGCGGCAGCCCGGGCGGGGGAGAGCTTCCTGCGCGAGCGCCGGGTGGCGGCCATTGCCGGGTACGCCGAACGTACGCTGGCCCGGGTCACCGGATCGGCGGCCGTGGCCGAGAGCGGCCCGGAGCTGGCCAGCCGTACCGAAGCGGTCATCGCCGCCTACCGTGACCTCGCCGCCTGAGCATCACCCTAACGAGTGACTCGCGCCACAGGCCGTGGCGTACTACCTTGTCGAATGACATGTGTCCACATGCCCGTGCCCGGCCAACCGTCCGCTTCCGGCGACGACGGTCAGGCCGCGCGGCGCGATGTGGACAGTTGCCGCGGCACGAGCGGGCGCGGGCGAACGGGGCCGGCGGCCTCGACGAGCTGAGCCTGCACACGTTCGGCGTCCGGCAGTCGCCATCCGGCCTGTTCGGGCGGGACGGTCCAGCGGACCGGTCCGTCGAGCAGGCGGTTCGGCGGCGCGGGGATCCACGAGCCACGGCCGTGCCGGATCACGTCGAGCCGGTGCTCCAACTCGGGTCGCAGCGGGCGGCCGGGGCTCACGAAGAACATCCATCGGCCGGCGCCGGTGACCGCGACGGGTCCCTGGCCGGGCACCTCGCGGCCCAGCAGCGCCGGCACCTCCAGCACGTCGAAGCCCACCCCGGTGGGCAACAGCACGGTGTGCGCCTGGCGGCGCCACCAGCCGGCGATCCGTACGGGGTCGGCGCCGGCCGACACGGCCCAGGAGTCGAGCGCCGGATGGCATCCGGTGATCGGGCATCCGGGGCGGCCGCAGTGGAATCGATTCCCGGCGAGGTACGCGCCGGGTGTCACGGCCCAGCCGTGCGCCGCATAGCGCAGCGCGGCCCGGCGAAGCCGCACGCGGTCGAGACGATCGATGATTGCCGGTGGGACGAACGGCTGACGGCTGGTCCACTGCATGGCTCGATAACCCCCGGATCCGCAGATCTGGCCGCTGTCGCGGGTGGTACGGCCGTATCCGACGACGATGAACGTCGTTGGGACGGTCAGATCCACCCTTTGCAAGTTGCACCGAAAACTACGAGCATCGGTGAGCAGGCGATCACACACGCTGTGCGATCTGTGCACACGTGAGCGGTCCACACTGCGAGTGACACCGGATGGCTCACCGGCGGATGGGCCGCCGGTTGAGTGGGGGAGGCACCGTGGACGAGCTGCCGATCGGCCGCCGCGTCGCCTATTGGCGGGGCCGACGCAAGATGTCCCAGCAGGTCTTCGCGGACCGGCTGGGCAAATCCAAGAGCTGGGTCGACAAGGTGGAGCGGGGAGTCCGCCGTCTCGATAAGTTCTCGGTCGTATATGACATCGCCGATGTGCTCCAGGTCGATGTCCAGCTGCTGCTGGGCAAGGAGGTGGAGCGCAAACCGGAGACGCAGAACTGCATCGACCAGGTGGAGGTCGAGGAGATTCGTGCTGCTCTGGAGCGATATGACCAGATGAGTGCGTTCTTCCAGGCGGTGCCACATTCACCGCCGATCGCGGAGATGCGCAAAGCGGTCAGCCACGCGTGGCTGACGTACCAGCACGCGAAGTACGGCGTGCTGGCCCGGGCACTGCCCAAGCTGCTGCGTGACGCGCAGGCCGCGGACAGCGCGCACGCCAACAGCGACGAGGCGCCGGCGGCGGCCCACCTGCTCGGGCAGGTGTACCAGATCGCCAGCTCCGCGTTGCGCAAGGTGGGGGAGCACGAGCTCTCCTGGCTCGCCGCGGACCGCTCGATCGCGGTCTCCCAGCGGGCCGGCGACCAGCTGCTCGCCGGGCTGGCCAGCTACCGGGTGGGAAGTGCCCTGCTCGCGCTCGGCCGGGTGCGGCCGTCGCTCGAGGTGAACGTCAACATCGCGAACCGCCTGGCCCCCGGGCCGGAGCGGCCGCGCGCGGAGCAGCTCTCGGTCTACGGGATGCTGCTGCTCAACGGCGCGATGTCGGCGTCCCGGATCGGCGACGCCGCGACCGTGCGCGACCTGCTGAGCGGCGCCGACCAGGCGGCGCTCGAGCTGGGTGGCGACTTCAACCACTACTGGACCAGCTTCGGGCCGACCAACGTGCAGCTGCACCGCTGCGCGACGGCGGTCGAGCTCGGGGACGGCCGGCTGGCGGTCGACACGCACGAGCGGATGGACAAGGAAGGTTTCAACGCCATGCTCCCGGAGCGGCGTGCCCACCACTACCTGGACATCGCTCGCGGCTACACGCAGATCGGCGATGTGGAGAGAGCCGGCGAGATGCTGCTCGAGGGCGACCGGCTCGCCCCGTCCGAGATCCGCTGCCGGCCGCTCGCCCACGAGGTCCTTTCCGACGTGCTCCGGCGTACCCGTGGCACGCCACCGGCTCCGATAGCGGAGCTTGCAGAACAGATGGGAGTCGGCGTATGAGGTGCAATAGGCCGTGATGACCGGTAACCCCTCACCCGGTGTGCTGTACGTGCTCGTGTGCGGTTCACCGATGGCCCGGGACGTCGGGATCCTCGTGGCCCTCGCTCAGAACGAGGGCTGGGAGGTCTGCGTGGTGACGACCCCGGACGGCCGCAAGTTCGTCGACGTGGCGGCCCTGCAGGCGCAGACCGGGCACCCGGTCCGCTCCGACTACAAGAGTCCCGGCGACCCCGACGTGCTGCCGCAGCCGGACGCGATGATCGTCGCGCCGGCCACGGTCAACACCGTCAACAAGTGGGCCGCCGGGATCACCGACACCCTGGTGCTGGGCCTCCTCGTCGAGGGGTACGGCTACGGCGTGCCGACCGTCGTGGTCCCGTACACGAACAAGGTCATGGCCCTGCACCCGGCCATGCACGAGAGTCTCGCGAAGCTGCGGGACTGGGGCGTCCACGTGCTCTACGGCGAGGACGTCTGCCGGCTGGGCGGCCCCGGGCAGACCGATCGGTTCCGCGGCCAGTTCCCCTGGCGGCGTGCCCTGCAGGCGGTCAGCCCGGTCTCGGCCGGCAGCACCAGAGTCGAGCCGGGAGCGGTTTCCTAGCCATATAGAGTTGGCGGTCGTGACGGTCCGCACCTTGGTTGAAGCGCTCGACAGGCGTTACCCACGAGACTGGGCTGAATCCTGGGACCGCGTGGGGCTCGTGCTGGGCGATCTCGACCACGCCGTCGATCGTGTCCTGTGCGTCGTCGACTGCGTGCCCGAGACGGTCGACGAGGCGATCGCGGTGGGCGCCGACCTGGTCGTGGCCCACCACCCGCTGCTGCTCAAGCCGGTGTCGTCGATCGCCCCGGACACCTACAAGGGCCGGATCATCCACCGGATGATCAAGGCCGACGTGGCGCTCTACACCGCGCACACCAACGCCGACGTGGCGAATCCCGGCGTCTCCGACGCGCTCGCCGCGCGCCTCGGCCTGACCGCCCTGCGCCCGCTCGTCCCCGCCGAGGGGGCGGCCGCGGGCGAGGGGCGGGGCCTGGGCCGCGTCGGCGAGCTTCCGGCGCCGCTGACCCTCGCCGAGCTCACCCGCCTCGCCGCCGCGCGGCTGCCGGCCACCGCGGCCGGGGTGCGCGCCGCCGGCGACCCGGATCAGGTGATCGGCACGGTCGCCGTCTGCGGTGGCGCCGGCGACTCCTTCCTGTCCGTCGCGGCCCGCTCGGGCGCCGACGCGTACCTCTGTGCCGATCTGCGCCACCATCCGGTCAGCGAGCACCTCGCGGCCGGTGGCCCGGCGCTGCTCGACGTCGCACACTGGGCGAGCGAACGCCCCTGGCTCGACGACGTCGCATCCTGGCTGCGCGCCGATCACGGCATCGAAGTGATGGTGTCCGACCTCGACACCGACCCCTGGACCGTCCATTCCGCTTTCGAGGAGAAGGAGAACCACTCGTGAAGGCCGCCCCGGAAGCCCAGCGCCGCCTGCTCGACCTGCAGGGGGTCGACACCGCCCTGGCCCAGCTCGCGCACCGCCGCAAGTCCCTGCCCGAGCTCGCCGAGATCGACGCCGTGGCGCGGGAGATCTCCGCGCTGGAGGACGAGCGGGTCCGTGCCCAGGTCGTCGTCGACGACCTGGACCGGGACATCAGCCGGCTGGAGAAGGACATCGAGCAGGTCCGGCTCCGCAAGGACAAGGACCAGAAGCGCCTGGACGCGGGCGGCTCGCTCCGCGAGGTGGAGGGCCTGCAGCACGAGCTGGCCTCGCTGAACCGCCGGCAGTCCGAGCTGGAGGACGCCGAACTCGAGCTGATGGAGCAGCGGGAGACCGCCGAGGCCGCGCTCACCGAGGTGCAGGGCCGGATCTCGGCGGCCGTCACCCGGCGGTCCGAGGCCGAGCGCAAGCGCGACGAGGCCTACGACGAGATCACCAAGGAGCAGGAGTTCAAGACGGCGGCGCGGGTGCCGCTCGCCGCCGACCTCCCGGCCGACCTGGTCACCCTCTACGACAAGATCCGTACAGAGTCCGGCCTGGGTGCGGCGCTGTTCCGGGCCGGCCGGTGCGGCGGCTGCCGGATCGAGCTCTACGGCGCCGACCTGAACCGGGTCAAGTCCGCCCCGGCCGACGAGGTGGTCCGCTGCGAGGAGTGCCGCCGGATCATGGTTCGGACCGCGGAGTCCGGCCTGTGACGCTGCACGTCGTCGTCGAGGCGGACGGCGGGTCCCGGGGCAACCCGGGCCCGGCCGGGTTCGGCGCCGTGGTCAAGGAGGCGGCCACCGGCCAGGTTCTGCTGGAGCGGTACGACTCGGCCGGCATCACCACGAACAACGTGGCGGAGTATTCCGGCCTGATCGCCGGCCTGCGCGCCGCCGCCGAGCTGAACGCCACGCGGGTCGACGTACGGATGGACTCGAAGCTGGTCATCGAGCAGATGTCCGGCCGCTGGCAGATCAAGAACGCGGGTCTGCGGCCGCTCGCGGCCGAGGCGGCCACCCTGGTCGGGAAGTTCGAGCGGGTGACGTTCGACTGGATCCCGCGGGAGCGGAACAAGGAGGCGGACGCGCTCGCGAACCGGGCGATGGACGAGGCGGCCGGTAAGGCGCCCCGCGATCGCATCGAGCGCGAGGTCGTCACGCCGGCGGCCGAGGCCCCCAAGTCCTGGGCGCCGCCGGCCCTGGAGAACGCCACCCGGATCGCGCTTGTCCGGCACGGCGCCACCCCGTTCACGGCGCAGGGGCGCTACTCGGGCCGCGGCGACGTGCCGCTCACCGACGAGGGCGAGGCGCAGGCGATGGCCGCGGCCGGCCGGGTCGCCGGGATCTTCCGGGACGTCGACGCCGTGCTGAGCTCGCCGCTGACCCGCTGCGTGCGGACCGCCGAGCTGATCGCGGCGGAGGCCGGCGGGGTGCCGGTCACCGTGATGGACGACCTGATCGAGTGCGACTTCGGCGACTGGGAGGGCAAGACGTTCGCCGAGGTGCAGGAGCGGTGGCCCGGCGAGATGTCGGCGTGGCTCGCGTCGACGAGCGTGGCGCCGCCGGGGGGAGAGTCCTTCCAGGCGGTGGCCAAGCGGGTGCGGGCGGCCATGGCCACGGTGCTCCACTCGTACCCGGGAAAGGCGGTCGTGATCGTCTCCCACGTCTCACCCATCAAGCTGATCCTGCGGGACGCGCTCGCCGCAGGCGACGCGTTCCTGCACCGGCTC
Source organism: Actinoplanes sp. NPDC023714 (assembly GCF_040639855.1). Lineage (NCBI taxonomy): Bacteria > Bacillati > Actinomycetota > Actinomycetes > Micromonosporales > Micromonosporaceae > Actinoplanes > Actinoplanes sp. NPDC023714. Next base: position 25,737 of record NZ_JBFAAR010000004.1, read on the forward strand.
TTCCTCGACGCGGCGGGCGTGTCCACCATGGACGTCTGGCCGGACGGCAACATCGCGGTGCGGACGGTCAACGAAACAGCCCATCTTCGATGACTGCGTATTGACCCTTCCAGGGCGGACGTTTAGCTTCCTCGATTAGGAAACTTTCTTCAACGTTTCGCCCTGGAGGGCACATGCGCGGTTTATCCCGTCGCCTCGTCGCCGTGGCGGCCGCCGCCGCGTCCGTCGTGGCCGCGGCACCGTCCCCCGCACAGGCTCACACCTCATCGGCCAAGAAGGTCGCCTACTTCACGCAGTGGGGGATCTACGGCCGGGACTTCCAGCTCGCCGACGTCCAGACCTCCGGCGCGGCGGCGCGGCTGACCCATATCAACTACGCGTTCGGCCCGGTCACCGCGGACGGCGTCTGCGCCTCGGCCGACCCGTGGGCGGACTGGCAGACCTCGTTCTCCGCGGAGAACAGCGTGGACGGCGTCGCCGACGTGGCCGGCCAGCCGATCGCCGGCAACCTGAACCAGCTCGCCGAGCTCAAGAAGAAGAACCCGGGCCTGCGGCCGCTGATCTCGCTGGGCGGGTGGACCGGGTCGGCGTACTTCTCCGACGCGGTGCTCACCGACGCGTCGCGCAAGAAGCTCGTCAGCTCCTGCATCGACCTCTGGATCAAGGGCAACCTGCCGGGACTCGCGCCCGGTGCCGCGGCCGGCATCTTCGACGGCATCGACCTGGACTGGGAGTGGCCGGGATCCTCGGGGAATGCCGGAAATGTCATTAGAGAAGAAGACAAGCGTAACTTTACGTTGCTTGTCGCCGAATTCCGGTCACAGTTGGACAAGCTTGGTCGCGCAAATCGGAAAAAGTACGATTTGACAGCCTTCATTCCAGCCTCGCCCGCGAAGATCGACGCCGGGTTCGAGGTCTCGAAGATCTTCAAGTACCTCGACTTCGGCACGGTGCAGGGCTACGACTTCCACGGCACGTGGGAGGCGACGACGAACCAGCAGTCCGCGCTGCGGGTGCCCGCGGGCGCCCCGGACAACCCGGACTTCTCGGTCGAGAACACGATCAACGCCTGGCTCACCCGCGGGGCGCCGAAGAAGAAGCTCGTGCTCGGCGTGCCCTACTACGGCCAGGGCTGGACCGGGGTGAGCGGCGGCGGGGACGGCCTGTTCCAGCCGGCCACCGGGCCCGCGCCGAGCGTGTTCGGCGGGGGCACCGAGGATTACAAGACCCTCAAGAACCTGCCGAAGCAGGGCTACACCGTGCACCGCGACCTGCGGAACGGGCACGCCTGGCTCTTCGACGGGACGACCTTCTGGACGTACGACGACCCGGCCGTGCTGCTGCAGAAGTCGCTCTACATCCGGGCCAAGGGGCTCGGCGGCGCGATGATGTGGTCGCTCGACGGTGACGACGCGAAGGCCTCGCTCACGAAGGCCATCACCGCCGCACTGTGATCTCCCGGGCCGGGGTGCGCCGTTCGGCGCATCCCGGCCCTCTTTCGGCGCATGGGGGATCGCCCGATCGACGGATGTCTCGTTAACGTGACTGGAATCACTGTCGACGGGAGAAGCGCATGGACCGTCCTCGCACCGATAGAAGCCGCTGGAACTGGCTGCTGCTCATCCCCATCGTGGTGCCGCTGCTGACGTTCCTCTACAACCACGACGAGCCCCGGCTCGCCGGATTCCCGATGTTCTACTGGCTCCAGTTCGCCTTCATCCTGCTCGGCGTCGGCACGACCACGCTGGTCTACCGGATGACCAAGAAGCGGGGCGGGCAATGAGAGACCACCTCACCGAGATCATCATCTTCACTTTCCTGTTCCTGCTGGTCAGCGGGATGGGGTTCGTGGCGTCGCGGTGGCGGGCGCCGAAGGACATGGCCCACCTCGACGAGTGGGGCCTGGGTGGGCGCAGCTTCGGCGGGTGGATCACCTGGTTCCTCGTCGGCGGGGACCTCTACACGGCGTACACGTTCGTCGCCGTACCCGCGCTGATCTTCGGCGCCGGCGCCGCCGGATTCTTCGCGGTGCCCTACACGATCATCATCTACCCGCTGTTCTTCCTGATCCTGATCCGGCTCTGGTCGGTGTCGCACCGGCACGGCTTCGTCACGCCCGCCGACTTCGTCCGCAGCCGGTTCGACTCGCCGACGCTCGCGCTGGTCGTCGCGATCACCGGGATCGTGGCGACGATGCCGTACATCGCCTTGCAGCTCGTCGGGATCGAGGCGGTCCTCAAGACGATGGGCGTCACCGGGGACAGCGCGCTCGCCCGGCACCTGCCGATCATCATCGCGTTCGCGATCCTGGCGGCCTACACCTACCAGTCCGGCCTGCGGGCGCCCGCGCTGATCGCGTTCGTGAAGGACACCCTCATCTACATCGTCATCCTGGTGGCGGTGCTGTGGCTGCCGTACAAGCTGGGCGGCTGGGGTGCGATCTTCGACGCCGCGGACGCCAAGTTCCAGGCCTCGCCGTCACCGAACGACGGGATCCTGCTGAACGCCAACAACCAGGTGCAGTACTTCACCCTGGCGCTCGGCTCGGCCCTCGCGCTGTTCCTCTACCCGCACAGCATCACCGGGGTGCTGGCCAGCAAGAACCGCGACGTGATCAAGCGGAACATGTCGGCGCTGCCGGCGTACAGCTTCCTGCTCGGCCTGATCGCCCTGCTCGGCTACATGGCCATCGCGGCGGGGATCAAGCCGCTGCCCGGCGCCAACCCGGGCTCGGTGGACAGCAATACCGTGGTGCCGCTCCTCTTCGACCAGCAGTTCCCGTCCTGGTTCACCGGCGTCGCCTTCGCCGCGATCGGCATCGGCGCCCTGGTGCCCGCCGCGATCATGTCGATCGCCGCGGCGAACCTCTTCACCCGCAACATTTACAAGGAGTACCTGCGCAAGGACGCCACGCACGCCCAGGAGGCCTCGGTCGCCAAGATCACCTCGCTGGTCGTGAAGATCGGCGCGGTGGCCTGCATCGTCTTCCTCGACCCGCAGTTCTCCATCGACCTGCAGCTCATCGGCGGCGTGATCATCCTGCAGACCGCGCCCGCCGTGGTCCTCGGGCTCTACACCCGGTGGCTGCACCGGGGCGCGCTCGTGGCGGGCTGGGCGGCCGGCATGGCGCTCGGCTTCTGGATGCTCTGGCAGATCCCGAACGCGGCGACCGGCCGGGCACACTTCGGCGGCTCGGCGTTCCCGCTGTCCGAGTTCGGCTTCGACTCGACGAAGACGATCTACGTCGGGTTCGTCGCGGTGATCGTCAACGCCGTGGTCGCGGTTCTCGTGACATTGATCCTGCGAGCATTGAAGACCCCTCAGGGTACGGATCACACGGCGCCCGACGACTACTTCGCCGACGAGGGCGACCCGCGGATCGAGAAGCACCGGGACGAGACGACGATCGACACGGTCTCCTCGACCTGATCGTCGCGGCCGGCTCCCATCTCGGGAGCCGGCCTTCGCGAATCGGAGCTTCGCTCGCGTCTCTTCCGGTAGCGTCTGTCCCAAGAGTCGCCTTTGTCTCCCCAAGGTGGTCCCGTTACCGATGATGACCCTGACGCAGCAGTTCGCCGAGGAGTATGCGAAGGGCGCCGTCCCCGGCATGCTCAGGGCCATCCGCACCATCAAGCGGGCCAACAACCTGATCCTGATCGGCGCGCTGGCGGCCAGCTACCTGCACCAGGCCCACTTCCTGGTCTCGCTGGGCGCCGGCATGTTCGCCTGGATCGTCCCCGCCGTCTTCGACCTGGCGATGCTCTCCATGCTGACCGTCAGCCAGACACCCGGCATGGCCCTCGACGCCAAACGGGCAGCCATGAAGATCCTCGCCGTGGTGGTCGTCATCTCGGCGGCCGTGAACTTCGCCGCCCCCGGCCCGCTCGGCCTGCGCGTCATCTTCGCCCTCGTGGTGGGCCTGGTGGCCGGCGTCGAATGGGTGGCCGCCAAAATCCGCCCCGACTTCGCCGCGATCGAGGCCCGCGAGGTCGAGGCCACCGCCGACATGCGCCCCAACCGCCGCCTCGACCCCGAGGTCGCGAAGGCCCGTGCCGCGAAGGCCGCCGCAACCCGCCGAGCCAACCAGCAGGCCGCCGCCAAGTCCGCGCGCGCGGCCGAGGAAGCGGCCCGAGCCCGCGCCACGAAGGCGGCGGAGAGGGCCCGGGCCCGCTCCGAACAGGCCGAGCTCGACCAGATGCTGAACCAGACCCGCGTCATGTACACCGAGGAGGTAGGCGCCCACCGGGCGTCCTGACCAACCCCGCGCGGCCGGCGGCAGCTCCCCAACACGTAACATTGCGGGGCGACGGACGAGTCGGCTGGGCGGTCGCGTCGGTGCCTCAGGGCGCCGCCGAGGAACGTCCGGACTCCGCAGAGCAGGGTGGTTGTTAACGGCAACCCGGGGCGACCCGCGGGAAAGTGCCACAGAAAACAGACCGCCGGCCCGTGCTCAGGCACGGCGCCGGTAAGGGTGAAACGGTGAGGTAAGAGCTCACCAGCACCCCGGGTGACCGGGGTGGCTCGGTAAACCCCACCCGGAGCAAGGCCAAGCAAGGCCGCTGCCGCAAGGCGGCGACCGGCGCAGGCGTTCGAGGGCTGCTCGCCCGAGCCTGCGGGTAGGCTGCTCGAGCCTGCCGGCAACGGCAGGCCTAGATGGATGGCCGCCACCGGGGCCAAGGTCCCGGCCACAGAATCCGGCGTACAGGCCGACTCGTCCGCCGCCCTCAAGGTCGCGATCGTGGGGGCGGCGCTGACCTCTGCATATATATAGGCGCTGATGGTCAACGCTGGCCAACGCTGGTCGGCATCTGATGGCCCCAGGATGGCCCCATGGCCCCATGAACTTGAGTCACGACCTAGTCATGGGTCTCGGTGACGATTGGTCGGCCGCGACTTAGCCCGCGACCGAGGGATTAGCTGCGATGCGGTCGGATGCGGTTGTATACGCTGCTCCGTGGCTCCTTGAGATCTTGCACCGAGTTTTCGGTTCAGTGTGTTGCAGTACTGTACTGCTGTACTGCTTACACGTCCCTCTTGTACGGTCCGACGATGTACGGGTGTCACTTTCTCGCTGCGGTGTCGGCAGTATCAGAGTCAGCACTCCATCGCCTGGTAGTCCCGCAAACACCTACACCCTCGGTTCCCTCCGGCGAGGCGGACCCATCGGGATACTTCGGACCAGAATTCTGGGAACGCTTCTTTACCTCAGCCGGCTTCGGCGGTGTGATGGCTGTAGCGGCAGCCGTCATCGCAGCAACGATCGCTCATCGCACTCTAAAGCATACAAAAAGACGGGACGAAGACGAACGATGGTGGGATACCCTGACTTGGGTATATGACCGGACTGTCGTGGAGAAGGAAAAGCGCACTCCCCTGCCGCAGACCATCACCCTATCTATGCTCAGCGCCCTCAACAAAAGCGTTACCGCCAAAGAGAAGGATCGCCTACAGGGGCAGGCGATCAGCTCCATTCTAGGCATGTTCGAAGGTCCATCCCTTAAGACGGACGACTCGCAACAGGGAGAAGGATCCGGCACTCACAACGACGGTTCCGGATCTTCGACTAGCGAGAAGCCGGACGCGAACCCTTGGGACAGCACGGGAAAGAGGGGCAACGACCCTGAGCAGACGCCAGAGGAACCCACTGAGGCGGCCGATGTTGGGTTCAAGCTCAATGAGCCCGGAATCGCCGCACTGGTGCGAGATCTCCGTAATGACCTATCCAGCAAGGGCTTTGATGCGCCGCAAAGCCCATTGAATCCCGCCCTGGTTTATGAGTACGAGGTCATGACCGCTCTCAAAGAGATTGCCAAGAAGGAAGGAGCCATCTTAGGGCGCCACGACGCCGATTTCGGAATCGACGCCATGATTTCGCGCCCACCTTTTGTGGCGTTTGTTCTTATTAAGTGGTTGCGCGGCGCGAGCGCAATGAATAGAAAGTCTGAGCTAGTCAAAAACATTAAACGGATACGCGCGACATATCCGAGCGTTCCCCTATTAATAGTTTCCAACTCCCCCGTCGTCGCCGAAAGTGCCGCAATCTTAGAAAGTCGGGATATTGCGGATCCCATCACCCGCTTGGCGACCTGGAGGGACAGTAGAGACGACCGGAAATTGCGCGAATCCGTTAAAATCGTCTTACCGAATAACGATCCCCCTACCGTTCAAGCACAACAGGACGCGTGATGGTGACCTGAGGGCTTGTGAACGGCATGACCGCGTGGCGCCAACTTAATCTTTCGCCGACCCACACACCGTGGAACGGGCCTAGGTCGTCGGTGGGCGGCATGACCCGAAGCCTCGGTCGCGATCCCCTCGATGCGAACTCGTGGCGGCTCGGTTGGATCAAGCCGCGCACGAGGCCAGGGGGCCTATTGCGGTGCGATGGAGTCGGGCTCGGTGTCGTCGGCTGCTGTACTTTGCTGCTGTACTTGCGGGGGCGATTCAAGCGCGGTCAGCCGGGCCTCCTGCTCGGTCACAACAGCCTGCAGGAGTCCTATGAGCCTGCGCAGATCGTTGTGCTCCTTGTCGCGGAAGGTCCTTCTCTTCCGACGATCGCTAAAGTCTGCGGCTGCTGCGGTGAAAGCGTCGAAAGCAGGGCTGGCCATGCTCGTGACCATAGGCTGATCCCGTTCAGCCTGAACGTCATATCGAGCGCTACCCACATCCGCTCCGTCTCTCACCGCACCCAACCCCCAGGTCCATCGCCGCCGTGAGTCAGCACACCGTGGTGTACAGAGGCCCCCGCTGGTCAAGATGCAGCCCCCAACCGGAGGAACGATCTTGACCAGCGGGGGCCTCTGTGCTCGGCTCCGCCCTGGCTCACGGCGGCGATGGACCTCACCCGCAACCACTCGACCAACCTGGCGCCGGCGCACCTGCCCTTCGCCCATCGCTGTCGTAGATCCCGCCGGAGGCATCCGAGCTTCGCCCTGGCCCTCATCCGCTGCGGCGGCTGGCCGGCGGCCGGGCGGGGTGGGGCCCCTCTGGGGTGGCGCGCCCGGCCGCCGGCCGGGCCGCGCGCCGCGGGGTGGGCGGCGCCTTGATCTAAGTACAGGAGAATTCGGCAACAAGTCCCGATCTGCCGCTGGTCGGACTGCGTGACCTTCTCGGCGGCGGCTGCGGTGCTCGGCAGGGTGAGATCTTCGGGGTGGCGCCCGACGACTTCGACAGCGGGTGGCTCACCATCCGCCGCCAGGTCAAGCGGGTGCGCTCCCGGCTCGTGTTCGGGCTTCCCAAGAACGACAAGGAACGCCAGACCTTGCTCCCGGCCTCGGTGGGCCGCGAGATCCAGGCGCACATGGCGGAGTTCGAACCGGTACCGGTCACGCTGCCCTGGGAGGATCCGTTCCGCGGCGAGCCGACCACGGTCAAGCTGGTCTTCACGACCAGCCGGCGCGGGGCGCTCAACCGCACGACCTTCAACAGGCTGTGCTGGCATCCGGCGCTGGCCGCCGCCGGACTCGAGCAGACCCGCGCCAACGGCATGCACGCACTCCGCCACCTGTTCGCCTCGACGCTGCTCGACGCCGGCGAGAACATCCGCGCCATCTCCGAATGGCTGGGTCACTCCGACCCGGCGTTCACCCTGCGCGTCTACACCCACCTGATGCAGTCCAGCCAGGGCCGCGCCCGGACCGCGCTCGATCACATGATGGGCCTGCTGATGGCCCGGCCATGGCCCCACGGGCAGGATGGGCAATGAAACGCCTGGTCAGACCGCATGTGCTACCCAGAATCCGGCGTACAGGCCGACTCGTCCGCCGTCCTCAAGGCCACGGCCACTAGGGTGCCGCTGAACTGTGCTTATCCATGGGCGTCATTGGTTATCGCTGGGTGGCATTTGATGACCCCACGGCCCTGAGATGGCCCCAAGAGTCCCTCATCTCAGTGATCCATAAGACGGAGTGCGAGTCGTACACTAGTGCGACTGACCCATGGGAGGATCAAATGGCGTTGCTGAGCGAAGCATTCGATTCAGGAACTCGCCTAGCCGAAGGAAAGATGCGCGCCCGCGTCGGCGAGATGGACCTCTCCGAGCTCGACGGGGTCGCCGAGTCGATCCTCTCCAGCCCACAGACCCGTCGCCTGGCCCAAGAAGCCATG
>NZ_JBFAAR010000004.1:33941-520717 GCF_040639855.1 Actinoplanes sp. NPDC023714
GCGTGCCCGTGTCGGCGAGATGGACCTCTCCGAGCTCGACGGGGTCGCCGAGTCGATCCTCTCCAGCCCACAGACCCGTCGCCTGGCCCAAGAAGCCATGCGTGCCCGTGTCGGCGAGATGGACCTCTCCGAGCTCGACGGGGTCGCCGAGTCGATCCTCTCCAGCCCACAGACCCGTCGCCTGGCCCAAGAAGCGATCAAAGGTGTCCTCACCAAAGTAAATTCGCGCCTGGACTTCAGTAGCAAGCTTGGGGCAATCACGCACCTGCATCAGGAACTTGTCGATGTGATCTCGTCAGCCGGAGTAGATCTCGATCTCGCTGGCACGCCTGTTGTAGATCGACCCGAGCGGAACTCAGATGCTTCGCCTACGGCGCCCGAGACAACGATCAGTCCTGCAGTAACCGCGCCACATGCTGTGGATCTGAAGCAGGCGTGGGCGATTTTGACCGCTTGCTACATCGTTATTGCCGTGGTCCAGCACCTGGCGAGCTATCTCCATGCGGCCGATCCCACCTTCGACGTCGAGAAGTTCGTAGATCACCACATCAATGCGCTCGGCGGCGCGGGTGCCATCGTGAGCGTGTGGGCCTTGATGAAGAAGCGGTCCTAGCCTTCAGCATTAAGGCCACCGACCCGCGAAGATCCGCTAATTACGCGAGGCAACTCTCTCTCGCCCTGTTACCTGGCCCGAACGATGTCCGCCGAGCTACCCCCTCGTGTCATCCCGTCCGCCGTCGACCCACGGCGCCCAGGAGCAGGTCTGCTCGGCTTCGCCTGGGTCGTCGGTGGTCGGGATGACACCCTCTCATCCCAGAAGCCCGAGCGCTCCCGCCGGAGCACTCGGCCTTGTCGTGCGTCAGGAATGCTGCGGCAGCGGCCGGGCCGCGCGCCGCGGGTGTGCGGCGCCTTGATCTAGTACAGCCAAATTCGGCAACGCTCGCCGGTCGCCACCTGAAGCTGCTCGGCAGCTGAGCTGTCTGCTCGCGCCGTGTCTCGTGGGGCACGGCCTAGAGTCTTCTGCATGATCGACGTTGAGGATGTGCGGGCGGCGGCTCGTCGGATCGGCGGGCGGGTTCGGCGCACGCCGGTGGTCGCGGCCGGGGCGGACCGCTGGTTCAAGCTTGAACACCTGCAGCACGCCGGCTCGTTCAAGACCCGGGGCATGTTCAACCGGATCCTCGCGGCCTCGGCCCGCGGCGAGCTCACCGACGCCGGGATCGTGGCGGCGTCCGGGGGGAACGCGGGCCTCGCGGCGGCCTGGGCGGCGCGCGAGCTGGGTGTGCCGGCCGAGGTGTTCGTGCCGGTGACGGCGCCGGCGGTCAAGGTCGCGAAGCTCGGCAAGCTGGGCGCGCGGGTGGTGCAGACCGGCAATGAGTACGCCGAGGCCTATGCGGCGGCGCAGTCCCGTACGGATGCGCTCTTCTGCCATGCCTATGACGACCCGGACATGGTGGCGGGGAACGGGACGATCGGCCTCGAGTTGCTCGACGATGTGCCGGAGGTCGACACGGTGCTGGTCGCGGTCGGCGGAGGTGGCCTGATCGCCGGGGTGATCGCCGCGATGAGGCCTGCGGTGCGCGTCGTCGCGGTCGAGCCCTCCACCTCGCGCGCGTTGCACGCCGCTCTGGAGGCCGGCTCGCCGGTGGATGTGCCGGTCTCCGGAGTGGCGGCCGATTCGCTGGGGGCACGGCGCGTCGGAGATATCGCCTTCGAAATGGCTAAGGCGGGACAAATCACCTCGGTGCTCGTCTCGGACGACGCGATCGTCGAGGCGCGCCGTCAGCTCTGGGACGACTACCGGATCGCCGTCGAGCACGGCACCGCGGCGGCGCATGCGGCTCTGATGTCCGGTTCCTATCAGCCGGCCGCCGGCGAGAGGGTGGCGGTCCTGCTCTGCGGGGCGAACACCAATCCGTCCGATCTGGCCTGATTCGCCCAGCCGAGCTGCGAAGCTCGGACGGTGACCAGTTTCCGCCGCTTCGCGCTCGCGGTCTGCGTGATCGGGATGCTCGTCCAGCTTCTGCTCACCGCCTACTACCTGGGCATGGGGCACAAGGCGGCGCCGCACCGGCTGCCGGTCGGCCTGGTCGCCACCGGTGAGCCGGCCGAGCAGGTCCGGACGATGCTCGAGGCCGAGGACAAGTTCGCGGTCCGGGACTTCGGCTCGGTGGACGCGCTCACCACGGCGATCCGCGAGCGCGACGTGTACGGCGGCGTCGACCTCACCGAGGACACGCCGATGCTCTACGTCGCGAGCGCGGCCGGCGCCTCGGCGGCCACCCTGCTGAGGGCCACCTACACCAGCGTGATGCAGCAGCAGACCGCGAAGCAGCTCGCCGCGCTCGCCGAGGTGAGCGTGGCCCAGGCGGAGGCGCTGATCACGCCGCCCCCGGTCACCGACGTGGTCCCGCTGCCGGCCGACGACGTGAACGGCGTCTCGCTCGGCTTCCTCACCCAGGCCTTGTCGCTGGGCGGCTCGATCGCCTCGATGGGTCTGGGCCGGCTCATCCCGAAGGCCCGCCGGTCGTGGAAGCGCGGCGTCCTCCACCTCTCCCTGCTGATCCTCTACGCGATCGGCTCGGCCGCCGCGGTGCTCTGGTCGATGAGCTGGTTCAACGTCGGCGAGGGCGCGAATCAGACCGAGATGCTGCTGATCTTCTCGTTGATCTCGCTGGCGATCACCGGCTCGACGGCCGGCGCGGTGGCGCTGATCGGCCCGGCCGGCGCGCTGGTCGGCATCTTCTACTTCACGATCGGCACGGTGATCTCCGGGGCCAGCATCCTCCCGGAGTTCCTGCCCACCTTCGGGCGGCGGCTCGGCGAGAACCTGCCGACCGGCGCCGGCGTGCAGGCGGTCCGCGACAACCTCTACTTCCCGGACGCCCCGATCGGCGGCCACCTGCTGGTCCTGGCCCTGTACGCGACGATCGGCTGCCTCGTCGTGCTGATCACCAACATCCTGCCGAACCGGAAGAACAGCACCTCCGAGCTCAACATCGGAACCGCAACCTCCCCGCTCTCATGAACCGCACGGCCGGGTCGATCCGTACTTGACTTGAAGCATCAAGTGCAGGGGAGAAAGCATGCCGGTCCGTACGCGCGTCACCGTTCCGCTCGAGTTCGCCGATGGCTACCGCACCACCGCCGAGGTGATCACCTTCACCGGCCTGGCCGACGGCAAGGAGCACCTCGCCCTGGCGCTCGGCGACGTCTCGTCCCCCTCCTCGCAGGCTCCCCTCGTACGCATGCACTCGGAATGCATGACCGGTGACGTCTTCGGCTCCCAGCGCTGCGACTGCGGGCCTCAGCTGCGGGAGGCCGTCGAGCGGATCGCGACGGCCGGGGGCTACCTGCTCTACCTGCGCCAGGAGGGCCGGGGCATCGGGCTCTACGCGAAGCTCGACGCGTACGCGCTGCAGGACCTCGGCATGGACACCTACGAGGCGAACCGGGCGCTCGGCCACGCCGACGACGAGCGTGACTACACGGCGGCCGCGCAGATGCTCACCACCCTCGGCGCGACCGAAATCGATCTGTTGACCAACAACCCGGACAAGTCGCGGCAGCTCCGCGATCTCGGCATCTCGGTGCGGTCGGTCCGGCCTACCGGGGTGCACGCTTCGGCGGCCAATGTCCGGTATCTCCAGGCCAAGGTGGCGCACACGCAGCACACGATCGAGCTGGCCTCCTAGATTTTCTTTCTTTCCCGGGCGGCGGCCTCAGGTTTCCGCCCGGGAGCCGAACGGTTCTGACGTGGGTATCGAGGGAGTGAACCAGCGCATCGCCGACATCCAGAGCCGGATGATCGCGATGCAGACGCAGCAGGCCACCGCCACCCAGCAGCGGACGGCGACCTCCGGTCCCGGTTCCACGAGCGGCGCCGCGTTCGCCAATCAGCTCCAGTCGGCCATGACGTCGGCGGCGGGCACGCCGGCCACCGACAAGGTCTACAAGCTGAACAGCAAGGGCGTGCCGGAGGACCTGGTCGCGTACGGCAACGGCAAGATCCCCGAGGAGGCGCTGGGCCGGGTGGGCCAGACCGGACACAAGCTCTGGGCCCCCGCCGCCGAGAACCTGAACCGCATGATCGAGGACGCCAAGCGCGACGGCGTCGACATCGGCATCACCGACTCCTACCGCCCCTACTCGGAGCAGGTCGACCTGGCCCGCCGCAAGGGCCTCTACTCCCAGGGCGGCCTGGCCGCGAAGCCCGGCACCAGCGAGCACGGCTGGGGCATGGCGACCGACCTCGACCTGAACGCGAAGGCCCTCACCTGGATGCGCCGGCACGCCAAGGACTACGGCTTCGTGGAGAACGTGCCGCGCGAGACCTGGCACTGGGCGTACCGCCCCAAGTCCGCCTGACCCACGCGTCGGCGCGGGCGGCTAGGCCGCGCTCCAGCTCACGTGGCTCGACGGTACGGGTAAGCGCTCGCCCACCAGCTTCGCGAGGTCGAGTAATCGGTTCGAGAAGCCCCATTCGTTGTCGAACCAGCCGCGTACCTTCACGCCGCCGTCCGCGGTGGTCTGCGTCCCGGACGGGTCGAAGAGGCAGGAGGCCGGGTTGTTCTTCACGTCGATCGAGACGGTCGGGTCGGGGTCGTACGCGAGGATGCCCCGCAGCGGCCCGGCCGCGGCCTCGGCCATCGCCCGGTTGACCTCCTCGACCGTGACCGGCCGGTCGGTCTGGCCGGAGATCTCGGCGAGCGAGCCGATCGGGGTCGGCACGCAGTAGTAGCTGTAGCGCATCTCGCCGATCTCCGGCAGCGCCACCCGGACCAGGTCGCCGACCACGTGGTTGTGCGGGATGATGCTGTCCGCGCCGGCCCGGCCGAGCCGCGGGTCGTCCCGGGACGTGCCGATCACGGTGTCCTGCACCCGCTGCCAGCCCTGGGTCGCGAGCATGACCGAGGTGTGCACGGACCCGAGGCCGAACCGGTCGAGCAGCACCTTCGCCATCACGGTCAGCGCGTTCACGCCGCACGACGCGGGGGAGACCACGTCGTGCACGGCCGGGTCGTAGCTGTCGTGGTTCGCCCCGAAGACCAGGAACGCGTCCGGGTCGTCGGCCGACGCGCTGATCACCACCTTGCGCGCGCCGCCGTGGGTGATGTGCGAGCGGGCCGCCGCGCCGGCCCGGAACCGGCCGGTCGCCTCGATGACGACGTCGACGCCCTCCTCGGCCCACGGGATCCGCTCCGGGCGCTCGTGGTGGTAGGCGCGGATCGTGTGATCGTTGACCACCAGGTAGTCGCCCCGGGCGGTGACGGTGCCCGGGAACGAGCCCCGGATGCTGTCCCGCCGTAGCCCGTAGGCCAGCTTCTCGGTCGACGCGATGTCGTTCACCGCGGCGATCTCCAAGCCGGGCTGAGGCATGGCGGCCACGATCCGGGTCAAGCTTCGCCCGATCCGTCCGAGCCCGTTGATCCCGATCGTGACAGTCATCGAGCGCTCCTCGATCCCGGATGCTTTGTCAGCATTTCCCCCGTGGCCAGGTCGCCCCGTTTCCTCAAGGGTCCACCCCCAGTCACGACACCGACACTAAGAGTTGTGCAACTTGCACGTCAACGGACGACATTCTCACACCGCTCCAGCGATCGACGTCGAAGCCTCACCACCGATGTGGACACGCTCACGTCATGCCTCGGACGTGCCCATCCTCGTCTCACGCGGTGTCCCCAGCGGGCCCCGGAGGGCCGGATCGGCGACGAGCCGCGCGCGGCGGGCTATACCCCGGATCTGCAACTCGCACGTTCCTGTTTCGCGGATCGGATACTCACTGCGTTCACCGGATCTGATCCGCCGCGCCCGCTGATCTCCCGGGCCGGAACAGGCCATCGTGGACGGGGATGATCGGTGGATGCCGCCGTCATCCTTTCGGGTAAATCCGATCCTCCGAGGATTAGACGGGCTCCCACCCCGGTAAGCCGCCGTGTGCACATCACCTATGCGATCGAGGGCGTCAGCATCGCCGCGGCGGACGCCGCGCGGCTCGCCGCCTTCTGGGGGGTCGCGCTGGGTGATCAGGCTCGGCTCACTGATCATTCACGAGCGATCGTACGGGTGACCGCGGGCGTGCCGGCGCGTTCCGAAAGAACACGGGTCCACTTCGGCGTCCGTCTGCGGGCGGACGGTCCGGAGGATCTCCTGGAGGCGGGTGGCTCGGTGACCCACCATCCCGGTCCGGACCCCTGGTACGTGCTGGCCGACCCGGAGGGCAACGAGTTCACCGGCTGGCCGCCCGCCGAGGGCCGGCCGCCCGGAGTGTTCGAGCTGGTGGTCCGGTGCCACGGCCCGAACCGGCTCGCGCACTGGTGGAGCCGCCTGCTCGGCGGCGAGGTGCACGACGAGGGCGCCTCCTCGGTCGTCACCGGGATGACCGGGTTCCCCTGGGAGTTCCTGGTCTTCCAGCACGAGGCCGAGCCGAAACGCGCGCCGAACCGGATCCGATGGCACGTCCGGCTGACCGAGGACGGGCCGGAGGCCCTGCTCGCGGTGGGCGCGATCGTGATGCACCGGCTCGGCGGCCGGCAGTCCGGCGACGACAGCTGGTTGATGGCCGATCCGGAGGGCAACGAGTTCGTCGCGCACGCTGCCCGTGCCCGGATCCCCGAAGGCTTCTCCTCCCGGCCGGATGGCTACCGGCCGGTCGGCGGCCCGGCGGCGGACCGCACCCCCGCCGCCGGGCTTCCGGCCGAACTACCCGAGGAAGGCACGGTAAAACAGCAGCAGGCCGATGGCCGTGCCGAACGTGACGATCACGTACCGGAGCACGCGGGCGGGCATGCGCCGGGCTAGCTTCGCCCCCGCGTACCCGCCCGCCACCGTGGCCGGCGTGAGCACCAGCACGGCGAGCCAGTGCACGTCCGCGAAGACCGCGAAGACCAGCAGGGTGACGAGGCCGACCGTCGCGGACAGCACGTTCTTGAGCGCGTTGATCCGCTTCAGTGGCTCGTCCAGGATCAGCGCGAGCGCCGCGACGTACATGACGCCGAGCGCCGCGCCGAAGTAGCCGCCGTAGACAGCGCCGACGAAGACGACGATCTGGAGGGTGAGCGCGGCCCGCCGCGGCGACATGTGCCGGGGATGGCCGACGAGGCCGCGCAGCCGTTCCTGGAACGCCAGCGTCGCCGCCGCGCCGAGCACCAGGAACGGCACCACCACCTCGAACGCCCGGGCCGGGGTGAGCAGCAGCAGCGCGCACCCGGCGGCCGAGCCGAGCACCGCGGCGACCAGCGCCCGCTTCACCCGGCCGCCCTGGCCGGCGAGGTCGGCCCGGCTGCCCGCGACGCTCGAGACGTAGCCGGGGAAGACCGACACCGAGTTGGTGACGTTCGCGTCGACCGAGGGCAGGCCGGTCGCGATCAGGGTCGGGAAGGTGATCAGCGATCCTCCGCCGGCGATCGCGTTGACGCCGCCGGCGGCGAAACCGGCGACGACGAGCAGCAGTGTCTGCGTCACATCCATGGTGCAGGTGAATCTACGGTGCTTCCGGCGTACGAAGGCTGTGGATCTTTGAAAGACGCGGGCGCCTCAGGCGCGGCAGACGATCTCGCCGTGCGGGATCGCGAAGAAGCCGTCCGGGTCGTCCGCCCACCGACGCCAGCCCGCGGCGATGCGGCGCAGATCAGTTTCGGTCGCGGCGCCGGTGCGCAGGGCGGTCTCGGCCATCTCGGACTCGAGGATGCGGTCCGCCCACATGCCACCCCACCACCGGCGGTCCTCGTCGGTCGCGAAACCCCAGACGCTCGCCGTCGCCGTGACGTCGGTGAACCCGGCCTCCCGGGCCCACGCCAGCATCCGTCGACCGGCGTCCGGCTCACCGCCGTTGCCGCGGGCGACGCGCTGGTAGAGGGCCAGCCACTCGTCGAGCTCGGGCACCAGCGGGAACCAGTGGAAGCCCGCGTAGTCGCTGTCCCGGGCCGCCACGACGCCACCCGGACGGGTGACCCGCCGCATCTCGCGCAGCGCCGCCACCGGGTCGGCGACGTGCTGCAGCACCTGGTGGGCGTGCACCACGTCGAACGTGTCGTCCGGGAAGTCCAGCGCGTGCACGTCGCCGACCGCGAAGTCCACGTTCGCGAGGCCGCGCCGGCCCACCTCGGCCCGGGCCAGATCGAGCGCCTCGGCGGTGCGCTCCAGCGCGGTGGCCCGGCCCGGTGTGATCCGCGTCGCGAGGTCGGACGTGATGGTGCCGGGACCGCATCCGACGTCCAGCAGCGAGATTCCGGAGGAAAGATGCGGCAGGAGGTAGGCCGCCGAATTCTCTGCGGTGCGCCAGCGGTGCGAGCGCAAGACCGACTCGTGATGCCCGTGTGTGTACGTCGCCATGCCCTCGAAGCTAGACCCGCTGTCTCTACTTTTGAGACAGCAATCTCACATAGTGAACAACAAGATTTCTTGGTTCGCAGTTCAGGCCGTATTTTGTTGTCCATGAGGATCGGCATCGTGGGTGCGACGGGACAGGTCGGTGCCGTCATGCGCCGGATCCTGGCCGAGCGCCAGTTTCCAGTGGACCAGCTCCGTCTCTTCGCCTCGGCGCGTTCCGCGGGCCGCACGCTCCCGTGGGGCTCCGGCGAGGTGACCGTCGAGGACGCGGCCACCGCGGACTACCGCGGTCTCGACATCGTGCTCTTCTCGGCGGGCAAGGGCGGCTCCAAGGAATACGCCCCGCGCGTCGCCGAGGCCGGCGCGGTCGTCGTCGACAACTCCTCCGCCTGGCGGATGGACCCGGACGTCCCGCTCGTGGTCGCCGAGGTGAACCCGGACGCGGCCGCCAACCGGCCGAAGGGCATCATCGCCAACCCGAACTGCACGACCATGGCGGCCATGCCGGTGCTCCGGCCGCTGCACGACGAGGCCGGCCTCGTCGCGTTCGTCGCCACCACCTACCAGGCGGTCGGCGGCGCCGGGCTCGCCGGTGTGGCCGAGCTCGACGAGCAGGTCAAGAAGGTGGCCGACCGGGCCACCGAGCTCACCCACGACGGCTCCGCCGTCGAGTTCCCGGAGACCAAGGTCTTCCCGAAGCCGATCGCGTTCAACGTGATCCCGCAGGCCGGCTCGTTCGTCGACGACGGCAGCGGCGAGACCGACGAGGAGCAGAAGCTCCGCAACGAGAGCCGCAAGATCCTCGATCTGCCCGAGCTGCTGGTGTCCGGCACCTGCGTGCGGGTCCCGGTCTTCACCGGCCACTCGATCCAGGTGAACGCCCGCTTCTCCCGGCCGCTGTCCCCGGAGCGGGCCCGCGAGCTGCTCGCCGGCGCACCCGGCGTCGAGCTGTCCGACGTGCCGACCCCGCTGCAGGCGGCCGGCCGCGACCCGTCCTACGTGGGCCGGTTCCGGGTGGACCCGACCGTGGAGAACGGTCTGGCCCTCTTCATCTCGAACGACAACCTGCGCAAGGGCGCGGCTCTCAACGCCGTGCAGATCGCCGAGCTGGTGGCCGCTTCGCTGCGCTGATTTCCTGCGCTGATTTCGCGTTTCCTGCGCTGATTTCGCGGCAAAGGCACCGTCCCTTGTGGGGCGGTGCCTTTTTTGCATGGAAATTTGGGACTTTTTGCCCGAATCGGTAGCGCATGGCCGGTTTTGGCGGCACAGTGATGGAATGAACGACAGTGGGCTCGGCGGAGCAGGCTACTTCTGGTGCCTCCGCGACCACCGGGTTGAGAGCGGCGACCAGGTGTGTCCCGCCCAATACCGGCTCGGTCCCTACGCCACGGCGGACGAAGCGACGCGGGCACTCGACACGGTCGAGAAGCGCAATGCCGAATGGGATGCCGAGGATGCCCGCTGGACAGGGGAAGCCAGCTAAATCCGTCCGGACCTCTCCGGTCGATGGCTCGTTGTCCATGCCGGAGTGAATGCCCTCTCCAGGCGCAGACGTGCCCGCAGTCATTCGCAAGGAGGAACACCTCGATGCCCGCTGCCAAAAAGGCGACGATGAGACCTGCTGTGTCCGCCCGTGGGGGTGGGGGAGGCCGTGCGGCGGCCGCGCCGGCCGCGCGTGGTGCGGCCGCGCGCGGTTCTGCCGCTGCCAAGCCCGCTGCCTCTTCCAAGGCTGCTTCTTCCAAGGGCGCCGCTTCTTCCAAGGCGGTCGCTGCCAAGGCGCCGGCTCGGGGGGCTGCTTCCAAGGCGATCGTGTCCAAGGTGGCCGGTGCGAAGCCGCGTGCTGCCTCCGCCTCTGCCGCTGCCTCGAAGGCCGTGGCTTCCAAGAAGGCCGCTGCTCCTTCTTCCAAGGCGGCCGTCTCCAAGGCCGTTGTTTCCAAGGCTTCTTCCAAGGCCGTTGTTTCCAAGGCTTCCTCCAAGGCCGTCGTCTCCAAGGCTTCGGCGGCCGCGAAGGTCAAGGCTGCTGCTCGGCCGGTCGCCAAGGCCGCTGCTGCCAAAACCGCTTCGGCCAAGGTCGCTGCGAAGTCTGTGGCTGCCAAGCCCGCTGCCCGGACCAAGGCTGCTGCTGCCAAGCCGGTCGCTCCGAAGCAGGCGGTCCGGTCGGTGGAGAGGGCCGCTGCCAAGGGCGCTCGGGCCGTACCCCCGGCGAGCCGGACCACCGCCGCAGCGAAACCTTCCGTCGTGAAGCAGAAGCAGGCGCCGAAGGCCGCCGCGGCAAAGGCCGCCGTGCCGAAGCCCGCCGCGCCGAAGGCCGCCGTGCCGAAGCCCGCCGCACCGAAGGCTGCCGCGCCGAAGGCTGCCGCGCCGAAGGCTGCCGCGCCGAAGGCCGTGCGGGGCGCCGTGGTTCCGGCCGCGCGTTCCGGGCGGGCCAAGACGACCGCCGCCCGGCCGGCCGCCGCGCGGCGGGTCGCGGCCGCGCTGAGCGGTGCACCCGGCAAGGGTCAGGTCACCGTCTCCACCGAGGACCTGCGCAAGATGGACGAGATCGACCCGGCGCAGGTCGAGGACGTACCTTTCGTCGGCAAGTGGTTCCCGTCGAACGCCGGATCGGCCACCCCCGCAGCCGGCTCCGACCAGTGGGGTTCGGACCGCCCCGACCTCGACGCGGTGGGCAGGGGCGGCAACGGTCCGGACGCCGGCGAGCCGCCCACCTCCGACGACGACGAGGACGCGGACGCGGACCGGTTCGAGGACGAGGAATCCGGCCGGTCCGACGTAGCCGCCTCGTCGTCGCTGCCCGAGGTCTCCGAGATCGCCCAGGTGCCGGACGACTTCGACGCTTCGGTGAGTACGGCGTTCATCGCGGGCGTGCCCTCACCGGCGGCCCGTCCCACCGGAGCCCGGGTGGCCAAGGCCGGCCCGGCCCGCACCGCCGGGGCGAAGGTGGCCCAGGGCCGAGCCTCCGTCAAACCGGTCTCGCCCGCCGGGGTGACCGCCGAGAGCGCCGGATCGGTGCCGGCCCCGGAGCCCAAGCCGGCCGCCAAGACGACCCGCACGCCGGCTGCCAAGTCGACTCGTGCGCCGGCCGCGAAGGCGACTCGTGCGCCGGCTGCGAAGGCGACTCGTGCGACGGCCGCGAAGGCGACTCGTGCGCCGGCTGCCAAGGCGACCCGCGGCAGTTCCGGTTCCGCGACGAAGTCGACTGCGGGTGCGGTTGCGGGAGCGGGCAAGGCCGAGAAGGTGAGCGGCAAGAAGACAGCGCGGCCGGCCGCCCCCGCAAAGTCGACCGCCACTAAGTCGACCGCCACCAAGCCGACCGCGGCGGCGAAGGCAAGTAAGGCGACCGCGACCAAGGCTGCTGCGACGAAGGCGACCGCGACCAAGGCTGCGGCCGGCAAGACGACTGCGGCCAAGAAGGTGGCGACCAAGGCGACCGCTACCAAGGCGACTGCGCCTAAGAAGGTGGCTGCCAAGGCGACGGCTTCGAAGGCAACGGCGACCAAGGCCACGGCGACCAAGGCCACGGCGACCAAGGCCACGACCGCTAAGAAGGCGGCGACCAAGGCCACCACGGCCAAGGCCACGACTGCCAAGGCCACCACGGCCAAGGCCACGAATGCCAAGGCTGCTCCGGCTAAGAAGGTGGCGATCAAGGCCACCACTGCCAAGGCGACTCCGGCCAAGAAGACGGCGGTTAAGGCGACGGCTTCCAAGAAGGCGGCGACCAAGGCCACGACTGCCAAGGCCACGGCTGCCAAGAAGGCGGCGACCAAAGCCACCACTGCCAAGGCGACTCCGGCCAAGAAGACGGCGGTCAAGGCGACGGCTTCGAAGGCCACGGCGACCAAGGCTACGACTGCCAAGGCGACCGCGGCCAAGAAGACTGCGGTCAAGGCCACCACCGCCAAGGCTGCTCCGGCCAGGAAGGCGGCGGTCAAGGCTACGGCTGCGAAGACCACCGCGACCAAGGCCACCGCTGCCAAGGCCACCGCCAAGGCGACCGCGGCCAAGAAGACGGCTGCCAAGGCGACCGCGACCAAGGCGACCGCCACCAAGGCGACCGCGACCAAGGCCACGGCGACCAGAGCCACGGCGACCAAAGCCAAGGCTGCCAACTCTCGGGCCGCCAAGCCGAAGGCTTCGACCGGAACAGTCGGGCGTACTGCCGCCAACAAGTCGGCTGCTGCCAAGGCGGGCAGTCCGGCCGGCAACGCCAAGGCCTCGCGCACGACTCGCGCTACGGGGGCGAATGCGGGCGGGAGCTCCGGCCGTACCCCGGCAAGGGTTGGGCGCAAGCGGTAGCTGAAAGAAGGACCAGCGCGGGCCACGCCGAATCGGCGTGGCCCGGTTGCGTGGCGGGGCCTGATAGGAATGTCGGGTGCCGATCAAGAAGGTCATTGCGCCGCAGATCGACTTCTCCGGGTTGCGGCGGGAGTTGCGCCTGCCCGAGGAGTTTCCGGGCGGGGTGCTCGCGGAGGCGGAGGAGGCGGCCAGGTCCACGCCTCTGCCCGAGAACGATCAGACGGACGTGCCGTTTGTGACGATCGATCCGGCTTCGTCGCGGGATCTCGATCAGGCCATGCATCTGAGCCGGCGGGAAGGTGGGGGTTACCGCGTCCGCTATGCGATCGCGGATGTCGCCACGTTCGTCCGGGCAGGTGGGGCGGTTGCGGCCGAGAGTTGGGTACGGGGACAGACCGTCTACCTGCCCGACGGCCGTGTCCCGCTGCACCCGCCGGTGCTCAGTGAAGGCGCGGTGAGCCTGCTCCCGGACGCCGACCGTGCCGCCGTGGTGTGGACGATCGACCTGGACGCGGAGGGGGCGACCGTCGCCGTCGCGCTGGAGCGGGCGCGGGTCCGGAGCCGGGCCAAGCTGGACTATGCGACCGTGCAGCAGCAGATCGACGCGGGTTCGGCGCCGGAGTCGCTCGTGCTGCTGCCGGAGATCGGGACACTGCTGGCACGGCGGGCGGCGGACCGGGGCGCGGTGAACCTTCCGCTGCCGTCGCAGGAGGTCGAGCGGGACGGCGACGGATGGCGGCTGGTGCTGCGGGCGCCGCTGCCGGTGGAGGAGCACAACGCCCAGATCTCGCTGCTCACCGGCATGGCCGCGGCGGCGATCATGCTGGCGGGCGGGGTGGGGCTGCTGCGGACGATGCCCGCCCCGAAACCGGAGGCCGTCGAGAAACTGCGGGCCGCCGCCGCGCCGCTCGGGATCGCGTGGCCGGACGGCGCTTCGGTGGGCGCGGTCGTCGGCTCGGTGGATCCGGCGAACCCGCGGGGCGCCGCGTTCCTGGAGCAGGCCGCGGATCTGCTGAGGGGAGCGGCCTACACGGCATTCGACCTGCCCGACAAATCGGAAATGTCCGATAGGGGAGACGGGGAAGGCCTTCCCGAACTGACCGGGCACGGCGGCGTGGGCGCCCCCTACGCGCACGTCACCGCGCCGCTGCGACGGCTGGCCGACCGCTACGCCACCGAGATCTGCCTGGCCCTGCACGAGAACCGGCCCATCCCGGACTGGGCCCGCGACGCCCTCCCCGACCTGCCGAAGACGATGTCGGCCACCGACCGGGCCGCTTCGGCCGCCGACCGCGGCGCGATCGATCTCGCCGAGGCGGTGTTGCTGGAGCATCGGGTGGGTGAAATCTTCGAGGCGGCGGTGCTGGATCGCGAGGGGCCGTCGGAGAAGCGGCCGCCGCAGGGCACGATCGCCATCGACGAGCCGGCCGTCCGGGCCCGCTGCCAGGGCGATCTGCCGCTCGGCACCCGGATCCGGGTGAAGCTCACCGCC
This sequence comes from Actinoplanes sp. NPDC023714, assembly GCF_040639855.1. Classification (NCBI taxonomy): domain Bacteria; kingdom Bacillati; phylum Actinomycetota; class Actinomycetes; order Micromonosporales; family Micromonosporaceae; genus Actinoplanes; species Actinoplanes sp. NPDC023714. The sequence goes on from NZ_JBFAAR010000004.1 coordinate 48,064, forward strand.
GCCGACCCGGCGACCCGGACGGTCCGTTTCGAGAAGTCCTGATGTGATCGGCGCCACACCGAGGCCCATCGCTGCACAGCGATGGGCCGTGCTTCGTCGTAGTCTCTGCGATCAATCGATCCGCAGAGCGACGAGGGGATGCACGGTGAATCGAGCCCTGACCACGGTGGGTGCGCGTACCGCCTCGGTGGCGCTGCTGCTCGCCGGTCTGGCCGGCGGCGTCCACCTCGGGCGGCAACAGGACACGGCGACCGCCGCCGTCGCGTTCTCCCAGGTCGAGGCCGGTGACATGCAGCTGCTCAAGCAGCGGGAGAACCAGCACGCCGCCGCCCGCGCGATGCGCCGCCAGGCCGAGAACGAGGCCGCCGGCAAGGCCGCGTCCGAGGCGAAGCGGGCCGCCGGTGAGGCGCGCACGCTGGAGAAGAAGCGGATCGCCAAGAAGAAGGCGGCGAGCGCCGGCCCGGTTCCGTTCAACGGGCCGATCCCCGGCTCGTGCAAGGAGTTCAGCGGCAGCCGCGCGATCGGCTGCACCCTGATGCTGGAGAAGGGGTTCGGGATCGCCGAGTTCCCCTGCCTGAACCAGCTGTGGAACAAGGAGAGCGGCTGGAACTACCGGGCCGAGAACCGCAGCTCCGGCGCGTACGGCATCCCGCAGGCGCTGCCGGGCAGCAAGATGGGCTCGGTCGCCGCGGACTGGCGGACCAACCCGGCGACCCAGATCACGTGGGGTCTCGGGTACGTGAAGGGCCGGTACAAGACACCGTGCGGGGCCTGGACGTATTTCCAGAACAACGGCCACTACTGACGGGGGACCGGGCGCACCCGGTCCCCCGTACGAATCAGAAGGTGTGCTCCGCGGCCGGGAACTCGCCGCTCCTGACCTCCGCGGCGAATTGCCGCGTGGCCTCGGAGAGGGCACCGGCCAGATCGGCGTAGCGCTTCACGAAGCGGGGCGCCTTGCCGGTACGCAGGCCGGCCATGTCCTGCCAGACCAGCACCTGCGCGTCGGTGTCCGGACCGGCGCCGATGCCCACGGTCGGGATCGGCAGCTCCTTGGTGATCTGCTTGGCGACGTCGCCGGGGACCATTTCGAGGACCACCGCGAAGGCGCCCGCCTCGGTGACCGCCCGGGCGTCCGCGATGACCTCGGCGCCCTCGTCCTCCCGGCCCTGCACGCGGTAGCCGCCGATGGTGTGCTCGCGCTGCGGGGTGAAGCCGATGTGGGCCATCACCGGGATGCCGGCGCCGGTGATCGCCTCGATCTGCGGGGCCATCCGGCGGCCGCCCTCGAGCTTCACGGCGTGGCAGCCGCCCTCCTTCATGAAGCGGACCGCGGTGCGCAGGGCCTGCGTGGGCCCCTCCTCGTAGCTGCCGAACGGCAGGTCGCCGACGATCAGTGCGGTCTTGGTGGCCCGGACCACGGCCTTGACCAGCGGCAGCATCTCGTCGACGGTGACCGGCAGGGTGGTCTCGTGGCCGTAGACGTTGTTCGCGGCCGAGTCGCCGACCAGGAGGACCGGTACGCCCTGCCCGTCGAAGATCGAGGCGGTGTACATGTCGTAGGACGTCAGCATCGGCCAGCGGTCGCCGCGGACCTTCGCGGCGATCAGGTCGCGGGTGCGGACGCGACGGGTCGGCGGGCCGCCGTACAAGGTGGGAATCTCAGACATTTCGCAAATCTCCTTCCCTCGAGGCCGCTCGGATGCGGTCCCCGGGTACCGCAAATGGTCGCACCGGGGACACCCGAAAAGTCAGAGGTCAGTGGAGGTTTTCACAGGCCTTCTCGAAATGAGTTCGTAATAGGGAGGCGACGGTCCCTGCCGAACGCCTTGCCCGAGATCTTGGTGCCGGGAGCGGACTGCCGGCGCTTGTACTCGGCCAGGTCGATCATCCGGAGCACCCGGTCCACCAGGGCCGCGTCGTTGCCCTGGGAGATCAGCGCGTCCCGGCCGAGGTCGTGGTCGACGTAACCCCGGATGATCGGGTCGAGCACCTCGTAGTCCGGCAGCGAATCCGAGTCCCTCTGGTCCGGGCGCAGCTCGGCGCTCGGCGGCTTCGTGATCGAGTTCTCCGGGATGGGTGCGCCACCCCGGGTGTTCCGCCAGCGCGCGAGCTTCCACACCATGGTCTTCGGCACGTCCTTGAGCGGATTGAACCCGCCGACCGAGTCGCCGTAGAGCGTCGAGTAGCCGACCGCCAGCTCGCTCTTGTTGCCGGTGGTCAGGACCAGGTGCCCCTCCTGGTTCGAGAGCGCCATCAGGATGACGCCGCGGACCCGGGCCTGGAGGTTCTCGACGGTGACGCCGGAGAGGGACATGTTCGCGAGGAACGCGTCGACCATCGGCTGGATCGGCTCGGTCCGATAGTCGATGCCGGTCCGCTTCGCCAGCTCGGCGGCGTCGTCCTTGGAGTGCTCGGAGGAGTAGCCGCTGGGCATCGAGACGGCGAAGACGCGGTCCGGTCCCAGGGCGTCCACGGCGATGGCGGCGACCACTGCCGAGTCGATGCCGCCGGAGAGGCCGAGGATGACCGATCGGAACCGGTTCTTGTTGACGTAGTCCTTCAATCCGAGCGTCAGGGCCGCCCAGACCTCGGCCTCGTCCTCGATGCGCTCGGCGATGCCGCCCTCCCTCCTGCCGGAGATCCCGGCAGTCAGGGCGACCTCGGCCCTCTCGATGGTCATCTCGTCCGGGATCGACTGCTCGACTCGCGGCTTCGCCGCATCGGTCTCGCGAGCCTCGTTCGGCGCGGCGTCCGCGAGGGGCAGATCCAGATCGTGTACGAGGAGACCCTCGCTGAACTGGCCCGCACGCGTGAGCAGCTCGCCGTCCCGGGACACGATCATCGAGTCCCCGTCGAAGACCAGTTCGTCCTGGCCGCCCACCGCGTTGACGTAGGCCACCGTGGCGCCGGCCTCGGCCGCCCGGCGCTGCACGAGCGGCAGGCGCACGTCGTCCTTGTTCAGCTCGTACGGTGAGGCGTTGATGTTGACGACCAGCCCGGCGCCGGCCCGGCGTGCCGCGGTGAACGGCCCGCCCGCCTGCCAGATGTCCTCGCAGACGGTCAGCGCGACGTCGACCCCGCCGAGCCGTACCACGGTCAGCGACGTGCCGGGCTCGAAGTACCGGTCCTCGTCGAAGACCCCGTAGTTGGGCAGGTGGTGCTTGAAGTAGGTGGCGACCACCCGGCCGCCGTGCAGCAGCGCCGAGGCGTCCCGCCGGCCGCTCCCGGCGACCGCGTCCGAGCTGGTGTGCGCCGGCCCGTCGGCGTCCACGTAGCCGACCACCACGGCCAGGTCGCCGAGGCCGTCGCCGGCGAGGTCCGCGGCGAGCTTCCGGAGGGCGTCGCGGGAGGCCGCCACGAAGGAGTTCCGGAAGACCAGATCCTCGATGGGGTACCCGGTCAGCATCATCTCGGGGAAGGCGACCAGGTGCGCGCCGGCGTCGTGCGCCTCGCGCGACCAGCGGCGTACCGCCTCGGCATTGCCGTGAATGTCACCGACTGTCGAGTTCACTTGAGCAAGGGCGATGCGCAGCGTGGGCATGGCCCATATTGTTCCCCGTGTCACGCCCTTTGGATCGCGACCCGGGCCGACGTCACAGGCCGTGCGCAGCGTAGTCTCGGCGGACAGGATCGATACGGCACGAGGGGTGGAAGTGGACCGACAGCAGGAGTTCGTGCTTCGGACGCTCGAGGAGCGCGACATCCGTTTTGTCCGTCTTTGGTTCACCGACGTGCTGGGCACGCTCAAGAGCGTCTCGGTCGCCCCGGCGGAGCTGGAGTCGGCGTTCGAAGAGGGCATCGGCATCGATGGCTCGGCGATCGAGGGCTTCGCCCGGGTCTACGAGTCCGACATGGTCGCCATGCCCGACCCGACCACCTTCCAGGTCTTCCCGTTCGAGGGCGGCGTCAGCGGCGAGAGCGCCCGGATGTTCTGCGACATCCTGCTCCCCGACGGCAGCGCCGCCTGGGCCGACCCGCGCCACGTGCTGCGCCGCGCCCTCGCCAAGGCCGCCGAGAAGGGCTTCACCTTCTACACCCACCCCGAGGTCGAGTTCTTCCTGATCCAGGACGGCGAGAACGACGGCTCGGTGCCGGTCCCGGTCGACAGCGGCGGCTACTTCGACCACACCACCCACGCGATCGCCCGCGACTTCCGCCGCCAGGCCGTGCTGGCCCTGGAGCGGATCGGCATCTCGGTCGAGTTCAGCCACCACGAGGTCGCGCCCGGCCAGCAGGAGATCGACCTGCGCTACGCCGACGCGCTCACCACGGCCGACAACATCATGACGTTCCGGCACGTGGTCAAGGAGGTGGCGCTCTCCCAGGGCGTGAAGGCCACCTTCATGCCGAAGCCGTACACCGACCAGCCCGGCTCCGGCATGCACACCCACCTGTCGCTGATGGAGGGCGAGCGCAACGCCTTCTACGACCCGGAAGACCCGCAGAAGCTGTCGAAGACGGCCCGCTCGTTCATCGCCGGCCTGCTGGTGCACGCCCGCGAGTACACGGCCATCACGAACCAGTGGGTCAACTCGTACAAGCGGCTCTTCCCGCTCCAGCTGCCGGACCGGATCACCGAGTCCCCGGCGTTCGTGAGCTGGGGCCACCTCAACCGGTCGGCGCTGGTCCGCGTCCCGGCGTTCGGCAAGCCCAGCTCGGCCCGCGTCGAGGTCCGCTCGATCGACTCGGCGGCGAACCCGTACCTGGCCTTCGCGGTCATGCTGGGCGCCGGCCTGAAGGGCATCGAGGAGGGCTACGAGCTTCCCCCGGGCGCCGAGGACGACGTGTGGTCGCTCTCGCCGGCCGAGCGCAAGGCCGCCGGTTACGAGGCCCTGCCGGAGAACCTCTCCGAGGCGATCGACGTGATGGCCGGCTCGGAGCTGATCGCCGAGGTGCTCGGCGAGCACGTCTTCGACTTCTTCCTGCGCAACAAGCGGGCCGAGTGGGAGCAGTTCCGCCGCGAGGTCACGCCGTACGAGCGCCAGCGCTACCTCGGCGCGCTCTGAGATCGTGAACGCCGGGCGGCGGCGATCCTCCCCGTGGAGAGTGAGGATCACCGCCGCCCGGCTGGTTCGGCTGCCTGCGCTGGGGTGGGGGCGTACCCCGTTGTCAGCCGACCTTTCAAGGCACCCGATGGACCGCCCGTTCCCCTGATCCGATCCACCGGGTGCCGGTCTCATCCGCCCTGGTAACGGTCCCTTTCCCGGGCCCTGTCCCGGTCGTTCTCATGACCGTCGCCCGGGTAGCGGTCGTCGTCGGAATCCGGTTGGCGCGGCGTACCGAAGCCGGGTCTGACGCTCCCGCTCGGCCCGGCCGCCGGGCGGCGCAGGCCGGAGCAGAATCGCTCGACCCGGTCGCGGTCCTTCTCGCCGGCCCGCCGGACGAGGTCGCCGAAGCGGTCGTCGTCGAGGGCACGGCGGCGTCCGTCCCGGTCGCGTTCGCCGAACTCGCGGCACAGCTCGCCGAGTGACCGGTGCGGCTCGGCCTCCCTCTCGGTCTCCGTTCCCGTCCCCTGCGGCGGGGTGCGGGACGGCTCGGCGTGCGGGGAGCGCGAGGTGGCGGCCGGCGGCGAGGGCGACGGCTCGGCCGAGGAGGGCGCGGAGATCGGGTTGGGCAGGGCGCCGGTCGACGCCGCGAGCGCCACCCCGCCCACGGTCGCGGTGGTCGCGAACGCCACCGCCACGACCTTGACGGTCAGCAGCTTGAGCAGCGGGTTGCCCCGGCGAGCGGGCGCGGGGGAGTGGGCGGCGGCCCGGAACGCGGCCATCGCGGCGGCCTCCCCGGCCAGCTCCCGCTCGGTGCCCGGCGCCTTCGCCGCGGAAAGGAGATCGGCCAGCAGACTCTCCGCGGTCTTCCGGTCCATCGGGCCTCCTCTCTCCTGGCTGCTCATCCCATCTCCTTCAGCGCCGAGGCCGCCAGATGTGTCACCGGCGGTGGTTTGCGCTGCTCAGGGACGTTGAGGCGCTGGGCGAGCCGGCCCAGTCCGCGATAGGCGGCGGTGCGGACCGCGCCGGCGCTCCGGCCCAGGATCCGCCCGGTCGTCCTGGCGTCGAGCCCCACCACGACGCGCAGCATGACGGCCTCGGCCATCTCCTGCGGCAGGGTCGCGATCAGGGCCAGCGCCGCGTCGGTGGTGACGAGCTCGAGGGCGCGCTCGGCGGTGTCGTCGTCGGCGCGCACCTCGGCCAGGTGGTCGTCGGCCGGCCCGGACGGCTGCGGACGCCGGCGCTGGGCGCGCAGCAGGTCCATGGCGCGGTGCCGGGCGATCGTCGCGGTCCAGCCCCGGAACCCGTCCCCGTCACCCTTGAACCGGCGCAGGTCACGGGCGATCTGCAGCCACGCCTCCGACGCGACGTCCTCGGCGTCCTCGCCGACCAGCACCCGGAGATAGCGCAGCAGAGCCGGCTGTTGCAGGCGGTAGAGCTGCCGGAACGCGTTCTCGTCGCCGGCCTGCGCGGCACGCACCACAGCGTCGAGCTCCTCCGATGCCGGCATGCGACCTCCGCCCATCCCCGTATGAGCGCCGACCCCGCCCGGCGCTGTCCGGAACCGCCGGGTAGGCGGGCTCCCGTGGTTACAGCGCCGGACCGCGAGAATGTGTCACAGCCCGGCCCGGAGGAAAAGTTCGGCCGTGCGTTTCGCCGTGGTAGATCGTCTCCGCTACGGTCGGGTGCTGACATCGTGCGACAAGGGAGAAGCCGTGCTGGAAGACCTGCTTGAAGGCGCCGGGCGGAGCATCGTTTTCGGTCTGGTCGGCATCGGCCTGATGGCGATCGGCTACCTGCTGATCGACGTGCTCACGCCCGGCAAGCTCAAGGACCTGATTTTCGTCGAGCGCAACCCCAACGCGTCCCTGCTGCTCGCTGCGAACCAGCTGGGCATCGCGGCGATCGTGTTCACCGCCATCTTCACGAGCTACGACTCGTTCGGCCAGGGCCTGGCCTCGACGGTCCTTTTCGGTCTCGTGGGCATCGGCATCATGGGCCTCGCGTTCCTGGTCCTGGACTGGATGACCCCGGGCAAACTGGGCGAGGTCATCTGCACGCCGGAGCGCCACGGCGGCGCGCTGGTGAGCGCGGCGTCCCACTTCGGCGCGGCCCTGATCGTCTGCGCCTGCATCTCCTGACGACACCCCTGGTCGATCACCGGCGCCGGCCCTCCGCGTCCCCAAGATCTCGAACGCCCGCCCTCCGCCCTCCGCAATCTTGGACGTTTGCTCACCACTTCCGTGATCTTGGACGTTTGCTCACCACTTCCGTGATCTTGGACGTTTGCTCACCGAAATCGGTAGCCAGACGTCCAAGATCGAGAATGGGAGGGGCGGGGCCGGCGGTAGCGGGACGGGACGCGGCTGGTCGGATGTAGGCGGGCGGGCGTGGAGGGGCGGCCTCCCGGTTCCGGGATCTTGGACGTTTGGCCCCGTTTTGGGCGATCTTGAACGCTTGGCAACCGGAATCGGTGGTCGGGCGGCCAAGATCTGCGGCGGGTGCCGCGGGTGCGGGGACGCCGGCGCTGGTCGATACGGGCCGGAATCAGGTGAGGCGGCGCACGTCGATGAGGAGCTTGCCCGCGGTGGTGCGGCTCTCCAGGTCGGCGTGGGCCTGGCCGACGGCGCTCAGCGGGTAGCGGCCGCCCATCCGGGCGCGCAGGACGCCGCGGCCGGCCAGGTGGAAGAGGCGGGCGGCGCTGGAGCGGTAGAGCTCCTCGTCGTCGAGGACGCGCTGGAGGCGGAAGCCGTGGACGCCCGTCGAGGCGGTCATGAGGTCGTCCACCGGCACGGTAGCGGAGACGTCCGCCTCGCCGTACGCGACGATCCGGCCGAAGGGCGCGAGCGCCGCCCGGAGCTGGTCGAACGTCCTCCCGCCCACACCGTCCAGCACCAGGGTCGGCGGGGAGCCCAGCGCACGGCTCACCGCCGTACCCAGATCGGGGTGTCGTGAGTCGACGGCGAGGTGGGCGCCGAGGGAGAGCGCGGCCTCGCGCTTGGAGGCGGACGAGGCGAGCGCGACCACCCGGGCGCCGGCCCACCGGGCGAGCTGGACCGCGAGGTTCCCGACGCCGCCCGCGCCCGCCGTCACCACGACCCGGTCGTCGCCGTCGACCCGGCCCAGGGTGTGCAGGCAGTGCCAGGCGGTCAGGCCCTGCTCCAGGACGGCGAGCGCCTGCTGGTCGTTGACCTCGTCCGGAACGTCCACGGCGTAGCGCCGCAGCGGCGCCGCCACCTGCGCGTATCCGCCGCCGGAGCGCAGCAGCGCGGCCACCCGGCGGCCGTCGGAGCGGAGCCGGCCCACCACGTCGGCGCCGAGCACGGCCGGGAGCGGAGGCCGGCCCGAGGCGCCCCGGCGCAGGTGGACGTCCGCGTAGTTGACCCCGGCCAGCGTCACGTCGACGACCTCGGCGCCGGGACCGGGCACCGGCTCGGGCAGCTCGGCGACGGCGAACACCTCGGGTCCGCCGAACTCGGTGATCACCGCAGCGAGCATGGCTCATTGAAACAGGACGCGGCCGCCGGGCGAGCGCACCACACCCGGGAAGGACCCGATAGCCTCGTGCTGTGGGCAGCGCACTAGTCATCGAGAACGATCCCAGCGACGACCTCCGGCGCCTCGGCGACTGGCTGACCGAGGCCGGCCTCGAGCTCACCGTGCTCCGGCCGCACGCCGGCGACGAGCTGCCGGAGACGCTCGACGGCTTCCTCGCGCTGATCGTGCTGGGCGGCGATCAGAACGCGTACGCCGCCGAGGACGGCACCCCCGGGGCGCCCTGGTTCCCGGCCCTGGAGGGGCTGCTGCGCAAGGCGGTGCGCTACCGCGTCCCCACCCTCGGCGTCTGCCTCGGCGGTCAGCTGCTCGCGGTCGCGCACGGCGGCCGGGTCGAGCGCAGCCCCTCGGGCCCGGAGGTCGGCCCCGGCCTGATCGGCAAGCGCGACGCGGCCGACACCGACCCGCTGTTCAAGTGGGTGCCGCTCATCCCCGACGTGATCCAGTGGCACCGCGACGAGATCACCGAGCTGCCGCTGAACGCGGTGCTGCTCGCGGCGTCCAGCCGGTACCCGAATCAGGCGTTCCGGATCGGCGACCGGGCCTGGGGCACCCAGTTCCACATCGAGTGCGACACCGACATGATCGAGGCCTGGGCCCGCAGCGACACGGCGGCGCTCGACGAGCTCGGCTACGACGCCGAGTCGGTGGTGGCCGCGACCACCGGCGCGCTCGCCGACGTGGAGGAGGTGTGGCAGCCGTTCGCGCAGCGGTTCGCCGCGCTGGCCCTCGGCGAGCTGCCGGACGCCGACATACCGATCACCGGCGCCGGCCGGACCCTGCCGCTGCTGGGGCAGTGATGACCAGGCCCAGCCGGCTCGCGCGGTACGGGTTCGCCGACGACGGCGCCCGCGCCACCGACCTGCTCGGCGCCGACGGCCTGCGGCTCTGGGACGCCGAGGCGCACGCCCCGGCCGGCCCGGCCGCGTCCGACCTGCTCGACGCGCTCTCCCGGACCGCCGACCCGAACCTCGCCCTGCGCCAGCTGCACCGGCTCGCCGACTCGGCCGGCCGGGCCGCCGAGCGCAGCAACGGCAACCGGGTGGCCGGTCCGGGCAGCGCGCTGGTGCACAACGAGGCGACCGCCGAGCTGCTCGGCGAGCTGTCCCGCGATCAGGGGTTCAAGCGCCGGCTGCTGGCCGTCCTCGGGGCGTCGTCGGCGCTCGGCGATCACCTGGTGGCCAACCCCGACGAGTGGAAGACGCTCGCCACCTCGAAGAGCGGCCTCCCGCCGGACGCCGAAGGGCGGCTGGCGTTCCCGGCGGAGACCGTCCCGCAGTTGCGGTCGGCGTACCGAATCTCGCTCTTGCGCATCGCCGCGGCCGACCTGACCGGAGGCCGCGGCCTGGAACCCACCATGGCCGCGCTGTCCCGCCTGGCCGACGAGACGCTCGCGGCCGCCTACGCGATCGCGCTGGCCGACCTGCCCGCCGGAACGCCGGAGCCGCGCCTCGCCGTCGTGGCGATGGGCAAGTGCGGCGGCAACGAGCTGAACTACGTCTCCGACGTGGACGTGATCTTCGTGGCCGCCGGCGACGAGGATCTGACGGCCGGCACCACGATCGCGGCCCGGCTCATCGAGATCTGCGGGCTGGTCGCCTGGCCGGTCGACGCGGCGCTGCGGCCGGAGGGCAGCCGCGGGCCGCTGGTCCGCACGCTCGCCAGCCACCAGGCCTACTACCGCAGGTGGGCGCGGACCTGGGAGTTCCAGGCGCTGCTCAAGGCGCGCCCGGCGGCCGGTGACCTCGCACTCGCGCAGGCCTGGATCGCCGACCTCGCGCCGCTGGTCTGGCACGCGGCCGAGCGCCCGGAGGCGGTCACCGACGTCCGCGACATGCGCCGCAAGATCATCGAGAACGTGCCGGCCAAGGAGGTGGACCGGGAGATCAAGCGCGGTCCGGGCGGCCTGCGCGACATCGAGTTCGCGGTGCAGCTGCTCCAGCTCGTGCACGGCCGCATCGACGAGACGCTGCGCGCGCCGGGCACGCTCCCGGCGCTGCGGGCGCTGGTCACCGGCGGCTATGTGGGCCGGCAGGACGGCGAGACACTCCTGCGCGGCTATCGCTTCCTGCGCGGCGTCGAGCACCGGCTGCAACTTCAACAGCTCAAACGTACGCACACCGTGCCCGACGACGCCGCGGGACTTCGATGGCTGGCGGCGGCCCTGGGTTACACCGCCATGCCGGGGCGGGACGCCGTCGAATCGTTCCGCTCCGACTGGGTCGGGCACGCCGCCAACGTCCGCCGGCTGCACGTGAAGCTGCTCTACCAGCCCCTGCTCGAAGCGGTCGCCCGGGTGCCCGCCGAGGAGCTGCGGATGACCCCGGAGTCGGCCCGCAAGCGCCTGGAGATCCTCGGGTTCGCCGACCCGGCCGGCGCCCTGCGCCACCTGGAGGCCCTGACCGGCGGCGTGACCAGGACCGCGGCGATCCAGCGGACCCTGCTGCCGATGCTCCTGCAGGACTTCGCCGACGCGCCGGAGCCGGACCGCGGGCTGCTCAACTACCGCCAGGTCTCCGACAAGCTGGGCAGCACCCCGTGGTACCTGCGTCTGCTGCGCGACGGCGGCCCGGTGGCCCGGCGGCTGGCCCGCGTCCTGAGCCTCTCCCGGTACGCGACCGACCTGCTCACCCGCGACCCGGAGGCGCTCCGGCTGCTCGCCGAGGACGGCGAGCTCCAGCCCCGGCCGCGTCAGGCCCTGCTCGACGGGTTCGCCTCGGCCGGCGACCGGCACGCCGGCGACCCCCTCCAGGCGATCGGCGCGGTCCGCGCGCTGCGCCGGCGGGAACTGTTCCGGATCGCCTGCGCCGACATCCTGAGCCGGGGCGGTGATCTCGCCCCCGACCGGCCCCTCGACGTGGACGCGATCGGGGCGGCACTCTCCGACGTCACCGACGCGACGCTCAGCGCGGCCCTGCGGATCGCCCGGCGCGCCAAGCCCGGCCCGGAGGGCCTGCGGTTCGCGATCGTCGGGATGGGGCGGCTCGGCGGGTACGAGATGAGCTACCCCTCGGACGCGGACGTGCTCTTCGTCTACGCCCCGCCGGCCGGTGCCGCGGACAGCAGCGCCGCCTCCGCCCACGCGATCGCCGAGGAGCTGCGCCGGCTGCTCCAGTCGCCCGCCCCCGACCCACCCCTCGGCGTCGACGCCGACCTGCGTCCCGAGGGCCGGCAGGGCCCGCTCGTCCGCAGCATCTCCGCCTACCAGCAGTACTACGCCCGCTGGTCGAAGGTCTGGGAGTCGCAGGCGCTGCTGCGGGCCCGGTTCGTCTGCGGCGACGCGTCGCTCGGCGCCGAGTTCGAGGCGCTCGCCGACCGGGTCCGTTACCCGGACGGCGGGCTCACCCGCGAGCAGGTCGTCGAGATCCGCCGGATCAAGGCCCGGGTCGAGACCGAGCGGCTGCCGCGCGGCGCCGACCCGAACACGCACACGAAACTCGGCCGCGGCGGCCTCGCCGACGTCGAGTGGGCGGTCCAGCTGCTTCAGCTGCGGTACGCGCACGAGCACCCGGAGCTGCGCAAGACCTGCACCAAGGAGGCGCTCGCCGCCGAGTGCGAGGCGGGTCTCGTCGACGCGGCGGACGCGGACGCGATGGCGGCCGGCTGGACCCTCGCGTCGCAGGTGCGCAACGCGCTCACGCTGGTCCGCGGGCGGCCCACCGATCAGCTGCCCCGGCACGGGGTCGAGCTGGCGGGCGTGGTGCTCCTGCTGGACGGCGGCGACCCGGGTGAGTTCGTCGACCGGTACCTCCGCTTGACGCGCCGGTCACGGGCGGCCATGGAGCGCGTGCTGGAGGGTTAGCACGGGTTCGAGGTGCCCTCGGCACGCAAAATCCGATATTTCGGTTTTATCGTGATTGTGTAGCTCACTCGCCAGTCGGTGCAGGTCTCGTCCGGCCGGTCCTCGGGTCCGTCCCCGGCCTCCTGCCTGCTGCGGAACGACACGTCCGCGCCCAGCCGCCCGGCACCCAGGTCGGTCAGATCGTGCAGCACCACGTCCGAGTCCCGGGCCGTGGCCGTCCCGTCGCTGAACCGGGCCATCTGCTCGGGGTCGTCCGGGTCGAGCTCGCCGTCCGGGTCGAGGACCTCGGCCACCCCGGCGTAGTCCTTGGCGTTGATGCCGGTGAAGTAGGTCTCCAGCATGGCGGCGACGGCGTCCGCCCGGTCGTGCGTCACCTCGGGGTCGACGGTGACCAGTCCGGTGCGCCCGGGCGGCTCGGTTCCCGGCTCCTCACCTCCGGGCTCCTCGCTTCCCGGCGGCTCTGTGGTGGCGCGCTCGAGCGGCCGCTCGCTGTCCGGGATGATCGGGATCTGCTCCCGGTTCGGCGGCGGCGCGTCGCCCAGGCGCTGGCCGGCCGGGCGGTTGCGGGGCTCGGTGCTCGCCGAGTCGAAGAGGCGGGGGCCGCCGAGGATCGCGGCCGCCGCGAGGGCGGCGATCAGGACGACGATCGGGACGGCCGGGAGCAGGCGGCGCCGGATGGCCGGTTCGTCCGGGTCCGGCGGCGGGTCGGCGGGCTCGGGGATCCAGGTGGCGCCGGCGGGCTCGGGGTTCCAGGCGGCGTCGGCGGGCTGTTTCACCGGCGGTGGCCAGGGTGTGCCGGCGACCGCGGGAGGCGCGTTGCGCGGCGCCGGGGGCGGGCCGCCGCGGAAGCCGGGAGCGTTCCGGGGTTCCCAGCGTTCCCGCCGTTCGACCGGCTCCCGGTTCTCGATCGGCTGTTTCGCCACCGCCCGCCGGTCCGCCGGCTGGTTCCCGGCCGGCTGGTTTCCGGCCGGCTGGTTTCCCGGCGGCTGCTGCCCGGCCGGCCGCGTCAGTCTCTGCGGGATCGGCGGGATCGCGTCCCAGCGGGTCGGTTCGGTGCTCCGGGACGGTCGTCCGCACGTCTCGCAGACGCCTGGTTCACCGTCGTTCGTCTCGCCACAGTTGCCGCAGATCCACATCTGCCGGTCGACTCCCGTCATTCTCGCCGAAACCCGGCTGGGTTGAGAGAATTCAGTGAATCGCGTGGTGAGCCAGTATGAAACGCCCGCTACGGGTGACGTTGCCGCCGATCGACCTACCCGGGTGACGGATCAGTAGCCGATTGGCGAATCGCATTCAACGGCTAGCGGCGGCGATGACCCGGGTGAGCGCCTCGTGAACGGTCTTCAACTCCTCGATGGGCATCCCGAGCCGTTCCACGACCGCGGGCGGGATCCGCTCGGCGTCGGCGCGCAGTTGCCGGCCGCGCTCGGTCAGCGTGATCGCGAGGCTGCGCTCGTCGGCGGTGTCCCGCTCGCGCCGCAGGTATCCGATCGCCTCGAGCCGCTTCAGCAGAGGGGAGAGGGTTCCCGGGTCGAGCTGGAGCAGCTCGCTGAGCCGGCGAACCGAGAGCGGGGCGTGCTGCCAGAGTGCGAGCATGACGAGATATTGCGGGTGTGTCAGCCCCATCGGCTCGAGCAGCGGACGGTAGATCGCCACGACGCTGCGAGCCGCCACCGACAGCGCGAAGCAGACCTGCTGCTCCAGGGCGAGGGGGTCGTCACTCACTTGCGGATCTCCTCAGCTCGTCGGTTAATCTAACGATAGTTGGTGTACCAATCATTGGCCCGCAAAGCTTTCGGAGGCGAGCGATCGTGTCGAAGTTCTCTGACTGGTTTCACCGGACGTTCGACAACTGGGCGTTCCGCTCGCTGATCGGCCCGGCGCAGACCAAGGGCGCCGTTCAGGGCTGCGATGCCGAGGCCCGTGAGCAGTGGAAACGCGACCTGGAGAACCGGAAGCGCTACACCCGCGAGCAGCGTGAGCGCAAGCGCGCGGCCCGCCAGCGGACCTGACCCTCACAGCAGGCTGCTGCCGATCGTGTAACGCCCGGCGGCCGGTACCCGCACCGTCGTCCACAGCCCGTCTGCCCCGATCGAGGCGCCGCCCGTGACGGTCAGCCAGCGGTGATATCGGATCCGGACACGCACCTCACCGGCGGATGCCGCGTCGAACGTCGCCGACGCGGCATCCTGATCCACCAGCCCGTCGACGATCGGGCGTGCGCCGGTCACCTCGTAGAGCCGCCAGTGCGCGTCGCTCCAGACCGGTGTGAGATAGGGCAGACCGTTCGTGACCAGCTCCGCCTCGGCCCGGCCGGGCCAGGCCAGTTCCGCGTCGGGCACCGCCACGTACTGGACGGCCAGCTCGTCCAGCCACGTCCGGTAGCTGTCGGCGGTGAGCGCCACCCCGGTTCCGGCGGCGCCCGGCACGGTCGTGAAGAACAGTGGGTTCCGATCGATATCGGCCTGTCGCAGCCATCCCCGCGCCAGCGGCACGTCGCCCATCGAGGCCGCCTCCCAATACGCGCGGGTCGGCGGGATCTCCACTCGTCCGGTCAGCTTCTGCTCGGCGAGACGTGCCCGCAGCGGCGCGAAATAGCCGGGATCGGCGGTCGGGTTCCCGATATCCCGCACGTCATCGAGCACGACCGGCGGCTGCCACCACACGAGTGCCGCGAGCAGCAGGGTCACCGCGAGTGGCGCTTTTTTCCGGGTACGAGGGACCGAACCGTAAGCGGCCAGCACCGGCAACCCGAACATGACCGCGAGCCGGGTCGCGTTGAGCCCGACCGGCGTATGGATCAGCGAGGCCGCCAGCACCCCGGCCGACGACAGCAGAGCCCCGATCCGCACCGCCCGGTACGGCACGAACACCGCCACGACCAGCCCGGTCACCACCGCCCGCACGGTATCGGTGCGGCTGATGTTCATCCACCCGCCGTCCCCGAAGAGCAGGCTCGTGATCGCCAGCGGCACAGCGGCCGGGACGGCGAGCAGAAGCCCGTCCCGCCACCGCAGACCACCCCACCCGCCGCCGGTCCCGCCGTCAGAGGCGCCGCGTGCGCCGTCCGAGGTGCCGCCCCACCTGCTGCCTCCGCCATCCGAGGCGCCGCTCTCGCCCGGTCCCTCCGCCGTCGCAGCGACGACGCTGTCCGGCGTCGTTCGAGTGCCGGGACGGGTGAGCAGCAGGGCGACGCCGGCCAGGCCGGTGAAGAGGCCGGCCACCGGGCTGGTGGCGCCGGCCAGGAAGGCGGCCCCGGCGGCGAGGAGGCGCAGGCGCGGCCTCCGCTTCGCGGTGAGCAGGACCAGCGCGGCCACCGCGAAGCAGATGCCGAGCCCGTAGGTGACGCGGCCACTCACCAGGTTGCCGGCGAAGGCGACCGTCCCGAAGATCGCGCCGAGGGCCGGGCGGGCCGCGCCGGTGCGCCGGAAGAGCACCGCGAGCAGCACCGGGCCGGCCACGAGCGTGAGCACGCCGGTGACCCGGACGCCGAGCAGCGCCATCACCGGCTGCGAGACGAGGCTGTATCCGAACTGCTCGACCCCGGCGTACCAGCGCAGGTCGACCGGGGTGAGGCCGTGATCGGCGAAGAAGCCGGCCCGGGCCACCTGGGCGGCCAGATCGGAGCCCATCGGGGGCAGGATCAGGTAGACGACGCCGAGGATCGCCGCCACCAGCGCGGTGATCCACTCCAGCCGGTGCCGGGCCCACATCCCGCCGACCCTACCGGTTCACCGGTGGTTGCAGCCTGTCACGGTAGGGTCGTCGCCATGCCGCGTCCACTCCTCGTCCGATATGCGGGGCTGGCAGGCAGTCTGCTCCTGGCGGCGGCCGCCTGGTCCGGTGGCGCCACCGACCCGTGGGAACCGAACGTGACGCCGGGCACCATCTTCGCCGGCGAGAACGGTGTGCTGCTCCCGGTCAGCTGGCTGCTCGGGACGCTGCTGCTGATCGGCGCCTGGTGGGCCGGGCGGCGTGACGTGCCGTCCCTGCGGTGGGCCTATGTCACAGCGGCGATCTGGGCGGTGCCGCTGCTCCCGTTCCTGCCGCTGGCCAGCTATGACGTCTACTCGTACGCATGTCAGGGATGGCAGCAGAGCGCCGGGCTCGACCCGTACAGTGGCGGTCTTGATCTTCTGGGGTGTCCCTGGGCCGACGCCGTCGCGCCCACCTGGCGGCAGACGCCGGCGCCCTATGGCCCGGTGTTTCTCGTGCTCGCGGCTCTCGCCGCGAAGCTGGGCGACCTTTTTCCGGGCGGCGGGCTCACCGGCACCGTCGCGCTGCTGCGGCTGATCGCGGTATGCGGCGTCGTGGTGATCGGTTTCTGCTTGCCCGTGCTCGCGCGCCGTGCCGGGGTGCCGCCGCAGCGGGCCGTGTGGCTGGTTCTGGCGTGTCCGCTTGTGCCCATCCATTTGATCTCCGGGGCGCACAACGACGCCGTCATGGTCGCGTTGCTGGTGGCCGGTCTGACGGTGGCCTCAAGAGCCACCGCCTGGCCGAGAATGATCGCTGCGGGGGTGCTGCTCGGGCTCGCCGTCGGGGTGAAGGCGACCGCCGTCGTGGTGCTGCCGTTCGCGGTGCTGCTCCTGCCGCTGCGCTGGTGGCGGTCGGCGCTGGTGCTCGGTTCCGGTGCCCTGGCCGCCCTCGCGGCGGTCTCGCTCGGCGCCGGGCTCGGGCTCGGATGGGTGACCAGCCTGTCCGGAAGTGGCGTGTCGGTGCAGTGGACCTCGCCGCCGACCGCGGTGGGGCTCACGCTGGAGCTGTTCGGCGTGCCGAGCGCCGTGCCGGCCACCCGGGTGATCGGCATGATCGTCCTGGCCGTCGTGCTGGTGATGCTCTGGCTGAGAGCCTTCTCCGCCTCCGGCGCGGATCCGGTGCATTTCGCCGGGCTCGCCCTGGCCGCGACCGTGCTGCTCGCCCCGGTCTTCCATCCGTGGTACGCCCTCTGGCCGCTCGCGGTGCTCGCCGCGACCGTGCGGAGGGAGACGTTGTGGCTGGTCGCGCCGTGTGCGGTGGCCGCGGCGCTCTGCCTGCCGGACGGATACAACCTGGCCCTCGTCACCAAGGCGCAGGGTGCCGTCGTCATGACCGTGCTCGCCGGCTGTCTAGCGTGGAAAGTCCTGAATGAAGCGAATCGTCACTCTCTGCGTCCTCGCGTCGATCACGGTGGGGGCGATCGTCCTCACCGGGCTCCGTAACGAGTACTTCGACTCGAAGGTCTACCACGGCGCGATCCAGTACTGGTTCCGCGACGGCGGCATGGTCTACGACTTCCTGCGGCCGGGCACGCCGTACGGATTCACCTATCCGCCCTTCGCCGGCCTGGTCATGTCGCCGATGGCGTATCTGCCGATCCTGCTCGTGGCGATCGTCGCCTCGCTCGCCACCATCGCGACCACCGCGTTGATCGTCTGGTGGCTGGCGCGACCGATTCTGGACAGGCTGGGCTGGAACGACCGCATCGGGTGGGCCATCGCGATCTGCCTCGGGCTGCTCTTCGAACCGGTGCGCGAGACGATCACTTTCGGCCAGGTGAACACGCTGCTGCTCGCGCTCGTGACCGCCGACATGCTCTTCGGCGTGGCCCGCGGCCGGAAGTGGGCCGGCGTCGGCATCGGCATCGCGGTGGCGATCAAGCTGACCCCCGGCGTCTTCATCCTCTACCTGCTGGTCACCCGGCGGTGGCGGGCGTTGCTGACGTCGATCGGGTCGGCGGCCGGGGCGACGCTGCTGGCCGGGGCGCTGTTCCCGGACGAGTCGCGGGAGTTCTGGACGTCGGCGCTGTGGGACACGAACCGGGTCGGGCTGCTCCACTACCTCTCCAACCAGTCCGAGCGCGGCATGCTGGCGCGGCTGCCGCTCGACGTGGTCGAGTCCAAGATCTGGCTGGCGTGCGTGCTGGTCACGCTGGCGGTCTGGGCGTGGCGGGTCGGCCGGGCCCCGTCCGACGTCGTCGGGGGTCTGGCGCTCACCGGTGTGCTCGGCTGCCTGATCAGCCCGGTCACCTGGATCCACCACTGTGTCTGGTTGATCCCGGCTCTGATCCGATGCGTCGAGCTCGGCCGGCCATATCTCGGCATCTCCGGGTACGTGGTGATGACCTCGCACCTGACCTGGTGGTGGGAGAAGCGTCCCCGGCCGCCGCTGGAGCTGATCGGCGGCAACATTTATGTCTGGTTCAGCCTGGCTCTGCTCTTCTGGACACCCCTCGGCACCCGCCGTTCGTCTGACGTCCATGAACTGGACAAGATCATCGCGTAGTCAGCTTGCATGTCCATTCGCCGTACCACCTCGGCGGTTGTCTCCGCTGTGGCCGTGACCGCGGCCGCGGTCGCCAGCGCGCCCGCCGCTGCCTCCGCCCACGGCTACGTCAACAGCTTCCAGCGCCTCTCGACGTTTCCCGCATACCTGAACTCGTCGATCGACGACACGGCCGCGGCGGAGATCTCCACCGTCACCGAGGACGGCCGGACTGTCGTCTACACCGACAGCCCCGGCAAGCGCCTCGGCCTCATCGACATCACCAACGCGTCCCGGCCGAAGCCCGCCGGCACCCTCGCCGTCGGCGGTGAGCCCACCTCGGTCGCGCACCTCGGCAACCTGCTGCTGGCCGGTGTCAACACCCGGACCAGCTTCACCGAGCCGTCCGGCAAGCTCGTCGTGATCGACTCGCGTTCGCGCAGGACCGTCCGCTCCATCGAGCTCGGCGGCCAGCCCGACTCGGTCGCCGTGGCGCCGAGCGGCCGGTACATCGCGATCGCCATCGAGAACGAGCGCGACGAGGACGTCAACGACGGCGCGATCCCGCAGGCGCCCGCCGGTTGGCTCGCCGTGGTCGACACTCGTACATGGAAGGTCTCGAAGGTTTCTCTGTCGGGCCTCTCGGAGATCGCGCCGACGGACCCCGAGCCGGAATATGTCAGCATCAACGCGCGGGACGAGGCCGTCGTCTCGTTGCAGGAGAACAACCATCTGGCCGTGGTGTCGCTGCGGTCCGGGCGGGTCGTCTCCTCCTTCTCCGCCGGCTCCGTGACCGTTTCCGGCGTCGACACTCTCGATGACGACCAGATCGTCCTAACCGGCTCGATCACCGCGAAGCGGGAGCCGGACGGCGTCGCGTGGATCACCGACGACCTGTTCGCGACGGCCAACGAGGGTGACTACGAGGGCGGCTCGCGCGGCTGGTCGATCTTCAACAAGAAGACCGGCAAGGTCGTCTGGGATGCCGGCAACACCCTCGAGCACATCGGGGTCGAGCACGGCCAGTACCCGGACAAGCGGTCGGATGCCAAGGGCATCGAGGTGGAGAACGTCACCTTCGCCCGTCTCAAGGGGATTCCGTACGTCTTCGTCAACTCGGAGCGGGGCAACTTCACGGCGGCCTATGACGTTTCCAACCCCTCGAAGCCGCGCTTCAAGCAGTTGATGCCGACCTCGAACGCTCCCGAGGGTGTCGTCGCGGTGCCGTCCCGGAACCTCGTCGTCGTCTCCACCGAGGAGGAGGACGCGTCGATCGGCATCCGTGGCGGGGTGCAGATCTTCGGTTTCGGTTCGGGTCCGGACACGCAGATCTCGTCGCGCTCCTCCGGTGACGTGATCCCGTGGGGCGCGCTCTCGGCGCTCTCGCCGGTGCCGGGCAGCCGGGACAAGCTCGTCTCGGTGACCGATTCCGTCTACACCCCGACCCGGATCCTGACCCTGTCGACCGACGGCGTCATCTCCCGCGAGCTGGTCGTCACCAAGGACGGCAAGCCCATCGGGTACGACGCCGAAGGTCTCGTGGCCCGCAAGCAGGGCGGCTACTGGCTGGCGGTCGAAGGGGCCTCCGCGTCCTCGCCGAACCTGCTGGTCCGCCTGAACGCGGCCGGCGCCGTCCAGGAGGAGATTCCGCTCTCCGCCGACGTCGCGGCCGCCGTCACCAGCAACGGCCTCGAAGGCGTGGCCGAGTCGGGCAGGTACGTCTGGGTCGCGGTCCAGCGCGCCATCAAGGGCGACCCGGCGAACACGGCCCGCATCGGCCGCTACGACACGACGACGAAGACCTGGTCGTGGCTGCTCTACCCGCTCGACACGGCCCCGACCGGCTGGGTCGGCCTCTCCGAGCTGGTGGCCGTCGACAAGGACACGTTCGCCGTGATCGAGCGCGACAACCAGCGGGGCACCCTCGCCGCCGTCAAGAAGATCTACACCTTCGACGTCCCGGCCTCCTGGCCCGGCGTCCCGGCCTCTTGGTCCGGCGTGCCGACCGTCGCCAAGAAGCTGCGGAAAGACCTGTTGCCGCAGCTCAAGGCCGGCGGCGGCTGGGTGCAGGACAAGGTCGAGGGCCTGGCCGTGGCCGGTGACGGCCGGACCTATGCGGTGACCGACAACGACGGCCTGGACGACGCGACGGGTGAGACCGTCTTCCTGGATCTGGGTCGCCTGCTCTGACTCGCCCCTATCGTTTGGTCTCGGCCATTTCCTTCCTGCCGGCTGGACGATCATGGGTGATGTGCGATTCGAGGTACTCGCGGGAACGCCCGGTCTGACCCTGTCCCAGGTGGCGCACGTCCTGATCCCCGGCCACGGCCGGAACGCCGACGCCACCGGCCTCACCCCGCGAGGTGAGGCCCGTTGCCGGGCAGCCGCTTCCCTGCGGCTGCCCGGCCGGATCGTCTGCGCCGGTTACAAATCCCCGATCGACCACAAGGGCACCCCGTGGAGCACACCGGACGCCCCCGGCGAGACCTTCCAGGGGGTCCCCGAGGCCGACCTCATGCGTTCCTGGCTTCTCTCGGCCGGCATCCCCGACGAGACCATCCACGTCGAACGCCACTCGATCGACACCGTGACGAACCTCCTCCGCGCCGAACACGAGGGCCACTTCGGCGACGACGGCCCGGTGGCGATCGTCGCCCAGCCGGGCCATCTGCGCCGCATCCTGTCGGTGGTGGCCCCGCGAACGCTGCGCCGCCCCTACCTCGGCGTGGTGGTGCCGGGACCCGCCCGGGAGAACCCCTTGGCGGCGCCGGTGAGCCGCTTCATCAGCGCGGCCCTGCCACCCGACCTGGCAGCCGCGATAGCCCTGGCCGAACGCCGCTCCCTACGCCTGTGGACCACGGCCCAGCGCCTCGGCAGGCGCACCTACTACTGACCGCTCTTTGACCTACCGGAACTCGTGGACGACCTCGATAGTGCCGGCGATGTGAGAGTTGAACTCGTCGAGTTCCCCGGCCGGCACCCAGAGCTCGAGGATCGTGTCGCCGCCGACCTGCCGCACCGGATAGCGGCTCAGGAACGCGCTGTCCACTTCGAACCGCGTCACGAACCCGGCCCCGGAATGCGGCACGTTCCAGTCCCGCGCGATCCTGATGGCGTAGTCCTCGTTCAGCACGGGATAGAAGATCGGCTGGTCGGCCAGGCGCGGCGGCCAGGCCCGCCACCCGGAGGCGCGTACCAGCTCAAGCTCCGCCGGCCCGGTGGGCCGCCACAGCGTCGTCGTAGGGGTGCTCATCGGCGGAACGCTATAGGCCACCGCCCCCGCCGGGCGACGCGATTTCCGGGCATGGGCGTCGTCCTGTGAGAGGGCGTCGTCCTGTGAGAGGGCGTCGTCCCGTGAGAGGGCGTCGTCCCGTGAGAGGGCGCCGCCCCGCGCGAGGCGCCACCCCGCGCGAGGCGCCACCCCGCCGGGAGGGCGCCGCCTTGTCAGGAGGGCGCTGCCCGGGATTGCCTTGCCGGGAAACCAACGGAAAACGGCGGCCACAAACGTGGCCGCCGTTCCCTCAAGCCTTACCCGCGAGCGCGGATCAGACGTTGTAGTACATCTCGAACTCGTGCGGGGTCGGGCGCAGACGGACCGGGTCGATCTCGTTGGTGCGCTTGTAGTCGATCCACGTCGAGATCAGATCGTCGGTGAAGACACCGCCGGCCGTGAGGAACTCGTGGTCGGCCTCGAGCGAGTTGAGCACCGCGTCGAGCGAGCCCGGCACCTGCTTGACGCTGCCCCACTCCTCCGGCGGCAGGTCGTAGAGGTCCTTGTCGATCGGCGCCGGCGGCTCGATCTTGTTCTTGATGCCGTCGAGGCCCGCCATCATCTGGGCCGAGAACGCGAGGTACGGGTTCGACGACGGGTCCGGCACGCGGAACTCGACGCGCTTGGCCTTCGCGTTGCTGCCGGTCACCGGGATACGGGTGCAGGCGGAGCGGTTGCGCTGCGAGTAGACCAGGTTGACCGGGGCCTCGTAGCCCGGCACGAGGCGCCGGTACGAGTTGACGGTCGGGTTGGTGAACGCCAGCAGCGACGGCGCGTGGTGCAGCAGACCGCCGATGTACCAGCGGGCCGTGTCGGACAGGCCGGCGTAACCGGTCTCGTCGTAGAACAGCGGCTCGCCGGCCAGCCAGAGGCTCTGGTGGGTGTGCATGCCGGAACCGTTGTCACCGAAGAGCGGCTTCGGCATGAAGGTCGCGGTCTTGCCGTGCTCCCACGCGGTGTTCTTGATGATGTACTTGAACAGCTGCATCTGGTCGCCGGCGTGCAGCAGCGTCGAGAACTTGTAGTTGATCTCGCCCTGGCCCGCAGTGCCGACCTCGTGGTGCGAGCGCTCCACGGTGAAGCCGGTGTCGACCAGGCGGCGCACCATGGCGTCACGCAGGTCGGAGTAGTGGTCGACCGGGGAGACCGGGAAGTAGCCGCCCTTGTACGCGGTCTTGTAGCCGCGGTTGCCCCCCTCCTCGACCCGGCCGGTGTTCCACGCGCCCTCGATCGAGTCGATGTAGTAGAACGCCTGGTGGGCGGAGGTCTCGTGGCGGATCGAGTCGAAGATGTAGAACTCCGCCTCGGCGCCGAAGTAGGCGGTGTCGGCGATGCCGCTCGCCGCCAGGTAGGCCTCGGCCTTCTTCGCCACGTTCCGCGGGTCGCGCGAGTAGGCCTCGCGGGTGAACGGGTCGTGGATGAAGAAGTTCAGCGCCAGCGTCTTCTGGATGCGGAACGGGTCGATGAAGGCGGTCGCCACGTCCGGAAGCAGCATCATGTCGGACTCGTGGATGGCCTGGAAGCCGCGGATCGAGGACCCGTCGAAGGCGAGGCCGTCGGTTGCAACGCTGTCGTCGAACGACTCGACCGGGATGTTGAAGTGCTGCATCACACCCGGGAGGTCACAGAAACGTACGTCGACGAACTTGACGTCCTCGTCTTTGAGGTATCGCAGGAGTTCCTCGGGATTGGCGAACACACGTCCTCCTGGCACAGTTTTCCGATACCGGGCGGCATGGGCCGCCACCTGGCAAGGCTGGTCGCGACGTTATGGGTACGGAGTTGCCCCGGCGTATCCCTATTGTTTCCGCCGTGTTACGGACTGGGCCGAGAGGGCACGGCGATACGCACGCTGATCACCCGGACACTATCGCGTACGCTCGGAAGACGTGGCTGCTTCCGTCAACGAATCCCCCGTGACACCGGCCGGCATCGAGCCCGCGGGACTCGGTCCGCGACTGGCGGCCATCGTCATCGACTGGATCCTCTGTCTGCTGATCGCGAGCTTCTATGCCAGCCCGTCCGAGAAGGCATGGCCTCCGGTCCTCGTTCTCGTCGTGGCGAACACCTTCTTCCTAGGTCTCTTCGGGCAGACGCCCGGGATGCGCCTCGCGCGCATCCACTGCACCTCTTATATGGGGGAGGCATCCAGCCGGGCTGGAGCTTCCTATCCCGACGGGGGCGTGATCGGCCTGCGCCGCGGTCTGATCCGCGGTGTGCTGCTCGGGCTCTTCATCCCCGCGATGATCATGGATGGTCAGGGACGCGGTCTGCACGACCGTGCCGCGAGATCCATCGTGGCAAAGATTCCGCGGAGCTGACAGGGCGCCGGCGATGAAAAGAAGTGATGGCCGGTAGAAGCAATTTTCATTGGCCATCGCGATTCTCGTCGGCGGAGTCTGGAGCGGTCGAACCACCGACCACGCCGCCACCCGGCGTCCTGATTCCGAAGGCCTGCTCATGAGTGACCAGATCGTCCGGCTCCCGCGTCGGAGCCGGATCTCCTCCGAAACGTCGCCTGTCCAGCTCGGGCGTGACCGTCCCCTCCGGCCTCGTGGCCGCCGGGCTGCGCAGACCCCACGGCCCCTCAGCCGGCTGGGACCGCTCGGGAGCGCCGATCACGCCAGGTCCCGCCTGCGGCCGCGACTCTCCCGTCCCGAGCCAGTCCGCCCAGGGTCCGCCCCGGTCCCGCCCTGATCCACCTTGGCCTCGCCCTGATCCGCCCTGCTCCCGCCCCGATGTGCTCGGCGGCGCAGCGTCCGGTGCCGCCGGTGAAGTCGGCCGGTTGATGACGGGCGGCGCGGTTCCGGGCCTCGCCCCGGTCCCGCGGGCTGCGCCCGCAGACCCGGTTTCTTCCGCACTGCCGGGACGCCACTCACGCTCAGCGGCGGGATTTTTCAGTACGGGCGGAGCTGCAGAGCGCGACTCCCCACCAAAGGGGTTGCCGCCCTGCTCCAGGCCACGCCGCTGGCCACTCGACGATCCAGGCTGCTCGAATCCGGACTCCCCGGGCCCGGTCTGCCAGGGTCCGGCCTGCCCAGGTCCCGCTCGCCCAGGTCCCGCTTGCCTCGAACCCGGTCCGGCGAGTGGCCGATCGCCCTCGCCCGGCCCAAGCCATCCGCCCGGTCCGTCGAGGCCACCGGGCCCACTCCGTCCACCCGGAGGCAGACCACCGGCACGTCCCGGCTGAGACGAGGCTTG
Source organism: Actinoplanes sp. NPDC023714 (assembly GCF_040639855.1). Lineage (NCBI taxonomy): Bacteria > Bacillati > Actinomycetota > Actinomycetes > Micromonosporales > Micromonosporaceae > Actinoplanes > Actinoplanes sp. NPDC023714. Next base: position 73,121 of record NZ_JBFAAR010000004.1, read on the forward strand.
ACCGCCGGCACGCGTCGGTTGAGACGAGGTCGGACCGCCGGCACGTCCTGGCTGAGACGAGGTCGGACCGCCGGCACGTCCTGGCTGAGACGAGGTCGGACCGCCGGCACGTCCGGTCCCGCCGGGCGGTAGCCCGTCGTCGGAGAACCCGCCGCCGGCCCGGCCGTAGCCAGGGTTGCCGGTCCGGCCGTAGCCGGCGGCGTCGGGCCGGGCACTGCCGGGGTCGCCGGGCCGGGCGCTGCCGGGGTCACCGGGGCGCCAGACGCCCGGGGCGACGGGGCGGCCCGGTCCAGGGCGGCTGATGCCTGGAGTGCCGGGGGTCGGTCCGGGGCGGCCCTCGCCTGTGGTGCGGGGTGCGCCTCCGGGTGGTGTGAAGCCCTGACCGCCCGGCGTGCCTCCGGAGCGGGCGGTGCCCGGGTTTCCCGGCGGGGTGCCGGGACCACGCCGGCCGCCCTGGCTTCCGGGGCCGCCGGGCGGGGTGCCGGGACCGCCTCGGCCGCCCTGGCTTCCGGGGCCGCCGGGCGGGAATCCCGGGCGTCCGCTGGGCCCGGCGGGGCTGCCGGGCGGGACTGCGGGACGGCCGCCGGTAGTGCCGGGGCCTCCCGTCTGGGGGCCGCGGCGCTGGCCGGGCGGGGTTGTCGGGGCGTTCGGGGTGACGCCGAGGCGTCCTCCGGGCGTGCCGGGGCCGTTCGGTCCGCCGGGCAGCGGGCCTGGGCGCTGGGAGCCGGCGGTGCCGGGGCGGCCGGGCTGCTGCGGTACCGGTGTGGTGGGGCGGCTTCCGGGGCGGCCGGGCGGGGGTGTCGACGGCGGCGGGAAGGGCTGGCCGGGGCGGCGGATGTGGCGGCCTGCCTGCGGGGCCCGTGGCGTGGAGGCGGACGGCGAAGTGGAGGTGGACGGCGGGCCGCCCGGGCGGCGCAGGGAGCGGCCCGGAGGCGGGGCGCTGCCGGGTGGCGGTAGCTGGCCGGGAGCGCTTCCGTGGCGGCCGAACTGGCCGGGCAGCGGTGGGCGGATCGTGGCCGGCGGGATTGTGCTCGGCGGGGCTATCTGTCCAGGAGGGAGGGTGCCGGGAGGCAGGGTGCCGGGCGGGAAGGGCTGCCCGGGCGGGATGACGCTCGGGGGAATGGTTCCGGGGGTCACTCCGGGCGGGGTCGTTCCGGGCGGCAGCGTTCCCGGGGGTGTGGTGCCGGGCGGCAGCGATCCGGGCGGCAGCGTGGGGGCTCCCGGGGGTAGGCCGCCCGGGCCGGGGGCCTGGCCGCCGGGCGGGAACGCGCCGGGCGGGAGTGTGCCGGGGGGACGGACTGCGGGCGGTACCACGCCGGGCGGCCGCAGTACGGGCGGCACGGTTCCTGGCGGGGTCAGGCCCGGAGGCGTCGTGCCGGGAGGCCTGATCACTGCCGGCGGGTTCACGGCGGGTGGGGTGACGCCCGGAGGTACGACGCCGGGGGGCAGCAGGGCCGGTGGGGTCAGGGCCGGGGGAGTGAGACCCGGGGGCGTGACACCCGGCGGGTTGAGGCCGGGCTGGTTGGCGACCGGCTCGGTGACGAAGGCCGGACCGGTTTCGGCCGGGAGGTTCTGGGCGCCGGGGATTCCGGCGGGAGGGAGGGCAGCCGGTTGGCTGAGTACGGCGTTCATCGGCTGTACCGGTGGACCTACGCCACTGGAGACCACGGCGATGTAGTCGAAGAACTGGTCGCCGTAGCGGTGGGCGAGGGTCTGGGCCTCGCGGCGGTACCGCTCGCGGATCTCCTTCTGGTCCTCGGCGATCTCCTCCTCGCGGGCGGCGTTCCAGCTGACGCCGCTGGTGAGGAACGAGCCCAGGTTCTCGCCGAAGCTGACGTTCTGGGCGTCCTGGAGTTCGCGCTCGTAGCGGGCCAGGAGCTGGTCCAGGTCGCGGCGGGCGTCGAGCGAGACGTTCACGAGGTGGCGCAGGGCGGTCACGTTGTTCTGGGCGGCGTCCATCCAGACGTCGAGGTAGGTGAGCGCCTCGCCGGGGCCCTTGCGCAGGAACGCGTCGCGGGCGGCCGGGGACTGCCAGTGCTCGTCCTGCAGCACGGTGCTCTGCTGGACGACGAAGTGCCTGATGTCGGCCATGAACGACCAGGTGTTCTGCCACTGGTCGGCGAGGGCGGCCATCTGCTCCGGGTGCAGGTTCCGGATCTTCACGGCGACCGCCTCGACGGTGAGCGGATTGCCGGCGCCGGGCGGCGCGGTGAACGGGATCTGCGACGACGGATGCGTGCCGTAACGCGTCTGCCCGCTGTACGGGCTGTACCCGTAGTTCGGATCGGCGGTGGCGCCCCAATATTCACCCATGGCTCAGCCGTTCACACTCGGGCCGGAAGTGCGGGTTCCGGTCGTCACCCGGTTGGTCTCCTCGAGCACGCCACTCTCGCTCGGGCGATACGTGCTCGTGGTGCTCTCCCGCGTGACCGGATCAACCTTTTCCGTGGTCAGGCTGGTGGTCCGCCCCTCCGCGTCCACCGTCTCGGTGCTCTTTTCGGCGATGTCGGTTCCGTCGTACGCGATCGAGGTCTTGGTCGTCGCGGTGAGCGTGCCGTCCTCGCCGAAGGTCTCCACCGTCGTGGTCCGGATCGGGCCATCGACGCGGCTCGACGTGCGTGTCGTGGAGGCCGAGACCGGCTCGCCGTTGCGGCCGAAGATCGTGGTCGTGGCGGTCGAGACGCCACCGGGCGCGTTCACTGTGGACACCTCACGGCGCTCGCCGTTCGGCCCGGTCGAAATCTGCAGGGTCTGATAGGCGGAGACCGGGGTGATCGGACCCTCCCGCCAGGACATGCTGTCCGCGGGCGGAGGAGTGGCGGCGCCGGCCATCTGCTGCTCGAGATACGTGGTGCCGAGCTCGTCCGGAAGCCCGGCCGGCCGGGGGACGGTCTTGTCGCCGAACGCGAACAGCACGTCGTCGAGGGAGGCGGCGGCGACCGCGTCGGTGGATCGGTAGCTCTCGGCGATGGTCTGCGCCGCATTCGCCACATTGCCGAGCGACTCGGCCAGCTTGCCGAGATAGGTGCCGAGCTCGGCCGCGTTCGCCTGAAGGCCGGCACGGACCGCGTCGGCCTCACCCAGCACGTCGCCCGTGAAGGCCCGGGCCGGCATCTCGGTCAGCGGTGCGAGATATCCGGAACGCGCGGATATGTCAGCTTGCTGACTGGCGAGGAGTCGTGCGTACTCGCGGAGGCCGTCCAGATCGACCGCGATCGCCGGACCGCCACGCAGCCACGGTGCCGCGGCGTTTGCCGAGGTCTGCTCCGGATAGGGGTTTTCGGTGCCCATCACGCCTCCCCGTATTGATCATGACCACTGTCGCTTGCGGTGATCGGGTGACGCTGGAGAGTACGCACTCTTCCGGAAACCGGTTCGAACCGAGTCCGCCCGGCTGGCGTACGGGAGGGCATAACCCACTTTCGAGGACTGGGGAGAAGGGCAATGGCAGGTTTCGGGCAAGTCCATGCCACTCAGGAACAGCTCACCGCTATGGCCAACCGCTGCGGTGAGACCGGGCAGAGCATCTCGCAGGGCATGAGCCGGGTGATGGGCGAGATCCAGGCCCTCAGCGGCGGCGCCTTCGCGGGTACCGCGAACAACGCGCTCCAGGACGTCTCGGTTCAGCTCAACGACGGCCTGTCGAAGATCATGAGCGCTCTCGACGAGCTGGCGGGCAAGATGTCCGCCGCTTCCACGACGTACGGCGTGAACGACGAGGAGGCCGCGCAGGCGATCCGCTCCGCGGGTTCCGGCGCCGACGGTTCCGTAGTCAGCATCCTGCGCGGCTGAGCGCTCGCGATCGAGATCGGGGAGAGCAGAAATGAACATCACCTACAACTTCGGCCAGATCACCGAGGCGTCCGCCTCGATCAACACCTTCCAGAACCAGATGGACCAGCAGCTCAACGACCTGTACACGGCGTTCACGCAGCTCTTCGCCGCGGACTGGACCGGCGCGGCCGGCACCGCCTGCGACGAGGCGCGGCAGAAGTGGAACCAGGGCGCCACCGAGATCAAGGCGGCGCTGGCGAGCGTGGGCGTCAAGCTCGGCGCCTCGTCGGAGCGGATGCAGCAGGTCGATCAGCAGATCGCCGCCGGCATGTGATGAGCGCGGTGGTGGGCGACGGGTCGCCGGTGTGAGGCCGGCGGCCGGTCCGCCCCGCAATTTGAGTGAGGCGTCGCAAACCGGGCGTGACTGAGACCTGGATGGGAAGTCGTCATGAGGCACACGGGATTCGCTGTCGTCGCCGCGCTGCTTGTCGTGCTCGTGCCGGCTCCGGCCCAGGCGGCGCAGGCGGCCCAGGCGGCGCGGCCGGCCCAGGAGGTGCAGGCGGCCCAGAAGGCCGATGGGGCGCAGGCGGTCCAGGGGGCCCAGGCGGTCCAGGCGGTTAAGGGGGCGCAGGCGGCCCGGGCGGTTAAGGGGGCGCAGGCGGCCCGGGCGGTTAAGGGGACGCAGGCTCAAGCTTTGGCCGCTCCGGGACAGAATTGCGCCGAGCCCGGTGAGTCGGACATCGCCGGCTCCTGGGCGCGCGACGCGCTCGACGCCGACTCGCTGAAGACGGTCGCTGACGGTACCGGTGCACGTGTCGCGGTCCTCTCCACCGGGGTCGACAGTGGGCAGCCGCAGTTGAGGCAGCGTGTGCTCAACGGCATCGACGCGGTCGACGGGGGATCGGCCGGTGACGACTGCACCGGTACGGGCACGCAGGTGGCAGGGGTGATCGTGGGCCGGCCCGGCGACGACGAGGGCATCACCGGGTTGGCGCCTGATTCGCGCGTTCTGCCTATTCGGGTGCAGCTTGACGACCCGGTCGGCTCGGAGATCGACCCGGACACGCTGGCGACCGGGATTGATCAGGCGGTCGGTAACGGGGCTGACGTCGTGGTCGTGGTCAGTCCGGTCTACGAGGACGATCGGGATCTCGAAGCCGCCGTCGCGGCCGCGGTCGACCAGGGTGTCGTCGTCGTGGCGGCTGCCGGGGATCTCGGCGGGGCCGACGAAGGGAATCCGACGCCGTATCCGGCCGCCTATCGGGACGTGATCGGCGTGGGTGCGATCGACCAGAACGGCCGGATCTGGCCGGAATCGCAGCGTGGGGATTTCGTCGATCTGGTGGCTCCCGGCGTCGCGGTTCCGACCCTGCAGACCGGGCGGGGGATCGTCGAGGTAACCGGTACCGGGGTGGCGGCCGGGTTCGTCGGCGCCACCGCCGCGCTGGTGCACGATCGGCGGCCGGATCTCAGTACGCGCGAGGTCGTGCGGCTGCTGACCGGCACGGCCGGGCCGGCGCCGGCGGGTCCCGCGTTCGGCGCCGGGGTGATCGATCCGATGGCGGCGATCACCGGTCAGCTGGTTCCGCCGGAGAGCCGTGCCTTGCCGGGTGTGCAAGCCGTCTCGCCCGAGGACACCGGGGTGGAGAGTCGCCGCCGGGCTTACGCCCTGGTCGGGGCGCTTGTCGCGAGCCTTCTCGCCGTCGCTGTGGTGATCGCCGCGGCCGCTATGCGCCGCAGCCGACGACGGGGATGGCGTCCCGGTGTGGCGCCTGCGCTTCCCGCGCGGGTGGAGCCGCTCGAGCCCGGCCCGCCGATCATGCTCCTCGACGATGCGATCCGCTGATGGACTGCGGCTCCCGACTCCCATGTTTCGGGCTCCGAGGGGTGGCGAGCTTCGGGGAAGAGCTCCGGGACGGCGGACTGCGGGTGCCGGGCTGGGGGTCGGGGCGTGGGCTCCGAGGGTGGCGAGCTTTGGGGAGGGCTCCGAGACGGCGGACTGCGGGCGCCGGCTGTGGGTTCGGGGCGCGCGCTTTGGGGCTGCGGGCCTCGGGTGGCGCGCTCCGGTGAGGGCGCGGGCTTCGGGGCTGCGAGCCTTGAGATCTGCGGCCACGGCGCTGAGGACTTTGGTAGGGGCGGTCAGTCCACTGTGGCGGATACCGGCTTCAGGGCTTCGGCGGGATCCAGGGTCACTCCGGCCGGGATGGCGTTCAGTAGCGGAGTGGGGATCTCGGTGGCGTTCTGAGGGGCGTATCCGAGCAGTGCGGCCACGTCGGGGTCGGCGAGGGGGTGGCGGACTCCCAGGTCGGTGATGAGTTGGAGACCTCCCGCCGAGCGGATGAGTTCGAAGCGGCCCGGGGGGACCTGCACGGCGTCGGCCAGGGCTTCGCCCTGGGAAGTGGCGCCCTCCGTCGGCACCGCGGTGGAGAGGGCCGCGGCGGGGACGTCGATCAGCACGGTCGGCGGGTTCGGGGAGTTCTGGGTCACTGCGCAGGCCGCCGTACCCTGGCTGATCGCTGCCAGATCGGGGACCTGCTGCGGGCCCTGCACTGCCGGGTCGGCGTCGGGGTCGAGGGGCTGCGGGTCGAAACGGGCCACGTCGGCCGCGGAGATCTCCTGCGGGTCGGCGGGGAAGGCGGCGTTCAGGACGGCCTGCTGGAGGGGCGTGATCGGGGCCAGTCTGTCGTCGAGGACCAGGTAGAACTGGCGGCCGTTGCCGGTCTCGTTGAAGAGCACGTCGCCGTTGTCGAAACCGTCCACGGCGTTCGAGGCCTCGCCGCGGTCGTCCACGTCTATCGGGGCGATGTCGGCGCCGGTGGGCAGCGCGTTCAGCCAGGCCACGCTTACCGGGGTCGGTGACACCGCGCCGAAGAGGGCCGGGACGGTGACCCGCGCGTTCCGGATCAGGTGCTTGCGGCCCTGCCAGACCAGGTTGGCGCCGCCGGCCGGATCACCCGCCACCAGAAGAGCCCGATCACCGAGCGGAGCCCCACCCGAGCCGGCGCCACCCGAGCCGGCGCCACCCGGGCCGGCACCGTCAGCACCGGAATCGGCAGGAGAAGAACCGACAAGCAACACCGACCGCGGCGGATCCTCCGGGACCGCGCACATCGACCACGGCAACCGAACCTGCTGGTCAGCGTTGGGCAGCGAGGCCGGCGCCCCCGCGATCCCGATCGTCACGCCGCGCGGCACGTCGGTCAGGGACTTCGCGACCACCCGGAACACCTGCGGGTTCGGCCTCCCCGCCGCCAGCTTCGCCGAGGTGAAGTTGAGGGCCGGGTGAAGCTTGTCGCGGAGGTAGACGAAACTGGCGCCGGTCTCCCGCTCCACCACGACCGAGCCGTCCTCCTGCCACTGGTCGGGGCCGCTGCGGGTCAGGACGCCGTAGATGCCGTACACGGCGGCCACCAGGACCGCGATCATGAGGCCGCCGAAGAGGGCGCCGATGCCGCGGCGCAGCGGGGACTGGGCCGGATCGGTCTCGCGCATGACGAAGGCGGAGATCACCCGCTGGTTCATGAACTGGTAGGACTGGAGCTGGTCGCGGCGGGAGGTCACGGCCTCACCCGCCGATCGAGGCGAACAGGCCGCGGATCTCGTCGTAGACGCCGATGACGGCGCAGGCCAGCGGGATCAGCGCCATGATCGCGACCACGTCGAGGATGTCGGCGGCGCGGCCGAGGTAGGGCGACGGCGGGCGTCTGCTGAAGACGAGCGCGGCGGGCAGGGCGATCGCGGCGGCGAGCAGGGCGCCGGCGAGCAGCGCGTAACCCGGGACCGTGCCGGTGACGACCGGGCCGGCGCCGAGGCCGGCCAGACAGGCGAAGCCCGCCACCAGCAGAGGAACGCGCTGCGGGGCGGTCGGCAGCAGCCTCGCGCGGAGCAGCAGGGCGGCCACCGCGGCGACCATGAGCAGCACCGAGGAGACGGTGGGGCCGGAGAGGGCCAGGTACGTCATCGCCACGAAGCTGCACAGCGCGGCCGAGAGGAGCAGGCCGGTGAGCACCTCGGCGGAGCGGACCACGGCGGCGAAGACGTCTTCGCGGCGGGGGACCGGCTTGTCGTCGAGGATCTCCTCGGCGCGGTTCGGCAGTTCCGGATAGGGCAGGCGGCCGAGCCAGCCGGACAGGACCGGGTAGGCCGGGAGCAGGCCGATCGCCGCGGTCAGCGCCACCGCGGCGGCGCCCTCGGCGGACATCCCGGCCAGCGCCAGCGAGGCGGCGAGCAGACCGGTCAGGCCGGCCGCCATCCCGGCCACGAAGAGCCGGGTCAGGCCGGCCACGCCGACGTGGCCGAGGACGCTCAGCACCAGCAGGGTGGACGAGCCGAGCAGCAGGCCGGGCGCGCCGATCCCGGGCGCCGCGAGCAGCCAGGCGCCGCCGAGGAACGCGTACGGCAGACCGGACGCCGCCACGATCGCGCCCGCCCCGGCGTCGCCGGCCGCCCGGGAGAGCAGGATGCCGGCCACGACCAGGACCACGCCGACGGCGAGGGCGATCGACGCGGTGAGCACCCACGGTGGACCGTCGGCGGCCAGGCCACCGATGCCGAGCAGCAGCGCGCCCGCCGTGACGGCCAGGCCGCAGCGGCGGGTCTGGCTGTCGCTCCAGGTGTGGCCGGCCCGCCGGGAACCGCTCGCGATCACCTCGACCACGTCGTCGTAGGCGAGCTCGGGCCAGTCCTCGCGGGCCGGGCTCAGATGCAGCAGTTCGCCGTCGCGGACGCCCTGGGCGGCGAGATTGCGGCCCGGTTCGAGGGCGGTCCCGGTGGCGCGGCGCAGCACCCAGCCGCCGGTGAGGTCGGCCGGCTCCTCCGGCGAGGCGTGCCGGAGCAGATGGGGGAGAAGTTCGGCGACCAGCATGTTGTCGGGCAGAGCGAGATCCATGCGGCGGGTCGGCGCGGCGACGGTGACCCGGGCCAGGCTGGGGCTCCCCGATGCGGTCATGATCACTCCCTGCATCACCGCGAGCACGAGAGGTAAGGCTAACAGCACAGAGGACGGATAATATTGACGCGAAGCGTGAGGAGCCCGTGTGACCGTCACGATCATCAAGCGCCCGCCGCGCCGCCCGGCGCCCGCCATGCCCGCCGGTGAAGTGCTGCTCGAGCCCCCGCCCGAGGTCCCGCAGCCCAGCGGCAAGGCCTGGACGCGGATGCTGATGATCCTGCCGATGGGCGCCGGCGCGGGCGCGATGGCCCTGATGATGGGCGCCGGCCGGGGCGGGCCGATCACCTATGTGGCCGGTGCGATGTACGGTGTCTCGATCCTCGGCATGATCGCCATGATGGCCGCGAACACGAGCGGCCCCGGCAAGCGCGAGATGATCGAGGCGCGCCGGCAGTACCTGCGTCATCTCTCCCAGTTGCGGGCCCAGCTGCGCACCACGATCAAGCAGCAGCGGGAGGCGCTCTACTACCGCAACCCCGACCCGGAGACGCTGTGGGGCTTCATCGACAGCGGCCGGCTCTGGGAGCGCCGGCGCGGCGACGCCGACTTCAGCGTGGTCCGGATCGCGGTCGGCGCGCAGGAGGTGGCGACCCGGCTCGTGCCGCCGCAGACCCGGCCGGTCGACGAGCTGGAGCCGCTCTGCGCCACGGCGCTGCGGCGATTCGTCACCGCGTACTCGGTAGTTCCAGATCTTCCGGTGTCGGTGTCGCTGCGCGACTTCTCGCGCATCTACGTCAGGGGCGGTGAGCCTGAGGCCTTCGCCCGCGCGCTGATCGCCCAGATGGTGGTCTTCCACGCCCCCGACGACCTGCGGATCGGCATCTGCGTGCCGGACGACCGCCGGTCGCGGTGGGAGTGGGCGAAGTGGCTGCCGCACGCCCAGCACCCCGGCAAGACCGACGCGGTGGGCCCGGTGCGGCTGGTCGCGCCGAGCATCCCGGCACTCGAGGCGATGCTCGACGACGTACTGCTGAACCGGCCGCGCTTCGACCCCGGCACGATCCAGAACCCGCACGTCGTGGTGATCATCGACGGCGGTTCGACGGCCGGCTCGGACCACCTCATGACCGAGGGCGGCGTGGCCGGTGTGACCCTGCTCGACCTCTCGGTGCCGCCGCCCCGGCTGCTCGACGACAGCTCGGTGGTGCTCGACATCGCCGCGGACGGGACGGTCACCGGCACCACGATGGACGGTCCGGCCGAGGTGGGCCGGGCGGACGCGCTCGGTCTCGAACAGGCGGAGGTGCTGGCCCGCGAACTCGCCCCGCTGCGACTCTCGGCCGCCTCCTTCGCCGACCAACCGGCCGTGTCGCAGGACATGGGCCTCTCCGAACTGCTCGCCGTCGCCGACCCGTACAAAATAGATCTTGAAAGGCATTGGGCCAGTCGCCCCAATCGTGACCGTCTGCGGGTTCCGATCGGGGTGGGTCTGGACGGCAGGCCCATCGAGCTCGACCTCAAGGAGTCGGCGCAGGACGGCATGGGCCCGCACGGTCTGCTGGTCGGCGCGACCGGTTCCGGCAAGTCGGAGCTGCTGCGCACGCTGGTGCTCGCGCTCGGCCTCACGCACAGCCCGGAGATCCTCAACTTCGTGCTCGTCGACTTCAAGGGCGGCGCCACGTTCGCCTCGCTGGACCGGCTGCCGCACACCGCCGCGATGATCACGAACCTGGAGGACGAGCTCCCCCTCGTCGACCGGATGCTCGGCGCGATCTCCGGTGAGCTGAACCGGCGCCAGGAGCTGCTGCGCAAGGCCGGCAACTACGCCTCACAGCGCGACTACGAGCGGGCGCGGTCGGCCGGGGTGCCGCTCGCGCCGCTGCCCAGCCTGCTCTTCATCGTCGACGAGTTCTCCGAGCTGCTCAGCGCCCGGCCCGACTTCATCGACATGTTCGTCCAGATCGGACGCGTCGGCCGCTCGCTCGGCATCCATCTGCTGCTCGCCTCGCAGAAGCTGGAGGAGGGGCGGCTGCGCGGCCTCGAATCGCACCTCTCCTATCGGATCGGCCTGCGCACGTTCTCGTCGATGGAGAGCCGGGCGGTTCTGGGGGCGCCCGATGCGTACGAGCTGCCGCGCTCGCCCGGCCACGGCTACCTCCGCACCGGCACCGAGGGTCTGATCAGGCTCAAGGCGGCGTACGTCTCCGGCCCGGTCCGCAGGGACGGGGCGCCGGTGGCCGGAGCTACTGAAGCGAGCGATCCGATCCGGGAGTACTCGACGTTCTACGCGGCTTCCCTGCGGAATGAGTCGGAAAAGTCCGTACAAAAAGAGCCGGCGAAGGTCGAGGAGGGCGGCGACACGCTCCTCGAAGTGCTGGTCCGGCAGATGGAGAACCAGGGCGCCGCCGCACACGAGGTCTGGCTTCCCCCGCTCGACACGGCGCCCACCCTCGGCCAGATGCTGCCGCCCGCCGTCACGATGCCCGACCGCGGGCTCACCGTCGACGCCGCCGACCGGTTCGGATCACTCCACGCACTCGGCGGCATCGTCGACAAGCCGTTCGAGCAACGCCGCGACCCCCTCTGGCTCGACCTGTCCGGGGCGGCCGGCAACGTCGTCGTGGTCGGCGCCGCACAATCCGGAAAATCAAACCTCCTGCGTACGCTCATAGCCTCCCTGGCTTTGACCCACACGCCGCGCGAGGTCCAGTTCTACGGCCTCGACTTCGGTGGCGGGCCGCTCGGCGCGCTCGCCGACCTGCCGCACGTCGGCGGCGTGGCGACCCGCCGCGACGTCGACCGGGTGCGCCGGACCATCGCCGAACTGCACGGCCTCATGCGGGCCCGGGAGGACCTCTTCGCCCGGGAGAACGTCGAGGGCGCGGCGGCATACCGGCGGTCCAAGGCGCAGGGCCGGTTCGGCGAGGACCCGTTCGGCGACGTCTTCCTCGTGGTCGACGGGTGGGCGACGCTGCGGTCCGAGTTCGAGGACCTGGAAGCGACGGTCCACGAGATCGCCAACCGCGGCCTCGGCTTCGGCATCCACATCCTCGCCGCCACCAACCGCTGGATGGACATCCGCCCGCAGATCCGCGACGTCTTCGGCACCCGCCTCGAACTGCGGCTCGGCGAACCCAGTGACTCGGCCATCAACCGGCGGGAAGCCGTCAACGTGCCCGAGTCGGCGCCCGGCCGCGGCCTCACCCCGGACGGCTACCACTTCCTCGCGGCGCTGCCCCGGATCGACCGCGAGCAGCGCGTCGACGACCTCGCCGACGCGGTCGCCGAACTGGTCAAACACTCCACCGAGCACTGGACCGGCGCGCCGGCGCCGCGGGTGCGCCTGCTGCCGGCGGAGCTTCCGTACGAGAACCTGCCGCCCGCCGACGGCGAGAAGATCCCGATCGGCATCGCCGAGAACGACCTCCAGCCGGTCTGGCTCGACTTCGACAACGAGCCGCACGCGCTGCTCTTCGGCGACGTCGAGTCCGGCAAGAGCTCGTTCCTGCGCAGCCTCGCCAAGTCGATCGCGGCGAGCCACACCCCGGCGCAGGCCCGCATCCTCCTCGTCGATCTGCGGCGCAGCCTGCTCGGCTGCGTCCCGGCCGAGCACACCGTCGGGTACGGGACGTCCGCCCAGGTCACCACCGACCTGATCAACCAGGTGGCGGTCGCCATGCGGGAACGGCTGCCCGGACCGGACGTCACCCCGGAGATGCTGGCGAGCCGCAGCTGGTGGAAGGGGCCGCAGCTGTACGTCCTGGTCGACGACTACGACCTGGTCGGCCAGGCGCCCCTCCAGCCGCTCCTCGAGTTCCTGCCGCAGGCCCGCGACATCGGCCTGCACGTCGTGCTCACGCGCCGGACCGGCGGGGCTTCGCGGGCGCTCTTCGAGCCGATCGTGAGCCGCATCCGCGAGCTCGCGTCGCCGGGGATCCTGATGTCCGGGCCGCGCGAGGAGGGTGCGATCTTCGGCAACCTGAAGCCGCAGCCGCTGCCGCCCGGCCGCGCCTGGATGGTGACGCGCAGGCACGGGGCTCGGCTCGTGCAGCTGGCCTGGAGCCCGCCCGCTCGCTAGGTCCGTCCGCTTTTCAGCGTCTCGGCAGGCCCAGGTGCTGCTGCTCCACATCGGTCTGGCCGAGCTGCACGAACCGGTCCGGGCCGTCGCCGACCAGCGCCACCATGTCGTCCGTCATGAACTGCAGCAGCCGCCCGTTCTGCTGGTCGAGCCGCAGCGTCGCGGCCGCGAGCGTCGCCTCGTCGCCGCCCAGCCGCTGCATCAGCGTCATGCCCGCCTCCTGCAGCGTCGCGACACCCGGCCGATCCAGCTGCCGCAGCACCGTGAGCTGCGTCGTCCACGGCCCGAGCGGGGGAGCGGTGGCCGGACCGGTCACGCCCAGGTCATAGACGATCAGCGCCGGCGTCTGCGGGGTACCCGGCGGCAGCGTGTCCGGTTCGCCCGCCAGCACGGTGAGCCGGTGGTACTGCCCGGTCGCCCGCTCGCCGAAGCCCGACCACGCGCGCTGCTCGGTCGTCACCACCATGACCCGCGCGCCGATCGCGAAAGCTCTGAAGATCAAGAGCTGCGCGGCCCAGACGCCGCCGATCAGGGCGAGGCGCGCCGGGCTCGGATCGAAGAGCTTCAGATGTACGGGGGCCTGCTGCCGGCTGTGGCCGAGCAGAAGTCCGGCAGCGGCCCGGTCCGGATGCTGAGGTGCGGCCGTCAACCGGCGCAGGGCGGGCCTCGGGATCGCATGCCAGCCGATGCGCAGGCGGGACGTGCGCCCGGACGGTCCGGTGGGGTCGGCCGGGTCGTCGGTCTGCGGCGGTCGTGGCGGGCGTCCCGGCCGGTGGGGTGCCGCCGTTTCGGTGCGGAAGGCGTTCGGGGCCGGGGCCTGGGCTGGGGCCTGAGCCTGGGCTGGCGGCGCGGCGGCGCTCGCGGCGACCTGCTGGGCCGCGGGATGGTGGGCTTGGAACTGTTGAGCCGGGAACTGTTGAGCCGGGAACTGTTGAGCCGGGAAATGCTGGGGTGCCGGCTGCTGGGGCGCTTGCTGCTGGCCGGGGAATTGCTGGGGCGCTGGTTGCTGGGGCGCTTGCTGCTGGGCCGGGAGAGGCTGGGGCGCTGGTTGCTCGGCCGCGGACCGTTGAGCTGGGAATTGCTGGCCGGGGAACTGCTCCGGGTTTTCTCGCTGCGGGCGGCTGTGGGGTTCCGTCATCCTGCGCCGCCTCCTGTCGGGGCTGTCGCGTAGGCCGCTATGCCCTGCTCGCCGTCGAGCGACCGCAGTTCGGCGCCGGCTCGGCGGGCGCCCTCGCGCAACACCTCGCCCAGGGCGTCGAGGTCGGCGTCGGGGCGGGTGGACAGGCGGATGAGCGCGCGGATCGCGATGTCGTCGGCGTGGGTGGCGTCGAGGATCAGCGCGACGCTGGTCTGCGAGGCCGGGGCGGCGGACGCCCAGGAGAGCAGTGGACCCATGTCGGTGACCGATTCCGGCCAGGTCTCCAGCCAGTAGGTGCGGTGGATCAGGTGGTGGGAGCGCCAGTGGTTCCACTCCTCGGCCACCTCGGCCGGGTACGGGTCGCTCACGTCGATGTCGCAGGATCGGGCGAGGGTGGCGAGCAGCTCACCGGCGTCGAGCACGCGGTTCGGGATGCCCTGGCGGCGCAGCGTCGTGGCCAGCTTGCGGGTCAGGGCGGCGGTGAGCCGGGCCGCCTCGGACGGGTCGGTGGTGTGGTCCATCACGGACTCGGCGAGGGCCTTCGCGTCGAGCCGGACACTCAGCGACGACTCCCGGTGCGCGGGGGCGCCGTCGCCGAACAGGCGGTAGGACGTGATGGCCGGCGACGTGGGCGGCAGGTCCGGGGTGGGGGCCGGGACCGTGTGGGTGACCAGTTCCAGGGTCAGGCCGGGCTGATCGGTGGCGGCCAGGGCGGCGATCAGGGTGTCGAGCGGTACCGGGCCGGGCTCGTCGAGGGCCACCACCCCGAACCAGCCGGCCTCGTCGCGGGCCACACCGGTCGGCTTCTCGTCGCCGCCGGTCGTCGTGCCGTCGCCACTCGTCGTGGTGCCCTCGCCGATCGCTGTCGTGCTCAGATTGGTTGCCGTCACGCTCAGGCCGGTCGTGCCGGTTTCCCTGGTGGCCTGGCCTGTGGTGGTCGTGTGGACGTCGCGGATCCTCAGGCCGGGGGCGATGGTGCGGAGGGCGGCGAGTACCGGTCCGGCCTCGGCTTCGCGCCGTGCGGAACGGCGGCGCCGGTGGTCCCGGGTCAGGGCTCGGTGTTCCAGCCACCAGCGGTCGTGGCCGCGGGCGAAGAAGACGAACAGCAGCGCGGCGGCCGCGACCGTGGTGACCAGGGCCGGGATGACGCCCTGGGTGGCGGCCGCGACGATGCCGAGGAGGGAGCCCTCGGCCACCAGGATCTGGGCGAGGCTGAGGGGTCCCAGGTGTCCGCGCCGGGGTATCGCCGTGACCGTCTCCTCGGGCACCGCCGTCGGCTTGGGTGGGCGCTGGGGTGGCGGGCCCTGCATGACTCCTCGGGCGGAGTGCGGCATCGGACCTGTCTGCGGCGGCCAGGGCCTCGCCTGGCCCGTGCTGAGAGGGACACCGGCTCCGACCGTGGGTGGGCGGGGGCCGTTCGGAGGGCGCGGACCGTGGGGCGGCGGGCCGGAGGGCTGGTGGCCGCTCGGTGGCTGTCCGGGCACGCCGTAGCCCGGCACGCCGTAGCCCGGCACGCCGTAGCCCGGCACGCCGTAGCCCGGCTCGCCGTGCCCTGGATGCGCCACGTCCGCTCCCTACGATCCGTAGTGGGGACATCCTATCCAGGTAATCATGATCGTCATTGCCCTCGTCACCCGGGCGGTCATCGCGTCGCGGCTCTCAGGTCGTCGAGCATGAGGGTTCGCAGGTCGTCGCGGCTCGGCATGCGGCCCAACGCCCGGAGCCGGCCGGACTGGGCCTTGCGCATGCCCTCGAGCAGCTTGCGGGCCTCGCGCGCGTTGCCGAAGTTGCGGTCGCGCTCGAGGTGGGTGAAGTGCTCGTGCAGGGCCGTCGGCAGGCCGGCCGCGAAGATGTAGTCGTCGTTGCGCGCGATCCGGTCGGCGATCATCACGAGTTCGTCGGGGCCGTAGTTCTCGAACTCGAGGGTCTTCGCGAACCGGGAGGCCAGGCCCGAGTTGGCGTCGAGGAAGTCGGACATCTCCTTCGTGTAGCCGGCGACGATGACCGCCACCTGATCGCGGTGGTCCTCCATCAGCTTCACGAGCGTGTCGATCGCCTCCTGGCCGAAGTCGGCCGTGGCGCCGCCGGCCCGGGCCAGGGTGTAGGCCTCGTCGATGAAGAGGACGCCGCCCATCGCCTCCTCGAAGACCGAGGTGGTCTTCTCGGCGGTGTGGCCGATGTATTGCCCCACCAGGTCGCGCCGGGACACCTCGCGGAACTGGCCGTTCGGGAGCACGCCCAGCGCCTTCAGCAGTTGGCCGTAGACGCGGGCCACCGTCGTCTTCCCGGTGCCCGGCGCGCCCGTGAAGATCAGGTGGTGGCTGACCGCGCCGACGCTCAGCCCGGCGGTGCGCCGCCACTCGTTCACCTGGATCTCGTCGATCAGCGCGCGGACCTCGCCCTTCACCCCGGCCAGGCCGATCATCGAGTCGAGCTGGGTGAGCAGCCGGTCGACAGCGGCGGCGTCCTGCGTCGTGCCGGCCGAGCGGAGTGGGGCGCCGCTCTCGTTCAGCGTCACGGTCGCGGTCGCCGCCGGGTCGACGAGCACGGCCGGGTCGGCCGTCTGCTCCACCCGGCACTGGTCGACCACGGCCGTGCAGCCCGGGCCGATCACGATGCCCGGGCCGCGCGTCTCGTGCACCCAGGTCTCCACGATCCGCGGCTGGCTGCCGTGCGCTGCCACGATGCCGGCGTCGCCGGTGCCGGAGACGTCGCAGCGCTCGATCACCGGACGGCCGGACTGGTAGACGTAGATCCCGCGGTATCCGCACTCGGCCACCGTCGTGCCGCGCAGCACCGGGTCGGCGCCGAGCCGCACGATGACGCCGTCGTCGGAGATGCCGCGCACCTCGCTCGACTCCACGGCGCCGCCCGCGTCGGAGAAGACGAAGCCGTACTGGGCCCGCAGGACGCGCACCTCGCCGGCCTCGACGACCGCGCCGTCGGTGGCCTGCACCCCGGCGCCGAACCCGGCGGTGATCTCGCACTGCCGGAGGACGAGCCGCCCGCCCGCGACGGTGACAGCGGCATAGTCGCCGGAGGACAGCGTCATGCCCTCGACGGACACCTCACTGGCGGACATCTCGAGCGCCGGGCCGTCCAACCCGGACGCGTCGAGGACCGCCTCGCCGCCGCCCCGGATCGTCAGCCGCCGGCCGCGGATCTCGAGGCGTTCCCGATAGGTGCCGGGCGCGAGCGCGATGACCGCCCCGTCCGGCGCCACCTCGAGGGCGTCGCGCACGGTCGGATAGCTGCCGGGGACCGCCAGGGTGCTGACCACGGGCGAACTCCTTCGGGTGTCCGGTTCGGCCCACCGCCGCCGGAGGAACGCGTCTCCCGAGGTTAACGCCCCGGCCCGATCATGGAGAGGTTCGTCGATGCGTCTCTTGCGCCTGAACTCAACACGCTGGGGTGGGGCGGTTGTGGTGGAGGGAAGGCGCTATCTCACGGGACCGCGGAGGTCACCGCGGATATGGGTCGGCCCCCACCGCCTGGAGTGAGGCGCGTGGGGGCCGTGGGAAGGATGCGGGCGGATCCCGGTGGGGACGCCGTCGACCTTCGTACAGAAAATGGTTCTGAATCAACGAGGGCGCTGCTGGCGGAACGCTCCCTTGCTGGGGCGCATGTTCTTCGGGATGGCGCCCTTGGGCATCTGCGGACGGGCCATCAGGGCGCCGAGGCGCTTGTCGAGGGCGTTGACGTCCTTGCCGGTGAGGTTGCGGGGGAGCTTCAGCATCGTCGAGCGCAGCTTGCGGACCGGCAGCTGGCCCTCGCCCGAGCCGATCACGTAGTCGTAGAGCGGCGCGTTGCCGATGACCTTGACGAGGCGGCGCTTCTCCTGGCCGAGCAGGCCCTTCACGCGCTGCGGGTCGCCCTCGGCGAGCAGGATGACGCCGGGGCGGCCGATCACCACGTGGACCATGTCGAACTGGGTCGTGGAGCTCGCGGCCGGGCGGACCCGCCAGTCACCGCGCATGTTCTCCATGAGCGAGGCCGCGGCGCCGGGCTGGCCCTCCGCGACGTTCATCATCGCGGTGTTCGAGCGCAGGTTGAGCACGATGAGCACGGCCAGCAGCGTCAGCAGGACGCCGACCGGGATCCACACCCAGGACCCGGAGAGGAGCACCACGAGCACGGTCAGCGCGATCGGGATCGCGACCGCTCCGATGACCAGCGGGACGAACCACTTGTCCTGCTTCGCCGTGAACGAGAACACCTGGCCGATCTGCTTCAGGCGCTCGCGAAACGACACCTTCTCCTGGGGCTTTGCCATAGCCGCAAAGTGTAGTGGTGCTCAGGTACCTTACGGCGTCCTGGGCACCTCGGGAGTCCTTTCGTAAGGAGGGTGGGGGCCGGGAATCGGGCGGCGGACCCATGTGGGGCCGGTACCTTCGCGCGAAGAGTCATGGGTGTTCCGGTTTCCCAGCGTCCTTCCCGCGTCGAGGAGCACCCGATGATCCCGTTCACCAACCCGGAGATGCAGCTCGAACTCATCCATTCGCAGGCCGCCGAGCTGGAGCGGGAGGCGTCGAAGTACCGCCTCGCCCGTTCGGTCCGGAAGATCAGACCGCGATTCAGGCGGCCGCCGAAGCAGTCGCTCTCATGATCGGCGGCGAAATCCTGTCGCACCCCCGTGGCATGCTCGGATCCATGACGGTGAGCGCGTCCAGCACGGTTCTGGTCGGCCGGGAGGCCGACCTGGCGACGCTGCACGACGCGCTCAAGAGGGTTCGCGGCGCCGAGCCGTCGGCCGTGCTGGTCGGCGGCGAGGCCGGCGTCGGCAAGACCCGGCTCGTCGAGGAGTTCTGCCGCTCGCTCGACGGCGAGCCGGTCCGCGTGCTCCACGGGCAATGCCTGGAGCTCGGCGAGGAGGGCCTGCCGTTCGCGCCGTTCGCCGCGGCGCTGCGCGAGCTGGCCCGCCGCGAGGGCTCCGGGGTGTTCGCCGGCAGGGAGTCCGAGTTCGCCCGGCTGCTGCCCGAGCTCGGCCCGCCGCCCGACCTCGCCGAGGCCCGCCGGGGTCTGCTGTTCGAGCTGGTCGGCGCGCTCTTCGCCCGGCTCGCCGAGGAGCAGCCGGTCATCCTCATGATCGAGGATCTGCACTGGGCCGACCGCTCGACCCGCGATCTCATCGGCTACCTTCTGCGCTCCGTCCGGGTCCAGCGGCTGCTGGTCATCGTCACCTACCGGACCGACGAGCTGCACCGCGGCCATCCGCTGCGGCCGTTCCTGGCCGAGCTCGACCGGGTCCGCGGCGTGCACCGGCTCGAGGTCGACCGGCTCGACCGCGACGGCACCGCCGAGCTGCTCGGCCACCTCCTCGGCGCCGAGCCCGACGCGCCCACCGTCGACGCCGTCTGCGAGCGGGCGCAGGGCATCCCGTTCTTCATCGAGCAGTTCGCCTCCTCCGCCGACCCGGGCGGCGGCGACATCCCGGAGACGCTGCGCGACCTGCTGCTCTCCCGGGTCGACCAGCTGCCCGACGGGGCTCAGCGGGTGCTGCGGGTGGGTGCGGTGGGCGGCAACCAGTTCGGCCACGAGCTGATCGCCCGGGTCGCCGGGATGGACGAGGCGGCGCTCGAGTCCGCGCTCCGGGCCACGGTGGCGGCCCAGCTGATCGTGTTCGATCCGTCCGGTGGCTACGAGTTCCGCCACGCCCTGGTCCGCGAGGCCATCCACGACGACCTGCTGCCCGGGGAGCACGCCCGGCTGCACGCACGCTACGCCGAGGCCGTCGAGGCGGAACCCCACCTGGTCGCGCCCGACCGCGCGCCCGCCGAGATCGCCCATCACTGGCACGCCGCGCACGATCATCCGCGCGCGCTGGTTGCCGCGCGTCGCGCTGCCGAGTCGGCGAGCTGCCGATATGCGTACGCGGAACAGGCCCGCCTGCTCGACCGCGTGCTGGAGCTCTGGGAGCAGGTGCCGGACGCGGCCGACCGTCTCGGCACCACCCACCTCGATCTGCTGGAGGAGGCGGCGCTCGTCGCGATCGACTCCGGTGACCACATGCGGGCGCTCAGCCTCACCCGCGCGGCGCTCGCCGACCTCGACGCCGAGGCCGAGCCGCTGCGGGCCGCCCGGCTGCTGATCCGCCGGGGCAAGCTGCTGCGCAACGCCGGCAAGAGCGACGGCGCCGCGGAGACCCGGGAGGCGCTCCGGCTGCTGCGGTCCGCGCCACATGACATGGCCTGGCTCGAACTGCTCGGCGACGTGGCCTACCAGATGTCGGCCGTCGACGGCGACGAGGCGGGGCGGATCGCGCAGGAGGTCAAGGACGCCGCCCAGGCGTTCGGCGACGAGGCCGCCCAGCTGACCGCCGACATCATCTTCGGGAAGGTGTGCGGCGGGCGGCTCAGCGCCGAGGAAGGGCTGCCGGCCATGCGCCGGGCCGTCGAGCGGGCCCGCGCCGCCGGCGACGCGCCGAACTTCGCACACGGCCTGGTCAACATCTCCGACTCGCTGTTCGAGATGGGGGCCTACGCGGATTCGGCGGCCGCCGCCCTCGAGGGCATCCCGGACGCCGACCGGGTCGGGGTGAGCCGCACGACGGGGGTCTACCTCCTCGCCAACCACGCCGAGGCGCTGATGGCCCTCGGCCGGTGGGACGAGGCCGACGCCCGGCTCGCCGAGGCCGCCCGGCAGGACCCGCCCGGCGTTCTCGCCCTGCCGTGGCTGCGGTTGCGCTCCCGGATCCGGCTCGCCCGCGGGCACCCCGGCGCGGCGGCGCTGGCCGGCCGGGCCGTGGGCTTCCTCACGAAGCCGTTCCTCAGCGCCGAGGCCCGGGTGACGCTGCTCGAGCTGCGCCTCCTCGCCGACGCCTCGGTCGCCCTGCCCTTCGCGCGGACCGCCGTCCGGGATCCCGGAGTGTTCGAGCGGCCGCGCTACGGGTGGCCCCTGCTGGTCGCGGCCGCCCGGATCGCCGACGAGCCGCTGCGCGAGTCGATCCGGGAGATCGCCGGGTCGCTGCCGGCCCGCTACCCGGCCGAGCGGGCGTGCGCTCGTGAGGTCACCGCTCTGCTCGACGGTGGGGTGGGGGCGTGGCGGGCGGCTGTCGACGCGTGGCGCCGTGACGGGCAGCCCTATCAGCTGGCCCGGGCGCTGCTGGCGTACGCCGAGGCGTCGGCCGGCGACCGCGGGGCGGCGGGGGAGGCGCTCGCGGAGGCCGTGGAGATCGGGGAACGGCTGGGGGCGGGGCCGCTCCTCGGTGAGGCGGAGGTGCTGGGGCGGCGGCTGGGGGTCCGGCCCGGGGCGGGGTCGTCGGAGCTGCTGACGGTTCGCGAGCTGGAGGTGTTGCGGCTCGTGGCCGAGGGGTTGAGCAACAGCGGGATCGCTCGGGAGTTGTTCATCTCGCCCAAGACGGCGAGTGTGCACGTTTCGCGGATTCTGGCGAAGCTGGAAGTGGGGAATCGGGTGGAGGCGGCGGTTGTGGGGCGTCGGCTGGGCCTGGTCTGAGGGGTGGTGAGACGAGTTCGACCTCGAAGCCGTCGGAGTTCTCCAGGTAGGCGGCGTGGTGGTTCGGGCCGCCGGCGTTCGGATGGCGGTCCGGGAACAGCAGGGTCCAGCCGTGCTGGGGCGCTCGCCGGGTCAGGGCGTCGACGAGGTGAGTGCCTTCCACGTGAAAGGCCAGATCGTGTGGTCGGCCTGTTCACGCCGCGGCCCTCTCGGTTCGTTCGACGAGTTCGCCGCGAAGCGGGTGCCGGCGACCGGGTGGGGTGCGTTGACCGTCCGCCACCGCTGTTGAGCGAACGCTATCGCGAGCCCGGCTGCCTCTGAGCCCGGGCCTTCGGTGGCCTTGGTGCGGTCCCGGACGGTGGCGAAGGTCGACTCAATGGGCGTTCTCCGTGTCGGTTCTGGCCGTGCCGGGGTGCAGGTCGGCCGGTCGGCGCTGACCGCGCAGGCCCTCGCCCGCTGGATCCAGCGAAGACTCCTGGTGGGTGCGGGGGAGAGCGGCCTCAAGAGCCTCGCCGCCCCGGATTTCTCAAGTGCGGCGGGACCGCGTCGATCCTCACCGGCGATCCTTCTATCGCTCGGAGGCCTGTCGTGGAATCTGCTCTTGATGTGAGCTATCAGGTGGTTGAGAACGTGTTCGGGGCCGGGAGCGGCGTGCCGTGGTGGGCCTGGGTCGCGCCCATGGTGCTGATCTTCTGGAAGATGCTCATGCCGATGGTGGCGCCGGAAACAGCCGGGGCCGGGACGGGCTCCGCGAAGAAGGACAAGAAGGACAAGAAGTCCAAGAAGAAGTGAGAACGACAGCAACCCACGGCCGGTGAAGGTCGTGGGTTGCTGTCGTTGACAGATCAGCCCCGGGCTTCCAGGGCCTGCTTGTAGAGGCGGCCGGCCCGGTAGGAGGAGCGGACCAGCGGGCCGGACATCACGCCGGCGAAACCGATCTGCTCGGCCTCCTCGCGGAGTTCGACGAACTCCTCCGGCTTCACCCAGCGCTCGACCGGGTGGTGGCGCGGGGTGGGACGCAGGTATTGCGTGATGGTGATGAGCTCGCAGCCGGCCGCGTGCAGGTCGCGGAGGGCGGCGGAGATCTCGGCGCGCTCCTCGCCCATGCCCAGGATCAGGTTGCTCTTGGTGACCAGGCCGGCCGCGCGGGCCTGCGTGATCACGTCGAGGGAGCGCTCGTAGCGGAAGCCGGGGCGGATGCGCTTGAAGATGCGCGGGACCGTCTCGACGTTGTGCGCGAGGACCTCGGGCGTGGCGCCGAAGACCTCGGCGAGCTGCGCGGGCTCGGCGTTGAAGTCGGGGATCAGCAGCTCGACGCCGCAGCCCGGCTGAAGCTTGTGGATCTGCCGGACGGTTTCGGCGTAGAGCCAGGCTCCGCCGTCGGGCAGGTCGTCGCGGGCGACGCCGGTGACCGTGGCGTAGCGCAGGCCCATCGTGGCGACGGACTCGCCGACCCGGCGGGGCTCGTCGGCGTCGAACTCGGCGGGCTTGCCGGTGTCGATCTGGCAGAAGTCGCAGCGGCGGGTGCACTGGTCGCCACCGATGAGGAAGGTGGCTTCGCGGTCTTCCCAGCACTCGTAGATGTTGGGACAGCCGGCCTCCTGGCAGACCGTGTGCAGACCCTCTTTCTGGACCAGACCACGCATCTGCGTGTATTCAGGGCCCATCTTCGCCTTGACTTTGATCCACGGCGGCTTCCGCTCGATGGGAGTTTCGGCGTTGCGCGCCTCGATGCGCAGCATGCGGCGGCCCTCGGGAGCAATAGTCACAACCCCGAGGTTACGCCGGAGAGCGCCGGGCGTATCGCGTGGGCGACGAGGCTCACGTGGGCGTTTGTGTGACGGCGCTCACCAGTGCCCGGTAAATGGCGTGCGAGCGCGGGAAGCACTCCGTTAACCTGCCCGTCACGGCAGTGATGGGAGTGACGCCCCGGAGCCGAGCACGACAAGAGGCGCTTGCGAAAAGCGTGAAGGTGCGGTGGTACCGCGAGGATCCCGCTCGCCCGCACCTCCCTGGGGCCGCGTTGCAGTCACAGAGGAGGTCCACAGCCATGCAACGCATCCTCTCTATCCAGCTAAAAGAGCATAAAGGCGAAAAAGTCCGGATTGCCGGTTGGGTCCATCGTGTACGCCGGCTCAAGAGCGTGACGTTCCTGATCGTCCGGGACGTCGAAGGGCTCAGCCAGGTCGTGACCACCGAGGCGATCGAGATCCCGGAGGGCTCCGTCGTCGAGGTCACCGGCATCGTGACCGCAACCGGCCAGGTCGAGCTGACGTCGCCCGAGATCAGGGTTCTCAGCGGGGTCGACGTACCCCTGCCCTTCGAAATGCATCGGCCCGTGCTGAGCGCGGGCCTGAACACCCAGCTCGACCACGCCGCCCTGGCGCTGCGGCACCCGGCCCGCGCGCTGAACCTCAGGATCGCCGCGGCCGCCACCGCAGGCTTCCGGAAGGCGCTGGAGGAGCAGCGGTTCGTCGAGATCCAGACGCCGAAGATCGTGGAGTCGGCGACCGAGTCCGGGGCGAACGTCTTCCAGCTCGACTACTTCGGACGGCCGGCCTACCTCGCCCAGTCGCCGCAGTTCTTCAAACAGCTCATGGTCGGCGTCTTCGAGCGGGTCTTCGAGGTCGGTCCGGTGTTCCGGGCCGAGCCGAGCGACACGGCGCGGCACCTCGCGCAGTACACCTCACTCGACGCCGAGATGGGTTTCATCGAAGACCACCGGGACGTCATGCGCGCCCTCACGGGAACGCTGAACGGCATGTTCGCCGAGGTCACCGCCCGGACCGGGTTCGTGACGCCGGAGGTGCCGGCCGAGATCCCGGCGGTGCACTTCACCGAGGCGCTGCGGATCGCCGGCGCGCCCGAGGACGAGCCCGACCTGGCGCCGGCGCACGAGCGGGCCCTCGGCGAGTGGGCGCTGCGCGAGCACGGGTCCGCGTTCGTCTACGTGACCGGATATCCGATGCGGAAGCGGCCGTTCTACACGCATCCGTCGCCGGACCCGGTCCACTCGAACGGCTTCGACCTGCTGTTCAAGGGCCTCGAGATCGTCACCGGCGGGCAGCGGCTGCACCGCTACGAGGACTATGTGGAGGCGCTCGGGCGGGCCGGTGAGCCGATCGAGCCGTACCGCGGCTACCTCGACGGATTCCGCTACGGCATGCCGCCGCACGGCGGGTGGGCGATCGGCCTGGAACGGCTGGTGGCACGACTGGTCGGCGCCGTCAACGTCCGCGAGGTGACGGCGTTCCCCCGGGACCTGCAGCGGCTCGCGCCCTAGATCAAAACCATCATGGGTACGAGGGGAGGCTTCCCCTCGTACCCATGAAAGGCTCTTCAGAGGAACACCGCGATGGTCACCACCGCGACGATGGCGAACGGGACGATCGTGGTGCAGACCAGGATCGTCCAAGCGATCGGGTGACCGAAATTGAGCACCACCCCGCCGCTCTTGGTCGGCACGAAGACGCGTTTGTCCTGGGAATTACGGTAGAGCGCCATCAGAACAGCGTCTTCAGGTGTCGCTCGACCACCGGCATGACCTCGGCGACCGGCACCGGGCGGCCGACCTCGGCGCTCAGCGACGTCACGCCGGCGTCGCGGATGCCGCAGGGGATGAAGCGGTTGAAGTTGGACAGGTCGCAGTCGCAGTTCAGCGCGAAGCCGTGCAGCGTCACGCCCCGGGCCACCCGGATGCCGATCTGCGCGATCTTCCGGTCGAGACCGCCGTCGGTCGCTTTGATCCAGGCGCCGCTGCGGCCGTCGACGCGCTCGGCGGTCACCCCGAACTCGGCGCAGACGTCGATCAGCATCTGCTCGACGCGGCGCACGTAGGCCACCACGTCGACGGGATCGGGCAGCTTGATGATCGGGTAGCCGACGATCTGACCCGGACCGTGCCAAGTGATCTTGCCGCCGCGGTCGACGTCGACGACGGGGGTGCCGTCGAAGGGCCGGTCGGCGGGCTCGGTGCGCTTGCCCGCGGTGAAGACGCTCGGGTGCTCCAGCAGCAGGATCGTGTCCGGCCGGGAACCGTCGGCGACCGCCTCGTGCACGCGTTTCTGCTCCTCCCACGCCTCGACGTAGTCGACCAGGCCGGGGCGGAGGACGGTCAGCACATCAGTAGTCACAGCCTTCAGACTACTCACTGATCGACCGGGTCGACCCCTGGGCGGATCCGCCACAGGAGCACGTCGTCGACCCGTTCCGGCTCGCCGAGCAGGTCGGTCGCGGCGGTCAGCACGGCCTGGCGGAACAGCGTCTTGTGGTCCGAGCCGGTGATCTCGTCGGCCAGGAAGACCGCCTCGACGCCCCAGTAGGCGAAGTCGGAGCGGGCACGGTCCCGGTCGGCGTTGGTGAGGCGCGGCACGTAGCCGTAGAGCGCGGCCCGGGTGAACAGCCAGTCGGTGGCCTGCGGCGGGGCGCCGATCCGCCCCATCTCCTTCTTCCCGGCCTCACCCGTGGTCATCGGGCCGAGGAAGTAGCCGTCCGGGATGCGGAACTGGGCGCCGCCGCGGGCCATCGTGTAGGCCTGCCAGCGCTGCCCGTCGGCGTGCACGTTGAGGGCGAACGGCAGCGCGGTGAGCACGCCGTTCTCGCTGACGTACTGCTGCCAGGTGCCGTTCGCGATGAAGTCGGGCTCGGCCGAGCGCTCCTGGATCCGCAGGGGGAGTGGGAGGATCGGGACGAGGCTGACGGCGAGGGCGCCTGCGATGGTGATTTTCCGATTTTTCGGAAATGTCGGGATTTTGTCTACCAGGAATGCCAGCAGGATGCCGAAGACGCCGACCAGGGCGAGCGCGAACCGCAGCGGCAGCGCCGAGTCGAAGAGCGGCAGGTAGGCGAGGCCGGCGTAGGGGAGCGGGATGGGCGTCTCGGCGCCGCCCCAGTTGAACCGCGGTCCCCACGACAGGATCATGAAGGCCAGCCCGGTCACGCCGACGGCCCGCAGGGTGGCGCGGCGGCCCGGGTCCGCGCGCTTCCAGAGGATCACGAACGCGACGACCATCAAGATCATCATGGGTACGCCGAAGAAGGACGTCTCCTCGGTGGCGTTCGGCCCCAGGTCGGAGCCGAGGCCGAAGAGGGCGGCCACCGACCGGCTCGCATACGAGAAGTACGCGGCCACGTCCTCGACGAAGTAGCGCTGGTTGAAGCCGGTGCCGGAGAACGTCTGCGGGCCGGCGAAGTGCATGTAGAGCGGGTACGCCAGCAGCGCCCCGGCGACCACGGCGGCCACCCCGAGCGCCTTCACGACCGTTCCTAGCGCCGCGAGGGCCTCGTGCCGTACCGCCCTGGCGCACGACCACACGCCGATGAAGATGCCGCTCGCGATCGCGACGTAGAACAGGCCCTCCGGCGCCACCGAGAAGCCGATCGCGAGCGCGAGGCCGAGCAGCAGGCCGTTGCGCAGCCAGCGGCCCTCCTCGCGCAGCTTCATGACCCGCCAGAGCACGAACGGCGCGACCCAGCCGGCCGACCAGTTCAGGTGGCCGTTCGCGTGCGCCACGAAGCCGGGCGCGAACCCGCAGAACATGCCGGCGAGGCCGGCCGCGAACGGCGACACGGCGAGCCAGCGGCGGAAGAACAGGTACCAGGCGAAGGCCGAGCCGGCGAGGTTCAGGGTGAGGATGGTCACGAAGGTGACCTGGGGGCCGGCCAGGTGGGTCAGCGGCGCGAAGAGCACCGTGTAGACCGTGATCGACGTGTTCGCCGCGAGGTTCACGCCGAGCGGCGCGTTCATCATGTGCGTGAAGTACGGATCCGAGCCGTTGCCCAGCATGTAGACGCCGTAGCCCAGCAGCCATTCGAACCACGCCTGGTCGCCGACGTTGTCCGCGAGGACGTGCCGGTACGGGTCGCGCCACAGCCCGCTCGTCACGTAGACGGCGAGGGCCAGCGCGATCAGCGCGACGGTGAGGTGGGCGCGCCACGGCCGGGATCCCGGTCGTGCGGAGACCGGATTCGCGGGCGGGTCGGCGGAGGCTGCGGGTGCGGGGGCGGCGACGGACATCAGGCGCAGGTTAGCAAGAGCGCGCCTGGCATCCGGGGGCCCACAGCGCCTTCACGGCCAAATCTCAGGGAACCGTTGCGTGACCGCCGCCGAACGGGCTTCAGGGAACCGTCGCGTGACCGCCGCCGAACGGGCTTTAGGGAACCGTCGCGTGACCGCCGCCGAACGGGCTTTAGGGAACCGTCGCGTGGCCGCCGCCGAAGGAGGCGGCCAGCGCCGCGCCGATCGTCGGGTAGGCCCAGGCGAAGCCGGCGCCGGACAGCACCCCCGGCAGCACCCGCTGGCTGCGCTGCGCCTCCCCGGCCAGCTCGCCGATCGCCAGGTCGAGCACCGGCCCGGGGATCGCGAGCAGCGCCGGCCGGTTCAGCTCGCGCGCCAGGGCCTGGGTGAAGTCGGCGTTGCGCACCGGGTTCGGCGCGACCACGTTGACCGGGCCGGCCACGTCCTCTCGCTCGAGCAGGAACTCCGCGGCGTTCAGCCAGTCGGCGAGGGCCACCCACGCCATCCACTGCCGGCCGCCGCCGATCCGGGCGCCGGCGCCCAGCTTGAACGGCAGCAGCAGCGGCTTGACCAGGGAACCCGAGGCGTCGATCGCCGGGGCGGTGCGCAGCAGCACCACGCGCACGCCGGCGTCCTCGGCCGGCCGGGCCGCGGCCTCCCACACCCGGCACAGGTCGGCCAGGAACGTGGTGCCGGCCGGCGCCTCCTCGGTGACGGCCTGCTCGCCGGTGTCGCCGTACCACCCCACGCCGGAGGACTGGAGCAGGGCGCGTGGCCGGTCGGCCTCGGGGAGCTGCTTGAGGGTCCGGGCGATGGTGTCGGTGGTGTTCAGCCGGCTGGCGCGCAGCACCCGCTTGTAGCGGGCGGTCCAGCGGTGGTCGCCGACGTTCGCGCCGGACAGGTTGATCACCGCGTCCGCGCCGGCCAGCACGGCGGCGTCGAGCCGGCCCTGATCCGGGTCCCAGGTGGCCTCGCCCGGGCCGGACGCCGGGCGGCGCACCAGCCGGGTGACGTCGTGGCCGCTCTGGCGCAGCCGGTCCGTGAGCCGGGTGCCGAGGAAGCCCGAGGCGCCGGACATGACGATCCGCATGTACCGATTCTTTCCCGGAGATCCCGTGCTGACAAACGGAACGGGGCACGCCTTTTCGGCGTGCCCCGTTCTCGATACCGCTGTGCTTACAGACCGAGCTCCGCCTCGAAGTGGCCGGCCTCCAGCCGCTCCTTCAGCGTGCCGAGGAAGCGGGCGGCGTCGGCGCCGTCCACGATCCGGTGGTCGTAGCTGAGGGCCAGGTAGACCATCGAGCGCGGCGCGATGATCTCGCCGAGCTCGGGGTCGTTGACGATGACCGGGCGCTTCACGACCGCGCCGAGGCCGAGGATGCCGACCTGCGGCTGGTTGATGATCGGGGTGTCGAAGAGCGCGCCCCGGCTGCCGGTGTTGGTCAGCGTGAACGTGCCGCCGCCGATCTCGTCCGGCCCGATCTTGTTGTTGCGGGTGCGGTCCGCGAGGTCCGCGATCCGCTTGGCCAGACCGCCGAGGTTCAGGTCGCCGGCGTCCTTGATGACCGGGACGACCAGGCCCTTCGGCGCGTCCACCGCGATGCCGAGGTGCTCGGCGCCGTGGTAGGTGACCGTGCCGGCCTCGACGTCGATCGAGGAGTTGACGACCGGGTGCTGCTGCAGCGCCTCGACCGTGGCCAGGGCGAAGAACGGCAGGAAGGTGAGCTTCACGCCGTGCTTGGCCTGGAAGTCGGCCTTCGCCTTGTTCCGCAGGTTGGCGATCTTGGTGACGTCCACCTCGACCACCGTGGTGAGCTGCGCCGAGACCTGGAGCGACTCGACCATGCGCCGGGCGATGGTGGCCCGGATGCGGGTGAGCTTCTCGGTGCGGCCGCGCAGCGGGCTCGGCTCGGCCTTCGGGGCGGCCTTCGCAGCCGGAGCAGCGGTGGCGGGCGCCGCGGCCGGAGCCGGGGCGGCCTTGGCGGCGGCCGCCTTCTCGGCGGCGTCCAGCACGTCCTGCTTGCGGATGCGGCCGCCGACGCCGGTGCCGGTCAGGCTGGACAGGTCCACGCCCTTCTCGGCGGCCAGCTTGCGGACCAGCGGCGTGACGTAACCGGCGTCGCCGGCGCCGTTCGACTTGACCGTCTCGGCGGCCGGGGCGGCCGGCTGAGACGGAGCGGCCGGCTGCGACGAGGCCGCGGGCTGCTTCGTCTCGGCCGCGGGCGACGGGGTCGCGTAGGACTCGCCGATCTGCGGGGCCGGAGCCGACTCGATCCGCGGCTGCGGAGCCGGGGCCTCCTGCTTCGGGGCCTCCTGCTTGGGGGCCTCCTGCTTCGGCTCGGGCTTGGGCTCCGGCTTCGGCGCGGGCGCCTCCTGCTTGGCGGGAGCGCCGCTGCCGATGACGGCGAGCACGGCGCCGACCTCGGCGGTCTCGTCCTCGGCGACCTTGATCTCGAGGACCGTGCCGGCGACCGGCGACGGGATCTCGGTGTCGACCTTGTCGGTGGAGACCTCGAGCAGCGGCTCGTCGGCCTCGACGGTCTCGCCGACCTGCTTGAGCCAGCGGGTCACGGTGCCCTCGGTGACGCTCTCACCGAGCGCGGGCAGCTTGACCTCAGTGCCCTCGCCCGAACCGGCGGACGCGGTCTGCGGCGCGGGGGTCTCCTCCTCGACCGGCTTCTCGGTCGACGGCGTGTTCAGCGCGGCGGGCTCGGGCTCCTCGGCCTGCTCCTCCTGCTGCTGGGCGGGCTGCTGCTGGGCGGGCTGTTCCTGGGCGGGCGCGGGCTCCGACGAACCGGCGTCCTCGCCGTCACCGGCGATGACGGCGAGCTCGCTGCCGACCTCGGCGGTCTCGTCCTCGCCGACCACGATCCGGGACAGCACGCCCGCGGCGGGCGACGGGATCTCGGTGTCGACCTTGTCGGTGGAGACCTCGAGCAGCGGCTCGTCGGCTTCGACGCGCTCGCCCTCCTGCTTGAGCCAGCGCGTGACGGTGCCCTCGGTGACGCTCTCACCCAGCCGCGGCATGGTTACCGATACCGGCATTTTTCCCCAAACTCCTTAAGAACGATCGGATCGCTGGAATCAGCTGTGCGCGTGCAGGGGCTTGCCCGCGAGCGCGAGGAAGGCCTCGCCCAGCGCCTCGTTCTGCGTCGGGTGGGCGTGTACGAGCTGGGCGACCTCCTCCGGGAAGGCCTCCCAGTTGTAGATGAGCTGCGCCTCGCCGACGAGCTCACCCATCCGGGCGCCGACCATGTGGACGCCGACCACCGGGCCCTCGTTGACCCGGACCAGCTTCACGAAGCCCGCGGTCTTGAGGATCTGGCTCTTGCCGTTGCCGCCGAGGTTGTAGTTGTACGTCGAGACCTTGTCCGCGCCGTACTTCTCCTTGGCCTTCGCCTCGGTGAGACCCATCGAAGCGACCTCGGGGTCGGAGTAGGTGACCCGCGGGATGCCGGCCTCGTCGATCACGGCCGGGTTCTGGCCGGCGATCTCCTCGGCGACGAAGATGCCCTGCTGGAAGCCGCGGTGCGCGAGCTGGAGGCCGGGGACGATGTCGCCGACGGCGTAGATGTTGCCGACGCCGGTGTGCAGCCGCTCGTTGACGATCACGAAGCCGCGGTCGAGCGTGATGCCCTGCTGCTCGTAGCCGAGGTTCGCGGTGACCGGGCCGCGGCCGACCGCGACCAGCAGCACCTCGGCCTCGAGGGTCTCGCCGCCGGCGATGGTCACCTTGACGCCGTTGTCGGTCTTCTCGACCTTCTCGAACGGCTTGCCGACCTTGAAGTTGATCTTCCGCTTGCGGAACGCGCGCTCGACCTGCTTCGAGATCTCCTCGTCCTCCGCGGCGACCAGGCGGGGCAGGGCCTCGATGATCGTGACGTCGGCGCCGAACGACTTCCAGACGCTGGCGAACTCGACGCCGATCACGCCGCCGCCCAGCACGATGGCCGAGGACGGGACGCGGTCCATCTTGAGGCCGTGCTCGCTGGTGATCACCCGGGTGCCGTCGACGTCGAGGCCGGGCAGGGTGCGCGAGTAGGAGCCGGTCGCGAGGATGATGTTGCGGCCGGTGTAGCGCTGGCCGTTCACCTCCACGGTGTCCTTGCCGACGAGCTTGCCCTCGCCCTGCACCACCGTGATGTTCTTGTTGTGGGTGAGCAGACCGGTCAGGCCCTTGTAGAGGCGGCTGACCACGCCGTCCTTGTACGAGTTGACCCCGGCCATGTCGATGCCGACGAGGTCGGCCTTGACGCCGAACTGCTCGCTCTCGCGGGTCTGGTCGGCGATCTCGGCGGCGTGCAGCAGCGCCTTGGTCGGGATGCATCCGCGGTGCAGGCAGGTCCCGCCCAGTTCGGCCTTGTCGATCAAGGCCACCTTGAGGTCGAGTTCCGCCGCACGCAACGCGGCCGCGTACCCACCGCTGCCGGCGCCGAGAATGACGATGTCGAAGGTTCCGCCGTTGGGCTGGCTCACGTTGACTCCAGTGGTCGCATCGTCTCCGTGTGGGTCACACAATGGAAACGGTCACAGTCCCGTCACCGACATCTTGTCACTTGCGGACCCGGTCAATGCAGTCAGGTGCCCCTGAACTCGGCGCGTCGCCGTACGCTTGACGGATTGCGAGCAGGGAGGCGTAGTGGCTTGGTTTCGGCGACGCGGGAAGTCCGGTGGCCCCAGCAGCCGGCGGGTTGACCAGGCCGATCTGGATCATCTTACGCAATTCGTGAGGTCGAAGCGCGGTGTTGAGGCATTCATCGAACCGCAGACCACAGTGACCGAGACCACGCTGTTGCTTGTCGCACACGACGGCGAGTGGACCCGCCGCCGCATCGAGTCGCCCGAGGTCGCGCGGCGGTTCGCCCACCAGCTCTCGCTGCCGATCTACGACGTCAAGCTGATGGGCTACCCGCAACGCATGCGCGACTACAACGAGCGCCAGAAACGCGCCTAGAGGTTGTCGATGAGCTGGAGGAAGGTCCGCACCGGAACGCCGGTGCCGCCCTTGGTCCAGTACCCGTTCGCCTCGCCGGTGTGGTAACTCGGGCCGGCGATGTCGATGTGCGCCCACTCGACCCCCTCGGCCACGAACTCCCGCAGGAACACGCCGCCCTGCAGCATGTGCCCGGCCCGGTCCAGGTTCGCGTTGGTCTGGCAGATGTCGGCGATCTCCGACTCCATGCCCTTGCGGACGTCGTCCGGCAGCGGCATCCGCCAGGCCGGCTCGCCGACCACGGCGCCGGCCGCCTCGACCAGCGCGGTGGCCTCGTCCGAGCCCATCAGGCCGGCGATCCGCTTGCCGAGCGAGATGACCTGCCCACCGGTCAGGGTGGACGCCTCGAAGAGGTAGTCGGTGCCGTCGGCGCAGGCCCGCGCCATCGCGTCGCCGAGCACCATCCGGCCCTCGGCGTCGGTGTTGAACACCTCGACCCGCTTGCCGTTGAACATGGTGATGACGTCGCCCGGGCGGTACGCCGAACCGGACGGCATGTTCTCGGCGATAGCGAGGTACCCGGAGACCGCGACGCCCGGCTTCAGCGCGGCGATCGCCAGCATCGTGGCGCCGACCGCTGCCGCACCGGCCATGTCGGACTTCATCTCCCACATGCCGGCGGCCGGCTTGATGCTGACGCCGCCGGTGTCGAAGGTGATGCCCTTGCCGACCAGCGCGACGCGCTTCGGGTCGGTCACGCCCTCCGGCGTGTAGCTGAGCTTGACCAGGCGCGGCGGGGCCTCCGAGCCCTGGCCGACCGCGACGATGCCGCCGTACCCGCCGGCCTTGAGCTGCTCGAAGTCGAGCACCTCGACCTCCAGGCCGGTGCCCTCGGCGGCCGCGGCGACGCGGTCGGCGAAGTCGGCCGGGCGCAGCACGTTCGGCGGCTCGTTGACCCAGTCGCGGGTGAGGCGGACGGCGCGGGCCACCACCTCGGCGCGGCGGACCTCGGCCCGCGCGGTCTCGTCGGCCGCGTCCGGCACGTGCAGCTGCAGGTCGGCGACCGGGTCGCGGCGGCCCTTCTGCGGCTTCGTCTTGTAACCGGCGAACCGGTAGCCGCCGAGCAGCGCGCCCTCCAGGACGGCGCGCAGCACCGGGGCGGCGTCCGCGTCGTCGGCGGACGGCAGGGCCAGGGCGACGGTACGGCTGCCGGCCAGCGCGCGGACCGCGGCGCCCGCGCCACGGCGCAGGGTCTCCAGATCGGGGGCGGGGCCGGTCGGCTCGTTGCCGAGGCCGACCGCGACGAGCAGGGGCGCGGACACCGTGCCGAGCGTGGCGAGCTTGGTCACCTCACCGGGCGCGCCGCTCGCGCCGAGCAGAGCCAGCGTCGCGGTCAGCTTGCCGTCGAACGCCGCGGCGATGCTCTCGGCGCCGGCGGCGGGCAGCAGCGCGCCGTCCTCGTCGGGCTGGCTGTGCAGGCCGATGACGATGGCATCGACCGCCAATTCGGCCGGGTCGGTGTCGACCAGGCTGAGGCTGGGCTGGGTCACTCGGGCACTCCGGGACTCGTGGGGCCGGTGCGCTACCGGTGGGCGCGCTCCCGGCTGGTGGGAAAGCAAGTGCTGTCCCCGCGACTCTAACCACCACCAAGGTCACCGGTAAGTTGAGTCTCATGTCTGCCGAGCTTCTGCACTCCCCGCTGCACGAACGCCACGCCGCGCTGGGGGCGAAGTTCGCCTCCTTCGGAGGCTGGGACATGCCGATCGAGTACGCCGGCGGCGGAGTCCTGCGCGAGCACGCGGCTGTCCGCGAGGGCGTCGGCGTGTTCGACGTCTCGCACCTCGGCAAGGCCCGGGTGCGCGGCGCCGGGGCGGCCGCCTTCGTGAACTCCTGCCTCACCAACGACCTCGGGCGCATCCGTCCCGGCCAGGCGCAGTACACGCTCTGCTGCGACGAGTCCGGCGGCGTGGTGGACGACCTGATCGCCTACCTCTACGGCGACGACCACGTCTTCCTCATCCCGAACGCGGCGAACACGGCCGAGGTGGTCCGCCGCCTGACCGCCGCCGCGCCGGACGGGATCACCGTGACCGACGAGCACCGGTCGCACGCGGTCCTCGCCGTGCAGGGCCCGCGCTCGGCCGAGGTGCTGACGAAGCTCGGTCTGCCGACCGGGCACGACTACATGTCGTTCGACGGAGCCACCGTGAACGGCGCCGAGCTGATCGTCTGCCGGACCGGGTACACCGGTGAGCACGGCTACGAGCTCGTGGTCGGGTGGGACGACGCCGGGGCGGTCTGGGACGCGCTGATCGAGGCCGGGGTGCGCCCCTGCGGCCTCGGCGCCCGGGACACCCTGCGGACCGAGATGGGTTACCCGCTGCACGGCCAGGAGCTCTCCCTGGACATCTCGCCGGTGCAGGCGCGCTCCGGATGGGCGGTCGGCTGGGACAAGCCGGCGTTCTGGGGCCGCGACGCGCTTCTCGCCGAGAAGGCCGCCGGACCCCGGCGCCAGCTCCGGGGATTGGAGATCACCGGGCGCGGGATCCCGCGTGGTCACATGCATGTGTACGAGGGGGAGAACCGGGTCGGCGAGACGACGAGCGGCACGTTCTCCCCGACCAGGAAGGTCGGCATCGCGCTGGCCCTCGTCGACACCGCCGCCGGTCTCCGCGAGGGCGACCCGGTCGAGGTCGACATCCGGGGCCGCCGGGTCGAGGCCAAGCTGGTGAAGCTGCCGTTCGTGACGCCGTCGGTCCGCTGACGTCCCAGGGCGGCCCCACAGTGTGTTGAGTTCGGGTTCGATCCGCACCCCGATTCAACACGTAACGTCGGGGTGCGCTGTGTGTGTTGAGTTCGGGTTCGGTTCGCGCCCCGGCTCAACACGCAACGTCGGGGTGCGCTGTGCGTGCGGGGTCAGGGGTTGAGGGTCAGCGCCAGCAGGGTCACTGTCGTCGCTGTCTCGGCTGCCGCGCCCAGGACGTCGCCGGTGATGCCGCCGAACCGACGTACGCAATGGCGCACCAGAAGGACCACCGCGAAGCTCGCGCAGGCGACGGCGACCGGCCCCTGCCACGGACGGCCCGGTGTCGCGGCAGCGGCCAGGGCCGCCACCAGGGCCGCGGCGGTCAGCACGATCGGCAGGGGCACGGTCGAGGCCACCATGGCGCCGAGACCCTCGGGCCGGGCGGCGGCAACGCCCTGGCGGCAGGCGATCGTGATGGCGAGACGGCCGGTGGCCCACGCCGTGATCACCATGAGCGGCGCCGCAGCGGTGAGGGTGGCGGCCTGGATCAGCAGCGTCGCGGCGATGGCCGCCACGCCGAACGGGCCGATGTCCGACTTCTTCATGATGTCCAGGGCGTCCGCGCCGGACCGGTAGGAGCCGAGCGCGTCCACCGTGTCGGCCAGGCCGTCCAGATGCAGGCCGCGGGTCAGCAGTGCCGCCGCCGTCACCGTGACGGCGCCGACGGCGAGCGCGGGCGATCCGAGCTGCCGCAGACCCTCGCCCACGGCCGCCAGGATCGCCCCCAGCAGCACGCCCACCAGCGGCGCCAGGGACATCGCCACGGCCGCCGTGTGCCGGTCCCAGCGACCGGCCCGCACCGGCAGGACGGTCAGGGTGGAGACCGCCAGCCGGAGCCCGTCAAACAACGTCGTCGGCGACGCTCTGCTCGGCCAGCATTCCCGGGTGCACCGGGAGCGCCGAGGCCAGGCCGATCGCGGTGCGCAGGGCCGGCAGCACGGCCAGGGCGTTCGCGCCCTCGCCGAGGTCCAGCCCGGTGCTCAGGACCGGGGTGAGGCCGAGGACGTCGGCGCCCTGCCGCACCAGCGCGAGCGTGCCCGCCTCGGGCAGCAGGCACCAGTGCCGGGTCTGCGACGCCAGGTCCCGCGCCACCAGGCCGGCCGCGATGCCGAGCGGGCCGTCCAGCAGCACCGGGATCCGGCGGGCCGCCGCGCCGAGCAGCACGCCGGTCGCCACGGCCAGGTCCGGGCCGCCCAGCTCGCGCAGGATGTCGGTGGCCCCGCGCGGCTCCTGGCGGATGCGGTGCAGCGCGTCCCGGATGGCCGCGCAGCGCACCATCCAGGCGTGGTCGTCGTACCGGCCGCCCGGCACCAGCACCCGCGGCAGCATGGCGACCGGCTCGGCGCCGGTCGTGGCCGCCAGCACGGCGGTGGCGACCGCCTCGAGGCCGGCGCCGAGGCCGGCCAGCAGGATCGCGTCCCGGCCCGCGTCGGCGGCGGCGTCGGCGAGCTGCCAGCCCCGGCGCAGCGCGGCCGCGACGGTCTCGTCGTCGGTGACCGGGCCGTCCTCCATGGCGGCCGACTCGCCGGCGCGCAGCACCGAGATGTCCGCGCCGGCCTCGCCAGCGAGCCGGCCCAGCAGGCCGCCGCCCCGCTCGGCGTCGGCGATCCGGCGCTCCAGGTCGGACGGGTCGGCGCCGGTCGCCGCGCCGCCCGCGTGGTCGCCGGCGATCAGCATGAGCCGCACCGCGGTCCACGGGCGCGGGGTGACGGTGTCCTGGGTGGCCGCCGCGAACTCGACCGCCTCGGCGAACGCGCCCAGGCCGGCGCCGGGGAGGTCGATGGTGGCGAGGCGCTCGCGGGCCTCCGGACCGGTCTCGCTGCTGGGCAGGGGGAGGTCCATGCCCGGGGCGATCTCGGTGAGGCCGGAGGAGACGAGGGGGAGCGCGGTGGTGGCGCCGGCCAGGACCGAGGCGAGGGGAGTGGTCTGATCCGCCTCCTGCGCGGGCTCTTCCACCTGCGGGGCCACCACGGTCGGCTCCGGCATCGCGGCGGGCGGCGGCGGGGGCGTCGACGGCATCGCCGGGGCCGGGCTCGGCTCCGGGCGGGGCGCGGGCGGTTCCTTCTTGAGCCAGGTCGCCTGGCCGGCCACCACGAGCGCGACGCCGTCGCATGCTCCGGCCAGTGCCTGGTTCGTCACACCGAGCGCGTCGGCGAACGCCCGCCCGACCGGGGTGACCGGCACGAGCGACAACCCCACCTCGGGGCTGACGAGCACGACGCGCGCCTCGGTGCCGCGCACCGCCTCGGCGAGCGCCGCCACGTCGGCCTCGTCGTCGTTGGGCTGGCGCGCCGGGTCGAGCACCGCCGCGACCCACCCGCCGAGGTCGTCGACGAGCAGCGTCTCGTCCGGCTTCGCCTCGGTGAGCAGGGCGGTGAGCCGGGCCGGGTCGGCGCCGGTCTCCTCGGTCGACCACGACTGCGGCCGGCGACGCTGATGCGCATCGATCCGCGCGAGCCATTCCGGGTCGTCCTCGCCGCCTACCGCGGTGGCGACGTACCGAACCGACGGCGCGTCTGCCACCAGGGATTCGGCGAACGCGGATTTGCCGGAGCGGATCCCGCCGAGCACCAGGACCGTGTTCCACCGATCTTCGGACATGCCCCGTACCTTAGAGCCGGTCCGCACGCCGTTACGCCGTAGGGTGGAAGCCCACCGACGGACTACGTGAGGGGGCGGCTCAATGCCGTGGAGTTGGCGGTACGAGGACGTCGACGGCAAGCCCGTCGAAGGACCGGCCGAGACGTTCAGCAGCCAGGCCGACGCCGAGTCGTGGATCGGGCAGGAGTGGCGTGAGCTGCAGAGCGCCGGGGTCACCACTGTCGTGCTGGTCGAGGACGACCGGGTCGACTATCAGATGAGCCTGTTGCCGGCGGACTGACGTGACATACGAACCGGTCTACACCCGGGCGCCGCGCAACGCTTTCGTGCCGAGCCCGGTCTTCGTCGGGATCGTCGCGGTCTTCGCGGTGAGCGGCTTCATGACCTGGACCCGATTCGGGAACGTCAAGCTCGACGTCTTCCTCTTCGTGATCTCGGGCTGGATCATCTCGCTCTGCCTGCACGAGTACGCACACGCGGTCACCGGCTACTTCTCCGGCGACCTGAGCGTGGCGGAACGGGGATACCTGCGGCTCAACCCGCTGAAGTACACCCACCCGCTGCTCTCCATCGTGCTGCCGGTGATCGTGGTGATCCTCGGCGGCATCGGCCTTCCCGGCGGCGCGGTCTGGGTCGACCACCGATACATCCGCAGCCGGCTCAAGGACTCGCTGATCAGCGCGGCCGGCCCGCTGACCAACGTGGTCCTCGCGCTGATCGTGGCGGTGCCGTTCCTGGCCGGGCTGGCCCCGGAGCTGTCCCCGACGGTCAGTGGGCAATACAGCCTGTCCGGCGCCGACCATCTGGAGTTCTGGGCGGCGCTCGCCCTGATCGCGTTCCTCCAGGTGACGGCGAGCGTGCTGAACTTCCTGCCGGTTCCGGGCCTCGACGGCGGCAGCATCATCGCGCCGTGGATGAGCCCGGCCTACCAGCGCGCGTGGAACCTCGTCGCCCCGTGGGGCTTCCTCCTGCTGTTCCTGCTGTTGTGGCAGACGCGGGTGGGCGAGTACTTCTACGACCTGGTGAACTGGCTGGCCGGGCTGATCAACGTGGATCCGTGGCTCTACGCCCTCGGATTCGACCTGATGAGGTTCTGGAGTAGTTAAGGCCGGTTCGCGGGGCTGGACGTCAGCGACGGGTCGCGGGTCACCACCGGGTCCACGATCTCGTCGATCGCCTTCAACAGGCCGGCGTCCAGCTCCACCCCGGAGGCCTTCACGTTGTCCCGGACCTGCTCGGGCCGGGACGCCCCGATGATCGCCGCCGAGACGTTCGGGTTCTGCAGCACCCAGGCGACGCCGAGCTGGGCCAGGGTGAGCCCGGCCTGGTCGGCGAGCGGCTGCAGCTGCTGCACCCGGGTCAGGACGTCGTCCTCCAGCCAGCGGGCGATGAACCCGGCGCCGGACTTCTCGTCGGTGGCCCGCGACCCGGACGGCGGCTGCTGACCCGGCTTGTACTTGCCGGTCAGCACACCCTGCGCGAGCGGTGACCAGACGATCTGGCCGAGACCCAGCTCGACCGAGGCCGGCACCACCTCGGCCTCGATGACCCGCCACAGCATCGAGTACTGCGGCTGGTTCGACACGAGGCGGATCCGCAGCTCGTCGGCGAGCGGCTTGGCCGCGCGGATCTGCTCGGCGCTCCACTCCGAGACGCCGATGTAGAGCGCCTTGCCCTGGCGGACCACGTCGGCGAACGCCTCCATGGTCTCCTCGAGCGGCGTGTGGTGGTCGTAGCGGTGCGCCTGGTAGAGGTCGACGTACCCGGTCCCTAGTCTTTTCAAAGAGCCGTCGATCGACTCCATGATGTGCTTGCGGGACAGGCCGCTGTCGTTCGCGCCCGGCCCGGTGCGCCAGTAGACCTTCGTGAAGATCTCCAGGCCTTCGCGGCGCTCGCCCTTCAGCGCCCGGCCCAGCACCTCCTCGGCGCGGGTGCCGGCGTAGACGTCCGCCGTGTCGAACGTGGTGATCCCCTCGTCGAGGGCCGCGCGCACGCAGGCGAGCGCGGCGTCCTCCTCGACCTGGGAGCCGTGGGTGATCCAGTTGCCGTAGGCGATCTCGCTGACCAGCAGGCCGGAGCGGCCGAGATGACGGTGTTTCATCTCCCTGTTCTACAGGACTTCTTATTAAAGGACCGGTCGCGGTTCCTCGTCGATCGCTGCCGCGGCCGCGGCCCGGTCCGGGTGGATGTGCAGGATCAGCGGCTCGCCCTTGCGGGTCACCGCACCCCACCTACCGCGATCGTCGGCCACCAGGAACGCCGACGGGTGGATCACGAGGTCCGCGTACGCCGGTTCGATCACGACCCGCCCGGTCCGGTCCACGACGCCCCGCTTGCCGTCGCTCTCGACCACGGCGAGGCCCTCGTCGCTGAAGCCGTCCACCGCGCCGCCGATGTGCAGCGTCGTGGTGAAGGCCTGCCAGCGCGGCGGCACCGCGATCCGGCCCTGCCTGTCGACGGCGCCCCACAGGCCGCCCTGGCGGATCAGCGCGAGGCCGCCCCGGAAGGGTTTCGCCTCCTCGTAGGAGGTTTGCGCCACGATCCGGTCCCGCCTGTCGATCAGGATCCAGCCGCCGTCACCCTTGGTGACCCAGGCCAGGCCGTCACTGAAGGGCGTGACGGCGACATACCCGACATTTCCGATTTGTCGGTCGCCAGTGGTGTCGATCAGTTCCCAGCCGGTCTCGTCGGGGCGGCGCACCCACGCCACGCCCTCGGTGAACGGCGTGACCTCCGCGTAGCGGGGCTCGACCGCGGCGGCGTACCCCCAGAGGTTTGTGCCCTCGTCGATCAGAGGCATCGGCGAGGCCGGAAGGCCGAGCAGCTCGTCGCGGGTGCGCGGATACGGACCCCAGCCGCCGTCGATGGCCTTGCGCCCGATCGTGTCGAGGGCCAGCTCGATCCGCTCCACCAGCTCCGGATCGCCGCCCTGGCGCACGTCCAGGGCCCGCTCGAAGTGGTTCACGGCCTCCAGATGACGCCCCTGCTCGAACGCCGACCGGCCGGCCAGCTCGAGGATCTCGGCGCGCGTCCGGGACGGCAGCTCCACCGACTCGGCCTGCGCGTAGAGCCGGTCCGCCTCGGCGAACTCACCCCGCCACTGCAACACCTGAGCCAGCCGAGCCTTGGCGATCGAAATCGGACGCAACTCTCCGCTGGCTTCGGCGTGCGTCATCGCCTCACGAGCATCGGCGAGCGCGTCGTCCAGCTCACCGAGCACACGCGACACGACCGCACGCAGCCCCAGCAGCCCGGCCCGCACATTGTCCCGCTCCGCGAACTCCAGCCGGTCCGTGAGCCGATCGGCGAGATCCCACAGCCGATCCGGGTCATCCACCTGCTCACGCAGTGTCTGAGGATCAAAGGTCCACGAATAGGACGCCAGAATCTCCTCAGGATCCGCCCGCCGCCGATCCGCAGAAGCCCTCTGATCCCGCCGCTGACGAACAGGGGCGCTTTCGGGTACGGACAACCGAGCCGAACCCTCCACGGAAGAGGCATCCTGCTCGTTCTCGGTCACCGGGGAGACGGACTCGCTGGTTGGGGTCGTCGTGGCGGTCAGCGCTTCAACGGGCGCGCTGTCGTCGTCGGGCACGGTCGCGGCGAGCGAGGTGGCGATGACGAGGGGCGCGGGCTCGGGCTCTGGTTCGGGCTCTTCCGCAGCCTCGTCTTCGTGCTCGCTTTCTTCCGCAGCCTCTTCCGTGACCTCTTCCTCGGTCTCGTCTGCGGGCTCTTCCTCGGCTTCGTCCGCGGGCTCTTCCGCGGGCTCGGCGGCCGCAGTGTCGGCATAGGCCTGGAAGTCCGCGAACGCCTTGTCGAACTCAGGCTCCTCAACCTGCTCCCGAGACGTATCCGCATAAGCCTGGAAGTCAGCGAACGCCTGATCGAACTCAGGTTCTTCAACCTCAGCGGCAGGCTCGTCGACCTCGGCAGCCGGCTCCGCGTCCTCAGCGGCAGGCTCTTCCTCAGCGACCGGTTCGTCTGCAGCGACCGGTTCGTCCTCGACCGGCTCCTCAGCGACGGGCTCGTCCACGACGGTCTCGTCGGCAACGACTTCGGCCTCGACGACCTCGTCCTCAACCGGCTCGACCGTTTCCGGCTCCACCAGAATCCGCTCGATCACGATCGGCTCGACCAGGACCGGTTCCTCAACGACGGCCACGTCCTCAACCGGCTCGTCAACGACGGCCTCGACCACAACAGGCTCGTCCTCGACCTCCGGCTCGTCCTCGACCTCCGGCTCGTCCTCGACCTCCGGCTCGTCCTCGGGCTCCGGCTCGTCGTCGGCCTCGACGGCAGGCGCGAACCACCCTTGCGGCCGCACCTCAGCGACCGGCTCGGCCGCGACGGCCTCTTCGGCTCCGGGTTCGATGACGGGAGTGGTACCGCCGTACCCGCTCTGCGACAACAACCACCCGAGCCCGTGCGGCTCCTCGTCGACGGCGGGCGCGGGCTCGCTGATGGTGGGATAACCGGCGGTGACCCCACTGGCGTGCCGCCCCCGCGCCGAACTCTCCTCGTCAGCAACCTCATCGGGCCGTGAGTGAGCCGCGGGACGAGGTTCGGCAGCGACACTCTCGCCGCCGACCCCGAGTCCGGAGACGGGAGCCACGCCGGGCGCGGGCGTGCCGGAGACCGGGTACACGCCAGGTGCGGCCGTGCCCGAAACCGGCTGCACAGGCAGGACACCGGGGTCCGGCACCGGGTGCACAGGCGCGGCAGCGGAGCCGGCGACGCCGGACACCGGATGCACAGGGTGGGCGCCGGGAACGGCCGGGCCCGACACCGGGTGCGTGGGGGTGGCGGCGGGGCCCGACACCGGGTGGGCCGGGGTGGTGCCGGGGCCGGAGACGGGCTGGGGGCCGTGCGGGTACATCGCAGCGGGCGGCA
The DNA here is from genome assembly GCF_040639855.1 of Actinoplanes sp. NPDC023714. Taxonomy (NCBI): domain Bacteria; kingdom Bacillati; phylum Actinomycetota; class Actinomycetes; order Micromonosporales; family Micromonosporaceae; genus Actinoplanes; species Actinoplanes sp. NPDC023714. The sequence continues at coordinate 115,700 of NZ_JBFAAR010000004.1, forward strand.
TGACCGGCTGCTGCGGCGTCATCCGGGTGGGCTGCGGCGCCGGACGCGAGGGTGCCGGGGCGTTGCGCTCCTGCGGTACCGGGCGCAGATCGAAAGGCGCCTCCGGGGTACGACCTTCGCGAGGCCCACGCCGATCCTCCGGCCGCGCCGGGAACGCCTCGGGCGGCGCCGGGCGGGCACTGCCGTAGGCGCCGCCGGCCGGCGATACCGGACCGGGCGCCGGGCGCGCGTCACCGCTCGACCAGGGACCCTGCTGTTCGGGCCCGGACCACGGATTCCGCTGCTCGGAACGACCCTGATCGACCGGGGGACGACCGTCGGCACCGGACCAGGGACCCTGCTGATCGGGGCGGGCCTGTTCGGGCGCGTTACCGGACCAGGGAGCCTGCTGCTCGGGTACGGGACGGCGGCCTTGGAGACCAGAATCGCGGAAGTCGGGGTCCTGGGGACCGCGCGGATGTCCACCGGGAGCGCCGGGCGGTACCGGGCCGGCGAAACGAGCCGGCGGCGGCATACCCGGACCGCCGGAGTGCTGCGGAGGCAGCGGGGCGCGGCCGGGAACGTTCGGCGGCATCGGACCAGGCGGCACCGGACCCTGCTGACCGAGATGGTGCTGACCGGCCGCGTGCTGACCAGGGGCGTGCTGACCAGGAGCGTGCTGACCAGGAGTGTGCTGGCCGGGCGTGTGTGATCCCTGGACAGGGTTGTGGCCGGGAGTGTGCTGGCCGGGAGGGGCCGCGCCGGGCTGGTAGCCGGGGCGGGCGTTGTAGCCCTGCGGTGGCACGGGACCGCGGCCCCACTGGTCGGCGGCCGGTTGCTGGGGAGCACGTCCGGCCGGTGGCCTACCGGAATGGCCGGGGGAGATGGGGGCGGCGGGCATGCCCTGCGGGTGGCCGGGGGATACCGGCACGCCTGCGCGGCCGGGGGCGGCGCCGGAAGGGCGAGCGGAACCGTACTGGCCCGGCTGCCCAGGACCGCCCTGCCCGGGACCGTAGTGCCCAGGACCAGCCTGCCCAGCCCCAGCCTGCCCAGGACCAGCCTGCCCAGGACCAGCCTGCTGCCCAGGACCAGGCTGCCCAGGAACGGACTGGTGCCCAGGACCAGCATGCCCAGGAACGGCCTGGTGCCCAGGGCCAACATGCCCAGGAACGGACTGATGCCCAGGAACGGGCTGCCCAGGACCGGGCTGGCGGCCGGGACCGGACGGCTGCCCGTACACCGGCACCCCGCGACCCTGCTCCCCGGGCCGAGGGCGGTTCCAGGACGGTTCGTCGCGGGGCGGGCGCTGGTCCTCGTACGCTCGCTGGTCCTCGGGCCACGACGGCGCCGGCACCGGCGCGGCACCCACCGTGGCGCGGCCTCGGCCGCGCCCGTCGGCGCCGGGACTGACCGGTGCGGAGCTGATCGGCGCGGAGCCGAACGGGGCGGAGTTGAACGGGGCAGCGCTGACCGGGCCGGAACTGACCGGACCAGAACTGACCGGACCAGAACTGACCGGACCCGCGCTGACCGGGCCGGAACTGACCGGACCAGCGCTGACCGGCGAGATGGGCGAACCGGACGAAGGTGACGAAGCCTCATAGACCGGCGTATGCACGGCCCGCCTGCGCCCCGGGTCGCCCGGGTAGCGCTGGCCCGCGAGCGGCTCCCACTCCCAGGTGATCTCGTAGACCCAGGCCGGTTCGTCGTCCCAGCTGTCCGGGCCCGGGCGGGAGCTCCAACCGTTCATCGAGCGCCCAAGAGAGCGCCCAAGAGGGGGCCCAGCGAGCGGCCCGGCAGTTGGCAACTCTCCGTCACGGCGTACTCCACCTTGTCCAAAAAATCGTGCCGTGGCTCGCCGGGGACCGGGTTAGAGTCGCCCGGCTCCACCGCGGGGGGTTCCGAGAGGAGATTAACGGCGTGAGCCGGATCGACGCCAGGGTGCTGACGATCTCTCGAATAGGTCCGTTCCGCAGCTCGGCCACTACTTTCGGTGTGCTTGTCGGGTCGGGTTTCCGGAGGTGGTCCACCTACCGGCAAGCCACCATAGCCGGATCGTTCACGAACATCGTCTTCGGCTTCCTCCGCTGTTATGTGCTGCTGGCGGTGGCGGAGGGGGTCGCCGGGGCGGGGCCGGGCGGCTACGACGCGGAACAGCTCGCCACGTACGTCTGGGTGGGTCAGGGGCTACTTGCCGTGATCGGAATCTGGGGCTGGACGGAGCTCGCGGAGCGGATCCGGACCGGTGACATCGCGGCCGACCTGTTACGTCCGGTGTCCCCGGTCACCGGCTTTCTCGCCGCCGACCTGGGCCGGGGACTGTACGCGATGCTCACCCGGTTCACTCCACCGGTACTGGCCGGCGCGATCTTCTTCCCCCTGCACACGCCGGCGCGCTGGCAGACCATCCCCCTCTTCGCGCTCTCCGTGATCCTCGCCGTGGTCGTCTGCTTCGCCTGTCGTTATGTCGTGAATGCGACCGCGTACTGGCTGCAGGACGCCCGCGGGCCGATCATGCTCTGGACGCTGGGTTCGGGCGTTCTGGGCGGCCTCTACTTCCCGTTGCGGCTGCTGCCGGAGTGGATGACCGTGACGCTCTGGCTGGCCACGCCGCTGCCGAGCCTGCTCCAGGCGCCGCTCGATGTGATCGCCGAGCGGGATCCGCCGGCGCTGCAGGCGGGGCTGGTCGTCGTGCAGCTGTTCTGGGCGGTGGCCACGCTCGCGCTGGCCGCGGCGGTGCAGCGCCGCGCCGAGCGCAAGCTGGTGGTGCAGGGTGGATAGGACCCCGTACGTCGAGCTCTTCAAGGCCCAGTTCCGCTCGGTCACCTCCTACCGCGCCTCCTTCCTGGTCGAGTTGTTCGGCAACATGGGCGCCACCGTCTTCGACGTGATCACGGTGCTGGTGCTGTTCGGGTCGGCGCCGCGGGTCGGCGGATTCACCCTGGAGGAGGCGGTGCTGACGGCCGGGCTCAGCTCGGCCGGGTTCGCGCTCGCCGACATGCTGGTCGGCAACGTGGACCGGCTCAAGGTGTACGTGCGGGCCGGGACGCTCGACGCCGTGCTGGTCCGCCCGCTGCCGGCGCTGCCGCAGCTCCTGCTCATGGATCTGCCGTTGCGGAAGGCGCTGCGGGTGGTGTTCGGGTTCGCCGTGCTGGGCGGCGCGATCGCGATCAACGACATCGACTGGACACCGGCCCGGATCGTGCTGGTCGTGCTGACCCCGCTCGCGGCGGCCGCGTTCTTCGGCGCGTTCTTCGTGATCAGTGCCACGCTCGCGTTCTGGTGGGTCGACTCGGGGGAGGTCGGTGCCGCCTTCACCTATGGCGGGCGCGACTTCACCTCGTACCCGATCACGGTCTTCGGCCCGGTGTTCCGCGGCCTTTTCGCGTACGCGATGGGTTTCGCCTTCGTCGCCTATCAGCCGGCGCTGGCGCTCCTCGGCCGGACCGATCCCCTGGGTCTGCCGGCCTGGGCCGGCTATCTCTCGCCGCTGGTCGCGCTCGTCGCGGCAGCCATCGCCGCCGTCGTCTGGCGTGCCGGCGTCCGCCACTACCGGAGCACCGGATCATGATTCGAGTTCAAGATCTTCAGAAGACCTTTTCGGTACGGGTGAAAGCGGGGCGCTTCCGGCGGGAGAAACGGATCGTCAGTGCCGTGGACGGCGTGAGCCTCACGATCGGCCGCGGCGAGATGGTCGGCTACATCGGGCCGAACGGCGCCGGGAAGTCGACCACGCTGAAGATGCTCACCGGCGTGCTGATGCCCACCTCCGGCACGGTCGAGGTCTGCGGCCTCACGCCGGTCCCGCAGCGCACCCGGCTGGCGCTGCGAATCGGGGTGGTCTTCGGCCAGCGCTCCCAGCTCTGGTGGGATCTGCCGCTGCGGGAGTCGTTCGCGCTGCTCCGGCACATCTACCGGGTGCCCGCCGCCGATCACGCGGCCCGGTTGAGGCGGTGCCGCTCGCTGCTCGGCCTCGACGAGTTCCTGGACACCCCGGTACGTCAGCTCTCGCTCGGCCAGCGGATGCGCGGCGAGCTGACGGCCGCGCTGCTGCACGGGCCGGAGGTGCTGTTCCTGGACGAGCCGACGATCGGGCTGGACGTCGTCTCGAAGCAGGCGGTCCGGCAGTTCCTGGCCGAGCTCGGCGCGAGCGGGGACGTCACGCTGGTGCTGACCACGCACGACCTCGCCGACATCGAGCGACTCTGCGAACGGCTCGTCGTGATCGACCACGGCCGGGTGGTGCACGACGGGTCGATCGAGGCGCTGCACGCCCGCTACGGCTCGCGGCGCAGCCTCGTCGCCGATCTGGATCGGCCCCTGCCGGACGGATTCACCCTGCCGGGGGCGGTCGTCACGTCGGTCGAGGCGGGCGGCCACCGGGTGACGTTCGCGCTGGAGTCGGCGAGCGCGGGCACGGCCGTGGCGGGTCTCGTCGGCGCGGTCGGGGTGCGCGACCTGTCGGTGCTGGAACCGGACATCGAGGACGTGGTGTCCCGGCTCTACACCGGCGGGTAGCAGTTCGGGTCCTTTGCTGGACTGCCGGGCCGGCGGGCCGATGTCCGAGTCCGTGCGAATCCTCCGGCGCTGTCTCGCCGCCGCCCTCGGTGCCCTGACCCTGGCCACCCCGGTCCCCGCCCTGGCGGCCCCCTCCTCTCCTTCGGTTTCTCCGGAGGCGGTGCTCAACGGCTCCGCCGCGTCCGGCCTGACCGGGTGGAGCGCGGTCGGTGAGGCCGGCGCGGTCCGGGTGACCCGGCTGACCGGGCTGAAGGGCGCGCCCGCGTCGACGGGCGTGCAGCTGAGCCGGCCGGCGGCCTCCGGCAGGTGGGCGTACGCGCTGGTCAAGCTCCAGTCGCCGACCTCGTCCTTCACGGCCGGCCGCACCTACCGGATGTCCGCCTGGCTCCGGGACACCGCGGGCGCCGGCCGCCGGTACGGCATCCTGCTCGGCAACGGCGCGCAGCAGAGCCGGCCGGCGCCGGTCGCCGAATACGTCAGCCCCACCGGCTCCGGGTGGCGGCTGATCACCCGGACGTTCGTGGCCACCGCGGCCGGATCCGCCGACACCGCCTTCTACCTCGGGCTGCCGGCCGGCTCGGCGTTCACGGCGCAGGTCACCGGGGTGAGCGTGCGGCCGGTCACGGTCCGCGAGCCGGCCCGCGTCACCGGCGACCCGGCCCGGGTGATCGGGTTCGGCGACCCCGCGGTGTGGAACCACGACCTCGGCGCCGGCGGGTGGGGCAACGGTGAGGTGCAGACCTACACCGCCGGCAACGACCGGGTCGACGACGCCGGCCGGCTCGAGATCACCGTGCGGCGGGCGGCGGACGGCACGCTCACCAGCGGACGGCTCACCACCGACGGCAGGCTCGCGGTCCCGTCCGGCTCCTACGTGGAGTCCTCGATCACCGCGCCGGTCGGCGCCGGCGTCTGGCCCGCGTTCTGGATGATGGGCGTCTCGAAGCGCACGGTGGGCTGGCCGGCCTGCGGTGAGCTGGACGTCTTCGAGGGCACCGGGGCGCAGCCGACACTGGCCCGCACCTCGGCCCACATGCCGTCGGCCGGGAACGCGGCGGTGGACATGCCGTACGGCTGGGGCGAGGGCGGCGCGACCGTCGACCTCGGCGTCTCCCTGGACGCGGCGCCGCACCGGTACGGCGTCTACTTCGACGCCGATGTGGTCCGGTTCTACGTGGACCGCCGCCCGACCATGACGTTGTGGGCGTCGGACGCGGTGGCCTCCGGTCGCCGCTGGCCGTTCGCCCAGTCCCAGTTCCTGATCGTCAACGTCGCGGTGGCCGGGGGAGTGGACACGTCGGCGACCGCGTTCCCGAAGACGATGACCGTCGAGCCGATCGCGGTCTGGAAGGGTGGCGTGCCCTTCTGATCTAGCGGTGCTCCATGATCAGTACGGCCCACGCGGGCTCCAGGGCCTCGTACCGATGTGGCACGTCCCCGGGGAACGTCACGTAGTCCCCGGGGCCGAGCTCGACCGGCTCGTCGACCGGTCCGGTGCGGATGCGGCCCTGCGAGACCACGATGTGCTCGACGCTGCCCGGGATGTGCGCCTCGGCCTCCCGCGGCTCGCCCGGCTCCAGCTCCATGACGTAGATGTCCCGCCGCGTCTGCGGGCTGCCGGTCGCCAGCAGCGTCGCCACGAACTCGGCGTGATCCGACCGCAGCCGGGGTCCCTCGCCGGCGCGGATGACGCGGACCGGTGACGCCGGCGGCTCGACCAGCCTGCTGAACGGCACGTCGAGCGCCACCCCGAGCGCCCACAGCGTCTCGATGCTCGGATTGCCGGTGCCGGCCTCGAGCTGGGAGAGCGTCGACTTCGCCAGCCCGGCCCGGCGCGCCAGCTCGGTCAGGGAGATCCCGGCGCGGTCCCTCTCCCGGCGCAGGGCGGCCGCGATGACGGCCAGCGGCGGTGCCGGCTGCTGCATGTTCGCTCCATCGGACGGGTTGTTCGGTTTGACGAACGCTTCGCGCTCGTTCATCGTAGCGAACATGAGTACGTTGAAACGAACGCTGCGCGATGTGGGTGCGCTGGGCGCGGCCATGGTCGCGGTGGGCGCTTCGTTCGGCGCCATCTCCATCGCGTACGGCCTGCCGCCCTGGGCGCCGATCGCCATGTCGACGATCGTGTTCGCGGGCGGCTCCCAATTCCTGGCGGCCGGCCTGATCGCGGCGGGCAACCCGATCGCCGCGGTCCTGGCCGGCCTGCTCCTGAACGCCCGCCACCTGCCCTTCGGCCTGGCCATAGCCGACACCATCGGCGGCCGATGGCGCGACCGTCTCGTCGGCAGCCACATCATGACCGACGAGGCCACCGCCTTCGCCCTGGCCGAGCCCGACCCGCAGCAGCGCCGCCGCATCTACTGGCTGGTGGGCACGACCCTCTTCGTCACCTGGAACATCGGAACCGCCCTGGGCGTCCTCCTGGGCGGCGCCACCGGCGACCCGGACGCGCTGGGCCTGGACGCCGCTTTCCCGGCAGCCCTGATAGCCCTCATCCTGCCGTCCCTGAGAGACCGCCGAACCCGCCTCGTGGCGCTGACCGGAGCCCTCATAGCGGTAGCCCTCACTCCGCTGCTGCCGGCAGGCCTACCGGTCCTCTGCGCCCTGCTGGGCCTGCTGATCCTGCTCTTCCCATCCCGCTTCCTGACCAGCCCGGCCACCAAGGAGCGCGAGGAGTCCCGATGCTGATAGCCGCGATCCTGACGCTGGGGCTCGGCACCTACGCCATCCGCCTGAGCGGCGTCCTCCTGCGCGAACGCCTGGAACTCTCCGACAACCTGCAACGCCTCCTGCCGATGGCAGCCGCCGCCCTGCTCACAGCCCTGGCGGCAACAGCCGCCCTGACAGCAGGCAGCGAATTAGCCGGGCCGGCCCGCCCCGCAGGAGTGCTCATAGGAGCCCTCCTGGCCTGGCGAAAGGCCCCTTTCGTAGCGGTCGTTCTATCCGCAGCGGCCTCAACAGCCCTGCTCAGACTGGCCGGAGTCCCCTGACGCACGCAAGGTTTTGGGGCCGGGATGGACCACGCAGGGATCAAGCCTGACCGCCCGGAGTGGGCCATCCCGGCCCCAAAACCGCCCAGAGGGCGAGCTAAATACGATCCCCGTATTCGACCTTCGACTTCGGAATCCGCATCCGGCGGAACGTCAGACCGCGCATGATGCCGTAGAGATACAACGACCCCATCCGCTGCGTGGTCTGCGGGAACCGCTCCTTGACCAGCTTCTTGATTTTGCGCGCGATCAGGATGCTGTCCACCATCACGGCGAGGGCGAGGAGCGCCCAGATCAGCGTGCTGATGTTCTGGATGGTCCGGTTCGGGACCGAGGAGCCGATCAGCACCACCACGGCGCCGGCGATGAACCACGAGCCCACCGTCCGGCGGGAGTCGACGATGTCGCGGACCAGGGAACGCTCCGGGCCGCGGTCGCGGGCGAGCAGGTAGCGCTCGTCGCCGTTGCGCATGCCCTCGTTGGCCTCGGCGCGCTCGGCCCGCTGACGCTCGCGCATCTGCTTGTAGGCCTCTTTGCGGTTCTCCGGGGCCTTGTCCTGCACGCGGCGGCCGACGGCGGCCCGCTTCGGCGTGACCACACCCAGTTCTTTCTTGCTGGGCGTGTAGCTCCTGGGCCGGTTCTCGGCATCGGTCGTCACCGCCTCCACCTCGGTGGGGGCGGCTTCTTCTGGCTTGCGGCGAAACAGCGGGGACACGTCAGCAGCGTAGCCAAACGGCGCGGTGTGCAGCACACCGCGCCGTTGATCGTGACAAAGATGCAGCTCAGGGACGCTCGACGTGGGCGCCGAGAGCGGCCAGCTTGGCTTCGAAGTCCTCGTAGCCGCGCTTGATGAGGTTGACGCCGTAGACGCGCGAGGTGCCCTCGGCGGCCAGCGCCGCGATGAGGTGCGCGAAACCGGCCCGCAGGTCGGGGATGCGCAGGTCGGCGGCGTGCAGCTTGGACGGGCCGGCGATGACCGCGGAGTGCATGAAGTTGCGGCGGCCGAAGCGGCACGGGGTCCCGCCGAGGCAGTCCCGGTAGACCTGGATGGTCGCGCCCATCTGGTTGAGCGCGTCGGTGTAGCCGAGCCGCTGCTCGTACACCGTCTCGTGCATGATCGAAATGCCGCGGGCCTGGGTGAGCGCGACGACGAGCGGCTGCTGCCAGTCGGTCATGAAGCCGGGGTGCACGTCGGTCTCCAGCGCGACGGCCTTGAGCTCGCCGCCCGGGTGCCAGAACTTGATGCCGCCCTCGGCGCCGGTCACGCCCGGGCGGGCGATCCGGTCGTCGGTGATCTTCAGCTCGCCGCCGATGGAGCGGTAGACGTTCAGGAACGTCATCATGTCGGCCTGGCGGGCGCCGACCACCTCGATCTCGCCGCGGGTGGCGAGCGCGGCGGCGGCCCAGCTGGCGGCCTCGATCCGGTCCGGGATCGGCTTGTGCTCGTAGCCGTAGAGCTTCGGCACGCCGTGGATCTCGATGACCCGGTCGGTGTGCACCTTGATGATGGCGCCCATCTTCTGCAGGATGCAGATGAGATCGATGATCTCCGGTTCGATGGCCGCGTTGCGCAGCTCGGTGACGCCCTCGGCGCGGACCGCGGTGAGCAGGACCTGCTCGGTGGCGCCGACGCTCGGGTACGGCAGCTCCAGCTTGGCGCCGTGCAGACCGTTCGGGGCGCTCAGGTGCATGCCCTCGGGGGTCTTGTCGACGACCGCGCCGAACTCGCGCAGCGACTTGATGTGGAAGTCGATCGGCCGCGGGCCGATGTGGCAGCCACCCAGATCCGGGATGAACGCGTGACCGAGCCGGTGCAGCAGCGGCCCGCAGAACAGGATCGGGATCCGGCTGGAGCCGGCGTGGACGTTGATCTCGTCGGTGCTGGCGCTCTCCACGTTCGTGGGGTCCATCACCAGCTCGCCGTCCTCGGTGCCGTCGGTGACCTTCACACCGTGCAGCTCGAGGAGGCCGCGGACGACCTCGACGTCCCGGATGCCCGGTACGTCGTACAGGTGGCTCGGTGTCTCGCCCAGCAGGGCGGCGACCATCGCCTTGGAAACGAGATTCTTGGCGCCACGGACCCGGATCTGACCTTGCAGCGGCGTACCGCCGTGCACGATCAGGACATCGTCGGTCAACGTAACCTCCAGCCGGTGGGCGGTGGGCCGCCCGGTGAACGAGGGGGCAGAGCGTGGGCGGGGGTACCCGATTCTGCAACCGGGGAAGCATAGCGCTGAGTGACAAGCGCGCCAGTCGTAGAGGCACGCGAAACGCCGTCAAATGCTGTTCGCTGAGGCAGCGTTAAGAAATCCACCGGACGGGTGGATTCATTTGACTACCCAGAGTTACGGCAGGGCGAGCATCTGGTCGAGCGCCACACGGGCCTCGTGCGCGGTCTTCTCGTCCACCGTGATGACGTTCGGGACCCGGCCGGCGACGAGCTCCTCGAGCGTCCAGACGAGGTGCGGCAGGTCGATGCGGTTCATCGTCGAGCAGTAGCAGACCGCCCGGTCGAGGAACATGATCTGCTTGTCCGGGTGGGCGAGCGCGAGCCGGCGTACGAGGTTGAGCTCGGTGCCCACCGCCCACGCCGAACCGGCCGGCGCCGCCTCGAGGGCCTTGATGATGTATTCGGTCGAGCCGACGTAGTCGGCGGCCCGGACCACCTCGTGCCGGCACTCCGGGTGGACCAGCACGTTGACGCCGGGGACCCGCTCGCGCACCTCGCGGACGCTGTCCAGGGTGAACCGGCCGTGCACCGAGCAGTGCCCCCGCCACAGGATCATCCGGGCGTTCCGCAGTTGCTCGTCGGTGAGGCCGCCCTTCGGCTTGTGCGGGTCGTAGAGCACGCAGTCGTCGAGGTCGAAGCCCATCTCCAGCACGGCGGTGTTCCGGCCGAGGTGCTGGTCGGGCAGGAAGAAGACCTTCGAGCCCTGCTCGAACGACCAGTCAAGGGCCCGCTTCGCGTTGGACGAGGTGCAGACCACGCCCTTGTTGCGGCCGACGAAGCCCTTGATGTCGGCCGACGAGTTCATGTAGGTCACCGGCACGATCTGGTCGGTGATGCCGAGGTCCTGGAAGTGCTCCCAGGCGGTCTCCACCTGGCCGAGGACGGCCATGTCGGCCATCGAGCAGCCGGCCGCCAGGTCCGGAAGGATCACGCGCTGGTCCTTGCTGGTGAGGATGTCAGCACTCTCGGCCATGAAGTGCACACCGCAGAACACGATGAACTCGGCGTCCGGGCGGGCCGCGGCCTGCTGGGCGAGCTTGAACGAGTCACCGGTGACGTCGGCGAACTGGATCACCTCGTCGCGCTGGTAGTGGTGGCCGAGAACGAACACCCGGTCGCCGAGCGCCTCCTTGGCGGTGCGGGCGCGGGCCACCAGGTCGGGGTCGCTCGGGGCGGGCAGGTCTCCGGGGCAGTCCACGCCGCGCTCGCTGGCCGGATCGGTGCCCTTGCCGAGCAGCAGGAGGGCCAGCGGGGTGTTCTGAGGTTCGGTCCAGGTCGACGTCACGTTCATCATCGTTACACAGGCCCCCGTACAGAAGCTGCGCCCGGACGGGGTGTGCTGCCACACTCGCGGGGTGCGCGTACTGATCTGTCCGGACAAGTTCGCCGGCACCCTTTCCGCCCCCGCCGTCGCCGATGCTGTCGCCGAGGGCTGGTCCGTCCCCGATGACGTGCTCGTCCGCCGCCCCCTCGCCGACGGCGGCCCCGGTTTCGTCGAGGTCCTCGCCACCGCGCTTGCGGGCAGGCGCATTCCGGTGCGGACCGTCGACCCGCTCGGCCGGCCGGCCCAAGGCGAGATCCTTTTGAAAGATCAGATCGCGTACGTCGAGAGCGCACAAGCGTGCGGTCTGCATCTCCTGGCGACGGGTGAGCGCGATCCGAAGACCACCACCTCCTACGGCCTCGGCCTGCTCCTGACGGCGGCCGTGGAGGCCGGCGCCCGGGAGGTCGTGGTCGGCCTCGGCGGCTCGGCCGTGAACGACGCCGGCGCCGGCATGCTGGCCGCGCTCGGGGCCGGCCCGGTCGACGCGGCCGGCAACGCCCTGCCCTACGGCGGCAGCCCACTGATCACCGCGGCCGGCCTGGCCGGCGAGCCCCGGCTGCGGCAGGTGAGCCTGGTCGCCGCGACCGACGTCGACAATCCGCTGACCGGGCTGCACGGCGCCAGCAACGTCTTCGGGCCGCAGAAGGGTGCCTCCCGGGAGGACGTGCTGCGCCTGGACGCGGCGCTCGACCACTTCGCCGGGGTGCTGGAGAAGGCGTTCGGGCGGACCGGCCTGCGCGAGGAGCCGGGCGGCGGCGCGGCGGGCGGCCTCGGCGCCGCGCTGATCGCCCTCGGCGGCCGGGTGACCTCGGGTATCAACCTGGTCACGAATCTGATCGGCCTGGACGCCGAGCTCGACGCGGCCGATCTGGTGATCACCGGGGAGGGCTCCTTCGACCACCAGTCGCTGCGCGGCAAGGTGGTCGCCGGGATCGCGGCCGGCGCCCGGGACCGCGGGCTGCCGTGCGTGGTGCTCGCCGGGCGCAACGAGACCGGGCACCGGGAGGCCGCGGCGGCCGGGGTGACCGAGACGCATACGCTCGTCGAGCATTTCGGCTCGGTCGAGCAGGCCCTCGCCGAACCCGCTCGTGGCCTGCGTGAACTCTCCGCCGCGCTGGCCGCCCAGTGGAGCCGGTGATCCTCACCCCTCCTGGATTGGGAATCTCGGGAAGAAGGGTTAGCGTTGGCCTGTACGGCACATGCCTGAGCCATCCCGCAGCGGAAAACCCAGGCAAGACCGCGTTCTGACCTGGCAGGGAGTTACTAGTGACCACTGAAGCGCACACCGAGTCGACCGAGGCGACCGCCCCGACCGGCGTCACCCTCACCGACGTCGCCGCGGTGAAGGTCAAGGCCCTGATCGAGCAGGAAGGGCGCGACGACCTGCGCCTGCGCATCGCCGTACAGCCCGGTGGCTGCTCCGGCCTGCGCTACCAGCTCTTCTTCGACGAGCGTTCCCTCGACGGCGACGTCGTGAACGACTTCGGCGGCGTCGAGGTCGTCGTGGACCGGATGTCCGCGCCGTACCTCGCGGGCGCGACCATCGACTTCGCGGACCGCATCGACGCGCAGGGCTTCACGATCGACAACCCGAACGCGCAGAACTCCTGCGCCTGCGGCGACTCGTTCCACTAAAAAGCATCGATCGACAGGCCGTCCCGTTCACGGGGCGGCCTGTCGCGGTTCATCGGCCGGTAGTCTCAGGACGTAACGCCCCCTGTTTCCTATCCCCGAGGGCCGAAATGAAGATCGCCGTCACCGGCTCGATCGCCACCGACCACCTGATGCACTTCCCGGGCCGGTTCGCCGACCAGCTGATCGCCGACCAGCTGCACAAGGTCTCCCTGTCCTTCCTCGTCGACGACCTCGTGGTGCGTCGCGGCGGGGTCGCGCCGAACATCGCGTTCGGGATGGCCAAGCTGGGTCTGCGGCCGATCCTGGTGGGCGCGGTCGGCGCCGACTTCGCCGACTACCGGTCCTGGCTCGAGCGGCACGGCGTCGACTGCGACTCGGTGCACGTGAGCGACGTGGCGCACACCGCCCGGTTCGTCTGCACCACCGACGACGACCTCAACCAGATCGCCTCGTTCTACGCGGGCGCGATGGCCGAGGCCCGCAACATCGAGCTGGCCCCGGTGAACGAGCGGGCCGGCGGCCTCGACCTGGTCCTGGTCGGCGCGAACGACCCGGCCGCGATGATCCGCCACTCGCAGGAGTGCCGGGCCCGGGGCTACGCGTTCGTGGCCGACCCGTCGCAGCAGCTCGCCCGGATGGACGGCTCGGACGTGCTGAGCCTGATCCGCGGCGCGGAATACCTGATGACGAACGAGTACGAGCGCTCGCTCCTGGAGACCAAGGCCGGCCTCACCTCCGAGCAGGTCCTCGACGAGGTCAAGATCCGGGTCACCACGCTCGGCAAGGACGGCGTCGAGATCACCGGCCGGGGGATCGAGCGGATCCACGTGCCGGTCGTCCCGGACGTGACCGGCGAGGACCCGACCGGCGTCGGCGACGGCTTCCGGGCCGGCTTCTTCGCCGGGGTGCACTGGGGCCTGAGCCTGGAGCGCTCGGCGCAGATCGGCTCGCTGGTGGCGGCGCTGGTGCTGGAGACGGTCGGCACCCAGGAATACGACATCAAGGCCGCCGGCTTCACCGCGCGCTTCGCCGCGGCGTACGGCGAAGAGGCCGCCGCCGAGGTCGCGGCCCACCTGCCGAAGTAACGAGTCAGGAACAACCACATGGTTCTCGCGGTCTTCGCCGGCCTGCCCGGCGTCGGCAAGAGCACCCTCGCCGCGCAGGTCGCCACCGAGCTGCCGGCGGCGGTGCTCGCCGTCGACACCGTCGACTTCACGCTCCAGCGCTACGGCGTCCAGGAGCACCGGCCCGGCTACGCCGCCTACGGCGTGGTGGCCGCGCTCGCCGAGGAGCAGCTCAAGATCGGCCACAGCGTGATCATCGACGCGGTCAACCCGGTCAAGTCGGCCCGGGAGCTCTGGGTCGACCTGGCCGAGCGGATGGACGTCCCGCTGCGCGTGGTCGAGGTGGTCTGCGGCGACGACGCGGAGCACCGCCGCCGGGTCGAGGCGCGCTTTGCGTCCCGCGACCACGACGGCGTACCCGACTGGGTGCGGGTCCTGGAGCGCCAGGCCGAGTACGAGCCCTACCTCGGCCCGCGCCTGGTCGTCGACACCTACCTGGCCAAGGAGCCGGTTCCCCAGGTGATCAGCTACCTCAGGTGACCGCCCACGCCGCGTGTTGAGTTCGGGTCCGCTTCGCGCCGCAACTCCCCACGCAGGCCGGGGTCCAACTCGCGTGTTGAGTTGGGGTCCGGTTTGCGCCGGAACTCAACACGTGGGTGGGGGTCCAACCTCGCGTGTTGAGTTGGGGTTCGGTTTGCGCCGGAACTCAACACGTGGGTGGGGGGCCGGGCTTGCGTGTTGAGTTGGGGTCCGGTTTGCGCCGTAACTCAACACGCGGACTGGGGGCTCAGGTGATACGGCGGACGTCGAACTGGTGGTCGTGGGCGGCGACGAACTCCTGGCCCTTCATGCGGCACCAGGCGGGGATGTCGTTGGCCGCGGCCGGGTCGTCGGCGAGCACCCGCACGATCTCGCCGACCGGCACGCCGGGGATGGCCTTCGCCAGTTTGATCACGGGTAGCGGGCAGCGCTGGCCGAGGCAGTCGAGGGTGATCAGAACCCGGCCTCCTTCCTGATGTCCGCGACCAGGCCGGGCAGCACCGCGAGGAACCGGTCGACATCAGCGGACGTGGTGTCCCGGTGCAGCGACACCCGGACGTTGCCGTGGCTGAGCACGCCCATCGCCTCCAGCACGTGGCTGGGCCGCAGCGTCGAGGACGTGCAGGAGGAGCCCGAGGAGACCGCGAAGCCGCGCCGGTCCAGGGCGTGCAGCAGCGCCTCGCCGTCCACGTAGAGGCAGCTGAACGTCACCAGGTGGGGCAGCCGCCGGTCCGGGTCCCCGACGATCTCCACGTCCGGCACGGTCGCGGCCACGGTCGTGCGAATCCTGTCCACCAGTGCGGTCAGACGTACCCTCTCGGTCTCGGCCTCGGCCACGACGGCCCGCAGGCTCGCCGCGGCCGCAACCACCGCAGGAAGATTCAAGGCCCCCTGGGGCCTCGGGCGATAAAGATCATCTTGTGGATGCGGTGAGATCCACCGCACACCCTTGCGGACCACCAGCACTCCCACGCCGGGCGGGCCTCCCCATTTGTGCGCGCTCGCACTGAGAAGAGACCACCCCGGGGGTACGGGGGACCGGCCCACCGTCTGGGCCGCGTCCACGAACAGCGGCACGCCCGCCTCGGCGCAGCGGGCGGCGGCCTCCTCGACCGGCTGCACGGTCCCCACCTCGTGACTGGCGCTGATCAGGCTCGCCAGGGCCACGCCGGGCGCCGACACGGCCTGTCCCCAGGCGGCCAGATCCAGCCGGCCGAGACGGTCCACACCCACCTCGACGGCCTCCGGGGCGGCGAGGACCACCGAGGAGTGCTCGATCGCCGAGCGGACCAGGGTGGACCCGGCTCGCCGGCGACCCTTCAGACCACCCAGGACAGCGGCCTGGACGGCGGAAGTGCCGGAATGCCAGAAGGAGAGCTCGTCCACCCGTACGCTCAAGATCTCCGCGACCACCGCGGAGGCCGCCTCGTGCAGCTGCTGGGCCCGACGCCCGGCCGCGTAGAGCCGCGCGGGGTCGGCCCATCCGTCCGCGAGGGCCGCCAGCAGGGCCTCCCGAGCGATCGGATGGAGCGGCGCCGCGCTCGCGGCGTCCAGGTAGACCGGCTGCGCGGCCGGATCGCCTGTGTAATCCACACAGGGAACGGTATCGTCCGGTTGTCCGGGAGTTTGCTTTCCGGCCCCCGTCGGCCCCCCGGTGGCGGGCGGTCCGGTCTTGGTCGAGTAGTGTGCGACCGTCGGTGAGCCTTGCCGCCAGGTGTCCGGTTTCGGCAGGCGGCAACTGCTAAGGAGGCAGAAGCAGGTGGGCGCAAGGAGTTCGGCCACACGGCCGCGGGCAGTAGGCCGAGCGGCCGGGCTGGGTCTCGGCGGTGCGACGCTGCTGGCGCTGCTCTCGGGTTGCTCGCTGCAGGACTGGGGAGACGCGTTCGGCCACTTCGGATGGCCGAGCAACGGCATCAGCCTGCAGGCGCACGAGATGTACGACCTCTGGATCGCGTCGGTGATCGCGGCACTCGCCGTCGGCATCGGGGTGTGGGGTCTGATCTTCTGGTGTGTGATCCGGTACCGCAAGCGTGGCGACGAGCTGCCCGTGCAGACCCGGTTCAACATGCCGATGGAGATCCTCTACACGGTCACACCGGTCCTGATCGTCGCGGTGCTGTTCTACTACACCGCGATCGTGCAGACCAGCGTGGACAAGCTGTCGAAGAACCCCGACCAGGTCGTCGAGGTCGTGGCCTTCAAGTGGAACTGGCAGTTCAACTACCGCGACGGCATGGGCGCCGATGCGAACACGGTCGCCTCGACGGTCGGTTCCTCGGACGTCATCCCGATCCTGGTCCTGCCGGTGGGTCAGAAGATCCGCTTCGAGGAGACCAGCAAGGACGTCATCCACTCGTTCTGGGTGCCGGAGATGCTGTTCAAGCGGGACGTGTTCCCGGGCAGCGTGCGCAACGTCTTCGAGGTCACCCTCGACAAGGAGGGCCGGTACGTCGGCCGGTGCGCGGAGCTCTGCGGCACGTACCACGCCTTCATGAACTTCGAGCTGGTCACGGTCTCCGAGGACAAGTTCAACACGTTCCTGGAGTCGAAGAAGGGCGGCGCCTCGACGCAGGAGGCGATGGCCGCGATCGGCTTCACCGGTGCGGAGTCGTACGCGACCACCACGTCGCCGTTCAACACCCGGCGGCAGACGCACAGCTGGAACCAGTCCGATTCCGTCGCGGCGGGGAAGTAGGGGTCCGGCATGCGTACCGAATACAAGATCTTCGCCGGCGTCGCGGTCTTCCTCTTCGGAGCGGCCACGGTCTACGGCTTCTACACGCACGCGACGGCCACTGACGGCGCGGTCAGCAGCGGCTCGGCGTACGCCGGCGGCGTCGAGTGGGTCGGCGTCGTCGCGCTGATCCTCTCCGGGCTGCTCTGCCTGATGTGCGCGGGCTTCTTCTGGTTCGTCGCCCGCCGCATCGATCTGCGTCCGGAGGACCGGGAGGACGGCGAGATCGCCGAGGGCGCCGGCGAGGTCGGCTTCTTCAGCCCGGGCAGCTACTGGCCGTTCGGCATCGCGCTCTCCGCGTCGATCGCCGGCCTCGGCCTGGTCTTCTGGATGTGGTGGCTGCTGGCCTTCGGCTTGATCTGCGTGATCTTCACGGCCTGCGGCATGCTGTTCGAGTACTACTCGGGCACGCGGCACCCGGAGTCGTCGCACCACTGAGCTGACGCTGAAAGGCCCGCTCCCCTCAGGGGGAGCGGGCCTTTTCGCTTTACGCCGCCCGGCGTTGCTCGGGTGCGATCTTGTGGCTCTTCGAGGACCAGAGGTGGACGACGATCGGGGCGACCACCTCGGCCGCGCCGCAGCGGGTGCAGACCAGCTCGGGACAGTCCTCGTGCCCGTCGTCGCAGGGCGGCACCTCGAAGAGCATGTCGCCGTCGCAGATGACGCAGCGGAGTTCACGTTCGCGCACGGGAGTCTCCTTCCGCCTTTGCCTTGGAGCTGTATTACCCGAATGTCATTCAGACGATGTCATGCATTTCGGACATTTCCGATTGTTGCGCCTCGGCGTGTTGCGGATTTTCATTTATTCGGCGGCCTTGGCCGCCTGCGCCGCGGCCACCCAGCGGTCCAGCTGGGCCGTCACGGCGCCGGAGTCGATCGTGTCCTGGGCCCGGGCTATTCCGGCCCGCAGCGTGTCCCTGAAGTCGCCGGGGAAGCCGCTCTGCGCCGCGAGCGCGGCCGCCGCGTTGAGCACGACGGCGTCCCGGACCGCGCCGGTCTCGCCGGCGAACGTCCGGCGGGCCACGTCGGCGTTGAACGCCGCGTCGCCACCGCGCAGGGCGTCCGGCGCGCTGCGCGGCAGGCCCAGCTCGGTCGCGTCCACGAGGAGCTCCTCCACCTCGCCGTTCTTCGCCACCCAGACCCGGGTCGGCGCGGCCGTGGTGAACTCGTCCAGGCCGTCCTCGCCGCGCATCACCAGCGCCGAGTCGCCGCGCCGGGCGAAGACCTCGGCCATCACCGGCGCCATCCGCGGGTCGAAGCAGCCGACCGCGGCCGCCGTCGGGCGAGCCGGGTTGGTGAGCGGGCCGAGCACGTTGAAGAAGGTCGGGACGCCCAGCTCACGCCGGGTCACCGCGGCGTGCCGCATGCCCGGGTGGTAGCGGGCCGCGAAGCAGAACCCGATGCCGGCCTCGGAGACGGTCCGGGCCACCCCGGCCGGGCCGAGGTCGAGCGGGAGGCCGAAGTGCTCCAGCAGGTCGGCCGTGCCGGTCGTGGAGGACGCCGACCGGTTGCCGTGCTTCACCACGGTCACCCCGGCCGCCGCCGTCACGATCGCCGCCATCGTCGAGATGTTGACGGTGTTGGCCCGGTCGCCGCCGGTGCCGACCACGTCCACGGCGCTGTTGCGCACCTTCTCCGGCAGCTCCACCAGCGTGGCGCTGGCCAGCATGGCCTCGACCAGGCCGGCCAGCTCGGCGGGCGTCTCGCCCTTGGCGCGCAGTGCGATCGCGAACCCGGCCACCTGCACCGGGGTCGCGTTGCCCGCCATGATCTCGCCCATGGCCCAGGCGGTGTCCGCGGTGGCGAGCTCCTCGCCGCGCAGCAGAGCACTCGTCAGGTTGGGCCAGGTACGTGCGGCCATGGCGGGGCCCTTTCGGTTAGGGGGTTTACTGAGCCTGGGTGCCGAGCGGGATCGCCCCGGCGCGGCGGGCGCGGAGCAGGCCGGCCACGGTCTGCCCGGTGGTCACCGGGTCGAGCGGGGCCAGCAGGGTCGCGTCGACCTGCGCGTACGCCGCCAGCCACCGGTCGGCGGCCCGGGCGATCACGACGCAGGTGGGCGGGGGAGTGAGGTATTCGTCCTTGGCCTGCCGGGCGATGCCGATGCCGCCGGCCGGAGTCGCCTCGCCGTCGAGCACCATGAGATCGATCTCGTAGTCGTCGAGCAGCCGGCGGCACTCCTCCCAGGAGGAGGCGTCCGCGAACTCGACTTTCAGGTCGGCGGCGGGCCGCGTGCCGATGGCGAGCCGGATCCGGTCTCGCACGGCGGCGTCGTCGCTGTAGAGCAGAACGGTGTACTCGCTCATCTTGTGCCCCACCTCACGTCTCAGGTCCCGCAGATCGTACCGAATCTGTTATCGAGTGTCCGGGTCCGGTCGCTGCGCGGTCCGCTCGGCCGCGGCCAGGGCCTCCTCGCGGTCCAGCGCCCGGTCGATCCGCTTGGCCTCGCGCTCCGACTGCCGGACCCACTGGACCACCAGGATGCCGAGCATCGTGACGCTGACGATCTCGCCGCCGGCCCAGAGGATGCCGCCGGCGGTGACCTGGTCGGCGTACGGATCCATCCAGGTCAGGCCCAGGTTGGGGTACCAGTCGCCGCCCAGCAGCTCCTTGCTCTGCATGATCGTCAGACCGAGCACCGTGTGGAACGGCACGGACAGCACCATGAGCAGCGCGCGGGCCGGGTAGGGCCAGCGGTTCGGCAGCGGGTCGAGGCCGAGCAGCGGCCAGAAGAAGAGGCAGCCGGTCACGATGAAGTGCAGGTGCACGAACTCGTGGACCCAGACGTGCTCGAGGGTCAGCCGGTACGCGCCGGTGAAGTAGAGGACGAACGGGTTCGCGATGAAGAGTCCGAACGCGACCAGGGGGAACGTCAGCACCCGGACGTACCGGCTGTGCAGGATCGCCAGCACCGTCTTTCGGGGCTTCCCGTGCAGGACCCGCAGGGCCAGCGTGGTCGGCGCGCCCAGGGCCAGGAAGATCGGCCCGACCATGGAGAGCACCATGTGCTGGACCATGTGCACCGAGATCAAGGTCGTGTCGTACGCCTCGATGCCGGTCACCGACACCGCCGCGATGGACCCGAGTCCACCGGCGACGAAGGCCGCGGTCCGCCCGGCCGGCCAGTGGTCACCACGCTGACGCAGGCGCCACACGGCATAGCAGTACAGCGCCGCCGAGACCACCAACCCCAGAGCGATCAGGCTGATCGGGTTGAACTGGGTGAAGATGGCCGCCGGGCTGAAAGGCGGGAGTCCAGTATCCCCGCCGGAGGCCGCGAGTGGGGCTATTTCGTCGAGACGCACCCCTCGAAGCTAGACCTACCCGCTGGTCACAGAATATTCCGGGCTGTACACAGTGCCGGTTTGGGGACCCCGGGGGACCTTGGACCTTGTTCGGATGAATAATGAGGCCGTGACAGCGGCAGCCATCGACAAGAGCCGGATCCACTCGCTGACCCGACCGAACATGGTCAGCGTCGGGACCATCGTGTGGCTCTCCAGCGAGCTCATGTTCTTCGCGGCGTTGTTCGCGATGTACTTCTCCATCCGCGCTGCGGACTACAGCATGTGGGAGAAGCACACCGAGGCGCTCAACATCCCATACGCCACCACGTTCACGGTGATCCTGGTTCTCTCCTCGGTCACCTGCCAGCTGGGGGTCTTCGCGGCGGAGAAGGGTGACGTGTTCGCGCTGCGGCGCTGGTTCACCATCACCTTCGTGATGGGCTTGATCTTCGTCCTCGGGCAGGCGAACGAGTACCGCCACCTGGTCCACGACGGGGTCACGCTCAACGGTGACGGGTACGGCTCGATGTTCTACCTGACCACCGGGTTCCACGGTCTGCACGTGACCGGTGGCCTGATCGCGTTCATCATCTACATGATCCGTACGACGATGGGCCGGTTCACTCCGGCGCAGGCGACGTCGGCAATCGTCGTCTCGTACTACTGGCACTTCGTGGACATCGTGTGGATCGCGCTGTTCGCCATGATCTATTGGCTGCAGTGAGACCCAGCGCCGACGGCGAGGATCTCAACAAAACCCAGAGGGACATAGCAGATGACTTCTGACACCCCCGCCCGCAGGCGTGCCCGGGTGTTCTCCCGGAGGCGCAGTGCGCCGAGCCGGGCACGCCGGCGGCTCGGTGCAGCGGTTCGCATGATCGCGGCCCTGGCACTCGCCGGAGGCGTGTACACCGCCTTCACCCCCGGCGCGTTCGCCGAGGACAACGTCCAGCTCTCCGCTGCCGCTCAGGAGGGCAAGGCTCTCTTCGACAACTCCTGCATCTCCTGCCACGGGCGGGACGGCCAGGGTGTCGAGGACCGCGGCCCGAGCCTGATCGGCGTCGGTTCCGCTTCCGTCGAGTTCCAGGTCAGCACCGGCCGCATGCCGATGACGCGCCAGGAAGCCCAGGCGGAGCAGAAGAAGCCGCAGTTCGACGAGGACCAGACCAAGCAGATCGCGCAGTACATCCAGGAGCTGGGTGGCGGTCCGGAGATCCCCGAGGGTCCGCTGGTGGACAACCTCGAGACCAACCCGGAGTCGCTGGCCCGCGGCGGTGAGCTGTTCCGGATCAACTGCACCTCCTGCCACGGCTTCGGCGGTGGCGGTGGCGCCCTGTCGTCCGGCAAGTTCGCCCCGAGCCTGCACGACGCGACGGCCGAGCAGATCTACGCGGCCATGCTGACCGGTCCGCAGAACATGCCGGTCTTCGGCGACAATCAGCTCACGCCGGACGAGAAGCGCTCCATCATCACCTACATCACGCAGCAGCTCCAGCAGGACAAGGACCCGGGCGGCCTGTTCAACCTCGGTCGCTACGGCCCGTCGACGGAAGGCGTGGCGATCTTCCTGGTCGGCATCGTCCTCCTGGTCTTCACGTCGCTCTGGATTGCGGGGAAGTCATGACGACTGTGCATCACGCGGGCGACGCCGGCACCCCGCCGGTCGACGTGAACGACCCGCACCTGTCGCGATTCGACATCGTGAAGGAGGGGCTCCGCCGCGACGACATCGAGATCGTCACGTACGAGTCCCAGTTCCACGGGCAGAACTCCAAGGCGGAGAAGCGGGTCGTCCGCAACATCGCCCTGCTGTTCGCGATCTCCGGGATCCTGACCCTGGCGTTCGTGGTCTTCTACATCGTCTGGCCGTGGGAGTTCGAGCTCGGCCACACGATGAGCGACTACTACACGCCGATCCTCGGCATCAGCCTCGGCCTCGGCCTGCTGGCGCTCGGCTTCGGCATCCTGGCCTGGGCCAAGAAGCTGCTGCCGCACGAGCTCTCGATCCAGCAGCGGCACAGCCACCCGTCCCCGGACGACGAGCGGCTGATCACCGGTCAGACCGCGCTGTTCGTCGCCGACGAGCTCGGGGTGCAGCGCCGCCCGCTGCTCAAGGGCGCGATCGCCCTCGGCCTCGCCCCGGTCGGCCTCGCGGTCGCCGCGCCACTGGTCGGCGGCCTCATCGAGGACCCGCACAAGGGCGACCTGCCGATGATGTACACGACCGGCTTCAACCCCGGCAACAACGGCGGCGAGCTGGTGCGCCTCACCCGTGAGGACGGCAGCCCGATCCGCCCGGAGGACGTCAGCACCGGCGGCCAGATGACCGTCTACCCGGGCATCCCGGGTGGCGCGACCAACCACTGGGCCGACTCGCCGACGCTGCTCATCCACCTCCGCGCCGACGACGCCGAGGTGACCCGCGCGAACGCCGACGCCGACAGCAACGGCCGCAACGTCGGCTCCATGTGGGGCAACTTCGTGGCGTACTCCAAGATCTGCACGCACGCCGGCTGCCCGGCGAGCCTCTACGAGCAGCAGACGAACCGTCTGCTGTGCCCGTGCCACCAGTCGCAGTTCCTCATCACCGACAACGCGCAGCCGGTCTTCGGGCCCGCGACTCGGCGTCTGCCGATGCTGCCGCTTACAGTGGACGAGGAAGGTTTCTTCGTGGCAGCGTCCGACTTCAAGGACACCGTCGGACCTGACTTCTGGGAGCGGCCGTGAAGCGCCGAAAGATGGACCTCGCCGAGGCTCCGGTCACCTTCGCCAAGGGCGTCGACGACCGGTTCCAGGCGGCGACCCCGCTGCGCGCCCTGCTGAACAAGGTCTTCCCCGACCACTGGTCGTTCCTGCTCGGCGAGATCGCGCTCTTCTCGTTCATCGTGCTGCTGCTGAGCGGCACGTTCCTGACGCTCTTCTTCGACCCGTCGATGAAGGAGATCGCGTACGAAGGGTCCTACCTGGGCCTGCGCGGCACCGAGATGTCGGCCGCCTACGCGTCGTCGCTGCACCTGTCGTTCGAGGTGCGCGGTGGTCTCTTCATGCGCCAAATGCACCACTGGGCGGCGCTGCTCTTCATGGCGTCGATCATCGTGCACATGGCCCGCGTGTTCTTCACGGGCGCTTACCGCAAGCCCCGTGAGATCAACTGGGTCATCGGCGTCCTGCTGTTCCTGCTCGGGTTCTTCGCCGGCTTCACCGGCTACTCGCTCCCGGACGACGGCCTCTCCGGCACCGGTCTCCGCATCGCCTCGGCGATCATGCTGACCCTCCCGGTCATCGGCACCTGGCTCTCCGCCGCCATCTTCGGCGGCGAGTTCCCGGGCGAGCTGATCATCGGCCGGTTCTACATCGCCCACGTGCTGATCATCCCGGGCATCCTGCTCGGCCTGATCGCCGCTCACCTGGGCATCGTCTTCAAGCAGAAGCACACGCAGTGGCCGGGCCCGATGCGGACCAACGACAACGTGGTCGGCGAGCGGATGTTCCCGCGCTACGCGATGAAGCAGGGCGGCTTCTTCATGGCCGTCTTCGGCGTCATCGCGCTGATGGCCGGCCTCTTCCAGATCAACCCGATCTGGCTGTTCGGCCCCTACCGGGCGTCCGAGGTCTCCTCGGCCTCGCAGCCCGACTTCTACGTCATGTTCATGGACGGCCTGGTCCGTCTCATGCCGAACTGGCAGATCTACATCCCGATCGGGAACGGCTACAGCATCCCGCCGATGTTCTGGCCCGCGGTGGTCGGTCTCGGCGCGCTGTTCACCCTCCCGATGGCGTGGCCGTGGCTGGAAGCGCGCAAGACCAAGGACAAGCGCACCCACCACCTGCTCGAGCGTCCCCGGGACAACCCGGAGCGCGTCGGCATCGGCATGATGGCGCTGACGTTCTTCCTGATCGCCACCATCTCCGGCGGCAACGACGTCATCGCCGACAAGTTCCACATCAGCCTGAACGCGATGACCTGGGGCGGCCGCATCGGCCTGGTGCTGCTGCCGCCGCTCGCCTACTACATCGCGGTCCGGATCTGCCTGGGCCTCCAGCAGCACGACCGCCAGGTCCTGGCGCACGGCGTGGAGACCGGCATCATCAAGCGCCTGCCGAACGGCCAGTTCGTCGAGGTGCACCAGCCGCTCGGCCCGGTCGACGAGCACGGCCACCCGGTCCCGCTCGAGTACGCCGGCTGGGTCGTACCGAAGAAGATGAACCGCCTCGGTGCCCTGGCGCCCGCGGTGAAGGGCTTCTTCTACCCGGTCGAGAAGCCCGCCGAGACCCCGGTGTCTCCGGCAGTGGGCGGCCCGGTCAAGAAGGAAGAGATCAAGTCCGGCCGCTAGGTCGCACGATCACTGTGAGAAGCCCGTCGCTGGTTGCGGCGGGCTTTTCGCTTGCGCTTCCTTCTCGGGTACGAGGGTCTCGGGTACGAGGGGAAGCACCGCCCGCCGCCGTGGATAGCATGGCGGCACTGGTTTTCGCTCAACGTTGAGGAGCCCGCAGGTGAACACCGCGATCGTCCACATCGACTGCGCCACCGACTCGATCCCCGAGGTGGCCGAGGCCCTCGCCGCGCTCGAGGGGGTCAGCGAGGTCTACTCGGTGGCCGGCGGCGCGGACCTCATCGCCATCGTCCGCGTGCCCCGCTTCGACGACATCGCCGAAGTCATCGCCGGCAAGATCTCGAAGACCACCGGCGTAGTCAACACCGAAACCTACGTGGCCTTCCGAGCCTATTCCAAGCACGACCTAGAAGACGCTTTCGCCATCGGCCTCCCCGACGCCGACTGACCCCCACCCCGCGCACCCACGCAGCTCACGCGGCTCGCGCTCCCAGATTCCCGCGCCCCCTCCCGCCGATCTTGATGATCCGTGCGGGGGCGGGGCTGCGCTATTTCACAAGATCGCGGTGGAGTGGGGTGTGGGTGGGCGCTCCGGTGCCCTCCTGTCGCCGATCTTGATGATCCGTGCAGGGGCGGGGCTGTCCCGTCTCACAAGATCGCGAGGGGGCGGGGTGGGGGTGTGCGCTCCCCTGCCTCCCGTCGCCGATCTTGGTGATCTGTGCGGGAGCGGGGCTGTGCTGTTTCACAAGATCGCGGGGGAGCGGGGCGGGGTCGGCCTTCCTGTGCCCTCTCCCGCCGATCTTGATGATCTGTGCAGGGGCGGGACTGCCCTGTTTCACAAGATCGCGGAAAGTGGGGCGGGGGAGGGCGGGGAGGCCGGGCTGCGGAGGGTTAGAGGGCGGGGACTGTCAGGCCGTTGTGGGCTCTGATCACGCCGGTGAGGGATTCGTGGGCGGCTACGGTGGCGCCCGGCCAGATCACGCAGTCGGTGACCGTGCCGTGGATCTGGGCGCCCGCACCGACGACCGAGCTGGTGGCTGTGCCGGTCACCGTGGCGGACTCGGCGATCAGGGCGGTGCCGGCGGCCGCGTGCAGGTTGGCGGCCAGGTAGTCGGCCGGGGTGCCGGTGTCCAGGTAGAACCCTTCGTAGTCGATGAGCTCGAGTTCGCCGGCCGCCTCGGCGGGGCGCCACACGGTGCGCACGAGGTTGCTGTCCACGTCGGCCAGTGGTGCGATCCAGCGCCACGGCAGCAGGGAGAAACCGGCGAAGCGGCGGCCGCTGAAGCCGCCTTTCTCGCCGTCGCGGCAGGGCAGGGTCAGCATTCGTACGGTCTCGCCGGACCAGCCCTCCAGCAGCGCGGCGATGTCCTTGCCCGGGTCCCGGAACGGGTCGACCAGGTAGGCGTCGGCGTTGCCGACGAGCGCGCCCCGGCCGGCGATCCAGTCCTTCATCCGGGCCACGCCGCCGGAGGTGCCGAGCGGGCCGTCCGGCTCCACCGAGAGGTGGGTGCGGTCGCCGACGTGGGCGACCACCTGCTCGGCGAGGTACGCCGCGTTCACCGCGACCCGATCGGGACCGGTCAGGCCGGCCCCGGCGAGCCGGCGCAGGGCGTGGTCGAGCAGGGGCAGGTTGCCGACCGGGCAGAGGGCTTTCGGGATGAGCTCGGTGAGCGGGCGCAGGCGCTGGCCCTCACCGGCGGCCAGGACGACACCGCAGACGTCGACGCTCACCGGGCACCTTCCCTGGGGGGACCGTACGAATCCGAGGCCGGCACCGACGGCGGCAGCTCGCCGGCGCGCGGGCCGATGCCGTAGATGCCCAGCAGACGTTCGGTCGGCCAGGTCAGCTTCGGGAGGTCGTCGACCGGGAACCAGCGTGCTTCGAGGACTTCGCCGCCGTCCACGACGAGCGGGGTGCTCGACGCCGGGACCGCGCCGAAGAAGACGGTGTCGACCACGCCGCCGTTCGGGTGGATGACGGCGTTCGGGTTGCCCGGGGCCAGGTCGCCGGGCTTCACCCGTACGCCCGCTTCTTCGAAAAGCTCGCGCGCCGCACCTGCCGCAGGCAGCTCGCGGCGCTTGAGCAGACCGGCCGGAAGGCCCCACCCGCGGCCCGGCGGCTGCCGCAGCAGCAGGAGGCGGCCCGGCGCCTCCGCCTCCGCGTCGCGGATGATCGTGACGGCGCCGACCAGGTATTTCGGGGAGAGCGCCCGGGCGAGCTGCCGGCGGACCGGCAACGGCAGCCCGTAGAACACCTGATAGGCGAGGCCGCGCAGTTGCCGAGGAGTTTTCACGCCGGTAAGGCTAACGGGGACTAATCCGGATGGTCCACGAGGGCGATCAGCTGTTCGACCACGGCGTCCGGTTCGAGGCTGCGCTCGCAGACCGCCACGAGGAGGGTTTCCAGGTCGGGGTAGCCGAGTTCCTCGGCGAGGCGGCGCAGCGGCACCTCGCTGGCGAGGCCGCGGTCGTGCTTGCGGAGGGTGAGCCCGATGGTGGCGCGGCCGAGGCGGACCTTGTCGGCGATGCTGATGCCCGGCTCGTTCTTCTCGTCGAAGTACCGGTTGATCTGCATCTGGGCCTGGCTGGACTTGACGAAGCCGAGCCACTCCCGGCGGGGGCCGCGGGGCGCGTTGGACTCGGTCTCGACCTGCGCGTCGGTGTCGGAGAAGATCTCGACGACGTCACCGTCGCGGAGGGGGGAGCTGAGGGGGGCGAGGCGTCCGTTGATGGTCGCGGCCAGACACTGGTCGCCCTTCATCGGACTCAACTCGTAGGCCACGTCGACCGGGGTGGAGCCGCTGGGCAGCTCGTGCGCCTCGCCGTGGGCGAAGACCGTGATCTGACCCTCGGCGAGATCACATCGGAGCGAGTCGAGGAACTGGGCCGCGTCGGTGGTGTCCTGCTGCCAGTCGAGTACGCGTTTGAGCCAGGTGAGCTGGTCGGCGCCGGGTGGCTCGTCGGCCACCTTGGGATATCGGTAGCTGGTGGCGACGCCGTACTCCGAGTAGCGGTGCATCGTCTCGGTGCGGATCAGCACCTCGACGAGCTTGCCCTCGGGGCCCACCACGGTGGTGTGCAGCGACCGGTAGAGGTTGTTCTTCGGCGAGGCGATGAAGTCCTTGAACCGGCCGGCCACCGGGCGCCACCGGCCGTGGATCGCGCCGAGGGCGGCGTAACAGTCGGTGTCGGGACCGTCCACCACGACCGCGATGCGGGGCAGGTCGAGCGGGACGCTGTGGCCGCCGGCCACGGTGTCCTTCCAGATCGAGTAGTAGTGCCGGGGGCGCGGGGTCACCACGGCGTCCACCCGGGAGCGGCGCAGCGCGGTGCGCGCCTTCGCGGAGACGTCGGCGAGGTATTCGTCCCAGCCGGGACGGTTCTTCACGTGCTCGTCGATCCGCGCGTAGGAGTCCGGCTCGAGGTGGAAGAGCACCACGTCGTCGAGGTCGCGCTTGAGGGCCTGGATGCCGAGCCGGTCGCAGAGCGGGACGAGCACGTCGAGCGTGGCCGTGGCGATGCGGGCCCGGGAGGCGGGGGAGCGGGCGTCGAGGGTGCGCATGTTGTGCAGCCGGTCGGCCAGCTTGATGACGAGGACCCGGACGTCCTTGCCGGCCGCGACGATCATCTTGCGGATCGTCTCGCCCTCGGCGGCCTTGCCGTAGTAGGCCTTGTCGAACTTGGTCACCCCGTCGACCAGGTGGGTCACCTCGGGGCCGAAGTCGCCGTGCAGCGCCTCGAGCGTGTAGCTGGTGTCCTCGACCGTGTCGTGCAGCAGCGCCGCGACGATCGTCGTGGTGTCCATGCCGAGCTCGGCGCAGATCTGCGCGACGGCGAGCGGATGGGTGATGTAGGGATCGCCGGATTTCCGGAACTGCCCGCGGTGCATGCTCTCGGCGATCGCGTAGCTGCGGCGGACCACCGCCACGTCGGCCGAGGGGTGGATGCTGCGGTGGGTCCGGGTGAGCGTGGCGACCGGATCGTCGTCGTTGCTCTGGAAGCTGAAGATCGAGCGCAACCGCCGGGTGAAGGGCGTGGTCGGCAAGGCACGCCCCAGAGCGGCGCCGTGGCCGGCGTCGACGTCCACCCGGACACCCCCTCACCGATCGTGTAAGCCCGTCCCCGATAGCGAAGCACCGAGGCGGCTGATCGCCAAAGGCATCAAGCCGCCAAATGAGGTGAATCACCACGAGGGTCGCGCGTGCCTTACAGCCTAAGCGAGCGAGCGTCATCCGAACGGTCAGTTACCGATAGGCGAACGGACGAGTCTTATGCCGAAGATGCGGTCTCGGCCCTGGTGAGGAGTGCGGAGAAACGCGCGGCGCCACGAACCGGTGACACCCAGTCGCCGACGGTTTCCACCAAGCGGGTGTCGGGGCGTTCCAGCCACGCCAGGATCCGCTCGGTCTCCTCGGCCGACGCGGCGTGCACCGGGCCCGGTCCGGGAAGGACCGTCTCGGCCGTCATCCGCGCCATGTCGAGGGTGGGCCGGGGGTGCACCCGGGGCGGCGAGGTGGCCGCCGCGGCGAGCCGGCCGTGCCGCACCACCGCGATCTCCCAGCCCCCCTTGTCGTCGCGGCGGGCCGCCACCACCTCGCTCATCCGGGTGAGCGCCTCCAGCTTCTGCATCCGGATGAGGGCGCGCAGCAGGGCCACCAGGCGGGACCGGACGGTCGCGGCCTCCTCATAGCGCTGGCCGCCGGACAGCACGTCGATCCGGGACATCAGGGCGTCGATGACCGGGCCGGGATCGCCCGAGGTGGCCGTGCGGAACGGGAGGGCGGCGGTCACGTCGTACGCATGGGGGCTGATCTCGTGCTCGCAGGGTGCCGGGCATCTCCCCAGCTCGGCCAGCGCGCAGGCCGGCGTCTTGGTCTTGAGCGAGAGCTTGTGGTTGCACTGGCGCAGGGGAACGGCGTCATAGACGCCCGCGGCGGCGAGCTCGGCGGTCCGGCGGGAGGAGAAGGGCCCGAGGTACGTCGCACCGTCCTCAGCGAACCGGCGCACCACCGAGAGACGGGGATAGGCCTCCGCCGTCAATTTGAGCCAGACCACCCGTTCCGGATATTTCGACCTTCGATTGTACGGCGGAGCGTGTGACGCGATCAGCCGCAGCTCCCGGACCTCGGCCTCGAGCGAGTGGGCGCACTCGACCGCCTCGACCCGGACCGCGGCGGTGAGCATCTCGGAGATCCGGGCGCGTTTCTCGGCGGCCGTGAAGTAGCTCCGGACCCGGGTGGCGATGTCCTTCGACGTGCCGACGTAGAGCGGGCGGTCGTCGGCGGCGCGGAACAGGTAGACCCCCGGCACGTGCGGCAGGCCGTCGGCCAGGTGTCTCTGCCGGCGCTGGGCCGGGGTCACCGCCTTCGCGAACTCGACGGCGTCGCCCAGCGTGTGCACCCGGAAGCTGCCGAGCCGCTCGATCAGGCCGTGCAGCACGTCGACCGTGGCCTTCGCGTCGTCGAGCGCCCGGTGGTTCGGCTCCACGGACGAGCGGAAGAACCGGGCCAGCGTGCCGAGTTTGCGGTTGGGCACCTCGTCCTTGGTCAGCGCCCGGCGGGCCAGGGCCGCCGTGTCGAGCACCCGGATCTGCGGCCAGGGGTAGCCGTGGCGGGCGCAGGCGGCCTTGAGGAAGCCGACGTCGTAGGGCGCGTTGTGGGCCACCAGGACCGCGCCGCGGAGGAACTCGAGCAGGGCCGGCAGCACCGTCTCGATCGGCGGCGCGGGCCGCAGCATCGCCTCGGTGATGCCGGTCAGGACGGTGATGAACGGCGGCAGCGGGACACCGGGGTTGACCAGCGTCGCGAACTCGCCGAGCCGCTCGCCGGACCGCACCTTGACCGCGCCGATCTCGGTGATGCCGGCGCCGTCCGGGGCGCCTCCGGTGGTCTCCAGGTCGAGCACCACGAACGTGGTGTCCGCGAGGGACACGGCCGCGGGGTCGACCGATCCGTCGGCGGTCAGCAGCGTGTCCAGAGTGCCCTGCACGTAGGCCGGTTGTGTCACGGGCGGACACCTTAGCCGGGGGGTATGACAAGCCCGTTTGAAAAGATCACTTCTTCTCCGGAGGCCAATCGGTCTTGCCCGGTGTGAGAATGGGGAGATGTCCGCCCCGCAGGTACCCGACGACAGGCCCGAAGACTTCGTGCCTGAGCCGGTGCTGCCCGAGGCGGTCCGGCAGCGGATCATGGTGCTCGCGGCGGCCGCGCTGCCCGGTCTCCCGGCCGACGAGGTTCCGGTGCCGCTGCGCCGGGTGGCCCGCTTCGCGCCGAACCGGCGGGCCCGCCTCGGCGGGCGTGACATCGCCGCCCAGCTCGTCGCCGACCCGCTGTTCCGGCAGCGGATCGGCGCCCGGATCATCGACGAGGCCGGTGACCTCGGCGCCGCCGTGACCAGCGGGGTCGCCCCGGCCGCCGCGGAGCCGGTCGAGGTGGCGGCGCTGGCCTACCTGGCCCGGCCGGACGGCTGGCGCGACCTCATCGAGGCGGCCGGCGACGCGGTCCGCGCCGAGGCCGACAACGCCGCGATCGCCGAGCAGGTGCGCGCCGCCGAGCAGCGCGCCGTCCGCGCCGAGCACGACCGGACGGTGGCCCGGGTCGAGGCCGACAAGCTGCGCGACGAGCTCGCCCGGGTCCGCGAGGAGCTGGGCCAGGTGCGCGAGGAGGCCCGGTCCGCGGGCAAGGCGCTGCGCGAGGCGCAGGCCGCCCAGAAACGGGCGGCCGACCTGCTCGCCACCGAGAAGGGCCGCGCCGCGCGCGCCGCCCAGGACCACGAGACCGAGGTACGCCGGCTGCGGAGCCGGCTGGCCGACGCCGAGGCCGCGGCCGCCACCGGCAAGCAGGCGGTCAAGGACGCGCGTGCGGTCGACGACGCCCGGCTCTGGCTGCTCCTCGAGACGATCGGCCAGGCCGCCTCGGGCTTGCGCCGCGAGCTCGCGCTCGGCCCGACCGACAAGCTCCCGGCCGACTTCGTGGCCGACGCCGAGGCCGACCGGCCCGGCGCGCCCGAGCGGTCCCGGGCCCGCGCCCAGGACACCGACGACCCGGGCCGGCTCGACCAGCTGCTCGCGCTGCCCCGCGCCCACCTGGTCGTGGACGGCTACAACGTGACCAAGCGCGGCTTCGCCGACATGTCCCTGGAGCAGCAGCGCAAGCGGCTGATCACCGGGCTCGGCGGCATCGCGGCGCAGACCGGCGACGAGATCACCGTGGTCTTCGACGGCGCCGAGCGGGTGCACGGCCTGCCGCCGGCGCCGCGCGGGGTACGGGTCCTCTTCTCCCGCAAGGGGATGACCGCCGACGAGCTGATCCGCCAGCTGGTGCGGGCCGAGCCGCCCGGCCGGCCGGTCGTCGTGGTCTCCTCCGACCGGGAGGTCGCCGACGGGGTGCGGCGGCACGGTGCGTACCCGATGGGAGCGGATTCCCTGCTGCGAAGGCTCGCGCGGACGTAAAACTGTCATACCCCTCGCTTAGCGTGACCGTATGATCATTGATTGCGGTCGTTGCGCCGAACGCACTGACGAGTGCAACGGATGTCTCGTCAGCGCGTTGATCGACACTCCGGACGGCCTCGCCGACCTGACACCAGGCGAGTTGCGGGCGATCGAGACGTTCGAGCTGGCCGGGTTCGAGGTGGAGCTGCTGGAGACCCCGCCCCCGCCGGTCATGGTCCGCAAGCACGTTGCGTGATCATGACTAGGATCGAATGATGACGCCGAGACAGTGGGCGGTCGTCGCGCTCGCCGTGCTGCTCGTCGCCCTGGCCGCCCTCGCCTACGCCCGCGTGCCGTGGCGGCGGGCCCCGGCGCCCCGGGCCGACCAGCTCGACGCGCTCGGCCGGCTCGACGCCGAGAGGGTCGCCCGCGGCCGGCGGTTCCACGCCGAGCTGCGCCCCGCGCGATACCTCGCCATGGCGGTGGGCCTGATCGCCGCGCTGGTGCTCGGCCTCACCCCGGCCGGCGCCCGGCTGGTCGAGCTGACCGGCGACCACTGGCTGACCCGGGCGGTCCTCGGCGGCCTGCTCGTGATCCTGGTGACCGAGCTGGTCACGCTGCCGATCGCGATCTGGCGGCACACCGTCGTGGTGCGCTACGGCATCTCCACCCAGAGCTGGGGCGCCTGGGCCGCCGACCTGCTGAAGTCGTACGCCGTGGGCGCGGTCCTCGGCGCGCTCGTGCTGGCCGGCTTCTTCACGATCACCCACTTCGCGCCGGACTGGTGGTGGGCGTTCGGCGCGGCCGGCGTTGCCGTTCTCGTGGTGCTGCTCTCGTTCGTGCTGCCGGTGCTCGTCGAGCCGATCTTCAACCGGTTCACCCCGATGCCCGAGGGCGCGCTCCGGGCCGACCTGCTCGCCCTGGCCGAGCGCGACGGCGTCCCGGTCCGCGACGTGCTGGTGGCCGACGCCTCCCGGCGGACCAGGGCGGTGAACGCCTACGTCTCCGGGCTGGGCCCGACCCGCCGGATCGTCGTCTTCGACACGATGCTGACCGAGGCCACCCCGGACGAGGTCGTCTCGGTGACCGCGCACGAGCTCGGCCACGCCAAGGACGACGACGTGCTGACCGGCACCCTGATGGGCGCGCTCGGCGCCGCGGCCGCGGTCGTCGCGCTCCACCTGCTCGGCTCCTGGACCGCCCTGCTCGACCTGGCCGGCGTCGACTCGATCGCCGAGCCCCGCGCGATCGGCCTGCTCCTCGCGATCAGCTCGATCGCCGGGCTGGTCGCCGGCCCGGCGCAGGCGTTCGTGTCCCGCCGGGTCGAGGCCCGCGCCGACACCCACGCGCTCGACCTCACCGGCGACCCGGAGACGTTCGAGGCGATGCAGCGCCGCCTCGGCACGATCAACCTGGCCGACCCGGATCCGCCGCACTGGGAGCACGCCCTGTTCGCCTCCCATCCGTCCACGGTGCAGCGGATGGCTGCTGCCCGCGCCTACGCCCGGGGCGTCCGATGACGGCCGCCCGTTCCCGGAAGGTCCGCTGATGGCCCGCACCCTGCTCGTCACCAACGACTTCCCGCCACGGCCGGGCGGCATCCAGCAGTTCGTGCACAACCTCGCGGTGCGGCAGCCGGCCGGGTCGGTCGTGGTCTACGCGTCGCAGTGGCGGGGGTCGGCCGCGTTCGACGCCGAGCAGCCGTTCGAGGTGGTCCGGGAGGACACCCAGGTCCTGCTGCCGACCCCCGGTGCCGCCCGCCGAGCCGCGGAGATCGCCCGGGCGAACGGCTGCGACACCGTCCTGTTCGGGGCGGCGGCGCCGCTCGGGCTGCTGGCCCAGGGCCTCCGGAAGGACGCCGGGATCGAGCGGGCCGTCGGCATCACCCACGGCCACGAGATCGGCTGGGCGGCGCTGCCCGGCGCGCGGACCCTGCTGCGGCGGATCGCCCGGGGCAACGACGTCATCACGTACCTCGGCGAATACCAGCGGACCCGGCTCGACCGCGCCCTGCACGGGCTCACCGACCTGCGCCGGCTCGCGCCCGGCGTCGACGTCGACGCGTTCCACCCCGGCGTCGACGGTTCCGAGGTGCGCAAACGCCACGGGCTCGACGGCCGGCCGGTCGTCGTCTGCGTGTCCCGGCTGGTGCCGCGCAAGGGCCAGGACATGCTGATCCGGGCCATGCCGCAGATCCGCCGCCGGGTGCCCGGGGCGGCGCTGCTGCTGGTGAGCGGCGGGCCCTACCGGAAGACCCTGGAGCGGCTGGCCCGGGAGAACGGCGTCGAGTCCGACGTGGTCTTCACCGGCTCGGTGCCGTGGGGCGAGCTGCCCGAGCACTATGCGGCGGGCGATGTGTACGCGATGCCCTGCCGCACCCGCGCGGCCGGCCTCGACGTCGAGGGCCTCGGCATCGTCTACCTGGAAGCCTCGGCCACCGGCCTGCCGGTCGTCGGCGGCGACTCGGGCGGCGCGCCGGACGCGGTCCGGGAGGGCGAGACCGGCTTCGTGGTCGGCGGCGCCGACGTGCGGGCCATCGCGGGCCGCGTCGTCGACCTGCTGAGCGATCCCGAGCGGGCCCGGGCCATGGGCGCGGCCGGCCGGGCCTGGGTGGAGGACGAGTGGCGCTGGGAGAAGCAGGCGGCCAGGCTGACCGCGCTGCTCGACGGCTCGCACTGACGCCCGGGCACGCTCGCACTGAGGCACGGGCACGCTCGCACGGGCGACCGGGCACGCTCGCACCGGCGCCCGGGCACGCTCGCACTGAGGCACGGGCACGTGAGTGAGCCGGAATCCGGTGGACACCGTGTCGTGCGGCGGCGTAGGACTACAGGCAGACGGACCCCTCCCGACCGGAGGCCGCGCCGATGCCGGACACCGACAAGCCCAGCACCGACCAGCCCAGCACCGCCAAAGCCAGCGAAAACAAGCCCTCCGAATCCCCGCCGGAAGCCGCCACGCTGCTCGAGTCCGAGGACGACGGTGAGCTCGATCTCCCGTATTGGCTGACCAGCACCGAAGAGGCGGCCAACACCACCTTCTTCCAGATGATGCGCCGCCTCCCGCGCCTGCTCCGGGAAGCCTGGCTGCTGGCGTGGCGGGCCGGCCGGCGTACCACCGCGGCCGTCCTGGTCCTCCAGCTCGGGTCGGGCGCCGCCGCCGCACTGGGACTGATCAGCGTCGTCGGGGTGTTCGACGGGTTGCTCCAGTCCGGGCCGACTCCGGAGCGCGTGCGGGCCGCCGTACCCTCGCTGTTGGTCTTGATCGTGACCCTGGCCCTGCGTGCGGTGCTCACGTCGGCGGCGGCGACCGCGCAGGGACATCTGGCGCCCAGGGTCTACGAGGCCGCCCAGATGCGCCTGCTCGACCTCACGACCCGGGTCGATCTCGCCACCTTTGACGACCCGGAGTGGCGGGACTCGATGGAACGGGCCCGGGATCGCGGCATCTACGCGGCGCAGCAGATGGTCGACTTCGGTATCGGGGTGCTCACCAATGTGGTCGGCCTGGTCGTGGCCGGCGGTGTGCTCGCCGTGCTGCATCCGGTGCTGCTGCCGCTGCTCGTGCTCGCGGCGGTGCCGACCGGATGGGCCGCCGTGCGCGCGGCACGCGTCGGCTATCGCAGCCGGTTGAGGCTCGTCGCCGTCTGGCGGCGGCATCACATGCTCGCCGAGCTGCTGGCGGCGCGGGAACCGGCCGGGGAGTTGCGGGCCTTCACCGTACGCGGGTTCCTGCTCACCGAGGTGGCGAGGCTGCTGCGGATCACCACGGTGGAGGAGATCCGGGTGGTGACCCGCTCGGTGCGCAGCAACCTGCTCGGCCAGGCGCTCAGCGGGCTGCTCACCGGGCTCACCTACGCGGTGCTGCTCTGGCTGCTGTGGACCGGCCGGATGGAGCTGGCCGCCGGGGGAGCGGCCGCCTACGCCATCAACATCGGCATCGGACAGCTGCGGGAGCTGGCCTTCTCGGTGAACCGGGTGTACGAGCAGGGCCTCTACTTCTCCGGCTTCCAGGGCTTCTGCGAGCTGTCCGAGCTGCGCGCCGAGCCGTCGCCGGACCGCCGGGCGCCGGCCCGGTTCGGCGAGATCGTCCTGGACGGGGTGACGTTCAGCTATCCGGACGCGACCCGCCCGGCCGTCGACGACGTCAGCCTCACCCTGCGCCGCGGCGAGATCATCGCGCTGGTCGGGGAGAACGGCTCGGGCAAGTCGACGCTCGCCGCGGTGCTGGCCGGGCTGTACCGGCCGCAGCGGGGGACGGTCCGCTGGGACGGCGCCGACGTGGCCGGCCTGCACCCGGACTCGGTGCGGGACCGGGTCGCCGTGGTCATGCAGGAGCCGACCCGGTGGCCGCT
Organism: Actinoplanes sp. NPDC023714; assembly: GCF_040639855.1. Classification (NCBI taxonomy): domain Bacteria; kingdom Bacillati; phylum Actinomycetota; class Actinomycetes; order Micromonosporales; family Micromonosporaceae; genus Actinoplanes; species Actinoplanes sp. NPDC023714. The sequence continues at coordinate 152,118 of NZ_JBFAAR010000004.1, forward strand.
CTCGGCCCGGCTCAACATCGCGATCGGCCGGCACGACCGGCCGGCCTCGATGGAGCAGGTGCGCGCGTCGGCCCGGGCCGGGGACGCGCACGACTTCGTGATGGAGCTGCCGCGCGCCTACGAGACGCTGCTGTCCCGGCACTTCACCGACGGGGCCGACCTCTCCGGCGGGCAGTGGCAGCGGCTGGCGGTCTCCCGCGCCTTCCACCGCGACGCGCCCCTGCTGATCTGCGACGAGCCGACGGCGAACCTGGACGCCCGGGCCGAGCACGACGTCTACCAGCGCCTGCGCGAGCTCGCCTCGGGCCGCACTGTCGTCCTGATCACGCACCGGATGGCGAGCGTGCGCGAGGCCGACCGGATCTACGTGCTCGACCACGGCCGGGTCGTCGAGGAGGGCGATCACGACGAGCTGATGGCCGAGGACGGCCTCTACGCGCAGCTGTTCACGTTGCAGGCCAGCGCCTACCAGTCGGCCTGACCCCGCGGTGGTCACTCCGGGCGACGCCGGTCACGCTTGAGGGATGGACCCCAACGGTACGAGGATCGACCCGGCTCTGCTGCGCCGGCTGGGCGTGACCGGGGCCCCGGCGACGCTGCTGCAGTTCTCCACGGCGTTCTGCGCGCCGTGCCGGGCCGTGCGCCGGGTCAGCGCCGAGGTGGCCGCGCTGGTGCCGGGCGTCCAGCACGTCGAGGTGGACGCCGAGAGCCATCTCGACGAGGTCCGCGAGCTGGGCGTCTCGCGTACCCCGACGCTCTTCGTGCTGGACGCCGGGGGCCGGGTCGTGAAGCGGGCCACCGGCGTCCCGGCGAAGCCTCACCTGATCGCCGCGGTGGCCGGGGCGCTGTCCTCCGGGACCTCCGCCGCCGAGGGCTGATCGGCTCCCGCCCGGGTCAGCCTCCGGGTGCCGGGGATCAGCAGCTGGGAGGCGGTCGCCAGGAACAGGACGGCGGCGCAGCAGGTCATCACCCGGTCGGTCCCGAAGTGGGCGGACAGCGGGCCGGCCAGCGCGTTGCCGATCGGCATCGCCAGGAACGACGTCACGTAGTCCCAGGACGCGACCCGGCCGAGGATCCGCTGCGGGACGTTGTCCTGGATCGCGGTCTCCCAGGCCACGTCGTAGAAGAGCAGGCCCGCATAGCCGGCCACCGCCCCGGCGAGGACGGCCCAGAGCACGCCGGGCCAGACGTACGCGAGCGCCCACAGTGGCATGAGCATCAGTGCCAGCCAGCCCGCGCGCAGCAGCCGCCGCGGCCGGAACCGCATCCCGAGCGCGGCGCCGAGGAAGCCGCCCAGGCCCTCGGCCGCGTAGATCAGGCCGACCGCGTGCGCGCCGCCGAGCCGCTCCACCGCGATGACCTGCACGAGCACGAGGATCATGCCGTTCGCGATGTGGTAGACGGTGGCGCCGAACAGGCCGCCCATGAGCCAGTCGCGGGTGCGGATCTCCTTCCATCCGGCGGCGAGCTCGGCCAGCATCGGCGACCGGGGACCACGCTCCGCCCGTACCGAAATCATCGCCGCCGCAACCAGCGACAGGAGGAAGCTGAACGCATTGGCCGCGAAGCCCGCGGCGCTGCCCGCGGCAGCGACGGTGATCCCGCCGAGGGTGGGTCCCGCGATGCCGCACGCGGTCTGCAGCATGCTCAGGGTGGCGTTCGCGGACTGGCGGCGCTCGACCGGCACGAGCAGCGGCTTCAGCGCGGTCATGGCCGGCGAGAAGAAGCTGCCGGCCGCGGCCGAGACGACGGTGAGCGAGCAGAGCAGAGCCAGGTGGTAGCCGCCGGTCGCGAACATCGCGGCGATGCCGGCGGTGGCGAGGAAGCGGACCAGGTCCGAGGCGACCATGACGCGCTGCGGCTGGAGACGGTCCGCCCACACCCCGCCGAAGAGGGTGCCGATCAGCAGCGTCACGACCGACGACGCCATCACGAGGCCGAGGTCGCCCGCGCCGCCGCCGGTCGTGACCACCGCGACGGCGAGGGCCACGGTCTGGAATCCGTTGCCGAGCCAGGAGAGGGCCTGGCCGGTGGCGAGGAGCCGGAAGTCGCGTGTCATGACGGAGAAAGTAGTTCACCGTCTAACTATTAGCAATCGAATAATCAGAGACATGGCAGAATCGGGGCATGGACCGAGACAGCGTGGATGCCCACGTCGACCGCTGGTCGTCGTTCTGGAAGGACGAGCCGGCCTTCGACCCCGAGGTCGAGGGCGCGCTGATCCGGATGATCCACATCCAGCGGCGGCTGCGGCGGGAGGACGTCGCCGCGTTCGCCGGGAGCGAGGACTTCACGCTGCAGGACTACAAGACCCTGCACGCGCTGATGGTGCAGCCGTGGCCGACCGAGGCGACGCCGGCCCAGCTCGCCGAGGCCGCGAACGTGACCAGGGCGGCGATGACCAGCCGGCTCGACCGGCTCGCCGCGGCCGAGCTGATCACCAGGGAGGTCGACGAGGTCGATCGCCGCCGCGTCCTGGTGCGCCCCACGCAGAAGGGGCGGGAGATGTGGAACAAGTACATCTTCGAGGGCATCGAGCGGGACAAGCAGGTGATGAGCGCCCTCGACCGGGACGAGCTGGTGGAGCTCAACGCCCTGCTGCGGAAAGTGCTGCTGTCCCTGGGGGAATGACTTCCTCAGCGTTTTCCGCGGGGGATGTCCCGGGGCGCGTCTCCGGGATTGATATCCCGGGGCGCTCCGCGGGGGACGTCCCGGAGCGCTCCGCGGGGGATGGTTCGGGGCGCGGAGACACCGGGACTCGTCGCTGCGTGGCCTATCTGGCGTTCCGGAGGCTGAAGCCGCGAAACGCCGAAAATGTCTGATTCATCCGCGTGGGAGCGTTCCCACGGTATCAGTCAGAACTTCGGGGCGTCCGGCGCCTCGAGCAGACCCAGCCGGAGCGCCGTCATCAGCGCCTGCGCCCGGTTGGCCGCGCCCAGCTTCTCGTAGAGCTTCGAGATGTGGGTCTTCGCGGTCGACTCGGAGACGAAGAGCTGCTTCGCGATCCCGGCCACGCTCATGCCGTCGGCCAGCAGGCGCAGGACCTGACCCTCGCGCGGGGAGAGCTGCGGGCCGGACGGGGCGAGCCGGCGCTTCATGGCCTCGGCCAGGTCGGCGGCGGTGAACGCGCTGGGGGCGGAGGCGGCGTGCCGGGCGGCGGCCACGACCTCGTCGGCGGGGGCGGTCTTCGGGACGAACGCGCTGGCCCCGGCCTCGAGAGCGCCGAAGAGCTGGTCGTCGCCGGCGTACATGGTCAGGACCACGATGCCCATGTTCGAGTTGTTCTTGCGCAGTGCCCGGGTGGCCTCGAGACCACTGCCGTCCGGCAGGCGCAGGTCCATGATCACGACGTCCGGCTGCAGGGCGCCGGCCTGGCGCACCGCCTCCGCCGCGGTCGCAGCCTCGCCGACGACCTCGAACTGCCGGTCGCGCTCGAATGCGTGTCGCAGCCCTTTGCGGATCAGGTCGTGGTCGTCGACTAGCAGGACCTTGGTGCGCCCGGTCGGCGCAGGAGTGGTCATGGTCGGGTTACTCCCCTTCTGGAGCGGAAACACTCTCCCGCACGCTATCGCGCCGAGGCGGTGTTCCGAGCACTACGGCGACGGTTGTCCCGCTCGGGTGTCGCGGCGTGATCTTGAGGCGACCTCGGATGCGTTCGGCACGCTCGGCCATGATGGTAAGGCCGTAACGGCCGTCGGGGCGCTCGTCCGCGAACCCCTTGCCGTCATCGGACACTTCGATCTCCGCGTAGGGCGGGTCGACGGTGCAGGTGACCCAGAGGTTGGACGCCCCGGCGTGCTTGCGGGCGTTGGTGATCGCCTCCTGCGCGATGCGCAGCAGCTCCGCCTCGGTCGCGGCGGGCAGCCGGGCCGTCGACTCGTCGAACGTGAAGTGCACCCGCAGGCCGGCGCTCGTGCCGAGGGTCCGCGCGTATTCCGCGATGGCGGCCGCGAGACCGCCGTTCCGGTCGACCTCGGAACGCAGCTCGAACAGGCTCAGCCGCAGCTCGGTGATCACCCGGGTCACCTCGCCGCGCAGCGTGCGCAGCTCCTCGGCCGTCTCCTCGGCGCCCTCCGGCAGGGTGGCCTGGGCGTTGTCGATGCCGTAGCCGACCATCACCAGCTCCTGGGCGACCCCGTCGTGGATCTCCCGGGCCAGGCGCTGGCGTTCCTCGTTGGTGGCGAGCGAGCGGACGTCGTCGAAGAGCAGCGCGGCCTCGAGTCGCAGCGCGGCCGGGCCGGTCACCTCGGTCACGGCCTGGACCACCGACGACGGATAGGCCCCCGCCGCGTCGGTTTCCAGGATCACCAGCCCGATCGTACGAACACCGGCCACCAGCGGGACCACGAGCGAGGAAGCCTCGCCGCCGGAGTGCGTGCGCGCCTGCGACCGGTTGGCGCCCTGCGGTTGCTGGGTGGCCCACGCATCCGCGATCGCCGAGTCGGCGTCGAGGGTGACCTCCCAGTCGACCCGCTCGGCGCCGCGCTGGGCGAGCACCACGAGCCGGCCGCCGCCGCTGGCCGAGAGCACCGCGGTCCGGTGGCCGGGGGCGACCGCGTGCAGCTCCTCCAGCAGGTGCTCGGAGATGCCGCCCGGGTCGAGCGTGGCGCCCGGCAGCGAACGGGCGACGCTGCGCAGCTGGGTGAGCAGGCGGGTGGCCTCGGCGTAGGGCTGCGGGGTGGGCTCCGGCGGCTGCAGCAGCTGGCGCATCGTCTCGGCCGCGAACGTCACGATCGCGCCGAGCACCAGCCACTGCCCGCAGGCCGCGACGTAGCCCGGCTCGTCCCACGACCCGGAGATCAGGCCGCCGGCGACCATGGTGGCCGCCGCGACGCCGAGCAGCACGGGTCCCTCGGTCGAGCGACGGTGCAGCGCCGCGGTGAGCAGCGGCACGGCGAGGTAGGGCAGCACCGCCTCGGCGCCGAACCCGGCGTCGACCCGGCCGATCGTGTCGGCCGAGGCCGCGATGAAGCCGGCCGCGAGGCTCGTCACGACCACCTCGGCGGCCCGGCCGGCGGGCGCCCAGAAGTGGTGCTTGGGGACGGCGAAGGCGGGCACCGCGGCGACCGCGAGCAGGGCGATCCAGCCCAGCTGCCTCGGGTCGTCCGTCGCGGTCAGGGTGAGCACGGCGACCAGCACGAGCATCACGACACGCGCGACGGCTTCGGCGGGGCGCAGGCGCGCGGGACCATTGGCTTGGGCTGGCACGGAACGGATGGTATCGGGAGGGGCCGACATCGCCCATCCTGATGCGGGCCGAGTAGCCTCCCAGCATGGCCGACACCTCGACGCAGTCGATTCAGATCCATGCGCCGCTGGCTCGCGTGGCCGCGGTGATCTGCGACTTCCCGCGCTACCCGGAGTGGGCCGAGTCGATCAAAAAGGCCGAGGTGGTGGAGGAGTACGAGGACGGGTATGCCGCCCAGGTGCGCTTCGCCATCGACGCGACCGTGCTGGTCGACGAATACACGCTGGAATACGCGTATGCCGACGACCTCTCCCGCATCGAATGGCACCTGGTCGAGCCGTCCAAGACCCAGCGCTCCCAGGACGGCTCCTACGATCTGGTCGAGGCGGGCGACGGCACGACCACGGTGACCTACTCGCTCGCCGTGGACCTGGCGATCGGCATGCTCGGCATGTTCCGCCGCAAGGCCGAGAAAGTGATCATGGATACGGCGTTGAAGGAGCTCAAGCGCCGCGTCGAGAGCCTGCCGGCGGCCTGACCGGCCCCCGGCGACGAGGAGGGCGAAATGGCCGGTTCCGCACGCGAAGAGGCCGAGCGCCTGGTCGCGACATTCCTCGCGATGGCCTCTTCCGAACGTCCGGACCTCGTCAGCGGCCTGGCCGGCATGCTGCACGGCGCCGGCTCCTGGTCCACCGGCAGCGCCGAATGCTGCGTCTGCCCGCTGTGCCGGGTGATCGCCGCCGTCCGCGACCCCAACCCGGAGACCGCCGAACGCCTGGCCACCAGCGCCGGCGAGATAGCCACCGGCGTGGCCGGCCTGATGCGCGCCTTCTCCTCGATGGCCGCCGACCGCCCGAAACCGGCCCCGGCCCCCCGATCCCCCGAACACCCCCCGCCCAACCCGGACTCGGTCTGGTCGGCGGCCACCCAAGCGGCAGATCCCGCCCGGCCGGGCGCGGCTCAGTCCCAGGCGGCGGCTCAATCTCAGGCGGCGGCTCAGTCCCGGGCCGCGGCTCAATCCGAGGGCGCGGCTCAATCTCAGGCCGCGGCTCAGTCCCGGGCCGCGGCTCAATCCGAGGGCGCGGCTCAGTCCCGGGCCGCGGCTCAATCCGAGGGCGCGGCTCAGTCCCGGGCCGCGGCTCAATCCGAGGGCGCGGCTCAGTCCCAGGCTGCGGCTCCGTCCTCGGCCGATGCCTCGCACTCCGACGCGGCTTCGTCTCCGGCTGCCTCTGCGCGCTCCGGCACGGCTGAGGCCGGGAACACCTCGCCCGACATTTCCGAAATTCCGGATTTGTCCGAAGGTGAGGGAGCGGTGGCCGGTGATTCGTGGGCTGCGGGCGATTCGTGGGCTGCGGGCGATTCGGCTGCGGGCGATTCGTGGACTGCCGGCGATTCGGGGGCGGCGGGTGATCCTTGGGCGGCGGCCACGGCGGAGAGTGCGCGTGAGGCGGCTCGTGCGGCGGCGGCTGCGGCCAGGGCTCGGGCGGCGGCGGCCGAGGAGGCGGTGGCTCGTGCGGTCGCCGCCGCGAAGGCTGCCCGCGATGAGGCGGCCCGGCGTCAGGCAGCCCAGGAGCAGGCCCAGGAGCAGGCAGCCCAGGAGAGGGCGGCCGGCGCGACGGCGGCCGGCGAGGGGGCGGCGAACGCGGCGGCGGCCAGTGAGGGGGCGGCCGGCGCGGCGGCGGCCAGTGAGGCGGCGGTGGGAACGGGTTCGGCTCGGACGTCTTCCTGGGCTGCGGCTACTCGGGCTGACGCGATCTGGGCCGCGGCCATTCGGGCCGCCGATGCGACGTGGGCGGCTGCTACGCGTGGTGAGCCGGTTCAGGAGGAGGTCGTTCGGCGTGGGGAAGAGCGCGCGGAGGCCGTTCGGCGTGGGGAAGAGCGCGCGGAGGCCGTTCGGGGTGGGGAAGGGCACGGGGAGGCGGGGCCGGATTCCGGGACACGGCTGACCGGGGGCGGGGAAGCGTCGGACCATGGGGGAGTGGGTGCTTCCCCTCGTACCGATGATGTCTGGGCCTCCGCAGTCGCTCAGGCGGAAGCCGCGGCAGAGGCTGAAGCCGGCGCTGAGGCCGCGGCGATCGCCCGGGATGTGGCGGGAACGGAGGCCTCTTCCGGGGAGCCGGGGCGGGCACCGTAGCGTGGATCATGTGCTGGGCGTCGAGACGCCCGAGGACCGCGAGGGCGCCGGTCCGGGCGACGGCGCCCGGCCAGGCGACGCGGTGTGAACTGTTTGCAGAGGGGACGGGCAGCGTGACGCTGACCATCGGAATCGACGTCGGCGGTACCAAGGTCGCCGGTGGCGTGGTCGACGAACGGGGCAACGTGCTCGCGTCGAACCGCCGGCCGACGCCCGCGGAGGACCCGGCCGCCACCCGGGACACCATCGTCGAGGTCGCCGCCGAGCTGGCGGCTCAATACCCGGAGGCCGCCGCGATCGGGATCGGCGCCGCCGCGTGGATCGACGCGGCCGGGTCGACGGTGCTGTTCGCGCCGAACCTGGCCTGGCGTGACGAGCCGCTGCGCGACTACGTGAGCAAGGCGACCGGCCTGCCGACCGTGCTCGAGAACGACGCCAACGTGGCGGGCTGGGCCGAGTTCCGGTTCGGGGTCGCCGAGCACGCCGACAACTCGATGGTGATGATCACCGTGGGCACCGGCATCGGCGGCGCCATCGTGATCAACGGGAAGCTGTGGCGGGGCGCCAACGGCATCGCCGCCGAGCTGGGCCACATCCAGTCGGTCGCGGACGGGCACCCCTGCGGCTGCGGGCGGCTCGGCTGCCTCGAGCAGTACGCCTCCGGCAACGCCCTGGTCCGGTTCGCCCGGGCCGGCGCGCGGCAGGAACCGGAACGCGCGAAGCTCCTGCTCGAACTGGCCGGCGGCGACGCCCTGGCGATCAGCGGACGGCAGATCACCGAGGCGGCCCGGGCCGGCGACGGCGTGGCCATGGACGCGTTCGCACAGGTGGGCTACTGGCTGGGCGTCGCCCTCGCCGACCTCGCGCAGAGCCTCGACCCGCAGATCATGGTGATCGGCGGCGGCGTGATCGACGCGGGCCCGCTGCTGATGGGGCCGGCCGAGCGGACGTACCGGGACCAGCTCGCGCAGCGCGACCGGTTCCCGGTGGCCGAGGTACGCGCCGCCGAGATGGGCAACGCGGCCGGTGTCGTCGGCGCCGCCGACCTGGCCCGGCTGGGCTGACGGCGATTCACGGAGAGGCGAGCATGCCGGGCGTCCCGCTGCGAGTGGTGAGCTACAACATCCATGGTCTGCGGGACGACCGGCGGGCCCTGACCGGCCTGATCCGCGAGCTCGCCCCGGACGTGCTGGTCGTGCAGGAGGCGCCGCGCCGGTTCCGCTGGCGGGAGAAGTGCGCGGCGCTGGCCGGCCAGTGCGGCATGGTGGTGGCCGAGGGCGGCCTGCCGTCGCTGGGGAACCTGGTGCTGGTCAGCCTCCGGGTCAACGTCCATCGCACCTGGTGCCTGCGCTATCCGCTGACGCCGGGGCGGCACATGCGCGGGGCGGTCTTCGTGGAGGGGTCGATCCTCGGATCGGGACGGTTCACCGTCACGGGTTCACACCTGGCGACCGATCCGGCCGAGCGTCCGGCGCAGGCCGAGAGGTGGAAATCCGAAATTTCGGAAATATCCGGGCAGGTGATCGTGGCGGCCGACTTCAACGAAGGCCCGGGCGGCGGCGCCTGGCGTACGGTTGCGGATGGATTTGTCGGAAATGACAGAGATATCCTGACCTATCCGTCTGCGCTCCCGTCCCGCCGCCTCGACGGGATCTTCGTCAGCCCCGACGTGGAGATCGAATCCTACGAGATCATCGACTCCGAGAAGGCACGCCGAGCAAGTGATCATTTACCGGTCGTAACGGATCTTCGGCTCCCTTCCGTGTGAGCCCGGCCTCTGCGAGGATCGCCGGGTGCACGACACCCCCGACCCGGGCGACCGTGGCGACGCCGTCTGTGTCGTCGGCGCCGGAGCCAGCGGACTGGCCGCCGTCAAGAACCTGCGTGAGCTGGGTTTCGCGGTCGACTGCTACGAGCGCGAGACGTCCGTCGGCGGCGCCTGGAACTGGCGCCACGACCGCAGCCCGATCTACGCGGGCACCCACCTGATCTCGTCCCGGCCGCTCACCGAGTTCCCCGACTTCCCGATGCCGGACACCTGGCCCGACTACCCGCACCACAGCCAGGTCCTGGAATACCTGGAGCGCTACGCGAAGCACTTCGCGCTGACCGACGACATCTGGTTCGGCATGGAGGTCACCTCGGCGGTCCCGGTCGAGGGCGGCCGGTGGGACGTGACGATCCGGTCCACCGGGGTGGGCGAGTCGTCCCGGGTGCAGCGCTACGCCGCGATCGTGGTGGCGAACGGGCACAACTGGTCGCCGGTCACCCCGGAGATCCCCGGCGAGTTCCAGGGCCAGACCATGCACGCGCGGGCGTACAAGGACCCGTCCCGGCTGCGGGGCCGCAAGGTCCTGGTGATCGGCGGCGGCAACACCGGCTGTGACATCGCGGTCGAGGCGGCCCAGCAGGCGGCCCGGGTCTGGCACTCCACCCGGCGCGGCTACTGGTACGCCCCCAAGTACGTCTTCGGCCGCCCCGCCGACCAGGTCAACGACCGTCTGCTGCGGTGGGGCCTGCCGCTGCGGATGCGCCAGTGGCTCTACCGCCGCACGCTCCGGCTCACCACCGGCGACCTGACCCGTTTCGGCCTGCCCGAGCCGGATCACCGCCCCTACGAGTCGCACCCGATCGTGAACAGCCAGCTCCCGTACTACCTGGGCCACGGCCGGATCGAGCCGGTGCCGGACGTCGAGCGCTACGACGGCGCGGGCGTGGTGCTGACCGACGGCACCCGGATCGAGCCGGATCTGGTGATCACCGCGACCGGCTACCGGCCGCGCTTCGACTTCCTCGAGCCGGAGCTGCTCGACACCGACGAGAACGGCCGGCCCGACCTGCACCTGCACGCGTTCGCCCGGCGGCACCCGACGCTCGCGGTGATCGGCCTGCTGCAGCCGGACTCCGGTGTCTTCCCGCTCGCGCACTGGCAGAGCGTCGCGGTGGCGCGCTGGCTGCGGCTGCGCGCCGACGATCCGGAGCGGGCCGCCGCCGTGCAGCAGAAGGAGTCCACCCGTCCGCTGGACTCCTGGTCGCGGCGCCGGGTCGTGCCGACGCAGCGGCACTGGTTCGAGGTCGACCACGTCGACTACCTGAGGTCCGTCGAAGGACTCCTGGATCAGATGGAAACCCCCGCATGAGTACGCCGGAAGTCCTGCGCTTCGCGGACTGGACCACACCTGTCGCACCGGCCGCCCGGGAGGTGGTCTCCCGCCTGCCCGAGGACGACCACGGTCACCCGCCTCTGCTCTTCGTTCCCGCTCCCGGCCGGGCCGCCTCGGTCTTCGCCGAACATTGGCTCGGCCATGCGGCCGGTCGCGGTTTCTCCGGGTACGCCCTGAGCGCGCGCCCCGGCGGCGACCTGCGGGCCCTCGTCCACGACACGGTGCAGACGGCCGCCTCGCTGCCGCGCCGGACCGTGCTGATCGGGCACGGCGAGGGCGCCCTCGTCGTGGCGAAGGCGCTCGGCCGCTACCCGGCGCGCGCCGCGGTCCTGGCCGCCCCGCGGCTGACGCCCCGGTTCGCGGTGTTCGCCAAGCCGAGTCTGCCCCGCCCGGCCGGCCGGACGCCGGTCCTCGTGGTCGGCAGCCCGGACGACCGGCTCGTGAAGCCGGCCGCGCTGGACCGGGCGGCGGCCGTCTACGGCGGGGCGCCGCTGCTCTTCCCCGGCATGGGCCACGACCTGATGCTCGAGGACGGGTGGGCGGAACCGATCGACGCGATCCTGGACTGGCTGCTCAAGGAGCTACCGGTGCCAGGGCACTGAGCTTGCCTTCGTACGCTCGCCCGCAAGTCTTTCGGCGAGACTGCCTGTGTGATCCAAAGCGGTCAGGTAGGCGCGGGCCCAGGACAGGATGTCGTGTCCGGCCAGATGCTCGCGCATGGCGGCCATCCGGCCCGACAGGTCGGCCGGGTCGGCGCACATGGCCCGCAGCAGCGTCTCCTTGAGGCCGTCCAGGTCGTGCGGATTCACCAGGAACGCCTGCGGCAGCTCGGCGGCCGCCCCGGCGAACTCGCTGAGCACCAGCGCGCCGGCGTCGTCCCCCCGGGCCGCCACGAACTCCTTGGCGACCAGGTTCATGCCGTCCCGCAGCGGGGTCACCACCATGACGTCCGCGGCCCGGTAGAGCGCGGCCAGCTGGGAGCGGGCGAACGGCTGGTTGAGGTAGTGGATGGCCGGCTCGCCGACCCGGCCGAACTCGCCGTTGATCCGGCCCACCTCGCCCTCGATCCGGTCACGCAGGTCCGAGTAGCTCTCCACCCGTTCCCGGCTCGGCACGGCCACCTGGACCATCACGGTGTCCCGGACCTTCACGTGCCCGTCCCGCAGCAGCTCGCTGTACGCCGTGAGCCGGTGCTCGATGCCCTTCGTGTAGTCGAGCCGGTCCACGGACAGCAGCACCCGCTTCGGCTGCCCGAGATCCTGCCGCAGCTGCCGGGCCTGGCTCAGCACGTCCGGCCGGCCGGCGAGGGCCCGCATCTCGGCCACGTCGATCGAGACCGGGAACGCGCCGGTGCGCACCGTCCGGCCGTCCACCTCGATGGCGTCGTCGGTGGCCCGGGCGCCGAGCAGCTTCTGGGCGAGCTGGGCGACGTTGTGCGCGGCCTGCTCCCGCTGGAACCCGACCAGGTCGGCGCCGAGCATCCCGCGCAGCAGCTCGACCCGGCGGGGGAGCTGCATGTACAGCTCGGGCGGCGGGAACGGCACGTGCATGAAGAACCCGATCAGCAGGTCGGGGCGGAGGTCCCGGAGCATCTGCGGCACCAGCTGCAGGTGGTAGTCCTGCACCCAGACGACCGCGCCCGGCTCGGCCACCTCGGACGCCGCCTCGGCGAACCGGCGGTTCACGGTCCGGTACGTCTCCCACCAGTTCCGGTCGAAGACGGGTTGCTGCACGGCGTCGTGGTAGAGCGGCCACAGCGTCGAGTTGGCGAACCCCTCGTAGTAGCCCCGCAGGTCGTCCTCACTGAGCGACACCGGCCGCAGCCGCAGGCCGCCGATGTCGGACAGCTGCCGCGCCGGGCCCACCCCGCCGGCCCAGCCCACCCAGGTCGCCGGGGTCTGCTCCAAGATCGCGCGCAGGGCCCCGGCCAGGCCCCCGGGACTTCGGCGCCATTCGCACGCCCCGTCCGGGGCGGCGTTGTCATCCAGCGGCAGGCGGTTGGCTACGACGACGAGCGAGCTCTGGCGCATCACCGTAGGTTACCGGTCATGCACCCACGATCGTCTATGTGATCCTCGACCCCTTCGGGCCGGCCCCTCGCCCGGAACCCCTCGCCCGGAACCCCTCGCCCGGAACCCCTCGCCCGGAACCCTTCGCCGGGAACCCTTTGCCTCGATCTTGTGGAAGAGCGCAGGACCGTCCCTGCGCCAATTCACAAGATCGCGGGAGTCTCTCGGGCGATCTATCGGACGACGGCTTCGGCGTCTCTCAGACGACGGCTCCGTCGTCGAACTCGTCGTCGTCATCGCCCGACCGCAGGCGCCAGACCAGCGTCACCGCCCCGCCGACGATCGCGGCGAAGCCGAACAGCGTCACATAGGTGCTGTCCAGCGGGAGCAGCCGCGGGAACAGGAAGAGCACGAAGCCGACCACCACGCCGAGCAGGCCGATCACGGCGTACTTCGAGATCTTCGGCATCGGGGGTGGCGGCGGAGGAATGTAGCGCTCGTCCTCGTCGTCGTCCGCGTCCGGCAGGTCGGCGCCGAAGGTGTCGAGTCCGTAGAGGAGGGACTGCTCCTCCGGCGGCGGCGGTGGCTGAGGGTCGGTACGCCGCCGGTTCAGCGGCCGGCCCTCCTCGTCGACCGGGCGGCCGTCTTTCTCCCCGGGGCGGCCTTTCTCCCCTGGACGGCCCGCCGGTCGTGGCGGATCGGCCGGCCCGACGCTCTCCGCCTCCGGCCACGGCGTGCCCGCGCTGTCGTCGAGCGTGTGGAAGCCCGCGATGATCTTGTCCCACTCGGCGTCCACCTCGGCCTGCGGCCGGGTGTCGGCCGGCGTGGGCGGGGACGGCGGCGTGGGCAACTGCCCGCCGGTCACCTTCTGCAGGTGCTCGCGGGCGGTCTCCAGGCGCGTGCGATCCACGTAGAGCCGGTCGATCGGGCGTGCCGGCAGCGTCGTGGCACGCAGGATCGGGTTCAGGTCAGCCGTCGGTTGAAGGTATGCCGCGATGCCGCCGGCGGCGAGCACATCGAGCAAGTGCTCTCCCACCCGCGGATCCACGTCACCCGCCACGGCATAGTCGGCCGCGTCGAGCCCGTTGTCGCGTCGCCCCCGACGGGCGCCACCCGTTGTCACCGATGCACCCCCTTGCCGACCGTGCCTTGAATGGTGACACGGCAGGCGCCTGTTGCGGGAGTGCGTTGTGGCGCGCCGCCCCCGCTTCGTACGCTTCTCTATCGCCCCGGGACGCCGGTGGCATCCGCGGAAAGGACACCAGTGTTCTACTGGCTGCTGAAGTTGGTGGTCCTCGGACCGGTCCTGAGACTGCTGTTCCGCCCCAAGGTGGAGGGGCTCGCGAACGTGCCCCGCTCCGGTCCGGTGATCCTGGCCTGTAATCATCTCTCGTTCTCTGACTCGATCTTCACCCCGCTGATCATGCGGCGGAAAGTGACCTTCGTCGCCAAGGCCGAATACTTCACCGGCAAGGGGATCAAGGGCTGGTTCTCCCGGATGTTCTTCGTGGGCGCCGGGACCATCCCGGTGGACCGTTCGGGTGGGGAGGCCGCCCAGGCGGCGCTGGACACCCTCCTGAGAGTCCTCAGGGAGGGCAATGTGGCCGGCATCTACCCCGAGGGCACCCGGTCGCCCGACGGGCGGCTCTACCGCGGCAAGACGGGCGTGGCGCGGCTCGCCCTGGAGAGCGGCGCGGTGGTCGTACCGGTCGCCCTGCTGAACACCGACGAGATCCAGCCGACCGGCACCCTGATCCCCGCGGTCAAGCGGGTCCGGATCCGGGTCGGCAAGCCGCTCGACTTCTCCCGCTACGCGGAGAGCCGGGGCGATCGTTTCGTGGAGCGCGCCATCACCGACGAGATCATGTACGAGCTGATGGTGCTGTCCGGCCGCGAGTACGTCGACGTCTACGCCGCGAGCCTCAAGCAGCCGGTGGCCGCCTGACCCGGTCAGGGCGGGTCACCGCGCGTCGTCCACAGTTCCGCGTCCTCCACAGGCCACAACCCGAAGATCGCCGATCGTGGCCACACTGGCCTGTGGGGGAGCCCCCAGGGAGGGCGGGCTCTGGGAGGGCGGGCTCTGGGAGGGCGGGCTCTGGGAGGGCGGGCTCTGGGAGGGCGGGCTCTGGGAGGGCGGGCTCTGGGAGGGCGGGCTCTGGGAGGGGTGGTGAACGCCGGCGCAGGGCATGGGCACGACCGAGGCCTGCCGGAGCCGCACGCTCGCCTCGGTACTTGTCGCAGGCCGAGCGGATCTGATCGCTGGCCGGAGGCAGCGGGGCAGCGGGGCAGCGATTGCGGCGGAGCCGGGCCGGCCGATCGCGCACGACCAGCCGCGAAGCCCGGTGCAACCGCCGCCCGGACGGCGAGTACCAGCCCTCCGCGGCCAACTGCATGCCGAGGAACCGCCGGGCCCGGTCGAACGCACCACCCGCTATGTGATGCTGCTCCATCCAGGCCGCAGCCGGAACGCCGAACACGTCCGTGACGCCTTGCTGGACACCGGCGGCGACCAGCCCAGCCCTTATCGAGGCCGGCCGGACATCGCCTCGTCCGTCAGCGGCGCGAACAGCCCGTCAGCTCATCCCCGCCCGGCGCTTGAGGGCCTGCACGTCGGTCACCACGATGCGCCGGCCCTCGGTGCGGAGCCAGCCCCGGTTCGCGAAGGAGCCGATCGCCTGGTTGACGCTCTGCCGGGAACCGCCGGCCATCTCGGCCAGCTGGCTCTGGTTGAGCTCGATGGTGATCATCGGGGCCTGGCTCTCGCCGGAGAGGCGGACCAGGGTCTTGGCGACCCGGCCGGGGAGGTCGAGGAAGACGTGGTCGGCGTTCTGCTCGGTGAGCCGGCGGATGAGGCCGCCGACCGAGCGCATCACGGCGTCCAGGATGCGCGGGTTGGAGTGCACCAGGTCCATGAACGCGGCCCGGGAGAGCGAGAGGGCCTGGGAGTCCTCGATCGCCTCGGCGGACGCGCTGCGGGTGGAGGCGTCGAGGAGTGAGACCTCGCCGAGGACGTCGGGCGGGCGGACCACGGTGAGGACCGCGCGCTCGCCGGTCGGTGCGGTCCGGAAGACCGCGACGGCGCCGCGCTTCATGATGATCAGAGAGTCGCCGGGGTCGTGCTCGACGAAGAGGATCTGACCCTTGCGGTAATGACGCGGAACGGCGGTGGCGATGACGCGCTGGCGCACGTCCGGCTCTAGCCCCGCGAACATTTCCACGCCGGTGAGCGCGTCGCCGGAATCCGGCAAACGATGATCCACGGCGCTATCCCTCCCCCGGTGGGGACCGCGTCGTCGACCCGGAAGGCGCCGGCCCCACGACGCGAACGATCACTCTTAGCATGAAGCGCGCCTCGAACGCCATCCTGAGTCGGACATCGAAGCTCACTCCCGTACGATCATGTCGCTTCGGTCGCTTTCTGTAAACCTCCCATCGCCTTCTGTGATTGTCACCCCCGCTGTCCGTCGCTTTAGTCGGTTGTGCCGAGATAATCCCGCGGTGCCGGATGATGAGCTCCTTCGATCGACATTGCGGGAACAGTGGCATCTCGTCCCATCGAAGATCACCGAACGGCCGAAGTCGGTGATGTCCCGCGGCTGGGACGTCACCGCCGCGACCGGACGGTACGTCGCCCGGCTCGCCGAGAGCGGCGCGCGGCAGCCGATGGAGGCCGGCCTGGTGGCCGCCGAGCACCTGCGGCTGCGGCGGATCGATGCGGGGGAGCCCATCCGTACGCTCGCCGGCGCCCTCACCGTGGAGACCGCCGAGGGCGCGCTCGCGGTGCAGCGCCGCCTGCCCGGCCGGCACCTGGACGGCCGCGACCCGGTCGACCAGCAGTGGTGGGGGGAGCGTCTTGGTGTCGTACACAAGGCTCTTCAAGGTTTCCGGCACGCGGGCCTGCGCCCCTGGCAGTTGCCCGACCCCGACGCACCCCATCTGGACGCGGAGCCCTGGCTCCGCGGGACGGTCACCGCGGCGGTGGCCGCCGCGACCCGGCTCACCGTGACCGACCAGCTCACCTACGGGACGCTGCACGGCGATCCGGGCGCCGACGTGTTCGTGCTGGACCCGGACACCGGGCGGTCCGGCCTGCTGCACTGCGGCGCGTGCGGCACCGGCCCGCTGGTCTATGACGTGGCTGCCGCCGTCGCCTACGCGGGCGGCCCGGACCACGCCGCCGAGCTGCTCGACGGCTATCTGGCGGCCGGCCCGGTACGCCACGACGAGCTGGACGCCGCTCTACCGGTGCTGCTGCGGCTGCGCTGGGCGGTGCAGGCGGACCGGGCGGCCCGCCGGGGCTGCGCCAACGCCCTCGACGCGGCGCGGGTGGCCCTGGAGTCCATGCCCTGACGGCTATACGCAAGGATATGCGGTGATGCCCTACCGCTACTTTTACGACTGCGAGTTCATCGAGGACGGCCGGACCGTCGACCTCGTCTCGATCGGTGTCGTCGACGAGTTCGGTCGCGAGTTCTACGCGATCAGCACCGAGTTCGACGACTCCAAGGCCGTGCCCTGGGTACGCCGCAACGTGCTCGACAAGCTGCCCTCCCCGGCCGACAAGGCCTGGCGCAGCCGTGAGCGGATCCGGGACGACCT
Organism: Actinoplanes sp. NPDC023714; assembly: GCF_040639855.1. Classification (NCBI taxonomy): domain Bacteria; kingdom Bacillati; phylum Actinomycetota; class Actinomycetes; order Micromonosporales; family Micromonosporaceae; genus Actinoplanes; species Actinoplanes sp. NPDC023714. Next base: position 169,212 of record NZ_JBFAAR010000004.1, read on the forward strand.
CTACGAGTTCCTGATGGAGCCGATCCGGGGCCGGTCCGAGCAGATGGAGCTCTGGGCCTGGTACGCGGCGTACGACCACGTGGCGCTCGCCCAGCTGTGGGGCGCCATGCCGGCCCTGCCCCGGGAGATCCCGCGGTTCACCAAGGACCTGCGGCAGCGCTGGGACGACCAGGGCCGCCCGAAGCTGCCGGAGATGGCCGGCCGGCACGACGCGCTCGTCGACGCCCGGCACAACCTGGAGCGCTGGAAGGTCCTCAGCGGCTCTTGAGGCTTCTCCTCAGCGGCTCTTGAGCGGGGGCACGCACTCCCGCATCACGGCCTGCACGTCCTGCTCGCTGAGCTGCGGGCCCAGGTCGCTGTTGCCCGGCCGCGCCCGCAGGCCGTCCAGGATCAGGGTCAGATAGCGCTCGTAGAGCTGCGGGCGGCAGGCCGAGCTGTTCTGCGCCAGCTCGGTCACCATCGCCATGATGATCGGGAAGTCGTGCAGCCCGGTGTCCGGCCGGAGCGTCCCTTCGGCGTGCGCCCGGTCCAGGATCTGCTGGATGAGCGGCAGCATGTGCTCGCCGACCTGCGTGAAGTGCTTCTCGTTCATGCTGAGCGCGGCGTCCCGCAGGCCGCGGTCGGCCGCGTGCAGCCGGGCCGCGCGGCGCAGGAAGTCGACCAGCCCGTCCCACGCCGACTCGGCCGCGAGGGCCTCCTCGGCGAGCGTCACCATGTCCTCGAGGCGGTCCGTGAAGACGGCCTCGACCAGCGACTCCTTGGTGGGGAACCGGCGGTAGACAGTGCCCACCCCGACGCCCGCGTGGTGCGCCACGTCGTCGAGCGTGGCGGCGAAGCCGCGGGTCGCGAAGACCTCGTGAGCAGCCGCGATGATCCGCTCCCGATTGCGCTGGGCGTCCCGCCGCAGCGGCTTGGCCTCGATGGTCATGTGTCGAAGCCTACAACTAAGTGGAGGCAATTCCTCAACTTCCCCTGCTAGCCTGCCGAAGCGGAGGATGTTCCTCAACTTCTGGAAAGGCTGCGATGAGCACGCTTACTGATCGACCACGTCCGGCCGGACGTGAGGAGCAGGCATCCGGCAACGGGCGCTGGTGGGCTCTCGTGGTGCTGGCGCTCGCGCAGCTCATGGTGGTGCTGGACGCCACGATCGTGAACATCGCGCTGCCCACCGCGCAGGCCGACCTGGCGTTCGACGACGCCGGCCGGCAGTGGGTGGTCACCGGGTACGCGCTCGCCTTCGGCAGCCTGCTGCTGCTCGGCGGACGCCTCTCCGACTTCTTCGGCCGCAAGCGGATGTTCGTCATCGGCCTGGTCGGCTTCGCGCTCGCCTCGGCCCTCGGCGGCGCCGCGCAGAACCTGGAAGTGCTGATCTTCGCCCGTGCCCTGCAGGGCGCGTTCGGCGCGGCGCTCGCCCCGGCGGCGCTCTCGCTGCTCTCGACGACGTTCACCGAGCCGGCCGAGCGCGGCAAGGCGTTCGGCATCTTCGGCGCGATCTCCGGCGCCGGCGGCGGCATGGGCCTGCTGCTCGGCGGCGTGCTCACCGAGTACGTGTCCTGGCGCTGGTGCCTCTACGTCAACCTGGTGATCGCCGCGATCGCCGTGGCGGGCGCGTTCCTGAAGCTCAAGGACGAGCCGGTCGCCGCGCACGGGAAGATCGACATCCCGGGCGCCATCACCGCGATCGCCGGTCTCGTCTCCCTGGTCTACGGCCTCGCGAACGCCGAGACCGACGGCTGGACCGACGCCATGACGCTCGGCCCGATCGTGGCCGGCCTGGTCGTCCTCGCCGCCTTCGTGGTGATCGAGCTGAGGGTCGAGCACCCGCTGCTGCCGATGCGCGTCGTCCTCGACCGCAACCGCGGCGGCTCGTACGCCTCGATCGCGATCGCCGGCGCCGGCATGTTCGGCATCTTCCTGTTCCTCACCTACTACCTGACCTCGATCCTCGGGTTCACCCCGATCCGGACCGGCCTCGCGTTCCTGCCGATGCTCGCGTCGGTGATGCTCACCGCGACCACGGCCGGCTCGATCCTCACCCCGAAGATCGGCCCGCGCCCGCTCGTCCCGGTCGGCGCGCTCGTCGCGGCGGGCGGCATGCTCTTCCTGACCCGGCTCGAGCTGGACTCGACGTACGCCTCCGGTGTCCTCCCCGGCCTGATCATTATCGGTCTGGGCCTGGGTCTGGTCTTCGCGCCGACGCAGAACGCCGCCACCTCCGGCGTCACCCACTCCGACGCCGGCGTCGCCTCCGCGATGATCAACACGGTGCAGCAGATCGGCGGCTCGATCGGCACGGCGCTGCTCAGCTCGTTCGCGGCCACCGCGGCGAGCGACTACATGGTCGGCAAGGAGCCGACGCAGCTGGTGCAGGCGCAGGCCGCGCTGGAGAGCTACCACACCGTCTTCTGGTGGTCGACCGGCTTCTTCGTGCTGGCCGCGATCGTGGCGGCGGTCCTCTTCCGCACCGGCCCGCTCGACGTCGACCCGGACGCGCCCCCGGCGATGGCCCACTGACCTTCCCCACCATCGCGTGTCGAGTTGAGGTGCGGACCGCGCCCCAACTCGACACGCGGTGAGGTTTTCGCCTTTGCGTGTCGAGTTGAGGTGTGGATTGCGCCCCAACTCGACACGCGGTGAGGTTTTCGCCTTTGCGTGTCGAGTTGAGGTGTGGATTGCGCCCCAACTCGACACGCGGGGGTGTCAGATCTTCAAGCCATATCCGTACGGGTGGAGCGGCGCGACGGTGTCGTTCGGCACGTCCTCGCGGGATGCCTCGACGGCGGCCATCGAGGAGGGCAGTTCGAACGGCAGCGTCCCGGACGACGGGCAGCGGCCGAACAGCACGTCCAGCAGGGCCTCGTCGGATGAGCCGAACGTGCCGGTCAGCGCCGCCACCCCGGCGGCCAGCGGGGCGAGCACGGCCGGGCGGTCCAGCATCACGTCGACGACGGTCGGCATCGTGCCGCCGAGCTCCCGGATCGGGGCGAGCTCGTCCTCGGTGAAGTCGAGCCGGCCCGCGTGGAAGAAGGCCTCGAACCCGCCGCTGCGCGGCTCGAACGGCGGACGATCGCGACGTCGGCCTGCGCCGGGTCGCCGGTCACCTTCGCGTAGCGGGCCGCCACGTCCGGGTCGACGCCGTCCAGATAAACGGCGATGCCCTCGGTGAGTAGCGGCGGTCGTCGAACAGGCCCAGCCGGAACTTGTCGCGCAGGATCCGGCGCACCGACACGTCGATCCGCTCCTCGCCGATCCGGCCCTGCTCGACGAGATCGACGATGAGCTCCGGGCGCTGCTCGCCGCCGAGCTGGTCGGCGCCCGCCTCGAGGACTCTGGACGCGGGCGTGCCGGTCCAGGTGCTCGACACCCCAGGCGCGGGCCGGCATCGGGGTGCCCATGATCTCGGCGTCGGTGACCAGTCCCCCGTCGGTGCAGATCACGCCGTCGAAGCCGTACCGCTGCCGCAGCAGACCCTCCAGCACCGTCCTTCTGAAGCCGAAGCCGACCTCCTCGTGCTCGGTGTCGACGGGCATCCCGTAGTACGGCATGACCTGCGCGGCGCCGGCCTCGAACGCCGGAGGCGACGGCCGGGACGGGAGCGGCTTCGCCCGTCGAGGATCGGCTGCTCTCTGTGACGTCCTCGATCCGGCCGTGGTGGTGGTCGGGGGACGGTTCGTGGAGGCGGGAGCGTTCGTGGTCGACGGGGCTCGGGAGGCGCTGCTGCGGCACAGCGCCCCGAGCGCCGCGGCAGGGCTGGACGGTGGTGCGGGCCGAGCTGAGGCGGGACGCCGAGGCGCTCGGCGCGGTCGAGCTGCTGCTGTGACGTGTGTGGCGCAGGGCGCGGCCGGCAGGCGGGAGTGGTGGGGACTGATAGGAGAAGGAGCGTCACCACCCACTCAGGCCGCCCGGCGCGAGAGCGCAGCGAATCGCGGCGGGCCCTCGGCGTGAGCGACGGCCTGAACGCACCACCCCGATGCGACCTCCTGATTTTGATCTTGATTTTGCGGGGTATGGGAATCGGTATGACTGATGAGCAGGCGCAGCGGGACAAGGTTCGGGAGATCGTCAAGGAAGCGCGGATCTGCATGGTCACGACCATGACGGAGGACGGCCGGCACGTGAGCCGGCCGATGGCGCTGCAGGACGTGGAGTTCGACGGGGATCTGTGGTTCTTCACCTACTCGGACTCGGATCTGGTCGAGCAGATCGGGCGGCATCCGCAGGTCAACGTGGCGTTCAGTGACACCAAGCAGAACAACTGGGTGTCGATCGCCGGTGCGGCGACCCGGGTCGAGGATCGGGCCAAGGCGGAGGAGCTGTGGAACCCGGCTCTGAAGGCGTGGTTCCCGGACGGGCTGGAGACGCCGAATCTGACGCTCGTGAAGGTGACCGGGGAGACCGCGGAGTACTGGGCGGCGGCGCACAGTTCGAAGGTCATCACCATGCTCGGCTACGCGAAGGCGGCCGTCACCGGAAAGACGCCGGACGCCGGCGAGAACGAAACCGTCAGGCTTTAGCGGGGCGCGTTCGGCCGGTCATCCGGGGGCGGCTAGAGTCGCTGATGCGGCCCGCCCCCGGGCCCGGCAACGCTGCCGAACCTCCGTTCCCCGGGGCCGCAGGGCTATCCGCTTTTCGCGACCCGATCTTGGGGGAAGAAAAATGCGTATCGGCGTGCTGACCGGTGGCGGCGACTGCCCCGGCCTCAACGCGGTCATCCGTGCCGTGGTCCGCAAGGGCGTCACCGCCTACGGCCACGAGTTCGTCGGCTTCCGCGACGGATGGAAGGGCCCGCTGGAGGGTCTGACCAAGCCGCTCGGCATCGCCGAGGTCCGCGGCATCCTGCCGCGCGGCGGCACCATCCTGGGCTCCTCGCGCACCAACCCGTTCAAGATCGACGGTGGTGTCGAGAAGATCAAGGCCAACCTGGCCGAGCAGGGCGTCGACGCGCTCGTCGCGATCGGTGGCGAGGACACCCTCGGTGTCGCCACCAAGCTGCACGACCTCGGCGTCAACGTCGTCGGCGTGCCGAAGACGATCGACAACGACCTGAACGCGACCGACTACACGTTCGGCTTCGACACCGCGGTCAACATCGCGATGGAGGCCATCGACCGGCTGCACACCACCGCCGAGTCGCACCACCGCACCCTGGTCGTCGAGGTCATGGGCCGGCACGCCGGCTGGATCGCCCTGCACGCCGGTCTCGCCGGTGGCGCCAACGTGATCCTGCTGCCCGAGCGCAAGTTCGACGTGGAGCAGGTCGCGACGTACGTGACCAAGCGCTTCCAGGTCGAGTACGCGCCGATCGTGGTCGTCGCCGAGGGCGCGCAGCCGCTCGACGGCCAGATGGTCCTGCACAACCAGGAGCTGGACAGCTTCGGCCACGTCCGTCTCGGCGGCATCGGCCAGTGGCTCGCCGAGCAGCTCGAGGAGAAGACCGGCAAGGAGGCCCGCACGGTCGTCCTCGGTCACATCCAGCGCGGTGGCACCCCGACCGCGTTCGACCGGGTCCTCTCCACCCGGTTCGGCCTGCAGGCGATCGACGCCGTGCACGAGGGCGACTTCGGCAAGATGATGGCGCTGCGCGGCACCGACATCGTCCGGGTCCCGCTCATCGAGGGCACCGGCGAGCTGAAGACCGTCCCGCTGGAGCGGTACGAAGAGGCTGAGGTCTTCTTCGGTAACTGAGTTTGTTAGAAAAGGGGCCGGGGCTATCCCGGCCCCTTTTCTGTTGCGGAGGAAGAGTTGACGCACACCGTCGCGGTTCTGGGCGCCGGCAAGATGGGCGAACTCGTCCTGGCCGGCCTGCTGCGGTCGGGATGGCCCGCCGGCCGGTTGCTGGTCACCACCCGGCGCGCCGAGCGTGGTTCCGAATTGTCCGAAAAATACGGCATATCGGTCGTGGAGAACGCTGAAGCCGTCGACAAAGCGGACATTATTGCTGTCGCTGTGAAACCTCAGGACGCCGGCGCGCTGTTCGACGAGATCGGCCCGAAGGTCGGGGCCGGCAAGCTCGTCGTCTCGCTCTGCGCCGGTCTCACCACCGCGTTCTTCGCGGCCCGGCTGCCCGCGGGCACCCCGGTCGTCCGGGTCATGACGAACACCCCGGCGCTGGTCGACCAGGCCATGACGGCGATCTCCGCGGGTCCGCACGCCACGGCCGAGCACCTCGACCTCGCCGAGGCCATGTTCACGCCGCTCGGCGCGACGGTCCGGGTGCCGGAGAAGCAGCAGGACGCGGTGACCGCCCTCTCCGGTTCCGGGCCGGCGTACTTCTACCTCGTGGTCGAGGCGATGATCGAGGCGGGCGTGCTGCTGGGTCTGCCTCGGCAGACGGCGCACCAGCTGGCCACGCAGACCGCCCTCGGCGCGTCGGTGATGCTGCGTGACTCGGGTGAGCACCCGGCTCTGTTGCGCGAGGCGGTGACGTCCCCGGCCGGGACGACGGCGGCGGCGCTGCGGGAGCTGGAGAACCACGGCGTACGGCCGGCCCTGCTGGCGGCGCTGGAGGCGGCCCGGAATCGGGCGCGGGAGATCGCGGGAGAAATGAAGTAATAAGTAACTTCTGCCCGCATTCGCAGTTACGTTGAGGAAAGGCGTTCGCTCCGCCCGGTAATGGGCACATCATTGTGGTAACGGCATCCTGCGAACGGGTGTCGCGGTGGTGGTCGGCGTCCGTCTACGCTTGCGCGGCCCGGCCTTCGTCCCTCCTCAATCGACTGTGGTGAGTCCCCATGACTATCGAGCAGGTGGAGTTCCGCGAACTCAAGCTCATCGACGAGCTCGAAGAGATGGTTCACCTCCTGTGCCGGGTCTGGAAAGCCGACTCCGCCGTCGACCTGATCAACGCGTCGACGCTGTGGGCGCTCGCCGAGGCGGAGAACTACGTCACCGGCCTCTACGTGAACGACGTGATGGTCGCCGCCGCCGTGGCGATCCGGGGCCGGTCGCACCTGCACTCGCACATCGTCGGCGTGCACCCTGATCACCAGGGCTCCGGCTTCGGGTACGAACTGAAGCAGCACGAGGCACTGTGGGCCAAGGCGGAGGGCCTGGACCGGATCCGGTGGACGTTCGACCCGCTGGTGCGGCGCAACGCCCACTTCAACCTCGCGAAGCTGCACGCCCGGGTGCTGAGCTACGAGAACGACCTCTACAACAGCCTGAACGACGGGCTCAACGACGACGACGAGACCGACCGGCTGTTCATCGAGTGGGAGTTCGCCGCCCCGGAGATCACCGCGATCCCCGACGTCTCCAGCCTGTCGATCAAGCCGGACGACTGGGACTTCGAGGCTTCGCCCGGCGCGCTGCACTTCCTCGGCGACGGGGTGCACTGCCTGGTGCCCACGCCCAGCAACATCGAGAAGCTGCGGCAGGACGATCCGAAGCGGGCGCGGGACTGGCGGTTCGGGGTGCGGGCCGGGTTCCGTACCGCGCTGGTGGAGCACGAGGTCGCCGGCTTCAGCCCCTTCGGGTGGTATGTGCTGCGGCGCCGGTGAGCGCCAGGACCTCGCCGGCGCACCCCCAGGAGAGGGTCACCCCGCCGCCGCCGTGGCCGTAGTTGTGGATGAGGTGGGCATATCGCTCGTCGGCGGCGAGGCGCACCCGGTCGCGGACCGGCCGTAACCCCACCCGGTGCTCCCGGACGCGGGCCCCGGATAGCAGCGGCTCGGCCCGGGCGCAGCGGTCCAGGATGCCCCGGGCGACTCCCGGGTCGGGCCGGCGTGACCACTCCCCGGCGTACCGGCTGCCGCCCAGCATGACCCGGCCGCCCTGCGGCAGCACGTAGGTGGTGAGACCGTCCTCGTCGGTGTCGTGCTCGACGAAGAACGCGTCGATCCCCGGATTGTCGACCACCAGCAGGTCGCCGCGGATCGGCCGGATGTCGTCGCCCGGCACCAGGTCCCGCGCGCCGAGGCCGGCGCAGTTCACCACGATCGCCCCGAGGCCGGGCAGCTCGGCCGCGGTGACCGGCCGGCGGACCGCGATCCGGCCGCCGAGGTCCCGCAGCCGGGCCGCGAGGTGGGCCAGGTAGCGGGTCATGTCGATGAGCGGGACGGTGTAGCGCCAGCCGCTCGTGTAGCCGGGCGGCAACGTCGCCGGGTCGCACCGCTGCACCGCCTCGGCGCCGAGCCCCGGCTCCGGGGTCTCCAGCCCGTCCCGGCTCGCCTCGACGCCCGGCGTCATCCGGACGCCGGTGGCCGGGTCCCGGCTCAGCTCGCGGAAGACCTCGAGCGACTCGAGGGCCCACTGCCCGGCGCGCTCGTGCGCCACGAGATGCGGGCCCCAGATCGCGCCGGCGGCACAGGACGTCGTGCTGGAGGGGGTGTCGGCGCTGCGGACGAGCACCCGGCGGCCGGCTTCGGCGAGGCGCACCGCGCAGGTCAGCCCGGAGACTCCGGCGCCGACGACGACCACGTCCGTCCCGTGGATCATTCACACATTTTAATCGAACCGGTCCGGAGATCGACGGTGGTGAACTCAAGATGAATGCGGAAGGTGACAATCCGGGGACGTTGCGCTATCGGTGGTCGTGCGGTCCAATCGATTCTTGGTACTTCTAGCGGGACGGGAGCGTCACGGGGCGATGCTGGTTCTGGGTGAGGTGCTGACATCCCTGCTGCCGTCCTCCACGGCGCTCCCGGCCGACGCCGGGGAGCGGCTGCTGGCCCTCACGGCGGGCGCCCAGGTGCTCCGCTCGGACCGCCCGATGCCGGTCGTGGTCTCCCCGGACCGGCTGACCGGGGTGGACTGCCGGCTGCCGACCGGGCCGCACGGCAGCGCCCGGGCGATCGGCACGGTCACCACCCGGGCCGTGCTCACCGGCGGGCACGTCCTGCAGTCGTCGGCGCGGACCGTGGCCGTCCGCAGCCCGCACAGCCGCCGGCTGCCGTGGTCGCACTACCTGGCCCGGCCGGCCACCGTCGAGATCGTCGGGAAGTTCAAGGAGCGCGCCGTGATCGAGGCCTTCCTCGCGGACGGGCCGGCCGCGCCGATGCTCAACCTCGGCGCGATCGCGACGCACACGGCCGACCGGGTGCGGGGCAGCTCCCTCGTCGACTCGCGGGCGCCGTTCCCGAGCCGGGAGACGGCGCTGCGCTGGGCGGCCGTCCTCGACGACGCCGGGCAGGACGTCCTCTCCTTCACCGTGGAGGGCGACGACCGCCGGTCGGTGCGGCTGCACACGAGCGGCACCGGCCTGGCCGGCGTGGTGACCCTCTGCGAGGACCTCGCCCTGCACGACTGGCTGCTCACCACGCTGACCGGGATCGTCACGAGGGCGGCGCTGACCGGGCCGCGCCCGGGCGCCGCGGTGGACCGGCTGCGGCCCGCCGTGGACCACCTGCTGCACCTGTGGATGCCGGGGGCGCGCCTCGAGTTCGAGACCCGGCGCTACTGGGAGCAGATGGAGCAGCGGGCCGGGTTCGGCCGGCAGTGGTCCGCGGCGGTGCAGCGGATCCGCGACCACCTGGCCCTTTCGACCCTCCGTGAGCTCGGTCGTCTGGCCGGGCCGGCGGCGTCGTGAGCGGGCTGACCATGCGGGCTGACGGAGCCGGCCGACGCCTGTCCGAAGTGGTACGCAAGGTGGTCATCGCGCTGGTCACCGGCGGGGTGGCCTTCGCGCTCACCAACCTCGCCGACAAGGACCCGATCCTGTCGATCACGCTGTCCGTGCTGGTCGGCGGCTCGGCCCTGGTCGTGCAGTTCCTGGTCGAGTTCGAGAGCCGGCTGCGGGAGGTGCAGGTCGGCCAGGTCGACCAGGCCAAGCAGATCCGGGCCTGCGTCGACGAGCGGTTCCGGGCGATCAGCGAGGCCACCGAGCTGTTCGGCGCCATCGAGGAGTCCGCGGTGCAGACCGAGCTGCTCAGCCAGCTCGTCCGGCACTCCACCCGGATCGGCACCGAGTCGCCCGGGCTCGCGCACCGGCTGGCGCAGCGCGAGCTGGAGCGGATGTCCGAGTTCCTCAAGGAGCTCGGCGACAACACCGAGGCGATCTACGACGGCGAGGACCGGGACTGGCTGCTCAGCCTCACCTACTCGGCCGACGGCGGGATCGACGCCACCAGCCTGACCACCGTCGACGGCGGCGGGATGTGGTCCACCGACCTCGGGCAGCGATACCTCGACGCGCAGCGGGACGCCGTGCAGCGCGGCGTGAAGATCCGGCGGATCTTCATCCAGGACCGGCCCGAGCCGGGCGGCCAGGCGGCGCTCGACAAGATCTACCGCCAGCACGCCGACATCGGCGTCGAGGTACGGGTGCTCGACCTCTCCAACGCGACCGACCTGCGGCGCACCTCGCTCTTCGACTTCGTGCTCTTCGACGGGGTGATCAGCTACGAGGTGACGACGAGCTCGTGGATCGACGAGAACACGCCGCCGATCGTGGTGAACACCCGGCTGGTGCTGCGGCCGAGCCGGGTCGAGGAGCGCGGCGAGCGGTTCCGGGAGCTGTGGGACGCCGCGCAGCCCCGCTGACCGGGCTCAGACCAGGACCCGGGTGGTGTCGCCGTCGAAGACGTAGGCGATCCGCTGCACCAGGTCGGCCGGGAGTGTGATGCCCTCACCCGCGGCCCGCTCGCGGACCTGGCTCTGCACCTCCTCGTCGACGGCCACCTGGCCGATCACCACGCCGACCGCAGCCTCGATGCTCTGGAAGCGCCGGGCCAGCATGGACAGCGTCCGGTAGGCGCTGAACGGCTGCGCCTTCGGATTGAGCCGGAGCACCGCCGGCATCTCCTGCCAGGAGGACGGCAGCCGGTCGCCGGCCGGCTCCGGCGGCGCCACCGGGCGGCCGTCGCAGCGCAGCATGCCGAGCCGCATCAGCTGCCACACCGACGCGAGGTACGGGCAGGACCACTGCCGGCCGCCCGGCTCCTCCGAGAAGATCTCGACGGCCAGGAAGATCGAGTGGCGGTTCTTCGCGTTCTGGGTGGGCGGCCGCCAGCCCTGCGCCCGGCTCATCGCGGGCGCGGCCGAGGAGCCGGGCGGCCGGTCGCCGTTGGTCAGCCAGCCGATCTCCTGCGGCGGCGGCCACACCCCGTCGGTGTCCGGCGGCGGGTCGGCCACCAGGCGGTCCAGCACCAGCTCGGCCGGGCGGACGTCGCCGGCCCGGGCGCAGCCGGCCTCCCGGGCCACGTAGTCGATGGTCAGCCCGTGGTCGCCGGCCGCCTCCACCAGCTGCGCGATCACCTTGTCCGGGGTGCTGAACTCGGTGAAGTAATCGTCGATCAGGAAGCACGTGCTGATCCGGGGCGGCCGGCCCGGCGGCAGCATGCCGGTGAGCCGTTCGCGGGCGGCGGACACCCACGGCCGGACCTCGCCGAAGTGCCGGCGCAGCTGCTCGACGCCGCCCTCGAAGTCCTCCATGTAGAGGTGGCCCAGCTCGATCGAGAGATGGGAGAGCGGGAGCTGCTCGACGCGGGGCTGCGCCGACCGCTCCTGGAATCGTGCCTCCAGCCCGGTCACTTCACCTCCCAGGCCCGGTCGTCGCCGATCAGCTCGGCCAGCCTCTTGAAGGCGTCGGCGGTGGCCCGGTTCGCGATGCCGCGCGACTCGACGTCGTGGTTGGTGATGAGCTGCTCGTGCCACTGCAGCAGCGGGTCGAGCGGGACGGTGTGCAGCAGCGTGAGCGGACCGGCGCCCTCGGACTGGGCGATGGTCCGCAGCTCCCCGTCCCACTTCTCGATCCAGACGGTCTGCTGGGCGGTGAGGCCGGGCCGGGACGGGTCGACGGTGGCGGTCCGGACGAAGCGCAGCGACGAGAGCAGCTCGTCCCGGTCGTGGCCGAGTTCCTCGCCGGTCTGCAGGATGCCGTGCTCGCCGTGCACCAGGGCGGTGGCGGCGAGCACGTGCTGCTTGGTCCACCGGTGGTAGACCAGCCAGCGGCTCTTCACCCCGTGCAGCCGGCGGACTGCGGCGAGGGCCATCTGCAGGGCGTACGACCGGCCGGCGCTCAGGTCGACGAAGCAGACGTCGAACTCGCCGTTGAGCCGGCCGAGCAGCCCGGCGCAGCGGCGGATCAGGTCGGGGCTGCTCGGGAACTCGCCGACGCCGGCGTCGCCGGGCATCAGCACGAGGCGGCCGGCGTGGTACGGCCGGTCCCGCACGCTGGTGCGCTCGGTCGCGGCGAACACGTCGATGCGCCGCGGCTTGTCCACCCTGCCCAGCAGGTACGAGTGCAGCCCGCCCTCCCGCACGCCGAGCATCCCGTCGTCGACGTCGAACACCGCGCCCGCGGTCGGCGACCCGAAGTCGAAGTCGAGGTAGCAGACGTCGGCGCCGGCGACGGCGGCCTGGTACGCCACGTTGCTGGTGGTCACCGACCGGCCGGTGCCTCCCTTGTCGGAGGTCGCGAAGACCAGCATGGTCACGACTCGCCGTCGAGGTCGCGGGCCGCGGCGAAGCGGTCCAGGTTGAGCAGCACGTCGTTGGCGAGCGAGGCCGCGGTGCCGGGCTTGTCGTCGAGGATGGCCCGGGCGCGCTTCAGCTTCGCCGCGAGCGCCTGCAGCTCCATCTGCATCGCGTAGCCGCCGTTCGGCGAGCCCTGGAGCAGCTCCTGGTCGTACAGGTGCTCGGCCTCGCTCAGCAGGGTCGCGCCGAGCCCGGCCAGCCCGTCGCTGCGCAGTGGTGGTGCGCTGATCACCTGGGCCGCGGTGATCAGGCAGTCGACGACGCGCTTCGTGTGGTACCAGGAGGGCGCGTCGTACATGCCGGAGAACTCCTCGAACGCGCGGGCCGGCTGGTCCCAGAGGCCGTACCGCTTGTCCGGCCGCAGCCGCCGGGTGTCCAGGTGCGCCCAGATCTCGTCGGCCAGGGCCAGCATCCGGCCGCGCAGCTGCGGGTCGCCGAGCAGCCCGGCCAGCGTGATGGTCCGCTTCAGCAGCAGCGGGGCGAAGTCGGACATGATCCAGGTGAGGCGGGGCCCGCCGAGCTCGTCGCTGCCGCCCAGGCTGATCGGGAAGCCGGGCGCGTGCAGCTCGTAGGACTGGTCCCCGGCGAAGACCCGGCGGTTGATCCGGGACCGGTTCGCCAGCTCCTCGAGGACTTTGCCGACCCGGTCCAGGTCGCTGTCGCCGGCCCGCTGGCGGACCAGGTCCTGCACCACGATCGAGGAGACGTGCAGGCTGAAGTAGTCCGACTCCTTCTCGGTGGTGCGCTGCCAGGGGATGTCCTCGAGCGGCCAGCGGCCACCGCCGGTCGGCACCGCGATCTTCGACCAGTACTGCTGGGTCAGGTCCCACCGCAGCTGCAGACCCTGGGCGAGGCGCAGCTGCTCCTCATTGAGAAGACCCAGCTGACGCGTACGGGTCGAGAACAGCGCCTCGATCGCGTCCAGCGCCACGGCGGTGAAGTAGATGTACGGCGCCGGCTCGGCCAGGCCGGCCGGCTGCTCGCCGACCTCCTGGTTGGTGATGATGGCGGGCGCGTCCCGGACGATGCCCCAGCTCCAGCCGCACTCGAAGAGCCGGTCCGGGTGGTCCAGCTCGTCGGCGAGGCCGGCGCCCGAGCCCATCGTCACGTCCCGGAGGCTGGCGCGGATCTCGCGCAGCGACTCGTGGATCTGCGGCACGACCCGCTTCGTGGAGAGGTTGCGCTGGTTGAACGTGCGGCACAGGGCCCGGCCGGCCTTCGAGTCCACCTCGAAGATGTCGACGGTGAAGCTGCGCAGCAGGCCGACCATGGCGGCCGAGAGCCGCTTGCTGGCCATCGCCTCGAGCCGGTCGATCTCGGACCGGGAGCTGCGCCGGCGCAGGCTCTTCCGGAACTGTCGGGCGAAGCCGATGGTGGCCAGCGACAGCGAGAGCGAGATGGCGAACGAGTCGACCACCGGCTGCGCGAGCTGCTCCGGCTTGAGGCCGTCCGGGTCCTTGCCGCCCGGGTCGCGGAAGTAACTCGCCGCCGAGAAGATCGGCGTCCCGTTCGGGTCGGTGTAGGTGGTCAGGTACGACTCGACGGCCTCGAGCAGGGTGAGCGGGACGTCCACGACGCCGCCCAGCGGTTTCATCGCGGCCAGGACGTCGTCGGCCACCCGGTCCGGCGAGTCGAGGGCGAACGGCGGGATGGCCGTGGCCGGCCCGAGTATGCAGAGCAGCTGCTCGGCGTCGCTGATCGAGTTGCGGCCGTCGCGGCCACCCCAGACCCACTCGCCGTCGCGGTAGGAGTGCTCGACCACCGCTTGCCAGATCTCGAGAAGCTCCTGCCGGGGCTGCACCCTCATCGTCCGGTCTCCTCTGCCACTTCGTAGTGGAGAAACCCGACGACAGTTTATAAAGGTGACGCTCGGTAGTGATCCGCCCGAACGACGGAAGCGCGGGTCATAGCCGATTCGCTACAATCCGCGCTTCCCGGGACTAATTGATCAATACCAGATGGCGATCCGGGCGCCCTCGTCCTCCTCCGGCGGGCTCGGATGGCTCAGCGCCGTCCCGGTCGCGACGCGGTGCGCGGTCCAGGCGACCGCGGCGGCGTCCAGGATGTCGTCCGGCGGGGCCTGACCGGCCGGGCCGAGCTGGTCCGGGAGCACGATGCCGTTGCGGGCCAGCAACTCCCGCCGCCGGGTCTGCCCGCTCCAGGTCTTCTTCGCGTACGGCAGGGGCTCGCCGGCCATGGTCCGGAACGAGAGCTCCGGATGCGCCTCGAAGAGCAGGCCGGGGTGGCGTTCCCAGATGGCGTTGGCCTCCAGCAGCTTGGGGCGCAGCGCCCACGACTGGCGGCTCAGGCCGGCGCCGGTCAGCTCGCGGCAGAGCCGGTTCGCCGAGGCGAAGTCCTGCTCCATCCAGACCGCCCGGGGCGGCACCCGGAAGACGCTGCCGCGGCGCGGGCCGAGCTGGTCGGCGGCGAGCGTGTCGGCGGCCCGCCACTTGTCCGGGAGCATGCCGAGGGGGATGTCGACGCCGATCACCGCGGCGCCGGAGCTGCCCGCGACGATCTCGTACAGGGTGGAGGCGAGCACGGCGCGGCCGAAGACGCCGTCCCGGAGCTCGACGCCGACCCAGCCGAGCGCGTACGCGTCGACGCCTATGACGTGTACACCCATCAGCGGGGGAGAAGTTTCTCGATGGTGGCTACCAGCTCGCCGTCGTCCGGCTGGGTGCCGGGCGCGAACCGTGCCGCGACCGTGCCGTCCGGGGCCACGACGAACTTCTCGAAGTTCCACTGGATGTCTTCGCCGCCGCCGATCAGCTCCCGGTAGAGCGGGTGCCTGCCGGGACCGTTCACCTCGACCTTCTCGGTCATCGGGAAGGTGACGCCGTAGTTCACCCGGCAGAACTCGTCGATCTCGTCGGCGGTGCCGGGCTCCTGGCCGGCGAACTGGTCGCACGGCACGCCGACCAGCACCAATCCCCGGTCACGGTAGGTGTCGTAGAGGTTTTGCAGTCCGGAGTACTGCGGGGTCAGGCCGCAGCGTGAGGCCACATTGACCACCAGGACGACCGAGCCGCGGTAACGGTCCAATTCGGTCGCGCCACCGGTGAGGGCGCCAATGCTGACGTCGAAGATGGTCATGATCTAAGACTACGCGCAGTGCGGAGATGAACGCACGCCGTGGTTGACCGCTTCTTGATGTTAAACAGACCTTAAAGGTGCTGACCTCCCTTGACTGTTGTTAATCGATGTGACTACGGTCTCTGCATCCCTCTCTTTGGAAAGTTTCCTAACTGTTGAGGAGACATCCCCGTGCAGAAAACCGCCCGTCGCGCGATCTTCGCCGGCGCGGTAATGATCGCGGCAAGTGTCGCGGTTCCCGCCGTGTCCGCGTCCGCCGCCGCAGCCTGTGCCCCGGCCTGGAGTTCCACCGCCGTCTACGTGAAGGACAACGTCGCCTCGCAGAACGGCCACAACTACACCGCCAAGTGGTGGACCCAGAACGAGTCCCCGGCGACGAACAGCAGCCAGTGGGCCGTGTGGGTCGACAACGGCGTCTGCGGTGGCACCACGACGCCGCCCACCACCCCGCCGACCACTCCTCCCACCACCCCGCCGACGACGCCGCCCACGACGCCGCCGACCACCCCGCCCACCACGAACCCGCCGACCGGTAGCAAGTGGGTCGTCGGCTACTTCGCCGAGTGGGGCGTCTACGGCCGCGGCTACCACGTGAAGAACATCGACACGTCCGGCTCGGCCTCCAAGCTGACCCACATCCTGTACGCGTTCGCCAACACCACCGGCGGCAAGTGCAGCATCGGCGACTCGTACGCCGACTACGAGAAGGCTTACACGGCCGCGGAGAGCGTCGACGGCGTCGCGGACACCTGGGACCAGCCGCTGCGTGGCTCGTTCAACCAGCTCCGCAAGCTCAAGAAGAAGTACCCGCACCTCAAGGTGATCTACTCGGTCGGCGGCTGGACCTGGTCCGGCGGCTTCTCCGACGCGGCGAAGAACCCGGCCGCGTTCGCCGAGAGCTGCTACAACCTGGTCGAGGACCCGCGCTGGGCCGATGTCTTCGACGGCATCGACATCGACTGGGAGTACCCGAACGCCTGTGGCCTGAGCTGTGACACGAGCGGCCCGGCCGCGTACGCCAACGTGCTCACCGCGCTGCGCAACAAGTTCGGCGCCAACAACCTGATCACCTCGGCGATCTCCGCCGACGGCAGCAACGGCGGCAAGCTCGACGTGGCCGACTACGCGGCCGGCATCGCGAAGCTCGACAAGGTCTTCCCGATGACGTACGACTACTTCGGCGCGTTCGCGGCGCAGGGGCCGACCGCCCCGCACTCGCCGCTGACCTCGTACGCCGGCATCCCGCAGGCCGGCTTCAACTCCGACGCCGCGATCCAGAAGCTCAAGTCGAAGGGCGTGCCGGCCAGCAAGATCCTGCTCGGCATCGGCTTCTACGGCCGCGGCTGGACCGGCGTCACCCAGGCCGCCCCGGGCGGCTCGGCCACCGGCGCCGCTCCCGGCACCTACGAGGCGGGCATCGAGGACTACAAGGTCCTCAAGACCAAGTGCCCGCCCACCGGCACCGTCGGCGGCACGGCGTACGCCTTCTGCGGCGGCAACTGGTGGAGCTACGACACCCCGTCGACGATCGCCGGCAAGATGACCTACGCGAAGAACCAGGGTCTCGGCGGCGCGTTCTTCTGGGAGCTCTCCGGTGACACCACCAACGGTGAGCTGATCACCGCCATCAAGGGCAACCTGTAGTAACTGAGTAGTGAGACGGAGGGGCACCGGGCGCAGGCCCGGTGCCCCTCTTCCGTACGCTTTGCCCATGCGCCGTGAGTGGCATCAGCTCAGTCACCCGGGAGTGGGCAACCCCGCCCTGCAGACCTCCCGCCCGTCCACCGACTCCGCCGAGGACGAGGCTCTCGGCCTCGACCGCTGGCGGAGCCTGCCGCGCGTGCAGATGCCGCCGTGGCCGGACATGAACGAGGTCGCCGAGGTCTGCAAGGTCCTCGACAACGTCCCGTCGATCGTCGCGCCGTACGAGGTGGACCAGCTCCGGGCGAAGCTCGCCGACGTCTGCGAGGGGCGGGCGTTCCTGCTCCAGGGCGGCGACTGCGCCGAGACCTTCGCCGACAACACCGAGAGCCACCTGCTCGCCAACGCGCGCACGCTGCTCCAGATGGCGGTCGTGCTGACCTACGGCGCGTCGATGCCGGTGGTGAAGGTGGCCCGGGTCGCCGGCCAGTACACCAAGCCGCGCTCGTCGATGACCGACTCGCTCGGGCTCCCGGCCTACCGGGGCGACCTGATCAACTCGCTGGACGCGAACGAGGCGGCCCGCGTCGCCGACCCGCAGCGGATGATCCGGGCGTACGCGAACTCGGCGGCCGCCATGAACATGCTCCGGGCGTACCTGGCCGGTGGTCTCGCCGACCTGCACGGGCTGCACGACTGGAACAAGGACTTCGTCCGCGCCTCGCCGGCCGGCGAGCGCTACGAGGCGATCGCCCGCGAGATCGACCGCGCCCTCGACTTCATCCGCGCCTGCGGCATGACCGACAACGACGCGCTGCGCACGGTCAGCCTCTACTGCTCGCACGAGGCGCTCGCCCTCGAGTACGACCGGGCGCTCACCCGGGTGTCCGGCGGCCGGGCGTACGGGCTCTCCGGCCACTTCCTCTGGATCGGCGAGCGGACCCGGCAGCTCGACCACGCGCACATCGACTTCATCAGCCGGATCGCCAACCCGATCGGCGTGAAGCTCGGCCCCGGCACCTCGCCGGAGACCGCGATCGAGCTCTGCGAGAAGCTCAACCCGGAGAACATCCCGGGCCGGCTCACCCTGATCAGCCGGATGGGCAACGGCAAGGTCCGCGACGCGCTCCCGCCCATCGTGGAGAAGGTGACGGCGACCGGCGCCAAGGTCGTCTGGCAGTGCGACCCGATGCACGGCAACACGCACGAGTCCTCGAACGGCTACAAGACCCGGCACTTCGACCGGGTCGTCGACGAGGTGCTCGGCTACTTCGAGGTGCACCGCGGCCTCGGCACCCACCCGGGCGGCATCCACATCGAGCTGACCGGCGAGGACGTCACCGAGTGCCTCGGCGGCGCGCAGGGCATCGAGGACCTCGACCTGCCCGGCCGCTACGAGACCGCCTGCGACCCGCGCCTCAACACCCAGCAGAGCCTCGAGCTGGCGTTCCTGGTCGCGGAGATGCTCCGTGGCTGACCTGCGCTCGGACACCGTGACCCGGCCGACCGCCGGGATGCGCGAGGCGATGGCGACCGCGGCCGTCGGCGACGACGTCTTCGGCGACGACCCGACCGTCAACGCGCTGGAGAACCACGTCGCGGCGCTCTTCGGGCACGAGGCGGCGCTGTTCGCGCCGTCCGGCACGATGGCCAACCAGATCGCCCTCCAGCTCGTCGCCGGGCCCGGCGGCGAGCTGCTGGCCGGCGCCGACGCGCACGTGGTGACGTACGAGCTGGGCGCCGCCGCGGCGCTCGGCGGCATCTCCACCCGCACCTGGAGCCCGGACAGCGCCGCGCTCGACCCGGAGCGGATCGCCGGGATGATCCGGCCGGCCGGCTTCCCGTCCGTGCCGACCTCGGCCATCGCCGTCGAGCAGACCCACAACCTGGGCGGGGGCGGCGTCGTGCCGCTCTCGGTGCTGCGGGACCTGCGCGCCGTGGCCGACTCGTACGGGGTGGCCCTGCACTGCGACGGCGCGCGCATCTGGCACGCGCACGTCGCCGACGGGGTCCCGCTCGCCGAGTACGGCGCCCTCTTCGACACCCTCTCGGTCTGCCTCTCCAAGGGCCTCGGCGCGCCGGTCGGCTCGCTCGTGATCGGCAGCCGCGAGAAGATCGACCGCGCCCGGGTGATCCGCAAGCGGATGGGCGGCGGGATGCGGCAGGTCGGCATCCTCGCGGCGGCCGGCCGGTACGCCCTCGACCACCACGTGCAGCGGCTCGCCGAGGACCACGAGCGGGCGCACCGGATCGCCGAGGCGCTCTCGGTGTACGGCGTGGTCGAGCCCGCGCGGGTGCGGACGAACCTCGTACCCCTGGATCTCTCGAAATCGGCGCTGGACGCGCCGACGCTGGCCGCGGAGGCCGCCGAGCAGGGCGTGCTGATCGCCGCGATGCTTCCGCGGACCGCGCGGATCGTCACCCACCTCGACGTCGACGACGCCGCGGTGGACCACGCGATCGAGGTGCTGAGCGCGCTGCTCGCCTGACTGCCGGCGATTTCGTGAAGGCGATTTCGTGAAGGAGTGCGGCTCCGGCGGCCGATAGGGTTCCCGTGAGGAACATAACTCGTGCCCGCCGGGGCGCCGCGCTCGTCACCGCCGCGGTCGCCGGCTTCTCCGTGATCGTGGTGCATCCCGGTGCGGTCCTCTCGGCCGCCCCGGCGCCCGAGCGGCCGCGAGCGGCCGCGTTCGCCGTCCCGGTCGTCAAGAGCATCACCCCGGTCATGGGCTCGGTGGCCGGCGGGACGGCCGTGACCGTCCGCGGATCCGGCTTCCTCGGCCTGGACCGGACGAAGCCCGAATCCGTGATGTTCGGCGACGCCGCGGCGACCCGGATCGTCGTCAAGTCGGACATCGAGCTGCTGGCGATCAGCCCGCCCGGCGACATCGGCACGGTCAAGGTGACGGTGGTCGGCACGGACGGCCCGAGCACGACGTCCGCCGCCTTCGCCTACCGGGAACCGCTCGGCGTCGAGATCACGACGGTCGAGGCCAGCGCCGCGGGCGGCGAGCAGATCGTCGGCACCGTCGTCGGTGGCACCGTGGGCGACAGCGTGGCGGCGTTCCGGACCCTCAAGTACACCGCGCTGGTCGGCGACCTGGCGGCCACCGTCGCCTGGGTGGACGCCACCCACGTGAAGATCACCGTGCCGCCCACCGGCTCGGCGACGGCCTCGCCCGTCTCGCTGGTGCAGAACGGCCTGGCCGGCCCGCCCTCGACCGGGACGGTCAACTACTACCCGGTGATCACCCGCGTCTCGCCGAGCCGGGTGGGCGCCGCGGGCGGCGACACCGTGCAGATCGCCGGCGCCGGCTTCCTCGGCGTGGACCTGGCGGACAACACGGCGGTGTCCTTCGGCGACGCCCCGGCGGCCTCCTACACGGTGGAGTCGGGCACCCAGATCAACGCCGTGGTGCAGGCCGGTGACGCCGGGACGTCGGTCCCGGTGACGGTGAAGACCCCGAGCGGCGTCAGCCCGGAGTCGGACGCCGCACGGATCAAGTTCCGCGGGCCGATCAGCATCGACACGGCCGGCGACACCCAGTTCGTCCGGGCCGGCGGCGGGCAGCACATCTTCGCGGTCACCGGCGGCACCCTCGGCGCCGACGTGAAGGCGTTCGCGGCCGAGAAGATCAGCGTGAAGCGCGGCAACCAGAAGCTCACGGCCACCTACGTCGATCCGACCCACCTGCGGGTGACCCTGCCGGCCATCACGACCGAGACGGTGACCCTCACCGTCATGCAGGACCTGATGGCCGGCCCCGAGGTCACCCTCCCGGTGCTGCCGGTGATCACCAACATGTCGCTGGCGAGCGACACCCTCGCCGGCGGCCGGACCATCAAGATCACGATCGCGGGCGCCGGCGGCGAGGCCACCGGCTTCCTGTTCGGCGAGACGCCGGCCACCTGCGCGCCGCAGCCGAAGAGCACCACGATCTACATCTGCACCGTCCCGGCCGCCACCGTCGCCGGCCCGGTCCGGGTCTCCTTCACCTCGGGCGGCGGCGTCGCCAGCCGGTTCACGCCCGCGGCCGCCTTCAGCTACACCGACATCGACTGAGAGGGTCACCCGTGTCTGTTCTCCTGCGTGGCGCGGCCGCTGTCGCGGTGGGCGCTCTCGTCCTCGCCGGCGGCGCCGGGGCGGCATCGGCCGCTCCGGGCCCGGCCGCTCCCGGTCGGGCCGCTTCCGGTCAGGCCTTGGTGATGGCCGGCCGGCCCACCGTCTCCGGCATCACCCCGTCGCGGGTCAGCACCGCCGGCGGCAGCACCGTGACGATCACCGGCAAGAACTTCACCGAGGTCTCCGCGATCACCTTCGGCGGCGCCGACGCGACCTCCTACACCGTCGCCTCCTCCACGAAGATCACCGCGGTGGTGCCGGCCGGCACGTCCGGCGCCGCGCCCCTGGTCATCACGACGCCGGAGGGGGAGAGCCTGGTCACCAAGACCACCGTGGTGAACTACCGCACCCCGCTCGGCGTCGACACCTCGGGCAATCCGGTGGCGAAGGCGGGCGGCGGCCCGCTCGTCCTCACCATCACCGGCGGGACGCTCGGGGCCACCTCCAAGGATTTCGCGAAGGAGCTCGTCTCGGTGGTCTTCAACAAGACCAAGACCACCGCGACGTACGTGGACGAGACCCACCTGAAGATCAACGTACCGGCCGGGACGGCGGAGTCGGCGACCGTCACCGTCGTGCACGACCAGATCGCCGGCGAACCCGCCACGATCACCCTGGTCCCGGTCGTCACCGGCCTCAGCGTCAAGTACAGCACCCTCACCGGCGGCGTGAAGACCGTCGTGAAGGTGGCCGGCGCGGCCATCGGCGACGCCAAGGACTTCACCTTCGGCGAGAACCCGGCCGACTGCGTGAAGCAGGGCGCCACCAGCAACCCGACGTTCCTCTGCCTGGTCCCGCCCGCCACCACGGCCGGCCCGGTCGCGGTGAGCTTCACGTCCGGCAGCGGCACGAGGAGCCGCTTCACCGCGGCCGCGATCTTCTCCTACACCGACAACTGAGCCGTCGCGCGGGCGAAGCCCCGGATCACCGGGTGCGGGGTGTCGCCCGCGGCCAGCTCCGGCTGGAAGAGGGTGGCGAGGAAGAACGGGTGGTCCGGAAGCTCGGCCACCCGAACCTCGCCGCCCTCGTTCTCGTCGTGGCCGGTGAAGCGCATGCCGTGAGCGCGCAGCAGGCCGATCCGGTCCGGAGCCAGGCCGTAGGCGCAGTGATAGCGCTCGACCGTCCGGGAGGCGCCGATCAGCCTCTCGATCAGCGAGCCGGGCGTCAGGCCGATGGCCGCCTCGTGCCCGGCCAGCGAGCAGGAGAGCGGGACGATCAGGTCGTCGTCGCCGGCGCCGCCCTCGTTCTCGGCGTGCCGGGCGTCGCCGATGCCGCACACGTCGCGAGCGAACTCCAGCATGGCGTGCTGGAAGCCCCCGCAGGTGCCGAGGAACGGGATTCCGGCCGTGCGTGCGGTCCGGGCCGCGGCGATGCCGCCGGCTTCATCCTGGTACGGGGAACCCGGCGTCAACCAGATCCCGGCGAACCCGGCCAGCGCTCCCGGCTCCGCCGCCTCGGGGGTCGGCACCCAGTAGACGTCCAGGTCGATCTGTTCGAGCTCGCGAACGGCGTCGAGGAGCCGCGGGATCCGGGTGTGCGCGCGGACGGCCGGGGACCGGTCCCCGACCAGGGCGATCGTCTTCATGACGCCATCCTCGGCTCCGGCTCAGATCACGTCCAACGATGAAAACTGACCGCGGCATTAGCATCGCTGATGTGGACCCGCATCTGCTGCGCACCTTCGCCGCGGTCGCCGAGACCGGCTCGTTCTCGCTCGCCGCGGAGCGGTTGCGCTACACCCAGTCGGCCGTCTCCCAGCAGATCGCGGCCCTGGAGGCGGACCTCGGCACCCCGCTGCTGACCCGGCGGCCGGTCGCGCTCACCCCGGCCGGGGAGCGGTTGCGCCGGCATGCCGAGCTGATCCTGGTACGCCTGGAAGCCGCCCGCGCCGACGTGGTCCGCGCGGTGGCGCCGCCCGGCCGGCTCGCGGTCGGCCTCACCCCGCTCTCCTGGACCGCCGGCGTCGCGGCCGCGTTCGCCACGCTGCGCGCGGAGACGCCCCGGCTGCGGATCCGGGTGATCTCCGGCGCCCGGGACCGGATGGTCGCGGCCGCCGCGACCGGCGCGGTCGACCTGGCGCTGGTGGACGGGTTCGCGGCGCCGAGCGACCCGCTGCCGCTGCCCGAGCCGGGCGGCGCCGGGGCGGCCGGGATCGGCGAGAGCCCGGCCGTCGTCGCGATGCCGGCCGGGCATCCGCTGGCCGGCCGGGCCGCGGTGGACCTGGCCGACCTGGCCGACGCCTACTGGATCGACGCCCGGAGATCACCCCGGCCGCCGAGGGGGTGCGGGCCGCGCTCCGCTACGACGGGCCGGACGTCGCCGTGTTGCTCGGCCTGGTCGCGGGTGGGCACGGGCTGGCCCTGCTGCCCGCCGCGGCGCTGGCGGGCCGGCCGGAGCTGCGGGGTGTGCCGGTCGGCACGCCCCGGCTGGTGCACCGGAGGGAGATGGTGCGCGCCCCGGCCGCCGCGACCGGGACCGGGCCGGCGGCCCTATTGGGCCGCCTTCTCCTCGGCGGGTGAATCGCGGAGGTTCTTGAGCAGGGCGATGTCGGCGGCGTGGCCCTCGTGCTCGACCGTCGGTGTCTCCACGATGATCGGGACGCCGGCCGTGGCCGGGTGGGCGAACAGCTCGGCGAACGGCGCAGCGCCGATCGTGCCCTTGCCGATCGTCTCGTGGCGGTCGCGGGTGGAGCCGCAGGCGTCCTTCGAGTCGTTCGCGTGGACGAGCTGCAACCGGCCCGGACCGGCCGCCTCGACGAGCGCGTCGAGGGTCTCGGTCATGCCGCCCGGGGTGGCCAGGTCGTGCCCGGCCGCCCAGGCGTGGCAGGTGTCGAAGCAGACGCCGAGCCACGGGTGCCGCTCGACGGCTTCCAGGTAGGCCGCGAGGTCCTGCACCTTCGAGGCGAGGCTGCGGCCGCCGCCCGCGCTCGGCTCCACGAGCAGCCGCGGCAGGCCCTCGGTCGCGGCCCGGTCGAGGAGCGGCAGCAGCGACTCGTGCAGCTGGTGCATGGCCTTCTCGGCGTGCGCCTCGTCGACCGAGCTGCCGGCGTGGTAGACCACCGCTGTCGCGCCGATCGCCTTGCCCCGGAGCAGCGCGTGCTCCAGGGTCGCGACCGAGCGCTCCACGGTCAGCCCGGTCGGCGAGCCGAGGTTCACCAGCAGCGAGGCGTGGATGTACGCCGGGATCTCCCGCTCGCCGCAGCCGTCCCGGAACAGCGTGTCCTGCTTCGGGTCGCCGGCCGGGAGGGCCCAGCCACGGGAGTTGGAGACGTACACCTGGAGGGTCTCCGAGCCGGCGGCGTCGACATACGGGAGGGCGGCTTTCGCCAGCCCGCCCGACGTCTTCGTGTGCGACCCGATCCTGCGGTCTAGAAGCACTGGAGCTGCACCACACTCTGCGGCGGGACCTGGGT
This sequence comes from Actinoplanes sp. NPDC023714, assembly GCF_040639855.1. Classification (NCBI taxonomy): domain Bacteria; kingdom Bacillati; phylum Actinomycetota; class Actinomycetes; order Micromonosporales; family Micromonosporaceae; genus Actinoplanes; species Actinoplanes sp. NPDC023714. The sequence goes on from NZ_JBFAAR010000004.1 coordinate 193,898, forward strand.
GTTGCCACCCGGGTTCTGGCCGCGGACCGTGCCGTTCGGGTTGAAGTTGACCTGCACCTGGAGGTTCATCCCCTGAAGGGTCGCCTGCGCCTGCGGGCAGGGCTGGTTGGTCAGATCCGGGACGGTGACCAGCGGCGGGCCGTTGCTGACGTCGAGGATGACGTCGGTGCCCTTCTCCACGCCGGTGCCCGGTTTCGGCGACTGGCCGAGCACGGTGTCCTTCGGCTGGTCGCTGTCCTTGTATCGCTCGGCGCCGCTGAGGCCCAGCCGGTTCAGCTCGGCGCGGGCGTCGTTGATGTTCTTGCCGGCCAGGTCGGGGATGGTGATCGGGGCCCGGCCCCGGCTCAGCACCACGGTGACCGTGTCGCCCGGCTTCAGCTGGGTGCCGGCCTTCGGGTCGGTGGAGAGCACCACGCCCTCGGCGGCGGTGTCGTTGTATTGCGGCTTGCCTTCCTTGACCTTCAGGCCGAGGCCCTCCAGCTCGCCCTTCGCCGCGGCCAGCTCGACGCCGACCAGGTCGGGCACCGGGTGCACCTCGGGGCCGAGGGAGAGGTTCACGGTGATCGTGTCGCCCTTGACGATCTTCTCCTGGGCGCCCGGGTTCTGGGTGACCACCGAGTCCTTCGGCACGGTGTCGCTGTAGACGCCGTCCCCGACGAGGATCTTGAAGCCCTTCTCCTCGGCGTGCGCCTGTGCCTGTGCCTGCGGCATGTTCAGCAGCGTCGGCGCCTCGCTGTAGCGGCCCAGCGTCACCCACCAGGTGCTGCCGAGGATGACCAGGGCCATCACGGCGATCAGCGAGGTGAGCACGACCCGGCGGCGGTCGGCGAAGAACCCGCCGGCCGGCTCGGCCGAGCGGCGGTGCGGCGCGGTGCGCTGCCCGCCCTGCTCCGGCAGCCGGGCCCAGGACGGGCGCGGGGTCTCCTGGCCGCGCTGGTAGACCCCGGCCGGGACCGGCGGCACGAACGCCGTGGCGTCGGCGGCGGCCGGGATGGCCGGGACGATCGTGGTGGCGTCGGCCACGCCGGGGCGGGGCGGGACCTGGCGCAGCAGCGCGGTCTCCACGTTCGCCGCGCCGAGACCGTCGCGGACCGCCTGGACCTCGCTCAGCAGCGCGCCCGCGTCGGTGGGGCGGGCGCCGGGGTCGCGCCGGGTGGCCCGGGTGACCAGCTTGTCGAGGACCGGCGGGGAGCCGGGCACGACCGTCGACGGGGCCGGCACGTCGTTGTCGACGTGCTGCCAGGCCACCTCGACCGGGTCGGCGCCGTCGAACGGCACCCGGCCGGTGAGCATCTCGAAGAGCACGATGCCGGCCGAGTAGACGTCGGTGCGCGCGTCGGCCTGCCCGGTCTGCACGAGCTCCGGCGCGACATAGGCGACCGTGGCCATGAGCTGGCCCGAGTCGTCGACGGTGCTGGCCTCGATGGCCCGGGCCAGGCCGAAGTCGGCGACCTTGACCACGGCGTCCACCAGGTCGGCGCTGCCGCCGCTGGGCGCCTCGGCGACCAGCACGTTCTCCGGCTTGACGTCGCGGTGGACCAGGCCGGCGCGGTGCGCCGCGGCGATCGCGGCGAGCATCTGCTCGAGGATCGCGACGGCCTCGACCGGCGTCAGCTTGCCACGCTGGCTCAGCAGGTCGCGCAGGGTGCGGCCCTGCACGAACTCCATCACGAGGTAGGGCAGGCCCTGGTGGCGGCCCTGGTCGTAGACGGCGACGACGTTGGGGTGGGTGAGCCGGGCGATCGTCTTCGCCTCGTCGGTGAACCTGTCGACGAAGTGGACGTTCGTGGCCTGCGACGGGTGGATTATCTTCAGCGCGACGTCGCGGCCCAGTCGTTCGTCGGTCGCCCGGTACACGGTCGACATGCCACCACGGGCCACGCGACCGGTGATCCGGTAGCGCCCGTCAATCGTTGTGCCGATCAACGTATCGGCGACTGTGGTGTCCATCGGCGTGAAGTGTATGTGTCTTTCCCGTGGGGGTAGACCAGGATGTCACAGCTGAGTCCAAACGGGTACCTGAACGGCTGTGACCTGCGGTGCCGCGTCCCGGACCGGGCCGGTTCGATCACCGGAGGCCGATTCGTCCGGCTAGTGGCGCCGGCGGTGGCCGTCGCGATCGTCGGTGATCTCGTCGTCGGTGGCCGGTGAGGCCGAGGCGCTCGGCCGCGCGGAGACGCCCGGATCGGGTGAACTGTCGGTATTTCCGGACGGCTGTGGCGAGGGTGACACCGCCGGGCTCGCGGACGGCGCGGTGGGCGTCGGCACCGGCGGCGTGACGCAGTCGCACGGCTGCTCGGCGACCCGGGTCTTCTCCGGCGCGACGGTGGCCGGGCGCGGGTGCCGGGAGGTGGCGGGCGCGGGGTCGGCGGCGGCACCGCCGGTCCGGCCCGCGCGGCCGGAAACGCCCGCACCGCCGGAAGCGCCGGAACCACCGGAAACGCCCGGGCCGCCGGCACCGCCGACGCCGGAGGCGCCCGCCGTGCCGGCCACGCCGGTGGCGCTGCTCACGTCGCCCGCGGGCCGATCGGCGGGCGAGGGGCGGGTGGCGCCTCCGGTCCTCGTACCCATGCCGGTCTGAACGCCCGCCGGCTCGCCTGCCTGGACCACGTCGGCGGCCGCCCGGGGCGGCGTCCCCCGCTCCTGGACCACCCCTCGCGGCGTGCTGAAGATGCTGGTCGCGACGAAGTACGACCCACCCGCCCCGAGGAGAGCAAGCAGGCAGAACACCGTAACCGCGACAAATCGCCTCGGGGGAGCGGCGTCGGCGCCCCCGAGCGGGGAGGGCATGTCGACCATCGAACCTCCGAAGGTGTTCATCCCGGTCGAGGTCACGTCCGGATCACCGGCCGGCGCCGGAGGGAGTGGGCGCCGCCCGAGGTCGTAGCCGACCGACCGCCACGCTCCGGCCGCTTCCTCGCGGATCCTCCGCCACAGGCTCATCAACAGTTCTCCGATCTGGTCTGGCACGCTGTACGAGTGAGCGAACCCGTAACCGCCGGCCCGGCCGGATGGATCACCCTGCCGGACGTGTCCGAGAAGCTCGGCGTGTCGATCAGCAAGGTGCACCAGATGATCCGCGAAGGCGCCCTGCTCGCCGTCCGGCGCGACGGCATCCGGCTCGTCCCCGCCGAACTGGTGGCGAACGACACCGTGCTGAAGCACCTGCCCGGCGTCATCACCTTGTTGCACGACGCCGGGTACAACGACGAAGAGGCCCTTCGGTGGCTCTACGAACCGGACGAGGCACTCGGAGGCAATGCCGCGATCGGTCTCGGCGGCGACCTGGCGCGTGAGGTGAAGCGCCGGGCGCAGACCGCCGGCTTCTAGACGGAACGCCGGGTGGCGGCCTCGGCCAGGGCGAAGAGCACGGTCCGCGCCTCGTCCTCGATCGGGGCCTGCTTCAGGGCGTCGAGCGCCTCCGCCTCCAGCGTTGCGATCCGGGACTCGGTGGCCGCGAGGGCGCCGCTGTCCCGGATGATCCCGCGCAGTCGCTCCACCCCGGCGTCGTCCAGATCCGGGTCGCCCAGGCCGGCCTCGAGCGCGGTCCGCGCCGCCTCCCCGCTCGCGCCGAACGCGGACGCCACCAGGTAGGTCCGCTTCCCCTCGCGCAGGTCGTCGCCGGCCGGCTTGCCGGTCTGCGCCGGGTCGCCGAAGACGCCGAGGACGTCGTCGCGCATCTGGAACGCCTCGCCGAGCGGCAGGCCGAACGCGGCGTACGCGGCGAAGACCTCGGGACCGCCGCCGGCCAGCGCCGCGCCGAGCAGCAGCGGCCGCTCCACCGTGTACTTCGCGGACTTGAACCGGGCCACCTTGCCGGCCCGCTCCGGCGACGTGTCACCGGTCGCCTGGGTGAGCACGTCGAGGTACTGGCCGACGGTCACCTCGGTGCGCATCTGGTCGAAGACGGCACGGGCCCGGGCCAGGTCGGCCAGGGGCAGGCCGCAGCCGTGCAGCATCTCGTCCGACCAGACCAGCGCGAGGTCGCCGAGGAGGACCGCGGCCGAGTCGCCGAAGCCCACGGCGTCGCTGCGCCAGCCGGCCGCACGGTGCCGGGCCTCGTACCGCCGGTGCACCGAGGGCTCGCCGCGGCGGGTGTCCGAGCGGTCCATCAGGTCGTCGTGGATGAGCGCGCTGGCCTGCACGAACTCGAGCGCGCTGACGGCCGCGACGACCTCGTCCGAGTCGGCGCCGCCGGCGCCCCGGAAACCCCAGTAGGCGAACGCCGGGCGCAGCCGCTTGCCGCCGCCCAGCACGAACGCCGACACGGTGGCGGCCACCTCGTCGAGCGCCGGATCGATCTCCAGCAGCCGGGCCCGCTGGGTGGCGAGGAACCCGGCGAGGGCCTTGTCGACCCGTTGACGCAGGCCGGCGAGCTCGAGTGGTGAAGTCGTCACGTCCCAGACGCTAGTACAGTGCGTCTGTGTCTCTCGGACTTCCCTCCCGCCTCCCCGGGACCCCGTCGATCGGCGCGCTGATCCGGGAGCCCGCCCCGACGTTCTCGTTCGAGTTCTTCCCGCCCAAGACGCCCGAGGGCGAGCGGCTGCTCTGGCAGGCGATCCGCGAGCTGGAGTCGCTGAAGCCCAGCTTCGTCTCGATCACGTACGGGGCCGGCGGCACCACCCGGGACACCACCGTCGCGGTGACCGAGCGGGTCGCCACCGAGACCACCCTGCTGCCGATGGCGCACCTGACCGCCGTGAACCACTCGGTCGCCGAGCTGCGCAACGTGATCGGCCGGCTGGCCGGGGCCGGCATCCGCAATGTGCTCGCGGTCCGCGGCGACCCGCCCGGCGACCCGATGGGCGAGTGGGTGCGGCACCCGGAGGGCGTGCTCTACGCCGAAGACCTGGTCCGGCTGGTCCGCGAGGCCGGCGACTTCAGCGTCGGGGTGGCCGCGTTCCCCTACAAGCACCCGCGCTCCGGCGACGTGGAGAGCGACACCCGCAACTTCGTCCGCAAGTGCCGGGCCGGCGCCGACTTCGCGATCACCCAGATGTTCTTCGAGGCCGGGGACTACCTGCGGCTGCGGGACCGGGTCGCGGCGGCCGGCTGTGACACCCCGATCGTGCCGGGCCTCATGCCGGTGACCCGGATGGCGACGATCGAGCGCGCCCAGCAGCTCTCCGGCGCGCCGTTCCCGCCGGCGCTGCTGCGCCGCTTCGAGCGGGTCGCCGGCGACGAGGCCGCCGTCCGTGAGCTGGGTATCGAGACCTGCGCCGAGATGTGCGCGAAGCTGCTCGACGAGGGCGTGCCGGGCATCCACTTCATCACCCTGAACCGGTCCACCGCGACCCGTGAGGTGTGGCAGCGGCTCGCGCCGTCCGAGGTCGCGGCAGCGGCCTGAGGTGACCTGGGACGAATACGCGACGGCCTGGTCGAAGCTGCACGGCGGGTTCGACCCTCGCGAGGCATCGGCGGTGGTGCGGGGCTGGGTGCTGTCGGCGTACCGGATCGGCTCCTTCCTCGGCAGGAAGCGCATCTCACCGCTCAGCGTGACCATCGCCGGCGTCGTGCTCTGCCTGGCCGTGCCGCTCGCGGCGCTGGGCGGCAGCGTGGGTCTCGCGGCCGGCGCGCTGCTGGTGCTGCTCGCGGCGATGGCGGATGGGCTGGACGGCGCGGTGGCGGTGGTGACCGGGCGGGTGAGCCGGGCCGGATTCGTCCTCGACTCGGTGGCCGACCGGGTGGGCGAGCTGGGCTGGCTCGCCGCGTTCTGGGTGGCGGGGGCGCCCGGGCCGCTGGTGGTCGCGGCGGGCGCCGCGAGCTGGCTCCATGAATACGTACGGGCCCGGGCCGTGGCCGGCGGCATGGCGGAGATCGGCGCGGTGACCGTGGGGGAGCGGCCGACGCGGGTCTCCGTCGCCTTCACCGGTCTCGTGTTCGGCGCTCTCGGCGTACCCATGACGGTTTTCGCCGCGGCCTGGCTCCTGTTGCAGTCGATCGGGTTCGCGCAATTGATTTTCGCGGTGCGCCGCGCCCTGCGGTGATCGCTTAATCGGTTGTCGGCCGTCTATTCCCGGCCGTATTTTCTCAGCAGATTTCTTCTGCTGGGGGTGACTGTCGATGAGTGCGGTGCTGGTGCTGAACGCGGATTGCGGACCTCTGCACCGGGTCAGCCTCCGGCATGCGATCCGGATGCTGTTCCGCCAGGTGGCGGTGGTGCACGAGGCGCTGCCGGACGATCGAATAGGCGTGTACCCGGTTCCCACCGTGGTGCGGCTGGTCAGCTACGTCGTGACGCGGTGGCGGCGTGGTCGCGGCCCGGCCTGGTCGCGGGCCGGTGTGCTGGCGCGGGACGGCCGGAGATGCGGTTACTGCGGTGACGCGGCCTCGACGATCGACCACGTGCTGCCCCGCTCGCGCGGTGGCCGCAACGAATGGGCGAACACCGTGGCGGCTTGTGGAAAGTGCAACAACAGGAAGCGGGACCGGACGCCTCTCGAGGCGCGAATGCCATTGCTGGTGACGCCGATGGCGCCCCGCTGGCACTGAGCGGGCGGCCGGCGGGTGTTTCACGGGGACCCGCCGGCCGTCTTTTTATTCGATTGCGGATTATCCGGCGATAGACTGACCGCATGGCTGCTCCCGAGCGCACCCAGCGCGACATCACCGGTCTGCTCAACGCCGCCGGCCACGCCCTCTCCAACCGGCTCGCCGCCGCGCTCGCCGAGGTCGACCTGACCCCGCGCATGCAGTGCGTGCTGGTCCACGCCATGGAGGAGGAGCGCACCCAGATCCAGCTCGCGGCACTGTCGTTCATGGACAAGACGACGATGGTGAGCACCGTCGACGAGCTGGAGAAGCGCGGCCTCGCCGAGCGCCGCCCGTCGGCCACCGACCGGCGCGCCCGGATCATCGCGGTGACCGGCAAGGGCCGGAAGGCCGCCGCCGAGGCGCAGGCGATCGTGGACCGGGTGCACGGGGAGGCGCTCGCGGGCCTCTCGGACTCCGGGCGGGACGACTTCGTCGAGTTGCTCACGGCGCTGGCCTCGGCCGAGGGGGCGCCCGGCCCGATCCGCCGCGCTCGATCTCCTAAGAGATAGTCCGCTTCCGGATTATCTGTTAGCGTAGCGCCATGAGTTCTCGTGGTGCGACGCTCGCCGTGCTGAACACGGTGGGCCTGATGATCGTTCTGGACAGCACGATCGTGGCCGTCGCGATCCCTGCCATCCAGCAGGACCTCGGCTTCTCCCCGGCCGGCGTGGCCTGGGTGATCAACGGCTATCTGGTGGCCTTCGGCGGCCTGCTCCTGCTCGCCGGCCGGCTCGGCGACCTGCTCGGATCCCGGCGGGTCTTCCTCGGCGGCCTCGCCCTGTTCACCCTGGCCTCGCTGCTCTGCGGCTTCGCGACCAGCGCCGGACTGCTGGTCGCCGGCCGCTTCCTGCAGGGCGCCGGCGGCGCGTTCGCCTCCGCCGTGATCCTCGGCGTGATCGTCCGCCTCTATCCCGACCCCGGCCCGCAGGCCCGCGCGCTCGGCGTCTTCAGCTTCACCCAGGCCGGCGGCGCCGCGATCGGCTTCGTGGTCGGCGGCGTCCTCACCGACCTGGCCGGCTGGCCCGCCATCTTCCTGATCAACGTGCCGATCGGGGTGGCCGCCTTCGTGGCGGGCCTGCGCCTGCTCCCCGCGGTACCGCCGGTGGCGGGCGGCCTGGACGTTCCGGGCGCTCTCCTGATCACGGCGGGCCTCTCGGCCGGCGTCTACGCGATCGTCGACGGGGTCGCTCCCGCCGGGGCGGCAGCGCTTCTGCTGCTCGCGGCTTTCCTGGTACGGCAGAAGCACGCCCGCAGCCCACTGATCCCGCTCCGGCTGCTGCGCCGCCCGTGGCTGCTGGCCGCCAACGGCGCGGTGCTCCTGATCGTGGCGGCCGGCCTCGGCTTCCAGTTCGTGAACACCCTCTTCCTCCAGCGGGTCCTCGGCTTCGACGCGATGCGGACCGGGCTGGCCTTCCTCCCCACACCCGTGATGATCGGCCTGGTCTCGCTCCTCCTGGCGGCCCGGCTGACGGCCCGCTTCGGCCCGCGCCGGGTGCTGCTCGGCGGCCTGGTCCTGGCGGCCGGCGGGCTGATCGCGCTGTCCCGGTTGCCGGAATCGCCGTCCTATCTCCTGGGCGTGCTGCCGGCGCTGACCGTCATGGGCCTCGGGCTCGGCGCGGCGCTGCCGGCGATCATGATGCTGTCCATGGCCGGGGCGTCCGAAGAGGACACCGGGCTCGTGTCCGGGCTGAACAACACGGCGCAGCAGGCCGGGATGGCGCTCGGGCTGTCGGTGCTGGCGGCCGCCTCGGCGGGGCGGGCCGCGGCGTCGTCGGCGCGCGGGGCCGGGGAGGTGGCGGCCCTGCAGGACGGCTACGGCCTGGCGTTCCTGCTGGCGGCCGGCTTCGTGGCGGCGGCATCCCTCGTGGCTCTGACGTTCCTGCGCAGGCCGCCGGCACCCGCTTCTCGCACGCTCACCCCTTCAGGCGCTCAACCCCGCGAAGACCACCGCGAGGGTACGCCGTGACAACCGCTCCTCCCATCCGCCCACGACCGCGCCCTGGCAGAGGCTGACCAGCAGCGCCATCACCTCGCCGAGCTCGACATCGCGCGAGACCGTCCCGGCGTCCTGGGCCTGCGCCAGCAGCGATCCGACCGCGTCCCGCAACTGCCCCACCGCCCCGGGCAGCTGCAGGTCGATGAGGTGCGCCCGTTTCGCCGAGGCCTGGGTCACCACACTCGTCATGAAGCGGAACAGCCCGTCCGGGCCGCCGAGCTCGCCGGCCTCCTCGAGGAGACGGGCCAGCAGACGCTTCAGGATCGCCGTGAACAGGGCGTCCTTGGTGGGGAAGTGCCGGAAGACCGTACCGATCGCGACACCGGCCCGGCGCGCCACCTCCTCGGTCGAGCCGCCCGGCCCGAACTCGGCGAACACCCCCTCGGCGGCGTCCAGGATGCGGGCGCGGTTGCGCTGGGCGTCCGCGCGCTTCGGCCCTTTCGGCCCTTTCGGTCCTTCCGCTTCTTCCGCTTCTTCCAAGTTGAGTCTCCACTCACTATTGTCGGATCGGCTGAGTTTATCGTCGTCCATGGGAGGACCGTCGTGACCCCCAGTGAGATCTTCGACCGGATGCGGGCCCGGTGGCTCGCCGGTGCGCCGACCTTCACCGCCGACATGCTCACCGACGACGTCGTGGTGGAGACACCGTTCGCGGCGCCCGGCCACCCCACCCGTACCGCGGGCCGGGAGCAGGTGCTCGCCTACACCGAGGCCGGCCGGGCCGCGTTCCCGGTCCGCTTCGACGAATGCCGCGACGTGCTCGTGCACCAGACAGCCGACCCCTCCGTGATCGTCGTGGAGTACGAGCTGGTGGGCACCCATGTCGTGACCGGGGTTTCGGCCGCGGCCCCGTTCATCGGGGTGCTCACGACGCGGGACGGCAGGCTCGCCCACTGGAAGGAATACCAGCACACCCTCGCGATCGCCCAAGCCCTGGCCTGACCCGCCCCGCCGGCCTCGCCGCGCCCGCCCCGCCCGCCCCGCCGCGCCCGCCCGCGCCGCCCGCTCCGCGACAACGGGCTGCAGCCGCCCGATGCCAGCTGCACCGCAGGGCGACATTTCGGGCGGCGAGTGAGCCGTGGTGTGCAGCCGGCCGGGGCTGGCTGTACTGCAGGGCGACATTTCGGGCGGCGAGTGAGCCGTGGTGTACAGCCGGCCGGGACTGGCTGCGCGGCGTGGCGACAAACTGGACAGTCGGAAAGCGCTGATGTGCAGCCGGTGGGCGGTCGCGCGACGTGCATCGGGCCTTGTGGCGAACACCGGCGGCGGCATGCCCGGGCGATGGCGTGATCGGGCTCGGCTGCGGCTCATTGCTGGTGGGAGCGCTCTCCGCGACAACAGGCTGCAGCCGGGTCAGTCCGGCTGTATTCCATGGCTGTCGGGAGCGCTCCCGCACTGCAACGCGCTGCAGCGGGAGCGAGGAAGCGGCGAGGAATTCGGCGAAGGGCCGGCAAGCGGTGGACCTGGGCGAAAGGGGCGGCAGGCGGTGGGCGGCGGTGGACCGGGCAAAAAGGGCGGCGGGCGGCGGTGGACCGGGCGAAAGGGCCGGCGGTGAGTGGGAGGGCCGGGGCGGCTGGAGTAGACGGCTGGAGGGCGGGCGGCCGGGATGGCTGAAGAGCTCGGCCGGGGCGGCGGGGAGCGGGGCCGGGAGCGTGAGGGGCCGCCGGGGCCGGCGGCGGGCTGCGCCGGGCGGAGGTGGCCGCAGGTGTGGTGCGCCACGGGAGGGGTGGCCGGGCGGGACGGCTCAGGTCGTACCGGATGAGCGGATCTCTCAGCGGGAGCGGATCATGGCAGGGTGAGCGACATCGTGGTTATCGGCGCCGGCGTCGGGGGGCTTGCGGCTGCCGTGCGGCTGGCGGAGGCGGGGCATCGGGTCGAGGTGCATGAGCGCGCGGCGGAGGTCGGCGGGAAGCTGGCCGTGTTCGAGCGGGACGGGTATCGGTTCGACACCGGGCCCAGTCTGCTGACGCTGCCGCAGGTGTTCGACGACCTCGATCTCGATCTGCGGCCGGTGCCGCTGGATCCGGTGGTGCGGCACGTGTTCCCGGACCGGACGGTGCTCGACTCGTCGAGTGTGCACGGTGTGTTCCTGGAGCGGATCGCCGCCGCGATGGGGAAGGACGCGGCGGACGACTGGGATCGGTTCTGGCGCCGGGCGAAGCGGATCTGGAACGCGTCGTGGGATTCGGTGCTGCGGCGTCCGATGAACAGGGCGACCCTGGCCCGGCTGTCGTGGCGTCTCGGTGATCTCGCGGCGATCGCGCCGGGGCGGTCGCTGCGGTCGCTGGGGCGCGCCTACCTGCGGGATCCCCGGCTGCGGATGCTGCTCGACCGGTATGCGACGTACACCGGCTCGGATCCGCGTCGCGCGCCTGCGGCGCTCGCCGCGATCCCGTATGCCGAGCTCACGCACGGTGGGTGGTATCTGCCCGGGGGATTGGGCACGCTGGGTGAGGCGCTGCACGCCAGGTGCGCCGATGCGGGGGTACGGGTGAAGCTCTCGTCCCCGGTCACCGGCATCGAGGCGGACCGTTCCGTGCGCGGGGTGCGTCTCGCGTCGGGCGAGTTCGTGAAGGCCGACGTCGTCGTCTCCAACGTGGACGCCTCGGTGCTGTACCGCGATCTGCTGCCGGCGCCGCGCCGCCTCGCCGGGCTCGCGGACCGCAGCCTCGGCGGGTTCGTGCTGCTGCTCGGCGTGCGCGGGACGACGCCGTCGCTGGCGCACCACACCGTGTTCTTCCCGCCGAACTACGACGCCGAGTTCGACGCGATCTTCGGGTCGGCGTCGCGGCGGGCCCGGCCGGTCGACGATCCGGCGATCTTCGTGACCCGCGCGGACGACCCGGCGGTGCGCCCGGAGGGGAACGAGGCCTGGTTCGTGCTGGTCAACGCGGCACGGCAGGGCACCGGATGGTCCGCTGTGGACTGGACGCGGCCGGGGCTCGCGGACGCCTACGGGCGGCACCTGCTCGACGTGCTCGCCGCGCGCGGGCTGGACGTGCGGGACCGGCTGGAGTTCATGGAGATCCGTACGCCGGCCGATCTGGTGTCGGCGCCGGGCGGGTCGATCTATGGAACGGCGGGCGGGCTGACCAGGCCGTCCAACCGGGGGCCGGTGAAGGGCCTGTATCTGGTGGGCGGCTCGGTGCACCCGGGCGGCGGCCTGCCGATGGTGACGCTGTCGGCGCAGATAGTAGCCGACGCCATCGGAGCTGCCTGACGTCGGCTTACCTGCCGCGATCTTGGCGAGTTGTGGCGCTCATATGGGCGCAACTCGCCAAGATCCCGGCCGGTTATTGCGTGGCGTGGGCGGCGAGGAAGGCCTGGGCCATCGCCGAACCCAGGTCGGCGGGGTTGCGGGCGGCGAACGCGCGGCCGCCGCTCGCCTCGGCCATGCCGGTGAGCGCGCCCATGTTGGCGTCCGGCCCGTAGCCGACCGCGATGATCGAGACGGGCCGGGCCGGGTCCTGCGTCTCGTTCAGCTTCGTCAGGAAGGCGTCGTTGGACATCGCGAACCTGGTGCCGCCGTCGGCGCCGTCGGTCAGCACCACCACGACCGTGGCGGTGTCCTTGCGTACCTGCTCGCGCATGGCGCTCACGCCGTCGAGAACCGCCTGGTAGAGCGGGGTCCCGGCACTCGCCTCCGGCTTGTAGGCGCCGATCTGCGCCTGCAGCGCCTCGCGGCGGGAGCGGCCCTCGACCTTCCCGGTGATCGGGCCGTACGGCACCACCTCGGTGTGCGCCGGGCCGTTGCGGGCGTTCGTGCCGAAGTACCACATCCCGATCGTGGTGTCGTCGCCGAACAGCTCGGAGGCGCTCACCCCGGATTCGCGCAGCAGCGACGCCTTGGTGCCCTTCTTGCCGTCCTTGTCGGTGATCGCCTCGCTCATCGAGCCGGACGAGTCGATCAGCAGCAGCACCTGGAACGCGAGGTCCTTGTATTGCGCCCACTGCTGGGCCGGGGTGAGCAGCTCGGTGACCGAGCCGGGCAGCTCGAGCACGCCGGCGGTCGGCTCGATGCGGAAACCGGCCGCCGCCACGGCCGGTTTGCTGATCGCCTCGCGCAGCTCGGCGGCCAGGTCCTTGTCGGTGCCCTTGCGGAGCGCGAACGGGTAGTCGGCCTCGACCCGGCCGTCGACCGGCGGGAAGCCGGCGAGCCGGACCTGGTGGTTCGCCTTCTGGTACGCCTTCAGCTGCTGCTCGGTCACCGGGAAGACGCCGATGTCGTAGACCGCGGTGGTGGCGTCGGACTCCTTACCCATCCGGTCGAGCAGCTGGACCGGGTCGGCGGAGGCCTCCTCGAGGCGGCTGCGCAGGGTGAACGCGCGGAGCTGGGCGATGCCGGAGTCCTTCGTGGTGCGTGCCGTCGCGGCGTGCACGGCGTGCACGCTGAGCAGGCCGACGGTGCTCCGCAGCGGGTCGGGCATGGTGATCGTCGGGAACCGGCTCTCGGTCGCCCCCTGGATCAGCCCGGTCCAGGTGGTCCGGCCGTCCTTCGCGTACAGCGTGGAGATGCCCTCGGGCGCGGCGATGAGCACCGGCGAGTACGCGACCGGCCGGCCGGAGGCGGTGTATCTCTGGCCGGCGCCGGCCGCGACGGTGAGCCAGGCGCTGCTCGACGGGATCCAGACGTCCGGCCGGTCCTTGGCGACCGCGGTGGTGCCGGGCTCCTCGGCGCGGACCACGACCGGCGGGCAGCGCAGGTTGTCCGGATTGAGGGTGGCGGCCGCCTCGGCGACCAGTGGAGCGATCTCCGGAGCGGCGGCGACGCTCAACTCCGGGTCGGGGCAGGGGGTCACGCTCGGTGAGGTTGCCGAGGGGATCGGCGCCGCGGTGGGCTCCGCCTCCGGCGCGGCCGCGCCGTTGCTCATCAACTGCCAGGTGAGACCACCGGCCGCCGCGAGAACCGCGAGGACCAGCGCTGCCGCGAGAAGTGCCCGCCGGGGACGGTGTGGAGGCTCGCTCCACTCACCGGGTCCGGCCGGCAACTCCCTTGGCCACTCGTTGTCGGACATGCCACCTAACCCGTCGTAAAGTTTTCACGGTGCGTGGCGGATACTAGCCCGGGATTCACGTTTTACGATAACGCAGCCCGCATCTCGGCACATTAGAAATGATCATTTAAGCATCAACCAAGATCGAACTAAAATTGATCTTCACTTTGATCTTCGTCGATCACGAGAGCGCGGTCGCTATGACGATCAACTCGCCGTCGCCGCTCAGCCCGACCGGCTCCCGGCCCCAGCCGCCGTAGACCTGGTCGACGTGGAATCCGGCGGCCCGCAGCGATGCGCGCAGCTCTTCCTCCGTACGAAATCGCAGTGTCCCCTGGCTCGTGAGCTTCTCGCCGTCGGAGAATCGGTAGTGGTGAGCCAGGGAGACCACATCCCCGCGCACCGACTCCACCTCGGTCCACGCCTCGACCGTCGTGCCGTCGGCGAGCATGACGGACCGCCACGATTCGTCCGGATTCCAGCGCTCCCATTCGGCGGCCGCCGGATCGCGGCTGTCGAAGACGAGCCGGCCGTCGAGGTCGAGTGCGCGGCGCACCGCGTGCAGCAGCGACGACCATTCCTGATCACTCACGAAGAACTGCGCGACGTGCCCGGTCAGAAAGACGGCGTCGAAGGTCCGGTTGCCCAGTTCGCTGATCGGGCCGTCGATCCAGTGGACCCTCGCGGCGCCGGGTTTGCGGCGGGCGGCGTCCAGGGCCGGCCCGGACGGATCGAGCCCGGTGACCGCGTGACCGGCCTCGGCCATCGCGATCGCGAGCCGGCCGGTGCCGCAGCCGAGATCGAGGACGCGCGGCGCGGAGTGCTCGGCGAGCACGGCCATGAAGAAGTCGTCGTCCCAGCCCCAGGGGCATTCGGCGTCGTAGACCTCGACCAGCCGGGGGTGCCGGTACTCGCCATGCCACACAAGGGGGATGCTAGCCGTCAAGGTCCCGAAGTGGACAGAGCTCGCACCCCGAACGGCAGCCGGCCGGAAGCGATGTGCTCGGTGATCACCTCGCGCAGGGCGGCCGCGGCGTGCGGCAGGACCGCGCCGCGGCGCTGCGCCAGGGCGATGGTCCGGCGCATGCCCGGGGGAGCGAGCGGGGTGGCCCGCAGCAGCGGCCGGTTCGCCAGCACCATGCTCGGCACCAGGGCGACGCCGAGACCCGCCTCGACGAAGGCCAGCACCGCGTCCATCTCGCCGCCCTCGACCGCGAACTTCGGGGTGAAGCCGGCCCGTTCGCAGGCGTGCACGGTGACGTCGCGGATGTCGTAGCCCTTCCGGAACATCACCATCGGGGTGTGCCGCAGCTCGGCCAGCTCCAGCTGCCGGGCCACGGTGGGCGCCGGGCCGTCCAGCACCGAGGCGACGACGAGGCTCTCCCGCAGCAGGTCGGTGGTCTCCAGGGCCGGGTCGACGCCGTGCTCCGGCTGCACGATGAGCGCCAGGTCGAGCGCGTGCGCCAGCAGGTTGGCGATGAGATCCTGCGAGCTGCCCTCGCTCACGTGCAGCTGGATGTCCGGGTGCTCCTCCCGGTACGTGCGGAGTATCCCCGGCACGAGCGAGGAGCAGAGGCTCGGCGTGGCGCCGAGGCGCACCTCGCCGCGGCGCAGCCCGACGATGTCGCGGACCGCGTCGAGGGCCGCGTCGGCGTCGGCGACCATGCGCTGGGCGAGAGGCAGCAGGGTCTCGCCGGCCACGGTCAGACTGATCGCGCCGCGGATCCGCTCGAACAGCGGCGCGCCGAGTGAGGACTCCAGGGTGTGAATCTGCTTACTCAACGTAGGCTGCGAGACGCCCAGAATATCCGCCGCATGTGTGAAATGCCTGGTCTCGGCGACCGCCACGAAGTACCTGAGTTGTTGCAGCTGCACGTTAATAGCCTACCGCTATGAACAACCGCCCGATCATGCATTAGACGAATGACTCGGGACTTTCTACCTTCCAAGTTGTGGCGGTAGACACTCCAATTCCCAAGACGACGAACGCGGCGGGCGCGACGGCACGCCCCGCTCCGCGTAGGTCGGTGCGACCCTCGTCGGTCACCCTTAAATTGATCATGGCGGTCAGCGGCATCGCGCTGGTGCTGTTCCTCTTCGCGCACGCGGCCGGCAACCTGAAGATCTTCGTCGGCAACGAGGACTTCGACCACTACGCGCACTGGCTGCGGACGATCGGCACGCCGCTGCTCCCGGACGTGTGGTTCCTCTGGATCATGCGGATCGGCCTGCTGGTCGCCATCATCGCGCACATCTGGGCGGCGACGCAGCTGACCATCCGGGCGAAGAAGGCCCGGCCGGTCAAGTACGCGCACCGGCCCAAGGTCCAGGGCAGCTACGCCGCCCGGACCATGCGCTGGGGTGGCGTGATCGTCCTGCTGTTCATCATCTACCACATCCTCGACCTGACGACGGGTCACCTGAACCCGGTGAACGACAAGGCGAACCCGCACGCCAACGTGATCGGCGACTTCGCCGCCGACCGCTGGTACGTGACGCTCTTCTACGTCGTCTCGATCGTCATGGTCGGCCTGCACCTGCGGCACGGCATCTGGAGCGCGATGCGCACCCTGGGCCAGCAGACCAAGACCAACGAGCGCCGCGCGCAGATCGTCGCGCTGGTGCTCTCCGTGGTGCTGGTCGCGATGTACCTCTCGGTGCCGTTCGCGGTGACGTTCGGATTGGTGAAGTGAACATGACTGACTTCTGGACCGAGGGCGAGCCGGTCGTCGACAAGGCCGCGCCGGACGGACCCATCGAGACCCGCTGGGAACGGCGCAAGTTCTCCGCCAAGCTGGTCAACCCGGCGAACCGCCGGAAGCTCACGATCATCGTGGTCGGCACCGGCCTGGCCGGCGGCTCCGCGGCCGCGACCCTGGCCGAGCAGGGCTACCACGTCAAGTCGTACTGCTACCAGGACAGCCCGCGCCGCGCGCACTCGATCGCCGCGCAGGGTGGCATCAACGCCGCGAAGAACTACCGCAACGACGGCGACTCCGTCTACCGGCTGTTCTACGACACCGTGAAGGGCGGCGACTTCCGCGCCCGCGAGTCGAACGTCTACCGGCTGGCGCAGGAGTCGGTGAACATCATCGACCAGGCCGTGGCGCAGGGCGTCCCGTTCGCCCGCGAGTACGGCGGCCTGCTCGACAACCGCTCGTTCGGTGGCACCCAGGTGTCCCGGACCTTCTACGCCCGGGGCCAGACGGGCCAGCAGCTGCTGCTCGGCGCGTACCAGGCCCTGGAGCGGCAGATCGGCCTCGGCAACGTCGAGATGAACGCCCGGCACGAGATGCTCGAGCTGATCATCGTGGACGGCAAGGCGCGCGGCATCGTGGTCCGCGACATGATCACCGGCGAGATCACCACCGAGTTCGCGGACGCCGTGGTGCTCGCCTCCGGCGGCTACGGCAACGTGTTCTTCCTGTCCACGAACGCCAAGGGCTGCAACGTCACGGCGACGTGGCGGGCGCACCGCAAGGGCGCGCTCTTCGCGAACCCCTGCTACACGCAGATCCACCCGACCTGCATCCCGGAGTCCGGCTCGCACCAGTCGAAACTGACCCTGATGTCGGAGTCGCTGCGCAACGACGGCCGGGTGTGGGTGCCGAAGGCGCAGAAGGACACCCGCCGCGCCGCCGACATCCCCGAGGACGAGCGCGACTACTACCTGGAGCGCATCTACCCGTCGTTCGGCAACCTGGTGCCCCGTGACATCGCGTCCCGTGCCGCCAAGAACGTCTGCGACGAGGGCCGCGGCGTCGGCCCCGGTGGCCTCGGCGTCTACCTCGACTTCGCGGACGCGATCAAGCGGCTGGGCCGCAAGGCCGTCGAGGCCAAGTACGGCAACCTCTTCGAGATGTACGAGCGGATCACGGGCGAGGACCCGTACGAGACGCCGATGCGCATCTACCCCGCCGTGCACTACACGATGGGCGGCCTCTGGGTCGACTACGACCTGCAGTCCACCATCCCCGGCCTGTTCGTGATCGGCGAGGCGAACTTCTCCGACCACGGCGCCAACCGCCTCGGCGCCTCGGCGCTGATGCAGGGCCTCGCGGACGGCTACTTCGTGCTGCCCAACACGATCAACAACTACCTGGCGTCCGGGCCGTTCCCCAAGATCTCGTCGTCCGACGCCGCCGTCGTCGAGGCGCGCAAGGAGGTCGAGGACCGGATCGCCAAGTTCCTCTCGATCGACGGCGACCGCACCGTCGACTCCTTCCACCGCGAGCTCGGCCACATCATGTGGGAGTACTGCGGCATGGAGCGCACCGAGGAGGGCCTGACCAAGGCGATCGGCCTCATCCGGGCGCTCAAGGAGGAGTTCTGGACCCGGGTGAAGGTGCCCGGCAAGGGCGAGGAGCTCAACCAGAACCTGGAGAAGGCCGGCCGGGTCGCCGACTTCATCGAGCTCGGCGAGCTCATGTGCATCGACGCGCTGCACCGCCGCGAGTCCTGCGGCGGCCACTTCCGGGCCGAGAGCCAGACCCCGGACGGTGAGGCGCTGCGCCACGACGACGAGTTCGGCTACGCCGCGGCGTGGGAGTACTTCGGCGCCGACGGCAAGCCCACGCTGCACAAGGAAGACCTCAACTTCGAGTACGTCCACCCGAGCACGCGGAGTTACAAGTAATGAACATCAAAGTACGGGTGTGGCGTCAGTCCGGTCCCACCGCTGCCGGGAAGATGGTCACCTACGACGTCAAGGACATCTCCCCGGACGCCTCGTTCCTCGAGATGATCGACGTTCTCAACGAGACGCTGATCCTCGCCGGCGAGGACCCCATCGCGTTCGACCACGACTGCCGTGAAGGCATCTGCGGCATGTGCAGCATGGTCGTCAACGGTGTGGCGCACGGCCCGGAGAAGGCCACCACGGTGTGCCAGCTGCACATGCGGAAGTTCTCCGACGGCGACACGATCGACGTGGAGCCGTGGCGCGCCGCGGCCTTCCCGGTGATCAAGGACCTGGTCGTCAACCGCTCCGCGTTCGACAAGATCATCCAGGCCGGCGGCTACATCAGCGCGCCGACCGGCACCGCCCCCGACGCGCACGCCGCGCCGGTCCCGAAGAAGGACGCCGACGCGGCCTTCGAGGCGGCGACCTGCATCGGTTGCGGCGCCTGCGTCGCGGCCTGCCCCAACGGCTCCTCGATGCTCTTCACCGCCGCGAAGATCACCCACCTCGGCCTGATGCCGCAGGGCCAGCCCGAGCGCGACAGCCGGGTGAT
Source organism: Actinoplanes sp. NPDC023714 (assembly GCF_040639855.1). Classification (NCBI taxonomy): domain Bacteria; kingdom Bacillati; phylum Actinomycetota; class Actinomycetes; order Micromonosporales; family Micromonosporaceae; genus Actinoplanes; species Actinoplanes sp. NPDC023714. Next base: position 212,656 of record NZ_JBFAAR010000004.1, read on the forward strand.
CGACATGCTGCAGGCCCAGGACGACGCCGGCTTCGGTGGCTGCACCAACATGGGCGAGTGCGCCGAGGTCTGCCCCAAGGGCATTCCGCTGAGCCTGATCGGCCGCCTCAACAGCGACTACCGGAAGGCGCTCACCAAGCACTGACGGTCCCCGGCTGCCGGTGATGGGGCACAACGGCGTGTCCCGTCACTCGGTATCGAGTCTCCAGACGCCCGGCACAACGACGTGCCGGGCGTCCGGCTTTCCGCGGCCTTGCGCTCCTTTCCGGGTACGACGTGAGCCCCGCGGAGCGGTTCGGGACCGTGTGATCGTTTCGCCGGCTGGCGCTCAGGGCTCTCCGGCCGCCCGATTTGTCGCTCTGCCGTACAGCCACTTCTGCCTGGCTGTACGGCAACGTCGTATCCGTGCCCGATTTGTCGCTCTGTGGTACAGCCTGAGGAGAGCCGCTCAGAGTGGACGGCCGCGCCAGGAGAGCGTGTTCCGGGATCTCTTGTGGAATGAACGCGCCGTCAGATAGGCGAACAGCACCACGGACACCGGGTGCAGGAACGGATCGGGGAAGGGGCGGCCGCCCGTCGCCACCGCGCTGATCGTCCGGCCGGTCACTGCCAGGAGGTAGGCGGCGGCCGCGTAGGGCGTCAAGGGTGGGTAGGCGATCAGCAGGGGCGGGACGACGTACAGAAGGGAAAGAAGGACCACGACGGTGGCGGCGCCGGAAGCGGAGCCGAAGGAGCGCCAGAGGGATTTGGCGTAGCCGTCGGCCAGGTCGTGGAAGGAGTCGTACATCCGGCAGGTGGCCAGCGCGGAACCGTCGGCCAGGGCTATCCGGCCTCCGGAGCGTTTGATGGCCCGGGCCAGGCCGATGTCCTCGAGGATGTCGTCGCGGACCGGCTCGTGGCCGCCGGCCTGCTGGTAGCCCGCCCGGTCGACGACCAGCCATTGGCCGCCGGCGGCTGCGAGGGAGGGGCGCGGGGAGCGTTCCATCAGGCGCAGCGGGAGGAAGGTCAGCCAGGACCACTGCAGCAGCGGCTGGACGAGGCGGCCGGCGCCGGTGATGCGGGGGTACGGCGACAGCAGGGTCACCCCGGTGCGGCGCAGCATCTCCACGGCGCCGGCGACGGCATCCGGTTCGAGGACCACGTCGGCGTCGACGAAGACGAGCACATCAGGCTCGGAAAAAGAAGCGGAAGAGGCCAGGACGGACAGCTGGTGGCAGGCGTGCGGCTTGCCCAGCCAGCCCGGCTGAGGACCGGCGCCCCGGTGCAGGACCACCCGATCGCCGGCGACCGCGCGGACCACGGCGGCGGTGCCGTCGGTGGAGTCGTCGTCGAGGACGTGGATCGTCAGGTTCGGGACGCCGCGCTGGGCCAGCAGCGACTCCAGGCACGGGGTGACGCGATCGGCCTCGTTGCGCAGCGGGAGGAGGACGGCGACGCGCTCCTCGGTGGAGGCGGAGCGGCGGGGGCGGCGCAGCAGGAGCGCGTTCACCGCGGTGTGCAGAGTCAGCAGGAGCAGCGGGAGCAGAAGAAGGATCATGTACGGCGCAGCGCAATGATCAGGGGCGCCACCGCGGCGCCCATCAGCACCCCGCCCCAGACCGCCGACGCCGGCAGGTCCAGGAAGACGGCGTGCGCGAGGACCGACGACGCGTAGGTCCAGATCCAGAGCACGTACATCAGCGTGTCGCCGGGTAGTGGTTCCGACAACCCGCCCAGAGCGAACGACAACGCCGTCATCAGCACCACGGCGAACCCGAGCCAGCCCAGGTAGTTGCCGATCGGGATGCCCGGGACGCCGGGGAGGGCCGGCACCGGGTCGTGCCAGCGCCAGTAGCCCTCGGCCACCATTTGCGGGTCGAGGAAGAGGTCCCACGCGGCGAGCCCGGCCGCGGCCAGCGCGATCCGGGCGGCGCGGGAACGGGTCACGCGCACCGCGGCGAGCCAGGCCGGCCAGGCCATCCAGGTCCAGGCGAGCGGGATGATCAGCGGCACGCCGAGGACCTTGGGGCCGAGCTCGCCGGAGTAGTCGTAGGTGCCGAACGGGAAACCGGTGGCGACGCCGATCGCCTCGACCGCGAAGCCGCCGGCCGTGGCCGTGCCGACGAGGGCGGCGACCGCGCGCGGACCCCGGGAGGTCCACGCGTGCGACACCGACAGGGCGACGCCGATGAGCACGGTGGCGACGGTCAGCCCGGCGCGCACGTCACCGCCGGTGAGGGGGTAGCAGATCTGGGCCAGGATCAGGACGCCGAGCAGGTATTTCAGGATCGTGCTTCCTCCGACAGAGAGGCGAGCGGCAGCTCGCGGCCGAGGATGGCGAAGGCGCGTTCGTCGCCGGGGAACCAGAAGTTCCGCAGCACGTCGGTGAACCCGAACCGGCGGTACAGCCGCCACGCCCGGGACGCCTGCTCGTCGGCCTCCGGTGTGGACAGCAGGACGGTGCTGCCCTTCGCCATGGCGAGCAGGGCGCGCAGCTGGCGGGCGCCGAGGCCGTGGCCCTGGGCGACCGGGCGCACGTGCAGCTCGACCACCTCGAAGCAGTCGCCGAGCCACTGCCGGCGTCCGGGCTCGTCCAGCGCCGAGCGGACCTGGTCGTGCCACCACTGGCCGGGGATCGAGGTGTAGCCGTACCCGAAGCCGGCGACCTTCCCCTCCGGGGTGAGGGTCGCGACCGCGCGGAAACCGGGCCGGCGCACGTGCGAGCCGATGTAGCCGCGGCGGGTCTGCAACAGCTCGGGGCGGTAGCCCATCGCCTCGCCGTAGACCGAGACCACGTCGTCGAGCCGGCGCAGCAGGTCGTCCGGCTGCCAAGCTACGAGCCTCATGCTTACGTACGCTCCCATCCCAGGACGGACCGGTCGCCGTTGACGTCGAGCACCGCGAAACGGGCGAAGAGCTCCTCGGCGTACCAGCGGTCAGCCGGGGTGCGGGCGATGGCGGCGCGGTGCTGCGGCTGACGGTACGCGAACGCGGTGAGGTCCGCGGCGCTGCGCCACACGCTGACCGTTCCCTGCCAGCCGATCGGCGCCTCCCCGACCCCGAACCGGGCCAGCAGCCCCGGCGCCTCGGCGAGCTCCCGGGCCACCGCGGGGATGGCCGACCAGAACCGGACAGCGCGGGTGGGACGCAGGCGGGCGCGGGTCAGCGCCAGGACCGGCCCGTCCGCTTTCCGGCCGGTCGGCTGGAACGGTTCCCGGCCGGACCACGCGCCCCGGCTGATCAGCGGTTCCAGGTCGACGCGGGCCCGCGACGCGGCGATCCGGTCCCAGGCCGGGTAGCGCACCGGGCGGTCACTCACCGAGATGGCCGCCCAGCGGGTCAGGTCGGTGTCGGAGGGGCCGAATCCGGTGCCGGTCCCCGTACCCAGGAATTTGGCGAAACGCACGCCCGGAAGATCTCGCCGGGCGAAGGCCATGCGCAGCATGGCGGAGCCGACGAGACGACGCGGGACACGCCAGACGTGCAGGCTGACGACGCTCTCAGGCAACTGAGGCCGGCGTCCCGCTCGTCACCCGGACCAGCTCGGCGTAGGTGATCGGGAAGACCGACTGGGGCACCCCGGCCGCCGCCCAGACCACCGGGTACTGCTCGAGGTCGACGTCGATCAGGGTGCGGACCGGCTTCGGGTGGCCGAGCGGCGCGACCCCGCCGATGGCCTGGCCGGTGTGCTGCCGGACGAACTCGGGGGTGGCCCGCTTCAGCTTCGCGACGTCGAGCAGCAGGGCCACCTTCGTGGTGTCCACCCGGTGCGCGCCCGAGGTCAGCACGAGCAGCGGCTCGCCGTCGGCGTCGAAGATCAGCGAGTTGGCGATCTGACCGACCTCGATGTCCAGCGCGGCGGCCGCGAGGGCGGCGGTGTGCACCGCCTCGTCCAGGATCACGATGTCCGCCGGCGCTCCCGCGCTCTCCAGAGCGTCGCGCACCGCTGTCACATTGGGATGATCAAGCATTTCCCGCCCCCGTCGCCTCGGCACTGGCCTCCCAGAGCTTGGCAGCCAGCTGCTGGTCGCGCGCGTGCGGGGCGGGGGTGGCCGTCTCCCGGCCCACGTAGTAGCCGCCCTGCGTCAGATCGGCCTTCGGCGCCGTCGCGAGCCAGACCAGCAGATCGCCGGCCTTCTCCGGGGTGACCAGTCCCGGCGCGTACTTGTAGAAGAACCGGGTCAGGCGGCCGACCCCGAAATTGCTGCGTACGACCCCCGGGTGGAACGAGACGCTCGTGATGTCCGGCCAGCGCCGCGCCGCCTCCGACGTGAAGAGGATGTTCGCGGCCTTGCTGGCGCCGTAGGCCTGCCACGAGCTGTACTTCCCCGGATCGCCGGCCAGGCCGTCCGGGTCGGGCCTGCCCTGCATGTGCGCCCGCGACGCGGTGTTGACCACCCGCCCGCCGCGCAGCCGCTCCCGCAGCAGGCTGGTCAGCAGGAACGGCGCCAGGTGGTTGCCCTGGATGGTGGCCTCGAAGCCGTCGGCCGTGCGGGTGTAGCCGGCGACCATGCCGCCGGCGTTGTTCGCCAGCACGTCGATCGCCGGCAGGCTGGTCAGCAGGTGATCGGCGAGCGCCCGCACCTCGGCGAAGGAGTTGAAGTCGGCCCGGAACCGGCCCGGCTCGCGTCCGCCGCCCGCCTCGCGCACCTGGGCCACCGCGTCGGCGAGCCGCTGCGGATCACGGCCCACCAGGACGACGTCGTCGCCCATCGCCGCGAACTGCTTGGCGGCGGCCAGGCCCACGCCCGAGCTCGCGCCGGTCACCACGATCGTCCGTCCCATGCGGCCTCCTCTACGCGGGTGTCATTATCCCTGTTCCCCTCTTCAGGGCCGGGGCAAGCGCGAGGGTCACGGTGATCGACGCGACGGCCATCACGGTGATGCCGGTGGCCGGGGAGGTGTACTGCGCGATCCCGCCAGCCAGCGCCGCGCAGACCGCCTGCGTCGTGAGCATCCCCGAGGTGTGCAGGCCCAGCGCCTGACCCATCGCGTCGGCCGGGACCCTCTTCACCAGTTGCTCCTGGAGCAGCAGCGTGGAGCAGTATCCGACGCTCGCGGCCACGACGGCGAGCGCCGCGATCGGCAGGGGAGGATCAAAGGCGAGGAGCAGATAGGGTACGGCGAGAAGCAGCCGCAAGTAGGGCGCCAACCTGTCCCGCCACTCCGGGCCGAGGAACCGTCCGGCCAGCACGTCGCCGGCCAGCATGCCGGCCGCCGACGCCGCCAGCAGCACACCGGCGCCCTCCGGGTCGTAGGGGACGAAGAGCGCCTCGCAGCCGACGATCAGGCCGTTCGGGATCCAGAGACCGGCGTACACCGGCCGTACCGATGGAATCGACCACAAGCGACGGTTGACCCGCCAGGTCTCACCCACCGAGGGCCGCCCGGCGGCGCGCGGAGCGCGGCGGGACAGGCCCAGCCGGGCCACGAGAGCCGCCGTCAGGTGCAACGATGCGCCCACCAGCAGGGTCTGGCTCGGGGTGAGGACACTGACCAGCAGGCCGCCGGTGGAGAAGCCGACGATCTGCATGGTGCCGACCGAGATGTTCAATGCGGATCTGCCGAGGAGGTAGGACCGCTCGGGGACGATTTCGGTGAGCAGTCCGGAGCGGACGCCGCCCGCGACGGAGCTGTTGAGCCCTAGTAGTAGCAGGGTGAGAAATATGCCCCACGTCGGGATTTTTGCGGAAATGACGGTTATGAGGCTTGCGGTGATCACGGCGAGGGTGCTGATCGCCGCCCGGGGCGGGAGGCGGTCCGCGGCCGACATCAGCAGGGTCGCGCCGATGAACTGCGCCAGCGACGGTCCGAACATCGCCACGGCCGCCAGGAAGGGCGAGCCGGTGCTGCCGTAGACCGTCGTGGCCAGGGCCAGGCCGCTGATCGTGGTGGCGGCGTTCTGCACGCAGGCGGTGGTGAAGAGGGCGGCGAACTCCCGGTTCCGGAACAGCTCGCGGTAGGTCTGCATGGTCGGGAAGTCTTCGCGGGAGGCCCGGCGGCCGGTTAATGTTTCGCGGACGAGCGAAAGGTCGGATGGCAGTGGGCTTCTGGAACGTCGACGCCGACACGCTCGCCGGCAGCCGGTTCACGGTGTCGCCGATGGCCGAGACGCTGGCCGGGTTGATGAGCCTGCACAAGAACCGCGCCGGTCAGCTCGACCTCGTGCGCTCCCATCGCGCGTCCTATCGGGCCCGGCTCGCGTCCGACCCGGTCGACGTGGCGCTGGTGGATGCCGTGCTGCGGCCGCGGTGGGTCGCGAACTTCGCGTCGCCGGTTCCGCTGGGCACGTCGTTCGCCGAGGAGGTGGCCGTCGTGCGGGCGGCTCCTCCCGCGCAGGTCCGTACCGATCTGATCATGGCCTTCACCGCGGGCCGCTCCTCCTACCTGCCCGGCTCGTGGCCCCTTCTGGAACGGGACGACCTCGCCGAGCGGATGGCGGACCTGCTGACCTGGGTCTGGCAGCACGCCGTGGAGCCGGACTGGGCGCGCCGCCGGCGGATCCTCGAGGCGGACGTGGTGGCCCGTACCCGGCAGCTCACCCTCGGCGGCTGGGCCGATGCCCTGGACCGGATGCGCGACGGGATGCGCTGGCTCGGCGGAGGGCGGTTGCAGATCAACGTGCTCGACCACCCGCCGCACGACATCTCCGGGACGCGGCTGTCGTTCGTACCCGTGACCGTGTCCCGTGGCTGGGTGGCCCAATCGCCGGGCCGGCACGCGGTGATCTACCAGTGCTCGGGGGTGCTGGCCTCCCCGGCGGGCGCCGCGGTGCCCGGCGCGCTGGGGCGGCTGCTCGGCGAGGGGCGGGCGCGGGTGCTGCTGGAGCTCGATCCGCGGGCGCCGAAGAGCACGTCGCAGCTGGTCGCGATCACCGGTCAGGGGCTCGGCTCGGTGGGCCGGCACCTGAAGATCCTGCTGGAGGCCGGGTTGGTGCTCCGGCGCCGGGCCGGGAGAAGCGTTCTGTACGCGCGGACGCCCGTGGGTGACGGTCTCGTCGAGGCCGCTTCGTGATCGTCTCCGGGTTCGGAGCGTATTCGATCATCCGTTCGAAAAAGTGGCGGCGAGCCGCCCGCGAAGGTTGCCTTTTCGTCGTAGGCGGGTGCTAGTCTTTGCCGTAGTTAGAACGGATGTTCGAAAGAGCGTTCGCTCTGACCCGGGAGCGTGTTTCGCGGCTCGCCTCCCGGAGTGGCGCACGCGAAGCGTCACACGTGCGATCCGGGTTTTCGCGGGCCCGGGTCCACACATGGCAGGCCGCCGCTCGCTGCCCCCGACCCCCGGTGGCGGGCGGCGGACCCGCCGACGGTGCCGGCCGGGTGTGGTGTGGGGAAGCTCTGCACCCGGCCGGACGTACCCCGGTGTCACCGCTGCGTCTTCCTCCGCGGCACACGGTTCGACCACACGTCGGATGCGGAACAGGCGAGGAGATACGAGCATGGCGAGCACCACGGCCCCCGGCCTCAGGCCGGCTCCCGGTCTGGCGCAGGCGCCCAGCGCGTCCGGCAGACCCAGCGCGTCCGGCAGACCCGGCGTTTCGGGTATCCCCGCGCCGCGATCCATCGGTGAGCAGGTGGCCGGTGTTCAGGCGCCCAGTGCCGTCGGCAAGGCGGAGACGCCTTCGATCCCGGCGCACATGCTGCCGCACCGCACGCCGGCCCAGTTGCTGGCGCTCGCCCGGGCGGGCTTGACCGAGGCGGCGCACACGACTCCCGACGGTCTCCGCTACGCGGCAGCCCACCTCGCCGCCCTGCGCGCGGCCGCCGCCCTGCTGGCCGCCCGTGCCAGACCGGCGGCGTCCGGCCGGCGCGCCCGGGCGACGAGCGTGTGGTCGCTGCTCTCCCTGGTGGCGCCCGAGTTCAGCGACTGGGCGGGCTATTTCGCCCTGGGCGCCGGCAAGCGGGCCGCCGCCGAAGCGGGCATCCCGAGAGTGGTGAGCGCCCGCGAGGCCGACGACCTGTTGCGAGCGGCCGAACAGTTCGTGGCGGTCGCCGAGTCCTCTCTCGGCGTGACCTACCAGCCTCCGCTGGCCGCATGAGCTGACGTCCGGGCCGCGGCGCGGATCGTGAGTTCTCCTGGCCCGCTCGCTGGACGTGGGCTTTCCTGGCCGGCTCGCTGGTCGTGGGGGCGCTTGGTTTTTCAGGTAACACAGAGCGGGGCATGACGTGGCGGGGCGCATGGTCAACAGTGCGGCTGCCCTTGCGGGGCTGGTCCGGCCGGCTACCGGTACCGACGAACCCGGGGCGCACCGGATGCTTCCGGTCGCGCCCGAGTTGGGCGGGCTGCTTCCCGGGCGGGGGCTGCGCCGGGGAAGCACGGTGTCCGTGGACACCGGGCGTGCGGCGCCGGCCGGCGGCGGCACCTCGCTGATGCTGGCGCTGCTCGCCGCCGCCTCACGATCCGGTTCCTGGTGCGCCGTCGTAGGTGTGCCGATGCTCGGCGCCCTGGCCGCCGCGGAGAGCGGAATCGTCCTCGACCGGCTTGCGCTCGTACCGAACCCCGGCCCGGACTGGCCCACCGTGGTGGCCGCACTGATCGACGGGGTGGATGTAGTGGTCACGGCCGTTCCGGGCGCGGTCTCGGGTTCGATAGTGAGCAGGCTGGCGGCGCGGGCGAGGCAGCGGGGAAGCGTACTGGTCCCGTTCGGGGACTGGTCCGGCGCCGACGTGACGTTGCAGGTCGGGCGCGCCCACTGGGAAGGACTGGGCCCCGGCCGAGGCCGCCTGCGCCGTCGCGAGGTGACCGTCACGGCGCGCGGGCGAGGCGCGGCCGCCCGCCCCCGCGAGATCACCATGTGGATGCCGGGCGTGACAGCCCACGCCGCAATCCCGGCCCGGCGCCCCCACCCCGCTTCCACGCCCCACCCCGCTTCCACGCCCCACCCCGCTTCCACGCCCCACCCCGCTTCCACGCCCCACCCCGCGTCGCATGCTGCGCCCGCGTCGCACCTCGTGCCCGCTTCGCACGTCGCGCCCGCGTCTGCTCGCCAAGCTCCTGCCGATCTTGTTGATGTGGGCGGGGGCGGGGCTGCGCGGATCAACAAGATCGGGAGTGATGCGCCCGCGTCGCATGCTGCGGCCGCGTCGCATCTCGCGTCCGCGTCGCACGTCGCGTCCGCGTCGCACGTCGCGTCCGCGTCGCACGTCGCGTCCGCGTCGCACGTCGCGTCCGCGTCGCACGTCGCGTCCGCGTCTGTTCGCCAAGTTCCTGTCGATCTTGTTGATGTGGGCGGGGGCGGTGCTGCGCGGATCAACAAGATCGGGAGTGAGGCGGCGGCGGCCGAGGGGGCGGGGGCGGAGGACGGGCGGGTTGGTGGGCGGGGTGGGCTTCGGCTTGTTGGGGAGGGGGACTAGTGGAGGCGGGGGTTCGTACTCTGCTGATCTGGTGTCCTGATTGGCCTGTCGTCGCGGCGGAGATTGTGGACGGGGTGCCGGGGGAGGCTCCGGTCGTCGTGATGGCGGGGAATCGGGTGCTGGCCTGCTCCGAGGCTGCTCGGCGTGAAGGGGTTCGGCGTGGGCTTCGGCGGCGCGAGGCTCAGAGTCGGTGTCCGCAAGTGATTGTTGTGGAGCATGATCCGGGGCGGGATGCGCGGGCCTTCGAGCCGGTGGTGGCGGCCATCGAGGAAGTGGTGGCGGGTATCGAGGTCATCCGGCCCGGGGCTTGTGCCGTGGCGGCGCGGGGGCCGGCCCGGTACTTCGGGGGCGAGGAAGCCGCCGCGGAACGCATCGTCGAGCAGGTTGCCCAGGCCTGTGCGGTGGAATGCCAGGTGGGGATCGCCGACGGAGTGTTCGCCGCCGGGATCGCGGCGCGCACCGGGATAGTCGTGGGGGCGGGACGCGCACGGGAGTTTCTTTCCTCCGTACCCGTCTCGGCTTTGGAAAAGCCGGACCTGACCGACCTGCTGGACCGGCTCGGGGTGAAGACGCTCGGGGAGTTCGCGGCGTTGCCGGCGAGCGACGTGCTGACGCGGTTCGGGTTTGAGGGAGCTCTCGCGCATCGATTGGCGTCCGGTTCTGATCATCGGCCGCTGGCGGTTCGGCAACCGCCGCTGGATCTTGCGGTGGAGGAGGTCTACGACGACGCGCTGGAACGGGTGGACGTGGCGGCGTTCGCCGGGCGGGCCCTCGCCGAGCAGTTGCACGAGCGGCTCGCGGCGCACGGTCTGGCCTGCACGCGGCTCGGCATCGAGGCGGTGACCGGGGATGGGCAGGAGCTGTACCGGGTGTGGCGGCACGACGGGATGCTCACGTCCGCGGCGATCGCCGAACGGGTGCGGTGGCAGCTGGACGGGTGGCTGACCGGGGCGCGGCGCGGGGCGATGTCCGGGCCCACCGCGGGGCTGGTGCGGCTGCGGCTGATACCGGACGGCGTGATGGTCCATGTCGGACTCCAGCCGGGGCTCTGGGGTGAGACCGGGGAGGAGCGGGAGCGGGCGCATCGGGCGTTCAGCCGGGTGCAGGGCCTGCTCGGGCCGGATTCGGTGGTGACCATGGTGCTCGGCGGCGGGCGGTCGGCGGACGATCAGGTTCGGCTGGTGCCGTGGGGTGACGAGCGGGAACCGGCGCGGGCTGCGGCGGAACATCGGGAACCGATTCCGGGGGTGGTCACGGAGCCGCTGCTGGGGAAGGTGGCGTCGGTGACGCCGCTGAGGCCGATCCATGTGGTCGGGATGTCGGATAATTCGGAAATGTCCGGCATGCGACGCGGGGGTGAGGGGAGTGGAGGGCAGCACGGGGGTGCGGGGAGTGTAGGGCCGCACGGGGATGCGGGGAGTGGAGGGCGGGACGGGAAGGTGGGGAGCGGGTTCGCGGTGGTGGCGGTCGGGCCCGGAAAAGGAAGGCGCGGCGTCAAGGGCAAACCGGTCCTTCCTCCCTGGCCGGGGCGGTTTCCGCGACCCTCGCCGGCGATCGTCCTGCCGGAACCGCTGCCTGCTGTGGTGCGGGATGGAGAGGGGCGGACCGTCGGGGTCAGCGCGCGGCTCGAGCTGACCGGTGAACCGGTGAGTCTCGCGATCGAGCGGGGGCGGCCGTGCGCCATCACCGGGTGGGCCGGGCCGTGGCCCGTCGACGAGCGGTGGTGGGCGCCGGAGGAGGCGCGGCGGCGGGCGCGATTTCAGATGACCACTGAGGACGGGCGGGCGCTGATGCTCTCCCTGGCGCGGGGGGAGTGGCTAGTGGAGGCGATTTATGACTGAGAAAACAGACCGTGGGCTTTCATAACCCCGAGATGCCCTGGTCCCAGCTGGAGCGCACGCTCAGCGGGGACGGGCTGGTCGTCGACCCGCTCGCCGTCGACGGGGATGGCGGGGATTCGCCGGCCTGGAGCCGGAAGCGCCAGCCCTACCGGCCCTCGCCGGGGCTGATCCGTTCGGAGAGCCGGACGAAGTACGCCGAACTGCACTGCCACACCAACTTCAGCTTCCTCGACGGCGCTAGTCACCCCGAGGAGCTGGCCGAGGAGGCGGCGCGGCTCGGTCTGACCGGTCTGGCCGTCACCGACCACGACGGTTTCTACGGCGTGGTCCGGTTCTCGCAGGCGGCCCGCGAGCTGGGCCTGCCGACGATCTTCGGCGCCGAGTTGTCGCTGGGGCTGACCCGCTCGCAGAACGGCGAGGCGGACCCGGAGGGTGCCCATCTGCTGGCTCTGGCGCACGGCCACGAGGGCTACGCCCGGCTGGCCCGGGTGATCTCCCAGGCCCAGTTGCGGGGCGGCGAGAAGGGCAAGCCCGACTACGGCAGCCTCGAGGAGGTCGCCGAGGTGCTCAAGGATCACGTCCTGGTGCTGACCGGCTGTCGCAAGGGGACGGTCCCGCGCGCCCTCGCCACGGGCGGCGTCGAGCAGGCCGCCTCCGAGCTGGACCGTCTCGTGGATCTCTTCGGCGCCCCGAACGTGGCCGTCGAGCTGACCGACCACGCCGACCCGTACGACGGGGACCGCAACGACTACCTCTACGCGCTCGCTGCCAGCCGCGACCTGGAGGTGGTCGCCACGAACAACGTGCACTACGCGACTCCGTCCCGCCGCCGGCTCGCCACCGCGCTCGCGGCCGTCCGGGCCCGCCGCAGCCTCGACGAGATGGACGGCTGGCTGCCCGCGTCCGGCGCCGCCCACCTGCGCAGCGGCGACGAGATGGCGCGCCGGTTCGCCGACTATCCGGGGGCCGTGGAGAACGCCGTGATGTACGCCGAGGATCTTGCCTTCGACCTGAACCTGGTCGCGCCGAGGCTGCCCGACTATCCGGTGCCGCCGGGCCACACCGAGATGAGCTGGCTGCGCGAGCTGACGATGCGGGGTGCGAAGCAGCGTTACGAAGACGGCGACAGAAAAGCGTTCGAGCAGATCGACTACGAACTCAAGATGATCGAGGAGCTCGGCTTCCCCGGCTACTTCCTCGTCGTCTACGACATAGTGGACTTCTGCCGAAAAAATAGGATTTATTGCCAAGGCCGCGGCTCCGCCGCCAACTCCGCTGTCTGCTATGCCCTATTCATAACAAACGTCGATGCGGTCAAACATCGACTACTTTTTGAACGCTTCCTCGCCCCGGAACGCGACGGCCCACCCGACATCGACGTCGACATCGAGTCCGACCGCCGCGAAGAGGTCATCCAGCACGTCTACGGCAAATACGGCCGCGAGCACACCGCCCAGGTCGCCAACGTCATCTCCTACCGCCCCCGCTCGGCGGTCCGGGACATGGCGAGGGCGTTCGGCTTCTCCCCGGGCCAGCAGGACGCCTGGAGCAAGCAGATCGACCGCTGGGGCGACGTCGCGACGGCAGAGAACGACATCCCGGAACACGTCATCGAGAAGGCCAACGAGATCCAGAACTTCCCGAGGCACCTCGGCATCCACTCCGGCGGCATGGTGATCTGCGACCGCCCGATCATCGAGGTCTGCCCGGTGGAGTGGGGCCGGATGCCGGGCCGCTCGGTGCTGCAGTGGGACAAGGACGACTGCGCCGCCGTCGACCTGGTCAAGTTCGACCTGCTCGGCCTCGGGATGCTGTCGGCGCTGCACTACGCCTACGACATGATCGAGGACGAGCTCGACCTCGGGACGATGCCGCTGGACGACCCCGAGGTCTACGAGATGCTCTGCCGGGCCGACTCGGTCGGCGTCTTCCAGGTGGAGAGCCGCGCCCAGATGGCGACCCTGCCACGCCTCAAGCCACGGCAGTTCTACGACCTGGTGATCGAGGTGGCGCTGATCCGGCCGGGACCGATTCAGGGTGGTTCGGTCCACCCGTACATCCGCCGCAAAAACGGCCTGGAGGCGCCCCGCGTGCCGCACCCACTCATGGAGAACGCGCTGGCCAAGACCCTGGGCGTGCCGCTCTTCCAGGAGCAGCTGATGCAACTCGCGATCGACGTGGCCGGCTTCGACCCGTCCGAGGCCGATCAGCTGCGCCGGGCGATGGGCTCCAAAAGATCAAAGACAAAGATGGAGAGGATCAAAAAGCGACTGTACGAGGGGATGGCCGGCAACGGGATCACCGGCGAGCTCGCCGACGACCTCTTCCACAAGCTGTCCGCGTTCGCGAGTTACGGCTTCCCGGAAAGCCATTCGATGAGCTTCGCGTACCTCGTCTACGCGAGCGCGTGGCTGAAGCGGTATCACCCGGCGGCGTTCTGCGCGGCGCTGCTCAACGCGCAGCCGATGGGCTTCTATTCGCCACAGTCCCTGGTGGACGACGCGCGGCGGCACGGCGTCGAGGTGCGCCGGCCGGACATCAACCTCAGTGACGCGGCGGCGACGCTGGAGACGACGCCGGATTCCCGGCTGAAGGCCGCGGCCGGGGAGCCTCCGCACGCCTGGGGACTGCGCGGCCCGGCCGTCCGCCAAGGGCTTTCCAGCATTCGTACGATCGGAGCCGACCTCGCGGAGCGGATCGAGATGGAGCGCGAGAACCATGGCCCGTATCGGTCAATGACGGATCTGGCCCGGCGCACCGGCTGCTCCACCGCACATCTGGAGGCGCTCGCCACCGCCGACGCTTTCGCGAGCTTCGGGCTCTCCCGCCGCGAGGCGCTCTGGGCGGCCGGCGCCGCCGCGCAGGACAAGCCGGACCGGCTCCCCGGCACGGTGACCGGCACCGAGGCGCCGATGCTGCCCGGCATGAGCGAGGTGGACGTGCTGGTCGCGGACGTCTGGGCGACCGGCCTGTCCCCGGAGACCCACCCGGCCCGGTTCCTCCGCGACCAGTTCGACGAGGCCGGCGCGCTGCCGATCGACCGGCTCGGGGCGGTGGAGGCGGGCACCCGGATCCGGGTCGGCGGCATCGTGACCCACCGGCAGCGGCCGGCCACCGCGGGCGGGGTGACGTTCGTGAACCTGGAGGACGAGACCGGGATGCTCAACGTGACCTGCTCGCCGGGACTGTGGCAGCGGTACCGGCGGGTGGCCCGGAGCAGCACGGCGCTACTGGTGCGCGGCCGGCTGGAGAAGGTCGAGGGGGTGCTCAACCTGGTCGCGGACCGGCTGGAGCAGGTGACCGCGCCGGTCCGCCCGGCGTCCCGAGATTTCCGATAAATCGCTTTTCAGGTGATTAGAGTGCTCCCTCATGATCCTCCCTGCGCTGATCGCCCTCGCCGTGGCGGTCGCGGGCGGTCCCGCGCCCCGGACCACCGACCTCACCCTCACCTACATGGCGGAGGCCGGGTTCGCCTCGGCCGTGAAGCTCAGCTGCGATCCGGCCGGTGGCGGCCACCCGAAGCCGGCCGACGCCTGCGCCGTGCTGGAGCGCATCGACGCCGACCCGGACCGGCTGCCGGCCGGCGACCGGATGTGCGTCCTGCTCTACCAGCCGGTCACCGCCGAGCTGAAGGGCGTCTGGCGGGGCAGGGACGTGCTGTGGCGGCACACCTACGGCAACACCTGCGAGATGAACCGCGCGACGGGTGTCCTGTTCCAGTTCTGACAATCGCTAGGCTGCCGGGGTGGAAACTTCTGCGCGCACCGGCCGCCCGCACGTCACGGCCCGCACCGCCGCGGTCTGGGCGGTTCTCCGCCGCGAGCTCGACCGGCAGGCCGCGCGCCTCGGCGGCCGCGCGCTGACCGTGCTCGACGTCGGCGGCGGGACCGGCGGGTTCGCGGTGCCGCTGGCCGAGGCCGGGCACACCGTCACCGTGATCGACGCGAGCCCGGACGCGCTCGCGGCGCTGACCCGCCGGGCCAGCGACGCCGGGGTCGCCGACCGGGTCCGCGCCGTGCAGGGCGACGGCGACGCGCTCGCCACGCTGGTCGAGCCGGCCGCCGCCGACCTCATCCTCTGCCACGCCGTGCTCGAGGTGGTCGACGACCCGGCCCGGGTGGCGTCGGCGATCGCGGCCGCGCTCCGGCCGGGCGGCGCGGTCAGCCTGCTGGTGGCGAGCCGGGCCGCGGCGATCCTGGGCCGGGCCGTGAACGGCCACCTCCGCGCGGCCGCGGCGCTGGTCACCGACCCGGCGGGCCGGGCCGGGCCGCGCGACACCCTGCTGCGCAGGTTCGACGCGGCGAGCGCCACCGCGCTCCTCACGGCCGCCGGGCTCACCGTGGAGGAGACCCACGGCGTACGCGTCGTCGCCGACCTGCTGCCCGCCACCGTCCTCGAGGACGACCCGCAGGCGGTCCTCGACCTGGAGCTGGAGCTGAGCAGCCGGCCGCCGTTCCGGGACATCGCCTCCCAGCTCCACCTGTTCGCCCGCCGGTCATGACGGGCCCGCCCGTCCTGACCCCCGTTCCGTTCCCCGGAGGCCGGTCATGACGGATGTGCCCGTCCTGATCCCCGTTCCGTTCCCCGGAGGCTGGTCATGACGGTTGTGCCGGAGGACGGCCTGCACGCGGACGCGCTGCGGATCGTGCCGCCCGCGTACGGCACGGGCAGCCTCGCCGACCTGCTGCCGAGCGTGTCGGCGGTGCTCGGGGTGCCGGGCGCCGCGGACGTCCTCGGCCTCACCGAGCGCCTCGACGGCGTGGACCGGGTCGGGGTGCTGCTCGTCGACGGGCTGGGGGCGTACCAATTGCCCCTGGCCTCGAAGCACGCGCCGGTCCTCGCCGATCTCGCGGCGGGGGGTCGTGGCCACGCCGGCACGCTCACCGCCGGCTTTCCGTCGACCACCCCGGTCAGCCTCGTGACCCTCGGCGCCGGGGTGCCGCCGGGCGTGCACGGCATCCTCGGCTTCACCGTGCGCCGGCCGGACGGCGGGATCCTCACCCACATCGCCTGGGACGACGACCCGGACCCGCGCGACTGGCAGCCGGCCCCGACCCGGCTGGAGACCGCCGCGGCGGCCGGGCTCGCGGTGACCGTGGTGAGCCGCTCGGCGTTCGAGGGGAGCGGGCTGAGCCTCGCGGCCAACCGGGGCGGGCGCTACGTGGGCGCCGACGACGGGGACGCCGTCGCCACCGGGATGATCGAGGCGCTGCGCCGCGGCCCCGGCCTGGTCTACGGCTATCACCCCGATCTCGACCACTTCGGGCACGAGGACGGCGTCGACTCGCCGACCTGGCAGGCCGCCGCGGCCGGCGTCGACGTGATCCTGGACCGGATCGTGCACGCCCTGCCGCCGACCGCCGCCCTGCTCGTCATCGCCGATCACGGCCAGCTCAACGTCCCGCTGTCCGGTAGATACGACATGGCGGACATTCCAGCGCTGCGCGAGGGGGTCGTGGCGGTCGCGGGCGAGCCGCGGGTCCGCTACCTGTACGCCTCTCCCGGCGCGCTCCCCGACGTCCTCGACAACTGGCGGGGCGTGTTCGGCGCCGGCGCCCGGGTGATGACCCGCGACGAGGCGATCGACGGCGGCTGGTTCGGCCCGGTGCCGCCCGCGCACGCCGGCCGGATCGGCGACGTGGTCGTGCTCTGCCAGGGGCGTGCCGTGGCGGTCGCCTCCGGGTGGGAGCCGGCCAAGGCGGGACAGTTGGTGGCGTACCACGGCTCCGCGACCGCCGCCGAGATGACGATCCCCCTGATCGTCGCCCGCTAGATCACGGGTTGTGTTCGGCTGTGCCCGGTCGGGTGATCGGTCTTTTGGGACGAACCAATCTTGAGGGCACGGAAAATCACCCGCACTCGGCGGTCGTCCGGCTTTCCGACCCGCCAACCCGCTCGTAGACTTGCGTGATAAGGCAGCCGACGGCTGCCCCGTTTCACCACACCTGCACCACCGCCGGCCCTCGGACTGGGGCCGGCAATGCGCCCGGGGAGGAATGCCGTGCCGCTCTCGGAGCACGAGCAGCGGCTGTTCGATCAGATCGAGCGGTCGCTTGCCGAGGACCCCAAGTTCGCCTCGGCTGTGCGGGCCAGCGACCCGCGTTTCCACGCACGGCGCCGGCTCCTCATCGCCGCGTTCGTGATCGTCCTTGGTCTCGCTCTGGTCGTCTTCGGGACCGTGAGCCAGAACACGCCGCTCGGCGTGGCCGGATTCGTCGTCATGCTCGGCTCCGCCGCCTTCGCGATGCAGTCGCGCCGGCGTAGCCAGGCTCCCGACCTGAAATCGGTCGGTGGCACCGCGACGCGGCGCACGCGCCAGGGCGGTCGCCGGGGCGGCCTCATCGACCGGCTCGAGGACCGGTGGCGGCAGCGTCCGGAGGGGCATCGCTGACCTGCCGAGCCGGCTGAGCCGGCGCCCGACGAACGGCGGCCGACACCGGCCGCCTTCGTCGTATCTCCATGCCCGGATCCGGCCGCCCGCGTCCCGCCCGGCCCCGCCCCGACGTTGCGTTCCATCGCTGCGTGTTGAGTCGGGGTGCGGATTGCGCCCGAAGTCGACACGCGGGGGTGGGTGTGTCGTGGCGTGTTGAGTTGGGGTGCGGATCGCGCCCGTAGTCGACACGCGGGGGTGGGTGTGTCGTGGCGTGTTGAGTTGGGGTGCGGATCGCGCCCGAAGTCGACACGCGGGTGACGGTCAACGGCCCGCCGCTCCCGGAGGAGAGGCGGGCCGCTTCGCGGAACGTCAGATCACGACCGAGACCAGACGGCCGGCCACCACGATGACCTTCTTCGGCTCGCGGTCGCCCAGCACCTCGGCCACCGCCTCCAGGGCCGCCGCGCGCACGTCGGCCTCGGGGGTGTCCGGGGCGACCTCGACCCGGCCGCGGACCTTGCCGTTGACCTGCACCGGGTAGGTGATCGAGTCGGCCTTCAGCTGCTCCGGGTCGGCGACCGGGAAGTCGGCGTAGGCCAGCGTCCCGGAGTGGCCCAGCTTGCCCCACAGCTCCTCGGCCATGTGCGGGGCGAACGGCGCCAGCATCAGCACCAGCGGCTCGACGGCCTCGCGGGAGACGGTCGGCAGCGGGGTCAGCGCGTTCGTCAGCTCGATCAGCTTGGCGATCGCGGTGTTGAACCGCAGCTCGTCCATGTCCTCGCGGACACCGGCGATGACCCTGTGCAGGACCTTGCGGGTCTTCGGGTCCAGCGGCGCGTCGGTGACCCGGGACGCGCCGGTCTCCTCGTCGACCACCAGGCGCCAGGCGCGCTGCAGGAAGCGCTGCGAGCCGACCACGGCGCGGGTCTCCCAGGGGCGGGAGACGTCCAGCGGGCCCATCGCCATCTCGTAGACCCGGAACGTGTCGGCGCCGTACTGGTCGCACATCTCGTCGGGGGTCACGATGTTCTTCAGCGACTTGCCCATCTTGCCGTAGGAGCGGGCGACCTCCTCGGAGCCGTAGAAGTACTTGCCGTCGCGCTCGACGACCTCCTCGGCCGGCACGTAGAAGCCGCGGGCGTCCTGGTAGGCGTACGCCTGGATGTAGCCCTGGTTGAACAGTTTGCGGAACGGCTCGAACGACGAGACGTGGCCCAGGTCGAACAGCACCTTGTGCCAGAACCGCGCGTACAGCAGGTGCAGCACGGCGTGCTCGACGCCGCCGACGTACAGGTCGACGCCGCCGCAGTCGCCGTCGGCGCGCGGGCCCATCCAGTAGGCCTCGTTCGCCGGGTCGACCAGCTTGTCGTCGTTGTGCGGGTCCAGGTAGCGCAGCTCGTACCAGCAGGAGCCGGCCCACTGCGGCATCGTGTTGGTCTCGCGGGTGTACGTCTTCGGCCCGTCGCCCAGGTCCAGCTCGACCTGCACCCAGTCCTTCTTGCGGGACAGCGGGGTCTCCGGCTCGGTGTCCGCGTCCTCCGGGTCGAAGGTGCGCGGCGAGAAGTCGTCGACGTCGGGCAGCTCGACCGGCAGCATCGAGTCGGGCAGCGCCACCGGCAGGCCGGTCTCGTCGTAGACGATCGGGAACGGCTCGCCCCAGTACCGCTGCCGGCTGAACAGCCAGTCCCGCAGGCGGTAGGTGGTCGCGCCGGTACCCCGGCCGTGCTCCTCCAGCCACGCGATCATGGCGGCCTTGGCCTCGGCGACACCCTTGCCGTTCAGCCAGTCGCTGTTGATCGCGGGTCCGTCACCGGTGAAGGCCCCTTCAAAACCTTCAGGAGCTTCAACGGTACGGATGATCGGCAGCTCGAACACCTCGGCGAAGGCCCAGTCGCGCTCGTCCTGGCCGGGCACCGCCATGATGGCCCCGGTGCCGTAGCCCGCCAGCACGTAGTCGGCGATGAAGACCGGCACGCGGGCGCCGTTGACCGGGTTCTCCGCGTAAGCGCCGGTGAAGACGCCGGTCTTCACCTTGCCGTCGGCGGTGCGCTCCTCCTCGGTCTTCGCGGCGGCCGTCTCCTGGTAGGCCTTGACCGCGGCGGCCGGGGTCGCGTGCCCGCCGGTCCACTTCTCGTTGGTGCCGGCCGGCCACTCGCGCGGGGTGATCCCGGCGACCAGCTCGTGCTCGGGCGCCAGCACCATGTAGGTCGCGCCGAACAGCGTGTCGGGGCGGGTGGTGAAGACGGTGATCTTCTCGTCGCTCCCGTCGATCGCGAAGTCGACGTGCGCGCCCCTGCTGCGGCCGATCCAGTTGCGCTGCATCAGCTTGACCGGCTCCGGCCAGTCCAGCGTGTCCAGGTCCTCGATCAGGCGGTCGCCGTACGCGGTGATCCGCATCATCCACTGCTTCAGGCTGCGCTTGAAGACCGGGAAGTTGCCGCGCTCGCTGCGGCCGTCCGGCGTGACCTCCTCGTTGGCCAGCACGGTGCCCAGGCCGGGGCACCAGTTGACCGGGGCCTCGCTGACGTACGCCAGGCGGTGGTCGTCGATCTTCTTGCGGCGCTCGGCGGGCGACAGCTCCGCCCATTCGGGAGTCGCCTCGAACCGGGCGATCAGCTCACTGATCGGACGCGCCTTGCGCTGCTCGGGGTCGAACCACGAGTTGAAGACCTGCAGGAAGATCCACTGGGTCCAGCGGTAGTAGTCCGGGTCGGTCGTCGAGAACGAGCGCCGGTCGTCGTAGGCCAGGCCCAGGCGGCGCAGCTGCTGCTTGTAGCGCTCGACGTTGGCGGCGGTGGTGACCGCCGGGTGGGTGCCGGTCTGCACCGCGTACTGCTCGGCGGGCAGGCCGAACGCGTCGAAGCCCATCGGGTGCAGCACGTTGTAGCCGGCCATCCGCTGGTAGCGGGTGTAGCTGTCGGTGCCGATGTAGCCCAGCGGGTGCCCGACGTGCAGGCCGGCGCCGGACGGGTACGGGAACATGTCCTGCACGTGCAGCTTCGGCGCGCCGGCGCGCGGGTGCGAGGGGTCGGCCAGCTCACCGACCGGGTTCGGCGCCCGGAAGGTGCCGTGCTCCTCCCAGTACGCCTGCCAGCGCAGCTCGATCTCGCCGGCCAGGGCGGCGGTGTACCGGAACGGCGGGGTCTCGGTCTCGCTCATCTTCACCATCTCGTCTTTTTTCTGGAGGAAGGCACAAAAAAGCCCCTCACACAGGAGGGGCGCCGTGCTGACCTCTCGTCAGCACGGCCTGCTAAGAAGCAGAAAAGACCGAGCCATGCGTTGCATGATACCCGCCGCCCGTCACGCACGGCGACCGGTATACCGGGGCGGGTGATATGCCGGTGGTGTCCACAGGCGACCGATTCCTTATCTCGAATCGGTCTCGATCAGGCCTTTCGGCAAGGTGTACGTACGGAGATAACCTGTGGGGACGGGCGGCGAGCGCCGGAGGCCCACGGCCGCTGGGCGCCCGCAACCTTCGATGCCCCTTGACGGTGGGTGATCTCCTGTCGCGAGGGAGCAAGACCGAATCTGGAGGAGGCCCGTGACAACGCCGACCTGGGGCGAGCCGGCAGGCCCGCTGACGAGCGCCGAGTTCGCCGCCGCGACGCAAGCCATCATGGCCAACATCGAGCAGGTCATCGAGGGCAAGAGCGCGACGGTGCGTCTGGCGCTCGCGGTTCTGCTCGCCGAGGGGCACCTGCTGATCGAGGACGTGCCGGGCGTCGGCAAGACGAAGCTCGCCAAGGCCCTCGCGCGGTCCATCGACTGCTCGGTGCGCCGCATCCAGTTCACGCCCGACCTGCTGCCCAGCGACGTCACCGGGGTCAGCGTCTACAACCAGGAGACGCGCGACTTCGAGTTCAAGCCGGGCGCCGTCTTCGCCAACCTGGTGGTCGGCGACGAGATCAACCGAGCCTCGCCGAAGACCCAGTCCGCGCTGCTCGAGTGCATGGAGGAGCGGCAGGTCACCGTCGACGGCACGACGTACGAGCTGCAGGCCCCGTTCATGGTGGTGGCCACGCAGAACCCGATCGAGATGGAGGGCACCTACCCCCTCCCCGAGGCGCAGCGCGACCGGTTCACCGCCCGGATCGCGATGGGCTACCCGGACCCCCGCGCCGAGCTCGCCATGCTGGGCGCGCACGGCGACCACGACCCGCTGAACGACCTGCGCGCCGTCGCCGACGCCGCCCTGGTCCGCCGGCTGATCGCCACGGCCCGGGACGTGCACACCGCCGAGGCCGTCCAGCAGTACGCGATCGCCCTGGTCACCGCGACCCGGGAGGCGCCGGAGATCCGTCTCGGCGCGTCCCCCCGGTCGACGCTGCAGCTGCTGCGCACCGCCAAGGCGGTCGCCGCGCTCGAGGGCCGGGACTACGTCCTGCCGGACGACCTGCAGGCGCTCGCCGTGCCGGTCCTCGCGCACCGGATCATCCCGACCGCGGACGCCCAGCTGAATCGGCGGACCACCGACGCGATCGTGTCCGAGATCGTGCACCGGCTGCCGCTGCCGCACGACCGGGCCCGCAACCCCTACGACACCCGTGACGGGCGCACGCCGACGTCGTACGAGTCCCGGGGGCGGTGACGATGCGGGAGGCGCTGCGGGGGCTCACCACGCGCGGCCGCTCGTTCCTTGCCGCGGGGGCCGCCGCCGCGGCCTCGGCGCTCATCCTCGGCGAGCGTGACCTGCTGCGGGTCGCCGTGCTGCTGGCGGCCCTGCCGATGCTCGCCGCGTGGTACGTCGGCCGCAGCCGGTACAAGCTGGCCTGCACCCGCTCGCTGGACCCGGGCCGCACCCCGGTCGGCTCCAGCGCGCGGGTGATCCTGCGCCTGCAGAACCTGTCCCGGCTGCCCACCGGCACGATGCTGCTGGAGGACCGGCTGCCCTACGCCTTGGGCAGCCGGCCCCGGGTCGTGCTCGAGCGGCTCGGCGCCCAGCAGGCGAGCTCGGTGGCCTACACGGTCCGCGCCGACGTGCGCGGGCGCTACCCGATCGGCCCGCTGATGATCCGGCTGACCGACCCGTTCGGTCTCTGCGAGCTGACCCGCTCGTTCCCCTCGGTCGACAAGCTCATCGTGATC
Source organism: Actinoplanes sp. NPDC023714 (assembly GCF_040639855.1). Taxonomy (NCBI): domain Bacteria; kingdom Bacillati; phylum Actinomycetota; class Actinomycetes; order Micromonosporales; family Micromonosporaceae; genus Actinoplanes; species Actinoplanes sp. NPDC023714. Next base: position 235,287 of record NZ_JBFAAR010000004.1, read on the forward strand.
CCGCAGGTCAGCCCGCTCCCGCGGGTGCGGCTCGCCGGGGAGTACGCGGGCACCGGCGAGAGCCGGGCCCGGTCGGTCGCGGTGCACGGCGAGGACGACGCCGCCACCCGGGAATACCGGCGCGGCGACGACCTGCGGCGGGTGCACTGGCGCTCGACGGCCCGGACCGGTGAGCTGATGGTCCGGCGGGAGGAGCAACCCTGGGAGAGCCGGGCGACGGTGGTTCTCGACACCCGGATGTACGCCCACCGTGGCGAGGGACCGACCGCCAGCTTCGAGTGGGCCGTCTCCGCCGCCGCCAGCATCGCCATGCACCTGCGCCAGCAGGGTTACAAACTCCGGCTGGTGACCGGCTCCGGGATCGACCTGGACGCGTCCGAGGCCGGCGGGGAGGGGATCATCCTGGACAACCTGGCCGAGGTGAAGCTCAGCCAGACCGGTGACGTCTCGGTGCTGGTCGACCAGGTCCGGCGCCGCTCCGACGGCGGTCTCGTGATCGGTCTGTTCGGCGCGCTCACGGTGGCCGAGGCGGAGGTGCTGGCCGGCCTGCGGGCCAACGGCGCGAGCTGCATCGGCTTCGCCATCGACAGCACGACCTGGGTGCCGATGACCAACGGCGACCGGCAGGAGTCCGACCGCGAGCACGCGGCCGCCTCGCTCGCGCTGGTCCGCAGCGGCTGGAAATCGGTGCCGGTCACGCACGGCGACACGCTGCCGGCCCTCTGGCCCGCCGTGGCCCGCGGGTCGCAGGGCTTCGCCTACCGCGCGGCCATGGCCGAGACCGTGGGCGGGGTGATCCGGTGACCGGGCGCCGCCGTCTCGGACTGATCGCGGCGGCCGCGACACTTCTCGCGGCCGCACCGCTGTCGTCCATCTTCGATACGTGGACCTGGCTGTTCCAGGCCATGCTCACCGTGATCCTGATCGCCGGCGCGGCGGTCGCTGCCCGTACCCTGCGGTTCCCGACCTGGGCGCAGGGGAGCCTCATGGTCCTCGCGCTGCTGCTGGCGCTGACCTGGCTGTTCCCGAGCGGCAAAGAGATCCTGATCCCGCAGCCGGCCACCTTCACCCACTTCGCCGAGCTGATCCGGCAGGCCGGGGAGGACACCCGGTCGTACGGTGTGCCCGTCCCGGACCGGGACGGCCTGCTCTTCGTGGCGGTGCTCGGCATCGGGGCCGTGGCGATCGTGGTCGACCTGCTCACCGCGGTCTTCCGCCGCCCGGCACTGGCCGGCCTGCCGATGCTGGCGATCTACTCGATCCCGGTCGCGGTCTACCTCGACAGCGTGCCGGTGTTCCCGTTCATCATCGGCGCGATCGGCTACATGTGGCTGCTCGTCGCCGACAACGTCGACCGGGTCCGCCGGTTCGGCCGCCGCTTCACCGGCGACGGCCGTGACGTGGACGTCTGGGAGCCCTCGCCGCTCGCCTCGGCCGGCCGCCGCCTCGGCGTCGTCGGCGTGCTCGTGGCGGTGCTGCTGCCGCTCGCCGTGCCGACCGTCTCGGGCGGCCTGCTCACCAAGTGGACGCAGAGCGGCAGCGGGCTCGGCGCCGGGCCGGGCGGCACCGGCAACGGGCGGATCAACCTGTTCGCGGCGCTCAGCGGCCAGCTCAACCAGAACGCCACCGTCAACATCATCAAGGTGCGGACGAACGAGCGGGAGCCGTTCTACTTGCGGTTCGCCGTGGCCGACATACTCAACGCCGACGGTTTCGGCAACACCTCGCCGCGCGGCCAGTCGCTGAACGAGGGCCTGCCCAACCCGGGCAACGCGGCGTCCACCGAGCGGGCGAACTACACCGAATACCAGGCCGAGATCGAGGTCGCCGACGCGCTGCGGCAGAACATGCTGCCGGTCTACACCTCCGCGACGGGCGTGCAGGGGCTCAAGGGCAACTGGTCGTACGACGCCGGTCAGCAGGTCATCTACTCCGGCCGCTCGACGACCGGCGACCAGAAATACACGGTCAGCTACCTGCGCCCGCGCTACACGGCGGCGCAGCTGCGGACCGCCGAGCCGCTGCCCGAGGACGACCCGCTGCGCCGGCAATACACGGCGGCACCGCAGGACGACGCCGTGCAGGCGAAGGTGGACGAGCTCGTCGAGGGCGAGGAAACCCAGTACGACAAGGTCCGGGCGATCTACGACTCGTTCTCCTCGAAGAACGGGTTCCGCTACAACCTCGCCACCCAGAACAGCGGCAACGCCTCGGAGATCGCGGCGTTCCTGGAGAACAAGGTCGGCTACTGCCAGCAGTACGCGGCCGCGATGGCGTGGATGGTGCGGGCCGCCGGGATCCCGGCCCGGGTGGCGTTCGGCTTCACCCGGGGCACCGCCCTCGACGACAACACCTACCAGATCACCAACCGGAACGCGCACGCCTGGACCGAGGTCTACCTCGACGGCTTCGGCTGGGTGCCGTTCGACGCCACCCCGGCGAGCAGCGTCACGGGTTCGGCTCGCTCCTCGTGGGCGCCGGACGTAGAGCGTCCCGAGCCGGAGCCGTCCAGCTCCACCGGCGCTGCCGTACCGGGGACCGGCTCGTCGGCCGCTCCGGGCCGCGCCGAGCGTCCCGAGCAGGCTAACGACGGCGCCACCTCCAGCATCGACGAGGGTGTCGTCCCGGACGACGGCTCGTGGATGCCGCTGTTCGTGGCGGCCGGCATCGCGCTGGTCCTGGCGATCCTGCTGATCCCGGCGTTCCTCCGGGTCCTGCTCCGCCGCCGGCGGCACGCCGCCACGGCGGGCGTCCCGGCCCCGGTCGTGACCACCACGCCCGGTGGTGGCGGGGCGATCAGTGACATCACGGTGACGACCGAGTCGGCCCGCGCCCGCGAGGACGCGCACGCCGCCTGGGACGAGCTGATCGACACGATGGTCGACTTCCGGGTGCCGGTGGACCCCACCGAGACCCCCCGGGTGACGACCCGCCGCCTGGTCAAGGACACCCTGCTCAACGGCGAATCGGCCGAGGCCGCGTCGCTGCTGGGCCGGGCCGAGGAGCGCGCCCGCTACGCCCGCCTGCCCCTCCAGGGCGCCGAGCTCACCGCGGCACTCCGCCAGGTCCGCGCCGGCCTGTCCGGCACCGCCTCGTTCCGCACCAGGGCGAGAGCGGCCCTCCTGCCCCCGTCGGTCCTGCTGAGCTGGCGTCTCGGCATCGCCGAGCAGTCAGCCCGAGCCGCCGAGGCAGCGACCCGCCTCCGCGACGCGGCGACCCGTTTCAGTCCGCGGAGGTTGCTCACCCGAGCCCGCTGACCGATGAACGGTCCGAGAGGGCGGGGCGCTGTTCCGGCGCCCCGCCCTCTCACCGTCTCCGAGTCGTGGGTGCCTCACCCGCAGCGCCGATCCGCGCCCGGTCAGCGAGCCACAACGGTGCGCCGACTGAGATCGACCATGCCGGCCGGTGCGATTGCGGTGATTTCGCGGCCGATCGGGGAGCGATCCCCGGCCGATCCAAGCCGCAGGAGCGTGAGCCGGCTGCAGCGCGTGGTTCACAAATCGGGCGCCGGACAGCAATGGGATACAGCTCGCCTCGCATACGCGAGAAGCCGGCAGATGTCGTCCCCGCCGGCTGCGCTTCACGGCTGTCTCGGTGCCCGTTTTGTCACGCTTATGTGCAGCCAGTCGGGGCTGGCTGTACGCCAGTGTCGGGTCGCCGCCCGTTTTGTCGCTCTGTGGTGCAGCCGAAGCGAATGGACGAGTCCGGCTGCGGCGTGTGGTTCACAAAACGGGCGCTGGACAGCCATGGTGTGCAGCCGGTGAAGGGGCCGCTCGGCGAAATGGATGGGTGACGGTGCTTGGAGCGCCACGAACCGCCGGGGCCGGCGGCTACGGGCGCCGGCGGAAGGTGGCCGCAGGTGTGGTGCGCCACGGGACGGGCGCTGATGCGGTCGGGGACGCGGTAGGTCGTACGGAAAAGGAGGGGTCAGGCCCGGCGCGCGGTGTATCGCCAGCGCAGCACGATCGCGGTCGAGATGGCGAAGCCGATGGCGGCGGGGGCCAGGGTGGCGGCGTTCATCGAGCCCGGGGAGGCCACGGCGGCGCCGATGACGGCGTAGGTGACCGTGGAGGGGATGGCGGCGATCGTGGTGCCGAGGAGGTAGCGCTTGCGGCAGACCGAGGTGGTGCCGTAGGCGTAGCCGACCAGGCCGAAGGGGGCCAGCGGGAGGAAGCGGACCAGGAGGACGGCGGCCAGGCCGCGGCGGTTGAGCCAGCCGTCGAGGCGGTCGAGCTTGCTGCCGGCGCGGGCCTTCAGGGCGCCGCGGCCGGCCCAGCGGCCCGCGTAGTAGGTGGCCGTCGCCGCGATGATGGCGGCGGCCAGGGCGGCGATCGCGCCCGTCGCGGCGCCCAGCAGGAGGCCGCAGAGGAGGGTGATCGCGGTACGGGGGACCAGCACCGAGAGGAGCAGGCCGCCCACCACCGCGACGGCGGCGGGGGCGACCGCACCCAGGGTCTCGACGCTCGCGCCGATCTCCCGCAGCGGGAGCGTGGCGGCGGCGATCGCGAGAGCGCCCACCACGGCGCCGAGGGAGCCGAAGCGGATGAGACGGCGCTTCCATGAGAAAGGAACGGCGTCCTGAGGGCGTGCAGCGATCAGGATGTCGGTCATGCAGGCGTACCGCCCCAACTGTCGTCGGTTCAGAACAAAGTCAAACTGCGCTCGCGGCCTCGAGCCGTTCCTGCCGGAGCCGGTCGGCCCAGGTGTCATCCAGGGGCGCAAGCCTATCCGCGCCCGTTGACCAGCGCAGTAGCAGATCGGCTATCGCTGGGTTGCGAGCGAGCGCCGGGCCGTGGGAGTACGTTCCGAGGATCTTCCCCGCCCACGCTCCCTCGGTCTGGCCGTCGTTGCCGATCCCGGCGGTGACCCGGGCCAGCGGCGCGGCGTGCGCGCCGAGATGGGTGCGCCCACCGTGGTTCTCGAACCCGGTCAGGGGCGGCAGCCCGAGCCGCGGGTCGATGTCACCGCGGATCTCTCCGACCGCCCGGGTGACGCCCCGGTCCGAGGTTATGTCGAGCAAACCGAGACCCTGACACTTCGCCCCTTTTGCGAAGAATGAGTGCCCGAAGAGCTGATATCCGGCGCAGATCGCGAGGACGGCCGCACCCTGATTGACCGCGCGGTGCAGACCGCCGTCGGTGATCAGGCGCTGCGCGGCGAGGGCCTGCGGGCCGTCCTCGCCGCCGCCGATCAGGTAGATGTCGGCAGTGGTCGGCATCTGCTGGTCGGAGCGGACCTCGTAGGTCTCCACCGGGATGCCGCGCGCGGCCGCCCGGTGGGCCAGGATCAGCAGGTTGCCCCGGTCGCCGTAGGTCGACAGCAGATCGGGGTAGATCCACACGATCCGGAGGCTCTCAGTTGACACGGTCCAACTCCGCTCGGATGTCCTGGAACGCCGTGTAGTTGGCGATCACTTCGAGACGGCCCGGCGGCACCGCCGCGAGCGCCTCGTCGAATCTCTGTACGTGCCGGAACGGCACCTGGTTCACCTGGAGCCGGACGGCCAGGTCGTAGGCGCGGTCGCCGGTGATCAGCACCGGGCGGTTGCGCAGCGGGGAGAAGTCGACGTCGTAGAGCCACGACGTGTCGAAGCCGTCGGGGTCCCGCGCGTTGATGGAGAGCAGTGTCGGCGCCTGCTCGGCCATGTCGAACGCCTCCAGCCAGCTGGCCGGGTTCTTGGCGAGCAGCAGCCGGATGTTGCGGCCGTCCCGGTCGACCTGCGCGTAGCGGCCGGCGATCGAGGTGACCCGGGCGAGCCGGGGGAGTGCCTCGATCGGGCGGACGCCGAACTCGGCCGCGACGGCGAGCGCGGTCGCCGCGTTCCCGATGTTGACCTTGCCGGGCAGCTGGAGCTTCACGAGGTGCCAGTCGCCGCGCGGGTCGATGACGCCCTCGTCCTCGACCTGCCAGCCGGGCCGCGGGCGGCGCAGCGGGCAGCCGGTGCACCACCAGTCGCCGTTCTGCCGCTCGATCGGGTGGCCGCTCTCCGGGCAGACGAACGAGTCGTCCAGCCAGCGCTGGCCGGCGCTGAACCAGGTGGTCTGCGGGCTGCTGCTCGCGGCCCAGACGACCATCGGGTCGTCCGCGTTCGCCACGACTTTGATGCTCGGGTGGTTGGCGAGCGCCACCTTCCACAGCTGCGCCATCATCGCCACCTCCTTGGCCCGGTCCAGCTGGTCCCGGGAGAGGTTGAGCAGCGCCACCACCTTGGGCCTGGTGGCCTCGATGACCTGGGGGAGGTAGTGCTCGTCCACCTCCAGCACGGCGAACGGGGTGTGTCCCTCCTTCGCCAGCGCCGAGGTGTGGCCGGTCGGCATGTTGGCGCCGAACGAGTTGGTGGCGACCCGGCCGAGGACGCCGACGGCGGCCGCGGTGAGACGGGTCGTGGTGGTCTTGCCGTTGGTCCCGGAGACGAGCGCGACAGCGCGCCCGGACGAGAGGTGGGCCAGAAGGTCAGGGTCGATCTTGAGGCCGATCCAGCCGCCGATCACTGAACCGTCGCCGCGTCCCGCGGCCCTGGAGAGCGCCGCCGCGGTCTTCGACGCAGTGGTCGCGACCTTGGCGATGAGAGGCATCTTCCCGTCCGTCACGCCAGCGAGGGTACCGGACCGGAAGGTTACGTCGAGTTGCCGACCGGTCAAGATCACGTGCGCTCGGAGTTTGTGGTGCTCCCGACGTTTTGACCTAGGTGTGAGGTTGATCCTCCGGCAATTGTGTGTTCTGTTTCACCCGTAACTTTCGACCATGAGTGAGCACCCGGTTCCCCTCCGTGGTGGCAAATGTCTCCGGCCGGTAACAAACCGGACACCTACATTTGTGCCAATCACTCTGCGTGACTTTTTCGGCGCTAACGATCATGCGGAACGTCAGGTACCAAGGTTGGGCCGGGCACAACCGCCCGGCTCGCACCGGACGGCTCACGCCGAGCCCTGCCCCGGGTTGGACGGTGCGACCACTGCTCCATCGGTTCAACCACAAAGGCATTCGGGGGCAGGGACGGGGGAACCATTTCCGGCCGGTACCGCTCAACATCGGCCTCGGGGTGAAGTCGCCTCCCGCGACCGGGCACACCTTCCCGCCCGAACCCGACAGCTAACCTCGCAGGCGTGCCGGAGGGAATTCTCTACCGTGCACGAACACAGTTCGCGCCGTGGCCGCCGCATGTCTTCTCGCGGCGCCGGCACTGTCGCACTGTCTCTGGGTCTCTGCCTCTGCGCCGGCCAGCTGGTCGCCACCGCGTCCCCCGCGGCCGCGGCTGCCAGCACCGCGCCGGTCGTGAAGACGGTCGCCGCCACTCAGGCGGCCGCCACGGTGAAGCCCAAGCTGACCGCCAAGGCCAGCACCCGGAAGCTCCCCTGGGGCTCCACCCTCAAGGTGACCGCCAAGGTCATCGACCCGCGCACCGGCAAGGTCGCCAAGGGCACGGTCCGGCTCCAGGGCCTGGTCGGCGGCAAGTGGCGGACGTGGGACACGGCGACCTCCAAGAGCGGTGCCGTGTCGCTCACGTACAAGCCGAAGAACACGTACTACGTCCGCACGCTCTTCACCGGCTCCGGCTACAGCAGCGCCTCCACCGGCAAGGTGAAGATCACGGTCAAGGCCAGCGGTGCCAAGATCCTCGCCGAGGCCAAGAAGCACAAGGGCTCGCTCTACAAGTACGGCGCGGCCGGCCCCAAGCGCTTCGACTGCTCGGGCTTCACCAAGTACGTCTACAAGAAGGCGGCGGGCAAGAAGCTGCCGCACAAGGCGAACTCGCAGCAGAAGTACGGCACCAAGGTCGCCAAGAGCAAGAAGAAGGTCGGCGACCTGATCGTGTTCCGCAACGGGTCGTACGGCTACCACGCCGGGATCTACGCCGGCAACGGCTACATCTACGACTCGCCGCACACCGGCGCCCGCGTCGGCAAGCACAAGATCTGGAGCAAGAACTACGTCGTGCGGCGTCTCGTCGCCTAGTAGTAGGTAGTAAGTAAGGAAGAGCCGGGCGGCGTGGTGGCGCCGGCTGGAGTTCGAACGCCTTGTGGGGTGTGACCCGATCGCCTGGGTCACGCCCCACAGGCGTTTCTTCAGGACCTTCTTCTGTACGACCTACCGCGTCCCCGACCGCATCAGCGCCCGTCCCGTGGCGCACCACACCTGCGGCCACGTTCCCCCGGCGCGACCCGCCGCCGGCCCCGGCGTGCCCTCACCCTCCCAGCCTCCCGCCCCCGGCGGGCCCGCGCCCTCCCGGCTGCCCGCCCGCGGCGTGCCCGACCTCCCGGCTGCCCGCCCGCGGCGTGCCCGCCCTCCCGGCCGCCCGCCCGCGGCGGGCCCCACCTTCCGGCCCGGCGGCCCGCTTCACCCCACCGGAGGGCTCCACTTCGCTCCACCGGGCGCCTCCACTTCCCTCCACGGGGAGCGAAACGGGAGGGCTCCCACAGTGTGAACGCGGAGTTATCGGACTCGCTGGGGTCGATGTCGGAAACCAGACGTCGTCGATCATGGTCTGGCCCTCCACTCCGGCCCACCGCCTGTGAACTGGGGATTCGTCCGCGAAAAGGCCTCGCGAGCGGCTCCATTCGGGTTGCAGGTGGAGGGAAGTGGAGTAGAGTGGGGCGCAGTGGCAGGACCGAGGAACCGAACCGGGACTGCCGGCCCGAGTTGACAGGCGAGACCGTTCCACCGCGAAGGAACGCGACGCCACGGCAAGGGGGGTTGGCCGATGTTCCTCGGCACGCATACCCCGCGCCTGGACGAGAAGGGCCGGCTGATCCTCCCGGCGAAGTTCCGTGACGAGCTGGCGGGAGGTGTCGTGATCACGAAAGGGCAGGAGCGCTGTCTCTACGTGTTCCCGATGCCGGAGTTCCAGCGGCTCGCCGGTCAGCTGCGTGAGGCGCCGGTGACGAACAAGGCCGCCCGGGCATACAGCCGGGTGTTCTTCGCCAGCGCCCACGACGAGGTTCCCGACAAGCAAGGCCGGGTGACGATCCCGGCGCACTTGCGGGAATACGCGAGCCTCGGCCGCGACCTCGTGGTGATCGGCGCCAGCACCAGGGTCGAGATCTGGGACAAGCAGTCCTGGGACGACTACCTCACGGCGAGCGAGGAAGAGTTCGCCGACATCGAGGAGGGGGTGCTGCCCGGCGGACTGTAGGCGTGGCACCTCGGTGGGCCGCACCACGGCCCGGACGCCACTGCCGCCGTACTGCGAGATCTCCAGCCGCTCCCGCTCCTGGCGCCTCTTCCCCGGCGCCAGGCGCGTGTCCGGGCCGGCCACGCCGGCGCCGGGCAGAGCGGATGGGGATCTGGCGGTACGGACAGGCGGCCGGGCCGAAATCGTCGGCCGAGTAAGGGAAACACCGTAGGTGAGACACGTGAATGGGCAGGCTATGGGGGTCGTCATGGGGGAGCCGCGGGGCACGCATGTGCCGGTGCTGCTCGAGCGCTGTCTCGAGCTGCTCGCTCCCGGGCTGGCGCTCCCGGGCGCCGTTCACGTCGACTTCACGCTGGGTCTGGGCGGGCACGCCGAGGCGGTTCTCGAGCGGTTCCCGGACGTCGTCCTGATCGGGCTCGACCGGGACACCGAGGCGCTCGCTCACGCGCGGCACCGGCTCACCCGCTTCGCGGACCGGACACATCTGGTGCACGCCGTCTACGACGAACTGCCGCGGGTGCTCGGCGAGCTGAGCATCCCGGCGATCCACAGCGGGCTCTTCGACCTGGGCGTCTCCTCGTTGCAGCTGGACGAGGCGGACCGCGGGTTCGCGTACTCGCAGGACGCTCCCCTGGACATGCGGATGGACCAGTCCCGGGGCGTGACCGCGGAAGAGGTCGTGAACGGCTACGAGCCGGGCGAGCTGGTCCGGATCCTGCGGCAGTACGGCGAGGAGAAGTTCGCGCCCCGGGTCGTGCAGGCGATCGTGCGGGAGCGGGCGAAAGCGCGGATCACGTCGACCGCACGGCTGGCTGAACTGATCAAGGAAGCGATCCCGGCCGCCGCGCGCCGAACGGGTGGAAATCCCGCAAAAAGGACGTTCCAGGCACTACGCATTGAGGTCAACGCCGAACTGGACGCTCTCGAGGGTGCGGTTCCGGCTGCTTTGGACGTGTTGGCGCCCAAGGGGCGGCTTGTGGTGATGAGTTATCAATCACTGGAGGACAAAATCGTGAAGCGTGCCCTCGCCGCGAGGGCACGTAGCACCGGGCCGATCGACCTGCCGGTCGAGCTTCCCGGCACCGGGCCGACGCTGCGGCTGCTCACCAGGGGGTCCGAGCTGCCGAGCGAGGCGGAGGTGGCGGAGAACCCGAGGGCGGCCTCGGTGAAGTTGCGAGCGGTGGAACGGATCGACGAGCAGGAGCAGGGACCGAAGTACAACCAGGCACCGAGGACCGGCCGCGAACGGCCTCGGATGGCTGGACCGACCCGCGGCGGAGGCGAGAAGTAACAGGCCTCCCCGCGGCGGACGACAGAAGTAACCCCGCGAGGCTGGGCCGACCCGCGGCGGAAAACAGAAGTAACCCCGCGAGTCAACGCACGGGGGACAGGGGCGGTTACGCCCGGGGGCGAACCATGAGGGGGAGGGATGGACATGAGCGAGCGATTCGACGCGCCGCGGTCGGGGGGCCGGTCGGCGCCTCGTGAGGCGACGGGCACTGGCGCCCGGGGGGCGCGCCAGAGCTCCGGTCGTGCCGACACGCGCCGCTCAGGGATGCGGAGCGGCAGCGCGGAACCCCGGACCGGGACCGGCCGGGCCAAGCCGGGTGCGCCGGTCAAGCCGGGCGCCGATCCGGTACGCCGGAGCAACCGTGGCGCCGGAGCCGACGCCGACGGGACCGCCGCGCTCGCCCTCGAGGTCAGCGCCGTCCCGGCGGAAGCCCAGCCCGCGACCGCCCAGCCGGCCGGCCGCCCCCGCCTCTGGGTGGCGCCGCCGCTGCCGATGCGTGCCCCGCGCGCGACCTTCGCCGCCTCGGTGATCGCCGTGGTGCTGCTCGGCGTCCTCGGTGTCCTCCTGGTCAACACGAAGACGATGGAGCAGTCCTTCAAGCTCGACGCCCTGCAGAAGGAGCAGGCCGCGCTCGACAAGCAGCAGCAGGGCCTGGAGCAGCAGCTCATCCAGGCGTCCAACCCGGGCAACATCCACGCTGCGGCCCGCCGCCTCGGCCTCGTCATGGCCGAGAACCCGGCGATGATCCGGCTCCCGGACGGGAAGATCAGCCGGATCCCCACGCCGGGCCGGGGCCAGCCGGGCGTGACCGCCCAGGGCGGCCTCAAGCCGGGCACCGCCACCGCGGGCGCCGGGCAGTAGCGCCATGTCGCCGCGAGACGACGAGACACCGCGCCGGGGTACTCAGCCCCGGCGCGGTTCGTCACGTGACCTCCCCGCCGAGGAGCCCGAGGAGAACCCGGGGCGCCGGGGCCGTTCCAGCATCGGCGACGCCCGGGCCTACACGCCCCGCGGCCGGACCGTGGCCGAGCGGGGGCGGTTGCCGCGTTCCGGCCGCACCTCCGACCCGTTCCGGCCGGCCCTGCAGGTCCTGGACGGCGGCGAGACCCCGCCACGGGCCCGCGGGCGGGGCCGGGAGCAGGCCGAGAAGGACGAGGCGGCGACTCCGGCGACTCCGGCCCGCCGGCCCGAGAAGGACCGGGAACGGGCCGCTCCCCGGGCGAAGGAGAAGGAACGGGCCACCCCCCGGGTGAAGGAGAAGGAGACCCGCGGCCGCGAGAGCGGTGCGATCCCTCGTACCCGGCAGGATCGTGCCGACCGCGAGCGGGAGGCCGGACGCTCGGCCGGACCACGACGCAGGCCGCCCGCGAGGCCCGAGCGCATGCGCACCGAGAAGCGGGTGCCGGCCGAACCGCCGAAGCTCGCCAACAGCACGCGGCGGCTGCGGCTCGGGACCGTCCTGGCGCTCTCCCTGTTCGTGACGATCGGGGTACGCCTCGTCGTGCTCCAGGTCGCCACCTCCCCGGACGAGGCCGAGAGCCTGCTCGCGCTCCGCGAACGCCGGCTCTCCACGGTGGAGCTCCCGGCGCCGCGCGGCAGCATCCTGGACAGCTCCGGCGCGGTCCTGGCGCACAGCGTCGAGGCGCGGTACGTCTACGCCGACCCGGAGAACGCCGGGCTCCAGAAGGACGTCCCCGGCATCGCGGCCAAGCTGGCGCCGCTGCTCCGCGTCCCGGCCTCCGAGCTGATCGCGAGCATGCAGCGCAAGCAGTCGCTGGGACGGTGGCTGAAGTTCCGCTACCTGGCCCGCGGCATCGACGTGGCGGTCGCCGACAAGATCGACGACATGAGTCTGCCCGGCATCTACACGCACAGCGACGAGCGGCGTGACGTGCCCGGCAAGGACCTCGCGGCCAACCTGATCGGCTTCACCGGCGACGACCACCACGGGCTCGAAGGGCTCGAGGCCCGCTACGACGAGCTGCTGCAGGGCACCGACGGCAAGCGCGTCTTCGAGGTCGGCAAGGGCAGCCTCGGCGCGCCCATCCCGGGTGGGTACGAGCAGTACACCGCCGCGAAGCCGGGCAACTCGCTGCAGCTCACCATCGACCGCGACGTGCAGTACGAAGTGCAGCGCATCCTCGACGCCGAGGCGGAGAAGAGGAAGGCCACCGTGGCCGGCGCCGTGGTCCTCGACGCGCGCACCGGCGAGGTGCTGGCCCAGGCCAGCTACCCGGCCTACAACGCGGCGAAGCCGGAGGACTCCGAGTCGCAGGACCGGGCCGACGTGCCGAGCAGCGTGGTCACCGACCCGGGCTCCAGCCACAAGGCGTTCATCTTCGGCGCGGCCCTGCAGGAGGGCATCATCACGCCCGACTCGACCCTGAAGATCGGGCCGGGGATCGAGCGGGGCGGCTACCCGTTCCGGGACACCCATCCGCAGGACCCCGGCACCGAGATGACCATGCCGGGCCTGCTCGCGTACTCCTCGAACGTCGGCACCATCCTGATCGCCGAGAAGCTCGGCAAGGAGAAGGTGTACGAGTACCAGAAGCTGTTCGGGCTGGGCCGGGCGACCGGTGAGGGCGTCCTCGGCGAGGCGGACGGCCAGCTTCTCGAGCCCAGCCAGTGGAGTGGTTCGGCGTACGGGTCGGTGCCGATCGGGCACAGCGTCTCGGCCACCCTCATCCAGATGGCGGCGGCGTACGGCGCGATCGCGAACGACGGCGTCTACATCCAGCCCCAGCTGATCAAGGCGACCATCTCCGGCGCGGACGGCAAGGTCACCCCGGCCGCCGAGCCGAAGACGCACAAGGTGCTCGACCCGGGCGTCGCCGCGCAGCTGAGGACCATGATGGAGGCCGTGGTCGACGCGAAGGGCGGCACCGGTGGCGCCGCGGCGGTGCCCGGATACCGGGTGGCCGGCAAGACCGGCACCGGCAAGATGCTCACCGACGGGCAGTACACCAGCCACAACGCCAGCTCGTTCATCGGCATGGCGCCCGCCGAGGACCCGCGGTACGTCATCGCCGTCTCGATGGACGTGGCGACCGGCGGTGGCGGCGACGTGGCCGCGCCGGCCTTCAGCGAGATGATGTCGAACACGTTGCTCCGCTACCGTGTGCCACCGTCCAGTACGAAGCCGCCGACTTTCAAGATCCATCCATGAACCCCGGCCGCATGGCGTTGACGAGAACCGGTGCGGCACGGGGTAGGGTCTGACGCCGTGTCCGGCATTCCCCGACCCGTGAACGTCACGCCGTACCCGTTGAGCAGGCTCGCCGCGTTGCTCAGCGTGGAAGCGGCGGGCGGTGACATTGATGTCACTGGGGTCACTCACAGTAGCGGGGCCGTGCGCCCCGGCGATTTGTACGCGGCTCTCCCCGGAGCGAACCGGCACGGGGCGGAGTTCATAGCCTCGGCCCGTTCCTCGGGAGCGGTGGCCGTGCTGACCGATAGGGCGGGCCTGCCGCTCGCCGCGGAGGCCGGGCTGCCCGCGCTCGTCGTGGACGACCCGCGGGCGGTCCTCGGCGCCGTCGCGTCGGCGATCTACGGTGATCCGTCGCGGCGGCTCACGATGATCGGCATCACCGGCACTGCCGGGAAGACGTCGACGTCGTACCTCGTCGAGGCCGGGCTGCGGGCCGCCGGTCTGGTCACCGGGCTGGTCGGAACCGTGGAGACGCGGCTCGGGGACTTCGTGGTCAAGTCGGTGCGGACCACGCCGGAGGCGACCGACCTCCAGGCGATCCTCGCGGCCGGCCTCGAGCGCGGGGTCTCGGCAGTCGTCATGGAGGTGTCCAGCCACGCCCTCGTGATGGGGCGAGCCGACGGGATCGCGTTCGCGGCGGCCGGGTACACCAACTTCGGCCAGGACCACCTCGACTTCCACGCCTCCTCGGAAGAGTATTTCTCCGCGAAGGCCCGGCTCTTCGACGGTAGGTCGGCAGTCGAAGTGCTGAACTACGATGACTCGGAAGTTATGCGCTTAAAGCATGACAAATCGGTCACGTATTCCGCTTCCGGGAATGTCGCGGCGGACTGGTGGGCCGGCGATGTCCGTGTCTCCGACTTCGGGCAGACCTTCACCGCGCACGGGCCGGGCGGCCTCACCGTGGAGACCGGCGTCGCCCTCCCCGGCCTGCACAACGTGGCGAACGCCCTGCTCGCCCTCGCCCTGCTGGCCGGCGCCGGGGTCGACCCGGCCACCGCCGGCCGCGGGATCAAGGAGTGCAAGGGGGTGCCCGGCCGCCTCGAGCAGGTCGACGCCCCCGGCGAGATCCTCGGCGTCGTCGACTACGCCCACAAGCCGAACGCGATCGTCGCGGCCCTCGCGGCCCTGCGCGAGCTCGCCACCGGCCGGGGCGGTCGGCTCATCTGCGTGATCGGCGCGGGCGGCGACCGGGACAAGGGCAAGCGGCCGCTCATGGGCGACGCCGCGGCCCACGGCGCCGATCTCGTGATCGTGACCGACGACAACCCGCGCACCGAGGACCCGGCCGTGATCAGGGCCGCGGTCCGGGACGGCGCGGAGTCCGCCCACGCCGCCTCGAAGATCATCGAGGTGGGCGGCCGGCGTGCCGCGATCGACGAGGCGGTCCGGCTCGCGGCGGCCGGCGACGTGATCGCGGTGCTCGGCAAGGGCAACGAGCAGGGCCAGGAGGTGAACGGCGAGGTGCTGCCGTTCGACGACCGTATCGAGCTGGCCGCGGCGCTGGGAGGCCGGAGATGATCCCGATGACCCTGGCGGCCATCGCCGCCGTGACCGGCGGCCGGGTGGTCAACGCCGCCGAGGATGTCACGGTGACCGGCGGCGTCGAGTACGACTCCCGCAAGGTCCCGGCCGGTGGCCTCTTCGTCGCCTTCGAGGGGGAGAAGGCCGACGGGCACGACTACGCTCCCGCGGTGATCGAGGCGGGGGCGGCCGGGGTCCTCGGGACCAAGGACGTCGGCGTGCCGTCGGTCATCGTCGAGGATCAGCTCGCGGCGCTGGCGGCTTTGGCACGCCATGTCACGAAAAATCTGGACAAGTTGACGATTGTGGGGCTGACCGGCTCGTCCGGGAAGACGACCACGAAGGACTACATCGGCCAGCTGCTGGCACGGCTCGGCCCGACCGTCGCCCCGGCCGGCTCGCTCAACAACGAGCTGGGCTTCCCGTACACGGTCCTGCAGGCCACCGCGGAGACCCGCTTCCTGGTGCTGGAGATGGGCGCCCGCGGTATCGGTCACATCCGCTACCTGACCGAGATCGCCCAGCCGAGGATCGGCGTCGTGCTGAACGTCGGCGCCGCGCACATCGGCGAGTTCGGCTCGGTCGAGGGGACCGCCCTCGCCAAGGGGGAGCTGGTCGAGGCCCTGCCGGCGGACGGGGTGGCGATCCTGAACGCGGACGACCCCCTGGTGTCCGGCATGGCGGCGCGGACCTCGGCGAAGGTGATCCTCACCGGGGAGGCCGGCGCCGGCGTGCGGGCGAGCGAGGTGTCGCTCGACGATGCGGGCCGGGCAACGTACACAATGAAATTCAACGAAAAATCGGGACTTGTCCGGTTGGCCGTGGCCGGTCGTCATCAAGTGGCGAACACCCTGGCCGCCGCCGCCGTGGCCCTGAGCGCCGGCATGGACTTCGACGAGCTGGTCGAGGCGCTCGGCGAGGTGGGCATCGTGTCCGGCCGCCGGATGGACGTCTTCGACCGGGAGGACGGCGTGCGGGTCATCGACGACTCCTACAACGCCAACCCCTCCTCGACGTCCGCGGCCCTCCGTGCCCTGGCGGCGATGGGCCGGGACCGCCGGACCACCGCGGTCCTCGGCTACATGGCCGAGTTGGGCGAATACGAAATTTCCGGACATCGGGACGTCGGCCGGCTCGCCGCCGAGCTGGGCGTCGACCGCCTGATCGCCGTCGGCGAGAACACCCGCCCCATCCTGGACGGTGCCTCCGCGATGGCGGAGAAGCACCTCGCCGCCGACCAGGCCGAGGCCATCGCCATCCTGAAGAATGACCTGCGCGCCGACGACGTCGTGCTGGTCAAGGGTTCCCGGTACCGCACGTGGGACGTCGCCGACTGGCTGCGGCATCCCGAGGAGGTTCAGCCCAAGTGAGGGCAGTCATCGTCGCGGCCGCGGTCGCCTTTCTCATCTCGCTGTTCGGCACCCCGATCGCGATCCGGGTCTTCTCGGCGCTCAAGGCCGGGCAGCCGATCCGCACCATCGGCCCGCAGACCCACCTGGGCAAGCGGGGCACCCCCACGATGGGCGGCGTGGCGTTCATCCTGGCCACGGTCTTCGCGTACGTGGCCGGCCACCTGGCGCTGACCACCCTGCCGGACCGGCAGATCGCCCAGGAGAAGCCGACCATGACGGCGCTGGTCCTGCTCGGGATCTTCGTCTTCTGCGGCGCGGTCGGCTTCCTCGACGACTTCCTGAAGGTCCGCAAGAAGAACTCGGACGGCCTCAGCGCCAAGGGCAAACTCCTCGGCCAGCTGCTCATCGGCACGGCGTTCGGCCTGGTGGCGCTGAACTTCCCGAGCACCAACGGGCAGACCGTGGCGAGCGAGAAGATCTCCTTCATCCGCGACGTGAGCTGGCTCGACGTCGGCAAGGTCGGCTCGGTCATGGTCTTCGTCTTCGTCATCATGGCGATGTCGAACGGCGTGAACCTCACCGACGGCCTCGACGGCCTCGCCACCGGCGCGTCGATCCTGGTGCTCGGCGCGTACTCGCTGATCGGCTTCTGGCAGTACCGGCACTGGTGCGGCGACGACGACTACCGCCTCACCAGCGAGCTCACCCAGCAGCACTGCTATCAGGTACGAGATCCGCTCGAGATCGCGATGATCGCGGCAGCCGCGGCGGCGGCCTGCGTCGGCTTCCTCTGGTGGAACACCAACCCGGCCCGCATCTTCATGGGCGACACCGGAGCCCTCGCCCTCGGCGGCCTGATCGGCGGCCTCGCCGTCGCCACCCGCACGACCCTGCTCTCGGTCATCATCGGCGGCCTCTTCGTCATCATCACGATGTCCGTCGTCATCCAGATCATCTCCTTCAAGACGACCGGCAAGCGCGTCTTCCGCATGTCCCCCCTCCAGCACCACTTCGAGCTGGCGGGCTGGTCCGAGGTCAACATCGTGGTCCGCTTCTGGATCATCGCGGGCATCTGCGCGGCGATCGGCCTGGGCCTCTTCTACAGCGATCACCTGGCGGTCATGGGCTGAGCTCGCTGCGGCCGGTCACCCCCTTCATCCGTACGAGGTGACCGGCCGCCCCCAGCCGCACCAGCGCCGTCCCGTGGCGCACCACACCTGCGGCCACCTCCGCCCGGCGCGTCCCGCCGCCGGCCCCGGCGTCCCCTCACCCTCCACCCACCCTCCACGCGGTTCCGGAAGGTCGCCCACAGCCGGCCGCCCAAGCCCGCCCTCTCTCGGCGCCCGTTTCGTCGCCCTCCGGTGCAGCCGGGCCGCGCCGGCTCGGCTGCACGCCACGGCTCGGTGCGCGCCCGATTTGCCGCTCTCCTGTGCAGCCGGGCCGCAGTGGCTGTACGCCATGGCTGCCTTCACGCCGGTTTTGTCGCCTTCCTGTGCAGCCAGGTTGTGGCGGCTGTACGCCATGGCTGCCTTCACGCCCGATTTGTCGCTCTGCTGTGCAGCCAGGCTGGGGTGGCTGTACGTCATGGCTCTTCTTGCGCCCGATTTGTCGCTCTTCTGTGCAGCTGGGTGGCGGTCGGTGACGGCCTAGGAGGTGGGGCGTTCGGCGGGGGTGGACGGGACGGCGGGAGGGTGAGGGACGCCGGGGCCGGCGGCGGGTCGCGCCGGGCGGAGGTGGCCGCAGGTGTGGTGCGCCACGGGACGGTGGTGGTGCGGGTGGGGACGGGGTAGGTCGTACCCGAAAAATGGGTTTGGCAGTGAGCGGGAACAAGCGCGACACGCCGTGGTGTGACGCCTGTGGAAGGTGGACATCCGACGATGATGGGGATATGGCGGACGACCGTAACCAGAAGGCCCGCCCGTCGCTGAGCCGGCAGCTGCTGCCCGCGGTGCACGGGCTGCTGGCCCGCCCCCTCTCGTCCTACTACCTGCTGATCGCCAGTTCCGGGTTGCTGCTGCTCATCGGGCTCACCATGGTGTTCTCGGCGACCAGCGTGGAGGCGTACGCGAAGAACGGGAACGCGTTCTCGGAGATCTCCAGTCAGGCGGTCTTCGCCCTGCTCGGGCTGGTGGCGTTCTGGATCTGCCAGCGGCTTCCCGCGCAGACGCTGCGGACGCTCGGGAAATACGTCATCGGTCTCGCGATCCTGCTGCTGACGCTCCTGGCGGTGCTGCACGCGCTCAAGTCGGCCGGGATCGCGAAGAGCGGCCTGGGTCCGATCAAGTCCGACCTGAACTGGCTGTACATCGGCCCGGTCAGCATGCAGCCGGGTGAGTTCGCCAAGGTCGGCATGGTGCTCTGGGGCGCCGACGTGATCGCGCGCAAGGGGCCGAAGCTGGGGCACTGGCGGGAGCTGGCGATGCCGCTCTTCCCGGTGATCGGCCTGCTGTTCGTGCTGGTCGGCTACAACGACCTCGGCACCATGCTGGTGCTGCTCTCCCTCATCGTCGGTCTGCTCTGGGCGGCCGGGGTGCGGATGAAGTTCTTCGCGGCCCTCGGCGTGCTCGGGCTCGCCGGTGTCGGCCTGCTGATCGCGGCGGCGTCGCGCGGCGCCGGGTCCGGTGCGGCCGGGGAGCCCAACTACCGGCTGGAGCGGCTCACCAGCTTCCTCACGCCGCTCAGCGAGTGTGACATCGACAAGGCCTGCTACCAGATCATCCAGGGCCGGTCGGCGATCTTCGAGGGCGGCTGGTTCGGCGTCGGGCTCGGCAAGGGCGCGCTCAAGTGGGGCTGGGTGCCCGAGGCCGAGAACGACTTCATCTTCTCGATCGTGGCGGAGGAGCTCGGCGTCGTCGGGTGCGCCGTGGTGCTGGCGCTGCTGTCGGTGCTGGCGTACACCGGCTTCCGGATCGCCCGGCGGTCGCAGGACCCGTTCCGCCGGCTCGCCGCCTCCGCGATCACCACGTGGCTGGTCGCTCAGGCCGTGATCAACATGGGTGGGGTGGTCGGGCTGCTGCCGATCACCGGCCTTCCGCTACCGTTCATCTCCGCAGGTGGTAGCGCTCTGGTGGTGACTCTCGCGGCGATCGGCATGCTGGCGTCGTTCGCCCGGGCGGAACCGGATGCCGCGCGAGCGCTGAACGCCCGTCCGACCCCGAGATGGGTACGACTACTGTGGGCCCCGCTGCCGCCGCTACCCCCGGCGCCGCGGCGGCCGACGCAGAAGAAACCCGTTGGAGTGGGGGACGAGAGGAGACGGTGATGAGCCAGCTGCGGTCGGTCGTGCTCGCCGGAGGAGGCACCGGTGGTCACATCTACCCGCTGCTCGCCTTCGCCGACGCTCTGCGGCGCCACTTCCCGAACATCCGGATCACGACGCTGGGCAGCCCGAAGGGCATGGAGAACCAGCTGATCCCGGCGGCCGGGTACGACCTGCGCGTGATCCCGGCGTTCCAGCTGCCCCGGGCGCTGAACCTGGACCTGCTGCGCACGCCGGATCGGATGTACAAGTCGGCGCACGCGGCCGGCGAGATCATCGACGAGGTGCAGGCCGAGGTCGTCGTCGGTTTCGGTGGCTACGTGTCGGTGCCGGCCTACCTCGCGGCCTGGCGCCGTGAGCTGCCCATCGTGATCCACGAGGTGAACGTGCCGCCGGGTGTCGCGAACCGGATGGGCATGAAGTTCACGAAGCGGGTGGCGGTCGGCTTCCCGCACCAGCTGGAGCAGGCCGAGTCGCTGCGCAACGCCCGGCTCGTCGGCGTGCCGCTGCGCACCGGGATCACCCACATGGACCGGCCGGCGCTGCGCCCGCAGGCCCTCTACCACTTCGGGCTCCGCCCCGACCTGCCGGTGCTCTTCGTCTCCGGCGGCTCGTCCGGCGCCCGGACCATCAACCTGGCGGTCGCGGCCGCCGCGAAGCGCCTCGCCCACGCCGGCATCCAGGTGCTGCACGTGCAGGGCGGGCGCAACGACCCGTTCGAGGTGCCGAACGACCTGCCGGTCCCGTACGTGGTGGTCCCGTATCTCTCCGAGATGGAACTCGGTTATGCGGCCGCGGACCTGATGCTCTGCCGGGGCGGCGCGATCACGGTGGCCGAGACCACGGCGCTCGGCATGCCGGCGATCTACGTGCCCTACCCGTACAGCAACCAGGAGCAGCGCCGCAACGCGCTGCCCGTGGTGGAGGCCGGTGGCGGCCTGCTCGTCGACAACAGCGAGCTGACCCCGGACTGGATCGAACGCAACATCATCCCGATCGCGCGGGACCGGCAGCGGCTCGGCGCGATGGGCGCGGCCGCGGCGCGGTACGGCCGGCGGGACGGCGACGAGGCGCTGCTGCGCTACGTCCTGGAAGCGGTGAGCTGAACGTGCTTTGCACTGAGGGAGTTGATCTGTGAACACGGCGGAGCTGACGCCGGCCGGCGAGTTGACCGCCGAGGACCTGGGCAGCGTGCATCTGATCGGGATCGGCGGGGTCGGCATGGCCGGCCTGGCCCGCCTCCTGCTGACCCGGGGTGTCCCGGTCTCCGGCAGCGAGCTGCGCGAGTGGCCCGCCCTCACCGCGCTGCGGGCCCTCGGCGGCACCGTGCACATGTCGCACGTCGCGTCGAACCTGGACGGCGTGGACACGGTCGTCTACTCGACCGCGATCCCGCACGACCACATCGAGATGGCCGAGGCCCGCCGCCGCGGCCTGCGCCTGCTGCACCGCTCCGAGGCGCTCGCCGCGGCCATGACGAACCGGCAGGGCATCGCGATCGCCGGCACCCACGGCAAGACCACCACCACCTCGATCATGACGGTGATCCTGCAGCACGCCGGCCAGGACCCGTCGTTCGTGATCGGCGGCGAGATCTCGGCGGCCGGCGCGGCCGGGCATCACGGCACCGGCCCGCACTTCGTGGTCGAGGCGGACGAGAGCGACAAGTCGTTCCTGATCTACCGGCCGCACGTCGCGATCATCACGAACATCGAGGGTGACCACCTCAACAACTGGGGCGACCTGGAGTCGCTCAAGGCCGGCTTCCTCGAGTTCGGCAAGCTCGCCGACGGCTTCGTGGTGACCTGCGCCGACGGTCCGGGCACCGAGGAGCTGATCGAGGGGCTCAAGGCCCAGGGCAAGACCGTTTACACGTACGGGGAATCGGAGCACGCGGATCTGCGGATCAGCGACGTGGTGTCCTCCACCAGCGGCGTGCGCTACCAGGCCACCCTCGAGGGCAAGCCGCTCGGCGAGGTGAAGCTGGCGCTGCCCGGCAAGCACATGGGCCTCAACAGCGCCGCCACCGTGCTGACCGCGCTGAAGCTGGGCCTGCCGCTGGACAGGGTGATCGAGGCGCTGGAGTCGTTCCCGGGGGTGCGCCGGCGCTTCGAGCGCAAGGGCATCGCCGCCGGGGTACGCGTCTACGACGAGTACGCCTACCACCCCACCTCCGTCATGGCCGCGCTGCGGACCCTGCGCGAGGTGGCCGGGGACGGCCGGCTGCTCGTGGTCTTCCAGCCGTACCGGGTCTACCGCACCCGGGACCTGCAGGCCGAGCTCGCCGAGGGCCTCGCGGTCGCCGACGAGGTGATCTGCATGGAGGTGTTCGGGCCGGGGGAGACCCGCGGGCCGGGCGAGGGCGGCCGGGCGCTGACCGCCGCGATCGACCTGCCGGACGACCGCAAGGTCTTCGTGCCGGACTGGGACGACGTGCCGGCCGAGGTGGTCCGCCGCAGCCGTCCCGGCGACGTCGTGGTGACGATGGGCGCGCCGCCGATCTCGCTCATGGGCGACGAGCTGCTGGCCGCGCTCGCCGAGGCGGACCAGCAGCCGGACCTGGCCGGATAGCGTGGCGGGCAAGCCGGGGGCGGGCAAGCCGGGAGCGGGCGGGGGCACGCGCAACTGGCGGCTGGTCCGCGCCGACACGGACGCGGTGCCGTCGTCGGCGCGGCGGTTCATGGCCCGGGCCCGGCAGCGCCGGCTGAAGGCCGCGATGCCGTGGCTGATCGGCGCCGGCGTGCTGCTGGTCGCCGGCGGCCTGGTCTGGCTCGTCTACGGCACCTCGGTGCTGGGCGTGCGCCAGGTGGAGGTGGTCGGCACCGAGCTGCTCAGCCAGGACCAGGTGCGCCGGGCCGCCGCGATCCCGGACCGGCGCCCGCTGGCCCGGGTCGACCTCGGCGCGGCCGGCGCCCGGGTGCGCGGGCTGCCCGCCGTGGACCGGGTCGTGGTGAGCCGCAGCTGGCCGTCGACGGTGGTGATCGAGGTGATCGAGCGCACCGCCGTGGCGGCCGTCCCGGCGAAGCAGGGCTTCATCCTGATCGACGACGACGGAGTGCCGTTCCGGGCCGTGAAGGAGCAGCCGTCCGGGCTGCCGCTGGCCCGGCTCTCGGCGCCCGGCCCGCTCGACACGAACACCGAGTCGGCGCTGACGGTGCTCTCCGCCCTCAGTGACGAACTCCGCAAACAGCTCGTGGCGGTGGCCGTCCCCTCGCCGGTGCAGATCCGGTTGGAGTTACGGAAGGGCCGGGTCGTCATCTGGGGCGACGAGACCAAGAGTGACGAGAAGAGCAAGGTGGCGACCGAGCTGCTCGGGCAGAAGGGCGAGGAGATCGACGTGAGCGCCCCGACAGTCGTGACAATTCGGTGATTATCCGATTAATCCGGACGAAGCCGTAGGAACGGAATATAACGTCCGAGGTTACGGGTCAGTCGGATACTCGCCACGTAAGCGGACGCGACACGCCGTCCGGGGTCTTTGGTGACGGCCGGATGTTTGCTTACGTTGCGTCGAGAGGTTCTGAGTGGTTGACATAACTCTAAACCTCTAGTAGAGGGTGAGGGTTTCCTCGCCCTCCCTTGTACGGCAGCGGATGTCGAAGTGCGCCGTCGACGTTCGTCCACCCTGGAAGGGAAGGCTGGAGACCGATGACACCTCCACACAACTACCTGGCGGTTATCAAGGTCGTCGGTATCGGCGGCGGCGGTGTTAACGCCGTGAACCGCATGATCGAGGTCGGGCTCAAGGGCGTCGAGTTCATCGCGATCAACACGGACGCCCAGGCGCTCCTGATGAGCGACGCCGACGTGAAGCTCGACGTCGGCCGCGAGCTCACCCGCGGCCTCGGCGCGGGCGCGCAGCCCGACGTCGGCAAGAACGCCGCCGAGGACCACCGCGACGAGATCGAGGAGGTGCTCAAGGGCGCCGACATGGTCTTCGTCACCTGCGGCGAGGGCGGCGGCACCGGCACCGGCGGCGCGCCCGTCGTGGCGAACATCGCCCGCAAGCTCGGCGCGCTCACCATCGGCGTGGTCACCCGCCCGTTCTCGTTCGAGGGCAAGCGGCGGCAGGTCCAGGCCGAGGCCGGCATCGACGAGCTGCGCAACCAGTGCGACACCCTGATCGTCATCCCGAACGACCGGCTGCTCGCGCTCGGCGACCGCGGCATCAGCATGATGGACGCGTTCCGCCAGGCCGACCAGGTCCTGCTCTCCGGTGTGCAGGGCATCACCGACCTGATCACCACGCCGGGTCTGATCAACCTGGACTTCGCCGACGTGAAGAGCGTCATGAGCAACGCCGGCAGCGCGCTCATGGGCATCGGCAGCGCGCGCGGCGACAACCGCGCGGTCGAGGCGGCCGAGCGGGCCATCTCCAGCCCGCTGCTGGAGCAGAGCATGGACGGCGCGCGCGGCGTGCTGCTCTCCATCGCCGGCGGCTCGGACCTCGGCCTGTTCGAGATCAACGACGCGGCCCAGCTGGTCACCGACGCGGCCCACCCGGACGCGAACATCATCTTCGGCGCCGTGATCGACGACGCCCTCGGCGACGAGGTGCGGGTCACCGTGATCGCGGCGGGCTTCGACGGGGGCACGCCCTCGTACAAGCCGGCCGAGCCGGTCCGCAAGGTCGTGCCGCAGCCCGCCAGCCCGCCGGTCTCGGCGCCGGTGAGCCCGCCGCCGGTGCAGCCGGCCGCCACTCCGCCGCCGCGCCGGGTGCTCTTCGACGACGTGGACGTGCCGGACTTCCTGAAGAACGGCTCGTAGCACTGCCGATGGAACGTGATGAACGGCGGCGGGCCGAGCTCGCCGCCAATCTCGTGCAGGTGAACGACCGGATCGCCCGCGCCTGTGAGGCGGCCGGGCGCCCGGTGGAGAGCGTCACCCTGACCGCGGTGACGAAGACCTACCCGGCGAGCGACGTCGCTCTGCTCGCCGGGCTCGGCGTCACCGACGTCGGGGAGAACAAGGACCAGGAGGCGGCGGCCAAGGCCGCCGCGCTCGCCGCGGACGGGGTACGCCTCCGCTGGCACTTCGTCGGTCAGCTGCAGCGCAACAAGGTGAAGTCGGTGGTCTCGTACGCCGACGTGGTCGAGTCGGTGAACTCGGAACGTCTGGCCGAGGCCCTGGGGCGGGCCGCCGCCGGCCGCGCGGTCCCGCTCGACGTGTTGATCCAGATCAGCATCGACGGCGACCCGGAGCGCGGCGGCGTGGTTGAAAATGATCTTTGGCGGGTATCCGACACGGTGACCTCATCGGACGGTCTCCGGCTCGCCGGCGTGATGGCGGTGGCGCCGCTGGGCTGGGATCCGGACCGCGCGTTCGAGCGACTGGCCCTGCTGGCCGGGCGCCTGAGCGAGCGGTATCCGGGCGCCACGACGGTCTCCGCGGGCATGAGCGGCGACCTCGAGGCGGCCGTCCGGCACGGGGCGACACACGTACGGATCGGTACATCTTTACTCGGGATGCGAAACTCGCTGCGGTAGCCTTGCGCCGGGCAGCAAACTACACAGGTGTTGTTTTACGCGACGGACTCACCGCCTCGGCGGCCGCCGCGTCCGACGACGCAGCGTCGCAGCGAGTCGTGGGTCCGAATCGGATCCGTGTGTTCGGCTCGTACAAGGGGGGACGCGGCACGCCGAAGGGGGCGCGCGCCGCACAGCGGACACGGAGGTGGGGGCATGGACGCTCGGCAGGGAGGGGCGGCGTGAGCGCATTGCGTAAGGCAGGCGTCTGGCTCGGCCTCGTCGAGGAGGACGACGACCGCGGGTACGACGACCGCGGCTACCGGGAGAGCTCCTACCGTGACCGCGGCCGGGAGCGCGAGCGTGAGCGCTACACCAGCGACCGCGACCGCTACGCCGACGAGTTCGCCGAGGAGGACGAGGAGGAGGAGCGCGCCGTTCCGCGGGCGCGGTCCGAGCGCAGCAGCCGCCTCGACCGGGTCTCCGCCGCGCGTGCCGACCTCGACCGGGAGGAGAGCGAGCGCCTCGATCGGGCGAGCGTGCGCTCCATCACCCGGCCGCAGCCGGCGCCGGAGCAGAGCAACGCCCTCTCGTACTCGACCCGGGAGAACCTCGCCCTGAAGCCGCAGCCGCAGGTCCAGCCCCAGGTGCAGCCGCGTCCGGTGGAGGAGGAGCAGCGTTACCAGATCACCACGCTGCACCCCACCACGTACCGGGAGGCCCGCACGATCGGAGAGCACTTCCGCGACGGCGTCCCGGTCATCATCAATCTCACCGAGATGGATGAGTCGGACGCTCGCCGGCTGGTCGACTTCGCCGCCGGGCTGGCTTTCGGTCTTCGCGGTACGATCGAGCGCGTGACCAACCGGGTTTTCCTGCTCTCACCGGCGAATGTCCAGGTCACCGCAGAGGACAAGGCCAAGATCGCTGAGGGCGGCTTCTTCACTCAGAGTTGACCCGAACGAGGGATCCGCCGAACGTGCTGTCGATCGTGTTCCAGATTCTCTATATCTTGCTGTACCTCTTCTTCATGGTGCTGCTGGCCAGGTTCGTGCTGGGTGCGGTACTCCAGTACGGACGACGGTGGCAGCCCAGCCGAGGTGCGTCCGCCGGACTCGAATCGGTGTGGAGCGTCACGGATCCGCCCCTCAAGGCGTTGAGGCGTGTGATCCCACCGCTGCGCATTGGTAACGTGAGTTTGGACCTGGCTTCCATCGTGCTGCTGGTTATCCTGTTCGTGCTCATGAACTTCGTGCTGGTTCCACTGATCAAGACATACAGCTAGACAGCAGCCCCAACCGCGGCCGCGACTGACCCGAGGAGTTTCGATGCCGCTGACCCCGGCCGACGTTCATAACGTCGCCTTCAAGAAGCCCCCGATCGGCAAGCGGGGGTATGACGAGGAGGAGGTCGACGCCTTCCTGGACGAGGTCGAGCGTGAGCTCGCCCGTCTGATCGAGGAGAACAACGAGCTGCGCGCCCAGGTGGAGCGCGGTGGCCGGGGTGGCGCGCCAGTGGCCCCGGGTGCCGACCCCCGCATGGCCGCCGAGCTCAACGACCTGAAGGCCCAGCTCGACCGCGTGCAGCGGGACAAGTCGGCCGCCGAGCAGGCCGCCCGCCAGATGCAGGCCGAGCTCGAGCAGGTCCGCGCGCAGGGCCCCGGCCCGGGCGCCGGCGCCTCCGCCGCCGACGGCGAGCAGCAGGCGCTGCGGGTGCTCATGATGGCCCAGCGCACCGCCGACGACCACGTGTCCGACGCGCGCCGCGAGGCCGACAAGCTTCTCTCCGACGCCCGTTCCAAGGCGGAGGAGGTCACCCGCGAGGCGCGGGCCAAGGCCGATGCCCTCGAGCGCGACGCCCGTCAGCGTCACCAGGAGGCCATGGGCGGCCTGGACGCGAAGCGGACCGCGCTGCAGAAGCACATCGAGGAGCTGAAGCAGTTCGAGCGGGAATACCGCACGCGGCTGAAGGCCTACCTCGAGAGCCAGCTGCGTGACCTGGACGGCCGTGGTCAGGGCCTGGAGGCCGAGCTGACCCGCGCCGACTCGGGCCGCGCGGTGGGCGGTTCCGGCGGTCTCGCCGCGGCCGGCCTCGCCGGCTCGTACGGCGGCCGTGCCAACTCCATCGAGTCGGGCCGCTGACCGAAACCCCTGGTCGAAACCGTACCGCGACGAGGATGAGCCATGATCGTTGCTAGTCTCCTGCTCATCCCCGTCGCGGTGTTGTTTCTCGCGCTCGGTTTCCTGAACGGGTCGAGCAGTCTTCTGATAGCCGCGATCGTGACGAGCCTGCTCATCGCCGTCGCGCTGGTCCTCGCGGCCCGCCAGTCGGCCGCGCGCCGGCTCGCCGAGGAGTCCGACCGGCCCCGCGACCCCGTCTGGGAGCGCCCCGGCCCGATGCCGGAGCCGCCGCTCCCCGGGGAGGACGGCCCGCGGGGTTCCTACGTCGAAGATTCTGCACCGGCGGGGACGCCGTTCGCAGCCGAATCAGGCTTCGCGGATCAGGTCGGCGCCGCAGCCCCCGCCGCCGCGGCGGCAACCCCGGAGAACGACCCCGAATGGGACGCCTGGGAGGCCCGCGAGGCGGGTGAGCGGGACGTGCGCGCAGACTATGCCGATTCCGACTCCGCACCCGATTACGACCGCGCCGCCTCCACGATCGGCGCCGCCCGCGCGCCGGAATCCGACGATCCGTCCTGGCGCCGCCCGGCCGAGGCCGACGATCCATCCTGGCGCCGCTCGGCCGAGGCCGAGGATGTTCCGGCCCCCGTTGCCGAGAGCCCGGCGGCCCAGACTCCGGTGACCGAGACCCCGGTGGCCCAGACCCCGGTGGCCCAGACCCCGATGGCCCAGACTCCGGTGACCGAGACTCCGGTGACCGAGACCGTCGCCACCGCCGCCGAGAGCCCGAACGGCGCCGACGAGTTCGGCGAGCCGGACGACGACGACCCGGACGACGAGCCCCTGCCGCAGTCGGTGCGGCCGGCCGACGCGGTCCTGGTGGCCCGGCTCGACGCCGAGGTGCTTGTGGTCGACGGGCGCCCCCGCTACCACATGGCGGACTGCCCTCACCTGGTCGGCCGGCTCACCGAGCCGCTGCCGGTGAACGAGGCGGTCGAGCTCGGCTTCAGCCCGTGCGGCCTGTGCCGGCCGGTGGACCGGCTGGTCGCCGCCGTGGCCCCGCGCTGACCAATCCATGAGACCCGGCACCGGCGGGTCCGCGCGGCCCGGCACTGATCGCTCCGCGCGGTCCGGCACTGATCGCTCCGCGCAGCCCGGCACTGATCGCTCCGCGCGGCCCGGCACCGGCCGGTCCGCGGGCAGCGTCGCGGTCCGGGTCAAGCCGGGCGCCGGGCGGGATCGGGTCGGTGGCCGCCACGACGGGCCGCACGGCCCGGCTCTGATCGTCGCGGTGAGCGCCCCGGCGGTGGACGGCCGGGCCACCGAGGCGGTCCGCCGGGCGCTCGCCAAGGCGCTGGGCGTGCGGGCCGCCGACGTCGAGCTGAAGATCGGCGCGACGAGCCGGGACAAGGTCTACGCGGTCGCGGCTCCGCCCGAGGAATGGGAGCCGCGGCTCGCCGCCCTGCTCTGCTGACTCGTGGTGATCGGTGGGTCACGTGAGGTGTATCGTCGTACATCCGACGGCCCGGCGACGGTTGTCGGGACACCTTCACCTTCCGTATCCTTGCCACCCTCATGAGTGCCCGGCTGTTTCCTGCCGCGCCATTTGTGCAGTTGAGGGAAGATCTACGGCGGCGACCCCCTGAGGGCAAGACAATCAGCTGACCGCCGCGCAGAGCGCGGCCGAGGGAGCGACGATGGCCAAGGCAACCGACGTCCGGTCCGGTTCGTCCGCCGCTGAGCGGAGCCGCTCCGCGGCGGAGACCGAGGAGATCCGGCAGGCTCTGGTCGCGCGGCTCGACGAGCTGCAGGCCGAGTACGATCAGTCGCTCAGCGAGATCACCGAGCTGCAGCGCGAGCGGTTCGCCGACTCGGCCGGGGACGACCAGGCCGACACCGGCACCAAGACGTTCGAGCGGGAGCAGGAGATCACGCTGGCCAACAACCTGCTCGAGCGGATCACACAGGTGGAACGCGCCATCGATCGGCTCGGGTCGGGCAACTACGGTTGGTGCGAGCGGTGCGGTAACCAGATCCCGGTCGAGCGGCTGGCGGCGTTCCCGTCCGCGACGCTCTGTGTCTCTTGTAAGCAGTTGGAGGAACGACGCTGAACGCCGACGAGCCGGCGACCGTGAAACCGCGGTTCGCCCCCCGCGCCGTGGCCGTGCTGGCCGCGACCGCTGTGATCGCCGTCGCGGTCGACCAGTGGGTGAAACACCTCTCCACCGAGAACCTCGAGCCGGGTGAGCCGGTCCGCATCCTCGGTGGACTGGTCTACCTGTCGCTGTTCCGCAACGGCGGGGCGGCGTTCAGCCTGGGCAGCGACTACACCTGGGTCTTCCCGCTGATCACGCTGATCGTGGTCGGCTGGATCGGCTGGATGGCGAGCCGGCTGCGGTCGGTGCCGTGGGCGATCGCGCTCGGCCTGGTCCTCGGCGGCGCGCTGGGCAACCTCGGCGACCGGCTGTTCCGGGCGCCGAGCTTCCTGCACGGCCACGTGGTCGACATGATCAGCGTGTTCGGGCCGAACGGGCAGTACTTCGCGATCTTCAACATCGCCGACAGCTGCCTGAGCGTCGGCGTCGTGCTCGCGGTCCTGCTGGAACTGACCGGGCGCCAGCGTGACGGCAGCCGGGTCAGCGTGAAGAAGAAGACGGAGGAGCCGGCATGAGCGGGCAGCGTTCCCTGCCGGTGCCGGACGGCTTGCACGGCATGCGCCTGGACCAGGCGGTGTCCCGGCTGTTCGGCCTCTCCCGCACGGCCGCGGCCGACCTCGTCGAGGCCGGCGACGCGCTGGTCGACGGCGTGGTCCGGGCCAAGTCGGAGAAGGTCAACGCCGGCTCCTGGCTGGAGGTCACCCTCCCGGCGCCGGTGAGCGCCCCGGCCGTGGTGGCCGAGCCGGTGCACGGCATGAAGATCATCTACAGCGACGACGACATCGTCGTGGTGGACAAGCCGGTCGGCGTGGCCGCCCACCCGAGCCCGGGCTGGACCGGCCCGACCGTGATCGGCGGGCTGGCCGCGATGGGCCAGAACGTGGCGACCAGCGGCGCGGCCGAGCGGCAGGGCGTGGTGCACCGGCTCGACGTCGGCACCACCGGCATCATGGTCGTCGCCAAGAGCGAGATGGCGTACACCGCCCTGAAGCGCGCTTTCAAGGAGCGCGAGGTGGAGAAGCGCTACCACGCCGTGGTCCAGGGACACATGGACCCGCTGCGCGGCACCATCGACGCGCCGATCGACAGGCACCCGACCTCGGACTGGAAGTTCGCGGTCATGTCCGGCGGCAAGCCGAGCGTGACCCACTACGACACGCTCGAGGCGTTCCGGTCGGCCAGCCTCGTGGACGTGAGGCTGGAGACCGGCCGCACCCACCAGATCCGGGTGCACTTCTCGGCGATGCGGCACCCGTGCGCCGGCGACCTCACGTACGGGGCCGACCCCACCCTCGCGGCCAGGCTGAAGCTGGACCGTCAGTGGCTGCACGCCCGCGAACTGGCTTTCCTTCACCCCCGGACGCACGATGAGGTCCGCTTCGTCAGCGACTACCCTGACGACCTGAAATACGCGCTGGACGTCCTGGAGGACGCCGGCTGACGAGTCGGGAGTTACCGTGGGCCCCGCGCACCAATGGCGGGCGGTCCTCGTCAGGTTCGGGGGCGGCTCGCTCCGGTCAGTGTTCATGGCCGGTGCGGCGGTGGCCGCCATCCTCGCCCTGATCGCGGTCCTCGCCGGGATCGATCGCGGCACGCCGGCCGGCGAGGCCACCGGCGAGGTGGTCCGGGTCGGTGTCGTCGAGGGGCAGTCGATCACCGGGTACGAGGACGCGGCCCGCCACGAGGTCGAGGCGCTCACCCTGTCCGGCGACACCTGGGCGCTCGTGACGCTGTGGGACTACGCCGCGCCGGCGAGCCTGCCCGATCTGCTGGCCGGCGCCACGGTGGCCCAGGTCTACGCGCGGGTGCCGCTGCCGGACGCCCGCACCCCGGTCACCCGGATCCCGGTCTACCGGCTGCCCGGCGACGTCACCGACGGGATGCTCGCGGCCGCGGTGACCCGGGACCGCGAGGAGGCCGAGTACCGCAGGCTCAGCGAGGCGCTGACCGGCGACGGCCGCAACGAGCAACGCCTGCGGGCCGCGTACCAGGCCGCGGCGCGGACCGCGGCGGCGGAGGCGGCCGCCTACCGGGCCGGCTGCGACTGCGTCTTCGCGGCGGTGGTGCGGGCCGCTCCGGAGGTGCTCGGGAATCTGGCCGGCGCCCCGGTGGTGCGGGTGGTCGACCCGGCGCCGGAGGTGCGCCAGCTGGACCGGACCGAGTTCCGCCCCCCACTGCCGGAAGAAGGGGAGACGGCCACGCCGGAGGAGGGGGAGACGGCCACGCCGGAGGAGGGGGAGACGGCCACGCCGGAGGAGGGCGAGACGGCCACGCCGGAGGAGACGCCCGGCCCGCTCGGGCCATCACCGGAAGTCGCCGTTGCCACCACCACACCCGCGCCTATACCGTCGTCGATCGGGGCGCCTGTGACATCCGCCTCACCCGGAAGCTCGACCCCGGCCCCGCCGATGTCCGTACTCCCCTCGGAGGGGGAGGTTGCCGTACCCTCTGCGGCGGACGTGAGTCCTGTTCGCGACGGGTCCGGCACACCCTGACGGGCGTCCGGCCGTTAGTTTTCTCGACCGCGAAACGTTCGGGCGGATGCACATGCACGACCAGCGTGCCGCTATGTGATCAAGAATGACCGGAGGATGGGCGGTCGGCCGGTGGCCCGAATAGGGTCTCGTCCGTAGCCTGTCATCGGGCGGGAACATCGCCCATCGGGTGACCATCGCCGAGGATGACAATCGGGTAGGCGCAGAAAGGACGAGCCGTGGACGGGACCGAGACCGGCTGGGGCCGGCCTGCGGAACCAGCCCCGCGCTGGCGGGCGCTGCTCGATCGGGCCCGGCATGGTGGCCGCAGCGACGAGCCGGAGGAGACTCCGCAGCACCAGGATCGGCAGCACCAGGATCGCCAGCACCAGGATCGCCAGCACCAGGATCCGCAGCAGCAGGCGCCGTGGGGCCAGCAGCCGGGTTCGCCGCAGGGCCAGCCGGGCCGGTCCGCCCCGGTGGAGCGCCGGCCGTTCAACCCCCTCGATCCCCGGGCGCAGGCCGCTCCCGAGCGCCGCTCTCCCG
Organism: Actinoplanes sp. NPDC023714; assembly: GCF_040639855.1. Classification (NCBI taxonomy): domain Bacteria; kingdom Bacillati; phylum Actinomycetota; class Actinomycetes; order Micromonosporales; family Micromonosporaceae; genus Actinoplanes; species Actinoplanes sp. NPDC023714. The sequence goes on from NZ_JBFAAR010000004.1 coordinate 267,818, forward strand.
AGCCGCCCGCTGCCGAGCGCCCGATGCCGCAGCGGCCGATCAATCCGCTCGACCCGCGCTGGCAGGCCCGCCGTGAGCCGGAGCAGCCGTCGAGCTACTTCGATCCGGGTGCGCGGCCTGCGCCTGCGGCGCAGCAGCCGCCATCTCCGCCGCCGGCGCGCGATTTCGGTGCGGCCACTTCGGGGTACGCCGGGCAGTCCCGTGATTACCCCGCCAACGGCTACGCGGCGCCGTCCCCGGCCGGTGGCTATCCGGCGTCGCCCGCGACCGACTACCCGGCGAACGGCTTCCCGGGGTCATCCCCGGCGACCCCGGCGAACGGCTACCCGGGCTCGTCTCCGGCCGCGGCCGATCTTCCGGCGAACGGCTTCCCGGGCTCGTCTCCGGCCGCGTCAGCCAACGGCTATGCGGCCCCGCCCGCTCCTCCGGCGAACGGCTACGGCGCATCGGCCTATGCCCCGCCGGCCGCTGCCGCGGGACCCCCGGCCGCCCCGGCTCCGGCGACGGCCTATCCTCCGGCGCCGGCCGGTCCGGCGTACCCTCGCAATCCCGCCGCTCAAGGTCCGGTCGTGCCTCCCCAGGCCGCCCCGCGCATCCCCGCCGTGCAGCCGGCGCCGATCTCGCCGGCCGCCGCGCCCGCAGCCGGCGCCCGGATCGAGTGGCGGCAGACCCGGGTGGACGACGGGGTGGACCGCGCCGCCTCGGTGCTGCGGCGCAAGCTCGGCAAGCCCCGGGTGCTGGCGTTCGCCAACCCGAAGGGCGGCGTGCACAAGACCACCGCGACCGTGCTGGCCGCCGCGACCATCGGCAGCGTGCGCGGCCGGGGCGTGCTGGCCTGGGACGACAACGAGCTGCGCGGCACGCTCGGGCTGCGGGCCGGCAGCGCCCGCCACGCCCGGACGATCAAGCATCTGCTCGCCGATCTCATGCGGATCGAGAACCTGCACGGCGACACGCTGCTCCAGGAGCTCGACGCCTACCTGCGGCACGCCTCGGACGGCTCCTACGACGTGCTGGCCGGCGAGGAGAACCCGCGGTTCGCCCAGCGGCTCGACCAGGGGACCGTGCGCCGGGTGATGGACCTGCTGCGCCGCACCCACGACGTCATCTGTGTCGACACCGGCAACAACGTGGAGAGCGTCAACTGGCAGACGGTGATGCGCACCGCCGACCAGTTGGTGATCACCACGGTGCCGCGCGAGGACGCCGCGTTCACCGCCGACTGGATGCTCGACGTGCTCGAGGAGAGCGGGATGGGCGACATGGTGGCGAACGCCGTGACGTTGATCTCGTGTCCGTCGCCGGGTCACCTGCCGCTGCTGGAAGATTTCAAGAAGCACTTCGCGACGCGCACCCGCGCGGTCGCCGTGGTGCCCTACGACCCGGCGCTGGAGGTTGGTTCCTCGATCGAGTACGGGGACCTCCAGGCCGAGACGAGGCAGGCGTGGCTGCGGGCCGCGTCGACGATGCTGGAGCCCTTCGCCGAGTAGTAATCTGGGCCGTCGACTTAAAGGGGGGCTCGGGTGTCCGACTCGTTCGTGCATCTTCATGTTCACACTGAGTATTCGATGCTCGACGGGGCCGCCCGCGTCAAGGAACTCCTCGCCGAGGCGAAGCGCCTCGGCATGCCGGCCGCGGCGATCACCGACCACGGCAACATGCACGGGGCGTACGACTTCTACAAGCAGGCGACGGCCGCCGACCTGATCCCGGTGATCGGGGTCGAGGCCTACGTCGCGCCGGAGTCCCGGCTCACCAAGAGCCGGATCAAGTGGGGCCGGCCGGAGCAGAAGTCGGACGACATCTCCGGTAACGGTGCGTACACGCACATGACGATGTGGGCGCGCAACGCGGTCGGCCTGAAGAACCTGTTCCGGCTCAACTCGCGGGGCTCCATCGAGGGCCAGCTCGGCAAGTACCCGCGGATGGACTTCGACATCATCGCGGAGCACGCCGAGGGCATCATGGGCACCACCGGCTGCCCGTCCGGCGCGGTGCAGACCCGGCTCCGGCTCGGCCAGTTCGACGAGGCGCTCAAGTCCGCCGCGATGTACCAGGAAGCCCTCGGGAAGGACAACTACTTCCTCGAGATCATGGACCACGGCCTGTCGATCGAGAAGCGGGTCCGGGACGGCCTGCTGGAGATCAGCAAGAAGCTCGGCATCCCGCCGCTGGTGACGAACGACTCGCACTACGTGCACGAGGCCCAGTCCGAGGCGCACGACGTGCTGCTCTGCGTGCAGACTGGCAGCAACGTGGCCGACCCGAACCGGTTCCGCTTCGACGGCTCCGGCTACTTCGTGAAGTCGGCCGACCAGATGCGCGCCGTCGACTCCTCCGAGGCCTGGCAGGAGGGCTGCCGCAACACCCTGCTGGTGGCCGAGAAGGTGGACACCGACGGGATGTTCACGTTCAAGAACCTGATGCCGCGCTTCCCCATCCCGGACGGGTACACCGAGGAGGAGTACTTCCGGCACGTCGCGTTCGAGGGTCTGCGCCGGCGCTTCCCGGACGGCATCCCGGACACCCACGTGAAGCAGGCCGAGTACGAGCTGGGCGTCATCATCCAGATGGGCTTCCCGGCGTACTTCCTCGTGGTCGCCGACTTCATCCAGTGGGCCAAGAACAACGACATCGCGGTCGGCCCGGGCCGTGGCTCGGCGGCGGGCTCGCTGGTGGCGTACGCGATGGGCATCACCGACCTCGACCCCCTCCCGCACGGCCTGATCTTCGAGCGGTTCCTCAACCCCGAGCGCGTCTCGATGCCCGATGTCGACATCGACTTCGACGAGCGCCGGCGCGCCGAGGTGATCCGCTACGTCACCGAGAAGTGGGGCGAGGACAAGGTCGCCCAGATCGCCACGTTCGGAACGATCAAGGCGAAGGCCGCGATCAAGGACTCGGCCCGGGTGCTCGGCTACCCGTTCGCGGTCGGCGACCGGATCACCAAGGCGATGCCGCCGGACGTCATGGGCAAGGGCATCACCCTCGGCGGCATCTTCAACAAGGAGGACAAGCGCTACAACGAGGCCGGTGAGATCCGGGGGCTCTACGAGACCGACCCGGACGTCAAGAAGGTCATCGACACGGCGCGCGGCATCGAGGGTCTGATCCGGCAGACCGGCGTGCACGCCGCCGGCGTCATCATGTCCGCCGAGCCGATCATCGACCACATCCCGCTCATGCGCCGGGCCAGCGACGGCGTCATCATCACGCAGTTCGACTACCCGACCTGCGAGACGCTCGGCCTGCTGAAGATGGACTTCCTCGGCCTGCGGAACCTGACGATCCTGGACGACGCCAACAAGAACATCGAGCTGAACCACGGCGCGAAGCTCGACCTGCTGGCGCTGCCACTGGACGACCCGAAGGCCTACGAGCTGCTCGCCCGGGGCGACACGCTCGGCGTCTTCCAGCTCGACGGCGGCCCGATGCGGTCGCTGCTGCGCCTCATGAAGCCGGACAACTTCGAGGACATCTCCGCGGTCCTGGCGCTCTACCGGCCGGGTCCGATGGGCGTCGACTCGCACACCAACTACGCGCTCCGGAAGAACAAGCTCCAGGAGATCACCCCGATCCACCCGGAGCTCGAGGAGCCGCTGCGGGAGATCCTGGAGCCGACGTACGGCCTGATCGTCTACCAGGAGCAGGTGCAGCGCGCCGCGCAGATCCTCGCCGGCTACAGCCTCGGCCAGGCCGACCTGCTGCGCCGCGCCATGGGTAAGAAGAAGAAGGAGATCCTCGACAAGGAGTTCATCCCGTTCCGGGACGGCTGCCGCGAGCACGGCTACTCCGACGAGGCGATCCAGGCCGTGTGGGACGTGCTGGTCCCGTTCGCCGGCTACGCGTTCAACAAGGCGCACTCCGCCGCGTACGGCCTGGTGTCGTACTGGACGGCGTACCTGAAGGCGCACTACCCGGCGGAGTACATGGCCGGTCTGCTCACCAGCGTCGGCGACGACAAGGACAAGATGGCCGTCTACCTGGCCGAGTGCCGGCGGATGGGCATCCAGGTGCTGCCGCCGGACGTGAACCAGTCCTCCGGGCCGTTCACCCCGGTCGGGAAGAACATCCGGTTCGGCCTCGGCGCGGTCCGCAACGTCGGCGGCAACGTGGTGGAGGCGATCGCCCGCTGCCGCAAGGAGAAGGGCGACTACAACGACTTCTACGACTTCCTGTCTAAGGTGGACGCGGTCGCCTGCAACAAGCGGACCATCGAATCGCTGATCAAGGCGGGCGCGTTCGACTCGATGAAGCACAGCCGCAAGGGCCTGCTCGCGGTGCACGCCGAGGCGATCGACGCGTACGCCGACGTGAAGCGGAACGAGGCGGCCGGCCAGTTCGACCTGTTCGGCGCGTTCGGCGACACCGACTCCGGCGTCTCCTCGACGGTCGCCATGCCGGTCATCGGCGACTCCGAGTGGGACAAGCGCGACAAGCTCGCGTTCGAGCGGGAGATGCTCGGCCTCTACGTCTCCGACCACCCGCTCGCCGGCCTCGAGGTGCTGCTCCAGAACGCCGCGGACACCAGCATCGCGGCGCTCAACGAGGAGGGCTCGGTCCCGGACGGCCAGGTCGTCACGCTGGCCGGCATCCTCACCGGCGTCCAGCGGCGGATCACGAAGCAGGGCCGGGCATGGGCCTCGGCCACCCTGGAGGACCTGGCCGGCGGCGTCGAGGCGCTCTTCTTCCCGAACACCTACGAGCTGGTCGGGCAGTACATCGCCGAGGACGCCATCGTGGTGGTCAAGGGCCGGGTGGACCGGCGCGACGACACCCCGCGGATCATGGCGATGGACATGTCCATCCCGGATGTCACCAGCAACCCGGACAGCAAGCCGGTCACCCTGACCATGCCGATCACCCGGTGCACGCCGCCGCTCGTGGACGAGCTCAAGGAGATCCTGGTCAGCCACCCCGGCGACACCGAGGTGCACGTCCACCTGCAGAACGGCAGCCGGACCACGGTGATGCGGCTGGGCGGGGTGCGGGTCGCGCCGACCCCGGCGCTGCGGGCCGACCTCAAGATGATTCTCGGCCCGTCGGCCGTCGCCTGAGTTCACAGCGCAGTCTGGAAGGATCGTAGGGTGCAACCGAGTGACCTCGAACCGCCGCCCTACGATCCCGCTCCGCCGCCGTCCTGGCGATCGGAGCAGTGGTGGCGGTTCCAGCGCGGCGCCCGCCGCCCGGTGCGGCGGACCGTGACCGTCACGCTCGTCACGTTCGCCGTGGTGGCGGCGCTGGGCGCGCCGCTCGGCCTGCTCTGGCGGTGGCTCGCCCCGGGCGTCCCGGTGGTCGACGCCGGCGACAACGGCATCGTCGTGAACGACCCGTCGCCCGAGCAGTACATCGCCGCCGACGGCTGGTTCACGCTCCTCGGCCTCGCGTTCGGGGTGCTCGTCGCGATCGCCGCCTGGCTGGTGCTGCGCCGCGACCGGGGACCGTTCCTGCTGATCGGCGTCGTGGGCGGGACGTTCGTGGCCGGGCACTGGGTGGCCCCGCTGATCGGCGAGATGATCGGCCGGGACGCCTACGAGCAGTGGCGCACCTCGGCCGCGCAGGGCGCGAGCTATCTCGCGCCGCCCGAGGTGCACGCGCTCGGCCCGACGCTGGTCCCGGCGTTCGCCGCCGCGATCGTGCTGACGCTGCTGGCCGGCTGGTCGAACGACCCCGACCTGGATCAGCCGGGCGCGGCGCCGGGGTACGGCCCGAACCACCCGCCCTACGACGCCTACGACGTGCCGATCGGGCCCACCGGGCCGCACGGCGTCGCCGAGCCGTATGGCGCCGCCGGGCCGCAGGGCTTGGGCGGGCCGCATGGCGCCGGGCCGCAGGGGCCGCATGGCGTGGCCGGGCCCTACGGCGCCGCCGGGCCGCACGGTCCGACCGGGCCGGAGAGGTCAGTTGGGGCTGGCGGGACGGGCGAGGTCGGACAGCGGGACGGGGACGGCGCGGACCCGCGCCAGCAGGCCTGACTCGCGGTTGAGCAGCCGCAGCTCGGTGCGCAGCCGGGTGGCCGTGTCGGGCGTGGCGAGGAGCAGCTGACGCTCCTCCACGGTGAGCTGCGCTGTCGCGGCGACCAGGTGGGAGAGCACCGTCGGGTCGTCCGGCACCTGGTCGAGCACCTCGCTGTTCGGCCGCAGCAGTTCGAGGTACGCCCGGAACGCCGTGAGCACCCTCGGGGCCAGCAGATGCGCGACCTGGTCGGCCTCGTCCTCGCCGGCGAGCCAGCGGACCCGTGCCGTGAGGTACGGCTCCGGACCCTGTTCGAGGCTCAGCACCGTGAACCGGCGCCGCCCCACGGTCATGATGTCGAACCGGCCGTCCGGCAGCTCGGTGACGTGCCGCAGCTCGGCGGTGCAGCCCACCTCGTACAGATCCTCGGCCCGCACCGGAGGCGCCGACGGCTCCTCGCCGTCGACCGGATCGGGCGCGACCTCGCTGCCGTGCCGCAGCGTCACCACGCCGAACTCGTGCGGCTCGTCGGCGGGCTGCGCCACCAGCTCCCGCACCAGGGTGCGGTATCGCTCCTCGAAGATGTGCAGGGGCAGCACCAGGCCGGGAAAGAGCACCGTGCTCAACGGGAAGACCGGCAGCCGATCGCTCACGCTGTCAGCCTAGTCGAGCACTGACCTTGGTCAACCCGCCGCATCGGCCCGCACCATGTCTCAACGCCTGGGCCGGGGGCGTCGGCTTCGCAGCCCTCGCTGGTCGCGGCCTAGACTGGTGCCGTGCTGAATCGGATCGACCTGCGCGGCTCCACTCGTGACCCGCGCGGACTGCTGCCCCGTGCCCAGCTCGACGTCTCCGTGGCCGTCGAGCGGATCCGCCCGGTCGTCGAGGCGGTTCATGAGCATGGATTCAGCGCGATCCGGGAGGCGACCGAGAGATTCGACGGCGTGAAGCTGGAGCGCCTGCGCGTCCCGGCCGAGGCGATCACGGCGGCCGAGGCGACCCTCGACCCCGAGGTGCGCGCCGCGCTGCTCGAAGCGATCAAGCGGGCCCGCAAGGTCCACCGTGATCAGCGTCGCACCGACACCACCACGCAGGTCGTGCCGGGCGGCACGGTCACCGAGCGCTGGGTGCCGGTCCGCCGGGTCGGCCTCTACGTGCCGGGCGGCCTCGCGGTCTACCCGTCCACCGTGGTCATGAACGTGGTGCCGGCCCAGGAGGCGGGCGTCGAGGGCCTCGTGGTGGCCAGCCCGCCGCAGCCGGAGAACGGCGGCCTGCCGGACGCCCGGGTGCTCGCCGCGTGCGCGCTGCTCGGGGTGACCGAGGTCTACGCGGTCGGCGGCGCCCAGGCGATCGCGATGCTGGGCTACGGCGCCGACGGCGTCGACGCGGGCGACCGGTGCGAGCCGGTCGACGTGATCACCGGGCCGGGCAACATCTGGGTGACCGCCGCGAAGCGGCTGCTCCGCGGCGTGGTCGGGATCGACGCCGAGGCCGGTCCCACCGAGATCGCGATCCTCGCCGACGAGACCGCCGACCCGCGACACGTCGCCGCCGACCTGATCAGCCAGGCCGAGCACGACCCGCTCGCCGCGAGCGTGCTGGTCACCGACTCGCCGGCGCTGGCCGACGCGGTCGAGGCGGAGCTCGCCGTCCAGGTGGCCGCCACGAAGCACGACGAGCGGGTGCGCACCGCACTCACCGGCGAGCAGTCCGGTGTGGTGCTCGTCGACGACCTGGAGCAGGGCCTGCGGGTGGTCGACGAATACGCCGCCGAGCACCTGGAGATCCAGACCCGGGACGCGCGGGAGTGGGCCCTGCGGGTCCGCAACGCCGGCGCGATCTTCGTGGGCGCCTGGTCGCCGGTGTCGCTGGGCGACTACGCGGCCGGCTCCAACCACGTGCTGCCGACCGGTGGCTGCGCGCGGCACTCGTCCGGCCTGTCGGTGCAGTCGTTCCTGCGCGGCATCCACGTCGTGGAATACGACGAGGCGGCCCTCAAGGACGTCGCCGGCCATGTGGTGGCGCTGTCCACGGCCGAAGACCTCCCCGCCCACGGTGACGCAGTGAAGGCCCGGTTTTCCAAGTGACGACCATTGACGACCTGCCGATCCGGGACGACCTGCGTGGCAAGACGCCGTACGGCGCGCCGCAGCTCGACGTCCCGGTCCGGCTGAACACGAACGAGAACTCGTACGCGGTCCCGGAGGACGTGGTCGAGGCGATCGGCAAGGCCGTGCAGGCCGAGCTGCGCGACCTCAACCGCTACCCGGACCGCGACGCGATCGCGCTCCGCAACGAGCTGGCCGGATACCTCGGCCACGACCTGACCACGGCGAACGTCTGGGCCGCGAACGGCTCGAACGAGGTGCAGCAGCAGCTGCTCCAGGCGTTCGGCGGGCCGGGCCGGTCGGCGCTGGGCTTCGGCCCGTCGTACTCGATGCACCCGCTCCTGGCCCAGGGCACCGGCACCCGATGGATCGGCGCGCTGCGCGACCCGGACTTCGGGCTGAGCGCCGAGGCGGCGGTCGCCGAGATCGAGAAGCACGACCCCGACCTGGTCTTCGTCTGCTCGCCGAACAACCCGACCGGCACCGCGCTGGACCCGTCCGTGGTGGACGCGATCCTGGCGACCGCCCGCGGCATGGTGATCGTCGACGAGGCGTACACCGAATTCGCCCGCCCCGGCACGCTCAGCGCGCTGACCCTGCTGCCCGGCCACCCGCGCCTGGTGGTGAGCCGCACCATGAGCAAGGCGTTCGGCTTCGCCGGCGGCCGGCTGGGCTACCTCGCCGCCGACCCGGCCGTGGTCGACGCCGTCCAGCTGGTCCGGCTGCCCTACCACCTGTCCGCGATCAGCCAGGCCGCGGCGCGGGCCGCGGTCGTGCACCGGGCCTCGCTGCTCGCCACCGTCGAGGCGATCAAGGAGCAGCGCGACCGGATCGTCACCACCCTGCGCGGCCGGGGCGTGCGGGTCGCCGACAGCGACGCCAACTTCGTGCTGTTCGCGGCCGGTGACGATCAGAAGGCCGCCTGGCAGGCCTTCCTCGACCGCGGGGTGCTGATCCGCGACGTCGGCCTGGCCGGCTGGCTGCGGGTGACCGCCGGCACCGAATCCGAGACCACCGCCTTCCTGAACGCCGCCGAGGAGATTCTTTCGTGAGCAGGACCGGCCGCATCGACCGCGTCACCAACGAGACCAAGGTGCTCGTCGAGATCGACCTCGACGGCACCGGCAAGGGCGACCTGAGCACCGGCGTGGGCTTCTACGACCACATGCTCAACCAGCTCGCCAAGCACGGCGGGTTCGACCTGCTGGTGCGGACCGAGGGCGACCTGGAGATCGACTCGCACCACACCATGGAGGACACCGCGATCGCGCTGGGCGAGGCCTTCGCGCAGGCGCTCGGCGACAAGCGGGGCATCCGGCGGTACGGGTCGGCGACCATCCCGATGGACGAGGTGCTGGTCCGGGCCGCCGTCGACCTCTCCGGCCGGCCGTACGTGGTGCACGACGAGCCGCTGCTCACGCCGTACATCGGGCCGGTCTACGCGACGAGCATGACCCGGCACATCTTCGAGGCGTTCGGGCACGCCGCCAAGGTGACCCTGCACGTCGACGTGCTGCGCGCCTGCCGCCCGGGCGGCCACCCGGACGCGCACCACGTGGTGGAGGCCCAGTTCAAGGCGTTCTCCCGGGCGCTGCGCGAGGCCGTCGAGATCGACCCGCGGAACGCCGGCTCGCTGCCGTCCACGAAGGGGGTCCTGTGATCTCCCTGATCCTGTTCGCGCTCGCCGGCATCCTGGTCGGCGGGGTCATCCAGCTGGTCAAGGCGGGCGCCACGAAGTTCAGCATCGGGATCACCGGCGTGCTGGCGGCCATCGCCACGGCCGGCGGGCTGGCCTGGTGGCCGATGGGGGACTCATGACCGCGAAGAACGTCGTCATCCTCGACTACGGCTCCGGGAACCTGCGCTCGGCCGAGCGGGCGGTCGCCCGCACCGGCGCCGACGTCACGGTGACCAGCGACCTCGCTGCCGCGGCCGGGGCGGACGGCCTCGTCGTGCCCGGCGTCGGGGCGTACGCGGCCTGCATGGCCGGCATCGAGGCGCTCGGCGCCGGACCGGTGATCGCCGAACGGGTGGCGGCCGGCCGGCCGGTGCTCGGCATCTGCGTGGGCATGCAGGTCATGTTCGACTCCGGGGTGGAGCACGGCGTGGAGACCAAGGGGCTGGGCCTGCTGCCCGGCTCGGTCACCAAGCTCACCGCCGAGCGCATCCCGCACATGGGCTGGAACACCGTGACCGTGCCCTCCGGCTCCCGGCTGCTCGACGGGCTCGACGCCGACGACCGGTTCTACTTCGTCCACTCGTACGCGGCTCAAGATCTTGAATTGCTCGCCGGAGCCGGCGCCGATGTGACCACCGCGAGCCACGACCTGCCCTTCGCGGCCGTGGTGGAAGCCGGCGCGCTCAGCGCGGCGCAATTCCACCCGGAGAAGTCGGCGGACGCCGGATATCTGCTGCTCCGCAACTGGGTCGCAGGGCTGGGGTGAGCAAGGAACGCGCGCGGCGGCGGGCCGAGAGGCTCGCCGTCCTGGAGAAGGAGAAGGCGGCCCGGGCCCGCCGGGTCGCCCGGCGCGACGGGCTCCGCTCCTTCCGGCGCAGGATCACCCCGCGCTTCGGCCGCAACGGACGGCTCTACCACCGCAGCCGCCGGCAGCGGGCCGGCATCGTCGTCGTGACGCTGCTGGCGATCGCCGCCGTCTGGACGTTCATCCCGGAGCTCGCGCTCCGGGTCATCCTCACCGCCCTCATCGTTCTCGCTGTGCCGGCCCTCGTCGTCGTGGTGCTCGGCCGCCGTTCCTCGTAGGAGAAGAAGTGACACTCCAACTGCTGCCCGCCGTCGACGTCGCCGACGGCCAGGCCGTCCGCCTGGTGCAGGGCGCCGCCGGCTCGGAGACCGCCTACGGCGACCCGCTCGAGGCCGCCCTGGCCTGGCAGAACGACGGCGCCGAGTGGATCCACCTGGTCGACCTGGACGCCGCCTTCGGCCGGGGCTCGAACGCCGAGCTGCTCGCCGACGTGGTCCGCCGGCTGGACGTGAAGGTGGAGCTCTCCGGCGGCATCCGCGACGACGAGTCGCTGACCCGCGCCCTCGCGACCGGCGCCACCCGCGTCAACATCGGCACCGCCGCGCTCGAGGACCCGGAGTGGTGCGACCGGATCTGCGGCGAGTACGGCGACCGCGTCGCGATCGGCCTGGACGTCCGCGGCCGCACCCTCGCGGCCCGCGGCTGGACCCGCGACGGCGGCGACCTGTACGAGGTGCTGGCCCGGCTCGACAAGGCGGGCGCGTCCCGCTACGTCGTCACCGACATCACCAAGGACGGCACCCTCAAGGGCCCGAACCTGGACCTGCTCCGCGAGGTCTGCGCGGCCACCGACAAGCCGGTGATCGCCAGCGGCGGCGTCTCCAGCCTGGAGGACCTGCGGGCCCTCGCCACCCTCGAGCCGGTCGGCGTGGAGGGCGTGATCGCGGGCAAGGCGCTCTACGCCGGCGCGTTCACGGTCCGCGAGGCGCTGACGGCGCTGGCCTCCGCCTGACTCCAGGCTTCACGCAGCACCTCCTCGGCGGCCCTGATCGCGGGCCGGGCCGCCGAGGAGTCCCGCCAGGCGATCACGACGCGCCGGGTGGGCAGCGGGGTGACAGCGACGACCCGGACCCCTTCGGGCAGCGCCGGGCGGGCGAGCCGGGGGATGAGCCCGACGCCGAGGCCGGCCGCGATCAGGGTGAGCTGGGTCTCGAACTCGCCGACCTGGAAGTCCGGGACGAGGCCGGGCAGTCTCCGGACGAGGTATTCGTAGCAGACGTCGCCGGCCCGGACGCCGATCCAGCGTTCATGCCGGACGTCCTCCAGTGCGACATTTTCGGAAATGTCGCTCTTAAGCGGCACGATCAGATCCGCATGATCCTCACCCAGCTGAGTTTTTCTGACCGAGTCGGGGTAGCGCAGGCCCACCTCCGGCCAGTCGTCGAGGACCGCAAGATCCACGTGCCCCCGCCGCAGCAGCTCCAGCCCCTCGTGCGGATTCACCTCGATCAGCCCGGTGGTGAGCTGCGGGTATCGCTCGGCGAGGCGGCTCAGCGCATGGGGCATCAAGGCCCGGCACGCCGTCGCGAACGCGGCCACGGTGAGCCTGCCGGTGACCGTGTCGCGGTGCGCCGCGAGCGCCGACTCGGCCTCGTGCACGCTGGTCAGCACCCGCTCGGCGTGATCGGCCAGGACGCGGCCGGCCTCGGTGAGGCGCAGCCGGCGGCCGTCCTTCTCGACCAGGGTGGCGCCGGTCTCCCGCTCCAGCTTCGCGATCTGCTGGGAGATCGCGGAGGGCGTGCAGTGCAGCGCCTCGCCGGCCGCCAGAACCGTGCCGTAGCTGGCCACCGCGTGCAGGGCGCGCAGCCGTCCCAGGTCAATCATGTAGCGATGCTACATCGTACCTGTAGCTTATTTTGCTGGTGCTTAACGGTTCCGGCCGTGAGGCTGACAGGCATGAAAGCGCGCCACCTCGCCCTGGCCGTCGCCGTCGCCGCGATCTGGGGCTTCAACTTCGTCGCCATCGACGCCGGGCTGGACCACTTCCCGCCGCTGCTCTTCTCCGCCCTCCGATTCGGGCTCGCGGCGTTCCCGGCGATCCTCTTCGTGGGCCGCCCGCAGGTGCCGTGGCGCTGGGTCGCCGCCGTCGCGCTGGTGCTCGGCGTCACGAAGTTCTCGCTGCTCTTCGCCGGCATGGCCGCCGGGATGCCGGCCGGCCTCAGCTCGCTCGTGCTGCAGAGCCAAGCGATCTTCACGATGCTCTTCGCGGTGCTGTTCCTGCGCGAACGCCCGCGCCGGGTGCAGATCGCCGGCCTCGCCGTCGCGGTCGCCGGCGTCCTCCTGGTCGCCACCCGGATGGGCGCCAACCCGGCCGCCTTCCTGCTGGTCATCGGTGCGGCGGTGGCCTGGGGACTGTCGAACGTGGCCACCCGCAAGGCCTCACCGCCGGACAGCCTGCGCTTCATGGTCTGGGTGAGCGCCCTCGCGACCGGGCCGCTGATCGTGCTCTCGCTGCTGATCGACGGGCCCTCGGCGGACCTCGCCGCGCTGCGCGCGATCGACACCGAGGCGTTGCTGTCGCTGCTCTACATCGCGCTGATCTCCACTCTCGCCGGCTTCGCCGGCTGGGGATTCCTGCTGCGCACGTACGGGGCGGCGACCGTCGCGCCCTTCTCGATGCTCGTCCCCTTCTTCGGCATGGCCTCGGCCGCGCTGCTGCTCGGCGAACGGATCTTCCTGGTCGACGTCGCGGGCGGTGTCCTGGTCGTCGGAGGAGTGCTTCTGGGACTGGTCAGGGCCCGGCCCGCGGTCCGATCCGAGCTGGTTAGGGTGGGGGCATGACGGTCGCGGTTCGTGTGATTCCCTGCCTGGACGTGGACGCCGGACGGGTGGTGAAGGGCGTCAACTTCGTCGACCTGCGCGACGCGGGCGACCCGGTCGAGCTGGCGGCGGCGTACGACGCGGCCGGCGCCGACGAGCTGACCTTCCTCGACGTGACCGCCTCCTCCGACGACCGCGGCACCATGCTCGACGTGGTCCGCCGCACCGCCGAGTCGGTCTTCATCCCGCTCACCGTCGGCGGCGGGGTCCGCTCGGTGGAGAACGTGGACGTGCTGCTGCGCGCCGGCGCCGACAAGGTGGGCGTCAACACCGCGGCGATCGCCCGCCCCGAGCTGATCCAGGAGATCGCTGAGCGGTTCGGCAACCAGGTCCTGGTGCTCTCGCTGGACGTGCGCCGGTCCGCCGACCAGCCGAGCGGCTGGGAGGTCACGACGCACGGCGGACGCCGCAGCGCCGGCCTCGACGCGGTCGAGTGGGCGGCCCGGGTCGCGTCGCTCGGCGCCGGGGAGATCCTGCTGAACTCGATGGACGCCGACGGCACGAAGGCCGGCTTCGACCTCGAGCTGATCCGCGCGGTCCGGGCCGTCGTGGACATCCCGGTGATCGCGAGCGGCGGCGCCGGCGCGGTCGAGCACTTCCCGCCGGCCGTCGACGCGGGCGCCGACGCGGTGCTGGCCGCCAGCGTCTTCCACTTCGGCGACCTGACGATCGGCGAGGTCAAGGACTCCCTGCGCGAGGCCGGCAACCCGGTGCGCTGAGCGTCCCCCTCTTCCCCGATCTTGTTGATCGGGGGCGACCCGTTCCCGTACAGATCAACAAGATCGCGGGGAGGGAGGGGGGAGGGGGCGGGGCGGGCTCAGCGGCCGTCGGCGAGGCGTAGGCGGTATTCGCGGAGGGCGGCCTGGTAGGTCTGCTCGTCGAGGACCCAGTTGGCGTCGCCGGGCACCGGTCCTCGGTTGAGCTGGGCCTGCAACGTCATCACGGCCGAGGAGAGGCCGCTGAACGGCCGGGTCCGCCACAGCTGTTCGCCGGCCGGCGCCACCTCGATGAGGTCGTCGTCCACGGTGATCAGCCCGGCGCCGGAGAGGCGGCGCACCGATTCCTCGACGTCGTCCCGGCTCGGGACGCTGTGGTGCAGGAAGTCGGCGGCGGCCAGCAGGTCGGCCAGGGTCGCGCCGGTGACCGGCAGGGCAGCGTGCAGTGCCCTGTCACGCTCCAGGCGCTCGGCGATGACCGCGGAGACGAAGATCCAAGCGTCGTTCCAATTCCAGCCGCCGTCCCCCATGCCGCAATGATGCCGTGTGGTTGCGTCACCGGGAAGCGAATGTGTCCGGATGATCACCGGACCGTTGTCGGCTCCCGATCCCGGGGCGCGCGTGCCGGGACGGTGAGCTTCGGCAGGAACAGGTGGACCAGGGGGCCGATCGCCAGGGCGTACGCGATGGTCCCGATCCCGACCGTGCCGCCCAGCAGGAAGCCGGCCGCCAGCACGGTGAGCTCGATGCCGGTGCGGATCACCCGCAGCGGGATCCGCGGGAACCGGCCGGCCAGCCCGGTCATCAGGCCGTCGCGCGGGCCGGGTCCCATCCGGGAGCCGATGTAGAGGCCGGTGGCGAAGCCGTTGAGCAGGATGCCGCCGACCAGGTAGCCGACGCGGGCCGGGATCGGGCCGCCGGCCGGGAGCACGGCGAGGGCCGCGTCGGCCGCGAAGCCGACCACCACGAGGTTCGCCACCGTGCCGAATCCGGGGCGCTGCCGCAGCGGGATCCAGAGCAGCAGCACCGGTATGCCGGTGAGCAGCACGACCCAGCCGAAGCTGACGCCGGTCACCTCGGCGAGTCCCTGGTGGAACACGTCCCACGGGTTGAGGCCCAGATCGGATTCGATCATGAGGGCCATCGAGACGCCGTAGAGGATCAGGCCGACGAACAGTTGTGGCACGCGCCGAAAGAGGTCCATGCTGCCACTCTTGATGCCAATTGGCGGATGTTAAAGTGCCAATCGAGTGGAGGTGGCTATGACAACGTCGGTGCGAGGCGATCAATTGGCCCGCTTGCTGGGTCGGTGGCACTCACTGCCGGGCCGGCGTCGCAGCCCGGACTACGCCGCGCTGGCCGGCTCGGTCCGCGGCCTGCTCGCCGACGGCCGGCTGGCGCTCGGCGTGCGCCTGCCCGCCGAGCGGGAACTGGCCGAGGCGCTCGCGGTCAGCCGGACCACCGTGTCGGCGGCGTACCGGTCGCTGCGCGAGACCGGCCACCTCACCAGCCGCCGCGGGGCCGGCAGCTGGACGACGCTGCCGAACGGGCACCGCGTCGCCACCTCCGGTCTGTGGACCCCGGACGACGACCTCGACATGATCGACCTGGGCTGCGCCGCGTCCGCCGCTCCGGTCGAGCTGGTGCCGGCCGCCCGCGCCGCCGCCGACGACCTGCCACGCTATCTGGGCAGCGCCGGGTACCACCCGACCGGCCTGCCCGAGCTCCGGGCCGCGGTCGCGGAGTCGTACACGGCCCGGGGTGTCCCGACGAGCCCCGAGCAGATCATGATCACCAGCGGCACCCAGCAGGCCCTCGACCTGGTGCTGCGCCTCTCCGTGCCGGTCGGCTCACCGGTGCTCGTCGAGACGCCCACCTATCCGAACGCGCTCGCCGCCCTGGCCGCCCGCCGGGCCCGGATCAGCACCCACGGGCTCGACATCGAGACCGGCTGGGACTCCGAGATGCTCCTCGGCGCGCTGCGCCAGACCAGGCCGCGCCTCGCGTACGTGATCCCGGAGTTCCACAATCCGACCGGCCACCTCATGCCGGCCGAGCTGCGTGAACGTCTCGTGGCCGGGGCGCACGCGGCCGGGGCCGAGCTGGTCGTCGACGAGTCCTTCGTCGACCTGCCGCTCGAGGGCCAGGAGATGCCGCCGCCGGTGGCCCTGTTCGACAGGCATTCGCGGGTCACCTCGATCGGCGGGATGAGCAAGGCGTACTGGGGTGGCCTGCGGATCGGCTGGGTGCGCGCGTCGGCGCCGCTCGTGCAGCGCCTCGCCGCGATCCGGGTCGGCGTCGACATGGGCAGCCCGGTCCTGGAGCAACTGGTCGCCGTGCACCTGCTGCGCCTCGCCCCGGAGATCGTCGCGGCGCGGCGGGCCCAGCTGCGGTTCCGCCGGGACGCCCTGGTGGCGGCGATCCGGGAGATGCTGCCCGAGTGGCGGTTCATCGTCCCGGCCGGCGGGGTGACGCTCTGGGCCGAGCTCGACGGGCCGATTTCGAGCGCCCTTTCCCGGGCAGCGGAAGACCTCGGGGTACGGCTTGCGCCCGGTCCCCGGTTCGGCCTGGACGGCACGCTGGAACGGTTCCTGCGGCTGCCGTTCACCCTCGCCGCCGACGACCTCGTCGAGTCGGTGCGCCGCATCTCGGCGGTCCGCCACGACCTCGACCACGCCCCGCGGCCGACCTGGCGGACGCCCGCCGTGATCACCTGATCAGGCGGTCGCGGGCTGGTGGAGGCCGATCAGGTGACCTTCGGTATCCCGTACCGTTGCCATGAACGCGCCTTGACCCACCTCGTGGGGTGAGCGTTCCTCGGAGGCCCCCGCCACCACCAAGGCCGCGACAGCGGCCGCGATGTCGTCGGTGCGCCAATAGACGATCGGGCCGGCCGCCACGTCACCGTGCGGATCGAGAGCGACCTCCGGCGCGCCCGGCGGGCGGAAGGCGACGTGGTAACCGTGCTCGGCGGAGGGCTCCACGCCGAGCAGGGCGCGGTAGAGGGCCTTCGCCTTCTCCAGGTCGGCGACCGGGACCGTGATCGTGGAAATCGTCACGGTCCCAGCAAACCACCGGTCAGAGCTGCGCGAGGGATCCCGCGTACATCTTGTCGATCTGCTCGGCGAAGTTCGTCTCGACGCTGCGCCGCTTGATCTTCATGGACGGGGTGACCTCGCCCGCCTCGATGCTGAGGTCGCGCGGGAGGATCGCGAACTTCTTGATCGTCTCCCAGCGGTTCAGCTTGGCGTTGAGCTCGGCGATGAAGCCCTCGACCAGCTTCTCCGTCTCCGGCGCCGCCACGATCTCGTCGTAGCTCTTGCCGGCCAGCGGGGTGCCCTCGGCCCACGTCTTGATCGCGTCCTCGTCGAGGGCGATCAGCATGGTGACGAAGTTCCGGTTCTGGCCGATCACGATCGCCTGCGAGGTGTACGGGCAGACCGCCTTGAACTGACCCTCGATCGACGACGGCGCGATGAACTTGCCGCCGGACGTCTTGACCAGGTCCTTCTTCCGGTCCGTGATCTTGAGGTAGCCGTCGGCGTCGAGCTCGCCGATGTCACCGGTACGCAGGAAGCCGTCCTCGGTGAACGCCTCGGCGGTGGCCTCCGGCAGGTTGTGGTAGCCCCGCATCACCGGCGCGCCGCGCAGCAGCACCTCGCCGTCGGTGTCGATGCGGACCTCCAGGTCGCCCACCGCCTCGCCGACCGTGCCGATCTTCAGGCGGCCGTTGCGGTTCACGAAGTTGGCCGCGCAGGCCTCGGTCATGCCGTAGCCCTCGAGGATCGGCAGGTTCGCCGCCGCGAAGAACTCCGAGATGTCCCGGCTCAGCGCCGCCGAGCCGCTGACCAGCACCTTCAGGTTGCCGCCGAGCTTCTGCTGAAGCTTCGAGAAGACCAGCTTCTCGCCGATCGCGTACTGCATCCTGAGCCCCGCCGGGACCGGCTTGCCGGCCTGCTCGAGCGCGACCTTCTTCTTGCCGGTCGCGACCGCCCAGGCGAAGATCTTCGGCTTCAGGCCGCCGCCGCTCGTGCCGCTCGTGACGGTCTTGTTGTAGACCTTCTCGAAGATGCGGGGCGGGGCGCACATCAGCGTCGGCTTGATCACCGCGAGCAGGTCGATCAGCTTGTCGACCCGGCCGTCCACGTAGGTCGGCACGCCCACGTGCAGGATGCCGCAGAGCAGCGTCTTGCCGAACGCGTGCGACATCGGCAGCCAGAGGTAGTGCAGGTCGTCCGGGGAGAACAGGCCCAGGTCCTCCTGCGCGACACCCTCCCAGGTCCAGCCCTTGTGCAGCAGCACGACGCCCTTGGGGCGGCCGGTCGTGCCCGAGGTGTAGATCAGGGTGGCGACGTTGTCCGGCCCGAGCTGGGCCACCACGTCGTCGATGAGCGACGGGTTCGCCTTGAGCGCCGAGGCGCCCAGCGCCTCCAGCTCGGCCAGGGTGATCTGCGGCGGGGTGGCGCCGGCGTCGGCCGGGCCGTCGATCACCACGACCTTGGTCACGGCGGTCTCCGCGCCGGCGATCTTCAGCGCCTGCTTGGCGTTCTCCGCGATCAGCACCTTCGACCCGGAGTCGGTGACGATGAACGCGGTGTCCTCGGGCTCGGTGGTCGGGTAGACCGTCGTGGCGGCCGCGCCGGCCACGTTGATGCCGAGGTCGGCGAGGACCCACTCGAGGCGGGTGTTGGAGAGGATCGCGACCCGGTCCTCCAGGCCGACGCCCAGCTCGCGCAGGCCGGCGCCGATGGCGCGGACCCGCTCGCCGACCTCGCGCCAGGTCAGCCACTCCGGGCCGGTGTCGGTCGCGTTGGGACGCGCGAGAGCCCGGGCATCGGGGGTTTTCGCCACGCGCTGGAAGAGCATGTCCGGAATTGACCGGTAGGGAACCTCGAGAGCCATATCGGGCGCCGCCTTCGACCTGAACGGAGAGCTAGTAACGTCGGTGTTACCGCAGGGTAATGTGTGTCCGGCACCACGGCTAGACTGCGGGATCAACCAACTTCACCGGCGGAACGCCCTCTATCCTAGTCAGCCCACATGTGAGGTCCAGCCCGTGGATCTGGTGATCGAGGTCGAGCCCGGGGGCGGCGGGACGACCGCCGCGGTCTACCGCGCCCTGCGCTCCGCCATCGCCGACGGGCGGGCGCCGGCCGGTCATCGGCTGCCGGCGACCCGGGTGCTCGCCGCCGACCTGGGCGTCTCCCGGGGCAGCGTGGCCGGGGCGTACGAACGCCTCGCGGCCGAGGGCCACCTCATCGCGAAGGTCGGGGCCGGCACGTTCGTGGCGTCCGGGCCCGCTTCGGTGCGGGCGGCCCGGCCGGTCGCCGATCCGCTGCGGCCGCGTGCCGGGTGGACGCTCACCCCGCTGCCGGCCAGCGGTTCAGTGCCGAAGCCGCGCTACGACTTCCGTACCGGGATCCCGGATCCGTCGCTGTTCCCGTTCGACACCTGGCGGCGGCTGGTCGGCGCGGAACTCCGCCTGCGGGCGAACAACCCCGGGACGTACGGGGATCCGGCCGGCCACCCGGCCCTGCGGGCGGCGATCGCGCGCTACCTCGGCTACGCCCGCTCGGTCCGTACCACCGCCGACGACGTAGTGGTCACGAACGGCACCCAGCACGCGCTCGACCTGATCGCCCGGGTGATGCTGCGCCCCGGCGACGTCGTCGCCGTCGAGGAACCCGGCTATCCGCCGGCCCGCCGCCTCTTCGCATCCCTCGGCGTCCGCGTGGCCGGCGTACCGGTCGACGAGGAGGGCCTGGTCGTCGCGGACCTCCCGGCCGCGGCGCGGCTCGTCTACGTGACGCCGTCCCACCAGTTCCCGCTCGGCCGGGTGATGAGCCTGGCCCGCCGGCACGAGCTCCTCGACTGGGCGCGCCGCCGCCGGGCCGCCATCGTGGAGGACGACTACGACAGCGAGTTCCGCTTCTCGGCCCGTCCGCTGGAGCCGCTCCGCACGCTCGACGGCAGCGGCCGCGTCCTCTACGTCGGCACCTTCTCCAAGTGCATGCTGCCGGCCCTCCGCACCGGCTTCGTGCTGGTCCCGCCAGGACTGCGGCCTGCGCTGATCGCCGCGAGACAACTGAGCGACGGGTACGGGCAGACGGCCGTCCAGGCAGCCCTGGCCCGTTTCATCGACGACGGCGAACTGGCCCGTCACGTGCGCCGAGCCCGCCGCGCCTACGCCGACCGCCATGCCCGCATCGTGGCCGGCCTCCATGAGATGCCGGGCGTGGAGGTCGTCCCGTCGGCGGCCGGCCTGCACGTGACCGCTCTCCTGCGGCCCGTTTCCTCCTCCCGCGCCGGCTCGGGTTCGCGGGCGCGGGATCCGGCGCGGATCGTCGCGGCCGCCCGGCGGGCCGGGGTGGCGCTCGACCACCTCGGCGACTATGTGCCCCCGGGCGTCGCGGTCCAGCCGGGGCTGGTGCTCGGGTTCGGCGCGGTCGACCCCGCCGTGATCGACGAGGGACTATCCCAGCTGGCCAGGACGCTTTAGCCGCATTGCTTTCGGAGAGCGGGTGGTTTCTGGAGTGGTGGGCTGCAGCCGGTTGTTGATCGGCGGTGGCTGCAGCCTGTTGTCGGTGGGGAGCGCTTTCAGGAGCGCTGGGCTGCAGCCGGCTCGGGGGTTGGCGCGGCGAGCGGCTGGGCAGCCGGCTCAGAAGGCGGCACCGGCTCAGAATGCGGCACCGGCTCGAAAGGCGGCGCCGGTTCGTGCTGTGGGCGCCGGCCGGGGGCGAAGCGGGAACGGATCGTCTGGTAGAGGACTGCTCCCGCGGCGATGGCCAGCGACAGGAGGGCGGGCTTTCCGTTGAGCCAGAGGAGGGCGACCACCGCGACGAAGGCGGTGCCCGCCACGACGCGTGGCCGGCCGGCCGGCAGGAGGCGGAGGGCGGCCGCCGTGCCGATCACGTAGACCAGGGTGAAGCAGCCGGTCACCAGGAGGGCCGCGGTGTTCAGGTCGAGGCGGAGCAGGGCCGCGACGACGCTGCCGGCCAGGATGAACGTCATCGCCCGCCGCTGGGTGCCGAAGACGCGGGCGGGCAGGGCGCCCTCGGCGGCGAGGGCGGCGCCGAGGCGGCTGGCGCCGGCGTAGTACGCGTTGACCGCGCCGAGGGTGAGGACCACGGCGACGACGGCCGTGACGATCCGGACCGGGCCGCCGAGGCCGATCGCGAGGAGGTCGGCGAGGGGTGCGCGGCTGCCGGCCAGCGCCGGGCCGAGGGCCAGCACGCTGACCGCGGCGACGGCGAGGTAGAGGACGCCGACGAGCAGCACCGCGATCATGGTGGCGCGGGGGACGTCGCGCTGCGGGTTCCGGTATTCGGCGGAGAGCGAGGACAGCGCCTCCCAGCCGGCGAAGCCCCAGACCAGGATGGCCGCGGCCGCGCCGATCCCGGTCCAGCCGTGCGGGGCGAACGGCTGCGCGTTCTCCCAGCGGGCGTGCGGGAGGGCCGCCACCACGGTGACGACGAGGAGGCCGGCCAGCGAGGCGGAGAGGACGAGCTGGACCCGGCCGGAGATCCGGAGGCCGAACCAGTTCATCGCGAAGGCGGTT
The DNA here is from genome assembly GCF_040639855.1 of Actinoplanes sp. NPDC023714. NCBI lineage: Bacteria > Bacillati > Actinomycetota > Actinomycetes > Micromonosporales > Micromonosporaceae > Actinoplanes > Actinoplanes sp. NPDC023714. The sequence continues at coordinate 289,518 of NZ_JBFAAR010000004.1, forward strand.
CCGACGATGGCCAGGAACGTGACGAACTCGGTGGTCCAGCCGCCGCCGATCACGTCGGCCACATAGCCGCCGGTGAACGCGGCCGCGACCGGCGCGCCGAGCGGCACCGCGAAGTAGAAGCACCAGCCGACGGCCGCGGCGACCCGGGGGCCGAAGGCCAGCCGGGCATAGGTGGAGACGCCGCCGCTGTCCGGGTGCCGGGCGCCGAGCGCCGCGAACGTCCAGGCCAGGGGTGCGGAGAGGATGATCAGGGCGAGCCAGGCGAGGAGCGAGGCCGGGCCGGCCACCTCGGCGGCGAGCGCGGGCAGGGAGATCAGCCCGGTGCCGAGGACGGCGCCGACGGAGAGCGCGGCGCCCTGGGAGACGGAGAGGCCGGTGCGGTTGTTCATGGCCCGAACCTAAGCGGCGATCGGCCCAGCGATCGAGCCAATTACGCCCGGTCTGGATGGGCCAATCGCTAGACGCCGAGCTTGGCCGTCCGGAGCCGCTCGACGACGGCCGGGTCGCCCTCGACGGTCACCCGGGCGGCGCGCTGCCGGCCGAAGAAGAAGACCGCCAGCTCGCCCGCCGGACCCGCGATCCGGACCTGCTCGGGAGAGCCGAAGGACACCGGGGGCAGGCCGGTCGGGGCGACCGTGGCGGCGACCCCGAGGCGGCGCAGCGACACCCGGGCGATCAGCTTCACGTTGCGCCAGATGGTCGCCTCGAAGTCCGGCGGCAGCGCGCGGGGCTCCCAGGACGGGCCGGCGCGGCGCACGTCCTCGTGGTGGATGAAGAACTCGAGGGTGTTGGCGAGCGGGTCGACGACCGGGTTGGTCAGCGGTCCCCAGGAGGGTGGGGTGCGAAGCTCGGCCACGAGTCGTTCATAGGGGAGGGCGGCGCGGGCGAGGCGGACCTTCTCCGCGTACCCGGCCAAGGGTTTGATCATGACGCCTGCCGAGGCATCAGGCCTCCGCTCCCGGACCACCAGGTGCGCGGCCAGGTCGCGGGTGGTCCAGCCCTCGCAGAGAGTCGGCGCGTCCGGGCCCTCGGCGAGCAGCAGGTCGGCGAGGAGAGCGCGTTCCCGGCGGGCATGATTCGTCACCTGTCGATCCTAGCCGCTGTAACGCTGCACACAATGTAAACAACCTGTGTAGCGGGCAGGATGGGAAGGTAAGGCCGGGTGCCCCGGCGAACGCTTACCAGGTCGGGTAGGAAATTGAGCGGCAAGGCCGGCAGTGACGTGCTGGTACGGGGACTCCGGGTGCTCGGCCACGCGATCCGTACCGAACCACGGCTCTTCGTCATCGGCACGATCGGCAGCAGCCTCTTCGGCCTGCTGATCATCGCCAACTCGTACGTGATCGGCTTTGTGACCGGCCACGTCGTCGTGCCGGCGTTCGCCGCGGGGAGCGTGACCACCGCCTCGCTCGCGTCGATCGTGGCGATCCTCGTGGGCATCAGCGGACTGCGGGTGGCGAGCATCTTCGGCCGTCGTCTCGGCGCCGGCTACATGCAGTTCCGGCTCCAGGCCCGATATCGCCGCGCGGTGACCCGGCGCTATCTGTCGCTGCCGCCCTCCTGGCACCAGAAGCACGCCACCGGGACGCTGCTCTCCAACGCGAACTCCGACGTCGAGGCGGCGTTCGTCCCGATCGCGCCGCTGCCGTTCGCGGTCGGCACCATCGTGATGATCGCCGGCGCGATGATCGTCCTCTTCGCCACCGACTGGGTGCTCGCCCTGGTCGGCGTCGCGCTCTTCCCGACGCTGTTCGCGCTGAACCTGGCCTACTCCCGCCGGATGTCGCCGCGGCAGATCCACGCCCAGCGGATGCGTGCCAAGGTCAGCGCGGTCGCGCACGAGAGCTTCGACGGCGCGCTCGTGGTCAAGACGATGGGCCGGGAGGCCGACGAGTCGCGCCGGTTCGGCGTCTTCGTCGCCGAGCTGCGCGACGCGCTGATCGCGGTGGGCCGGCTGCGCGGCGTCTTCGACCCGCTCATGGACAGCCTGCCCAGCGTCGGCACCCTCGCCGTGCTGCTGATCGGCACCTGGCGTCTGCAGACCGGCGCGATCAGCGTGGCCGAGCTCGTCAGCGTCGCGTTCCTCTTCACGGTGCTGGCCTTCCCGGTGCGCGCGATCGGGTGGGTGGTCGGGGAGCTGCCGCGCAGCGTGGCCGGATGGGAGAGGGTCCAGGCGGTGCTTTCGGCGTCAGGCGATCTTCCGTACGGGCGGAGCACGGTCCCCGGCACCGGCCCGGCCGAGCTCACCTTCGAGCAGGTGAACTACCGCTACGCGAATGGTCCGGCGGTGCTCACCGACGTGACATTCACGGTCCCCGCCGGCCAGACCGTCGCGCTGGTCGGCGCGACCGGCTCCGGCAAGTCCACGATCGCCTCGCTCGCGGTCCGGCTCGTCGACCCGGAGTCCGGCAGCGTGGCGATCGACGGCGTGAAACTGCCCGATCTGGCCGGCTCGGCGCTGGCCGGGGCCACCGCGCTGGTGCCGCAGATCCCGTTCGTCTTCGACGACACCGTGCGCGGCAACATCTCGCTGGACCGGGACGGCATCACCGACGACGAGGTCTGGCACGCGCTGCGGCTGGCCCAGGCCGACGGATTCGTCGGCGGCCTGCCGGACGGGCTCGGCACCGAGGTGGGCGAGCGCGGCACCTCGCTCTCCGGCGGCCAGCGCCAACGGCTCACCCTGGCCCGCGCGCTCGCCGGCCGGCCCCGCCTGCTCGTGCTCGACGACGCCACCAGCGCGGTCGACCCGCGGGTCGAGGCCGCCATCCTGGGCGCGCTGCGCGACCGGGACTCCGGCACCTCGATCCTGGTCGTGGCGTACCGGCGGGCCACCATCGCGCTCGCCGACCGGGTGGTCTACCTGCACCAGGGCCGGGTCGTCGCGACCGGCACCCACCTCGAGCTGATGGCGACCCAGCCCGGCTACCGGGACCTGGTCACGGCGTACGAGAAAGCGGATCAGCAGTGACGGACGGCACGCTCGCCACGATCAAGCGGGGGCTCGCGCTCTCCCCGGAGCTCCGGACCGGCCTGCCCGGCACGGTCGGTCTCGCGCTGCTGCAGATGAGCGGCCGGGTCGCCGTGCCGATCGCCGTGCAGCAGGGCATCGACCGCGGCGTCAACGCCCCCGGCGGCCCGAACCCCCGGGTCGTCCTCTCGGTGGTGGCGCTCACCCTGCTCGCGCTGCTCGTCTCGACGGTCTGCGGGTACCTGATGACCCGGCGGCTGTTCACCGTGAGCGAGACGGCGCTCGGCTCGCTGCGGTCCCGGACGTTCCGGCACATCCACGACCTGTCGATGCTGCACCAGCAGTCCGAGCGGCGCGGCTCGATGGTGTCCCGGGTGACCAGCGACGTCGACCAGATCTCCACGTTCCTGCAGACCGGCGGCATCCAGCTGCTGCTCGCGAGCGGCCAGCTGATCGTGTCGACGGTGGTGATGGCGATTTACTCGTGGCAGCTCACCATCGTGGTGCTGCTCGCCTTCGGGCCGGCGGTCGCGGTGATCCGGCTCTTCCAGAAGCGGCTCGCGGCGGTCTACCGCGCGGTCCGCGAGCGCACCGGGGTGATGCTCGGCGCCGTGGCGGAGAGCGTCGTCGGCGCCACGGTGATCCGGTCGTACGGGGTGGCGGACCGCACCGGCGAGCGGCTCGACTCCTCGATCGAGGACCTGCGGCTGGCCCAGCAGAAGGCGCTCAAGACCAGCGTGACCAGCTTCTCCAGCGGCGAGATCGGCGCCGGCCTGGCGCTCGCCGGGGTGGTCGTGGTGGGCACCCTGCTCGGCGTGGACGGCGGCCTCACGGCCGGGCAGCTCACCGCGTTCCTGTTCCTGGTGACGCTCTTCATCCAGCCGGTGCAGATCGCCACCGACATGCTGAACGAGGCGCAGAACGCGGTGGCCGGCTGGCGCCGCATCCTCGACGTGCTCGACGTGGAGCCGGACGTCGCCGACCCGGACGACAGCGGTGTGGCACTGCCGGCGGGTCCGCTCGGGGTCCGGTTCGCGGACGTGTCGTTCCGGTACCCGGGCGGGCCGATCGTGCTCGCCGACGTCGACCTGGAGATCCCGGCGCGGACCAAGGTCGCCGTGGTGGGCGAGACCGGCAGTGGCAAGACCACCTTCGCGAAGCTGCTGACCCGCCTGATGGACCCGGTCGGCGGCGCGGTGCTGCTCGGCGGGGTGCCGCTCACCGGCGTACGTTTCTCGTCGCTGCGCTCGCGGGTGGTGATGGTGCCGCAGGACGGATTCCTGTTCGACGCGACGGTGGCCGAGAACATCCGGTTCGCCGAGCCGTCGCTGACCGACGAGCAGCTCCGGGACGCCTTCACGGAGCTGGGGCTCGGGGACTGGCTGGCCGGGCTGCCGGACGGGCTCGAGACCCCGGTGGGCGAGCGCGGCGAAGCGCTCAGCGTGGGGGAGCGGCAGCTGGTGGCGCTGGTCCGGGCGTACGTGGCCGACCCGGATCTGCTGGTGCTCGACGAGGCGACCAGCGCGGTGGACCCGGCCACCGAGGTGCGGTTGCAGCACGCGCTCGACCTGGTCACCCGCGGACGGACCACGGTGGCGATCGCGCACCGGCTGTCGACGGCCCAGGCCGCCGACGAGGTGATCGTCGTGGACGCGGGCCGCGTCGTGCAACGCGGCCCGCACGCACGCCTCGTCGCCGAGGAGGGTTCTATCTACGCCAAGCTCTACGCCAGCTGGTTGGAACAGACGCGCTGACCGGATGTGGTTCCCGGTGAGATAGGCGCGTCGCCCGCCGCGGCTGCTGCCGGCCCCTCAGGAGCCGGGCAACCGCGGCGGGAAACCCGCCATCTCAGCGATTCGTGAGCCGCTTCATCAGCGGGCGTAGTACTCCACGACCAGCTGCTCGTCGCAGAGGACCGGGACCTCGGAGCGCTGCGGCGCCCGGACCACGGTGGTGCGCAGCTCCTCGAGAACCGTCGACAGGTACGGCGCGGTCGGCCCATCGATGTGGGTGCCGGTCGCGGCGATCTGGAACGGCGGCTTCGAGCGGCTGGTCTCCTTGACCTCGATGACCTGACCCGGCTTCAGCTTGTAGCCGGGGCGGTCCACCTTCTTGCCGTCCACGGTGAAGTGGCCGTGCACGACCAGCTGGCGGGCCTGGTAGATGGTCCGGGTGAAGCCGGCGCGGAAGACGGTCGCGTCGAGGCGGCGCTCGAGCAGCGTGACCATGGTCTCGCCGGTCTTGCCCTCAGCCTTGTGGGCGGCGTCGTACGCGGCCCGCATCTGGACCTCACTGATGTTGTACTGGTGGCGGAGGCGCTGCTTCTCCAGCAGACGGACCTGGTAGTCCGAGCTCTTGCGGCGGCCACGGCCGTGGACGCCCGGCGGGAACGGGCGGCGCTCGAAGTACTTGACGCACTTGCGCGTCAGAGGGATTCCCAGCGCCCGCGAGAGCTTCGCCTTGGGTCGAGAGTTGTTCAACAGAGATCTCCTGTTACGGTAAGCCTTGCCTAACTTAGGTAAGCCTAACCGGTGCCCGGAGGTGCTCGTCATGCAACCCAGTCCCGCCGAGATCGCGCGCACGCTCGCCGCCGGTCACCTGCCCGCCGTCGCCCACATCGCCTGCCGTCCCGGACCGGTTCCGGTCCGGCACGTGACCGACGCACAGGGACGCGTGCTTCTGCTAGTGCCCAGCGAGGGTACCCTCGCCACCGCGCTGCGGCCACAAGACGGGAACGACGACACCGCCCTCGTCCTGGACATCCGGGACGTGCCGCCGATGGCCGCCTCGCCGTCGCTCGGCCGGGTCTGGGTGTCCGGCTGGGCCGCCCGGCTCACCGGCGAGGACGCCCGGGCCGCCGCGCTCGACTACGCCGACACCGACGCCTGCGGCGACCTGCTCGACATCGGCGAGAGCCAGACGCTCTACCGGATGGACGTGGCCGAGGTGCGGTACGAGCGCCACGAGAACCTCGTCGAGATCGACCCGGACGACTACGCGGAGGCCACCCCGGACCCGCTGCGCGCCGTCGAGTTCGACCTCATCGCCGACCTGGCCGACCACCACGTCGAGGAGATGAGCGACTACGTGAAGCGCCAGCTCGGCGCGGCCGCCCGGCCCGGCGACGAGCCGCGCGTGGTGCGCATGGACCGGTACGGCTTCCTGGTCCGGATGGGCAAGCGCAGCGCCCGCCTGGCCTTCCCGCGCCCGGTCACCGACCGGCACGACCTGGCTCACCTGCTGCACCCGATCCTGTGCCGCCGCTGCACGCCGGACAGCAGCGCCGCGGATCACACCGCCGCCTGACGCGGCCCGCTGACGGGTGGGATCCCGCAGCCCCCTTCTGCCGCCGTCGGGCTGCGGAATCCCACCTCGTGCTCTGCCGGCCGGTGCCGCGGCCGGCAGAGCACACTTTTTCTTCCTTCCTCTTCCTCGCGTTTCCGTCCTCGCGTTTCCGTCCTCGCGAGAGGGCGGGAGCTAGAGGGAGAGGATGCGCTCCAGGAATTCGCGGTAGTTCCGCATCGCCATCCGCATGCTCTCGGTGTCCGGGGTGCCGCCGCGCAGCGGGTCCAGGTCGTCCCGCTCGGCCAGCAGCACCTCGGTGAGCTCGTTCACCGCGTCGGTGAGCAGGTCGTGCGCCCGGGTGAGCGCGTTGACCGGGTCGTCGACGAACTCCGCCTTCACCTCGTGCCACGCCGCCCGGAAGTGCCGGGCCGCGTCCTCGTCCCAGACCGTCCGGGTGATCTCGGCCTCACCGGCCGCGGTCTCCTCCTCGGCCGCCGACCGTCGGCCCGGGCGGCGCACCGGCTCGGCGTCCTCGAGGCTGGCCGAGCGCCGCGGCGCGATCGGCTCGTCGTCCTCGAAACCGCGGCGGGCGCCGACCGCGTGGCCGGTCACGCCGTTCTCCGGGAACGCGCTGCTCTCCGGGAAGGCTCCGTTCTGCGGAAACGCTCCGTTCTCCGGGAACGGGAAGGACGGGAATTCGGCCGGCGGCGGCGTCACCGATCCGATCCCGGGCGCGGCCGGGGTGACCGACGCCACGCCGAACGCCTCGGGGGACCGGCCCAGCGGGTAGCCGCTCGGCGCGTACCCGCCCGGGTGGAATCCGAGGGCGGGGTCGGCGGCCGGCGTGTCGTCCGAGCGGTCCACCGGGGAGTCCGACGGGGTACGCGTCGCCGGGATCTGCACGGTCGGGAACTGGATCGCCGCGGCCTTCGCGCTGGAGACCGCCGGACCGCCCGAGGTGGGCGCCTCGCCGGCCGGCCGGCCGTTGTCGAAGGACCGGTCGCCCTCGAAGCCCCGATCGCCGTCGGAGAGTTCCGCGGTGCCGAAGGGCCGGTCGCCGTCGGAGGCCCGGTCGGCGCTGGAGGCCCGGTCGGTGTTGGAGGCCCGATCCGTGTTGGCCCGATCCGTGTTGGCCCGGTCCGTGTTGGAGGGCCGGTCGCCGTCGGAGGCCTGCGCCGCGGTGGAGGGACGGCCGAAGCCGGAAGGCCGGTCGAAGCCGGTGGGCCGGGCCACGCCGGACACCCGGCCGTTGTCGCCGGGACCCTGGCCGGCGTCCGGGAAGCGACCCGGGTCGCCGAAGTCACCGAACGGTCCCGCGTCCCCCTCGGGCAAGGCGGCGTCGTCGTCGAGCGGCATGCCGGAGACCGGTTCGAGCGTGACGGCCGGGTGGTCCGGCGTGAAGTTCGGCACCGGCGGGTAGGCGAAGCCGGGCGAGACCGGGACACCGGCAGCCAGCGGGTCGGGAGCCGGCCCACCGGACACCGGAATCCCGGACGCGGGCACAGCCGACCCGGGCACACCGGAGCCGGCCAGGCCGGGCGAGGGCACACCGGAGCCGGCCAGACCAGGCGCGGGCACACCGGAGGCGGGCACACCGGACGCCGGAGCGCCCGAGACCGAGGCGCTCGCGCTGCCGGACATCGGGCTGCCGGAGATCGGGCTGCTCGAGACCTGGGCGGGCGCCGGGTTCCCCGAGGTCGGCGTGACCGGGTGGTTCGCACTCGGCACCGACGCCCAGCCGGCGGCGGTACGCGAAGCGCCGTCCGAGGCCGGGCTCTCCTCGCCCGCGTCGCCCGCTGCCGCCGTGCCGTCGAGGCCTGCCACCTCGCCGGTCTGGGCGTAGCCGGGCGCTCCTGCCCGTCCGTTCATGTCCTCACGTCCGTTCTCGTCACTGGGCCCCGCCCCGTCGGCGGCGTCCTGGTCGGCGTCCGCGGTCGTCTCCGCCGCGGGTTCGTCCGCCGGTGTCGCTCCGTCCGGCTCCTCGCCGTCCGGCTGTTCGGCCCTGTCGGCCTGGTCGTCCCCGCCGCCCTCGCCGGCCCGTCCGGCCGAGTCGTCCTGTCCGGTCCGGTCAGCCGAGGCGTCCCGGCCGTCCTGTCCGGTCCGTCCGGCCGAGTCGTCCAGACCGTCCTGTCCGGTCCGGCCGGCCGAGCCGTCCTGTCCGGTCCGGCCGGCCGAGCCGTCCTGTCCGATCGGTCCGGCCGAGTCGTCCTGTTCCGTCTGGTCGGCCGAGGTGTCCCGGCCGTCCTGATCGGCTTTGCCGGCGCCTAGAGGGTCGCCGGGTTCGGCCGGTTCCGCAACCGGAGGTTCGTCCGGTTCCGGGTCGGCTTCCCCGGCGTTCGCGCCGCCGGCGCGCCCGTCCCGTTCCTGGCCGGACGCCTTTCCCGGGGACTCGGCGGCCGCACCCCGGCCGCCGAACAGGAACCGCCCGGTCCCGCCGAGACGGAATCCGCCGAACGCGCCGTCCCGGCCCGGCGACTGCTCGCCGGCCTCGGGCCCCTGGGACTTTACGTCCTGGACGGGCTGGGGCCGCTCGTCCGCCGGGGCTGAGTGATCAGTATCGCGGGCCGGCGGCGCCGGGGACGGGCGACCGCCTGCGGGCTGGCGCTGAGCGGAGCGCCGGCCCGCGCGGTTCAGGCCGAAGGGGTCGGCGGGGGAGGACCGTGGGGTGGGCACGGCCGGCCGGACGCCAAAGCCGGTGAGCAGATCGGCCGGGGTCTCCAGAGGCTGTTCCGGTTTGGGGCGGGAGCCGAGCGCCATCATCTCCGCGTCCTCCCCGGCCGGGCGGGCCGCCGGGGCGGGCGTGTCCGCGTCCGGGCGGACCTGCCAGAACCGGGCGAGGCCGGGCGAGGGCCGGGTGTTGTCGGGGCTGGACGTCGGCTCCATCTCGGTTTTCACCACTCCCGTTGCGGGTGCGCGCCCGCCGGAGGCGGTCCGGAAACGACCGAGACGGCAGGCGCCGGGCAGTCAGGCATGAGCGCGCGCTGGGGCGACGGTACCGCTCCGCAAGGCCCAGCACACCCCCGGTTACCGGATCGTGGGCCCTCCGCGGGGCGTTACCGGTCCGCGAGCCGATGGGGGAGAATCCAGTCCGTGCCCGTACCCGAAACAGAGACGACCCTCGACCCGGCGATCGCCGCGAGGCTCAAGCGCAATCCCGACGGACTGGTCGCCGCGGTCGTGCAGGAGCACGGCACCGGTGAGGTGCTGATGCTCGGCTGGATGGACGACGAGGCGCTGCGCCGCACCCTCGCGACCGGCCGTGCCACGTACTGGTCCCGGAGCCGCCAGGAGTACTGGGTGAAGGGCGCGACGTCCGGCCACCACCAGCACGTGAAGCGGGTGTCGCTGGACTGCGACGGCGACGCGCTGCTGGTCACCGTCGTGCAGACCGGCGCGGCCTGCCACAACGGCACGCACACCTGCTTCACCGACGATCTTGCGCTGGAGAAGCTGGAGAAGGAGGGGGAGGAATGACGAGCGGAGCCACCACCCCCAGCGAGGCGGACTTCCTGCGCAGCCGGAAACGGGTCGTGCCGGTCACCCGCAAGCTGCTCGCAGACGGTGAGACGCCGGTCGGTGTCTACACCAAGCTGGCCGGCGGGCCGGGGACCTTCCTGCTGGAGTCGGCGGAGCAGGGCGTCGCCTGGTCGCGCTACTCGTTCATCGGGGTCCGCAGCGCCGCCACGCTGGTGGAGAGGAACGGAGAGGCGGAGTGGCTGGGGACGCCGCCTGACGGCGTACCCCTGGGGGGTGATCCTGTCGCGGCCCTGCGCGAGACGGTGGCCGCGCTGACCGCCGGAGCGCAACCCGACGAGGATCTTCCGCCGCTCACCGGTGGCATGGTCGGCTATCTCAGCTACGACCTGGTGCGGCGCTTCGAGCGGCTGCCCTCCACCGCGACCGACGACGTGCCCCTGCCCGAGCTCGGCATGATGCTCGCCACCGACCTCGTCGTGCTCGACCACCACGAGGGCTCGGCCCTGCTGGTGGCGAACGCGGTGCTCGCCGAGGACGCCGGCGAGGCGGCCCGGCGCGCCGCCTACCACCAGGCGATCGGCCGGCTCGACGCGATGACGACGGCGCTGTCCCGGCCGACCCCGCCGATGGTCTCCACGGTGGAGCGGCGGCCGACCGGCGAGCCGGTGAGCCGGACCGCGCCGGGGGAGTACCAGAAGGCGGTGGAGAGCGCGAAGGAGGCGATCCGGGCCGGCGAGTGCTTCCAGATCGTGGTGGCGCAGCGGTTCGAGCGCCCGACCGACGCGAACGCGCTCGACGTCTACCGGGTCCTGCGGGCCACCAACCCGAGCCCGTACATGTACCTGCTCCGCTTCGACGACTTCGACATCGTCGGGTCCTCGCCGGAGGCGCACCTCAAGGTCAGCGCGAACCGCACCGCGCTGCTGCACCCGATCGCCGGCACCCGCTGGCGCGGCGCCACCCCGGAGCAGGACGCCGCGCTCGCCGCCGAGCTGCTCGCCGACCCGAAGGAGCGCTCCGAGCACGTCATGCTCGTCGACCTGGGCCGCAACGACCTGGGCCGGGTCAGCGAGCCGGGCTCGGTCGAGGTGCCGGAGTTCGCCCGCATCGAGCGCTACAGCCACGTCATGCACATCGTGTCCACGGTGGTCGGCCGGCTGCGCGAGGACCGGTCGGCGTTCGACGCGCTCGCCGCGACGTTCCCGGCCGGGACGCTCTCCGGCGCGCCGAAGGTCCGGGCCATGGAGATCATCGAGGAGCTCGAGCCGACCCGGCGCGGCCTCTACGGCGGCACGGTCGGCTACTTCGGGTTCGCCGGCGACATGGACATGGCGATCGCGATCCGGACCGCGCTGCTCAAGGACGGGGTGGCCTACGTCGGCGCGGGCGCCGGCATCGTGGCCGACTCCGACCCGGCCGCCGAGGAGCAGGAGACCCGGAACAAGGCGGCCGCGGTGCTCGCCGCGATCGCCGCCGCCGAGACGCTGCGCGCCGCCCGATGAGCCGTCGTTCCCAGCTGGTGTCGATCCTGGCCTGCCTGGCCGGCGGCGGGCTCACCCTCTATGCCGTGACCCGGGTCTGGTCGGTCCAGGTGGAGATCCGGCCCGGCCTCTCCGACCTGCGCACCGAGCAGACCGGCGCCGCGTCGCAGCCCTGGCTGATCGGCCTCGCGCTGGTGGCGCTGGCCGGGACCGGCGCGCTGCTGGCGACTCGCGGCAGGGTGCGGCGTGGGCTGGGCGTGCTGCTCACGCTGATCGGCGCGGCCATCGTCGTGGGCGGCGTGCTGGCGCGCGTCACCCTCGACGCCGGCGAGGCCGGCGCCTCGGCCTATCTCTGGCCGGTGGCGTGCGTGCTGGGAGGCGCGGCCGTCGCGGCGGGCGGCCTGCTTGCCGCGCGTCACGGTCATCGGTGGTCGGCCATGTCTGCCCGGTACGAACGAAGCACCGCGACGCCGGACCGGCCGGTAGCCCGATCGGCGGCCGGGGAGACCGATACCCGGTCACTCTGGGACGCGCTGGACCGGGGGGACGATCCGACAGTCCGCTGAATCACCCATATGGGGCATTCCCTCAGCGGGCGGCGGCCATCTTCTTCGCCCGGGCGGGGCGGCGCGGACTGGTCGCGATCATCGCGGCCACCGCGCGGCTCGTCTCGGCACGGGCCGCGGCGCGGGCACGGTCGGCCTGGATCGCCGCCCACGCGTTGTCCCGCGCGGTGCGCACGTTGCCGGGACCGACCACCACCTTCTGCACGCCGGTGACGACGTCCGCCGCGAGAGCGACGAGGGTCCGGGAGACGGTGGCGAGATTCGTCGGCTGCTGAGGGTTCAACGGCTGAGACATGAGGTCGGCTCCGCATCATCGTCCGGCTGGCGCACTCGTCCTCGGACTGTGGCGCCGGGACAAGTCTGCCCCACGCCCATGATGGTGGAGTCCTATTTCCGCACGGTGACGGTCGGGTCAACGCGCCGTGGTATCGACCGTTCGGGGGAGGGGTCCCTGCACAGCGGCTTGACAGCATCGGAGCAGATGTGAGGGAGGAGACATCCGCGCCGGGCAGCCTGGCATTATGCCCCAGCCCAATCCGTGAGGCGCGCCATACCCCGGCAGCCCGGGGACCGTCGTCACCTCCTAGCATCGGGCCGAAGACACCCGGAGAGGGGAGTCATTACGTGACATCCGATCAGGCGGAAGCGGGCAGTGGCGGCCCCGCGCAGCGCGGAGCGGCTCCGCAGAACGTTCTCGAGGAGATCCTCGCCGGTGTGCGGGAGGACGTAGCGGCACGCCAGGAGCGCACGCCGCTGGAGAAGGTGCGTGAGCTCGCGGCGGCGGCGCCGCCGGCGATCGACGCCTACGCGGCCCTGCGCAAGCCCGGCGTGGCGGTGATCGCCGAGGTGAAGCGGTCGTCGCCGTCCAAGGGCACGCTCGCCGACATCCCGGACCCGGCCGAGCTGGCCGGGGAGTACGCGGCCGGTGGCGCGCGCTGCATCAGCGTGCTCACCGAGGGCCGCTGGTTCGGCGGCTCGCTGGACGACCTCGTGGCCGTACGCAAGTCGGTGAAGATCCCGGTTCTGCGCAAGGACTTCGTGGTCTCCAGCTACCAGGTGCACGAGGCGCGGGCCCACGGCGCCGACCTGGTGCTGCTGATCGTCGCGGCCCTCGAGCAGAACGTGCTTGTCGGCCTCCTGGAGCGCATCGAGTCGCTGGGCATGACCGCCCTCGTCGAGGTGCACAACGAGGAGGAGGCCGACCGGGCACTGGAGGCCAACGCGAAGGTGATCGGGGTGAACGCCCGCGACCTGCGCACCCTCGAGGTGGACCGCTCGGTCTTCGAGCGCATCGCGCCCGGCCTGCCGAACAACGTGGTCAAGATCGCCGAGTCCGGCGTGCGCGGCCCGCACGACCTGATCCGGTACGCGTCGGCGGGCGCCGACGCCGTGCTGGTCGGTGAGGGCCTGGTGACCCAGAAGTCCCCGCGCGACGCGGTGGCCGAGCTGGTCAACGCGGGCAACCACCCGGCGACGCCGCGGCCGGTCCGATGACCGCGCCGTCACTACCGGATCTAGCCGGGCACTTCGGCCGGTTCGGCGGCCGGTTCGTCCCGGAGGCGCTGATCAAGGCCCTCGACGAGCTGGACGCCGCGTACCGGTCCGCCAAGGCCGACCCGGAGTTCCAGGCCCGGTTCCAGGACCTGCTGCTCAACTACGCCGGCGTGCCGTCGCTGCTCTACCGGGCGACCCGGCTCTCCGAGGCGCTGGGGGCGGAGATCCTGCTGAAGCGGGAGGACCTGAACCACACCGGCGCCCACAAGGTGCGCAACGTGCTGGGCCAGGCGCTGCTCGCCAAGCGGATGGGCAAGCCCCGGGTCATCGCCGAGACCGGCGCGGGCCAGCACGGTGTCGCGAGCGCCACGGCGGCCGCGCTGCTCGACCTCGAGTGCGTGGTCTACATGGGCGAGATGGACACCGAGCGGCAGGCGCTGAACGTGGCGCGGATGCGGATGCTCGGCGCCACCGTCGTACCGGTGACGAACGGCTCGCGGACCCTCAAGGACGCGCTCAACGAGGCGCTCCGGGACTGGGTCACCACCGTCGACACCACGCACTACCTGCTGGGCACGGCGGCCGGGCCGCACCCGTTCCCCGAGCTGGTCCGCGACTTCGTCGGCGGCATCGGCGTCGAGGCGCGGGCCCAGGTCCTGGAGATGACCGGCCGGCTGCCGGACGCCGTGGCGGCGTGCGTCGGCGGCGGCTCCAACGCGATCGGCATCTTCCACGCGTTCGTCCCCGACGAGTCGGTGCGGCTGTACGGCTTCGAGGCGGGCGGCGACGGCGTGGAGACCGGCCGGCACGCCGCGTCGATCACCGGCGGGTCGGTCGGCGTGCTGCACGGCAACCGGACGTACCTGCTGCAGGACGACGACGGCCAGACCATCGAGTCGCACTCCATCTCGGCGGGCCTGGACTACCCGGGCGTCGGGCCGGAGCACTCCTGGCTGCACGACACCGGGCGGGCCACCTACGAGCCGGTGACCGACGCGGAGGCGATGTCGGCGTTCCAGCTGCTCTGCCGTACCGAAGGCATCATCCCCGCGATCGAGAGCGCGCATGCCCTCGCGGGTGCCGCGAAGATCGCGCCGCGGCTGCGCGAGGAGCTCGGCCGGACCCCGACCATCGTGGTCAACCTGTCCGGCCGCGGCGACAAGGACGTGCACACGGCCGGCGCCTACTTCGGCATCCTCGACCCGGTCGAGACCGTCGTCCCAGGGGAGAACACGTGAGCATTTCGGAGACGTTCGCCCGGGCGAAGGCGGAGAACCGCTCGGTGCTGGTCGGCTGCATGCCGGCCGGCTTCCCGACGGTGGACGACAGCATCGAGCAGATGATCGAGATGCACCGGTCCGGGTGCGACGTCATCGAGGTCGAGCTGCCGTACTCGGACCCGGTCATGGACGGCCCGGTGATCCAGAAGGCGAGCGACATCGCGCTCGCGAACGGGGTCCGCACCCGGGACACCCTGAAGATCATCGACGCGGTCTCGTCGGCCGGCGCCACCGTGGTGCTGATGACCTACTGGAACCCGATCGAGAAGTACGGCGTCGACGCGTTCGCCCGCGACCTCGCGGCGGCCGGGGCCACCGGGCTGATCACGCCCGACCTGATCCCGGACGAGGCGCAGGAGTGGATCGCCGCGTCCGACGCCCACCGGATCGACCGGACGTTCCTGGTCGCGCCGAGCTCGACCGACGAGCGGATCGCGATGACCCTGGAGAACTGCCGGGGCTTCGTCTACGCCACCGCGCTGATGGGCGTGACCGGCGCCCGGACCTCGGTCTCCTCGCAGGCGCCCGAGCTGGTCTCCCGGATCCGGAAGATCGACCCGGACCTGCCGGTCGGCGTCGGGCTCGGCGTCGGCAACGGCAGGCAGGCCGCCGAGGTGGCCGCGTTCGCCGACGGGGTGATCGTGGGCAGCGCCCTGATCCGGTGCATGCTCGACGCCCCGGACCGCACGACCGGCCTGGACCGGCTGCGCGCGCTCAGCGCCGAGCTGGCCGAGGGCGTTCGCGGGGCTTCATGAAATCGCAGCCCGCCCGGCACTGACCCGGGAGCCTGGCGGCGGTAGCGTGTGCCCGTGATTATCGCCGCCATCCCCAGCCCCACGACGTCCGTGTGGCACCTCGGGCCGTTCCCGGTCCGTGCCTACGCGCTCTGCATCATCCTCGGCATGGTCGTCGCCACCCTCCTCATGGAGAAGCGACTGCGCAACCGTGGTGTCGCGCCGTGGGTCTCGCTGGACATGGTGGTGTGGGCGGTGCCGTTCGGCATCATCGGCGCCCGCATCTACCACCTGATCACCTCGCCGCAGGACTACTTCGGCGCCGGTGGCGACCCGATCCGCGCCTTCTACATCTGGGAGGGCGGCCTCGGCATCTGGGGCGCGGTGGCCGGCGGCGCGCTCGGCGCCTGGATCGCCGCCCGGCAGATCGGCCTGCCGCTCAGCGTCTTCGCCGACGCGCTCGCCCCGGCGCTGCCGGTGGCCCAGGCGATCGGCCGGTTCGGCAACTGGTTCAACAACGAGCTCTACGGCAAGGTCACGACGCTCCCGTGGGGCCTCGAGATCCACGAGATGGACTCGGCCAACCCGGGCCACGCCACCGTGATCGACGGCGAGCCGGTCACCAAGCCCGAGCTCTACCACCCGACCTTCCTCTACGAGGTGGTCTGGAACCTCGGCGTGGCCGGCCTGGTCTGGCTGCTCGACCGGAAGTTCAAGTTCGGCCGGGGCCGGGCGTTCGCGCTCTACGTCATGGCGTACACGGCGGGCCGGGTCTGGATCGAGATGCTGCGCACCGACGAGGCCAACCACTTCTTCGGCATCCGGCTCAACGTCTTCACCGCGATCGTGATCTTCATCGGCGCGGCGATCTACTTCGTCGTGATGAAGGGCCCCCGCGAGTACGTGGTCCCGATCGACGCGCCGGAGACCGCGCCCGCGCCGGCCGCCGGCAGTGACGTCTCGCAGGTCGACGTCGCCGGCGGCGAGGAGGAGGGCCGGAAGATGCCGACCGCCTACCAGGTGGTCAGCGAGGAGCGCTTCCTCGCCTATCAGCGGACCGGGATCCTGCCGCCCGCTGCTTCCCCCTCCGATCCCGCTTCCTCGGAGGAGGAGACGGTCCCGGCCACACCCTCCTCCCCGGAAGAGAAGAACTAGACGTCAGGACCCGGGCATGCGTACGGCCGTAGTAGTCGGCGCCGGCATGTCCGGGCTGGCCGCCGCCGGGGCGCTGGCCCGCTCCGGCTGGCGGGTCCTCCTCCTGGAGCGGGCCGAACGCGTCGCGGCCCCGCCCACCGCCGTGGTGCTCTGGCCGAACGGTCAGCGGGCCCTCGCGGCGCTCGACCCGGACGGCGGGTGGTCGGCGGTCTGGTCGCCGCTGCCCGACGGGGGAGTGCGCCGGCCCGACGGCCAGTGGCTGGTGGCGCCGCACGTCCGGCCCGGGACCGGTCCGGCCCCTGCGGCGGTCCATCTGGAGGATCTGTACGACGCCCTGATCGCCGGACTGGGCGACGGGGTGGAGATCCGGACCGGCTTCGAGGTGACCACGGTCGTCGCCGGCGAGGGACGGCGGCCCGCGGTGGGCGACGGCCGTACCGTGATCGAGGCCGACCTCGTGGTCGGCGCCGACGGGATCGACAGCCGGGTCCGCGCCGCGGTGGCGCCGGAGGCCGTGGCGCTCGGCGCCGGGCTGGCCGCCTGGCAGGCGGTGATCCCCGGCTTCCGGGTGCCGGACCTGCCCGGTTTCGTGGGCGGGGAGACGCTCGGGTCCGGCTACCGGTTCGTGGCGATCCCGCTGGGACCGCTCCGGGGCGGCGTCTACTGGGTGGCGACCGCAGCCGGCGCGGCCCGGCCCGAGTCGCCGGCCACCCAGCTGACCCTGCTGCGGCGGTGGTTCGCGGGCTGGCACGAGCCGATCGGCGCGCTGCTCGCCGCCACCCGGCCCGAGGAGCTGATCCCGCAGGGGGTCCGGGAGCTGCGGCCACTGCCCCGGGCGTACGGGTTCCGGTCCGGCCCGGGCGGGGTCGTGCTGATCGGGGACGCCGCCCACGCCATGCCGCACCACCTCGGTCAGGGCGCCTGCCTCGCGTTCGAGGACGCGGCGACGCTGCGCTCGCTGGCGGCCGGGGTGGCGTCCGGCGGTGACCTGGGCGCGGCCGTCGAGGAGTACAGCCGGCTGCGCCGTCCCCGCACCACCACGGTGATCCGGCAGAACCGGCGGATGTCGGCGGTGGTCCAGGCCCGCGGCCGGTTGGCGCTGCGGGCCCGGGACGCCGCCCTCAACCACATGCGCCCGCGGATCCTCGGCCGCACCCTCGACCCGGTCACCGACTGGTCCCCGCCGGACTGAGCCCCGACCCGCCGGCTCCCGATCCGCCCGGCTGCACCCCGCCCGGCTGTACCAGGGGGCGACATTTCGGGCGCGAAGTGGGCGCTGGCGTGCAGCCAGGTTCGGGTGGCTGTACTGGAGGGCGACATTTCGGGCGTGAAGTGGGCGCTGGCGTGCAGCCAGGTTCGGGTGGCTGTACCGGAGAGCGACATTTCGGGCGTGAGGTGAGCCCTGGCGTACAGCCGGGTGCCGGCGGAGATCACAGTCTGGGACGGGGACGCTTTCGGCCGCCGGGTCGGGCCGGACCCCTGTGAGCGCTAACAACGATCACGTAGGTAAGGGCCGGGTGGGGCCACGGTGCTTACGGCGTACCAGATCCTGGGAATTGTGAGGGAGTCGGGCGAGCCGGGAAGATCACAGCGGGACGGCCGTCGGCTCCGCGATGCAGGCGGTGCCCACCCGCCGGAAACCGACGCGGGTGTAGAGGCGGGCCACGTCGTCGTCGCCGGCCGACAGCAGCACGAGATCGACCCCGCGGGCCAGCAGGCGGCCGGTCAGCGTGGCCGTGAGCTGCGACGCGTAGCCCCGGTTGCGCGCCGACGGCAGCGTCGCGACCCCGACGATCTCGGCGACCGTGCCGACGCGCTGGCTGGTCGCCGTGGCGAGGATGCCCTCGGTCGGCGACTCGGCGACGGCGGTCACGTAGTCCCCGCTCTCCAGCATCCGCCGGGTGCCCTCCACGGCCTCCGGGGTCAGCTCCTCGGCGGCGTCCCGCTCGGCCGGTCCGGCACCATCGATGACCAGCGTGTTCTCCACGACTTCGAGGGGAGCGCGGTAGGCCGGGGCGCCGAATCCGAGCCGGGCCACGGCCCGGGACGCGCGCAGGTCGGCCGGGAAACTGGGCGCCGCCGGATCGAGGTAGCGGATCCGGGCGTCGCGGATCGGCAGGTCCGGGACGAGCGCCGCCGGATCGAGCACGAGCAGGGGCGCGAGCAGCACGTCGAGGCCCGCGGAACGGGCCACCGCGAGGAGGTCGGGCGTGGTCTCGTGCACCCACTCGAAGGACTCCGGCAGGCCGAGATCGCGCTGGCGGCGGCGGGTCTCCAGGATGTCGGCCGCGGAAGGGGCGTGCGAACCGAGCCGCGGACGGGCATAGTAGGGCCAGCCCTCGCCCTCGCGGACGAAGAGATTCAGCGAACCGATCTCCTCGGCCCGCGCCCAGGGTCGGGGCAAAGCGTCGTAGAACCGTTCGAGCCGGTCGAAGAGGCCGGAATCCACTGGCGCCATCGCGCGAGACTACCGGTCCACGCACCGGCTGTGCTATTCAGTTCCTCCGCCCAACGGTGCGAGGTGTGATCAATCCGCATCTGGCGGAGATCAGTGGCTCTTAACGTAGACTCAAGAGACTTTGCAGGGCCGACGTCGTCCCGACCTCAGAATGAAACACCAGTGACGACAGGAGGCCCGGTGGCATATCCGCACCCCCAGGGGATGTACGACCCGGCGTACGAGCGTGACGCGTGTGGTGTGGCCTTTGTTGCCGACATTCACGGCCGTCGCTCCCATGACGTGGTCTCCAAGGGCCTTTCGGCGCTTATCCGCCTGGACCACCGGGGCGCCCGTGGCGCCGAGCAGAACACCGGCGACGGCGCCGGCATCATGATCCAGGTACCGGACCGGTACTACCGCGCGGTCGCCGGCTTCGAGCTGCCGCCGGCGGGCTCGTACGCGGCCGGTCTGGTCTTCCTGCCGACGGACCCCGACGACGCGGCCCGGGCGATCAAGGTCTTCGAGAAGTACGTGCTCGTCGAGGGCGGCGAGGTCCTCGGCTGGCGTGACGTGCCGGTGGACCCGTCCGACCTGGGCGCCACCGCCGAGGACGCCCGCCCCGCGATCCGCCAGGTCTTCCTGGCCGCGCACCGGCTCTCGGCCTCGCCCGCCGGCCCGGCCGGCGAGCGGCTGTCCGGCATCGAGCTCGACCGCGTGACGTTCTGCATCCGCAAGCAGGCCGAGCGGGAGACGTCGCAGCGCGGCGTCGCGCTGTACTTCCCGTCGCTCTCCTCGCGGACCATCACGTACAAGGGCATGCTCACGCCCGAGCAGCTGCCCGCGTTCTTCCCGGACCTGACGGACGAGCGGGTCGACAGCGCCATCGCGCTGGTCCACTCGCGGTTCTCCACGAACACGTTCCCGTCGTGGCCGCTGTCCCACCCGTACCGGCTGATCGCCCACAACGGCGAGATCAACACGATCCGGGGCAACAAGAACTGGATGGCGGCCCGCGAGGCGCTGCTCTCCTCGGCGAACCTGCCGGGCAACATCAAGCGGCTCTTCCCGATCAACTCGCCGGAGGCGTCCGACTCGGCGAGCTTCGACGAGGTCCTCGAGCTGCTGCACCTGGCCGGCCGCAGCCTGCCGCACGCGGTGCTCATGATGATCCCCGAGGCGTGGGAGAACGACCCGGAGATGGAGCCGGCGCGCCGCGCGTTCTACCGGTTCCACGCGAGCCTCATGGAGCCGTGGGACGGCCCGGCCGCCGTGGCGTTCACCGACGGCACGGTCATCGGCGCGGTGCTGGACCGCAACGGACTGCGCCCGGGCCGCTGGTGGCACACCGCCGACGGCCTCGTGGTGCTCGGCTCCGAGGCCGGTGTCATCGACTTCGCGCCCGGTCAGGTCGTGGCCAAGGGCCGCCTCCAGCCCGGCAAGATGTTCCTGGTCGACACCGCTGCAGGCCGGATCGTGCACGACGCCGAGATCAAGGCCGAGCTGGCCGCCGCCGAGCCGTACGCGGACTGGCTGCACGCCGGTCTGATCGAGCTGAGCGACCTGCCGGCCCGTGAGCACGTGATCTACACGCACGACTCGGTGACCCGCCGGCAGCAGGTCTTCGGCTACACCGAGGAGGAGCTGAAGATCCTGGTGGCGCCGATGGCGCGGACCGGCGCCGAGCCGCTCGGCTCGATGGGCACCGACACCCCGATCTCGCCGCTCTCCAGCCGGCCCCGGCTGCTGTTCGACTACTTCCACCAGCTGTTCGCGCAGGTGACGAACCCGCCGCTGGACGCGATCCGCGAGGAGCTGGTGACCAGCCTCTCGATGACGATCGGCCCGGAGGCCAACCTGCTCGACCCGGGCCCGGCGAGCTGCCGTCAGGTGGTCCTGCCCTACCCGGTGATCGACAACGACGAGCTGGCGAAGCTGCTCTCCATCGACGAGGACGGCGACCTGCCCGGCTTCAAGGCGGTACGGGTGTCCGGCCTGTACCCGCTGCGGGACGGCGCGGCCGGCATCAAGGCCCGGCTCACCCAGATCTGCCGGCACGTGTCCGAGGCGATCGAGGACGGCGTACGCATCCTGGTCCTCTCCGACCGGGACTCCAACGCCGACCTGGCGCCGATCCCGTCGCTGCTGCTCACCGCGGCCGTGCACCAGCACCTGGTCCGCGAGCAGACCCGCACCCAGGTGGCGCTCGTCGTCGAGTCCGGCGACTGCCGCGAGGTGCACCACGTCGCCACGCTGATCGGCTTCGGCGCCGCGGCGGTGAATCCGTACCTCGCCTTCGAGAGCGTGGACGACCTGATCGCGACCGGCGCGCTGGCCGGGATCGACCCGCGCAAGGCGGTCCGCAACTACGTGAAGGCGCTCGGCAAGGGCGTCCTGAAGATCATGTCGAAGATGGGCATCTCGACGGTGTCGTCGTACTGCGGCGCACAGGTCTTCGAGGCGGTCGGCCTGGAGAACAAGCTGCTCCAGCGCTACTTCGCGGGCACCTCCGGCCGGATCGGCGGCGTCGGCCTGGCCGGCATCCACGCCGAGGTCAAGGCGCGGCACGAGAAGGCGTACCCGGCCAACCCGGCCGAGCGGGCGCACCGCCGGCTCGAGGTCGGCGGCGAGTACCAGTGGCGCCGCGAGGGCGAGATCCACCTGTTCAACCCGGAGACGGTCTTCCTTCTCCAGCACGCTACGCGGTCCAAGCAGTACGACGTCTTCCGCAAATACACTTCCAAGGTCGACCAGCTGGCTGCCGAGGCCGGTCACCTCCGTGGGCTCTTCCGGTTCAAGCCGGGCCGGACCCCTGTCTCGCTGGACGAGGTCGAGCCGGCCTCCGAGATCGTGAAGCGCTTCGCGACCGGCGCGATGAGCTACGGCTCGATCTCCGCCGAGTCGCACGAGACCCTCGCCATCGCGATGAACCGCCTCGGCGGCAAGTCCAACACCGGCGAGGGCGGCGAGGACGTCGAGCGCCTGTACGACCCCGAGCGCCGCTCGAGCGTCAAGCAGATCGCGTCCGGCCGCTTCGGCGTGACCAGCGAGTACCTGGTCAACGCGGACGACCTGCAGATCAAGATGGCGCAGGGCGCGAAGCCCGGCGAGGGTGGCCAGCTGCCCGGCAACAAGGTGTGGCCGTGGGTCGCCAAGACCCGGCACGCCACCCCGGGCGTCGGCCTGATCTCGCCGCCGCCGCACCACGACATCTACTCCATCGAGGACCTGGCCCAGCTGGTCCACGACCTCAAGATGGTCAACCCGGCGTCCCGGGTGCACGTGAAGCTGGTCTCCGAGATCGGCGTCGGCACGGTCGCGGCGGGTGTCGCGAAGCTCAAGGCCGACGTCATCCTGATCTCCGGCCACGACGGCGGCACCGGCGCGTCCCCGCTGAACTCGCTGAAGCACGCCGGCACCCCGTGGGAGCTCGGCCTGGCCGAGGCCCAGCAGACGCTGCTGCTCAACAAGCTGCGCGACCGGGTCACCGTGCAGGTCGACGGCCAGCTCAAGACCGGCCGGGACGTGGTGATCGCGGCGCTGCTCGGCGCCGAGGAGTTCGGTTTCGCGACCGCTCCGCTGATCGTCTCGGGCTGCATCATGATGCGGGTCTGCCACCTGGACACCTGCCCGGTCGGCATCGCCACCCAGAACCCGGTGCTGCGCGAGCGCTACACCGGCAAGCCGGAGTTCGTCGAGAACTTCTTCCTGTTCCTCGCCGAGGAGGTCCGGGAGATCCTGGCCGAGCTCGGTTTCCGGAGCATCGACGAGGCGATCGGCCAGGCCGAGGTGCTCGACGTGGTCCAGGCGGTCGACCACTGGAAGGCGAAGGGCCTCGACCTCGCGCCGGTGCTCTACGTTCCCGAGCTGCCCGAGGGCGCGTCCCGGCGCGGCATCGTGGCGCAGGACCACGGCCTGGAGAAGGCCCTGGACAACGAGCTGATCGCGCTGGCCCAGCCGGCCCTGATCAAGGGCACGCCGGTCCGCGCCGAGGTGGCCACCCGCAACGACCAGCGCAGCGTCGGCGCGATGCTGGGCGGCGAGGTGAGCCGGCGGTACGGCGGCAACGGCCTGCCCGACGACACCATCTCGTTCACCCTGCGGGGCACGGGCGGGCAGTCGTTCGGCGCGTTCCTGCCGCGCGGCGTGACCCTGCGGCTGATCGGCGACACGAACGACTACGTCGCGAAGGGCCTGTCCGGCGGCCGGGTGATCATCCGCCCGTCCGAGGACGCGCCGTTCGTGGCGGAGGAGAACACGATCGCCGGCAACACGATCCTGTACGGCGCCACCGGCGGCGAGATCTTCCTGCGCGGCCGGGTGGGCGAGCGGTTCGCGGTCCGCAACTCCGGCGGCCAGGCGGTCGTCGAGGGCGTGGGCGACCACGGCTGCGAGTACATGACCGGCGGTGTCGTGGTGGTGCTCGGCCCGACCGGGCGCAACTTCGCGGCCGGCATGAGCGGCGGCAAGGCGTTCCTGCTCGACCTGGACGCCTCGCTGGTCAACCCGGAGCTGGTCGACCTCGCGCCGCTGACCGAGGACGAGCGCGAGGTGCTGCGCTCGCTCGTCGAGAAGCACCACGCCGAGACCGACTCCGCGGTCGCCGGCAAGCTGCTCAAGGACTGGTCCGCGTCGGTGGAGCGGTTCACCGCGGTCGTGCCGCGGGACTACAAGCGCGTGATGGAACTGATCAGGACCGCCGAAGCCGCCGGTCGCAACGTCGACGAGGCGGTCATGGGGGTCACCAGTGCCTGATCCGAACGGTTTCCTCCGGTACGAGCGGCAGCTGCCGAAGCGCCGCCCGGTCCCGCTGCGGATCATGGACTGGAAAGAGGTGTACCCGCCCGCGGGCGAGGAGCTCATCCGCGACCAGGCCACCCGCTGCATGGACTGCGGCATCCCGTTCTGCCACGACGGCTGCCCGCTCGGCAACCGGATCCCGGACTGGAACGACCTGGTCCGGACCGGCAACTGGGAGTCGGCGATCGAGTCGCTGCACGCGACGAACAACTTCCCGGAGTTCACCGGCCGGCTCTGCCCGGCGCCGTGCGAGGCGGCCTGCGTGCTGGGCATCGCCGACGACCCGGTGACCATCAAGCAGGTCGAGGTGGAGATCGCCAACCACGCCTTCGGGCGGGGCCTGGTGCCGCAGCCGGCGCCGGCGTCCTCCGGCAAGTCGGTCGCGGTGGTCGGTTCCGGCCCGGCCGGCCTGGCGGCCGCCCAGCAGCTGGCGCGAGCTGGGCATGCGGTCACCGTCTACGAGCGCGACGACCGCATCGGCGGGCTTCTCCGGTACGGCATCCCGGACTTCAAGATCGAGAAGCATGTCATCGACACGCGGCTCGCGCAGATGGAGGCCGAGGGCGTCGTCTTCCAGACCGGCGTGAACGTCGGCGTCGACATCACCGCCGACGACCTGCGGGAGCGCTACGACGCGGTGCTGCTCGCGGCCGGCGCCCTGGCCGGCCGGGACACCCCGGAGACGGCGGGTCGCGGGCTGAACGGCGTACATCTGGCCATGGAGCACCTCGTCCCGGCCAACCGGATCGTCGCGGGTCTGCAGGACACCACGCCGATCGACGCCAAGGGCAAGCACGTGATCATCATCGGCGGCGGCGACACCGGGGCGGACTGCCTCGGCGTGGCCCACCGCCAGGGCGCCGCCTCGGTGACCCAGCTGGACCAGTACCCGCTGCCCCCGGACGTGCGCACCGGTGTGAAGGACCCGTGGCCGACCTGGCCGATGATCCTGCGCAACTACGCGGCCCACGAGGAGGGCGGCGACCGGGTCTTCGGCGTCGCGGTGCAGGAGTTCGTCGGCGACGAGAACGGGAACCTGGTCGCGATCCGGCTCGCCGAGGTGCAGGTGCAGCGGATCGACGGGGTCCGTACCGTCACGATCGTCCCGGGCACCGAGCGGGAGCTCCGCGCCGACCTGGTCCTGCTCGCGATCGGCTTCGAGGGCACCGAGGACCAGCCGCTGCTGTCCCAGTTCGGGCTGACCCGCAACCGGCGCAACGTGCTGGACGCGGACCGCGGCTGGCAGACCGCGGCCGAGGGCGTGTTCGTCGCGGGCGACATGCACAAGGGCGCATCCCTGATCGTCTGGGCGATCGCCGAGGGCCGGGCCGCGGCCTCCGCGATCCACAGTTATCTCGGCGCCTCCGGGGAACTGCCGGCGCCGGTGCGATCGGATTCCCAGCCGCTTTCGGTCTGACGATTTTCGCGCGACGGCCCGCTGCCTAGGAAAGGCGGCGGGCCGTCGCTATTTTGCGTGCTCCGGGAGCAAATTCGAAATTGGTTACCGAGCGTTAAGGCCGCTGAGGCTGTGTTCGAGGTCGGCATGTGCCGACGACCGCCCTGAGACGCCCGATAAGCTGAACCCCGCGGTCGCCGACGCCCGCCGGACGACGCAGCTCACCCGTGTGGACGCGGGTTTGACCTCGCCGTCGACACCCGCAGTTCACGACGTTGCCGGGGGTCGGCCGCCGAGCCGACCGGGGAGAAGGACTAGCCTGATGGCCGTGACACGCCGCGTAAAGATCGTCTGCACGATGGGACCCGCCACCAAGTCGCCGGAGCGCATGCTCGGCCTGGTCGAGGCGGGCATGAACGTGGCCCGGATGAACTTCAGCCACGACACCCGGGAGAACCACCGGGAGATGTACGAGCTGGTCCGCTCCGCCGCTGAGCAGGCCGACCGGCCGGTCGCCATCCTCGCCGACCTCCAGGGTCCGAAGATCCGGCTGGGCAAGTTCGCCGACGGGCCGCACCGCTGGGAGACCGGTGACCGTGTCGTCATCACCAGCGACGACATCCTGGGCACCAAGGACCGGGTCTCCTGCACCTATACGAAGCTGCCGCAGGAGGTCAAGGCCGGCGACCGGCTCCTGATCGACGACGGCAAGGTCGCCGTCGAGGTGACCGGCGTCGAGGACGGCAAGGACATCCAGTGCCTGGTCACCGAGGGTGGCCCGGTCAGCAACAACAAGGGTGTCTCGCTGCCGAACGTCGCGGTCAGCGTCCCCGCGATGAGCGACAAGGACGAGGAGGACCTGCGGTTCGCGCTGAAGCTCGGCGTCGACCTGGTCGCGCTCTCGTTCGTCCGCTCGCCGGAGGACATCAAGCTGGTTCACCAGGTGATGGACGAGGAGGGCCGCCGGGTCCCGGTCATCGCCAAGGTGGAGAAGCCGGAGGCCGTCGATCACCTCGAGGCCATCGTGCTCGCCTTCGACGGCGTCATGGTCGCCCGCGGTGACCTCGGCGTCGAGCTCCCGCTCGACCAGGTCCCGCTGGTGCAGAAGCGCGCCGTGCAGCTCTGCCGGGAGAACGCGAAGCCGGTCATCGTCGCGACCCAGATGCTCGACTCGATGATCGAGAACTCGCGCCCGACCCGCGCCGAGGCCTCCGACGTGGCGAACGCCGTGCTCGACGGCGCCGACGCCGTGATGCTGTCCGGCGAGACCTCGGTCGGCAAGTACCCGGTCCTCACCGTCAGCACGATGGCGAAGATCGTGAGCACCACCGAGGCCGGCGGCATGGGCGTCCCGCGCCTGCAGCACGACCCGCGGACGCACGGTGGCGCGCTCACCGTCGCGGCCTCGCAGATCGCCCGCAACATCGGCGCGAAGGCCCTGGTGGCGTTCTCGCAGACCGGCGACACCGTACGCCGGCTCGCGCGTCTCCACTGCGACCTGCCGCTCTACGCGTTCACCCCGGTCTCCGAGGTGCGCAACACGCTGGCACTGAGCTGGGGCGTCGAGACGTTCCTGACCGACTTCGTCGAGCACACCGACGACATGTTCCGTCAGGTCGACGCGAAGATGCTGGGCCTCGGCCTGGCCAAGCCCGGCGACTACGTGGTCGTCGTGGCGGGCTCCCCGCCGAACGCGCCCGGCTCCACCAACACCCTGCGGGTCCACCAGCTCGGCTCGCTCGTCGACCCGGCGTCGGTGTGACCTTGCCGTCTCAGGGACAGGCCGCCGTCGACCAGCTTCTGGGTCTCCTCGACCTGAAGCAGGTCGACGCGGCCACCTTTGAGGGCGAGAGCCCGCAGACGGGCGCCCAGCGTGTGTTCGGCGGCCAGGTCGCCGGGCAGGCGCTGGTGGCGGCGGGCCGGACTGTCGACCCGTCCCGCCAGGTCCACTCGCTGCACGGATACTTCGTCCGGGCCGGCGACCCGACCGTGCCGATCACGTTCCACGTGGAGAACATCCGGGACGGCCGGTCGTTCTCGGTCCGGCGCTCCACGGCTAAGCAGCACGGCAAGACGATCTTCTTCATGTCGGCGTCGTTCCAGGTGCCGGAGGAGGGTCTCGACCACCACACCCCGCCGCCGACCGGCGTCCCGGCGCCCGAGGACGTGCCCACCATGCTCGACTGGGTGGAGCGCTACCCGGAGCGGATGGGCCTGTTCCGGGCCTCGCCGCAGGCCGTCGACGTGCGCTACGTCGGCGTGCCGGGCTGGGTGCCGCCGGGCGACCGCGAGATCCAGCCCGAGCAGCGGGTGTGGATGCGGATCAACGGCACGCTGCCGGACGACCCGCTGATCCACGCGTGCGCCCTCACGTACGCCTCCGACCTGTCCCTGCTCGACGCGGTGCTCTCCACGCACGGCGAGGTGTGGGGACCGGGCGGCGTGATCGGCGCTTCGCTGGACCACGCGCTCTGGCTGCACCGCCCCTTCCGCGCCGACGAGTGGTTCCTCTACGACAGCGCGAGCCCGTCCGCCAGCGGCGCCCGCGGCCTGGCCAGTGGCCGGATGTTCACTCGCGACGGCCGGCACATAGCCAGCGCCGTCCAGGAGGGCCTGCTCCGCAGAGTAGGCGCCTGACCCGCCCCCCGCGCCCCCAGCCCCACGTTCCCGCGCCCACCACCCTCCCGCTGTGGATCTTGGACGCTTGCCCACCGATTCCGGCGGTGAGACCTCCAAGATCCCGAAATGGGTGGCGAGACGTTCAAGATCCCGGTCCGAGCGGGTTGCGAACGTCCAAGATTGCCGCGCGGGCGGGGTGCGAACGTCCAAGATCGCTGCGTGGGCGGGGTGCGAGCGTCCAAGATTGCCGTATGAGCGGGGTACGTACGTCCAAGATCGCGGCAGCGGTGGTGAAGCGTCCAAGATCGGGGACGCCTGTGCATCGCCCGCGCCGCGCAGGGGAGTTGCTCCGGAAGTACGGGGCCCGGCGAGGAAGGGGCGCCCGCTCTCACCGTCTCCCGCCTCCCGCTGTGGATCTTGGACGCTTGCCCACCGATTCCGGTGGTGAGGCGTTCAAGATCGCTAAATGGGTGGTGGAGCGTTCAAGATCGCGGAATAGGTGGTGAGGCGTTCAAGATTGGCGGTTTGGGCGGACGGCTTGCGATCGCGTGCGGCGCGCCTCGGGCTGGGATCGGGCGCCTCGGGCTGGGATTGGGGACCCGCACTGGCATCGGGCACCCCGCCGGTCGGGGATCCCGGTCTGGCGACTGACCGTTCTGGCGGATCCGCCGACCGGCGGGGCCGGGGACAGGGCCTCTGTCAGATCTTGCCCGGATTGTCGTCGCGCGCCCGCCCGGCCGGAGCGGTCTCGGCCGCGCCCTCCGGGGTGTCCGGCACCGCAGGCAGGTCGGCCGGTTCGGCGTGCCGTGCCGTGCCCGCCCGGGGTCCGGTGATCCCGGCCTGGAGGAGCATGGCGTCGAGGTCGGCGGTGGTGCGCACGACGTGCTCGTGATAGGTGGTCCCGGCCGGATCGGGGTTGCCGCCCGCGGGGGAGACGGCCGGCACGGTGTCCTCGGCGCGGTGCCGGGCCTTCGTGCCGGCGGGGGTGGCGACGAAGTCTGCATGCCCGGCCTTCGTGGCGGCAGGAGTGGCGGCGAAGTCTGCATGCCCGGCCTTCGTGGCGGCAGGAGCGGCGGTGAGGTCCGCATGCCCGGCCTTCGTGACGGCGGAAGCGGCGGTGAGGTCCGTATGCCCGGCCTTCGTGACGGCGGGAGCGGCGGTGAAGTCCGCATGCCCGGCCGAGTAGCCCGCGAGCCCGGCGGCGCGCTCCGGCGGCAATTCCAGGATCTCCTTGCGTACGACGGGAGCCAGCTCCCGCAGGCGCAGCGAGGTCACCAGGTCGGCGACCGCGCGCAGCACGGCGAGGGCGCCGAGGGTCACCACGATCAGGTCGGCGGCGGCCGCGAACGGGCCGGCCGAGAAGTAGCCGAGGGCGGTCTCCAGCACGCCGACCGTGACGATGAGGCTCCACACCCGATCGGAGCCGCGGGTCATGATCCCGACGGCGACGTCCACGGCGCCGCGGACCATCAGGTACCAGCCGACCATGGCGGCCGGGGTGGCGAGTTCCGAGCCGGGGGCGAAGACGGTCGCCGCCGCGGTGGCGCCGAAGATCAGGGTGAGGCCCGCGTTCAGCCACCAGGTGCGGGTGCCGGCCAGGGTGCGCAGCAGTTCGCAGACCGCGCCGAAGAGGATCACCGGGCCGGCGACCGCCGCGATGTCGGCGGGTTCGAGGCGCATCACGGCCCAGGCGACGACCAGCCACGCCGCTCCCGCGAACATCAGGAAGCCCCACATGCTCCCGCGTGCGACGGTCAGGGGCGAGGAACCGGACACCAGCATGAGGCCTCCCGACGAAGCTGTCCCTGACATGACAGCACCCGCCGCGAGCCGTGGTCGGGGGTTCGCTCAGATTGCCGGGGAAGCTCTCAGGATTCGCTATCGCACACCTGTGACACGGCGTTCATGCGAGCGAAATGAAAGGCGTACCCAAGAATTGGCCCTGAAATGGGGTCAGCAAGATCGAAAGTGGCTGGTCCGCTGGTCGGGCCGGGCGTGCACGACATTGACGCCGATCTGGATTTGGTGCCCCCGGTGGGATTCGAACCCACACTGTATGGTGTTTGAGACCATCTTCTCTGCCGGTTGGAATACAGGGGCAATCCACTCATCGTGGCACGCCTGATCAAGGCGTGAGATGGTCACGCCAGGATGAGACTCCGACAGCCTACCTACTAGGCTTAGGGAGGCGACACCCACATACCGGGTGTCGCGACATCGACGTTCTGGGAGTAGGGGTTTCCGTGGCCGACACGCAGGCTGGTGCCGAGCGCAAGCGGGTGCTCATCGCCGAGGACGAGGCCCTGATCCGGCTGGACCTCGCCGAGATGCTGGTCGAGGAGGGCTACGACGTCGTCGGCGAGGCCGGTGACGGGGAGACCGCGGTGCGCCTGGCCGAGGACCTCAAGCCCGATCTCGTCATCCTGGACATCAAGATGCCGATCATGGATGGGCTGGCCGCGGCCGAGCGGATCGCCGGCGGGCGGATCGCCCCGGTCGTCATGCTGACCGCGTTCAGTCAGCGCGAGCTCGTCGAGCGGGCCCGCGAGGCCGGTGCGATGGCCTACCTCGTGAAGCCGTTCCAGAAATCCGATCTGGTGCCGGCCATCGAGATCGCCCTCTCGCGCTATGCCGAGATCGCCGCGCTGGAGTCCGAGGTGGCCGGGCTGACCGATCGGCTGGAGACGCGCAAGTCCGTGGAGCGCGCCAAGGGTGAGCTCATGACGAAATACGCGATGACTGAGCCGCAGGCGTTCAAGTGGATCCAGCGGACCGCGATGGATCACCGGATGACGATGCGCGAGGTCGCCGATCGGATTCTGAAGGAGTCCGAGGACGAGGGCGCAACCCCTGAGTAGATCGATGTCGAGCCACCGTTCCGGGATTGGCTCTTGACCGAAGATTGAGGCTTCGTAACGGCTCTGTTACGACCGGCTGCAACGCTCCTCTGCAAGCTATGATCCCCGCCAGTCCTTCGCGAGACGTCTGGCGGGGATTTCTGCTGCTAAACACAAGGAGCATCGTTGCGTAGAGCCGTGATCATCTTCACGGCCGTTCTCGGATTCCTGTTCACCTCCCTGGGTTTCGGCGCCACGAGCGCACTGGCCGAGGGTGAGTCGTTACAGGGCACGTTGATCAATGCCGGCCAGCCAGTGGCGGGCGTGGTTATCAAGGTGACGGAAGAGAGCGGCACTCCGGTCGGTGACTCGACTTCGGCTGCTGACGGAAAGTGGTCGGTAGCGGTCCCGAAGGCCGGAACATACAAAGTCGACCTCGACCCTGCGACGCTCCCGCAAGGCGTCACCGTCACGACCGGCCGGACCAGCCTGACGCTGACCGTCTTCGAGGGCGCCGCACGTAACGTGCTGTTCCCGCTCGGTCCGGCGGCCGGCGCACCGGGCACCGAGGAGCCCGAGGAGTCGGGGAGCTCGACTGCCTCGCGGGTCGCCGACCTGGTCTATACGGGTATCCATTTCGGTCTCATCATCGCGCTGGCGGCCCTCGGCCTCTCGCTCATCTTCGGGACCATGGGCCTCACCAACTTCGCCCACGGTGAGCTGGTCACGTTCGGCGCCCTGGCCTGTTTCCTGTTCAACGTCACCGTCGGGCTGCCGCTCGAGCTGGCGGCCGTGCTGGCCGTCGTCCTCGGTGGCGCCTTCGGGTACTTCCAGGACCGCTTCTTCTGGGGCTGGCTGCGCAACCGCCGTACCGGCCTGATCGGCATGATGATCATCTCGATCGGCGTGGCCCTGATCCTGCGCTACCTGTACCTGTTCTTCTTCCGCGGCGACACCCAGCAGTACGCGCAGTACGTCGCCCAGCCCGGCATGGACCTCGGTCTCATCGCGGTGGCGCCGAAGAACCTGGTGATGGACGGGATCGCGATCGTGGTCCTGGTCGTCGTCTCGCTCGCGCTGATCAAGACCCGGCTCGGCAAGGCGACCCGTGCGGTGGCGACCAACCCGTCGCTCGCCGCCGCTTCCGGTATCAGCGTCGACTCGGTCATCCGCCTGGTCTGGACGCTCGGTGGCGCCCTCGCCGCGCTCAGCGGTGTCATGCTCGCCCTCTTCCAGGGCGTGAACTACCAGATGGGCTTCCAGATCCTGCTGCTGGTCTTCGCCGCGGTCACCCTCGGCGGTCTCGGCACGGCCTTCGGCGCGCTGCTCGGCAGCATGGTCGTCGGCCTCGCCACCCAGCTGTCGACGCTCTGGATCCCGACCGAGCTGAAGAACGTCGGCGCGCTGTTCGTGCTCATCGTCATCATTCTGATCCGGCCGCAGGGCATCCTGGGCCGCCGCGAGCGGATCGGCTGAGGGGGGAACGATGAACTGGGACATCATCTTCGGCGTCTCTCTCGAGTCGCTGGTCAACGCCACCATGATCGCGTACGCGCTCGCCGCCATCGGCCTGAACGTGCATTTCGGCTACACCGGCCTGCTGAACTTCGGCCAGTCGGCGTTCCTCGGCGTCGCCGCGTACGGCCTCGCCATGACGGTGTCGACGTTCGGCCTGCCGTTCTGGACCGGCATCCTGGTCGGCCTCTTCGGTGCCGTCCTGCTCGCGCTGCTGCTCGGCATCCCGACGCTGCGCCTGCGCGCCGACTACCTGGCGATCGTGACGATCGCCGCCGCCGAGATCGTCCGCCTGCTCTTCCGCTCGGTGTCGCTGAGCGAGTGGACCGGCGGCTCCGACGGTCTGCAGCGGTTCTCCGACGACTTCTTCGCGATGAACCCGTACAGCTCGTCGCTGGAGATCGGGATCGTCAGCTTCGACGAGCGTGAGCTCTGGGTCATGACGGTCGGCTGGATCCTCATCGCGATCTCGCTGCTCATCGTCTGGCTGTCGATGCGCAGCCCGTGGG
This sequence comes from Actinoplanes sp. NPDC023714, assembly GCF_040639855.1. Lineage (NCBI taxonomy): Bacteria > Bacillati > Actinomycetota > Actinomycetes > Micromonosporales > Micromonosporaceae > Actinoplanes > Actinoplanes sp. NPDC023714. The sequence goes on from NZ_JBFAAR010000004.1 coordinate 322,074, forward strand.
GCCGGGTCATCAAGGCCATCCGCGAGGACGAGGACGCCGTGCGCAGCCTCGGCAAGAACGTCGTCTCGTACAAGATGCAGTCGCTCATCCTGGGCGGCGTGCTCGGCTCGCTCGGCGGCTTCATCTTCGCGCTGAGCCGCGCGGCCGTGCAGCCGGACACCTACGGCACCGAGTTCACGTTCTACATGTACACGATCGTCATCCTCGGTGGCGCCGCCCGCGTCTTCGGCCCGGTCGTCGGGTCGATGATCTTCTGGTTCCTGCTCGCGTTCGTCAACGCGGTGCTGCCCTCGGCGATCTCGGCCGGGTACATCCCGAGCTGGATCATGGACGCCAACCAGGCGGGTGCGGTCGGGTTCATCCTGGTGGGTCTCGGCCTCGTCCTCTTGCTGATTTTCCGCCCACAGGGCATCTTCGGCGACAAGAAGGAGGTCATGCTCGATGGCCGATGACGTCACCGTCCCGCCCGGTGTGGCGAAAGCGCGCGAGGCTCTCAAGGACGTCCCGCACGAGCCCGGCGCGCCCAAGAAGGACCCGATCCTGGTCGCCGACAACGTGGTCCGGCGCTTCGGCGGCCTGACCGCCGTCGCGGTCGACCACATCGAGATCCAGCGTGGTGCGATCACCGCGCTGATCGGCCCGAACGGGGCCGGCAAGACCACGTTCTTCAACCTGCTGACCGGTTTCGACCGGCCGGACGAGGGCGACTGGAAGTTCAACGGCAAGCCGCTCGCCGGCGTGCCCGCGCACAAGGTCGCGAAGCAGGGCATGGTCCGCACGTTCCAGCTGACCAAGGCGCTGTCCCGGCTCACGGTCATCGACAACATGCGCCTCGGCGGCACCGGCCAGAAGGGCGAGTCCTTCTGGCGTTCGCTGATCCCCGGCATCTGGAAGAAGCAGGAGCAGGAGATCACCGAGCGGGCCGACGAGCTGCTCACCCGGTTCAAGCTCGACGCCAAGCGGGCCGACTTCGCGGGCAGCCTCTCCGGCGGCCAGCGCAAGCTGCTCGAGATGGCCCGGGCGCTGATGGTCCAGCCCGACATGGTCATGCTGGACGAGCCGATGGCCGGCGTGAACCCGGCTCTGACGCAGTCGCTGCTCGGCCACGTGAAGAGCCTGCGGGAGGACGGCATGACCGTCCTCTTCGTCGAGCACGACATGGACATGGTCCGCGACATCAGCGACTGGGTCATCGTGATGGGCCAGGGCAAGGTGATCGCCGAGGGCACGCCGGACACGGTGATGGCGGACCCGCGGGTCATCGACGCCTACCTGGGCTCGCACCACGACGGCACCGAGCACGACGCCGCCGAGGTCTCGGCGGAGGTGCCGGTCGCTGCCACCGATGTGCTCGAGGGAGGTAAGAACGATGAGTGACGCAACCTCCGGCAACGAGGTCGAGGGCCGCTCCGAGCACCTGAGCGCGGCCGACGGCGCTCTGGTCCGGGTGGACGACGTGATCGCCGGCTACCTGCCGGGCGTGAACATCCTCAACGGCTGTGACCTGTACGCCAAGGAAGGCGAGCTGGTCGGCATCATCGGCCCCAACGGCGCCGGCAAGTCGACATTGCTCAAGGCCCTCTTCGGCCTGGTGACGATCCGGTCCGGGCAGGTCACCCTGCGCGGCGAGGAGATCACCAACGTCAAGGCGAACAAGCTGGTCGCCAAGGGGATCGGCTTCGTGCCGCAGACCAACAACGTCTTCGGGACCCTCACCATCGAGGAGAACCTGGAGATGGGCACGTTCCTGCGCCCGAAGCGCTTCAAGGAGCGGTTCGACTTCGTCGCCGGCCTCTTCCCCGCCCTGGGCACCCGGCGCAAGCAGCGCGCCGGCTCGCTCTCCGGCGGTGAGCGGCAGATGGTGGCGATGGGCCGCGCCCTGATGATGGAGCCCAGCGTCCTGCTGCTCGACGAGCCGTCGGCGGGTCTCTCGCCGGCCATGCAGGACGAGGTCTTCTTCCGTACCAAGCAGATCAACGAGACCGGCGTGACCGTCATCATGGTCGAGCAGAACGCCCGCCGCTGCCTCCAGATCTGCGACCGGGGCTACGTCCTGGACCAGGGCCGCAACGCCTACACCGCGTCCGGCCGCGACCTGATCCACGACCCCAAGGTGATCGAGCTCTACCTGGGCACGCTCGCCAAGGCCTGATCCGCCCGCTTCGCCCGAAGGCCCCGGAACCGCCTGGTTCCGGGGCCTTCGCCGTGCGTGGGTCACGCCAGGACTTCCCCTTGCGCTCTCCTTCATGGGTACGAGGGGGCCGCCCGGTCCCCGCCCACGGGCGACGGCGCGCACCCGGCCACCCCCGGCCCCGCATCACCCTCCGCCGCCCGGCCGGCGTGGCGCGCACTCGCCTTCGGCAACACCCTCAGCAGCCCGAGCGGCGTGGTGCGTCCTCGCCCCCGGCGACACCCTCCGCGGCCCGGTCGGCGTGGAGCGTCCTCGCCCCGGCAACACCCTCCGCCGCCCGGCCGGCGGGACGTGGAGGCCGGCGTGGCGCCGGCGGTCCCCCGTACCCCGAAAGGGCGTGAGGGAAGCTCTCAGGCCGCGGCAGAACGGGCGAGGGCCCGGCCAGATGGCCGGGCCCTCGCTGAGAAGGTGGAGCTGCTACGCGAACCTGCTATCAGCCGTCGATCTTGCCGGTCTGGTAGGCGACGTTCTTGTAGGTGTTGTCGGCGCCGTACTGGTAGATGCCGATGGTGGCCTCGGACGGGTCACCGGCGTCGTTGAACGAGATCGGGCCGCTCACGCCGTCGTAGTCGATGTCCTTGCCGCCGGCGAGGGCTTCCTTGCACTGCTGGAAGGTGGTGCACTTCTCGCCGTCCTTGGAGACCGCGGCGAGCTGCTTCGAGTAGTCGCCGGGGGCGTCGCTCTTGGCGGCCTCGGCGGCCAGCGCGGTCAGGATCGCGGCGTCGTAGGACTCGGCGGCGTAGGAGAAGTCCTTCAGGGCCGGGTCGACCTCGAGGAGCTTCTTCTGGAAGTCGTCGCCCGCCTTCGCGCCGGGCAGGGTGCCCTTGGCGCCCTCGAAGGTCCCGTTCGGGAACTCCGAGCCGTAGTTCGACAGGTTGCCGTCGACGAAGTACCACTTCTTCGACTTGGCGGTGAGGCCGGCCTCGACCAGCTTCGGGACGATCTTCTTGGTCTCGTCGAAGCCGATCATGATGATCGCCGACGGGTTGGCCTGCTTGATCTTGCCGATCTCGGCCGAGAAGTCGGCCGCCTTCGGGTCGTAGACCTCCTCGGCGACGACCTGGCCGCCACCGCTCTCGATCGCGGCGCGGGCCGACTTCGCGAGGCCGGTGCCGTAGGCGTCCTGGAGGACCAGCATGCCGACGGTGGCGTTGCCGTCGGCGACGACGAGGTCACCGAGGACGCGGCCCTGGAGCACGTCCGGCGGGGCGGTCCGGTAGTAGAGGCCCTTGTCGTTGTACGTGGTGAACTGGTCCGACGTGTTGGCCGGCGAGATCTGCACCACGCCCGCACCGGTGATCTTGTCGATCACGGAGAGGGAGACCGAGGACGAGGCGGCGCCGATGATGACGTCGACCTTCTCGGCGAGCAGCTTGTTCACGGACTGGCTGGCGATGTCGGTGGAGGTGTCGCCGGAGTCGGTGTCGCTGACGACGACGTCCTTGCCCAGGACGCCACCGGCGGCGTTGATCTCCTTGGCGGCCAGGTCGACGCCGGCGAACTCGGGCGGGCCGAGGAACGCGAGCGAACCGGTCTGCGGCAGCAGGGTGCCGATCTTCAGCACACCGTCGCCGGCAGCGGCAGCGGGAGCCGAGGAGGAACCCTCGGTCGGCTCGTCGTCGGAGTTCGAGCACGCGCCCAGGGCAAGGCAAGCGGCACCAAGCACGGCGACGCTGCGCCATGCGAAGTTGCGGCGGATCATCAATTCTCCTTTGTCCAGCGCGGTGGGTGCGTTGGTGGGCTCCCACTGCCATGACGCTGATGCTGTGGAAACTTAAAGGGCCGAAGTCCTCCGCACTAGGGCTGGACGCTGGCTGCAACAGGAGAGTTGCCTATCCGTAACCTTCCGCAAGTGTCAGACGATTGGCGTCCCGAGAGCGGCGCGTCCGGGATTGTCGTACCCGGCGACTAGAGTTCTCCGACGTGAGCGACGACGCCCAGACTCCACGCCTCCTGCTGCTCGACGGCCACTCCCTGGCCTACCGGGCTTATTTCGCGCTCCCGGTGGAGAACTTCAGCACCGCCACCGGCCAGCCGACGAACGCTGTCTTCGGCTTCACCTCGATGCTCATCAACATGCTGCGCGACGAGAAGCCGACGCACATCGTGGTGGCGTTCGACCTGTCCCGCCGGAGCTTCCGCACCGAGAAATACGCCGACTACAAGGCCGGCCGCTCGGAGACGCCACAGCCCTTCCAGGGTCAGGTCAGCCTGATCAAGGAGGTGCTCGAGGCGCTGCGCATCCCGGTCGTGGAGAAGGAGAACTACGAGGCCGACGACGTCATCGCGACGCTCGCCACCCAGGCGCGCGCGAGCGGCATGGAGGTGGTCATCTCCACCGGTGACCGGGACGCGTTCCAGCTCTCCGGCGAGCACGTCACGATCATCTACCCGGTCCGCGGCGTCTCCGAGGTCTGGCGGATGACGCCGGAGGCGATCGAGGCGAAATACTTCGTGCCGCCCCACCTCTACCGCGACAAGGCGGCCCTGGTCGGCGAGGCCAGCGACAACCTGACCGGCGTGCCCGGCGTGGGCGACAAGACCGCCGCCAAGTGGATCAATGAGTACGGCGGCCTGGACGGCATCATCGCCAACGTCGACAAGATCAAGGGCAAGGCCGGCGAGAGCCTGCGCGCCCACCTCGCCGACGTGATGCGCAACTACGAGCTCAACCAGCTGGTCTGCGACCTCGAGCTGCCGCTGCGCCCGGAGGACGTCCGCTGGCCGGGGTGGGACCGCGAGGCGGTGCACGCCGTCTTCGACGCCCTGGAGTTCCGGGTGCTGCGCGAGCGGCTCTACTCCTATCTCGAGTCGGTCGAGCCCGAGGCCGAGTCCGGCTTCGACCTCGACGGCGCGATCCTCGCCACCGGCGCCGTCTCGGCCTGGCTGCGCGAGCACGCCGGCACCGCCCCGGTCGGCGTCGCGGTCACCGGCCGCTTCGGCCGCGGCACCGGCGAGCTGACCGGCGTCGCGGTCGCCACGGCGGGCGGCCCGGCCGGGTGGTTCGACCCGGCCGCGCTCGACGAGGACGACGAGCGCGCCGTCGCCGCCTGGCTGGCCGAGCCCGGCCGCCCCAAGGTGGTGCACGACGCGAAACCGGCGCTGCTCGCGTTCCGGGCACACGGCTGGGAGCTGGCCGGCGTCACCACCGACACCGCCCTCGCGGCCTACCTCGCCAAGCCCGACCAGCGCGCCTACGACCTGAACGACCTGGCCCTGCGCTACCTCAAGCGCGAGCTGCGGGTCGACGAGCCCGACAACGGCCAGATGAGCCTCATGGACGGCCTCGGCGACCAGGGCGCCGCCGAGATGAACCTGATGCTCCGCGCCCGCGCCACGCTCGACCTGGCCGAGGTGCTCACCGCCGAGCTGTCCCGCGACGGCGGCGAGTCGATGCGCCTTCTGGCCGACGTGGAGCAGCCGCTCTCGGTGGTGCTCGCCGGGATGGAGCAGCTCGGCATCGCGGCCGACACGCACTACCTCTCCGAGCTCGAGGCGCACTTCGCCGCCGAGGTCAAAGCCGCCCAGCAGGCGGCGCACGAGGTGGTCGGCCGGGAGTTCAACCTGGGCTCGCCCAAGCAGCTCCAGGAGATCCTCTTCGTCGAGCGCAACCTGCCGAAGACCAAGAAGATCAAGTCGGGCTACACCACCGACGCCGACGCGCTGCAGAGCCTCTTCGCGCAGACCGCCGACCCGCTGCTGGAGCACCTGCTGCGCCACCGCGACGTGGCGAAGCTGAAATCCACCGTCGACGGCCTGCTCAAGTCGGTCTCCGACGACGGGCGGATCCACACGACGTTCAACCAGACCGTCGCGGCGACCGGCCGGCTCTCGTCGACCGATCCCAACCTGCAGAACATCCCCATCCGTACGGAGGAGGGCCGCCGGATCCGCCGCGCCTTCGTCGTCGGACCGGGCCTCGAGCAGCTCATGACGGCCGACTACAGCCAGATCGAGATGCGGATCATGGCGCACCTCTCCGGCGACGACGCGCTGATCGCCGCGTTCAACTCGGGGGCCGACTTCCACGCTGCCACCGCGTCCTCGGTCTTCCACGTCGGGCTCGACGAGGTCACGGCCGACCAGCGTCGCAAGATCAAGGCGATGAACTACGGCCTTGCGTACGGTCTGAGCGCGTTCGGCCTCTCGAACCAGCTCACCATCTCCACCGAGGAGGCCCGCGGCCTCATGGAGGAATACTTCGAACGCTTCGGCGGCGTCCGCGACTACCTCCAGGCCGTGGTGGCGCAGGCCGGCAAGGACGGTTACACGGCGACCATCCTGGGCCGCCGGCGTTACCTGCCCGACCTGCTCAGCGACAACCGCCAGCGCCGCGAGATGGCCCAGCGGATGGCGTTGAACGCGCCGATCCAGGGCTCCGCCGCCGACATCATCAAGATCGCGATGCTGCGGGTCGACGAGGCGCTCGAGGATTCCGGCCTCGCCTCGAAGATGCTGCTCCAGGTGCACGACGAGCTGGTGTTCGAGGTGGCGCCCGGCGAGCGGGAGCAGCTCGAGGAGCTGGTCCGCCGGGAGATGGGCGGCGCGTTCCCGCTCTCGGTGCCGCTGGAGGTGTCGGTCGGCGGCGGCCGGGACTGGAACAGCGCGGACCACTGAAGTCCGTAATCGGACGGGTGGCATTTCCCCATATCTTGCGGTGATCTGCCACTCTGGTCCGATGCCGAGTGGATCGATGTCGATGGAGATCACCGAGTCCCGGCCCTCACCGGTGCTCTCGATCATCGCCCAGGTCGCGGGGGCGACCCTGGTGCGCGGGTCGCTCGAGGCCGATCGGGCAGCCGTGATCGCCGGCATGTTCAAGGCCCTCGGCGACCCGGTCCGGCTCCGCCTGCTGTCGATGATCGCCTCGGCGCCGGAGGGCGAGATCTGCGTCTGCGACCTGAGCGGAGAGTTCGCGCTGACCGGGCCGACGATCTCGCACCACCTGCGGATCCTCCGCGAGGCCGGGGTCGTCGACTGCGACCGGCGCGGCACCTGGGTCTACTACCGCGCGGTGCCGGAGACGCTCTCGCTGCTGGCGGACGTGCTGGAAGTCAGTCCTCTCAGCCCTTGAGCGGATCGTGTCCCCAGTTCATCAACGAGTACCGCCACCGCGTCTCGGTCACGTCCCCGTCGGGGCGCTGGGCGGCGTGCCGGTGCACGTATCCGACGACCTTCCGCATGTGCTCCTCGTCGCCGTCGCTCAGCTCGGACTTCTTCTTCCCGAGAATCTTGACGATCTTCCGCCCGGAGTCGTGCCCCACCGACTCGGCCCCGGACGACGACTTCTGACCGACGTCCTTCGACTCGTCGCTCTCCAGCCACTTGCTGAGCTCCGAGGCGGTCATGTTCACGGCGTCGCGGAACTCCGCGTGCACGTCAGCCATGGCGCAACGACCCCGGCTTGTGCACGGCCTCGCGCCCGGTCTTGTCGCTCTTCACCTTGTACTGCGGCTCGTCCGCCGAGGCCGCCACGGTGCGGCCGGCCGCTTCGGTCCGCTTGGTGATCTTCTGCTCGACGGTGCCGCGGACGTCTTCGCCGTGACTGCGCCAGGTCACTTTATCGCCTTTTTTCAGGCTTTTCTTCTCGCTGCTCATGCCCTGCTCGATACCCGCCACCGCCCCCCGGAAACAGCCCCGCCCCAATCGGGTCCCGGTCGCCGGCTGCAGCCCATGGTCGTGACACGCCGGTCGGGGAGCGATGGGCTGCAGCCGGGTTGGCTCGGCTGCAGTGCATGGTGGTGACACGCCGGTTGCGGGAGCAATACGCTGCAGCCGTCCCGCGCACCGAGCCGTCCCGCGCACCGAGCCGGCTGCACGTCAGCGCTCTCTCCGCGCCCGTTTTGTCGCCCCGGCGTGCAGCCGGCCACTCTGGCTGAACGTCAGGGCTGCTTCTGCGCCCGTTTTGTCGCTCTAGCGTGCAGCCAGCCCAACCTGGCTGAACGTCAGGGCTGCTTCTGCGCCCGTTTTGTCGCTCTAGCGTGCAGCCAGCCACTCTGGCTGAACGCCACGGCTGCTTCTGCGCCCGTTTTGTCGCTCTAGCGTGCAGCCGGCCACTCTGGCTGAACGTCAGGGCTGCTTCCGCGCCCGTTTTGTCGCTCTGGCGTGCAGCCAGCCACTCTGGCTGAACGCCACGGCTGCTTCCGCGCCCGATTTGTCGCTCTGGCGTGCAGCCGGGCCACTCCGCCAGCCAGGCCACGCCGCCAGCGCGGCACGGCCCGGCCCGGCCCGGCCCGGCCCGGCCCGAGAACCCCGATCAGCGCGGCAGGTCGCAGACGAAGATCGCGGTGCCAGGGAAGAGCCGCCCCCTCAGCGGACTCCACTGCCCCCAGATCTGCGTGTGCCCTTCCGGCCATTCCGGCTCGACCAGATCGCGCAGCACGAACCCCGCCCCCACGATCTCCCGGATCCGATCGCCGAGCGTCCGGTGCTGCTCCAGGTAGGTGACCGAGCCGTCCTCATCCCGCTCGACATACGGCGTACGGTCGAAATACGAGTTCCGCACCACAAGCCCCGACTCGTCCGGCTCGTCCCAGAACGCCCACCGCATCGGATGCGTCACCGAGAACACCCAGCTGCCGCCCGGCCGCAGCACCCGGGCCACTTCGCGCATGGCGGCGGCCGAGTCGGCGACGAACGGGATCGCCCCGAACGCCGTGCACACGATGTCGAACGCGTCGTCCGCGAAGGGCAGCGCCAGCGCGTCGGCCTGCACGAGCGGCACGCTCACCCCGCTGCGCGCGGCCGCCTCCAGCGCATGCCGCAACATCCCCGCCGAAAGATCGAGGGCCATCGGGTACGCGCCCTGCAGGCGCAACCACCGGCTCGCTGCCGCGGCGCCGGCTCCGAGTTCCAGGATCTTCTTTCCGCGTACGTCGCCCAGAAGTCCCGCGTCCGCTTCCCGCAGACGTTCGGGGCACCACACGAAGTCGGCGTCGCCGAGGAAGGCCCCGTGCTCGTCCTGGTAGTCGTCGGCGTCCAGATCCCACCAGGAGCGGTTCGCCCGCCGGGCCTCCGACTCGGTCACGGCCGGAGAGGACGCGGCGGGCCGGGCCGAAAGGGGAGCGATCTCAGTCACGCGGCAACGGTACGGCAGGCGTGTCGCCGGTTACGATTCGGCCCATATGGGTCATGCTGGCTGGTTCCGGACCAACAATGTGCCGCGGTACTCAGGAGGGCTTGCAACCTGTGGTAATGCGCACGGTAAGCTAGTCGATGCGCTCGCGGATCGTGTGCCTCGGCAGGGAGCAGGTTCCGTGGTCGCCGGTCTCGGCATGATCGACTGCATTGATCTGACTCGCTTCGGGTGGGTCGTCTCGCTCGTTCGTGTCGCGGCCTGCGGCAGTTCCGTCGAGCGCGGGAGACACCACGAATCCATCCGTTCGGAGCAACTGTCCACATGACGAGCAGCATCGAGGCCACCTCGAGCGCCAACAAGGTCACCGTCGACGATCTCGGTTCTGAGGAAGCTTTCCTCGCCGCCATCGACGAGACCATCAAGTACTTCAACGACGGCGACATTGTCGAAGGCACCGTCGTCAAGGTCGATCGGGACGAGGTCCTGCTCGACATCGGCTACAAGACCGAGGGCGTCATCCCCTCGCGCGAGTTGTCGATCAAGCATGACGTGGACCCCGCGGAAGTGGTGTCGGTTGGTGACCACATCGAAGCCCTCGTCCTCACCAAGGAGGACAAGGAGGGTCGTCTGATCCTCTCGAAGAAGCGCGCTCAGTACGAGCGTGCCTGGGGCACCATCGAGAAGATCAAGGAAGACGACGGCGTCGTCCGCGGCTCGGTCATCGAGGTCGTCAAGGGTGGTCTCATCCTCGACATCGGCCTCCGTGGCTTCCTCCCGGCCTCCCTGGTCGAGATGCGCCGCGTCCGCGACCTCCAGCCGTACGTCGGCCGTGAGCTCGAGGCGAAGATCATCGAGCTGGACAAGAACCGCAACAACGTGGTCCTGTCCCGCCGCGCCTGGCTCGAGCAGACGCAGTCCGAGGTTCGCACCGAGTTCCTCAACAAGCTGCAGAAGGGCCAGGTCCGCAAGGGCGTCGTGTCCTCCATCGTCAACTTCGGCGCCTTCGTGGACCTGGGTGGCGTGGACGGCCTGGTGCACGTCTCCGAGCTCTCCTGGAAGCACATCGACCACCCGTCCGAGGTCGTCGAGGTCGGCCAGGAGGTCGAGGTCGAGGTGCTCGACGTCGACCTGGACCGCGAGCGCGTCTCGCTGTCGCTGAAGGCGACCCAGGAGGACCCGTGGCGTCAGTTCGCCCGGACCCACGCGATCAACCAGATCGTCCCGGGTAAGGTCACGAAGCTCGTTCCGTTCGGCGCGTTCGTCCGCGTCGACGACGGCATCGAGGGCCTCGTCCACATCTCCGAGCTCGCCGAGCGTCACGTCGAGCTGCCCGAGCAGGTCGTGCAGGTCGGCTCGGACGTCCTGGTCAAGGTCATCGACATCGACCTGGAGCGCCGCCGGATCTCGCTGTCGCTCAAGCAGGCCAACGAGGGCTTCGTCGAGGGCGAGGAGCACTTCGACCCGACCCTCTACGGCATGGCCGCGACGTACGACGCCGAGGGCAACTACATCTACCCGGAGGGCTTCGACCCGGAGACGGGCGAGTGGCTCGAGGGCTACGAGAAGCAGCGCGAGACGTGGGAGAAGCAGTACGCCGACGCCCGCGAGCGCTGGGAGGCCCACACCAAGCAGGTGCAGGCGTCCCGCGACGCCGACGCCGAGGCCGCGCTCAACCCGGCTCCGGCCGGCGGCGTGACCACCTCGTCGTCGTCCTCCTCGAGCTCGTCGGCCCCGGCGCGCTCGGCCGAGGAGCCGGCCGGCACCCTGGCCACCGACGAGGCTCTCGCCGCTCTGCGCGAGAAGCTTGCCGGCGGCAAGAGCTGACGCAGGCAGTAGCCGAAGGTTAGATCGACGAAAGGCCGTCCCGACTCCGGTCGGGGCGGCCTTTCGCCTTTCCGGGAGCAGCCGCCCGGAAGGAGCCGGTTCGGAGCAGCCGCCGGGAAGGAGCCGGCCCGGAGCAGCCGCCCGGAAACAGCCGGTCCAGAACAGGCGGGACCGAGATCGCCGGATGACGGGATTTCCCGGGCCGGGGAGCGCTGTCGATCGAGTGCACCGGGATACTGGTCCCCATGCTGAGGGTGGGACTGACGGGCGGGATCGGCGCGGGTAAGAGTGCCGTGGCGAAGCGCCTCGCCGAACGCGGCGCCGTGATCATCGACGCCGACCTGCTCTCCCGCGAGGTGGTCCGGCCCGGGACGGAGGGCCTCGCCGAGATCGTGGCGGCGTTCGGGGCCGGGGTGCTGACCGCCGGCGGCGAGCTGGACCGGCCGGCCCTGGGCGCCAAGGTCTTCGGCGACGAGCACGCCCGGCGGACCCTCGAAGGGATCATCCACCCCCGGGTGCGCACCCGGACGGCCGAACTGACCCGCGCGGCGGCCCCGGACGCGATCGTCGTGAACGACGTGCCACTTCTCGTCGAGGCGGGGCTGGCTCCCTCGTACCATCTGGTCCTGGTCGTCCAAACCGACCGTGACCTGCGCATCAAGCGTCTCACGCAGCTGCGCGGCATGACGGCGGCGGAAGCCGCCGCCCGCATCGGCGCCCAGACCGACGACGGGCGCCGCCGTGCCGCCGGCGACGTGGTGATCACGAACGACGCCGATCTCGACGATCTGCACGCCCGGGTGGATGTGCTGTGGCGGGACCGGATCGTCGGGTTCGAGCGCAATCTGCGGACCGGCAGATCCGTCGTGAACACCCACGACGTGCGGATCCTGCCGGCCGATCCGGAGTGGCCGGTGCGCGCCGAACGGCTGATGGCACGCATCAGGCACGGCCTCGGCGGCGACGCCGACGTGCGGCACATCGGCTCGACCTCGGTGCCCGGCCTGCCGGCGAAGGACGTCATCGACCTCATGCTGAGCGTGCGCACCCTGGCCGAGGCGGACGCGCTGGCCGGCCGGCTCGGCGAGATCGGGTTCCCGCGGCGGGCCGGGGAGTGGTTCGACAACGCCCGCGGGACACCCGGTCTGACCTGGCCGAAACGGTTTCACGGGAGCGCCGACCCGGGCTGTGAGGTCAATCTCCACGTGCGGGTGGCGGGGTCGCCGGGCTGGCGGTTCGCGCTGCTCATGCGGGATCACCTGCGCGCGGTGCCGGAGGCGCGAGACGCCTATGCCGCGGCCAAGGCCGCGTGGGCGGAGAGCTTCCAGGACCGGATCGGGTACGCCGAAGCGAAGGAACCCTGGTTCGACGCCGAAGCACAGGCCGCCGACGACTGGGCGGAAGAGGTGGGCTGGCAGCCGGGCCCCTGATCGTGCCTGCCCGGCTTTGGGCGCCTGTCCGGCTTTGGGTGGCTGCCCGGCTTTGGGTGACTGCCCGGCTTTGGGTGGCTGCCCGGCTTTGGGTGACTGCCCGGCTTTGGGGGCTCTCGCGGCGGCCGGTCGGTGCGACCCACCGCGGGTGCGCCCGGCCGGGTGATCCCGGGAGCGCATCGACCACGGTGCGGCAGGTGATCTCGGTGGATCACCGGTGCCTGCGGCCGCCGCGAGCGGCCTACCCAGCCAGGGTAGGTGGCCCGTCAAGGCCGCGACAATGCCGCAGGCCTGGGCGTTTTGTGCACCCACCGCACGGCTCGGCGGCAACTTGTCATACCCCCGACGTACCGTGTGGGGCATGGCGCTCGACATCCCACGACTCGACAACCGGTTCGAGGTCGTCAGCGAATTCCAGCCCGCGGGCGACCAGCCCGCCGCGATCGACGAGCTCGAGCGGCGCGTGCGCCGCGGCGATCGGCACACCGTGCTGCTCGGCGCCACCGGCACCGGCAAGAGCGCCACGACGGCCTGGCTCATCGAGCGGCTCCAGCGGCCCGCCCTCGTGCTCGCGCCCAACAAGACGCTCTGTGCCCAGCTCGCCAAGGAGTTCCGCGAGCTGCTGCCCAACAACGCCGTCGAATACTTCGTCAGTTACTACGACTACTACCAGCCCGAGGCCTACATCGCCCAGACCGACACCTACATCGAGAAGGACTCGTCGGTCAACGAAGAGGTGGAGCGCCTGCGCCACTCGGCGACCATGTCGCTGCTGACCCGGCGCGACACGGTCGTGGTCGCCACGGTGAGCGCGATCTACGGCCTCGGCACCCCTCAGGAATACGTCGAACGCGCCGTCAAGGTGAAGGTCGGCGGCGAGATCGACCGCGACAAGCTGCTGCGCCGCCTCGTCGACATCCAATACACACGCAACGACATGGCGTTCCAGCGCGGCACGTTCCGGGTCCGGGGCGACACCCTCGAGATCATCCCGGCCTACGAGGAGCTGGCCGTCCGGGTCGAGCTCTTCGGCGACGAGGTGGAGAAGCTCTACTACCTCCACCCGCTCACCGGCGAGGTGGTCCGCGAGGTCGACGAGCTGGTCATCTTCCCGGCGACGCACTACGTGGCCGGCCCGGAGCGGATGGAGCGGGCGATCCGCGACATCGAGGCCGAGCTGGAGGAGCGGCTCGCCGAGTTCGAGCGGCAGGGCAAGCTGCTCGAGGCGCAGCGGCTGCGGATGCGGACGACGTACGACATCGAGATGATGCGCCAGGTCGGCTTCTGCAACGGCATCGAGAACTACTCGATGCACATGGACGGCCGCCGCCCCGGCGAGCCGGCCTACACCCTGCTCGACTACTTCCCCGACGACTTCGTCACGGTCATCGACGAGTCACACGTGACGATCCCGCAGATCGGCGGGATGTACGAGGGAGACGCCTCCCGCAAGCGCATCCTCATCGAGCACGGGTTCCGGCTGCCCAGCGCCGCCGACAACCGCCCGCTGCGCTTCGACGAGTTCCTCGAGCGGGTCGGCCAGATGGTGTTCCTGTCGGCCACGCCCGGCCCGTGGGAGATGGAGCACGCCCAGGGCGAGTTCGTCGAGCAGGTCATCCGGCCGACCGGCCTGGTCGACCCGGAGGTCGTGGTGAAGCCCACGAAGGGCCAGATCGACGACCTGATGCACGAGATCAAGCTGCGTACCGAGCGGGACGAGCGCGTCCTGGTCACCACGCTCACCAAGAAGATGGCCGAGGACCTCACCGACTACCTCCTGGAGAACGGCATCCGGGTGCGCTACCTGCACTCCGAGGTCGACACGCTGCGCCGGGTCGAGCTGCTGAAGGAGCTGCGCAAGGGCGACTACGACGTCCTCGTCGGCATCAACCTGCTGCGCGAGGGCCTCGACCTGCCCGAGGTGTCGCTCGTCGCGATCCTCGACGCCGACAAGGAGGGCTTCCTGCGCAGCGGCCGTTCACTGATCCAGACGATCGGCCGGGCCGCGCGAAACGTCTCCGGCGAGGTCCACATGTACGCCGACAAGATCACCCCCTCGATGCGCGACGCGATCGAGGAGACCGACCGGCGCCGGGCCAAGCAGATCGCCCACAACGAGGCCAACGGCATCAAGCCGCAGGCCCTCCGCAAGAAGATCCACGACATCCTCGACGACATCTACCGCGAAGCCGAGGACACCGACGCCGCGATCGTGGGCGGCGCCGGCCGCCAGATGTCCCGCGGCAAGGGTCCGGTGCCGGAGACGCGCTCAAAGGCCCGCAGCGCCGGTGGGCCGGCTCGCGAGGGCATGGCCCGGGCCGAGCTGGCACAGCTGATCCAGGATCTCAGCGATCAGATGCTGGCGGCGGCGCGGGAGTTGCAGTTCGAGCTGGCGGCCCGGATCCGGGATGAGGTGGCGGAGCTGAAGAAGGAGTTGCGGGGGATGGATATGGCGGGGGTGAAATAAGGGTTTTCGGGTTTGGCCGTCGGGGCCGGCGGGCCCGGGCCGGGGCCGGAGGGGGCCGGGCTGGAGGGGCGGACCGGTTGGGCCGGGGCCGGGGGCCACGGTGTGTGGGGGCAGGCGTGCCTTGGGCTGGGTGGGCCGGTGCCGGCTTGGTGGGTGGCGCGGGTGCTCGTCCTGGGTGGGTCGCTGCCGGCTTCCAAACCCCGGGCGGTTCATCCTGGGTGGGTCGCTGCCGGCTTCCAAACCCCGGGCGGTTCATCCTCGGTGCCTCGCCGCCGGCTCCCAAGCCCGGGGCGGGCTCGTCCTGGGTGAGTCGCCGCCGGCTTCTAAGCCCCGGGCTAAGCCCTTGCGAAGCCTCCGTCGGGGGCCGCTGCAAGCCTTCTCAGGCCGCGAAGAAGTCGTGGTCGGGGTCGGGACGGGCTCCGGCCGGGACCACGTCGGTGAAGAACTCGGCCAGCGGGGGCTGGGCCAGCGTCGTCGCGATGAGGGCTCGCCACTGGGCGAAGCGCTCGGTGCGGCGGAAGTTGTGCTCCTGGGCCTCCATGCTGTCCCACTCGACCAGGAGCATGAAGCGGGTGGTTCCCTCGACGCCGCGTTTGACCCGGACCGAGCGGCAGCCCGGTGCGCCCGCGATGGTGGGGCGGGCCAGGCGGTAAGCCTCCAGGAAGTCGCCGTCGCGGCCGGGCAGTACGTCGATCAGCGTTACTTCGAGAACCATGTTGGCAAGCGTCCCATACGGGCGGGATGGAAAGCTTACTAGGATGCCTTGGGAACTGTGAGGGTTCGCCCGAAAACTGACCGTCACCGGGGTTAGCCTGGGATGAAACGCGAATGAATGCGACGCGCGGCGGGATCCCCGCCACTCTTGGGTCTCCCGGTGTGCGTTTCCGGGACAGGATGCGCAACAATGGCTCCCGTGGGAGGGGAGTATTCCCCTGCTCCGGTCTCGTCAGCACGGAACGCCGCTCGCGGCGGGCCCGGGACCGGCGGTCGTGGCTCGACGAGCCTCGGCGGAAGAGACCTCCGACAGTCGCACGTCGCTGCCCTCGCTCGGCCACGAGTCTCATCGTGTCGGGTTCCGGTCACTCGTGGCTCACTCACCGAGCCGACGAGTCTCGATCTCGGAATCCGGGTAACCCGTTACCCACGATGAAACTCGCATTCGAATGGGTGCAGCGACGACCCGTGTCTGCCGGAGGTCCTCGTTGAACGTTCCTGTCTGGGTCTGGGGCGCCACCCTCGTCGCGTTGGTGGCCGTTCTCGCCGTCGATCTGCTGATCATCGGGCGCAGACCACACGAGCCCAGCATGAAGGAAGCCGGTGGCTGGGTCGCGTTCTACGTCGGCCTGGCGGTCCTCTTCGGCATCGGGGTCTGGGCGACGGCGGGCGGTCAGGCCGCCGGTGAGTTCTACACCGGCTGGCTGACTGAATACTCGCTGAGCGTCGACAATCTCTTCGTCTTCGTGATCATCATGGCGCGCTTCGCCGTGCCGCGGCATCTGCAACAGAAGGTGCTGCTCATCGGCATCGTGCTGGCGCTGGTGATGCGCGGCGCGTTCATCGCCGCCGGCGCCGCGCTGATCTCGCAGTTCTCCTGGGTGTTCTACATCTTCGGCGCGTTCCTCGTCTACACGGCGATCACGTTGCTGAAGGGCGGCGAGAACGACGAGGAGGACTTCAAGGAGAACCTGCTCATCCGCTGGGCGAAGCGGGCGCTGCCGCTCTCCTCGTCCTTCGGCGACGGCCGTTTCAGCGTGGTGACCGAGACCGGCAAGCGTCTCTTCACCCCGATGCTGATCGTCATGATCGCGATCGGCACCACCGACCTGATCTTCGCGCTCGACTCCATCCCGGCGATCTTCGGCATCACCAAGGAGCCGTACCTCGTCTTCACCGCGAACGTCTTCGCGCTGATGGGTCTGCGCCAGCTCTTCTTCCTGCTCGGCGGCCTGCTGCAGCGCCTGGTCTACCTCAACATCGGCCTGGCCGTGGTGCTCGCCTTCATCGGCGTGAAGCTGGTCCTCGAGGCGCTGCACACCAACACGCTGTCCTTCATCAACGGCGGCCACGGTTTCCACTGGGCCCCCGAGATCCCGATCTGGCTGTCCCTGCTCGTGATCCTCGGCACGCTCGCGATCGCCACGGTGGCAAGCCTGATCAAGTCGTCCCGGGACCGCAAGAAAGAGCTGATCAGCAACTGACAACCCCTCTTGGGTACGGCCGGAGCGCCGTGCCGGAGGACAACCCGAGAACATCGCGAGCCCGGACGGCGCCCTGTCGTCCGGGCTCACGCTTTCCCTCGTACCCATGGGCCTGAACCGCAAGTGACCCACCCACCGCAACCAAGGTCCGATGGCGTTGCAAGGTTTTGGGCGGGGGATGGTCCACGCAGGGATCAAGCCTGACCGCCCGGAGTGGGCCATCCCCCGCCCAAAACCGTCCCAGCGCAACCAAAAGGCCCGGTCCGAACAGCGCGGACCGGGCCTGGAGGGCAAACGACTACTGGTGCTTGCGGCGAGCGGCGGCGCGACCGCGGACCGTCTGGTCGAGCTCGACCTTGCGGATGCGGACGGCGTTCGGGGTGACCTCGACGCACTCGTCCTCGCGGCAGAACTCGAGGGACTGCTCGAGGGACAGCTTGCGCGGCGGGATCACCTTCTCGGTGTTGTCCGCGCTGGCCGCACGCATGTTGGTGAGCTTCTTCTCCTTGGTGATGTTGACATCCATGTCGTCTTCACGGGAGTTCTCGCCGACGATCATGCCTTCGTAGACCTCGGTGCCCGGCTCGACGAAGAGCTGGCCGCGCTCCTGCAGGTTGATCATCGCGAAGGCGGTGACGGCGCCGGCCCGGTCGGCGACCAGGGAGCCGTTCTGGCGGGTGCGGAGCTCGCCGAACCACGGCTCGTGGCGCTCGTAGAGGTGGTGCATGATGCCGGTGCCGCGGGTCTCGGTGAGGAACTCGGTGCGGAAGCCGATCAGGCCACGCGCCGGGACCAGCCACTCCATCCGCAGCCAGCCGGTGCCGTGGTTGATCAGCTCTTCCATCCGGCCCTTGCGGGTGGAGAGCAGCTGGGTGATGGCGCCCATGTATTCGTCGGGGGCGTCGATGGTGACCCGCTCGACCGGCTCGTGCACCTTGCCGTCGACGACCTTGGTGACCACCTGCGGCTTGCCGACGGTCAGCTCGTAGCCCTCGCGGCGCATCTGCTCGACCAGGATGGCGAGCGCCAGCTCACCACGGCCCTGGACCTCCCAGGCGTCCGGGCGGTCGGTCGGGAGGATGCGGAGCGAGACGTTGCCGATCAGCTCCTTGTCGAGGCGGTCCTTGACCATCCGGGCGGTGACCTTGGCGCCCTTGACCTTGCCGACCAGCGGCGAGGTGTTGGTGCCGAGGACCATCGAGATGGCCGGCTCGTCGACGGTGATCAGCGGCAGCGGGATCGGGTTCTCCGCGTCGGCGAGGGTCTCACCGATCATGATGTCCGGGATGCCGGCGAGGGCGATGATGTCGCCGGGGCCGGCGCTCTCGGCCGGCTTGCGCTCGAGGCCCTCGGTCACCAGCAGCTCGGAGATGCGCACGTTGGCGATCGTGCCGTCGGTCTTGCACCAGGCGACGGTCTGGCCCTTGCGGATGGTGCCCTCGTGCACGCGGCAGAGCGCGAGACGGCCGAGGAACGGCGAGGCGTCGAGGTTGACGACGTGCGCCTGCAGCGGGGCGTCCTCGGTGTACTTCGGCGCCGGGATGGTGTCGAGAATCGTGCTGAACAGCGGCTCGAGGTCGTCGCTGTCCTCGGGGACGGCGCCGTCCTTCGGCTGGGTCAGCGAGGCGATGCCGTCGCGGGCGCAGGCGTAGACGATCGGGAACTCGATCTGGTGCTCGTCGGCGTCGAGGTCGAGGAAGAGCTCGTACGTCTCGTCGACGACCTCCTTGATCCGGGCGTCCGGCCGGTCCACCTTGTTGATGATCAGGATGATCGGCAGCTTGGCGGCGAGCGCCTTGCGCAGCACGAAACGGGTCTGCGGCAGCGGGCCCTCGGACGCGTCGACGAGCAGCGCGACACCGTCGACCATGGTGAGGCCGCGCTCGACCTCACCGCCGAAGTCGGCGTGGCCGGGAGTGTCGATGATGTTGATGGTGACCGGGTCGCCCTCGGCGGGCTGGTAGCTGATCGCCGTGTTCTTGGCGAGAATGGTGATGCCCTTTTCCCGCTCCAGGTCCATGGAGTCCATGACGCGGTCGGCCATCTCGCCGCGCGCGTGGGACTGGCTGCCCTGGCGCAGCATGGCGTCGACCAGGGTGGTTTTGCCATGGTCGACGTGAGCGATGATGGCGACGTTGCGTAGGTCGGTGCGGGTCTGCATGGAGCCATTGTCCGCGATTCAGGTTGCGGAACGTGACACCGGGGTCAAGTCCCAGGACTTGTGGCCGTTTGGCCGGTTTTACGGTCTGCGCGAATCGTCAGACAGCTGTTAACGTCCGTCCTCGACGACGTTCGGGGGAGGGTCTCATCAATGAATGCGACGTTGCGGACCAGGTTGTTCGCCGGTCTCGTGGTGCTCGCCGTGGCGAGTGGCTGTGGTCTGGCCGGCGCTTCCGAGGGTGAGAAGGTGGCCGCGCCGGCCCCGATCACCGAGTCGGCTGTCGTGGCGTCGCCGCAGTCCCCGCTGCCGGAGTTCACCGAGGAGCCGGTCGCCGAGGAGTCCCCCACCGCGTCACCCTCGCCGTCGAAGAAGAAGAAGGCCTCGAAGAAGCCGTCGCCCACGCCCACCGAGGACCCGAACAACTTCCAGGCGCCGGAGTGCGCCGAGTTCGAGGGCAAGGAGGTCTCCAAGGCCAAGGCGAAGGCGGCGCTGAACGCGGCGGCCACCAAGACGTACTGGCCGGGGTCGGCGCCGAAGCTGAAGGTGCCGGCCGACCTGATCCGGGCGGTGTCGTGGCACGAGAGCGGCTGGACGTCGAACATCGTGAACTGCGACGGCGGTTTCGGCCTGATGCAGGTGATGCCGGACACCGAGGCCTTCATCAACCAGCGGTTCGAGCAGTCCTACGACTCGCACGCCTACAAGCAGAACGCGGTGCTCGGTGCGAACTACCTGGCCTGGCTGACCAAGGCGTTCGGGGACAGCTACTTCAAGGGCAACTACAGCCTGAGCCCGTCGAAGTGCAAGTCCGACTCGTCGCTCTGCCTGCTCAACATGGTGATCGCCGGCTACAACATGGGCCGCGGCTCGGTCGACGAGGGCTACGCGAGCGGCGAGCTGGTCAACCCGGAGTACGTGAGCGTGGTCCGTCATCTCATGCGGGACTGCTACTGCGACCGGTACTGAGCAGGCCGGTTCCGAGTTCTCTGAAGTCGCGCGTTACACTGGGTGGTAGAACCCGGGACCCCCATCATCAGCCGTTTTGACCCTCGCGTCGCGGCGGTAGTAGGGTCTCGGGGTTGTCGTGTGTCGTTGATGCTGGCGAGCTGCGTTTGTCTCGGCCCGCAGCTCACCCTAAGGAGCCTTACCCGATGCCTCCCAAGAAGAAGACCCATGAGGTAACCCTCGCGCTTGAGGCGGGTAACGCCGCGATGGTCGACCTCGGTAAGATGCTCGGTCCGACCGGCGCCAACATGCGTGCCGTCAAGGTCGAGTACGACGAGGCCACCGCGAAGAACCGCGGCGAGATCATCCCGGTCATCGTCTCGGTCTACGAGGACCGCAGCCACACGCTCGCCTACAAGACGCCGCCGACCAGCTTCCTCATCAAGAAGAGCCTCGGCATCCCGTCCGGCGCGGCGAACCCGCTCACCACGACCGTCGGCACGCTCAGCGCCGACCAGGTCAAGGAGATCGCGGAGCGCAAGCTGCCCGACCTCAACGCGAACGACCTCGACGCCGCCATCCAGATCGTCAAGGGCACTGCCCGGTCGATGGGTGTCAAGGTCGCCTGAGTCGCCTTGTGAAACGGGCCCCGGCTTTCGCCGGGGCCCGTTTTTCGTGGGCTCAGCCTTTGATGGGCTCAGCTCTTCGCGCGTTCAGCCTTCTTGGCGCGCCCAGCTTTCTTGGCGCGCTCAGCGGCCCTTCGGGGTGATCACTTCGTCGATCAGGCCGTATTCGAGGGCCTCGGCGGCACTCAGCGTCCGGCCGTTGGAGAGGTCGTCCTCGACCCGGCTGCGGGGCTGACCGGTCACCTCGGCGAGCCGGACCACCGCCTCCTCCAGCTCACGCAGATGCTGCCCGGCCGCGGCGGCCACCTCGTCGGCCGTGCCGGTCACGCCGGCGGCGCGCGGCTCGGCCAGCTTGAACCGGGCATGCCGGTAGGCCGCCCGCCGATCGGCCGCCGCGAGCACCGCCAGGACGGCGCCACCGGCCTCGGACGTGACGAGGGCGTGCACCGGGGCGGTCAGCGCGTCCACCACGTCGATGATCGACAGGGCGGCGCTGAGGTCGCCGCCGGGGCTCGCGACGTGCAGGTGGATCGGGTCGGGTCCGGCCGAGTCGAGGGTGAGCAGGGCGGCCACGACGCCGGTCGCCACCTCGGTGGACAGCTGACCGCGGAGCATCACGATGCGCTGGTCGAAGAGCCGTTCCTCCAGCCAGCCGGGCAGGCCGGGGCCGGCGCCGGGCAGGTGCGGCGGCTGCCAGTCGGGTTGCGGGTGCGGCGGGAAACCCCACCGATTCGGATCGTGTCGGCCTCTCACCGCTACCTCCAGTCGTCCGGGGGTTCCCGCCAGGGTAGCCAGCCGCCCCCGGACATCGACGAGGGTTCCGCTCACGGCCGAAAGCGGAGGCACAGACGACGATGAGCTGCGGCCGGATGAAGGTGGCCGCAGCTCATCGTCGTGAAGAGGTCGTGAAGAGGAAGACGCCTAGTGGACGCTGCGCAGCTGCAGGAGGGTCGCCAGGCGGGCGGTGACCGGGCGGGCCTCCAGGTGCAGGCGGGCGATGTTCAGACCACCGTCGCCGATCACCGCGAGCAGGGCGAGGTCGCCGATCGCGTAGACCGAGAGGTAGCCGTTCTGGTTGTGGATCGTGACGTCGGCGAAGCCGCCCTGGTGCAGGACCGCGCCGGTGGTACGGCTGATCCCGTGCGCGCCGGCCGCGAGGGCCGCCACGTCGTGCGGCTCCGGGCCGGACGTCTGGTCGTGCAGGATGAGCAGGCCGTCGACTCCGGCCACCACGCAGCCCAGCACGCCGGGCACCTGGTAGCGCAGGTGGGCGAGCTCGGCGTAGACGGGCTTGTACGCGTCGCCGGGGGCTGTCATACGTCCAGGTCCTGCTCGATCTTGCGGAGCTGGTGGCGGGCCAGGCCGAGGTTGGCCCGGGTCTTGTCGAGCGACAGGTAGAGGAAGAACGACTCGCCGTGCCGCTTGTTCTGGAGCAGGCGGATCAGGTGGTACTGCGAGTCGAGGGTGATCAGGATGTCCTCGATGCCGTCCTGCATGCCGAGCATCTCGAGGGTGCGGACCTTGGCCCGGATCACGTCGGTGTTGCCGGCCGCGGCGACGTTCATGTCCATCTGCTGACCGCCGCCCAGGATGCCCAGCGTCAGGCCGCTGGTGTAGTCCACGAGCGCCACACCGATCGCGCCCTCGATGCCCATAGCTTCCCTCAGGGCAGTCTCGATATTCACTGCTGGTACTCCGTCATTTGAGAGGTGTTCGGGGGTTGCGGGCCCAACAGTGACACGCGGAATTTGCTCGAACCCTGAACTAATGCGGAGTGGGGCCGAAGGTAGTTGATCTCCGAGCGGGCGGCCCCGGTGGGGGTCGCCCGAACGTCGGGGATGCCGTCGTCTCAGAGGATGGACAGGTCCTCGGCCGATGATCTTTTCAGAACGAGCGATGCCAGGTCAGGGTCAGGAAGACGCTCACCATGACGGAGAAGAGGGCGAGCGTGCCGACGACCACGTACGGCACCGTGCGGTTGTGACTGCGCCTGATCCCGTACACGATCGGCAGCAGCAGCGGGAAGGCCGGGATGAGCATCCGGGCCTTGGCCCAGTAGAACCAGTCGCCGGCGAGCGCGATCACCACGATCACCCCGGCGTAGACGAGCAGCTGCCACGGCAGGCGCTCGCCGATCGCGGTGACGAACAGCGCCACGGCCAGCAGCAGGACGAGGCTCACCTCGGCCAGCTCCACGTTGATCCGGGTGTCCATGAGCATGTCGGAGAACGTCGACAGCGTGTAGGCGCCGCCGTCGAAGCCCATGTTCCAGGTCTCGTTCTGCACGTAGAAGTAGCCGTCGGCGCGGCCCAGCCGGGCGCCGACCCAGGCCATGTAGCCGAGCAGGCCGAGCGGCGCGAGGACGCCGGCGGCCCAGGGCCGCCACTCCCGCGGGTTGCGGACCACCGCGACCAGGGCGGCGAGGCCGACCGCGGCGATCACGGCGGCGCCGGTCGGCCGGGTCAGGCCGGCGAGCAGGCAGAGCACGCCGGCGGTCAGCCAGTTCTTCCGGAGCGTGGCGAGCAGCGAACCGGCCGCGAGGGCGGTGAACAGCGGCTCGCTGTAGCCCATCGAGAGCACGATGCCGTGCGGCACGACGGCCCAGAGCGCGGCCAGCAGGATGCCGGTCATCCGGTCCCGCAGGTAGCTGCCGAGCGCGTAGAGCGTCGCCGCCGCGATCAGGCCGCAGCCCCAGGCGACGAGCAGCATCGCGGTGCCGGTGGAGACCGGCAGGACGAACTCGACGGCCGCCGACAGGCCCGGGTACAGCGGGAAGAACGCCAGGTTGGACATCTCCGGCGTGCCCTTGTCGCCGAACGCGATGGCGGTGTCGTAGCCGTGGGCGGCGATGCCCTCGTACCATTTCGCGTCCCAGGCGAGCAGCAGCTCCCGCCAGGACGGGGTCTTCTCGTCCCGCCGCGCGTAGACGATCAGGACGAGCACGTTGACGATGCGCAGAGCGGCGTAGAGAGCCATCGCGGCGGCCGCGCCGCCCAGCCATCGGACCGTCTCCGGGTGCAGCCGTCGGGCGGTCGGTTCGGCGGCCACGGCCGTGGTCACTGGCGGACTCCTCGATCGGTGATCATGACTGACGGCGCACCGTACCAGGACGCGTGATCCGTTTGTGCGGCTGATGCAACCCCGCGGTGCCGGCGGTCGTCAAGGAGGCGTGAGAGCGAAGGAGGGGCTCGTGTGAAGAACGAGCGTGATGAGCAATTCCACCGATTCGTGGCGACCCGGCGGGCCGGGATGGTGCGTACGGCGACTCTGCTCACGGCGGGCGACGCCCACCTGGCCGAGGACCTGGTCCAGTCCACGCTGACGAAGCTCTACGTCGCTTGGCCGGCGTTCCAGCGCGCCGACAACCCGGACGGCTACGTCCGGCGGACGCTGGTGAACGCGCTGACCGACGAGCGGCGGCGCTGGTGGCGGAGGCGGGAGCGGTCGGTCGCCGAGCTGCCCGAGCGGGCGGCCGCGGAGGTGGCCGGCGGCGGGATCTCGGACGGGCTGCGCGCGGCCCTGAGGGAACTCCCACCGCGGATGCGGGCGGCCCTGGTCTTCCGCTACTTCTACGACCTCGACGTCGCCGACACCGCCGACGCCCTCGGCTGCTCCGAGGGCACGGTGAAGAGCCAGACCGCCCGGGCCCTCGACCGGCTGCGAGCGGTCATCGGCGAGAACCCGTCCCTAGCCCTGCGCTGACCTGGAGAACACGATGAATCTGTACGACGGATTGGAGCGGATCGCCGGCCCCGGCGCCGCGCCGACACCCGACCAGATCGAGGCCGACCTGGCCCGCGGCCGCCGTGCCCTGCGCCGGCGCCGCCTCGTCCGGAGCGGTGGCGCGTCCGCCTTCGCGGTCGCCGCCGTCGCCGCGGCCGTGGCGTTCGCCACCACCGGCGCCCCGGCGTCGGGCCCGGCCGGCACGCTCGCCGACGGCCCCGCCCCGGCGGTGAGCACGCTCGTGCCCACCAGGCTGGTCGCCTACCAGGGTGAGCAGCCCGACGCCTTCGAGATCGACCGGGTCCCGGAGGGCTGGGTGGTGCAGAACTCCGACGAGGGCGGCCTCGTGCTGGCGCCGGAGGGCCCGCTCGCCGAGCCGTCGACCGGCACCGCGGACCGGGACGCCGGCACGCCACCGCCCGGCGGCGACGAGGACGTCGCCACCAGCGACCCGCACAGCTTCGTCGGCAAGATCGCTGTGATGCTCCAGGACACCGGCGCGCCGGCCGAGCTGGGCGGCAAGAAGATCGAGGTGGGCGGCAACCCGGGCGTGCTCACCAAGATGCTCGACCAGACCGACGGCTCGGCCCTGTTCCTCCAGGTGCCGGACCGCGGCTACCTGGTGATCCAGGTCTGGGACGGCCTGGGCTGGGGTGAGAAGCAGGTGCTGGAGTTCGCGGCCGGCATCCACGTGAACGAGAACGCCACGAAGAGCGTCGGCTGACCGACGGCCGATGGGGGAGACCGGAGCAGTTGAGGTGCCCCGGTCTCCCTCCCGCCATGTCTACCAGCCGCGCGCACGCCACTCGGGCAGCTGCGGGCGCTCGGCGCCGAGCGTGGAGTCCCTGCCGTGGCCCGGGTGGAAGACCGTGTCGTCGCCGAAGCGGGCGAACAGCTTGGCCTCCACGTCGCCGATCAGGGACGCGAAGTTCTCCTTGACGCCCCGGGTGTTGCCGACGCCGCCGGGGAAGAGGCTGTCGCCGGTGAAGAGATGCCCGGGGTACGCCAGCACGATCGAGCCCGGCGTGTGCCCGACGATGTGGATGACGTCGAGGGAGTGATCGCCGACCCGGACCGTGTCGCCGTCGGCGAGGGTGCGGGTCACCACCGGGATGCCCTCGGCGTCGTCGGTGTGCGCGAGCGACTCGGCGCCGGTCGCCAGCACGATCTCCTCGAGCGCGACCCAGTGGTCCTGGTGCCGGTGGGTGGTCACGACGGCCCGCAGGCCGCGCGCCCCGATCAGGTCGAGCAGCGTCTCCGGGTCGTTCGCCGCGTCGATCAGCAGCTGCTCGCCGCCGGACTGCAGCAGGTAGGCGTTGTTGTCCATCGGTCCGACCGAGACCTTCGTCATCAGCAGGCCGCCGCCGAGATCGACGGGAGTGCTCATTTCCACCTCGCAGGCTGCGGTAGTTCACCGTCGGGGGAGACGGTGAGGTCGGCGCCGTCGGCCCGGCCGGCCAGCCAGGCGGCGAGCGACTTGGTCGGCCCGCCGATCGCCGGGCCGTCGCCCTCGCCGATGCGCAGCGGGTGCTCGAGGCCGAGCGGCTGGAGGGTGAGGGCGGGCGACCCCTCGGGCGCCGCCGCGACGATCTCCCGGAGCAGGCGCAGCGCGAACGCGTCGGTCCACTCGGCCGGCGTGTAGCCGCGGGCCAGGTCGACCCGGTGCACCTCGACCTCGCGCAGCCGGGCCCACGGGACGCCGGCGGCGGACTGGCCGATCGGTGGCAGGTGGACGGCCCAGGCCGGGGCCGGCATCGCGGCGGCCGCGTCGGCGAACCGCTCGTGCGCGGCCCGCAGGTCGTCGAGCTGTTCGGCCAGCGGGCGGCGGCACCCGGCCTCGATGCCCTCCTCGCGGGCGGCCGGGCTCGCGTACGCCGGGGTCTCCACCCCGGTCCGGGCCCAGACCAGCAGGTTCGTGTAAGCCTCCGCGTTGCGCGCCAGGTGGGTCAGGACGTGCCCGACCGTCCATCCCGGCAGCCCGGACGGCTCGGCGACCACAGCGTCGTCCCAGCCCTCCGCCTCACGTAGCAGCGCCTCGGTGGACTGCTCCACGTCGGTCATCAGCACCAGCGGATCCATGGTCACGGGACGACCCTATCGGAATTCGCTTTCGCCCCGGTCACGGTCGCCGTACCGTCGTCGGCAGCCGCGTAGTCGATCGAATCCCAGCGGAGGAGGTGAGGAACGTGCAGTTCCGCTACGTCGCGTTCACTTGCCCGGGGGCCTCTGGAGGAGGAAGTTCCCCACTACCGTAAAGGGTTCTCATGTCGTACGACCTGTCCCGGCTGGGCTGGGACGAGACCTTCGCATCCGCTTACCGGCCGTTCGACCGCGCCGACGCGCTTCCCGGCCGGGTTCTGCGGGCCGACCGCGGCATCTGCACGGTGCTGACCGAGGGCGGGGTGAGCCGCGCGAGCCTGGGCGGCGGCGTCCTGCTCGACGCCTCCCGTGACCCGGCCCGGCTGCCCACCTCCGGCGACTGGGTGGTGCTGCGCCAGTGGCCCGACCGCCGGACCACCCTCGAGCTCGTGCTGCCCCGCCGCACCACGCTGATCCGCCGGACCGCCGACAAGGACGCCTCCGGCCAGGTCCTCGCCGCCAACATGGACACCGTCGCGGTGACCGAGCCGATCCACCCCGAGCCGGACGACGGCCGGGTCGAGCGCCTGCTCGCCCTGGCCTGGGAGTCCGGCGCCCGGCCGCTCCTCGTCCTGACCAAGTGCGACACCACCGCCGACCCGGCCGCGGTGGCCCGGCAGCTGGCCGGGCTCGCGCCCGGCGTGCCGGTGATCCCGCTGAGCACCCGGACCGGGCAGGGCCTGGCCGAGCTGCGCGATCACGCCGGTCCCGGCCGCACGCTGGCGCTGCTGGGCCGGTCCGGCGCCGGCAAGTCCACGCTCGCGAACGCGCTGGCCGGCACCGCCGTCATGCCGGTGCAGGCCATCCGGGACGCGGACGGCAAGGGCCGGCACACCACGGCGTACCGCAACCTGATCACGCTGCCCGGCGGAGGGTCGGTGATCGACACGCCCGGCATCAGAGGCGTGGGCCTCCTGGACACCGCCGCCGGCCTGGACCGCGCCTTCGCCGACATCACCGGGCTCGCCGCCCGCTGCCGGTTCGACGACTGCGGCCACGAGTCCGAGCCGGGGTGCGAGGTGCAGGCGGCCCTCACCGCGGGCGAGCTCTCGGCACGCCGTCTCGCCAGCTGGCGCAAGCTGCGTCATGAGGTGGCGGTGGAGAGCGGCCGCCGTTCTGCCCGGCTGGCTCGCAGGGCTCGGTGACCCGTACGGAATAAAGGGCTGGCAGAATTCGACCGGTGCGTGCGGCAGAAGAGATGATCACGGAGCCGGTGGCGACCGAGGAGAAGGCGCCGCCCCGGCGCCGGATCCACCCGGCCGACGTCGCGGTGCCGGTCGGGTTCCTGCTGCTGGCGATCGTCGTGATGATCCAGCTCTGGATCGATCCGAACGGCCGGGTGCTCGCCAGCAACGACGACGACCACGGGGTCTTCCTCTTCGTGCTGGCGCACGCCGAGCGCGTGGTGTTCGACGGCGCGTCGCTGTTCTTCGAGGACCGGCTGAACGCGCCGGTCGGCGTCAACATGATGGCGAACACGTCGATCCTGGCGCTGAGCCTGCCGCTCGCGCCGGTCACCCACTTCCTCGGCGCGGGCGTCTCGGTGGCGATCCTGATCACGCTGGGGCTGGCCGGCACCGGTTACGCCTGGTACTGGGTGCTCTCCCGGCACCTGGTGGAGAGCCGGCTCGCCGCGGCGATCGGCGGCGCCTTCTGCGGCTTCGCGCCGACCATGGTGTCGCACGCGAACGGGCACGTGAACTTCGTGAACCAGTACGTGGTCCCGTTCATCGTCTGGCAGGTGCTGCGCCTGCGGGAGCCGGGGCGGGCCGTGCGCGGCGGGGTCATCCTGGGCCTGCTGATCGTGGTCCAGTGCTTCATCAACGAGGAGACGCTGCTCTTCACGGCGCTCACCCTCGGCGTCTTCGTGCTGGCCTACGGCATCATGCGCCGCGACGTGGTGCGCGAGGTCTGGCGGCGGTTCCTGGCCGGGCTCGGCGTCGCCGCGGCCACCTCCGGCGCGCTGCTGGCCTACCCGCTCTGGTACCAGTTCTTCGCCCCCGGCAACTACCACGGCCAGCCGTTCTCGCCCGACATGTACGTCACCGACCTGGCCTCGCTCGTCGGATTCGCCCGGCAGTCGCTGGCCGGCAACGCCGCCCTGACCCGGGAGATGAGCGTCAGCGCGACCGAGGACAACACGTTCTTCGGCCCGATCGGGTTCGTCATGATCGTGGTGTCGGTGGTGATGCTGTGGCGCTCGGCCGCGGCCCGGGCCGCCGCGATCGCCGGGCTGGTGCTGCTGCTCATGTCGCTCGGCCCGGTGCTGAAGGTCTTCGGCCACGACACCGGGATCCCGCTGCCGTTCGGCCTGATCAGCCACGTGCCGATCATCGATCTGGTCAGTGTGACGAGATTCGCGATGGTGCCGGCCACGGTGGCCGGGGTGCTGCTGGCGCTCGCGGCCGACAGGATCGGGACGAGCCGGCACAGGAAGCTCTTCTGGGTCGGCATGACGCTCGCGCTCGTCCCGCTGATCCCGAAACCGCTCCCGGTCGTCGAGGGTCAGCCGATGCCGCCCTTCCTCACCCAGGGGACCTACAAGACGTACGTGGCGGACGACCGCACCCTGGTGACCGTCCCGCTGCCGGAGGTGACCACGGGGCGGGTCGGCATGCGCTGGGCCACCCTCATGAACCTCGACTACGCGACGCCGCGCGGCTACTTCATGGGCCCGGCCGACCCGCCGCACGACGACACCGGCTCGTGGAACGCGCCACGCCGGTTCACGTCCGATCTGCTGTGGCGGGTCCGGGAGTACGGCCAGGTGCCCCGGTTGAGTGACGACGATCGCGCCCGGATCACCGCGGATCTGGTGTACTGGCGAGCGGGCGTGGTGGTGCTGATCCCCGGCGGCCGGAACCCGGAAGCGCAGCGTGCCGTGCTGGTCGACGCGCTCGGGGAGCCGGAGCTGGTGGGCGGCGTGGAGATCTGGGACGTCCGGGATCTGCCGGTTCCGCCTCGCTAGGTTCCCTCTCGAGGGTGACCGGGAATGTTCGCCATCTGCCACGCGCTGAAACGGGGTCGCCAGAAAATGTCGTACCCCGCGGCTAGCATGGCTGGCTGACTTCAAACACCTGTACGGAGAGGCTGGCAGTGGCCGACCGACTCACCATCCGTGGCGCACGCGAGCACAACCTGCGTGACGTCAACCTGGACCTGCCCCGTGACGCCATGATCGTCTTCACTGGCCTCTCCGGTTCCGGCAAGTCCAGCCTCGCGTTCGACACGATCTTCGCGGAGGGCCAGCGGCGCTACGTCGAGTCCCTCTCGTCATATGCCCGTCAGTTCCTCGGTCAGATGGACAAGCCCGACGTCGACTTCATCGAGGGCCTCTCGCCGGCCGTCTCGATCGACCAGAAGTCGACGAACCGCAACCCGCGCTCGACCGTGGGCACCATCACCGAGGTCTACGACTACCTTCGTCTCCTGTTCGCCCGCACCGGCATCCCGCACTGCCCGGTCTGCGGCGAGCGGATCAGCAAGCAGACCCCGCAGCAGATCGTCGACCGGGTCCTCGCCATGGACGAGGGCACCCGGTTCATGGTCCTGGCCCCGGTGGTCCGCGGCCGCAAGGGCGAATACGTCGATCTCTTCGCCGAGCTCCAGGCCAAGGGCTACGCCCGGGCCCGGGTCAACGGCGTGGTGCACCCGCTGACCGAGCCGCCGAAGCTGAAGAAGCAGGAGAAGCACACCATCGAGGTGGTGGTCGACCGGCTCAGCGTCAAGGCGTCGAGCAAGCAGCGGCTCACCGACTCGGTGGAGGCGGCGCTCGGCCTGGCCGGCGGCATCGTCCTGCTCGACTTCGTCGACCTGCCGGAGGACGACCCGGAGCGGGAGCGGCGCTTCTCCGAGCACCTGGCCTGCCCCAACGACCACCCGCTCGCGATCGAGGACCTCGAGCCGCGGGTCTTCTCCTTCAACGCGCCCTACGGCGCCTGCCCGGAGTGCACCGGCCTCGGGACGAAGAAGGAGGTCGACCCCGAGCTGATCATCCCGGACGAGGAGGCCACCCTCCGCAGCGGCGCGATCCAGCCGTGGTCCGGCGGCACCACCCAGGAATACTTCCTCCGCCTGCTGGAGGCGCTCGCGTCCGCCGAGAGCTTCTCGCTCGACGTGCCGTGGCGGGCGCTGCCCAGCCGCGTGCAGAAGACGATCCTGCACGGCGCGGAGGACCAGGTCCACGTCCGCTACCGCAACAAGTACGGTCGCGAGCGCTCCTACTACACCGGCTTCGAGGGCGTGGTGCAGTGGATCGAGCGGCGGCACAACGACACCGAGAGCGACTGGTCGCGCGAGAAATACGAGGGGTACATGCGCGACGTGCCCTGCAAGGTCTGCGGCGGCGCGCGCCTCAAGCCCGAGGTGCTCGCGGTGACCGTGGCCGGCAAGAGCATCGCCGAGGTCTGCAACCTCTCCGTCGGCGAGTGCGCCGAGCTGCTCGCCGGCATCGAGCTCGACGACCGGCAGAAGATGATCGCCGAGCGGGTGCTCAAGGAGATCAACGCCCGGCTGCGGTTCCTGGTCGACGTCGGCCTCGACTACCTCTCGCTCGACCGCGGCGCCGGCACCCTCTCCGGCGGCGAGGCGCAGCGCATCCGGCTCGCCACCCAGATCGGCTCCGGCCTGGTCGGCGTCCTCTACGTTCTGGACGAGCCGTCGATCGGCCTGCACCAGCGCGACAACCACCGGCTCATCGAGACCCTGGTCCGGCTCCGCGACCTCGGCAACACGCTGATCGTGGTGGAGCACGACGAGGACACCATCCGCACCGCCGACTGGATCGTCGACATCGGCCCCGGCGCGGGCGAGCACGGCGGTCACATCGTGCACAGCGGCACCGTCGACGGCCTGCTGAAGAACGCGGAGTCGCCGACCGGCGCCTACCTCTCCGGCCGGAAGTCGATCCCGGTCCCGGCCACCCGCCGGCCGCAGACGCCGGGCCGCGAGGTCGTGGTGCACGGCGCCCGCGAGCACAACCTGCGCAACCTGACGGTGCCGTTCCCGCTCGGTCAGTTCATCGCGGTCACCGGGGTGAGCGGCTCGGGCAAGTCGACGCTGGTCAACGACATCCTGCACACCGTGATGGCGAACCAGATCAACCGCGCGCGGCAGGTGCCCGGCCGGCACACCAAGGTCACCGGCCTGGAGAACGTCGACAAGGTGGTCGGCGTCGACCAGTCGCCGATCGGGCGGACCCCGCGGTCCAACCCGGCCACCTACACCGGCGTCTTCGACCACGTGCGCAAGCTCTTCGCCGAGACCGCGGAGGCCAAGGTCCGGGGCTACGGGCCGGGCCGCTTCTCGTTCAACGTGAAGGGCGGCCGCTGCGAGAACTGCTCCGGCGACGGCACCATCAAGATCGAGATGAACTTCCTCCCGGACGTCTACGTCCCGTGCGAGGTGTGCAAGGGCGCGCGATACAACCGCGAGACGCTCGAGGTGCACTACAAGGGGAAGACCATCTCCGAGGTGCTGGAGATGCCGATCGAGGAGGCCGCCGAGTTCTTCTCGGCCCTGCCGGCGATCCACCGTCACCTGCGCACCCTGGTCGACGTCGGCCTGGGCTACGTGCGCCTCGGCCAGCCGGCGACCACCCTCTCCGGCGGTGAGGCGCAGCGCGTGAAGCTCGCGTCCGAGCTGCAGAAGCGGTCGACCGGCCGGACCGTCTACGTCCTCGACGAGCCGACCACCGGTCTGCACTTCGAAGACATCCGCAAGCTGCTGATCGTGCTGAACGGCCTGGTCGACAAGGGCAACACGGTCATCACGATCGAGCACAACCTGGACGTCATCAAGACCGCCGACTGGCTGATCGACATGGGCCCCGAGGGCGGCAGCAAGGGCGGCGTCGTGGTCGCCGCCGGCACGCCGGAGGAGCTCGCCGAGGTGCCGGAGAGCCACACCGGGCAGTTCCTGCGGCACGTGCTCGGGCTCGACGGCGAGGCCAAGGGCTCGAAGACCGCGGTCGGCCGGGCCACCAAGGCGAACACCGCGCCGTCCGCCCGCAAGACCCGCGCCAAGGCGACTGTTTAGGGATTTCTTAGACGCCTCTCAGCAAAGCCGCCGGGTCGGGAAACTACTCTCGGCCCGGCGGGCGCGCGGGCATGATTTCGGCGACGGCAGTGAACTGATCAATTGCCCGGCCGCGTATCCAAGGGCGACTCCGCCTGATCGCCGAGCGGAAACCAGTACTGGGAGGGCTACACATGACCGACGTGCAGACGAGGACCGAGGCCGAGACCGAGCACCGGTGCACGGGCGCGGGCGCGACTTCGACGCGGCGCTGCATCCTGGTCGGCGCCGGTGCGATCGGCGCCACCGCGGTCCTGGCCGCCTGCGGCACCGACGGCACGGGCACGAACCCGAACGGCACCGACTTCGACGCCGACCCGGCCCCGGCCGGCAGCACGGCGGCCGGCAGCGGTGACAGCGGCGGCGACAGCGGTGGCGGCGGCGAGGTCGTCGTCGCGGCGGCCGACGTCAAGGTGGGCGGCGGTGTGATCACCGACAAGCTGGTGGTGACCCAGCCGACCGAGGGCACCTACAAGGCGTTCAGCAAGGTCTGCACCCACCAGGGCTGCGAGGTCAGCGAGATCGCCGACGGGCAGATCATCTGCCGCTGCCACAACAGCTTCTTCTCGGTCAAGGACGGCGCGCCCACCTCGGGGCCGGCGCAGCAGCCGCTCGCCGAGACGAAGGTGGAGCTGGACGGCGACAACATCGTCGTGGCGGCCTAGGGATCGGGCCGGAGATCCGGGGCCGTGGCGGCGGCACCGGACCTCCGGTCGGGCAATTCTGTCAGTCCCAGGCACTACTGTTGGAGTTGTGCCAGACCCGTCCACATATCGTCCCGCTCCAGGTACCATCCCGGACGCTCCGGGCGTCTACCGCTTCCGTGACCCGGCCGGCCGGGTGATCTACGTCGGCAAGGCGAAAAGCCTGCGCAACCGGCTCAACTCCTATTTCGCCGACGTGTGGTCGCTGCACGCGCGCACCCAGCAGATGGTCACCACCGCGGGCAGTGTGGACTGGGTCACGGTCGGGACCGAGGTCGAGGCGCTCCAGCTCGAGTTCTCCTGGATCAAGGAGTTCGACCCCCGCTTCAACGTGAAATACCGGGACGACAAGTCGTACCCGTTCCTCGCCGTCACCCTCGACGAGGAGTTCCCCCGGCTCCAGGTGATGCGCGGCGCCAAGCGCAAGGGCGTGCGCTACTTCGGCCCCTATTCGCACGCCTGGGCCATCCGCGAGACGCTCGACCTGCTGCTCCGGGTCTTCCCGGCCCGCACCTGCTCGTCCGGCGTCTTCAAGCGGCACGGCCAGATCGGCCGGCCCTGCCTGCTGGGTTACATCGGCAAGTGCTCGGCCCCGTGCGTCGGCCAGGTCGACGCGGCGCAGCACCGCGCCATCGTCGACGACTTCTGCGACTTCATGTCGGGCCGCACCGACGCGTTCGTGAAACGGCTCGAGCGCGAGATGCTCCAGGCCTCCGAGGAGCTGGAGTTCGAGCGGGCCGCCCGGCTGCGCGACGACATCGCGGCGCTGCGCCGGGCCATGGAGAAGCAGACCGTGGTGCTCGGCGACGGCACCGACGCCGACGTGGTGGCGTTCGCCGAGGACCCGCTCGAGGCGGCCGTGCAGGTCTTCCACGTCCGCGACGGCCGGGTCCGCGGCCAGCGCGGCTGGGTCGTGGAGAAGGTGGAGGACCTGTCCACCGGCGACCTGGTCCACCACTTCTGCACCCAGATGTACGGTGACGAGTCCGGCGAGGCCGACGTGCCCCGCGAGCTGCTCGTCCCGGCCCTGCCCGACGACGCCGACGCGCTCGCCGACTGGCTCAGCGCCCGCCGGGGGAGCCGGGTCAGCCTGCGGATCCCGCAGCGCGGCGACAAGAAGGCGCTGGCCGAGACCGTTGCGCGGAACGCCGCCGAGTCGCTCCAGCGCCACAAGCTGAAGCGGGCCGGCGACCTGACCACCCGCAACAAGGCGCTCGAGGAGATCGCCGAGGCGCTCGGCATGGAGACCGTGCCGCTGCGCATCGAGTGCTTCGACGTGTCGCAGATCCAGGGCACCGACGTGGTCGCCTCGATGGTGGTCTTCGAGGACGGCCTGGCGCGCAAGAGCGAGTACCGCAAGTTCGCGGTCCGCGGCGCGACCGACGACCTCTCCGCGATGAGCGAGGTGATGCGGCGGCGGTTCGCCCGGTTCAAGGCCTCCGAGGCGGTGACCGGCGAGACCGACGAGTCGATGACGGTGTCGGCCGACGCGGACGAGCCCGAGCTTCCCGGCGTCGACCCGCTGACCGGCAAGCCGCGCCGCTTCGCGTACCCTCCTCAGCTCGTCGTCGTGGACGGCGGCCAGCCGCAGGTCAACGCCGTCGCGGCGGTCTTCTCCGAGCTCGGCATCACCGACGTGGCGCTGTGTGGCCTCGCCAAGCGGCTGGAGGAGGTGTGGCAGCCGGGTGAGGACTTCCCGGTGATCCTCCCTCGTACGTCGGAGGCTCTTTATCTCCTGCAGCGGGTGCGTGACGAGGCCCACCGATTCGCGATCACGTTCCACCGGCAGCGTCGATCGAAACGGATGACGGCGTCGGCGCTCGACGACATCGCCGGTCTCGGCGAGGTGCGGCGCAAGGCGTTGCTGCGGCACTTCGGGTCGCTGAAACGGCTCGCCGCGGCCACCCCGGAGGAGATCACCGAGGTGCCGGGGATCGGCCGGCGGACGGCCGAGACGGTGCTGGCCGCCCTGAACCCGGCCGAGTAGCGGACAGGCTGTCCGGCGGCCGGGCGGGCGACTGTCGGCCTAGGATGTTGTGTCCGCTCCGACGGGGAGCGAACCGACGCGGGAGGCGTGCGTGGACGAGGTAGTGGAGCCCGATGAGGCCGGCACCGATCTGGTGGTGGTGACCGGGCTCTCCGGAGGCGGGCGCAGCACTGTCGCCCGCGCGCTGGAGAACGTCGGCTTCTACGTGGTCGACAACCTGCCGCAGGCGCTGATGCTGGAGATGGCCGAGCTGGCGTTCGCGGCCGGCGGCGCGGCCCGGCGCACGGCCATGGTGCTCGACGTGCGCAGCCGGGCGTTCTCCACCGACCTGGCCGGCGCGGTCCGGGAGCTGAAGGAGCGCGGGTTCTCGCCGCGGGTGGTCTTCGTGGACGCCGACGACGAGGTGCTGATCCGGCGCTTCGAGTCGGTGCGGCGCTCGCATCCGCTGCAGGGCGACGGCCGGCTGGCCGACGGGATCGCGGCCGAGCGCAAGCTGCTCGAGGAGGCCCGCGACCAGGCCGACGTGATCATCGACACCAGCCACCTGAACGTGAACCAGCTGCGCCGCCGGGTCGAGGAGCTGTTCAGCGGCGACGACTCGCGCCGGCTGCGGATCACCGTGCTCTCCTTCGGCTTCAAGTACGGCCTTCCGCCGGACGCCGACTACGTGCTGGACGCCCGCTTCCTGCCGAACCCGTTCTGGGTGCCGGAGCTGCGCGAGCACACCGGCCTCGAGGAGGGCGTGAGCGGCTACGTGCTGGGCCAGGAGGGCGCGTCCGAGTTCGTCGGCACCTACGCCGGCCTGATCGCCGCGACCGCGCCCGGCTTCGAGCGGGAGGGCAAGCGCTACCTCACGGTCGCGATCGGCTGCACCGGCGGCAAGCACCGCAGTGTCGCGATCGCCGAGGAGCTCACGGCGCGGCTGTCCGGGATGCGGCTCTCCGCGCATACCTCGCACCGCGACCTGGGGCGCGAGTGACGGCGGCGCCGATCCGGGTGGTCGCGTTCGGCGGCGGGCACGGCTTGAGCGCCTCGCTGCGCGCCCTGCGGCACTGCACCCACACCCTCGACCTGGACGTCACCGCGATCGTGACGGTGGGCGACGACGGGGGCTCCAGCGGCCGTCTGCGGGCCGAGCGGGATGCCCTGCTGCCGCCGGGTGATCTGCGGCAGGCCCTCGCGGCGCTGGCGGACGATCATCCGACGGCCCGGCAGACCGCGAGCCTCATGCAGCACCGGTTCGCCGCGATGCCGGAGCAGCGGCCGGCCGGTCGCTCCCCGGACTCCCTGGCCGGGCACGCGGTGGGCAACCTGCTGCTGCTCGGGCTGATCGAGATGCTCGGCGACCCGGTGCGGGCGCTGGATCACGCCGCCGCGATGGTGGGCGCCCGGGGCCGGGTGCTGCCGATGGCGCTGCACGCGGTCGGCATCGAGGCCGACATCCACGATTCCCAAGACCACACCATCACCGTACGAGGTCAGCACGCGGTCGCGGTCGCCGACGGCAGGGTGACCGCCCTGCGGTTGGTGCCGGAGAACCCGCCGGCCTGCCCGGAGGCGATCGAAGCGGTTCGCGGGGCGGACTGGTTGATCTTCGGGCCGGGGAGCTGGTACACCAGCGTGCTGCCGCATCTGCTGGTGCCGGAGCTGGCCGCCGCGATCGTGGCGAGCCCGGCCCGGCGGCTGGTCACGCTCAACCTGAGCGCCGACAAGGAGACGTCCGGCCTCTCCACGGCCGACCACCTGGCGGCGCTGCACTGGTACCTCCCGGAGCTCCGGGTGGACGCCGTGCTCGCCGACGCCAAGTGGGCGGGCGAGCCGGAACCGGTGCGCGCGGCCGCCCAGGCGCTCGGCGCGGAGCTCGTACTGGCACCCGTCGCCGTTGCGGACGGCAGCCCACGGCATGATCCTGAGTCGTTGGGCGTTGCACTGGTGCCAGTATTGGGCGCCGCTCGTTAGTTAGTGGCGTAGTGCGGCACACAAGGCTCACTTTTCACTTATCCGGCGCATGAGGTGACGAGACGATGGCGATGACGGCAGCAGTCAAGGACGAGCTGAGCCGGGTCGACGTGCCCAAGCCCTGCTGCCGGAGGGCGGAGATGGCGGCCCTGCTGCGCTTCGCGGGCGGGCTGCACATCGTCTCCGGGCGGGTCGTGGTCGAGGCGGAGCTGGACACCGGCGCCGTCGCGCGGCGCCTGCGGCGGGAGATCGCCGACGTGTACGGCTACCAGAGCGAGGTCCACGTGCTGGCCTCCGGCGGCCTGCGCAAGGGCAGCCACTACATCGTCCGGATCGTCAAGGACGGCGAGGTGCTGGCCCGCCAGACCGGCCTGCTCGACGTGCGCGGCCGTCCGGTGCGCGGCCTGCCGCAGCACGTCGTGAACGGCAACGTCTGCTGCTCGGTCGCGGCCTGGCGGGGCGCGTTCATGGCGCACGGCTCGCTCACCGAGCCGGGCCGCTCCAGCGCCCTGGAGATCACCTGCCCGGGTCCGGAGGCGGCGCTCGCGCTGCGCGGGGCCGCGCGGCGGATCGGCATCACCGCGAAGGAGCGCGAGGTCCGCGGGGTCGACCGGGTGGTGATCAAGGACGGCGACGCGATCGCGGCCCTGCTCACCCGGATCGGCGCCCACTCCAGCGTGCTGGCCTGGGAGGAGCGCCGGGTCCGCCGCGAGGTCCGGGCCACCGCGAACCGCCTCGCCAACTTCGACGACGCGAACCTGCGCCGCTCGGCGCGGGCCGCGGTCGCGGCGGCGGCCCGGGTCACCCGCGCCCTGGAGATCCTCGCCGACGACGCGCCTAACCATCTGACCTCGGCCGGCCGGCTGCGCCTCGAGCACCGGCAGGCGTCCCTCGAGGAGCTTGGCGCGCTCGCCGACCCGCCGCTCACCAAGGACGCGATCGCCGGCCGGATCCGCCGCCTGCTGGCCCTCGCCGACAAGCGCGCCCGCGATCTCGGGATTCCGGACACCGAAGCGGCCGTCACCCCCGAGATGATGGCCTGCTAGTGACTTCCGGCCCTCGGCGCGGGGCCCCGGTTTAGATAACGTTCAGGTCGCGGCCCCGCCGCTCCGGCGATACCCGGCCTCGGCTAGGGTCACTGGTGACGGCGACGGTGCCGGCAGTCCGGCCGAACCCCCCGCTGTGATCCGCTCCTTCGGGCGCGGCGGCCGGGCGCCATTGGACGCGGCCCTCCACCTGGCGGGCATGCAGACCCTCCGCCGGTCGCAGAACCCGGCGGACCGAAACGAGGAGACCACCTGTGACCATCCGGGTTGGCATCAACGGCTTCGGCCGTATCGGTCGTAACTTCTTCCGGGCCGTTCTCGCGTCCGGCGCCGACATCCAGATCGTCGGCGTCAACGACCTGACCGACAACGCCACGCTGGCTCACCTGCTGAAGTACGACAGCATCCTGGGCCGTCTCGGCCACGAGGTGAAGGCCACCGCCGACGAGATCACCGTCGGTGGCAACACGTTCAAGGCGTTCGCCGAGCGTGACCCGAACAACCTGCCGTGGGGCGACCTGGGCGCCGACGTCGTCATCGAGTCGACCGGCTTCTTCACCGACGCCACCAAGGCCAAGGCGCACATCGACAAGGGCGCCAAGAAGGTCATCATCTCGGCGCCGGCCAAGAACGAGGACATCACGATCGTGATGGGCGTCAACGACAACCTCTACGACGCCGCGAAGCACAACATCATCTCGAACGCGTCCTGCACCACGAACTGCCTCGCCCCGATGGCGAAGGTCCTGAACGACACGATCGGGATCGAGAAGGGTCTGATGACCACGATCCACGCGTACACCCAGGACCAGAACCTGCAGGACGGCCCGCACAAGGACCTGCGCCGCGCCCGCGCCGCCGCCCTGAACATCGTGCCGACCTCGACCGGCGCCGCCAAGGCCGTCAGCCTGGTGCTGCCGGAGCTCAAGGGCAAGCTGGACGGCTACGCCCTCCGGGTGCCGATCCCCACCGGCTCGGCCACCGACCTCACCTTCACCGCCGCTCGCGAGACGTCGGTCGAGGAGGTCAACTCGGTGATCAAGGCGGCCGCCGAGGGCGCGCTCAAGGGCATCCTGGTCTACACCGAGGACGAGATCGTGTCGGCCGACATCGTCACCGACCCGGCCTCCTCGATCTTCGACGCCGGCCTCACCAAGGTCATCGGCAACCAGGTCAAGGTCGTCTCGTGGTACGACAACGAGTGGGGCTACTCGAACCGCCTCGTCGACCTGGTCAAGCTGGTCGGGGCCTGATCTGCCTTGAAGACTCTCGACGACTTGCTCGGCGAGGGTGTCTCGGGTCGGCGCGTCCTCGTGCGCGCCGACCTGAACGTCCCGTTCGACAAGAATGCCCCCGCCAAGGGAGAAGGCGCAGTGATCAGCGACGACGGCCGCGCCCGCGCGGTGCTGCCGACGCTCATCGCCCTGCGTGACGCGGGCGCCCGCGTCATCGTGATGTCGCACCTGGGCCGCCCGAAGGGTGAGCCGGACCCGAAGTTCACGCTTCGCCCGGTCGCCACCCGACTCGCCGAGCTGCTGGCGTCGTCGGTCGTCTTCGCCGACGACACCGTCGGCCCGGAGGCCACCCAGGCGGTCGCCGAACTGAACGACGGCCAGGTCCTGCTCCTCGAGAACCTGCGGTTCAACAAGGGCGAGACCTCGAAGGACGACGCCGAGCGCGGCGCGTTCGCCGACGAGCTCGCGAAGTTCGCCGACTTCTACGTCGACGACGCGTTCGGCGCGGTGCACCGCAAGCACGCGTCGGTCTTCGACGTGCCGGCCCGCCTCCCGCACTACGCCGGTGGTCTCGTCCTCAAGGAGGTCGAGGTCCTCAAGAAGGTGTCGGAGAGCCCGGAGCAGCCCTACGTCGTCGTCCTCGGCGGCTCGAAGGTCTCCGACAAGCTGGCCGTCATCCAGGCGCTGCTGCCGAAGGTGGACAAGCTGCTCGTCGGTGGCGGCATGTGCTTCACCTTCCTGAAGGCGCAGGGTCACGAGGTGGGCAAGTCCCTCCTCGAGGACGAGATGGTCTCGGTGTGCGCCGATCTGCTGGCGCAGGCCGACGGCCGGATCGTCCTGCCGGTCGACGTCGTCGCCGCCACCGAGTTCTCGGCGGACGCGACGCACGACGTCGTCGACGCCTCGGCCATCCCGGCCGACCGGCTCGGCCTCGACATCGGCCCTCGTTCGACGTCGCTGTTCGCTGAGGCGATCGCCGGCGCGAAGACCGTGTTCTGGAACGGCCCGATGGGCGTCTTCGAGCTCGCCCCGTTCGCCGCGGGCACCCGTGGCGTCGCCGAGGCGATCACCAAGATCGACGGCTTCTCGGTCGTCGGCGGCGGCGACTCGGCCGCCGCGGTCCGCACCCTCGGCCTGGACGAGACCGCGTTCGGCCACATCTCCACCGGCGGGGGCGCGTCCCTGGAGTACCTCGAAGGCAAGACGCTGCCGGGCGTCGCCGCACTGGAGAAGTGAATGACGACCCCCCGTAAGCCGATCATCGCCGGCAACTGGAAGATGAACCTCAACCACTTCGAGGCGAATCTGCTGGTCCAGAAGCTGGCCGCGAGCCTCACCCCGGCCCAGCTCGAAGCCGTCGAGACGGTCGTGCTGCCGCCCTTCACCGACCTGCGCACCGTGCAGACCGCGGTGGACGGCGACAAGCTCGGCATCGCGTACGGCGCGCAGGACATCTCGCAGCACGCGTCCGGCGCGTACACCGGCGAGATCGCCGGCTCGATGCTGGCGAAGCTCGGCTGCTCCTACGTGGTGATCGGGCACTCCGAGCGCCGCGAGTACCACAACGAGAGCGACGAGCTGATCAACGCGAAGATCAAGGCGGCCTTCGCGGCCGGCCTGACCCCGATCTTCTGCGTCGGCGAGGGTCTGTCGATCCGCGAGGAGTCCGCCCACGTCCCGCACTGCACCGCGCAGGTGGACGCCGGCCTCGACGGCCTCAAGGAAGACCAGATCAAGCAGATCGTCATCGCGTACGAGCCGGTCTGGGCGATCGGCACCGGCAAGACCGCGACGCCGGAGGACGCCCAGGAGGTGTGCGGAGCGATCCGTGCCCGTCTGGTCGAGAAGTTCGGCGCCGAGGTGGCCGAGGCGGTCCGCATCCAGTACGGCGGCTCGGTCAAGGCGGGCAACATCGCCTCGATCATGGCGCAGCCGGACGTGGACGGCGCCCTGGTCGGTGGCGCGGCTCTGGACGCCGAGGGCTTCGCCGCCATCGTGCGCTTCCCGGAGCACGTCGCTCGCTGATTTACTCCGACAACGCTGGTGCCCGGCCGTAACAAACGGCCGGGCACCGGCTATTGTGGGACGGCTTGCTGTGCCCTTCGAGAGGAATGAACCCGACCATGCCGATCGCGTTCGCTTACACGTTGATCGTGTTGCTGATCATCACCAGCATTCTGCTGACCCTGCTGATCCTGCTGCACCGGGGCAAGGGCGGCGGCATGTCGAGCATGTTCGGTGGCGGCGTCACCTCCAGCCTGGCCGGTTCCTCGGTCGCGGAGAAGAACCTGGACCGTTACACCGTGCTGGTGGGCATCATCTGGTTCGCCTGCATCGTGGGCCTCGGATTCTGGTTGAAGCTCGCCCTGGCGTAATGCTTCCTGGCGGGCGCCTCTAGCCGTACAATCGCCGCGCGGCCGGTTTCTCCGGCCGCGCGGTTTTTTGTCCTCGCCGTCCGGTTTCGAACGATCTCGAAACAAACCCCCGTCCGGACGGCCTCTGAGGCCCCTCGAGACAGGAGTGACGTCCGTGTCCAGTGGCAGCGCTATCCGCGGCAGTCGTGTCGGGTCCAGCCCGATGCGGCCCGACGAGCGCACCGAACCCGCACCGCGCAGGCAGATCACGTATTTCTGCGCGGCCGGCCACGACAGCCAGATCTGGTTCGCGGCGGAGGCCGCGGCCCCGGAGACGTGGGACTGCCCGCGCTGCGGTCAGCCGGCCGGCCTCGACCGGTCGAACCCGCCGGGACGGCTGCGCGTGGAGCCCTACAAGTCGCATCTCGCGTACGTGAAGGAGCGTCGCTCCGAGGAGGACGCCCAGGCGATCCTCGCCGAGGCGCTCGCGAAGCTGCGGCAGCGCCGCGGCGAACGATGATGTCGGGCCGGCTGCACGGGGGCAGCCGGCCCTCCACCACCTACACGTCGCGTCCCAGGAAGAGCGCGCCGGTGTCCTGCGTCGCGATGTCGTGGAAGCCGAGCCGCTTGTAGAAGGCGTAGGCGCCGTGGTTCTCCGGCGCCATCCCGAGGTGCACCCGCGGCACGCCGGCCGCGCGCAGGCCGTCCAGGAAGGCCGTCATGAGCCGCCGGCCGAGCCCCTGCCCCTGCGTCCCGGGCAGCAGGTCGATGTGCAGGTGCGCCGGATAGGCCGCGAGCTCCGGCAGGAGCATCCGCTCCGGGTCGCGGTGCAGATCCAGCATCACCTCGTCGCGAGGATCACCGTCGACCAGGCGGTCCGCGGTGGCCGGCAGCCACTCGTCCCGGTACCACCGCACGAACGCCGGGGTGTCCGCCGTGCCGAGGATGTATCCGGCCGGGCGTCCGGTGCCGTCGTCGACCACGTGCGCGTGCTCCGGCTCCCGCACCACATAGGGCACCGCCCAGATGTCCCCGAGCAGGCGGTCCGAGCTGTACATCCCGCGCGCGTCCTGGCCGGCGGCGCCGGTCCGGGCACAGATGTCGTAGATCGCCTCGAGGTCACTGGCCCGGTAACTGCGGATCATCACCGGGCCAGTGTAGGAAACGGCGTCCTCAGCGGATCTCGGCGGCGGCAGCCTGATCCAGGAGCCAGAGCGTCTTCTGTACGCCGGTGGCGCTCGCGGCCGGCAGATGAGCGCCGGAATGGACCGCCCCGATGGGAGCGGCCTTGTCCGGACCGGCCGCGATCAGCCAGACCTCCTCGGCGCTCCGGATCGTCTCGAACGTCAGCGTGACCCGGGTGGGCGGCGGCTTCGGGCTGTCGAAGACCGCGGCCGCGGCGCCCTCGGCCTGCAGACCCGGGTGGTCCGGGAAGAGCGACGCCACGTGGCCGTCCTCGCCGACGCCGAGCATCAGCACGTCGAACCGGGGGAGGGTGGCGCCGAGCTCGTCGATGTACCGCGCGGCGGCCGCGATGGCGTCGTCGCCGTCCGGGCCGTCGCTGGCCGGCATGGCGTGCACCCGGGCCGGGTCCAGCGGCAGCTTGTCGAGCAGCGCCTCGCGGGCCTGGGTCTCGTTGCGGTCCGGGTCGCCGGACGGCAGGAACCGCTCGTCGCCCCACCACAGGTCCACCCGGGACCAGTCGATCGCGGCGGAGGCCGGCAGCTCGCGGACCGCGCGCAGCACCTTCGCGGCGACCCGGCCGCCGGTCAGCACCACGCTCGCGTCGCCGTGCACCGCCTGCGCGTCGATGATCTTGATGACGAGCCGTGCCGCCACCGTGGACGCCAGAACGTCGGCGTCCGGAACCACCACGACCACGGTCTCACTCAATTGAGGTCTTCTCCTTGTTC
Organism: Actinoplanes sp. NPDC023714; assembly: GCF_040639855.1. NCBI lineage: Bacteria > Bacillati > Actinomycetota > Actinomycetes > Micromonosporales > Micromonosporaceae > Actinoplanes > Actinoplanes sp. NPDC023714. The sequence continues at coordinate 366,129 of NZ_JBFAAR010000004.1, forward strand.
GGTTCTTCTCAAAGGGCCGCCCGCCGCGATGCGGCGGACGGCCCTCTCGTCGATGTTCGTCGTCAGGCGGCGGCGCTGGCGGCCCGGGCGGCGAGCGCCGGGTCCTTCCAGACGTGTACGCGCATCGGCGCGCGGTGGTTGAGGTTCGGCACCCCGGCCATCGCGCCGAGCGCGTCCGCGTAGATCTGGTCGGCGTCGAGCCGGCGCAGCTCCTCGGCGAGCTCGTCACCGACGGCCCGCTTCGGCAGAGGCATGTACCGGTCCTCCTGGCCGGTCCGGCTGAACAGCGCCGTGCCCTCCTCGCGGGTGACCCGGACGCAGTCGCCGTTCTCGCACTGCAGCTCCACCGAGTGCAGGCGGGGCGCCCGGTCGGTGTGCTCCAGCACCGGCTCGATGCCGAGGCGGGACTTGAGCCAGCCCAGCATGAGCCACGCGGTGGGGTCCTTCTCCGGCGCGACGATCCGGGCGCCGGTCACCCGGGCGTCGGTGGAGTCGAACGCGCCGGCCACCAGCGTGCGCCACAGGGTGATCCGGGTCCAGGTGAGGTCGGTGTCGCCGGGGGCGTAGTCGACGGCCCGCTGCCGCAGCGCGGCGACCGGGTCGGGGGACTGCGCCGCGTCGGTGATCCGGCGGTCCGCCACCACGCCGAGGAAGTCGTTGGCGATCATGTTGGGCGGCTCCTCGTGCCACCACGACACGACCGGCACGTCCGGCGCGAGCAGCGGCATGACGACCGACTCGGCGTGCAGCGCGAGACGCCCGTACATCCGCATGACGACCGCCTCGGCCGGGCCGAGGCGCCCGCCCACGACGATCTCGGCGTCCAGGCGGCTGCGGCCCTCCAGATCGGAGCGCACCACGATGAGCAGACGGCACGGGTGGGCCGCCGCGGCGATGGTCGCCGCCGCCTCGGCCTCGCGGACCTTCTTCTCCTCGACCACCGCGATCAGCGTGAGCGCCAGGCCCGACGCCACGCCGCCGGCGCTGCGTCGCTCCGCGGCCAGGGCCTTGACGACCTCGTTGCCGGTGGTGTCCCAAAGGCCGATCATGCTCGCCTCCACGCGCGGCCCTCGCGGGCCAGCATCTCGTCCGAGGCCCGCGGGCCCCACTCACCGGACCGGTACGGCTCCGGGGTCGTCCCGGCCCAGGCGGCCTCCAGCGGGTCGATGACCCGCCACGACTGCTCCACCTCGGCCGCGTCCGGGAAGAGCGTGCGGTCGCCGATCAGCACGTCGAGGACGAGCCTCTCGTACGCCTCCGGGCTGGACTCGGTGAACGCCTCGCCGTACTGGAAGTCCATCGCGATGTCGCGGACCTCCATGGCGGTGCCCGGCACCTTCGAGCCGAACTTCAGCACCACGCCCTCGTCCGGCTGGACGCGGATGACCAGCTGGTTGTGGCCCAGCATCTCCACGTCGGCCGGGTCGAACGGCAGGTGCGGCGCCTGCTTGAAGAGGATCGCGATCTCGGTGACCCGCCGGGGCATCCGCTTGCCGACCCGTACGTAGAACGGGACGCCCGCCCAGCGCCGGTTCTGGATGCCGAGCCGGACCGCCGCGTACGTCTCGGTCTTGGAATCCGGCGGGATGTTCGCCTCCTCCAGGTAGCCCGGTGCGCGCTCGCCGGCCACCCAGCCGGGGAGGTACTGGCCGCGGACCGAGCCCTTGGAGATGTCGGCCGGCAGGCTGATCGCCTTCAGGACCTTGAGCTTCTCGGCCCGTACTTCCTGGGGGTCGAAGCTCGTGGGCTCCTCCATGCCGACCAGCGCGAGCAGCTGCAGGAGGTGGTTCTGGAGCACGTCGCGCGCGGCGCCGGAGGCGTCGTAGAACGCCGCCCGGGTGCCGATGCCGACGTCCTCGGCCATGGTGATCTGCACGCTGTCGACGTACTTGGAGTTCCAGACCGGCTCGAACAGGCTGTTCGCGAAGCGCAGCGCCAGGATGTTCTGGACCGTCTCCTTGCCCAGGTAGTGGTCGATCCGGTAGACGTCCTGCGGGTTGAACACGTCGTCGACGAGCTCGTTCAGGCTGACCGCGGACGCGTAGTCGTGGCCGAACGGCTTCTCGACGACCACCCGGCGCCAGCCGCCCAGCTTCGCGTTGTCGGCGAGGCCGGTGCGGTTCAGCTGGTTGAGCACCAGCGGGAACGCGGCCGGCGGGATGGAGAAGTAGAAGGCGGTGTTGCCCGTGATGCCGTTGCGCTCACGGAGGTCGTCGAGAGTCTCGGCCAGCTTGTCGAAGTCGCCGTCGTCGTCGAACGAGCCGGGGACGAAGTGGAACTGGCTGTTGAGCCGTTGCCAGACGTCCTCCCGCCAGGGCGTCCGGGCGCCCTTCTTGGCAGCGGCGTAGGCGAGCGACTCGAAGTCGCCTTCGCCTCCCCAGTCGGCCCGGGCGAAGCCCACGACCACGAAGCCGGGCGGCAGAAGACCGCGGTTGGCCAGGTCGTACACGGCCGGGATGAGCTTCTTTCGGGACAGGTCACCGGTGACCCCGAAGATCACCAGAGCGCAGGGCTCCGGAATCCGCGGAAGCCGACGGTCCTGTGCGGTACGCAGCGGATTACCCACGTTGCCATCCTGCCAGGTTTTCGGAGATGGAGCGGCCTGTCGCGGGAGTCCCACGACAGGCCGCAGATGTTGCCGATCAGGCGCTCTTGCCGGCCTTCAGCGACGTGGTGACGTGCTCCAGGAGCTCGTTCCAGCTCGCCTCGAACTTCTCCACGCCCTCTTCCTCGAGGACCTTGAAGACGTCCGCGAAGTCGACGCCGGCCGCGGTGAGGTCGGCGAAGACCTTCTTGGCGTCGGCGAAGTTCGGGGTGACGGTGTCGCCCTTGGTGGTGCCGTGGTCCTCGTACGCGAAGATGACCGACTCCGGCATGGTGTTGACCGTGCCGGGCGCGACCAGCTCCTCGACGTAGATGGTGTCGAGGAAGTCGGGGTTCTTCGTGCCGGTGGACGCCCAGAGCGGACGCTGCGGGTGGGCGCCGGCCGCGGCCAGGGCCTTCCAGCGGTCACCGCCGAAGACCTCGGTGTACGCCTCGTACGCGAGCCGGGCGTTGGCGATCGCCGCCTTGCCCTTGAGGGCCTTCGCCTCGTCCGAGCCGATCTTGTCGAGGCGCTTGTCGACCTCGGTGTCCACGCGGGAGACGAAGAACGACGCGACCGAGCCGATCTTGCTGAGGTCGTGGCCGTTCGCCTTGGCCTTCTCCAGGCCCTCCAGGAACGCGTCCATGACGGCCCGGTAGCGCTCGACCGAGAAGATCAGCGTGACGTTCACGCTGATGCCGTTCGCCAGCACCTCGGTGATGGCGGGCAGGCCGGCCACCGTCGCCGGGATCTTGATGTAGAGGTTGGGACGGTCCACGAGCCACCAGAGGGTCTTCGCCTCGGCGATCGTGGAGGTGGTCTCGTGCGCCTTGCGCGGGTCCACCTCGATGGAGATCCGGCCGTCGACGCCGTTGGACGCGTCGTACGTCGGCCGGAACACGTCGGCCGCCCAGCGGACGTCCTTCGCGGTCATGAGGCGGATGGCCTCCTCGACCGTGACGCCCTGCACCGAGAGGTCACGCACCTGCTCGTCGTACGCGTCGGCGTCGGAGAGCGCCTTCTGGAAGATGCTCGGGTTCGTGGTCACGCCGACCACGTGCTGATCGCGGCGCAGCTTGTCCAGCGAGCCGCTGGTCAGGCGTACCCGGGAGAGATCGTCGAGCCATACCGCCACACCCTGGGCGGAGAGCTCAGCCAGCCTGTCCGTCATTGCCTTGCTCCTTCGAAGTTCAGTTGCCGGTCTTGTGGCCGGTGATCTCGCCGACCTTGGCGAGCGAAGCGTTGGCCTTCGCGACGACGTTGTCCGCGGTGAAGCCGAACTGCTCGAACAGGATCTTCGCGGGGGCGCTGGCGCCGTAGTGCTCGATGCTGACGGCCTCGCCGGCGTCGCCGATGATGCGGTCCCAGCTCATCCGGATGCCGGCCTCGACCGAGACCCGGGCCTTCACGCCGTGCGGAAGAACCTGCTGCTGATATGCAACGTCCTGCTGGAAGAACCATTCCTGACAGGGCATCGAGACGACCCGGGTCGGGGTCCCCTCGGCCTCGAGACGCTCCTGCGCGGTGAGCGCGATGGACACCTCGGAGCCGCTGGCGATCAGGATCACCTTCGGGGTGCCGGTGGACGCCTCGGACAGGATGTAGCCGCCCTTGAGGGTGCCCTCGGCCGACGCGTACTTGCTGCGGTCGATCGTGGGCAGGTTCTGCCGGGACAGCGCCAGCGCGGTCGGCCGGTCGGTGTGCTCGAGGGCACCACGCCAGGCGTACGCGGTCTCGTTGGCGTCGGCCGGGCGGACCACGTCGAGGCCGACGATGGCGCGCAGCGCGGTCAGCGTCTCGATCGGCTGGTGCGTCGGGCCGTCCTCGCCGAGACCGATCGAGTCGTGCGTCCACACGAAGACGACCGGCAGCTTCATCAGCGCGGAGAGGCGGACCGAGCCGCGCATGTAGTCGCTGAAGACCAGGAAGGTGCCGCCGTACGGGCGGGTGCCGCCGTGCACCGCGATGCCGTTGAGGATCGAGCCCATGCCGTGCTCACGGATGCCGAAGTGCAGCGTGCGGCCGTACTCGTGGCCCGGGAAGGCCTTGGTGGCGTACTCCGACGGGATGAAGGACGGCTCGCCCTCCATGGTGGTGTTGTTGCTCTCCGCCAGGTCGGCGGAACCACCCCAGAGCTCGGGCAGCACCGGCGCGAGCGCCTTCAGGACCTTGCCGGACGCGGCGCGGGTGGCCAGGCCCTTCTCGTCCGCCGGGAACTCGGGCAGAGCGTTGTGCCAGCCCTCCGGCAGGGTGCGGGTGGCGAGGCGGTCGAAGAGCGCCTTGCCCTCGGCGTTGCCGGCGGCCCAGGCGTCGAACGCCTTCTGCCACTCGGCGCGCGCCGCCTTGCCGCGCTCCACGACCTGCTGCGCGTGCTTCACGACCTCTTCGTCGATGGCGAACGGCTCGTTCGCGAAACCGAGGATCTCCTTGGTCGCGGCGATCTCGTCGGCGCCCAGCGCGGAACCGTGGATCTTGCCGGTGTTCTGCTTCTTCGGCGCCGGCCAGCCGATGATCGTCTTGAGGACGATGAACGACGGCTTGTCGGTGACCGACTTGGCGGTCTGGATCGCGTTCCAGAGGGCCTCCACGTCTTCGTGGTAGCCGTCCTCACCGCGCCAGTTGACGGTCTGGACGTGCCAGCCGTACGCCGCGTAGCGCGCGCCGACGTCCTCGGACTTGGCGATCCGGGTGTCGTCCTCGATGGAGATCTCGTTGTCGTCGTAGATCACCGTGAGGTTGCCGAGCTTCTGCACCGCCGCGATGGCGCTGGACTCGTGGGAGACACCCTCCTCGATGTCACCGTCCGAGCAGAGCGCGTACACGTGGTGGTCGAACGGCGACTGGCCGGCCGCGGTGTCCGGGTCGAACAGGCCGCGCTCGCGGCGGGCGGACATCGCCATGCCGACCGCGTTGCCGATGCCCTGGCCCAGCGGGCCGGTGGTGATCTCCACGCCGGGGGTGTGGCCGTACTCCGGGTGACCCGGGGTCAGCGAGTCCCACTGGCGCAGGGCCTTGAGGTCATCGAGCGAAGTGCTGTATCCGTTGAGGAACAGCTGGACGTAGAGCGTGAGGCTGGAGTGACCGCAGGACAGCACGAAGCGGTCGCGTCCCGCCCACTCCGGGTCCGTGGGGTCGTGCCGCATCACGCGGTTGAAGAGGAGGTAGGCGGCCGGCGCCAGGCTCATGGCGGTACCGGGGTGGCCGTTGCCGGCCTTCTCCACGGCGTCCATGGCCAGGACCCGGGTGGTGTCCACCGCCTTGCGGTCAAGGTCGGACCAGTTGAGAGCGGGATCTGTGGCAGCCACGTCGGTTGTGCTCCTCGGGCAAAATAATGGAACCCTTTTCGGCTTGACCCTATCCAGTCGGGCTAAACACGTGCGCAGTGAACGCCCTAGACACATACGCTGTGGGCGGACACGCCGGATCAAGTGGTGTGACGGTATGCACCCGTACTGGGTGCCCCGAGCAGCGGAGACGGCTGCGCGTAGGCTGTCCGGGCGGGCCGCTGGGTGAATACCCGGCAACGGCCGCGAAATAAAGCCGATGCCGGAAGGTGGCTGTCCGTGAGCATGATCACCGAGCGTCCCGTCCACCGACGGTCGCCCGGCGGGGCGGAGCCTGCGCCTCGCAACCGGATGGCGCTCTTCAGGGCATACCTGGCGTTGACCAAGCCGCAGATCGTCGAGCTGCTGCTGGTCACCACGGTGCCGACGATGATGCTCGCGGCGGGCGGCTGGCCGGACGCCGTGACGTTCGCCGCGGTCCTGGTGGGCGGCGGTCTGGCGGGCGGCGCCGCGAGCGCGCTGAACTGCTACATCGACCGCGACATCGACCAGCTGATGCGGCGGACCAAGCGCCGGCCGCTGCCGGCGCACGAGATCACGCCGCGCGCCGTACTGATCTTCGGTCTGACCCTTGCGGTCATCTCCGTGGTGCTGATGGCGGTGCTGACGAACTGGCTCGCCACCGTCCTCACCGCAGCGTCGATCTTCTACTACGACGTGGTCTACACGATGTGGCTGAAGCGCCGGACTCCGGCGAACACCTTCTGGGGTGGGGTCTGCGGCGCCGCGCCCGTGGTGATCGGCTGGGCCGCGGTGACCGGGTCCATCTCGTCCCTGGCCTGGGCACTCTTCGCCGTCGTCTTCTTCTGGCAGATGCCGCACTTCTACGCGCTCGCGGTGAAGTACAAGGACGACTACGCCCGCGCCGGCATCCCGATGCTGCCCGTGGTCCGGTCGATGAACCGGGTGAACGTCGAGATCCTCGTCTACACCGTCCTCACCGTGGCCGCCTCGCTCGTGGCGTGGCCCCTCGGCGCCGGGGAGTTCGGTCTGGGGTGGATCTACGGCGGCACGGCGATCGTGATGGGCGTGGTCTTCCTCGCCGAGGCGATCCGTCTCACCTGGCGGACATGGCAGGGACACACGGTGAAGCCGATGCGGCTGTTCCACCTGTCGATCACATATCTCACCGTCGTATTCATGGCGCTCGCTGTCGATGTGTTGATCTGACCCCGCATTCGCTCGGATTTATCGCACCGGATGACCGGATTTGTCGCTTGTGTCAGTCACTGTCCGTCACTCGAAGGGTTGGTCTCGGTCGACCTCGCAATTCGGACGTAATCCGCTCATAACAATGCAACGGATTTCGAAACCTGCAGGTAATTGGAGTCACAAAAGAACTCCGCTGGTACCCGCGTGGCGCGTCTGACTGCTTAGGCTTCGGTCCATGGCAGAAGGTTCCGTAACGACACTGACCCGCGAGATCAAGTCTTTCGCCGCCGGGCACGGCGGTGCGAAGGCGGTGATCGAGTACGTCGGTAAGCGCGGCGCCCGCATCGTCCTCGTCGGCGAGGACGGCGAGTGGTCCGACCAGTTCGCCCAGGACACCGGTGTCGCCCGCGAGGCGTGCGAGGGCGCCGGCGTCGCCGTGGAGAACGAGTGGGAGCGCGAGCTCCTCGAGCAGATGCGGCCCAGCAACGACCTGTGGCGTTCGATGGCGCGCCGGAGCATGGCCCGCTAGTGAGCAGCTCCTCGCCGGCGGTCGCGCTCGTCACCTGCGCGACCTTCCCCGACCTCTGGGACGACGATCACCCCCTGCGCGACGCGCTGCGCTCGCGCGGGGTGGCCGTCGAGGCGGTCCGCTGGGACGACGAGTCCGCGGACTGGTCCCGTTTCGACCTCACGGTGATCCGCTCGCCGTGGGACTACGTGGCCCGGCGCGACGACTTCGTGGCCTGGGCGCACCGCGTGCCGCGCCTGCTGAACCCGGCCGCGATCGTCGAGTGGAACACCGACAAGGTCTACCTCCGCGACCTCGCCGAGGCCGGCATCCCCACGATCCCGACCACGTTCGTGCCACCCGGCGCGACCTGGGCGCCGCCCGCCGAGGGCGAGTGGGTGGTGAAGCCGACGATCAGCGCCGGCGCGCAGGACACCGGCCGGTACGCCCTGCCCGCCCAGGCCGACCTGGCCTCCGCGCACGTGGCCCGGCTCCAGGCGGCCGGCCGCACCGCGATGATCCAGCCGTACCTCGCCGCCGTCGACTCGGCCGGCGAGACCGCCGTGCTCTGCACCCCGGACGCGTCCGGCGAGCTCTCCTACAGCCACGCCATCCGCAAGGGCCCGCTGCTGACCGGCCCGGCCGACGGCTCCATCCAGCCCGGCGACGAGACCATCGATCCGCGCGTGCCGTCCGAGGCCGAGCTCGCCGTGGCCCGGCGGGCGCTGGCCGCCATCCCGGGCGGCACCGAGGCGCTGCTCTACGCCCGCGTCGACCTGATCCCGGGCCCGGACGGCGAGCCGACGCTGATCGAGCTGGAGCTGACCGAGCCGAGCCTGTTCCTGCGTACGGCGCCCGACGCGGCCCCCCGCCTCGCCGAAGCAATCCTGAAGCGTCTCTGAGCGCCCCGGCTCCCGGCTCCCAGCTCCTCGGGTGCGAGGCTGGGGCGTTCGCTTCTCACGGAGCCGCGTCTTCCCTCCAAGCCGGAGCCGCGTCGTCTGCCGGGGCCGCACCTTGCCCGCCGGAAAGCCCTCACCGAACCCAGCCCGCAACCTAGGTTCCTAGGACGCTCAAGGCAACGGTGATATGTGCTGCGGGCGACCGGCCGTGGCCTTCCTCTGCCGTCGACCGGCTGTGCGGGAGAGCGGCAATTCGGGCGTGGATGTTGCGATGGCGTGCAGCCGGGCGCGGTTGGCTGTGCGGGAGAGCGGCAAATCGGGCACGGCCTGAGTGCGCAGGTCAGGTGGCTGCGTGCTGTTGCTTCGGAACGACTGTCGGGCGGCGATGGGCCCGCCCCTTGGTGGCGGACGCCGGGCGCTGCGCGGGCGCATGACGGGCTGCGCGTGGGTGCCTTGTCCGTCGGGGGAACGGGCCGGCGGAGGGTCAGGGCGCGCCGGGGCCCGGGGAGCGTCAGGGCACGCCGGGGCTGGGAGCGTCAGGGCACGCCGGGGCTGGGAGCGTCAGGGCACGCCGGGGGCTGGGAGCGTCAGGGTGCGCCGGGGCCGGCGGCTGGGTGCGCCGGCGGAAGGTGGCCGCAGGTGTGGTGCGCCACGGGACGGCGGTGGTGCGGTCGGGGACGGCTTAGGTCGTACAGAAGTTAAAGCGCCACCGACTCCCTCGCCGGCGCCGGATGGATCGTCTCCGAGGGCTCGATGAGGGACGGGCGGGTGCGGAGGGACCAGAGGACGGCGAGGGTTGCCGTCCAGGTCACGGCCGCGCCCAGCATGTGGGCCGCCACCAGGAGGACCGGGAGGTGGGTGAAGTACTGCACGAAGCCGATCAGGCCCTGGCCGAACTCGACGGCGATCAGGACGGCGGCTGCGCGGATGGTGGCGGGCGGCGCGTCGAGGGCGCGCAGGGCGAACCAGAGGGCCACCGAGAGGCCGATCAGCAGGAAGACCAGGTCGGCGTGGAACTGGGAGATCGTGGCCGGGTCGAGGCCGTTGCGCTTGGCGCCCTGGTCGCCGGCGTGCGGGCCGCTGCCGGTCACGACGACGCCCACGGCGATCACGGCGAAGCTGACGACCGCGGTGATCCAGGCCAGGTGGCGGATCGGGGCGGGCACCAGGGGGACCGGTCTGCCGTCGCCCTCGCCGATGCGGCGCCAGAGTGCGTAGCAGCCGGCGATCAGGGCGATCGAGAGGATGAAGTGCAGGCCCACGACCCAGGGGTTGAGGTTGGTGAGGACCGTGATGCCGCCGACGACGCCCTGGCCGGGGATGCCGAGCGCGATCACGATCGCCAGGACGATCAGCGAGCGGCGGCGGGGGCGCTGGACGAGGGTGGCGAAGAAGGTGGCGAAGGCGAGCGCGACGAGCACGAACGTGAGCAGGCGGTTGCCGAACTCGATCATGCCGTGGACGCCCATCTCGGCCGTCGTCGTGTAGGAGTCGTCGGTGCATTTCGGCCACGTGGGGCAGCCGAGACCGGAACCGGTGAGCCGGACCGCCGCGCCGGTGACGATCAGCCCGGCGTTCGCCACCAGGGAGGCGAGCGCGAGGGGGCGTGCCGCCGCGGCCAGGCGCCGCCCGGGACGGGACAGCGAAGCGGACTCCAGGAGCGATCGGGAGGACTTCACCCGACGGATCGTACGCGCGCCCCCCGACAGGAATTTTGGCAGCTCCGGTCACCGGTGGGGTGGATCACCGGGGCCGGGTTTGCAGGGCCTCGCGGAAATACGTAACGTTGGCGTAGTGAAAAACGAGGTGCTGATCCCGGTGAGTGCGGTGGCGTCTGCCACGGCCTCCGACGGGCGCACCCGTGACCGGGTCGCGCAGCTGCTCCTGGAGCGTGGCGCGGCCACCGCCGCCGAGCTCGGGGCTTCGCTCGGCCTCAGCCCGGCCGCCATCCGCAAGCACCTCGACGCGATGCTCGCCGAGCAGCTCGTCGAGGTCCGGGTCGCGCGCCTCTCCGGCCCTCGCGGCCGGGGCCGGCCGGCCAAGCGCTTCGTGCTGACCGCCGCCGCGCGCGAGACCTTCCCGCACCACTACGACGGCATCGCCACCGCCGCGCTGCGCTGGATCGTCGAGCAGCACGGTCCGGAAGCGCTCAGCGCCTTCGCCACCTCTCAGGTCCGGGCGCTCGAGGAGCGTCTGAAGGCCGCGATCCTGGCCGCCGGATCCGACCCGATCGCCAGGGCCGAGGCGCTCGCCGAGGCGCTGACGGCCGAGGGTTACGCTGCGAGCGCGACCACGATCGCGTCCGGCGGGCAACTGTGCCAGCATCACTGCCCGGTGGCTCACGTGGCTGCCGAGTTCCCTCAGCTGTGCGACGCCGAGACCGAAGTCATCTCCCGGCTCATCGGCACCCACGTGCAGCGCCTCGCCACCATCGCCCACGGCGACGGGGTGTGCACGACACACATCCCGTCATCAACGGTTAGGACAGATACATGACTGACCAGATCGTCACTCAGGAAGAGCACCTCGCGGCTCTGGGTCGTTACGAGTACGGCTGGGCCGACGCCGACCACGCCGGCGCCTCCGCGCAGCGTGGCCTGTCCGAGGCGGTGGTGCGCGACATCTCGGCGAAGAAGAACGAGCCGCAGTGGATGCTCGACCTCCGCCTGAAGGGCCTGCGCCTGTTCGACCGCAAGCCCATGCCGAACTGGGGCGCCGACCTCACCGGCATCGACTTCCAGAACATCAAGTACTTCGTGCGCTCCACCGAGAAGCAGGCCCAGTCGTGGGAGGAGCTTCCGGAGGACATCAAGAACACGTACGACAAGCTGGGCATCCCGGAGGCCGAGAAGCAGCGTCTCGTCGCCGGCGTCGCCGCGCAGTACGAGTCCGAGGTCGTCTACCACGCGATCCGTGAGGACCTCGAGGAGCAGGGTGTCCTCTTCCTCGACACCGACACGGCCCTCAAGGAGCACCCGGAGATCTTCCAGGAGTACTTCGGCACGGTCATCCCGGTCGGCGACAACAAGTTCGCCGCGCTGAACACCAGCGTGTGGTCGGGTGGCTCGTTCATCTACGTGCCGAAGGGCGTCCACGTCGACATCCCGCTGCAGGCCTACTTCCGGATCAACACGGAGAACATGGGCCAGTTCGAGCGGACCCTGATCATCGCCGACGAGGGCAGCTACGTGCACTACGTCGAGGGATGCACCGCGCCGATCTACTCGTCCGACTCGCTGCACTCCGCGGTCGTCGAGATCGTCGTGAAGAAGAACGCCCGGGTGCGCTACACGACCATCCAGAACTGGTCGAACAACGTCTACAACCTGGTCACCAAGCGCGCCACCTGCGAAGAGGGCGCGACCATGGAGTGGATCGACGGCAACATCGGCTCCAAGGTGACGATGAAGTACCCGGCGGTCTACATGACCGGCCCGCACGCCAAGGGCGAGGTGCTCTCGATCGCGATGGCCGGCGAGGGCCAGCACCAGGACTCCGGCGCCAAGATGGTGCACGCCGCGCCGAACACGTCGTCGACGATCGTCTCGAAGTCGATCGCCCGGGGTGGCGGCCGGACGTCGTACCGCGGTCTCGTGCAGGTGCTGGAGGGCTCGTCGAGCTCGAAGAGCACGGTCAAGTGCGACGCGCTGCTGGTCGACACGATCTCCCGCTCGGACACCTACCCGTACGTCGACATCCGCGAGGACGACGTGAACATGGGTCACGAGGCGACCGTCTCCAAGGTGAGCGAGGACCAGCTCTTCTACCTGATGAGCCGCGGCCTCACCGAGGACGAGGCGATGGCGATGATCGTGCGCGGCTTCATCGAGCCGATCGCCAAGGAGCTCCCGATGGAGTACGCGCTGGAGCTGAACCGCCTGATCGAGCTCCAGATGGAAGGCGCAGTCGGCTAAAGCTGGCAAACCGGACAATATTAAAGGACGAAATGACTACCATCGCCCCGCCGAGCACCAAGTCGCAGGTGCTGCGCTCCTTCGACGTCACCGACTTCCCCGCCCTGAACGGCCTGGAGGAGGAGTGGCGCTTCACCCCGCTCAAGCGGCTCGGTGACCTGGTCAAGGCCACGTCGCTGACCGGCGCGGCGCCGTCCGTCGAGTTCGGCGACCTGCCGGCCGGCGTGACGGTGTCGACGGCCGACGACGTCGACCCGGTGCTGACGCCGTTCGACCGGATCAGCGCGCTCGCGTACGGCTCGGCTGCCGGCGTCACCGTCATCGAGGTGGCGGCCGAGGCCGTGCCGGCCGAGGCGGCGGTCATCCGGCTCGTGGGCAAGGGCGGCGACGCCGCGGCGGCGCGCACCTTCGTGAAGGTCGGCAACTTCGCCAAGGCCACGATCGTGCTGGAGCAGACCGGCTCGGTCACCCTCGCCGACAACATCGAGGTCGTGCTCGGCGACAGCGCCCAGCTGACCTTCGTGACGCTGGCCGAGTGGGACCGCGACGCCGTGCAGGCCCAGCACGTCAAGTTCCGGGTCGGCAAGGACGCCCGCGTCCAGCACCTGCAGGTGACCCTCGGCGGCGACCTGGTCCGCCAGTTCACCAGCGTGGAGTACGCCGGCCGCGGTGGCGACGCCGAGCTGTTCGGCCTCTACTTCGCCGACTCCGGCCAGCACCACGAGCACCGCCAGCTGGTCGACCACGCCGTGCCGGACTGCCGCAGCTACGTCGGCTACCGGGGCGCGCTGCAGGGCGCCTCGGCGCACACCGTCTGGGTCGGCGACGTGCTGATCCGGGCGGCCGCGACCGGCACCGACACCTACGAGATCAACCGCAACCTGGTCCTGACCGACGGCGCCCGCGCCGACTCGGTGCCGAACCTGGAGATCGAGACCGGTGAGGTCGCCGGCGCCGGGCACGCGAGCGCGACCGGCCGGTTCGACGACGAGCAGCTGTTCTACCTGATGGCGCGCGGCATCCCCGAGGACGAGGCGCGCAAGCTGGTGGTCCGCGGCTTCTTCGCCGAGCTGATCAACAAGATCCCGGTCGAGGAGCTGCGCGAGCGCCTCGGCGACGCCATCGAGGCACGTCTGGCCGAGGCCGGGCAGTGACGTTCGAGAACGTCGGCCCGGCGTCCGACGTGGCCAAGGGCACCGCGCTCCAGGTGGAGGTCGACGGTGTCGAGGTCGCGATCGTGCACGCCGACGACGACAACTTCTACGCGGTACGTGACGAGTGCAGTCACGCGTCGGTGGCGCTCTCCGAGGGGGAGGTGGACGGCTGCACGCTCGAGTGCTGGCTCCACGGTTCCCGCTTCGACCTGCGCACCGGTGAACCGTCCGGACCACCCGCCATCGACCCCGTGGCGGTCTACCCCGTCGAGATCCGCGACGGCGACATCTACGTTTCGACCACACCCAGTAATGGAGTAGAGCCGTGAGCACCCTGGAGATCCGCGACCTGCAGGTTTCGGTGAAGCTGCCCGAGGGCGAGCTGAAGCCGATCCTGGCCGGGGTCGACCTCACCGTGAAGTCCGGCGAGACCCACGCCATCATGGGTCCGAACGGCTCCGGCAAGTCGACGCTGGCGTACTCCATCGCGGGCCACCCGAAGTACGAGATCACCGGCGGATCCGTGACCCTCGACGGCGTGGACGTCCTGGAGCTCAGCGTGGACGAGCGCGCCCGGGCCGGGCTCTTCCTCGCGATGCAGTACCCGGTCGAGGTCCCCGGCGTCTCGGTGGCCAACTTCCTGCGTACCGCGAAGACCGCGATCGACGGCGAGGCGCCGAAGCTGCGCACCTGGGCCGGCGAGCTGCGCGGCGCCATGGAGAAGCTGCAGATGGACCCGTCCTTCGCGCAGCGCAACGTGAACGAGGGCTTCTCCGGCGGTGAGAAGAAGCGTCACGAGATCATGCAGCTCGAGCTGCTCAAGCCGAAGATGGCGATCCTCGACGAGACCGACTCCGGCCTCGACATCGACGCCCTGCGGATCGTCAGCGAGGGCGTGAACCGCGTCCGCGCCACCGGCGAGACCGGCTTCCTGCTGATCACGCACTACACCCGGATCCTCCGCTACATCCAGCCCGACTTCGTGCACGTCTTCGTCGGCGGCAAGATCGTCGAAGAGGGTGGTCCGGAGCTGGCCGAGCGGCTCGAGGCCGAGGGCTACGAGAAGTTCCTGACCAAGGCCTGAGAGGTTCCCGGATGAGCTTCGACGTCGAGCAGGTCCGTAAGGACTTCCCGATCTTCGAGCGGGAGGTCAACGGCCACCCGCTCGTCTACCTGGACAGCGCCAACACCTCACAGAAACCGGTGCAGGTGCTCGACGTCATGCGCGCGCACCAGGAGCGGTACAACGGCAACGTGTCCCGCTCCGTGCACACGCTCGGCACCGAGTCGACCGAGGCCTACGAGGGTGCCCGGGCCCGCATCGCCGCCTTCATCGGCGCGGCGAGCCCGGACGAGGTGGTCTTCACGAAGAACTCCACCGAGGCGCTCAACCTGGTCGCGCACTCGGCCGGGCAGCACCTGCGCCTCGGCCCGGGCGACGAGGTCGTGGTCTCCGAAATGGAGCACCACTCCAACATCGTGCCGTGGCAGCTCCTGTGTGAACGGACCGGCGCGACCCTGCGCTGGTTCGGGATCACCGACGAGGGGCGGCTGGATCTCAGCCAGGCCGACGAGCTGATCAACGAGCGCACCAAGATCGTGTCGCTGGTGCACATGTCCAATGTTCTGGGCACGATCAACGACTTCTCGGACATCTCGGCGCGAACCAAAGCGGTCGGCGCTCTTCTCGTTCTCGACTGCTCGCAATCGGTGCCCCATCTGCCGATCAACGTGCGGGAGCTCGGCGCCGACCTGATCGCCTTCACCGGGCACAAGATGCTCGGCCCGACCGGCATCGGCGTCCTGTGGGGCCGCTTCGACCTGCTGGCCGAGCTGCCGCCCTTCCTCGGCGGCGGTTCGATGATCGAGACGGTCACCATGACCGGCACGACCTACGCGGCCCCGCCGGCCCGCTTCGAGGCCGGCACCCCGCCGATCACCGAGGCGATCGGTCTCGGCGCGGCGGTGGACTACCTGACCGGCCTCGGCATGGCGGCGATCCACGAGCACGAGCAGGCGATCACCCGCTACGCGCTGGACGCGCTGACCGCCGTTCCCGGTGTCCGGATCTTCGGGCCGGCGACGCCGGTCGGGCGCGGCGGCACGGTGTCGTTCGGCGTCGACGGGGTACACCCCCACGACGTGGGCCAGATCCTCGACGCCCTCGGTGTCGAGGTGCGGGTCGGCCACCACTGCGCGCGGCCGGTCTGCTCCCGCTTCAGCGTTCCGGCGATGACGCGGGCCTCGTTCTACCTCTACACGACGACGGACGAGATCGACGCCCTGGCGCGCGGTCTCGACCAGGTGCGGAAGGTGTTCGGCTGATGATGCTCGACGGTCTCTACCAGGAGATCATCCTCGACCACTACAAGAATCCGCACGGCCGGGGACTGCGTGATCCCTTCGACGGGGAGGCGCATCACGTCAACCCGACGTGTGGTGACGAAATCACTGTTCGGGTCAACTCGGACTTGTCTGAAATTTCGTATGACGGGCTTGGGTGCAGCATCAGCCAAGCGTCGGCATCCGTTCTGCATGAACTGCTGCAGGGTAAGGACGCGGCTTCCGCTGCGGAGATCCACCACTCGTTCGTCGAACTGATGCAGAGCCGTGGACAGATCGAGCCGGACGAGGAGGTGCTCGGCGACGGCATCGCGTTCGCCGGCGTCGCCAAGTTCCCGGCCCGGGTCAAGTGCGCGCTGCTGCCGTGGATGGCTTTCAAGGACGCGGCGGTGCGCGCGGGCGTGGACGTGGGCGCGAGCCCGGAGGTGAAAGCACGATGACCGACAAGACCGATTCTGTTCAGACCGTGGCGTCGGTTCCCGGATCTGCCGGGGATGGCTCGGCCGACCAGGTTCCGGCGTGGCTCGAGGCCGAGCGCGCCGAGTCCGGTGAGCCGGCCGAGGTTCCCGCGGTGAGCGTCTCCGAGGCCGCCCCGGCAGCCGAGGCCGCCGTGGCTCCTTCGAAGAAGGCCTCGATCGACGACGTCGAGGAGGCCATGAAGGACGTCGTCGACCCCGAACTCGGGATCAACGTCGTCGACCTGGGCCTGGTCTACGGCGTCCACGTGGACGACGACAACGTGGTCACCCTCGACATGACGCTGACGTCGGCGGCCTGCCCGCTGACCGACGTGATCGAGGACCAGACCCGCCAGGCGCTGACCACCGGACCGGGCGGCGGCCTCGTCCAGGACTTCCGGATCAACTGGGTGTGGCTCCCGCCGTGGGGCCCCGACAAGATCACGGACGACGGGCGCGAGCAGCTGCGGGCCCTCGGGTTCAACGTCTGATTTCGTACGTCTTCAGGGCGGTGCGCCGACGAGCGCGCCGCCCTGTGTCGTACCCCGGTGGTAGAACCGGGGAATGGCATCGATACCGCCCTTTCCTGAGCTGCTGTCGCTGATCGAGTCGCGGTCGGCGGCGCTGCGCGAGGCTGCCGGCGACCTCACGGCTCCGGTGCCCGGCTGCCCGGGGTGGTCCGTGCGCGATCTGATCACCCACCTGAGCCGGGTGCAGCGCTTCTGGTCGGCGGTGGTCCGGGCCGGCGATCCCGCCGCCCCGCCTCCGGTCCCGGTGCTGCCTCCGGGCGAGCTTCTTGATGCGTACGAGGAATCGACCCGCACCCTGCTCGACGCCCTCACGGCCGCCGGACCCGACGTGCCCTGCTGGTCCTGGTGGCCGGAGTCGGCCGCGCCGCACACGTCCGGCGCGATCGCCCGCCACCAGGTGCAGGAGGCGGCCGTCCACGCGTTCGACGCGCAGGAGGCGATCGGCAGGCCCGAGCCCCTGCCCGCCGCCGTAGCGGTCGACGGCGTCGGCGAGTTCCTCCAGGTCGCCATGGGTTCCCTGGGCGCCTGGCCGCACCGCCCGGCGAGGGTCGAGTTCCAGGCGCTCGAGGGCCCGTCCTGGACCGTCGACCTCTCCCCGTCGGGCGCCACCCTCGACCCGGCAGCCAGCGGCGAGCCGGTGACCCGTGTCCAGGGCCGGGCCAGCGACCTGGTGCTTGCCCTCTACCGCCGGATCCCGCTGGCCGACGTCCGCATCGACGGCGACCGCGAGGTGGCCGAGCAGATCAGGGAGTGGTGCATCGTGGACTGACCTTCCATCACGACCAGGCCGCCACCCCACCCGGCGGTCCCCGCTCCGGGCGGTCCCCGCTCCGGCCGTCTCCGCTCCAGCCATCTCCGCCCTGGCCCGCGCGATTCACGTGGCCCGCGCAATTCACGTGGCCGGGCGGGTCAGCGCGACTCGGCGAGGAAGTCGATGAGGAGGGGATTGAGCAGATCGGGGCGTTCCATGCTGGGCAGGTGGCCGGCCCACGGGAGTTCGACGTGCCGGGCTTTCGGGAGGACGGTCGCCAGGTGCGCGGCGATCTCGCGGAAGTCGGGGAGGTCGTGAGCGCCGGACACCAGCAGCGCCGGCGCGGTGATGACGCTCAGATCGGCCTCGGCGCGCGCGGCCGGAGCCGCGGCCTGCTCGGCGGCGGCCTGCTCGGCGGCGGGAGACCCGGCCTGCTTGACGACGGCCTGCTCGGCGGCGGCGGGAGATCCGGCCTGCTCGGCGGCGGCGGCCGGTGTCTGCTGCGTGCGCTGTGCTGCCGGGGCGGCTTGCGGCTCGGCGGTGGGGCCGGTGGCGGCGTCGGCGGCGAGGGCTGCGGCTGCCCTGTCGGCGGCCAGCTGGACCTCGAAGGCGTTGCGCTGCATCCGCCGTACCCTTGCAAGCTCTTTCTCGCCCGCCTCGGGGCCCAGCCAGAGGTCCACGTTGAGCTCGGTCGCGGCCGTGACGTCGCCGGCTTCGAGCAGGGCGTCCTCGCGGTCGCTGAAGTCGCGGAGGGCGGGGCTCGGCTCGTGGCCTCGGAGGGCGGTGCAGAGCAGGGCCAGGGCGGTGACGCGTTCCGGGCTGCGGGCCGCGAGGTCGAGGGCGACGCGGCCTCCGCCGGACGAGGCGATCACGGCGGTGCGGGTGATGCCGAGGGTGTCGAGGAGGGCGGTCACGTCGTCGGCGTCGTCCCAGTCCTCGCCTGCGGTGATCGGGGATTCGCCGTATCCTCGCAGGTCGCAGCGGATGACCCGGTGGCCGGCGGCGGTGAGGGCCGGCATCTGGGGGTCCCACATCCGGCGGTCGGCGACCGTGGAGTGCAGGAGGATCACGGCCGGGCCGCTGCCGGAGATGTCATGAGCCAGGGGCATTCCGACGAACCTAGCGCATCGGAAGGTTTCCAGTCGGTCCGTGCGGGAATGCGGGCACTCGGTGAAGGCTAGGCGGGAGCGACGGCTTTGCGGGTCTCGCTGCGATCGAGGGCCTGCCAGGCCGGGAAGACGAACGTCGCGGCCGTGACCGCCAGGTATCCGATCGCGGCCAGCAGTGCGGCGGTCTGCAGGCCGAGCCGGTCGGTCGCCCAGCCGCCCAGGACGCCGCCGAGCGGGATGCCGGCCCAGGACACCGAGATCAGGACGCTGATGACCCGGCCGTGCATGTGTACCGGGATCCGCCGGTAGACGGCTGCCAGCAGGATCGGGTTCACCGTCGACATGAGCGCGCCGGAGATGGCGGCCACGGTCAGCACGATCCAGACCCGGTCGGTGAACGCGAGCGCCAGCAACGGGCCCGGCCCGCCCAGGAAGAAGCAGACGGCGAACGTGCGCCTGCGCGGCAGCCGGGGCGCCAGGACCGTGAAGAGGATGTTCCCGGCCACCGCGCCCAGGCCGAACGCGGTCCCGACCACGCCGAGGGCGGCCGGGCCGTGCGGGCCCTCGCGCACCCAGACCGGGACGAACACCGTCGCGTACGCCTGGTCGAACATGTTCGTGACGAAGAGCAGCGACATCACGCCGAGGATGAGCCGATCCCCGCGTACGTGGCGGAAGCCGTTGCGCAGGGCTGCGCCGTACCCTTGCTCGCAGGCCGCGTCAGCCGCACCCACCCGGACCAATCCGCCGATCAGGATCGCCGCCGCACCGAAGGTGGCGGCGTCGTAGAGCAGCACCGTCTCCGCACCGTGCGCCGCGATCAGCAGGCCGGCCAGGGGCAGGCCGATCAGCGTCGACGCGCGCGCCACCCCGTCGTAAAGCGTGGTCCCGCGCTCGGTGGAGACGCCCGCCGCCGCGATGGTGCGGGGGAGGAGCGCACGCTTGGCCGCGTCCCCGAATCCGCGGAGGGCGCCCGCCAGAGCGATCAGGAGCAGGAGTACGCCGAGCGACGTGCTCTGCCAGATCGCCAGGATGGGGATGCCGGCGACCGCGAGAACGCTCGCCGTGTCCGCCGCCACGGCGGTCGGGCGCGGGCCGACACGGTCCACGATCGGCCCGCCGATGAGCCCGGCCAGGACGTACGGAAGCATCTCGGCCAGCCCGGCCACGCCCGCCAGCAGCGCCGAGTCGGTGCTGGTCAGGACGAGCCACGGCAGCGCCACGAAGGTGATCCGGCTGCCGAGCATGGAGATCCCCTCGGCGGCGAGGAGGACGGCGAACTGGCGGCTCGCCGGCGCCGCCCTCAGCGGATCTGCGGAAAGGACTGCCACTGGAACACCACCCTCCCGGTGTCCGTGGGGGCCGGCTCGCCCGGCCGGTCGTCCGGATAGTCGGCGAGCACCCGGTCGATGCGCCTGAGCAGTTCGGCCGCCTGCGCCGGCGTGAGCCGCAGGGCCCGGTTGCCGATGGTCACGCTGTCACCCCACTCGTCGGGCACCGCGCCCGCGACGGCCAGGAAGTCCTGCACCCGCTGGAAGTCGGCGACGGCGACGGCCCGCAGCGAGGACGGTGTCTCGGAGACCCGCCACCAGCGCTCCCGTCCCGGCCCGGGACGCGGCTCCTCCTCGACGAAGCCGTACCCGGCGAGCTGTCTCAGGTGGTAGCTGGTGGCCCCGGAGCTCTCCCCGGTCTGGCCGGCCAGCCGGGTCGCCGTCGAGGCGCCCTGTTCCCGCAGGATGCGCAGGATGCGCAGGCGTAACGGGTGCGCCAGGCCACGCAGCGATCGAGGGCTTCCGGGCATCGCCCCAACATATGTTTGCAAATATGTCTTTGCAAGATGTCCGTCTATGCCTATGGGGATGGCAGATGGTCGATGACGTTGTAACTGTCCAGCGTGAGACGGCCGGAGGAGCCGTCGAACCGGCTGATCGACGCGTTGCGGACGCTGCCCGACTCGGCCTCCACGGCGAGCACCTGGTCCCATTCCAGATCCTCGACGACGGCCCGCATCATGAGTACGACGGCGTCGTGGGCGACGACGACCACGCGCTGGCCGCCGTGGTCGCGGTGCAGGTCGTCGAGGAAGGACCGGAGGCGCACCCGGATGTCGGCGAACGACTCGCCGCCGGGCGGGGCGTACTCGTACTCGCCGGCCTCGGCCCGCCGCGCCGCCTCGCCCGGGTACCGGGCCGCGACCGCCGCGTGGGTGAGCAGTTCGAGCTCGCCCATGAGCCGGTCCACCAGCCGGTCGTCGGTCCGCGGTTCCGGCAGGTCGAGCCCGGACGACTCGGCGGCGATCCGCCAGGTCTCCCGGGCGCGCAGGTACGGCGAGGTGATCACCACTTGTGGCCGGTGCTCCCCGGGAAGCGTGGCCAGCCAGCGCCCGAGCGCGGCGGCCTGCTCCTCGCCGGCCGGGGTCAGCGGCACCTCGGCGTCCCGGCCGCTCACCTCCGCCTCCATGAGGTCGTCGGCGTCGGCGGCGGCGAAGGCGACGTTGGCCAGGCTCTGCCCGTGCCGGACCAGGATCAGTTCAGCGACCATGATCGGACCTTATCGAGCGGAACCCCCGCCGGTCACCCTCCGGATCCGAGGAGATGCGTCACGTGACCGAATGGCGGTGGGATATTCGGTGGCCGGAAGGGGTGTCCGGGCCGATGATGGCGGCGTGACCGTCTTCGAGCCGTACTCCGCCGTCTCTGCCCCCGCTGCCGTCCGGGCCGGCGGGCAGCAGCAGCGCGTCCGCGGAACGGCGGTGTCACGGCAGCTGTCATGAGCGGCGCCTTCCTCGCCGGCGTGGTCGCCGGATACGGGATCGCGGTGCCGGTCGGCGCCATCGGCGTGCTGATCGCCGGGCTCAGCGCCCGCACCTCACTGCGGGTGGGTGCCGCCGCGGGTCTCGGCGCGGCCACCGCCGACGGCCTCTACGCGCTGGTGGCGGTGGCCGGCGGCGCGGCCGTGGCGGCGGCGATCGCCCCGGTGGCGGTACCGCTGCGCTGGGCCGGCGCCGTCATCCTGCTCGCCCTGGCCGCCTGGACGGCATGGGGCGCCCTGCCTTTCCGCCGGCGGCTGAAGAGGGCCGGCGGGCCGCCACCCGGGCCGGGCTCGGCCGGTGGGCCGCCGTCCGGGCCGGGCTCGGCCGGGGAGCGGGTCCGCGGCGTTCGGGCGGCTGAGGGAACGACCGGCGCCGGCAAGGCCTATCTCGGCGTTCTCGCGCTCACGTTGCTCAACCCGGCCACCGTGATCTACTTCGCGGCGCTGGTCCTGGGCAGCGGAGGTGAAGGCGGCGGCGTATGGTTCGTCGCCGGCGCATTCCTCGCGAGCGCCAGCTGGCAGCTGCTGATCGCCGGCGGCGGGTCACTGATCGGGCGGGTACTGACCGGGGAGCGCGGCCGTCTGATCACGGCCCTCATCTCGAGCGCCGTGATCGCCGCGCTGGCCCTCCACCTCCTCCTCACCACCTGACGACCCGCCCTTCTTGTGTGTTGAGTCGGGGTGCGGATTGGACCCGGACTCAACACGTGGGCGGGTTTCTCCGGGGGCGTGTTGGGTTGGGGTGCGTTGCGGGCCGGAAGTCAACATGAGTCGGGCCGTCCTGCTTGCGTGTTGGGTTGGGGTGCGGATTGGACCCGGACTCAACACGTGGGCGGGTTTCTCCGGGGGCGTGTTGGGTTGGGGTGCGGACCGGACCTGAAGTCGACACGCGGACGGGGTGGATTAGAGGTGCTTCGACGCCTCGCGGATCGACAGCGGGGAGAGGTCGGCCGCGTGCTCGGCCAGGAAGGCGCGGACCTCGGCCGGATCGGTGCGGGCGTACTGCCGCAGCGCCCAGCCGATCGCCTTGCGCACGAAGAAGTCGGGATGGCGGGCCTGCGCAGCGCAGTAGCCGAACAGCCGATCGGTATCGGTCGCCGCGCCGTAGTGCAGCTGGTGCAGGATCGCCGTCCGGACCAGCCACATGTTCTCCTCGCGGTGCCACTCGTCCATCCGCGCGACCAGGGCCGGATGGCGCCGCACCAGACCGGCGACGACGCGGGTGGCGAGCGGGTCGATCGTGTCCCACCAGGACTTCGTGGTGATCAGAATCCGCAGCGTGCCGAGGAAGTCCGGACCGGGGACGGTGACGTGCGCGGTCAGCAGGTCGCAGGCGAACTGCTGGAACTCGCGCTCCTCCCGGTCCCAGCAGGCCAGCGCCACCGCCCGGAGATCGTCGGCGCTCCACGGGCCGAGGCCGGTGAGGGCCGCGCGCGCCCGGGCCCGGCGGATCGGCGACGGCAGGCCGTGGAACGCGAACTGGTCGCGCATGTACGCCTCCATGCCCACGGCCCGTTCCGGATCACGCGCCGACGCGAACTCGGCGGTGAGGCGTTCCATCAGAGTCCCGGCCAGGTCGCTCATAGTCCAGGCATCCTGCCACCGTACTGTGACGAGAATGGGTGAACGCGCGGCCGCGGGTGGCGGGAAATGGGTCGACGTCGCTCCGGAACGGCTGTCGCGCTGGCTGGATAATTTCGCGACGCGGCACGGGCCGTACCGGGAAGAGGGTTTGACGGTGACCGCCGCGGACGGCGCGTCGGCGACGCTGAGCGAGCCTCCCGGCGCCGGCCCGGCCGTGACGCTGACCGAATTGATCCATCAGGCGCAGACGCCGCGAAGGCTCGGACTCCTGCTCGCGCGGAAGGGCGCGGTGGCCGTGGGCATCGCCGTGGGTCCGGAACTGATCACGTCCAAGGTGGACACCCACTACGTGCAGGGCCGGACCGCGGCGGGCGGCTGGTCGCAGCAGCGCTTCGCGCGCCGCCGGGACAATCAGGCGAAAGCGGCCGCTGCCGATGGCGCCGGCATCGTGGGGCGCATTCTTCTTCCAGAGGTACGAAGATTGACGGCCGTCATCACCGGAGGGGATCGTTCGGCGGTCGAGGCGGTGCTGGCGTCACGGGATCTGGAACGCATCGCGGAATTGCGCGCCGACCGTTTCCTGGATGTGCGCGAGCCGCGGCATGCGGTCCTGGTGTCCGCAGTCGCCGCGGCTCGCGCAGTGACGATTCTGGTGCGCGAGCCCTAGCTCACCGCGCCGGCCTTGAAGGTGTCGCACTGCTTCGGGTCGCCGGATTCGTAGCCGACCCGGAACCACTGCTGGCGCTGCGCGGACGTGCCGTGCGTGAACTCCTCCGGGTTGACCTGGCCGCCGCCCTGCTTCTGCAGCGTGTCGTCACCGATCTGCCCGGCCGTCTGGATGCCCTCCTGGATGTCCTGCTCGGTCAGGCTCGTGAAGATCTTGTCGCCGTCGGCGTCGGTGGTGTTCGCGGCGTGGTTCGCCCACGCGCCGGCGTAGCAGTCGGCCTGCAGCTCCAGCTTCACCGACTCCTCGTTCTGCGAGGACGGGTCGCGCTCCTGCCGGCGGCGCATCTCCGCCTCGGTGCCGAGCACGTCCTGCACGTGGTGGCCGTACTCGTGGGCCAGCACGTAGGGCTGGGCGAACTCGCCGGGGGCGCCGAGCTGCTTGGCCAGCACCTGGTAGAAGGAGAGATCGATGTAGACCTTGTCGTCGGCCGGGCAGTAGAACGGCCCGACGCCGGAGTCGGCCGCGCCGCAGGCGGTGCTCACCCGGTTCGCGAAGATGTGCGTGACGGCGGGCTTGTACTGCTCGCCGAAGGACTGCGGGAGGGCGTCCTGCCAGTAGTCCTGGATCGAGGTGACGTAGAGCGCGTTGCGGCACTCCAGCTGCTGGAGCTTCTGCTCGCCGGTGCACGCCGACAGCGGCGTGCCGGTGGACGATCCGCCGCCGTCCCCGCCGATCGTGTTGATCCCGAAGTACCCGCCGACCAGCGCGATGACCAGGGTCACGACGATGCCGGCCAGGCCGCCGCCACCGATCGGCAGCCCGCCTATGCCGCCGCCCCCGCCACCCGATCCCCGGCCGTCCTCGATCTGACTGGTGTCGATGTCGGCGCGTTCGTTCAGTTCCATGTCGTCCTGCCTTCGCCACGGTTGCCCGGGCGAGTACCCGTTGATCTTGTGAACTAATCGAGTGGGAGCTCCGCGGGGGTGACCGGTACTATGGTCGCGTGCTGCTCTGCGAAGGCTGACCTGCCCCGCGCCGACCGTCCTCCCCGATGGCCGGCGCTTTCTTGCGCCCTGAGTCAGCCCGTTTTCCCGAGAGCGAGAAGCTTAATGATCACCGCCACCGGACTGGAACTCCGCGCCGGCGCCCGGATCCTCATCTCCCCGACGACGCTGCGGGTGCAGCCCGGCGACCGGATCGGCCTGGTCGGCCGCAACGGCGCCGGCAAGACCACCACGCTGAAGGTGCTGGCCGGCGAGGGCACGCCCTACGCCGGCACGGTCGAGCGGACCAGTGAGATCGGATACCTGCCGCAGGACCCGCGCACCGGCGACCTGAACGTCACCGGCCGCGACCGGGTGCTCTCCGCCCGCGGCCTGGACAGCATCCTCGCCGAGATGCAGAAGCTCGAGATCCAGCTCGAGGAGAGCTCGGACGACAAGCTGGTCCGGCGCTACGGACAGCTGGAGGACCAGTTCTCCGCGCTCGGCGGGTACGGCGCCGAGTCCGAGGCCGCGCGGATCTGCGCGAACCTGGGACTGCCGGACCGCGCCCTGGCGCAGACCATCGGCACCCTCTCCGGCGGTCAGCGCCGCCGGATCGAGCTGGCCCGCATCCTGTTCGCCAACTCCGGGCAGAACGGCAAGGGCATCCTGCTGCTCGACGAGCCCACCAACCACCTCGACCAGGACTCGATCGCCTGGCTCCGCGGATACATGGCCCAGCACAAGGGCGGCCTCATCGTGATCAGCCACGACGTCGAGCTGCTCGACGCCGCGGTCAACAAGGTGTGGTACCTGGACGCCAACCGCTCGGTCGTCGACATGTACAACATGGGCTGGAAGACCTACCTGGAAGCCCGGGAGACCGACGAGCGCCGGCGCCGCCGTGAGCGGGCCAACGCCGAGAAGAAGGCCGGCGCGCTGATGGCGCAGGCCGACAAGATGCGGGCGAAGGCCACCAAAACCGTGGCGGCGCAGAACATGGCCCGCCGTGCGGAGAAGCTGCTGGGCGGGCTCGAGGAGACCCGCGCCTCGGACAAGGTGGCGAAGGTCCGGTTCCCCAGCCCCGCCCCGTGCGGCAAGACCCCGCTGACGGCGTCCGGCCTCTCCAAGTCGTACGGATCGCTGGAAATCTTCACGGATGTCGACGTCGCCGTCGACCGGGGCAGCCGCGTGGCGATCCTGGGTCTCAACGGCGCCGGCAAGACGACGCTGCTGCGGATGCTCGGCGGGCTGCTCGAACCGGACACCGGCGAGGTGCGGCCGGGGCACGGGCTGCGGCTGGGCTACTACGCCCAGGAGCACGAGACGCTCGACGTGGACCGCACCATCCTCGACCACATGCGCAGCGCCGCGTCCGAGCAGACCGACACCGAGCTGCGGAAGATCCTCGGTGCCTTCCTCTTCTCGGGTGACGACGTCGACAAGCCGGCCGGGGTGCTCTCCGGCGGGGAGAAGACCCGGCTGGCCCTGGCCACGCTGGTCTGCTCCGGGGCGAACGTGCTGCTGCTCGACGAGCCGACGAACAACCTCGACCCGGTGAGCCGCGAGCAGGTGCTCGACGCCATCGCCAACTACCCGGGCGCGATCGTGCTGGTCACCCACGACGCGGGCTGCGTGCAGGCGCTCAAGCCGGACCGCGCGATCCTGCTGCCGGACGGCGACGAGGACGCGTGGAGCGACGATCTGCTGGAACTGGTCGAGCTGGCCTGAGCCCCCGAGGGGTCACGCAGAGCATGTGATCGCTCACGTGGTGCGAATTTCCCGGGGATCAACTGCATCGTCAGTTGTCAACTGGTGCCCACACAGACAGTGCGATGTTCGGGCGTTTACGGACGGGTCGGGCGCGGCGATGACCGCACCCGGCCCGTCTTTTCGTCACCCTCTGGAGCGATCATCCCACTCTCCGGAGCGGTCAAGCCTCCCACCTGCGGGTCGTCTCGATCGAGTGTTTCTGCAGGTGATCGATGGTCTTGGGGAGCGCGCCGGACGATCACGGTCGGACCGGAATTGCCTCGCGGGCTGCTGCCGGCAAACTGTCTGACATTGATGCCTGTGGTAACCGTCAAGTTCCTGACAGTAATAAATGGGCACGTTCGCGAGCGCTAGATGCCTGGCGCATGATCGTTGGAGACGGTGTAATAGGTGGGACCGTATCTGACCGCACTGTCTGCGACGTGAGGATTCAAGATGGCAGCCACTGGCACAGCTACCAGTACTGAGAAGGGTCGTCGAATCGTCGGTAGCGAGCGGCAGTCGCTCGCCAAGGACCTGGTGAAGCGATACACCTCGGGCGAGAGCATCCGGGCGCTGGCCGCTTCCACCGGAAGGTCCTACGGATTCGTGCACCGCGTGCTCACCGAATCGGGCGTGCAGTTGCGCCAGCGTGGCGGCGCCCGCCGCCGCAAGAAGGCGTGACGTCCGGCAACGCCGTCCCGGTGAGCGACGAACCAGGCGTTCGCTACGAACTCCACGGGCCGGTGGCAACGGTGACGTTGTCCCGGCCCGACGTTCTCAATGCACAGACTCCGGCCATGTGGACGGAGCTGGGCAACATTTCGAGGAAATTACCGGGCGACGTACGGGTCGTCATTGTGCGAGCCGAGGGCCGCGCCTTTTCGGCGGGCCTGGATCTGTCGGTCGCACGCGGTGAGGGCGATTCTTCACTGGCCAGACTGGCACAGTTGTCCGCCACCGAGTGCGCCGATCGGATTGCCGGCTTCCAGACCGCGTTCACGTGGTTGCGGAGCCCGTCCATTGTGACAATCGCCGCCGTTCAGGGGCACGCGATCGGCGCCGGCTTCCAGCTCGCGCTGAACTGCGACATGCGCGTGCTCGCCGACGACGCGAAGTTCTCCATGGCCGAGGTGACCCTCGGCCTGGTGCCCGATCTGGGCGGTACGAAGCGGCTCACCGAGCTGGTCGGCCCGTCCCGGGCGCTGGAGATCTGCGTGACCGGCCGGCGGATCCCGGCGGACGAGGCGGACCGGATCGGCCTCGCCACCGCCGTCGTGCCACGAGCCGACCTGGACGCCGCGGTCTCGGACCTCGCCGCGGCGATCCTGGCCGGCGACCCCGGCGCGGTCGCCGAGATCAAGGCCCTGCTCCTGGGTGCGCCCCAGCGGTCGTACGCGGAGCAGGACCGTGCCGAGCGGGAGGCGCAGACCCGGCGCCTCAGCGACCTGCTCGGATCCGGGGAGTAAAGGACTCACCTCCCGGGTTGTCATACCCGCGGTGCATGCTTGGCACCCGGGAGGTGAGGAATGAACCCGACGTCCAGCTGGATGATGCTGCGTTCGATCGAGCGCTCCGACCAGGTGCGTAAGCATCAGGTCAAGCGCGGCACCGGACGGCGCATCCTCCGGTTCGCCCGGCCCTACCGCCGGGACATCACGGTGTTCCTGCTGACCGTCGTGGTCGCGGCCGGGATCGGGGTGGCCACGCCGCTGCTCGCCGGCCAGGTGATCAACGCGATCACCGGCGGCGGCGCCGACGCGGCCGGCACGGTGGTGCGGATCGCCCTGCTCATCGCCGGCCTCGCGGTCGCCGACGCGCTGCTGTCCCTGGCCCAGAGGTGGTACTCGGCCCGGATCGGCGAGGGCATCATCCTCACGCTGCGGACCAGGGTCTTCGACCACGTCCAGCGGATGCCGTTGCAGTTCTTCACCCGTACCCAGACCGGCGCCCTGGTGAGCCGGCTCAACAACGACGTGGTCGGCGCCCAGCGGGCGTTCACCTCGACCCTCTCCGGCGTGCTCAGCAACGTCATCCAGCTCGTGCTCACCGCCGTCGTGATGTTCACGCTGTCCTGGCCGATCACCCTGCTGTCGCTGGTGCTGCTGCCGGTCTTCATCATCCCGGCGCGCCGGGTCGGCAGCCGGCTCGCCGAGATCACCCGCGAGTCGTACAACCTGGACGCGAAGATGAACGCGACCATGACCGAGCGCTTCAACGTCTCCGGCGCGCTGCTGGTCAAGCTCTTCGGCCGGCCCGACGCCGAGGCCGCCCGGTTCGGCGAGCGCGCCGAGCGGGTCCGCGACATCGGCGTGCAGCAGGCCATGTACTCGCGCACCTTCTTCGTGGCGATGCTGCTGGTCGCGTCGCTGGCCCAGGCTTTGACGTACGGTCTGGGCGGCTGGCTCGCGGTCAACGGGCAGGTCTCGGCCGGCACCGTGGTGACCCTGGCCCTGCTGCTGACCCGGCTCTACGGGCCGCTCACCGCGCTCAGCAACGTCCGGGTCGACGTCATGAGCGCGCTCGTCTCGTTCGACCGGGTCTTCGAGGTGCTCGACCTCGCCCCCGGCATCGCCGAGAAGCCCGGCGCCACCCCGATCCCGGCCGGCGCGGGCCGGATCGAGTTCCGTGACGTGCGGTTCCGCTACCCCAGCGCCGACGAGGTCTCGCTCGCCACTCTCGAAGACGTGGCGGCCCTCGACCGCCGGGAGAACGAGCTCGTCCTCGACGGCGTCGACTTCACCGTCGAGCCCGGTCGCATGGTCGCGCTGGTCGGCCCGTCCGGTGCCGGCAAGTCGACCACCTCGATGCTGCTGTCCCGGGTCTACGACGTGACCGGCGGAGCCGTGCTGATCGGCGGCGTCGACGTCCGCGACGCCACGCTCGGCTCGCTCCGCGACACCATCGGCGTCGTCACCCAGGATTCGCATCTGTTCCACGAGACGATCGCCGAGAACCTCCGGTACGCCGCTCCCGGCGCCACCGAGGAGCAGATGTGGGCGGCGCTGGAGGGCGCGCAGGTGGCCGACCTGGTCCGGACCCTGCCCGACGGTCTCGACACGGTCGTGGGGGAGCGCGGCTACCGCTTCTCCGGCGGCGAGAAACAGCGCCTCGCGATCGCCCGGATCCTGCTGAAACAGCCGTCGATCGTGGTGCTCGACGAGGCCACCGCCCACCTCGACAGCGAGTCCGAGGCGGCCGTCCAGCGCGCCCTCG
Organism: Actinoplanes sp. NPDC023714; assembly: GCF_040639855.1. Taxonomy (NCBI): domain Bacteria; kingdom Bacillati; phylum Actinomycetota; class Actinomycetes; order Micromonosporales; family Micromonosporaceae; genus Actinoplanes; species Actinoplanes sp. NPDC023714. The sequence continues at coordinate 395,888 of NZ_JBFAAR010000004.1, forward strand.
CCGAGGCACTGCGCGGCCGCACCGCCGTGGTGATCGCGCACCGCCTCTCGACGATCCGGGACGCCGACGAGATCCTGGTGCTCGACCACGGCCGGATCGCCGAGCGCGGCAGGCACGCCGAGCTGGTCGGGGCCGGCGGGCTCTACTCCGAGCTCTACCGCACCCAGTTCGCGACCGCGTCACCCACCTACCCCGAGGAGGACGTCGAGATCCTGACCGTGCCCGCCCGCACCATCGAGCCCTGATTCCCGTTCCTCTCTTTCATGGGTACGGTGAAACGCGTGACGGGCCTGCTCATCACCGCCGGGATCGTGGCCGCCCTGCTCCATGCCCTGTGGCGGTTCGCCGGCTGGGCCCGGCGCAGGGGCGTCGGCGGCGGCCTGATGGGCCCGATCGACGAGGCCTGGCACCCGTCGGCCGACAGTTCCCGCCGCGAGACGGCGGTGCACGAGCAGCGGGTGCTGCCCCCGCGCCCCACCGACGACCTCGACGCGGGACGGCGCTGACCTGCCACCGGCCGCGCCGGTCTTTTGTCGGCCGCGTTGACTCTCGCCTGCCGTGCTGACCCCGCCTGCCGTGTGGCTTCCCGGCGGCAGAGGGTGCGTGGGTGTCTGCTCGGTCGCTCCCGGCAGTCGCTCGACGGTGGTGGCCGTGGCGCGGCGCGGGAGTCCGGCTGCAGTCCATGGTTGCCAGCGCGCTTCCTCGGTGCCGCGATCGCGGGGGTAGGCGACCGGCATGGTGTTCGGTGGCGGATCGGGGAGGGTTGGGCTGCTGGCCGGGTTTTCGGGGAGTTGGGGAGGGTGGACTGATAGGAGGAGGGCGCAACCCATCACGCAGGTCGCGCGTTGTGTGCTCGCGGGATGGACGCGTAGCGGCCAGCGAGTAGCGGCGCGCCCTCGGCGGGAGCTGCGGTCGGTGACACCCACCCCGCTGCGACATGAATTTGACCTTGGTTTGCATTTTGAACACCCCGGTTGGCGGGGGCTTGATCGGTGTTTTTAGATTTTCGGCGTGGGTTGGATGCGGAAGCTTCGGCATGCGGGTGGTCCGGTGGCGCGGGCTGTTGAGGTCGTCGATGAGGCCGGGCGGGCATTTCGGGCAGGGGAGGCGGCTGCCGCGGCCGGGCTCGGGGAGGAAGCGGTGCGGTCTCTGCGCGGGCTCGCCGGCGATCGGGTGAAGGGGGCGGAGCCGGTACTGGTGCGGGCCCTCACCGATCAGTCGGGGTATCTCGCCGCGCTGGACCGGCACGGCGAGGCGCTGGCACTGGCCGAAGAGGCGGCGTCGCTGTCCTGGGCCGCCCCCGAACGGGCACAGCTGCTCGCCACCGCGCTCGTGACGCTGGCGAACCGGCTCGTGCGGGCCGGGCGGCTCGACGAGGCGCGGGACGCCGAACGGAAGGCCACGTCGATCGTGGAGGCCCTTCCGGAGACTGCGCTGGCGCGCGGGCTGTCCGCTCTCGCCCTCGCGATGGCCGACGCGGGCGAGCACGCCGAAGCCGTGGTCATCAGCGAGCGGGCCCTGGAGATGTGGCGGCGGCTCGCCCAGGAGGATCCCGGGGCGGAGGCGCGGCTGGGGCAGTCGCTGAGCGACCACGCGGATCGGCTGTCCGAATTGGGTCGGTGGGCCGATGCCGTGGAGTACAGCGCCGAATGCGTGGCGCACCGGCGGCGGACCGCCACCGAGGAACTGGCGAAGGCGTTGAAGCGGCACGCCGTGTTCCTCGACCGGGTCGGCCGGGAGCAGGAGGCGCACGCCGCGGCGGACGAGGCCGCCGAAGGCGCGGACCGCGGGAGCCATGCGTCGGCCTGAGAACACGGCCGAATGCGAAAGCCCCGCCTCGAGGTGAGACGGGGCTTCCGGAACTGCAGGGATCAGCTGCGGAGCATCTTGCGCAGGACGTACTGCAGGATGCCGCCGTTGCGGTAGTAGTCCGCCTCACCGGGCGTGTCGATCCGGACGACCGCGTCGAACTCGACGCCGGTGTCCGTGGTGACCTTCACGGTGCGCGGGGTGGTGCCGTCGTTGAGCTCGGTGACGCCGGCGAACGAGAAGGTCTCGGTGCCGGTGAGGCCCAGCGACTCGGCGTTCTGCCCCTGCGGGAACTGCAGCGGGAGCACGCCCATGCCGATCAGGTTGGAGCGGTGGATGCGCTCGTAGCTCTCGGCGATGACGGCGCGGACACCGAGGAGCATGGTGCCCTTCGCGGCCCAGTCCCGGGACGAGCCGGAGCCGTACTCCTTGCCGGCCAGGATCACCAGCGGGACGCCGGCCTCCTGGTAGGCCACCGAGGCGTCGTAGATCGTGGTCTGCTCGCCGGTCAGGTGGTTGACCGTGAAGCCGCCCTCGACGCCCGGCACCAGCTGGTTGCGGAGCCGGATGTTCGCGAACGTGCCACGGATCATGACCTCGTGGTTGCCGCGGCGCGAGCCGTAGCTGTTGAACTCGGCGCGCGGGACGCCGTGCTCGGCGAGGTACTTACCGGCCGGCGAGTCGGCCTTGATCGAGCTGGCCGGCGAGATGTGGTCGGTGGTGACCGAGTCGCCGAGCTTCGCCAGCACGCGGGCGCCGGAGATGTCCTGCACCGGCGCCGGGTCGGCGGCCATGCCCTCGAAGTACGGGGGCTTCCGCACGTAGGTGGAGTCACCGGACCAGGCGAAGGTGTCACCGGTCGGGGTGGGCAGCGACTGCCACTGCTCGTCGCCGGCGAAGACGTCCTGGTACGCCGTCGAGAAGCCCTCGGCGCCGATGGCCTGCGCGATGACCTCGTCGATCTCCTGCGCGGACGGCCAGATGTCGTTGAGGTAGACCGGGTTGCCGTCCGAGCCGGTGCCGAGCGGCTCGGTGGTGATGTCGATGTCCATCGAGCCGGCCAGGGCGTACGCCACGACCAGCGGCGGGGACGCCAGGTAGTTCATCTTGACGTCCGGGTTGATCCGGCCCTCGAAGTTCCGGTTGCCGGAGAGGACGGAGACCGCGGTCAGGTCGGCCTCGTTGATCGCCGCGGAGATCTCCTCGGGCAGCGGGCCGGAGTTGCCGATGCAGGTGGTGCAGCCGTAGCCGACCAGGTTGAAACCGATCTTGTCGAGGTACGGCGTGAGGCCGGACCGGTCGTAGTAGTCGGAGACGACCTTGGAGCCGGGCGCGAGGGTGGTCTTGACCCACGGCTTGCGGGTCAGGCCCTTCTCGACGGCCTTCTTCGCGAGCAGCGCGGCGCCGATCATGACCTGCGGGTTCGAGGTGTTCGTGCAGGACGTGATCGCGGCGATCACGACGGCGCCGTGGTCGAGCTCGTATTCGACCCCGTCGTCGCCCTTCACGCGGGTGGGCTTGGAAACCCGGCCCGTCGAGCCGAGAGCGGCCGAGAAGAGGTGCGGTTTGTCCGCTTCGGAATCGGTGTGATTGGCGGGCGGGTCGCTGGCCGGGAAGGACTCCTGGCTGGCCTCGTCCGCCGGTCCCTCATCCTGAACGTAGTTGCCCAGGGCGTCGCGGAACGCCGGCTTGGCCTCGCTGAGCAGCACCCGGTCCTGGGGACGCTTCGGGCCCGCGAGGGACGGGACGATCGTCGACAGGTCGAGCTCGAGCTTCTCCGAGTAGTCCGGCTCGGCGTTCGGGTCGAGCCAGAGGCCCTGGCGCTTCGCGTACGCCTCGACCAGCGCGACCTCCTTCTCGGAGCGGCCGGTCAGCTTGAGGTAGTCGATCGTCTGGTCGTCGATCGGGAAGATCGCGACGGTCGAGCCGTACTCCGGCGACATGTTGCCGATGGTGGCGCGGTTCGCCAGCGGCACGGCGCTGACGCCGGGGCCGTAGAACTCGACGAACTTGCTGACCACGCCGTGCTTGCGCAGCATCTCGGTGATCGTGAGGACCAGGTCGGTCGCGGTGGTGCCGGCCGGCGCCTCGCCGGACAGCTTGAAGCCGACGACCCGCGGGATCAGCATGCTGACCGGCTGGCCGAGCATCGCGGCCTCGGCCTCGATGCCGCCGACGCCCCAGCCCAGCACGCCCAGGCCGTTGACCATCGTGGTGTGCGAGTCGGTGCCGACCACGGTGTCCGGGTAGGCCTGCCCGTTGCGCTCCATGATCGTGCGGGCCAGGTACTCGATGTTGACCTGGTGCACGATGCCGGTGCCCGGCGGGACGACCTTGAACTCGTTGAACGCGGTCTGGCCCCAGCGGAGGAACTGGTAGCGCTCGCGGTTGCGCTGGTATTCCAGCTCCACGTTGCGCTGGAACGCGTCCTCGCGGCCGAACAGGTCGGCGATGACCGAGTGGTCGATGACCAGCTCGGCCGGGGCGAGCGGGTTGACCTTGGTGGGGTCGCCGCCCAGGTCCTTCACGGCCTCGCGCATCGTGGCGAGGTCGACCACGCAGGGAACGCCGGTGAAGTCCTGCATCAGCACCCGTGCCGGGGTGAACTGGATCTCGACACTCGGGTCGGCGTTCTGGTCCCAGCTGCCGAGCGCGTTGATGTGGTCGGCGGTGATGTTCGCGCCGTCCTCAGTGCGCAGCAGGTTCTCCAGGAGGATCTTCAAGGAGTAGGGCAGGCGATCGTGCCCCTTCACCTTGTCGATCGTGAAAATCTCGTAGCTCGCGTCTCCGACGCGCAGCTCGCTCTTCGCACCAAAGGTGTCGAGGCTGGCCACCGTCATCTCCTTCACACCCAGCGACTGGAAGTCAAGTCTTTCGCACCGAAAGGGCGACCTTCGGGTTAGGTATGCCTAACTCTCGGTTGGCGTCTTCCATAAACCGTACGTCCGTCTTGCTAGGCCCCGCAAGGCGGGGTCTCCCTGCTCGATCCTGTCAGCATCGGCGGGGTTTGGGGTCGTCGATAGATGGGCATACGCGCCGCATGACGGCACCGGCGGACACCGACCAGCTCACCGACTTCTTCGGCCGGTACGGCACGGCACTCACGACCGGCGATGTCGCGGCGATCGCCGGCTGCCACGCACTGCCCGGGCTCGTCGTCTCCGACTCCTACAGCTTCACGTTCAGCACGCCGGCCGCGGTGGCGCTGTCGTTCCTCGGGGCCGCGCCCGCGTACCGGGAGAACCGGATCGTGGCGGCGCACGCCCAACTGCTCGAGGTGCACCGGCTGTCCACGGCGCTCACGCTGGTCGCGGTCGAGTGGGAATACCTGGACGACGAGGGCGGCGCGGTCCCCGGCGAGCGGTACCGCTACCTGGTGCGCACCGGCGCCGACGGCCCGCTGATCACCACGGTCATAGCCACGCGCTGAGCGTTCCGGTGCGACCATGGTCCGGTGACGACGATAGAGATCGCTGCGACCGCCTCCTCTGCCTCTTCACAGATCCGGACCCGTCCGCAATGGCTCATCGTGCACTACCACCGGCCGGATGGGGACTACGCCGACTGGTCGCTGCACGCCTGGGGTGACGTCGCTGCCGGGATGACCTATCCGGAGGGCGCGCCGTTCGCCGGCGAGGACTCCTTCGGGCGGTTCGCCCACGTGCGGCTGTCCGAGAACGCCCGCGAGGTCGGATTCCTGGTCATCCACCGGTTCGGCGCGAAGGACGTCGAGGTGGACCGGTGGGTCGACGTCTCCGAGACCGCGGAGATCTGGGTGACCGCCAACGATCGCCGGGTCTCGAGCGAGGGGCCGGCGGTCGAGGAGGAGCAGGATTCCGGCTTCGCCGTCATCCACTACCGGCGACCCGGCGGGGACTACAGCGGGTGGGGCCTGCACTGCTGGGAGGGGGTCCCGGTCACATCCAAAACCCCCTGGGGTACGCCGAGAGAGCCGTCCCGCTTCGACGCCTTCGGCGCGGTCTTCGAGGTCCCGGTCCGGCCCGACGCGGTCGGGCTCCGCTACGTCATCCACCGGGGCGACGAGAAGGACCTGCCCGACGACCAGCGGCTCGACCTCACCGTGGCCCGGGAGCTGTGGGTCGAGGCCGGGGTCGCCGCCCCGGTCCGGCCCGATCTGGGCACGCTCGGCCCGGAGCTCGACCCGGCCCGCGCCTTCGCCGTCTTCGTCGACCGGGGGACGATCGCGCTGCCCGACTGGTTCGCGGCGCGGGCGGTGTCGTTCACGCTGGACGCGGTCTCGTTGACGCCGGAATCGGGGGCGCGGGAGCTTGCCCTCGTACCCCGCCCGGGTGGCCTTTTCCAGGCGCAGAGCCGGCGCTTCCCGCACCTGCGCGCCTACCGCGCCTTCGCGATCCGGGAGATGGGCGACGCGGCGCTCGGCGACCTGCTCCGCGGCCGGCTGCTGATCACCGGACGTGATGCGGGCGGCGAGGTCGTGGCGCTCACGGCGGTGCAGCTCGCCGGGGTGCTGGACGACCTCTACGCCGACGCGGCCGACGCCGAGCTGGGCCTCACCTTCGACGACGAGGACCAGCCGCGGCTCGCGGTGTGGGCGCCCACGGCGATCACCGTGGAGCTGGAGCTGTTCCGCACGCCGTCGGACGAGCCCCGGATCCTGCCGATGGAGCGCGACCCGGTCACCGGCGTCTGGTCGGCCGACGTGAAGCGCAAGTGGCTCGGGCGGTTCTACCGGTACCGGGTCGAGCTCTGGCATCCGGCGGCGCAGCGGGTCGTGACCACCAGCGTGACCGACCCGTACTCGCACTCGCTCGCCACCGACTCCACGCACAGCCAGCTCGTCTCGCTGTCCGATCCCGACCTCAAGCCGATGGGCTGGGACGCCCTGGTGAAGCCGCCCGCGGTCGCCCCGGCCCGGATGCAGATCGCCGAGGTGTCGGTCCGCGACTTCTCCATCGCCGACCCGTCGGTGCCGGAAGCCGAGCGGGGCACCTTCGCGGCGTTCACCAGGCCCGACTCGCACGGCATGCGGCATCTCCGGTCGCTCGCCGAGGCCGGGCTCACCCATCTGCACCTGCTGCCGGTGAACGACTTCGCCACGGTCCCGGACCGGCGGGCCGACCAGGCGGCGCCGCAGTGCGACCTCGCGTCGTTCCCGCCGGACTCCGAGGAACAGCAGCGCGCCGTCATGGAGGTGGCCGGCACCGACGGCTACAACTGGGGATACGACCCGTGGCACTGGACGACCCCGGAGGGCAGCTACGCCACCGACCCGGCCGGCTCGGCGCGCATCCTGCAACTGCGCTCGGCGGTGGCGGCGCTCAACGCGGCCGGGCTCCGGGTCGTGCTCGACGTCGTCTACAACCACACGATGGGCGACGGCCTCGACCGGTTCAGCGTGCTCGACCGGATCGTGCCCGGGTACTACCACCGCCTGCTCGCCGACGGCAGCACCGCCGAGTCGACCTGCTGCCCGAACACCGCCACCGAGCACATGATGATGAGCAAGCTGGTCATCGACTCGCTGGTGACGTGGGCCGTCCAGTACCGGGTCGACGGCTTCCGGTTCGACCTGATGGGCCACCACCCGCGGGCGAACATCCTGGAGGCGCGGATCGCCCTGGACCGGCTCGGCGAGTACGGCAAGGAGATCTGCCTCTACGGGGAGGGGTGGAACTTCGGGGAGGTCGCGTACGACGCCCGGTTCGCCCAGGCCACCCAGGTCAACATGGCGGGCACCGGGATCGGGACCTTCAACGATCGTCTCCGGGACGCCGTCCGGGGTTTCGAGGGCGAATCCCAGGGGTTCGCCTCGGGACTCGGGTCGCGTACCCCGCTCTGGCTTCATGATCAGATCAAGGTGGGGCTGTCCGGGGCGCTCGCGTCCTACCGCTTCGTCACGCACACCGGCGCCGAGCGCAGTGGCTCCCAGATCGACTACAACGGGTCGCCGAGCGGGTATGCGCACGATCCCGGCGAGGCGATCAACTATGTGGACGCCCATGACAACGAGATTCTGTACGACGCCCTGGCGTTCAAGCTGCCGCGGGACACGTCTCCTCTCGACCGGGCGCGGATGCAGGTGCTGGCCCTGTCGCTGGTCGTCTTCAGCCAGGGGGCCGGGTTCGTGGCTCTCGGGAGTGAGCGGTTGCGGTCGAAGTCGCTGGATCGGAACTCGTTCAACTCGGGAGACTGGTTCAACCAGATCCGGTGGGACCCTGGTGCGGGGAACGGGTTCGGGGTCGGGCTACCGCCTTATGCGGATAATTCGGATAAATGGGTATTGGCCCGGCCGCTGTTGGGGGATCCGGGTCTCGTCCCGCCGCCGGAAGCCGTGGAGATGGCGGCCGAGCGCTATCGGGAGATCCTGCGGATCCGGCGGTCGTCGGCCGTGTTCGGGCTGGCCACTGCGGACGAGGTGCAGCGGCGGGTGGCGTTCCCGCTGGGTGGGCCCGCGGAAGCGCCCGGGGTGATCGTGATGGTGCTGGACGCGACGGGGCTGGACTCGCCGTGGCGGACCGTGGTGGTGGTCTTCAACGCGACCGCTGCGGAGTCGGTATCACCTATTTCGAATATTTCGGATTTATACATGCATCCGGAGCTGGTGGAATCGGCCGACCCGGAACTGCGGAAGGCCTCGATGGTGGACGGCTCGCTCGTCGTGCCGGCACGGTCGGTGGCGGTGTTCGTCCGCGACTGACGCTTCGGTGCGGCTCGTCACAGCTGCCGGGTTGCGCGGGGCGGGCAGGATGATGCGTTAGATTGCGCCGCGCGGGGAGCGTCGTCCGTCTCCGCGCGATCGCGCCGCCGACGGTCGGTGGCCGTGGAGCGGAGGTCGTGGTGCGGTTCGAGCGTGCCCTGTTCATGCCTGCCCTGGGCGCGTTGGTCCTGGCCGCCCTCGCCGGCGGATGCACATCCGGCGACGAGAAGCCGGAGTTCGCCGACCCGGCCCAGTCCGCCGCCGCGCCGGTGACGGCCGCGTCCGCGCCCGCCTTCAGCGAGCCGGCCGCCTATTCGTACGTCATGACCCGCGGCTGCGACGCCGCCGCTCCTCTCGGGAAATACCAGGTCACCGTGAGCGGAGGCGCGGTGACGGCCGCCGAGCGGGTGGGCGCCCCGGCCGCGTCGCCGGCCGCGTCGGCGGAGGTCGACCTCGGACCCGTCACCGGTCAGGAGGGCGAGGAGATCGAGGTGCCGACCCTCGCCGAGCTCGTCACGATGGCCGAGACCGCCAATGAGGACGGCGCCGAGGTGTCCACCGAGTTCGACGCGGCCGACGGCCACCCGGTCAAGGTCACGATCAACGTGGAGGACACCCCGGACGGCGCCGAGTGCTGGAGCGTGTCGGACTACAAGCCGGGCAGCTGACCCCGGCCGTCAACAGCGCGTGTTGACTTCAGGTGCGATCCGCGCCTCAACTCAACACGCTGTGGTGGTTCGGGGCGGGTGTGTTGAGTCGGGGTGCGATCCCCGCCTCGACTCAACACGCTGTGGCAGTTCGGGTTGGGCGTGTTGACTTCAGGTGCGGTCCGCGCCTCAACTCAACACGCTGTGGTGGTTCGGGGTGGGTGTGTTGAGTTGGGGTGCGGTCCGCGCCTCAACTCGACACGCTGTGGCCGGGCTCGCGGGCGGCGGCCTCGCGCAGGCGGCTGAACGCGGTGATGAGGTCGGGCAGCTGGAAGTGGGCGTTCAGGCCGCTCGGATTGGGCAGCACCCACACCGGCACCCCGCCCACCTCGTCGGGCTGCGGGCCGATCCGGGCCTTGGGACGGGCGAACGCCGACCGGTATGCCGTCACGCCCAGCACTGCAAGGTAGCGGGGGCGGAGCCGGGCGGCGAGGGCGGTCAGGAGCTCGCCGCCGGCTACCAGTTCGGCCGGGGTCAGCTCGTCGGCCCGGGCCGTGGCCCGGGCGACCACGTTGGTGATGCCCAGGCCCAGGGCGGGCAGCAGGTGCTGTTCGGACGGATGGAGCAGCCGGTCGGTGAAGCCGGCGCCGTGCAGGGTGGGCCAGAAGCGGTTGCCGGGGCGGGCGAAGTGGTGGCCGGTCGCGGCCGAGTACAGGCTCGGGTTGATCCCGGAGAACAGCACCCGCAGGTCCGGCCCGATCAGATCCGGGATGGTGCGGCCGGCGGCGGCCGCCACCTCGGCGGGGGACGGCTTGCGGAAATCGGGGGACAGGGTCACAGGGTCCTCGTCGAGCCGCCGTCGACGGCCACGGCGGTGCCCGTCACGTAACTCGCGGCGGGGGAGAGCAGGAAGGCGGCCACCCGGCCGTACTCGGCGGGCTCGCCGATGCGGCGCAGCGGGATGGCGGCGGAGACCTGGGCCGTCGCGGTGGCCGGGTCGTCGGCGGCCGCGAACAGCTCACGGCTCCGATCCGTCATGAACCGGCCCGGCAGGATGCTCAGCACGCGGACGCCGCGCGGCCCGTACTCGTCGGCCATGTCCTTGGCGACCATCGCGAGACCCGGACGCAGACCGTTGGAGAGACCGAGCCCGGTCAGCGGCGTCTTCACCGAGGTGGAGAGCACGAGACCGATCGCGCCGCCCTCGGGCAGCGCCGAGGCGAAGGTCCGGGCCGCGCGGATCGAGCCGAGGAACACCGTCTCGAAGGCCTGCCGCCACTGGTCGTCGCTCATGCTCGCGGCCGTGCCCGGCGTGGGGCCGCCCACCGAGACGAGCGCGCCGTCGAGCCGGCCGAAGCGTTCCGTCGCCGTGTCGACGAGGTCGCGCGGGGCGTCCGGGTCGCTCAGGTCGGCGACGATCCCGGCGGCGTGCTCCGGTCCGCCGAGCGCCGTCACGGCGTCCGCGACGCGTTCCGAGTCCCGCGACGAGATGACCACCCGCGCGCCGTCGGCGACGAGCGCCTGCGCGGTGGCGAAGCCGAGACCACGCGAGGCCCCGGTGAGGATGTAGACGCGATCGGCCAGCCCGAGATCCATGCCCTGAATCCTGCCACCCGGCGGCGCGGGCCCGGGCGGCCCGCTTGCGCTTTCTTCCGGGTACGAGGGGAGCGCGCTCAGTGCCGGCGGACGGCTTCCTCCACCAGGTCCAGGACGCGGGCCAGCTCGCCGGGCGGCCGCCCCGTGGCCAGGTGGAGCACCAGTCCGTCGTACGCAAGCTCCAAGAACTGGGTCAAGACCTCGACCTGCACGTCCTGGCGCAACACCCCGGCGTCACGCTGACGCTCGAGGCGCTCGCGGGTGGCGTCGGCGATCGCGGCGGAACGCTCGGACCAGCGCTTCGCGAACGCCGGGTCGGTGCGGAGCCGATGGGCCACCTCGAGTTGCGTGCCCAGCCAGCCGGCGGTGTCGCCGTCGCTGTTGCCGGCCCGCTCCAGCAGGTCGCGCATCACCTGGACGAGACCGTTGCGGGTGACCGTCTCCACCATCGTGGCGGCGTCGTCCTCGGCCACCGCCAGGAAGAGCGATTCCTTGTCACGAAAATGGTGGAAAATCGCCCCGCGGGACATGCCGGTCGCCTCCTCGAGGCGGCGGACCGTGGCGCCCTCGTAGCCGAACCGCGCGAAGCAGGCACGGGCCGCGCTGAGGATCTCGTGGCGGCGTGCGTCTAGCTGGTCCTGACTAACCCTGGGCACCCGCTGATCGTGTCACGGGGCGCCGGGCTCTTGCAATCCGTACGTACGGCTTCCTATAGCGTGCCGTCCCCTGAACTGATGATGCGAATTTCGTCATCCTGTCAGGGTTTTGTTAACACTCCTGGACTGTTCGCTTCTGTGGCGGCTCACGTAAAGTGCCCGGGTGCCTCTAGTCTTCCTCGCTCTGGACGACACCCTGCTTGATCGCGGCGGTGCCTTCCGTCTGTGGGCGAAAGGCTTTCTCGACGAGATAGCCGCGCCGCAGGAAGACCTGGACTGGCTCGTCTCGGTGGACGCCGACGGGCTGACCTCACGCTGGGACCTCGCGGATCTGATTCAGGACCGCTACCAGCTACGAGTGCCGACCATCGATCTCGTCGACGAGCTCAACGCGGGACCGCAGGCGTTCGAGCGCCTCGATCCGATGGTGGGCTGCGCGCTGGAGATCGCCGGGGACGCGGGACTCGTTCCGGTGGTCGTCACGAACGGCTCGGCCGAGCAGCAGGAGGCGCGCATCCGGCGTACCGGGCTGGACCGCTATGTCGCCGACTGGGTGATCTCGGAGCAGTGCGGGGTGAGCAAACCGAACCCGCGGATCTTCGCGCTCGCCGCTCAGCGGGTGCGGATGCGGCTCGCCGGTGCCTGGGTGGTCGGCGACAGCCCGGAGGCGGACATCGGCGGCGCGGCCGCGATGGGCCTGCCGTCGGTGTGGCTGCACCGGGGCCGCGAGTGGGTGGACAACCGGTTCGCCCCGACGAAGGTGGTCGGCAACGTGATCCAGGGGATCTCGGCCATCATGGCGACCCGCTGATTTAAATAGGTTGCGCGGCCCCCGCTCCGGCTGATTTCCTGGTGCCGGTTCGACGCGAGGTCGTTCCCGCGAGAGAGAAGGAGGTGTGGACACCATGGCTGTCTTTGTCATGCCCTCTGTCCTGACTTCCCTTCTTCCTTCTTTCTCCGAGGAGACCCTCCAGTGCGCGAGCACTCCATGCGGCGTGGGCGCCGCAAGTTCGACGACGACGAACCTGACTTCCTGAAGCGCGGCCGGCTCGAGCCGGTCCTGCAGGAAGACCCCGATCTGCCCGAGGTCGGCGACCGCTGGTCCACCTGGGACGGCGCTCTGCACGGTCCCGAACCCCGCCCCGACTGGGTGCTGACCGAATACGGCGCCGTCGACACCGAGCTGGGCATCCTGAAGACCGGCAAGGAGGCCGACGTCTTCCTGGTCCGCCGGCACAATCCGACCACGGGCGCCAGCTCGATGATCGCCGCGAAGCGGTACCGGGACGGCGAGCACCGCCTGTTCCACCGCGACGCCGGCTACCTCGAGGGCCGCCGGGTGCGCCGCTCCCGGGAGATGCGGGCCATGACGAACCGCACCGCGTTCGGCAAGGAGATGATCGCCGGCCAGTGGGCGGCCGCCGAGTTCGACGCGCTCGGCCGGCTGTGGCAGATCGGCCAGGAGAGCGGGCTGGTCTCGGTGCCGTACCCGGTCCAGCTCATCGGCACCGAGGTGATGCTCGAGTTCGTCGGCGACTGGGAGAGCGGCGAGGCGGCGCCGCGGCTCGCTCAGGTGCGGGCCTCGTACGACGAACTGGCCGACCTGTGGCGGCAGATGACCGACGCGCTGTCGGTGCTGGCCCGGGCGCAGGTGGCGCACGGTGACCTGTCGCCGTACAACACGCTGGTCCACGACGGACGCCTCGTCCTGATCGACCTGCCGCAGATCGTCGATGTGATCGCCAATCCGCGGGGCGGCGAGTTCATCGCTCGGGACGTGACGAACGTGGCCGCCTGGTTCCGCTCCCGGGGCCTCGACGTCGACCCGGAGACGCTGATCGAGCGCCTGCACTACGAGGCGGGCCTGCGCTGACCGCCCGCCCCGCGCCGCGCCGGCATCCCCTCAGCGGGATGCCGCGCCGGCGCCCGGTTCCCGGCCCGCGGCCGCCGAGCCCGCGGTATCCGGTTCCCGGTCCGCGGCCGCCGAGTTCACGGCGGCCGGTTTCCGGTCCGCGGCCGCCGAGCCCGCGGTATCCGGTTTCCGGTCCGCGGCCGCCGAGTTCACGGCGGCCGCGACCGGGACCGCGTCACTGCAGGTAGTTCTCCACCTCGCTGACGGAGTGCGCCTGCTCGCCGTCCGGGTCGTTCCCCGCGGTACGGGCGGCCCGCCGGCGGCGCAGCAGGTCCCAGCACTGGTCCAGCGACTCTTCAAGGTCCTTGAGCCGGGCGTGCTCCTCGTCGGAAGAGATCTTGCCCTGGCTCAGCTGCTGGCGGAGCGCGTGCTCCTCCTCGACCAAGCCGTTGATCCGGCTCAGCACAGTCTTGTCATCCATTCCCGAAGCCTATTCACCCGGAGCACTGTTGGTTGTCACCACCGTCCGTGTTCCGCGCCATGCTCCCCGCCCGCCGCACGCCGCACGCCGCCCACCGCCCGCCGCCCGCCGAGCCCGGTCCGCGGCCGGAACCGAGGCCGGCTGCAGTCCATCGCTGCCCCGAAGCCGGCGGGTTCGGCCGGGTCGCGGTGTGGGGAGAGCGGGGACGGGCGGGCTGCTCGGCCGGGTCGCGGTATGGGGAACGGGGACGGTTGGGCTGCTCGTCGATGGGAGCGGGATCCGCCGTAGTCATATGGGTGACTTTGGGACAATTTGCGGATGAATCGAGCTATAGCACTCATTGCGGCACCTCTTCTGCTCGGCGCCTGCAGCAGCGCGCAGGCCACGGGGCGGACCGTCACGCCTGCTCCGACCACTGCTACGACGCCGGCCGGGCTTGTTCCGGGGGCGGTCACGGCGGGGACGTTCCGGGAGTGGCGGGAAGGGGCTACGGCCGTCACCTACGACACTGCCGCGGTACCGGCCGGCGCCACTGCCGAGGTCGCCGTCGCGGAGGCTGCGGGCGGGGTCACGGTGACGGTCGAGCTTCGGGGGCTGGTGCCGGGACGGGCCTACGGTGCCCACCTGCACAACAACCCGTGCACCGCGGATCCGGCCGCGGCGGGGCCGCACTATCAGAACCGGGTCGATCCGGCCGCCGGGCCGGGGAAGCCGTCGGTCGACCCCGCCTACGCGAACCCGGAGAACGAGGTCTGGCTGGACTTCACCGCGGACGCGGCGGGCCGCGGGTCGGCGCGCAGCGTGCAGGGGTGGCGGTTCAGCACCGAGCGGCCGCCGTGGTCGTTCGTGCTGCACGCCGAGAACACGCACACCGGGCACGGTGAGGCCGGGACGGCGGGGGCGCGGCTCGCGTGCCTGACCCGGAAGCCGGTGCCGGCCTACGTGAACCAGCCCGGGCGGGCCTAGCCGGGCCGGCCGGGGACGCGCCACCACGGGACGGCGCCGATCGGTCGCTGTGGTGACCCTTGGCCACGGGAGGTGTGGGGAACGCCTTCCGTGGTGCGGGGGCCACGCTGATCTTCGTACATATGAAGGGAGCGGAAGCGACCGCGCCTGCCGCGCCCACCGCCGGGGTTGTACCGTCGGGGCAGCGAGAACGGAGGCACCCTCAGATGGGCGAGCAAGCCAGGACTGAGTCGCACGACCCGGATTTCCCGGAGGCGTTTCTGCAGTTCATGCGCAGTGGGTGGCGGGAGGATCCGCTCGCGGTCACGCCGCTGCCGGAAGTGCCCAACTACGCGAAGCGGCGCGCTGCGCTCTCCGAGGCGTTCCCGGGTGAGACGCTGATCATTCCCAGTGGCAACGAGAAAGTACGGGCGAACGACACCGACTACACGTTCCGGCCCGGGAGCGACTTCTTCTATCTGACCGGCGACCGCGACCCCGACAGCGTGCTGGTGCTGCGGCCGAGCGGATCCGGGCACGACGCGGTCCTGTTCACCCGGGAGCGCAACTCGAAGGAGACCGACCGGTTCTTCCGGGACCGCAACGGCGAACTCTGGATCGGGCGCACCCACACGCTCGCCGAGAAGTCGGCGGAGCTCGGCGTCGAGACGGCGTCGCTCGGTCACCTCGGCCCGGTGCTGGCCAACTCGGCGCCCGGTCGCACCCGGGTGCTGCGCGGGCTCGACGCCAACGTGGACCGGGCGGTGCTCGCCTACGAGCCCAACCGGGACAAGCCCCGCGACCGCGAACTGGCCTGGGTCATCTCCGAGCTGAAACTCGTCAAGGACGAGTGGGAGATCGCCCAGCTGCAGGACGCCATCGACGCGACGGTGCGCGGCTTCGAAGACGTGGCCCGGGTCCTCCCGGCCGACCGCCCGGTCAAGGAGCGGCTGCTCGAAGGCGTGTTCGGGCTGCGGGCGCGGCACGACGGCAACGACGTCGGCTACACCTCGATCGTCGGCTCCGGGCCGCACGCGACGATCCTGCACTGGGTGCGCAACACCGGCCTCACCACGCCGGGCGACCTGCTGCTCATGGACATGGGCGTCGAAGGCAACAACCTCTACACCGCCGACGTGACCCGGACCGTTCCGGTGAACGGGACGTTCACGCCGCTGCAGCGCCAGGTGTACGACATCGTGCACGCGTCACAGCAGGCCGGCATGGACGCGATCCGGCCCGGCGTGAAGTTCAAGGACGTGCACCTCACCTGCATGCGCGTCCTCGCCGAAGGCCTGCACGACCTCGGCCTGCTGCCGGTCAGCGTCGACGAGGCGATGAGCGAGAACTCGACGATCTACCGCCGGTGGACGCTGCACGGCTTCGGCCACATGCTCGGCATCGACGTGCACGACTGCGCGCACGCCCGGAAGGAGACCTACCGGGACGGCGAGCTCAAGGAAGGGTACGTGCTGACCGTCGAGCCCGGCCTCTACTTCCAGGCCGAGGACGAGCTGGTGCCGGCCGAGCTCCGGGGCGTCGGCGTCCGGATCGAGGACGACGTCCTGGTGACCGCGGACGGGTGCAAGAACCTGTCGGCGGGGCTGCCGCGGTCGTCGGGCGAGGTCGAGCAGTGGCTGGCTTCGCAGCGGGAGGCGGGTCCGCGCCTGCCCGGGTGACGGGTTCTTCGAGTGGCCCGCCGTTCGGTCTTGCCTGTGCCGGCGGCGGGCTTCGCTTTTGTGGCGGGTGGGGCGCGGCTTCTTGCCGGGCCGGGCCCTCGGCGAGAGTAGCGACGATCTGTACGCACCACCCCGCTGCGACATGGGCATGAGAGGCTGCTCGCATGGGGTACGCGATGGTGATGGGTGAGGCGCTGATCGATCTGCTGGAGGCGGACGCCGGCGGGGAGCAGATCTATCGCCAGGCGATCGGCGGGGCGCCGCTGAACGTGGCCGTTGCGGTGGCGCGGCTCGGGGGCGAGGTCGAGTACGCCGGGTCGCTCAGTGCGGACGTGCTCGGCGAGCGGATGGCGGGCTTCCTGCGGGACGCCGGAGTGGGCGGTCGCGGGATCACGCGGGTGAAGGTGCCGACGACGCTCGCGGTGACGACGTTCGAAGGGGCCGAGCCGACGTTCACGTTCTATGGGGAGCCGCCGTCCTATGCGCTGCTCGGGCCCGGCGACGTGGATCTCGGGGTGGTCGCGGGGGCGGGCGTCCTCTATGCCGGGTCGATCTGTCTGCTGCGGGAACCGTTCCGGTCGGCGGCGCGGGCGGCTTGGCGTGTGGAGGGGCCGCTCAAGGTGTTCGATCCCAATGTGCGGCCTACGCTGCTGCCCGATCAGGCTGCCGTGGAGGAGTTGAGGGCGCTCGTCGAGGAGTTCGCGGGTGGGGCCGATCTCGTGAAGCTCAGCATCGCGGACGCGGGCGTGCTCTACGGGGAGGAGGATCCGGCTGCGGCGGCCGCGAGGATCGGGGCGAAGGCTGTGGTGGTGACCTGTGGCGCTAGAGGCGCATATGTCGCGTTAAATCGGGATGAAGGGGTCATGATCGAGGCGCCTAGTGTGGCGGCTGTCGATGCTACGGGCGCGGGGGACTCGGTCATGGGGGCGTTGATCACGAGATTGCTCAAGAGCGGAAATTTGGCGACATTGGACGATTTGTCGAGTCATGTCCGGTTCGCCCTTAAGGTTGCTGGACTCGTCTGTGAACGGCCGGGCGGCGCCACCGCGATGCCGACCGCGGCCGAGCTCACCGCCCGCTGGGGCGACTCAATCTAGAGCCCGCTCGATGAACTGCTGCCGGTCGAGCACCACCCGCTCGATCGTCACCTCGGCGACGACCGCATTCCGATCCTGCACGACCACCTCGAAGAACAGCTTCCGGCCGTCGACCTTGGTGAGCGTCGCCTGCGCCACCACGACCCGTCCCACCGGCGTCGGGGCGCG
Source organism: Actinoplanes sp. NPDC023714 (assembly GCF_040639855.1). Taxonomy (NCBI): domain Bacteria; kingdom Bacillati; phylum Actinomycetota; class Actinomycetes; order Micromonosporales; family Micromonosporaceae; genus Actinoplanes; species Actinoplanes sp. NPDC023714. The sequence continues at coordinate 413,497 of NZ_JBFAAR010000004.1, forward strand.
GTGCGCGATCTCCGCCCGGCTGCCGACGGTGGTGACCCCGCCGGGGATCTGCCGGGCGGTGGCGGCCACGGTCGCGGCTTCGGCGAGGGCCAGGAGGCGGGGTGTGCCGAGCACCGGCACGTCGCCGGAGCCGAGGGCCTGCGCGGTGTCGGCGTCGGTGACGGTCAACTCGACCCGGGCGCTCATGCCCGGCGCGAACTGCTCCATGGGGCCAGCCTAAGCGAGCGACGACCGGCCAGCCTAAGCGAGCGGCGACCGGCCAGCCTAAGCGAGCGACGACCGGGCGGCCCTAAGCGAGCGACGACCGGGCGGCGCGGGCCCGCACCGCGAGCTGTTCGGCGATCGCATACGCCTCGGCGAGATCCCGGTCGTGCGCCACCCCGGAGCGGCCGCCTGCCGTGTCCGCGTAGACGGTACCCAGCCCGAGCATCCGCTGCAGCGGACCCTGGACGACGCGGACGCTCTGCATCCGGGCGTACGGCACGAGGCTCACCTCGCGGGTGATCCGCCCCTGCCGGGTCACGAAGACGTCCGGGGTGAGGCCGGCGCCGTAGAAGCGCAGCGCCAGCGGGTGCAGCCATCGCGCGCGCAGCGGCGGCGGCGAGGTGGCGAGCGCCGCCAGGTCGACGCCGGGCATCACTGCGGCGACGAGTGAGCGCGCCGTCGCGATGTCGCCGACCGGCATGAGACGGTCGGAGCTCTTGTCGTCGCTCGACTCCGGTCCGCTGTAGCCGGCGATGTCGAGCCGCAGGTTCAGCCAGCGCGCCTTGCGCCACAGGAACGGCCAGACGATCCGGACGGTCTGCACGCGGTGCGGTGGCACCACCTGGTTGCGGGTCTCGGTGAGGCCGTAGTGCAGCACCAGCCGCCGGTCGTGGTCACGGCTGAGCCGGAAGTCCCAGTCGCCGAGGACGCGCCGGATCGGCTGGAGCAGCACGCCGGCCATCGCCGTCATGGTGCTGGCGATGCCGATGAACGTCCACGAACCCTCCATCACGAACTGCGTGACCACCCACGCGATACCGATCGGCAGGAAGAATGCCTGCGGCGTGAGGAGCTGGCTGACCAGCAGATCCGTGTTCCGGACGCGATAGAGGGGGGCCTCGGCGGGTGCTGCGGCGGCGGCCCCGGCCGCCGGGTCCGCGAGGGATGGGCCGGGGGCTTGGGTACGACCGGAGAGCGCGAGCAGCCGCTCCCTCAAGATCGACGCCTCCCGCACCGTGAGGTAGGCGAGCGGCGCCTCGGTCTTGCCGCCGCCGACGACTTCGAGGCGGAGTTCGGCGAGCCCGGTCAGCTGGGCGAGCAGCGGCCGGCGCAGTTCCACGGCCTGCAGCCGGTCGAGCGGGATGGCCCGGTTGCGCCGCCAGATCAGCCCCTCGGCGATCCGCAGTTCGCGCCCGATCACCTGGTAGCCGGTGTTGTACCAGCCGATCACCGAGAAGATCACGACCCCGACCGCGAGCGCCGCCACGACCATGGCGAAGTGCGTCGGGCCGAGCTGGCGGAGCGTCTGCCAGGACAGCGCCGCGACGATCACGACGATGCTCTTGGCGCCGCTCAGCAGAGGACTCAGCGGATGAAGACGTTGCCGCTTCTCCAGCCCGGCCCCGGGATCGGCCGGAGGCATCCCCGGAGCCCAGCCGGCGGGCGGAGGCGTGCCATGCGGCCAGCCGTCGGGCGGTGGCGTGCCGTGTGGCCAGCCGGCGGGCGGAGGCGTGCCATGCGGCCAGCCGTCGGGCGGCGTGCCTGCGTCGGGCGGCGTGCCGTGCCAGCCCGGCTGCGCGGCGGCCTGGGCGTCGTGCCAGCCTGGCTGCGGGCCGGGGGTGACGGGTGGCGTGGCGGTCGGCCCGGGAGCCTGGGCGGGCTCCGGGATCTGGGGCGGGAGGCCGGCGCTGGTCACAGGCCCTCGGCCCGGTCCTCGCCCAGGGCGGTCAGCCGGTCGCGCAGGCGGGACGCCTCCTCGGGCGGCAGGCCGGGGATCCGGGCGTCGCTGGCGGCGGCCGCGGTGTGCAGCTGAACGGTGGCGAGGCCGAACGCCCGCTCCAGCGGGCCGGCGGTGACGTCGACGAACTGCATCCGGGCGTACGGCACGATCGACAGGTGGCGGATCAGCAGGCCGTGGCGGACCAGCAGGTCGTTGTCGCGCTCGGCGTAGCCCCACGCGCTCACGGCCCGCACCTCGACGATCGCGCGCCAGACGCCGAGCAGGAAGATCGCGCCGATCGCGATGAGCCAGCCGGACTGCCGGCCGAACGCCCACGCGACGCTGAGCCCGGCGATGATCACCATGACCCAGGCGGCGAGGCCGATCAGCTCCACGAGGATCAGCTTGGGGGAGACCGGGCGCCACTCGACCGTGTCGGGCCACGGTTCGAGGGCATCGACGACAGTGCGGGGCGGCTCGCTCACACCTGAAGCCTAGGAGATGACCGCACCTCCCGCCGCCGCGAAGGGCGTGACCTCGCGCAGGAAGCCCCGCGCGTCGAGGAAGGCGCCGAGCGTCGCACGGTGATCGGCGCAGGCCAGCCAGGTCTTGCGGCGCTCCGGGGTGTGCAGTTTCGGATTGTTCCAATGCAGCTGCCAGACGGCCGTGGCACGGCAGCCCTTGGATGAGCACTGGGGTTTCAGATCCTCGACCATTCCGGAGAACCTAACGGAAGGGAGTCGTTTTAGCGCCGGGCGGCCACGGGGGAAGCCGCCCGGCGACAACGGAAATGCTACACGCTTCAAATCCGAACGGATCCACCCGGTGACCGTGCCCGATCCGGCGGATCGCGCAGAAAGATCAACACGACCGGCCTCTTGCGCCGCGGCCGATGATGACTGCCAGGTGACGCGGCCGATGCATAGGCTGGGCGCACACGGCCGGATTTCTTAAGGAACCTCCCAGCCGTGTGGTGTTGTCTGTCGTGTAAGTCTTGAGCGTCGGCATCCACGCCGGCGCATCACGACCGCTTGTGGAGGACCGGTGGCGCAGCCGAGCACGCCCGAGACCGAGACCAGTCCCGACGCCTCGGCGCCGCAGCAGCAGGCCCCGGTGCCGCCGTCGCAGGACGCGACGCAGCTCGAGCGGGCGATGTTCGAGGTCAAGAGGGTCATCGTCGGCCAGGACCGGATGGTCGAGCGGATGTTCGTGGCCCTGCTGGCCCGCGGCCACTGCCTGCTCGAGGGCGTTCCCGGCGTGGCGAAGACGCTCGCCGTGGAGACCCTGGCCAAGGTGGTCGGCGGTTCGTTCTCCCGGGTCCAGTTCACCCCCGACCTGGTTCCGGCCGACATCGTCGGCACCCGGATCTACCGGCAGTCGAGCGAGCAGTTCGACGTGGAGCTCGGCCCGGTCTTCGTGAACTTCCTGCTCGCCGACGAGATCAACCGGGCGCCCGCGAAGGTGCAGTCGGCGCTGCTCGAGGTGATGGCCGAGCATCAGGTGTCGATCGGCGGCAAGAGCCACTCGGTGCCCGACCCGTTCCTGGTGATGGCCACCCAGAACCCGATCGAGCAGGAGGGCGTCTACCCGCTCCCCGAGGCGCAGCGCGACCGGTTCCTCATGAAGATCATCGTGGGCTACCCGACGGACTCCGAGGAACGCGAGATCGTCTACCGGATGGGTGTGAGCGCCCCGGAGCCGAAGCAGGTCTTCACCCCGGCCGACCTGCTCGCCCTGCAGAAGCGCGCCGACCAGGTGTTCGTGCACAACGCCCTGGTCGACTACACGGTCCGGCTGGTGCTCGCGACCCGCGCCCCGGCCCAGCACGGCATGCCCGACGTGGCCCAGCTGATCCAGTACGGCGCCAGCCCCCGCGCCTCGCTCGGCATCGTCCGGGCCACCCGCGCGCTGGCCCTGCTCCGCGGCCGCGACTACGCGCTGCCGCAGGACCTTCAGGACATCGCGCCCGACATCCTGCGCCACCGCCTCGTGCTCAGCTACGACGCCCTCGCCGACGACATCCCGGCCGACCACGTGGTCGCCCGGATCATGCAGACCGTCCCGATGCCGTCGGTGGCCTCCCGCCAGCAAGCCTCGCCGCACCCGGGCCAGCCCGGCCAGCCGCTTCAGGGCCAGCCTCATCAGGGCCAGCCTCATCAGGGTCCGAACGGCAACGGCGTCCAGCCGACGAGCGGCGTCCCCGCCTTCGACAACCGCCAGCCGTACCCGCAGGCCGGCGGCTGGCCCGGCCAGCAATGAGCTACCCGGGCGGGCCGCCCGCCCCCGCAGCGGACCAGCCCGCTGCGGGCCCGCAGCCCTGGGCGAACCAGCCGCGGCCGGAGGGCCAGGCGGGAGCGGCGGAGCAGAGCGGCGGCCTGTGGTCGTCGTGGGGCCGCCGGGAGAGTGCGGAGGAGCAGAGCGGCGGCCGGTGGTCACCGGCGGAGGAGAGCGGCGGCAAGACCTCGCTCTCCGGCGGGGTGCGGGGCGGCGCGGGCTCGAGCGGCGAGACGGCGCGGGCCGAGGCCGTGCTCGGGCGGCTCCAGCTGCTCGTCACCCGCAAGCTGGACGGCCTGCTCCAGGGTGACTACGTGGGTCTGCTGCCCGGCCCCGGCACCGAGGCCGGCGAGTCGCGGGAATACCGGCCGGGCGACGACGTGCGGCGGATGGACTGGCCGGTCACGGCGCGCACCACGCTGCCGCACGTCCGGCGGACCGTCGCCGACCGGGAACTCGAGACGTGGATGGCGATCGACCTGTCGGCGAGCCTCGACTTCGGCACGGCCCGCTGGCTCAAGCGTGATCTCGTCATCGCGGCCGCCACGGCGATCACCCATCTGACCGCGCGGGGCGGGAACCGGATCGGCGCCGTGGTGGGCACCGGTTCCGGCGTACCGGAGAAGAGCCCGAGCCGATGGCGCCGCAAGGCGGCGACGCAGCCCAGCCAGCCGCTGAGCTCTCCGGTTCTGGGCCCGCCGATGATCCGGATGCCGGCGCGGCCCGGCCGCAAGGAGGCGCAGGGGCTGCTGCGCGCGATCGCCCGGACCCCGATCCGGCCCGGGCGCGCCGACCTGGGCCGGCTCATCGACGCGCTGAACCGCCCGCCGCGCCGCCGTGGCGTGGCCGTCGTGGTCAGCGACTTCCTGGCGCCGGTGGAGGGCTGGGCGCGGCCGATGCGCAAGCTGGCCGTCCGGCACGACGTGCTGGCGATCGAGGTGGTCGACCCGCGCGAGCTGGAGCTTCCGGACGTCGGGGTGCTGACCCTCGCCGATCCGGAGACCGGCGCGCTGCACGAGGTGCAGACCGCCGACCCGAAACTGCGGCAGAAGTACGCCGAGGCGGCCGGCGAGCAGCGCGCCGGGATCGCCCGCGCGCTGCGTGCCGCCGGCGCGGCCCACCTGCGGCTGCGCACCGACACCGACTGGCTGCTCGACATGGTCCGCTTCGTGGCCGCTCAGCGCCACGCCCGTACCCGAGGGACCACACGATGATCCGTTTCCTGGAACCGTGGTGGCTGCTGACGCTGCTGCCCGTCTTCGCGATGGCCGGCGCGTACGTCTGGCGGCAGTTCCGCAAACGCAACTACGCGATGCGCTTCACCAACGTCGACCTGCTGCGCACCCTCGCCCCGAAGGGCCTGGGCTGGCGCCGGCACGTGTCGGCCGCGGCGTTCCTGCTGATGCTGGGCGCGCTCGCGGCGGCGACGGCCCGGCCGAGCGTCGACACCGAGCAGCCGCTCGAGCGCGCCACCGTGATGCTCGCCATCGACGTCTCGCTCTCGATGCAGGCCGACGACGTGGCGCCGAGCCGGATCGAGGCGGCGCAGGAGGCGGCGAAGGCGTTCGTGAGCGAGTTGCCGCCCACCTACAACCTGGGTCTCGTCTCGTTCGCGAAGGCGGCGAACGTGCTGGTGTCGCCGACCAAGGACCGGTCCGCGGTGATCTCCGCGATCGACGGGCTGACGCTGGCCGAGGCGACCGCGACCGGTGAGGCGGTCTTCACCTCGCTGGACGCGATCCGCTCGGTGCCGTCGGACGGCGCGGACGGCGCGCCGCCGGCCCGGATCGTGCTGCTCTCGGACGGGTACCGCACGTCCGGCCGGTCGATCGAGGACGCGGCGACCGCGGCCTCGCAGGCGAACGTGCCGGTCTCCACGATCGCGTTCGGCACCGACACCGGCGTGGTGGACATCCGCGGCTCGGTGCAGCGGGTGCCGGTCGACCGGCTGTCGCTGCAGGACCTGGCGGAGAACACCAAGGGGTACTTCTACGAGGCCGCCTCGGTGAGCGAGCTCAAGCAGGTCTACGAGGACATGGGCAGCTCGATCGGGCACCGGACCGAGCCGCGCGAGGTCACCCAGTGGTATGCCGGGGCGGGCCTGCTGCTCGGCCTGATCGGGGCGGCGATGAGCCTGCTCTGGACGTCCCGGCTGCCGTGAGGGACGGTCAGGGCGTGCCGTGCGCGAGCACGAACAGCATGACCACCCAGACCGAGAGCAGGGTGAAACCGAGGGGCGCGACGAAGTTCTTCATGGGAGTCCAACTTCCGCTGGTGACTGAGCGAGGAGAGAACGCGCAGATCACATTCGCGGCCGAGCCCGGCACCCGGCGTCGTGGCGCACACGACGAGGCCGGCCATGGTGAGGCCGGTGGGTGCGGGGTGGGAGAAACCTGGTCAGCGGTCAGAGGCGCTGACGAGCGTCCCGGCCACGACTAGGAGGATCGCTATCTCGCACAGCGATCACCTCCATAGCTCGTTCGCGGCCTGGGAACCGTCTGGGAGCGTACTCCTTAAGGCGCTCCTAATGAAATCGGGTCACTCTCCCGCGGCAACCAGGCCGGTCTCGTAGGCGAGGACCACGGCCTGGGCCCGGTCGCGCAGGCCGAGCTTCGCCAGGATCTTGCCGATGTGCGTCTTCACGGTCTGCTCGGCGACGACCAGGTCGGCGGCGATCTCCTGGTTGGACCGGCCGCGCGCGATCAGCCGCAGCACGTCGGTCTCGCGCGGCGTCAGCGCGTTGAGCTGCACCGGGCGCGGCCGCTGCCGGTGCGGGCGGGCGGCGAACTCGGCGATCAGCCGGCGGGTCACCGAGGGGGCCAGCAGGCCCTCGCCGCCGGCGACCACCCGGACCGCGTTGACCAGGTCGGCCGCGGGCGCGTCCTTGAGCAGGAACCCGCTCGCGCCGGCCCGCAGAGCCTCGTAGACGTAGTCGTCGAGATCGAACGTCGTGAGAATGAGCACTTTCGGTCCGGAGGACTCCGAGGCGCCGGTGAGCCGGCGGGTCGCCTCGAGGCCGTCCATGACCGGCATCCGGATGTCCATGAGCACCACGTCGGGGCCGAGCTGCCGGGCCGCGGTGACGGCGTCCGCGCCGTTCGCGGCGTCGCCGACCACGAGCAGGTCGGGCTGGGCCGCGAGCAGCGCACCGAACCCCTGCCGGACCATCGCCTGGTCATCCGCGATGAGTACCTTGATCATCAAACCTTCCTCTGCCGGGGGATCCTCGCGACGACCCGATAGCCGCCCTCGCCGTCGGGTCCGGCGTCGAGCTCGCCGCCGAGCAGCGCGACCCGTTCCCGCATGCCGACCAGCCCGTGCCCGCTGCCTTCCGGCGCGTCGGTGGTCAGCTCGTTGCGCACGATCAGTTCCAGTCTCTTGGGGGAGACGCGAGCTTCGAGCCGCACCGGGCCGCCGGGCGCGTGACGCGCCGCGTTGGCGAGGGCTTCCTGCACGATCCGGTACGCCGCCAGCCCCGTGGCGTCCGGCAACCCGCCGATCTCCGGCAGCTCACAGGTGACGGGCAGGCCCGCGCGTCGCGCGGTAGCCACCAGATCGGCGATCTCGGCGTACCCCGGCTGTGGCTCTTTGGGGGTCTCCTCCTGATCCGAGCGCAGCACGCCCAGCAGGCGCCGCATGTCGGTGAGCGCCTCCCGGGCCGCCGTCGCGATCGCGGTGAGCTCCTCCTTCGCGGCGTCCGGAAGGCCCTCCACCCGATAGGGGGCGGTCTCGGCCTGCACCGCGATCATCGACATGTGGTGCGCCACGACGTCGTGCATCTCCCGCGCGATCCGGGCGCGTTCCTCGAGGACCGCCCGCTTGGCCCGTTCCAGCTCGTTGAGCTCGGACTGCTCCTCAAGCAGTTCCCTGGTCCTCCGGCGGCGGGAGATGATGTCGCCGATCGCGGCCACCGCCACGATCAGCAGGCCGGCGCCCCAGGCGTTGGCGTCCGGCGCGTAGAGGAAGACCGGGACGAGGGTGAGGGTGACCGCCCAGATCGTCACGAGCGACTCGCTGGTCGCGGCGAGCCGGAGGAGCACGAAGAGGGCGCCGATGATCTGCACGGTGTTCCACGGCCAGGGCTCGTTCGGCGCGGCGTTGATCGTGCCGGCGAACAGCATCAGGAACGTGAGACGCCAGGCCAGGACGGGCCGGCGGTAGGCCACCGCGACCGGCAGCACCGAGCCGACGGCGATCAGGAGATCGAGCGGCACCGGCAGTTCCCGGACCGACGCGATCCACTGGCCGGCGGTCAGCCCGAGGCCGGCCAGGCCCAGCAGGAGGAGGGGCAGGAGGTTGCGCAGCCATCGACGCCGGGCCGGTGGCCTGGGAATCTCCTGCTTGAACGTTAGGTAAGTCAGCGGCCCCGTCACGCCGCCGCGCGCGGAAGGGCCGTTAGTCTCCATTCCCAGCAGGTTAGGACCAGTTGTCGAAGTTCGTTGAAGGAGATGGGTGTCGTGCCTCGGACCGTTCTGGTGACCGGAGGAAACCGCGGGATCGGCCTGGCCATCGCCCAGGCGTTCGCGAAGCAGGGCGACCGCGTCGCGGTGACCCACCGCGGGTCGGGTGCGCCGGAGGGACTGCTCGGCGTGCAGTGCGACATCACCGACGCGTCGGCCGTCGACGCCGCCTTCACGTACGTGGAGAACGAGCTCGGCCCGGTCGAGGTCCTGGTGGCGAACGCCGGCATCACCGACGACACGCTGCTGCTGCGGATGAGCGAGGAGCAGTTCGAGCGGGTCATCGACACCAACCTGACCGGCTCCTACCGGGTCGCGAAGCGGGCCAGCGCCAAGATGCTGCGCGCCAAGTGGGGCCGGCTCATCTTCATCTCCTCGGTCGTCGGCCTGTACGGCGGCCCCGGCCAGGTGAACTACGCGGCGAGCAAGGCCGGCCTCGTCGGCATGGCCCGCAGCATCACCCGCGAGCTGGGCAGCCGCAACATCACCGCGAACGTGGTGGCGCCGGGCTTCATCGAGACCGAGATGACGGCCGTGCTCCCGGAGTCCCGCAAGGCGGAGATCATCAAGTCGGTACCCGCCGGGCGTCTCGCCAGTGCGGACGAGGTCGCCGCCGCGGTGACCTTCCTGGCCGGTGACAGCGCGGCGTACATCTCGGGCGCGGTGTTGCCGGTCGACGGTGGTCTCGGAATGGGCCACTGACACTTTTTTCAGGAGAGTTTGAATTGTCTGGACTTCTTGCCGGTAAGCGGCTGCTGATCACGGGGGTCATCACCGACGCCTCGATCGCGTTCTCGGCGGCGAAGGTCGCCCAGGAGAACGGCGCCACCGTGGTGCTGACCGGCTTCGGCCGGCTCTCGCTGGTGGAGCGGATCGCCAAGCGGCTGCCCGAGCCGGCCCCGGTGATCGAGCTCGACGTGACGAACCCCGAGCACCTGAGCGGGCTGGCCGACAAGGTGCGCGAGCACGTCGACGGGCTGGACGGCGTGGTCCACTCGATCGGCTTCGCTCCGCAGTCCTGCCTCGGCGGCGGCTTCCTCGACGCCCCGTGGGAGGACGTCGCGACCGCGCTGCACATCTCGACGTTCTCCTACAAGTCGCTGGCCATGGCGGCGCTGCCGCTGATGGGCCGGGGCGGCTCGATCGTCGGGCTGACCTTCGACGCCACCGTGGCGTGGCCGGTCTACGACTGGATGGGCGTGGCGAAGGCCGGCCTCGAGTCGGCGAACCGCTACCTCGCCCTGCACCTCGGCGAGAAGGGCATCCGCAGCAACCTGGTCTCGGCCGGCCCGCTGCGCACCATGGCCGCCAAGTCGATCCCCGGCTTCGAGCAGTTCGAGGAGGCCTGGCAGACCCGGTCGCCGCTGGGCTGGGACCTGACCGACCAGGAGCCGGCCGCGAAGGCCGTCTGCGCCCTGCTCTCCGACTGGTTCCCGGCCACCACGGGTGAGATGGTCCACGTCGACGGGGGTTACCACGCGATCGGTGCGTGATCCGGTGGCAGGATGGTCGGGTGGTATACGACGCCTTCGTCCTGCTCTCCTTCGGCGGGCCCGAGAAGCCCGATGACGTGATGCCGTTCCTGCGCAACGTGGTGCGCGGGCGCGGAGTTCCGGACGAGCGCCTCGCCGAGGTGTACGAGCACTACATGCACTTCGGCGGGGTCTCCCCGATCAATCAGCAGTGCCGCGATCTGCTGGCGGCCATCGACACGGAGTTCGCGGCCCACGGCATCGGGCTGCCGACGTACTGGGGCAACCGCAACTGGCACCCGATGCTGGCCGACACCGTCGCCCGGATGCGCGATGACGGCGTGGAGACCGCGCTCGGCTTCGCCACCAGCGCGTACGGCGGCTACTCCTCCTGCAAGCAGTACTGGGAGGACATCGCCGCGGCCCGGAAGGCGGTCGGGCCCGGCGCCCCGCGGATTCTCAAGCTGCGCCAGTTCCACGACCACCCCGGCTTCGTCGAGCCGAACATCGAGGCGGTGCGGGACGCGCTCGCCACCCTCGACCCGGCGCGCCGGGCCACCACCCGGGTGGTCTTCACGGCCCACTCGATCCCGGTCAGCATGGCCAAGACGGCCGGCCCGACCGGCGGCCGCTACAACGCCCAGCTCGAGGAGACCGCCCGCCTCGTGCACGCGGCGGCCGCCGCCGACCTGGAGTACGACCTGGTCTGGCAGTCCCGGTCCGGCCCGCCGCAGATCCCGTGGCTGGAGCCGGACATCAACGACCACCTGGAGGCCCTCGCCGAGAAGGGCGTCACCGACGTGGTGGTCAGTCCGATCGGGTTCGTCTCCGACCACCTCGAAGTGATCTGGGACCTGGACAACGAGGCGAAGGACACCGCGGCCCGGCTGGGTCTCGGCTACGTCCGCGCCACCACCCCGGGCATCCACCCCCGGTTCGTCTCGATGGTGCGCGAGCTGGTCCAGGAGCGCACCGCCGAAGCCCCGCACAACAAGATCGGTACGCTCCCGACCTGGGACATGTGTCCCACCGACTGCTGCCCGCCCCCACAGCGACGAGGAGCCCCCGCATGAAGGAACGCAAGGCCATCGAGAGCTGGCTCACCGACATGGACGGCGTGCTCGTCCACGAGGGTGTGCCGGTCCCCGGTGCCCCCGAGTTCGTGAACCGGATGAAGGAGTCCGGCAAGCCGTTCCTCATCCTCACCAACAACTCGATCTATACGCCGCGCGACCTCCAGGCCCGGCTCAACCGGATGGGCTTCGACGTCCCCGAGCAGTCGATCTGGACGGCCGCGCTGGCGACCGCGCAGTTCCTCTCCGACCAGCGGCCGGGCGGCACCGCGTACGTGATCGGCGAGGCCGGCCTGACCACCGCGATGCACGCCTCCGGGTACGTTCTGACCGAGTTCGAGCCGGACTACGTGGTGCTCGGCGAGACCCGGACGTACAGCTTCGAGGCGATCACCAAGGCGATCCGGCTGATCAACGGCGGCGCGAAGTTCATCTGCACCAACCCGGACGCGACCGGCCCGTCCAACGAGGGCCTGCTCCCGGCGGCCGGCTCGGTCGCCGCGATGATCTCGAAGGCGACCGGCGTGCGGCCGTACTTCGTCGGCAAGCCGAACCCGATGATGATGCGCTCGGCGCTCAACGCGATCGGCGCGCACAGCGAGACCACCGCGATGATCGGCGACCGGATGGACACCGACGTGCTGTGCGGTCTCGAGGCCGGCCTCGAGACGATCCTGGTGATGACCGGGATCAGCAGCCGGATGGAGAGCGAGACCTACCCTTACCGGCCGTCCCGCATCGTCAATTCCGTCGCCGATCTGATTGATGAGATCTGATTTCTTACGAAGATGAGCAGGGTCGCCAGAACCATGGCGGCCACCGCCAGGCGGGGATGGTCGAGGCTCCTCCACCAGATCAGGGGGAGCCCGGCCCGCGGCAGCCGCCACCGGCCCACCCCGGTAACCGCGCCCACCGGCACCGGGGTGACGTCGGCTCTCGCGTTGGCGTCACCCTTCGTCACGAGCAGGCCGTCCGGGGTGACCGCGGCGATCCGGTGCAGCGTCGACCGGCCCGGCCGGACCGGGCTGCGGAACCGGACGACCCGGCCCGGCCGGATCCCCTCACCGGTCGGCGGGGCCGTGATCACGATGTCGCCGGTCCGCACGGCCGGGCTCATCGAGCCGCTCACCACGACCGAACCCGACCAGCCGGTCAGCATCGGGATCAGCGCCGCGAGCAGCAGGCCGGCGGCTCTGACGATCACTCTCCACCGTTCGGCGGACGGGCGGTCCGGCTGAGCCCGGCGTCTTGATAGCGTCGCTGCCATGCCGGCGTGGGAAGAGTCTTATCTGGGTCAGCTGCGGGAACTCGCCGGGCCGGAACGCGTCCTCATGACCGTCGGCGCCCGCGCGGTCCTCCGCGACGCGGACGGCCGGGTCCTGCTGATCAAGCGGAGCGACAACGGGCGGTGGGCGCTGCCGGCCGGCACCATGGAGCTCGGCCAGACCCTGCACGACTGCGCCGTCCGCGAGGTGTACGAGGAGACCGGGCTGACCGTGCACCGGGTCACGCCGTTCGCGATCTACTCGGGCGGGCATCTGGCGGAGAACGTGTACGGGCATACGTACCAGCACATCTCGCTGGCCGTCCGGGTCGACGAATGGTCCGGTGACCTGCTCCGCGAGACCGACGAGACCACCGACGCCGCCTTCTACCCGCTCGACGCCCTCCCCGGCGGCGCCACCCACTCGGTCCACGCCTCCCTCGCCGACCTGGCGCGCTTCGAGGCCGGCACCCCCTTCCTCCTCGCATGACGAGCCCTTCCACGTCCGCCGTCGTGGTGGCCGCGGCCTGGGTGTGCGTCCGGGATCGCCGCGTCCTGGTGGTCCGGGCCGAGGGTTCGGACGCCTTCTACCTCCCCGGCGGCAAACCCGAGCCGGGGGAGACCCACGCCGAGGCGGCGGCCCGCGAATCCCTCGAAGAGGTGGGCATCCCCCTCGACCCCTCCTCCCTCCACCCCTTCGTCACGATCGACGCGGAGGCCCACAACCGCCCGGCCGGCACCCGGGTCCGCCTGATCACCTTCACCAGCGACGAGGCCCTCACCGCCGAACCCGAGCCGGCGAGCGAGATAGCCGAGCTGGCCTGGTTCACCACGGCCGACGCGGCCCGCTGCGCACCCGCGATCCAGCTCCTCCTGACCGAGTTGCGGGCCGCCACCCTGATCGACTGACCGGCGCCGCCCTGCCCGCGCCGCCGGCTGCAGCGTGTGGTCGTGACACTCCGTGCGGGACAGCGCTGGGCCGCAGCCGGATCGAGGGCGCGAGGGTCAGGGGCGGGGGCGGCTGAACCAGCGGGTGGCCATCGCCGTGTGGATGCTGAAGCCGAGTTGGGTGGGGCCGTAGAGGACCTCGCGGGCCGGCGCCTCGGTGGTGTCGAGCGGCGGTGGCAGGGCCGCGGCGCTGGGGAGGGCCGGGAGCAGCCCGAAGATGAGGACGGTGCCGTCCGGGGCGCTGACCGTGTCGAAGAGGGTCACGCCTGCGGGGTCGGCGTGGACGCCGGTCTCCTCGGCCAGTTCGCGGACGGCGGCCGCCTGCCAGGTCTCGCCCACCTCGATGAAGCCTCCGGGGAGGGCGAGCAGCCCGTCGGCCGGGGGCAGGCCGCGCCGGATCGCGAGGAGGCCGGCGCCCACCGGCTGGAGTGCCACGGCGACCGGGGTGGGGTTGCGGTAACTGGTCTCGCCACAGGCGCGGCAGCGGCGGGGCCAGGGCTGGCCGGGCTGGTAGCGGGCGCCGCAATACGTGCAGTGCGCCTGCTTGTCCGGCATGCGCTCCGGCCCGAAGTGACGCCGCACGCGCTCAGGACCCGAAAGGCCGGATCGGGTACTGGCCGGGTGGGCATGGGCCGCGCCGGGCCGCGCCTTGGCGTGATGCTTCATGCGGTCAGGGGTGGAGCGGCGCGTTGCAGGCGGCCACCAGCGCCTGGCGGCAGGCGGCGGTCAGCGGGCGCAGGGCCGCGTCCCGGGCCTGGGCCTCGAAACCGTTGACGGCGCCGCCGGGGGCGTTCGTCTCGGCCAGGGCGAGGACCTGGTCGAGGACGCTGGCCCGGGCGAAGAGCCGACGCGAGCGCGGGTCGAAGCCGGGTGGCAGGGTGGCGGTGCTCTCCGGGCGGCGCAGGGCCTGGAGGGCGCCGGCCAGCTCGGGTTTCCACTGGGCCACGTCCAGTTTGGTGAGCGCCATGGTCGCCTCGCCGAGCGCGGCGGTCAGCTCGGCCTCGGCCTCGGCCGCCCCCATCTGGAAGACCTGGCGGTGCTCGGGCGCGACGTGGAAGCGCCACAGCACGGTCTCGAACTCCACCCCGGACCCGGACGTGTGCCGCCGGACCTCGGGCACCACGCCGAACCCGGGCGTCATCACCGCTTCGCCGGCCAGCAGCGCGGCGCCGGTCAGGTCGCTGGGGCCGGGCAGGCCGCGCGGGTCGCCGGGCACCGGCAGGACCAGCCGGATCTCGTCGGGATGCAGTTTCGCGAAGGCCGGCAGGGCCTGGGCGAGCGGCACGTCGGTCCAGGTGCCGGGCGCGTCGGCGACCAGGTGCTCCTCGCCGTCGGCGATCTCGTCGGCGAGCTCGTCGAACGGCACGAGGCCGGCGCGCCAGGCGCGCACCCAGGCGACGAACCTGGTGGACCGGCGGGCGGTGCGGGTGGCCGCCCCAGTTGCGGGTGACATGCGAGCAAGGGTACGTGCCGGTACGGAAGGTTGTCTCGGCTCGGAGCGTCACCACCGGTGTGTTCGTGATCGCGGGTTACCGTGCGGGACATGTATGGGGAGGATGTGCTCGCGGGCGGCCGGCGTCGACGCAAGCCGATACCGGAGGTGGACGCCGAACCGGATCTGGTGGTCGAGGACGCCGATTCCGGGTTCTGCGGCGCGGTCGTCGGCTTCGAGCTGGGCGCCGTGGTGCTGGAGGACCGGTTCGGGAAGCGTCGCAACTTCCCGTTGACGCCGGGGGCGTTCCTGCTCGACGGGGTGACCGTGACCCTGCGGCGGCCGGTCGCCGTGCAAAAACAAAAAAGGAGGATCACCGCCTCCGGCTCGATCGCGGTGAACGACGTCCGGGCGCAGGTCGCCAAGGCCAGCCGGATCTGGGTGGAGGGCATCCACGACGCCGCCCTGGTCGAGCGGATCTGGGGCGACGACCTGCGGATCGAGGGCGTCGTGGTGGAGCCGCTCGACGGCATCGACGACCTGGCCGCCGCGGTCGCCGAGTTCCGGCCGGGCCCGCGGCGCCGGCTCGGGGTGCTCGTCGACCACCTGGTGCCGGGCTCCAAGGAGAGCCGGATCGTGGCCGCCGTGAAGGACCCGGACGTGCTGGTGACCGGTCATCCGTACGTGGACGTCTGGCAGGCCGTGAAGCCGGACCGGGTCGGCCTGCGCGCCTGGCCGGTGATCCCGCCGGGCCGGCCGTGGAAGGAGGGCGTCTGCGAGGCCGCCGGCGTGCGCGAGCCGGCCGACATGTGGCGCCGCATCCTCGCCTCGGTGCACAGCTACAAGGACGTCGAGACGCCGCTGATCAACTCGATGGAGCGCCTGATCGATTTCGTCACCGTCCTGGAGGACTGAGCGCCATTCCAATTCGCCCGGCTGCCTCGGCGAGCCGGTCCGGCGGGTGGGCGGCGTAACCGATCACGAGGCCGGGCGGGCCGGGCCGGCGCCGGTGCCAGGAGAGCGGGTGGACCATCACGCCGGCGGCCGCCACCCGCTCGGCGAGGACCGTGTCGGGCGTGTCCCCGTACCCCTCCAGCATGACCAGAAGATGGAGCCCGGCAGCGACGCCGGCCACCCGCGCGCCGGGGAGATGCGCGCGCAGCGCGCCGAGCAGGGCGTCGCGGCGGCGGCGCTGGCGCTCCCGGACCGCGCGCAGATGACGCTCGTAGTCGCCGGAGGCCAGCAGCTCGGCGAGGACCAGCTGGGGCACGGCCGGATTGCCGAGATCGGTCGCGTGTTTCGCGGCGAGCAGCGCCGTCTGCATCCGGCGCGGGGCGACGAGCCAGCCGAGCCGCATGCCGGGCGCGAGCGATTTGGAGACGCTGCCGAGGTACGCGACCCGTTCCGGCGCCGATCCCTGGAGTGCCGCGACCGGCGACCGGTCGTAGCGGTGCTCGGCGTCGTAGTCGTCCTCGATGATCAGTCCCGGCCAGGCGAGGAGGGTGCGACGGCGGCCGGGGCTGAGCACGACCCCGGTCGGGAACTGGTGTGCCGGGGTGAGCAGCGCCGCCGCGGCGTCCGCCAGCAGGTCGGTCCGCATCCCCTCGTCGTCCACCGCGACGCCGGTGGTCCGCATCCCCCAGTAGGCGAGCTGGTCGGTGGCGCCGCGCGATCCGGGGTCCTCGACGGCCACATCGCTCACGCCCTCGCCGCGCAGGACCTGCGCGAGCAGGGCGAGACCTTGCGCTACGCCCGCGGTGACGACCACGTCGTCCGCTTCGGCCCGGACCCCACGGGTACGGGAGAGCCAGCCGACCAGCTGCGACCGGAGTCCCGGCGCGCCGCCCGGGTCGCCGTATCCCAGATCGGAACCGGTCACCCGGTCGAGCACCGTCCGCTCGGCCCGCAGCCACGCCGTGCGCGGGAACGCGGACAGGTCGGGCACGCCGGGGGAGAGGTTCAGGTCGATGCCGTCCGGAGTGGAGAGGGGCAGGCGCAGCTCGTCGAGGGTGCGCCGGCGGTCGAGGGCGGGCCGCCGGGTCCCGGGCCGGCCGGTGACCACGGTGCCCGAACCGGTCCGGGCCGCGGCCAGGCCCTCGTCGGTGAGCCGCTGGTAGGCCTGGACCACGACGCCCCGGGACACGCCGAGCTCGGCGGCGAGCTGCCGGGTGGCGGGCAGCCGGTCGCCCGGTGCGAGCCGGCCGGCGGCCACGGCCGTGCGCAGCCCGCCGGCCAGCCAGGCGGTCAGCCCCTTGGCCGGGGCGGCGCCGGGGCGCAGCTGAAGAAAGTCCGAGCCCGGAATTGGTCCGCTTCCTTCCGTGCGGATTGGTCCTCGAACCGAACCATATCGCGGCGCAGGATCGGGGGCGTGAAAGCGTTACCCGTGATTTCCGGCGCCGCCGGGATGGTCTTCGTCGGCGGCAGCGTGGCCGTGTCGGGGCATCTCGCCGGCGCGCCGCTGTTCACCGTGCAGGCGCTCCGCTACGGCGCCGCCTTCCTCCTGCTGCTGGCCTGGGCCCGGTTCACCGGCGCCCGGCTGCACCGCCCGCGGGGGACCGAGTGGCTGTGGCTGCTCGGCGTCACCGGCACCGGGCTGCTGCTCTTCAACGTCGCCCTGGTCCGCGGCGCCGCGCACGCCGAGCCGGCCGTCCTCGGCGTGGCCGTCGCGTGCGTGCCGATCCTGCTGGCGGTCGGCGGCCCGATGCTGGAGGGTCGCAGCCCGTCCCAGCGCGTGATCCTGGCGGCCGTCGTGGTGACCGCCGGCGCCGCCCTGGTCCAGGGCCTGGGCCGTACCGACGCGGCCGGGCTGGCCTGGGCGTTCGTGACGTTCGCGTGCGAGGCCGCGTTCACCCTGCTCGCGGTCCCGCTGCTCGGCCGGCACGGCCCGCTCGGCGTCTCGGCGCACACCACCTGGCTGGCCGCGGTGCTGTTCGGGGTGGCCGGCGCGGTGACCGAGGGCCCGGCCGCGGTGGCCCGGCTGACCGCCGCCGACCTGCTGGCCGGCGCCTATCTGGCGGTCGCCGTGACCGCCCTGGCGTTCCTGCTCTGGTACACCTGCGTCGACCGGATCGGCGCGGGCCGCGCCGGCCTGCTCACCGGGGTGGCGCCGATCAGCGCGGCGCTCGCCGGGATGGCGCTGGGCGGGCCGTCGCCGCGCCCGCTCGTCTGGCTCGGCATCGCGACGGTCGCCGTGGGCCTCGGGGTGGGGCTGACCGGGCGTGGCCCGGCTTCGCCGGAACGTGCCCCGGGCCGGTGCCGTCCCGGGGTGCCGCGGCGGCTTGAGGCTCGGGCGTGGCGGCGGTCCGAGGGCGTAGGGCCGGAGTCCCGTGGCCGCGGCGACGACCACCCGCCCCGGGCCGGAACGACGAAGGCCGGGCTCCCCTCCGCCTCGATCTTGTGAAGTTGCGCCGGACCGTCTCTGCACAGATTCACAAGATCGCGGTCGGGGGAAGCGCGGCCGGGGGGCGGCCGGGGCGCGGCCGAGGGCGCGGCCGGGTCGTCTTTGGCTCGATCTTGTGGAGTTGTGCTGGACCGTTTCTGCGCAGATTCACAAGATCGCGGTCGGGAGGGAGGGGGAGGGAGGGGGAGGGCGGTCGGGGCGCGAGCGGATGGGGCGAAGGCCGGTCCCCGGCGGGACCGGCCTTCCCCTCGTACGCATCAGGCTTTTTGAATGTGATCCTCGCCCGCGTAATCCGCGCCGCCCAGCGCGGCCGTCGGCGGGACCTGCGGAAGGGCCGACGATGTGGACTCCGCCTCGGCCGCCCGGACCTCGGCGTTCACCCGCTGCGCCTCGGCGGCCGCAGCCTCGGCCGCCGCTGCCGCCTCCCGCTCGACCGCCTCCGAGTCGACGTTCTGCGAGGGAACGTCGCCGGCCATGTTCGCGAGACCGCCCAGCGCGCCGCCGAGACCCTCGAGGGCCTTGGTCAGCTCGGTCGGCACGATCCAGACCTTGTTGGCCGAGCCGTTCGCGATCTGCGGCAGGGACTGGAGGTATTGGTAGGCGAGCACCTTCTGCGACGGGTTCGCCTGGTGGATGGCGTCGAAGACGGTACGGATCGCCTTGGCCTGCCCCTCGGCCTGCAGGATCCGGGCCTGCCGGTCACCGTCGGCGCGCAGCACGGCCGCCTGCTTCTCACCCTCGGCCGTGAGGATCTGCGCCTGCTTGTGGCCCTCGGCGTTGAGGATCGCGGCCCGCCGGTCACGCTCGGCGCGCATCTGCTTCTCCATCGAGTCGCGGATGCTGGGCGGCGGCTCGATCGCCTTGATCTCGACCCGGGTGACCTTGATGCCCCAGCGGCCGGTGGTCTCGTCGAGGACGCCGGACAGGTGCTTGTTGATCTCCTCGCGGCTGGTCAGGGCGCGCTCCAGGTCGAGCGAGCCGATCACGTTGCGCAGGGTGGTGACGGTGAGCTGCTCGATCGCCTGGAGGAAGTGGGAGATCTCGTAGGTGGCCCGCACCGGGTCGACGACCTTGAAGTAGAGCACCGTGTCGATCGAGACGACCAGGTTGTCCGAGGTGATCACCGGCTGCGGCGGGAAGGAGACCACCTGCTCGCGCATGTCCACCTTGGTGCGGACCGCGTCGATGAACGGCACCAGCAGGTTCAGCCCGGGCGAGAGGGTGCGCTTGTATTTGCCGAGGCGCTCGACCACGTCCATGCGCTGCTGCGGGACGATCCGCACCGACTTCACGAGGGTCGTCACCGCGAAGACCGCGATGACGATGACGAGCACCAGGATGATGGCTTCCATGACGCCTCTCAGGTTGTCGAAGAGCGTTACTAGACGTCGGGGAGATCGTCGTCGTGCCAGACCAGGACGGTGGCGCCCCGGACCTTGACGACGCGCACGCGGTCGCCGGGCTGGAACGACTCGTTGCCGTCGAACGAGCGGGCCTGCCACAACTCGCCGTCGATCTTCACCATGCCACGGCCGGCGTCGACCGCGTCGACGACGGTGCCGCGGGCGCCCGCCATCGCCTCGATGCCGAACGGCGTGTCGCCCGTCTCGATCGCGGGGCGGGCGTGCCGCATCACGATCGGCCGGACCGCGGCCACCGAGAGGCCGGAGACCAGGGCGAAGACGATGACCTGGACGAGCAGCGGCGCACCGAGAGCGGCCGCGCCGGCGGCCGCGGCGGCGCCCGCCGCGAAGAAGATGACGAGAATCGTCGCGGTGAAGGCCTCGCCGATCACCAGCGCGATGGCGAGGACGATCCAGAGTACGGCTTCCACATCATCGATCGTGGCACGTCCGCGCACGTCCGGCACATGACGATTCGGCGTAGCCGAATCGTCATCGAACAGTTAAACCCGTCAGTCCCCCCACCGAGAGGTTCCACCGTGTCGCTGCTTCCGGAGACCGCCCGCCGCGTCGACGAGATCGCCGCCCGGGCCCAATCCACCGGCCGGGTGCCGTCGCTCGCCCTCGCGGTCGTCCGGGACCGTGCCGTGCTGCACTTCGCGGCCGCCGGCGAGCAGCCCCGCCCGGATCCGAAGACGCAGTACCGCCTCGGGTCGATCACCAAGACGATCACCGCGACGCTGGTGATGCAGCTGCGCGACGAGGGCTTCTTCGCCCTGGACGACCTGCTCTACCGGCACCTGCCCGGCACCCCGATCGGCGGGGTGACGCTGCGGCAGCTGCTCGGGCACGTCTCCGGCCTGCAGCGCGAGCCGGACGGCCCGTGGTGGGAGCGCACCGCCGGCGGGGACGTCGACCGGCTGCTGGCCGGGCTGACGTACGAGAAGCTGGCCGGGCAGCCGTTCCGCCGGTACCGGTACTCGAACCTGGCGTACGGGCTGCTCGGCGCGGTGCTGGAACGCGTCACCGGGCAGAGCTGGATCGAGCTGGCCGGCAAGCGGGTGCTCGACCCGCTCGGGATGAAGCGGACCACCTACGCGCCGGTCGAGCCGTACGCCCGCGGCTACGTCGTGCACGACCTCGGCGGCGCGCTGCACGAGGAGCCGCGCCCGGACACCGGGGCGATGGCGCCGGCCGGGCAGCTGTGGTCGACGGTGACCGACATGGCCAAGTGGGCCGGATTCCTGGCCGACCCGGCCCCGGCCGTGCTGGCCCGGGAGACCGTCGACGAGATGTGCACGCCGGTGGTGCTCAGCGACCTCGAGTCGTGGACCGCCGGGCACGGTCTGGGCCCGCAGCTCTTCCGGGTGGGGGAGCGGGTCTACGTCGGCCACGGCGGCTCCATGCCGGGGTACGTCGCACACCTGGTGGTCCACCGGCGGAGCCGGCTCGGTGTGATCGTCTTCGCCAACGCGTACGGCCTGACCGGCGACCACATCCGGGACGTGGCGCTGCGGACGCTCACGACCGTCGTCGACGACGAGCCCTCGCCGGTCGTGCCGTGGCGGCCGCCGGTCGTCCCGTCCGGCGAGGCGGCCGAACTGTGCGGGCGCTGGTGGTGGATGGGCAGCGAGTACGAGGTCGTGCCGGACGGCGAGGCGCTCGTGATGACCGGGCCGTACCACCGCACCCGCTTCGTCCGGGAGGCCCCGGATCGGTGGCGCGGGGTCGAGGGCGCCAACGAGGGTGAGTTCCTGCGGGCGGTGCGGGGCGGGGACGGCGCCGTGGAGGCGTTGGACATCGCGACCTTCGTCTACTGCAGAGATGCGAGCCACCTGGCCTGACTTTTCCCATTTTTTGGTGAAATAGCCCACGGTTTAAGTCCGGCCTGACATGCTTCCTCGCAGGATCCGACCGGCGCCCCCGGCCGCTCGGCTCGTTGCCCCTGCGAACCTCGTGCCTGCCACGGGCCGTGTGAACAAGGCGGAGCCATGAGCATCAGCCAACGTCAGACCGCCAGCGGGCGTCCCCTCCGGGTGGCGCCGGCCTGGGTCGGCGCGCCCACCTCGGTGGCCGGCGCGGAGGCGGTCGGGCTGGACACCGTCCCGGTCCGGGACGCCGTGTGGATCTGGTCGGTCCGCCGGTACGCCCGGCTCGCGCTCTGGGCGCTGCCGGTCGCGGCGGTCCTCTACGGCTGGCTCACCCTCGGCGTCAGCAGCGCTCCCGGCCCGCTCGCGGTACGCCTGCTCGCGGGCTGGCTCGCCACGGTCGCGCTGATCGCGCTCGCCGGGTTGCTGGCCGGCTCCCGTACCCGGCGGTGTGCTCTCACCGGGCTGCTGGTGACCCTCGCCGGATCCACGACGCTGGTGCCGCTCGCCGCCCTCCCGGAGGAGGCGGTGATCGAGAGCGCGCCGATCGTGACCGGTCATGTGCCGGCCCTCGTCACCGCGGCCGGGACGATCACCGGGGTGGGGTTGCTGCTGCTCGGCTGGGCGGTGTTCCGCTCGAAGCTGGTCAACCCGGCGGACGGGGTCCTGATGATGCTGGCGGCCCTGGCGATCGGGTCGGAGTCGTACGCGGCCAAGCCACTGCCCACGGTGGGGGCGCTGCTGCTGCTCGCGGCCGGGATGGGCCTGGCCTGGACCGGGGGGCGGCTGCTCCCGAAGGCGTCCGGTTTCTAGGCCGCCGGCTTTCAGACCGACGCGAAGCGGGCGGCGAAGGCCACCGCTCCCATGTCGCCCTCGCGCAGGCGTCCGGCGATCTCGGCCTCGCCGATCGACTCCAGGATGCGGACCGCGGACCGGATCGCGGCCGGCTCGCCGCGCAGCAGCTGGCGGGCGAACCGCGACTGGGTGGAGCGCAGCGTCGCGAACGCGCACAGGTCGAGCGCCTTCACGAACTCCTCGGTCAGGGTGCCGGCCTGGGCGTGCTCGACGACGAGGCTCTGCAGCCAGTCCGGCCAGTAGCCGTACTTGCCGAGGACCCGGCCCGCGTAGATCGCCTCGGCCGGGGTGCGGCCCGAGTTGAGCAGCTGGGCGGTGACGTTGACGTTCAGGTGCGAGACGCGCAGCGCCGAGACGAAGACGCGCAGCAGCGCCACCGCGCCGACCCGGGCCTCCATCTCGGCGGCGGCCCGGGCGTACTCGCCGTCGATCACCCAGGAGACCGCCAGCGCCTCGGCGAGCGTCGACTGGTCGACGTCGCGGACCGCGAGCCGGGCGATCGTCTCGCGGAGCCGTTCGGCGGCGGCGAGATACCGATCGTGCAGGCCCTCGCTCTTCGGCTTGTTGCGGTAGAGGATCGTGATGTCGGCGGCGATGTCCGCCTCCCGCTGGAGCAGCTGCGACGTGATCTTGGGGAGCAGCAGCTCGGTCAGGCCGGTGGTGAGGATCGCCTCGTCGAACCGTTCGGTGGCGGTCTCGAACTGCTTCCACCACTCGACGGGGTGCGTCACGGAGGCTTCGGCAGTCATGGCTTCCTGATCGGCGGGGAAGCGCCCGGGTTGCCGTTATCCGGTGTGAATCACAGAAATCTGATAGGGGACGGCCGGCTCGATCAGGAGACCAGCTCCGCGATGTCGAGCGGGGCGGCGCCGCTCGTCGCCGCCTCGCGGTCCGGGTAGAGCGCGAACAACCCGTCCAGCTTCATCGTGTGCAGCACGGTCAGCACGAACCGCGACGGCGCGGCCAGCGCGAACCGGCCGCCCTGCTGCTTCGCCTCCTGATGGGCGCGGACCAGCAGCCCGAGCCCGGCCGAGTCGATGATGTGCACGGCCCGGAGGTCGACCACGACGTCCCGGCCCTCGCCGGCCGCCTCCATGAGCGCCGGCCGGATCAGCTCGGCCACGTCCCGGTCGAGGTCGGTCAGCGGGGTGACGATCACGGTGTCGGTCATCGTTCGTTCCTTGCGGTCACCGCCACGGCGGCCAGTCCGGCGCCGGCGAAGAGGACTTGGAGCAGAAACTCGACGAACGTCAGGCTGGTGCGTTCGGCGTTCGACAGCCGCGTGACGACGCTGGCGAGCACGGCCGCGCCGACGCCCGCGGCGAACGGCAGCCAGAGCGGCAGCCCCCGGCGGCGCAGCGGCACGAGCGCGGCCAGGCCGGCGACGATGCCGACGGCGACCGCGGCGGCCAGGCTGACGGCCGTCATGCTGTACCTCCCGAAGGAAGGGGAACCGGGATCTCACAGCCTGGCCCGGTGGCTTGGCGAAACCGGCCCGCGGCCATGACAGTTCGGTGACAAACCCCTCGTCTCAGGCACGTGAGGGGCGACCGCGCGTTCCGGGCGGCATCATGCGGATATGACCGCCGTGCTGCTGATCGAGGACGACGACCGGATCCGGCTGTCGCTGTCCATGGCCCTGGAGGACGAGGGGTACACCGCGTACACCGCCGCCACCGCCGAGGAGGGGCTCGCTGAACAGCGCCGCCGTCCCGCCGACACCGTCCTGGTCGACCTGATGCTGCCCGGGATGGACGGCTTCGAGTGCATCCGGCAGCTCCGCCGGGACACCGAGGTGCCGATCATCGTGATCAGCGCCCGGGACGACACCCACGACGTGGTGGCGGCGCTCGAGGCGGGCGCCGACGACTACGTCATCAAGCCGGTGGCGATCAAGGAGCTGGCCGCGCGGCTGCGGGCCCTGCGGCGCCGGGCCCAGGTGACGGCCGCCGCGGCGCCCGCCACCCCGTCGGCGACGGTGCTCGCGTTCGGCGACCTGGAGGTGAGCCCGGACGCCGGCGAGGTCAGGCTGAACGGCACGCCCGTGGCGGTGACCCGGACCGAGTTCCGCCTGCTCTGCGAGCTCGCCGCCCACCCCGGCCTGGTCCTGTCCCGGCAGCAGCTGCTGCAGCGCGTCTGGGGCTACGAGTTCGGCGACGAGCGGGTGGTGGACGTGCACGTGGGCCGGCTCCGCCACAAGATCGAGGTGGACAACAAGGAGCCCCGCCACCTGGTGACGGTCCGGGGCCTGGGCTACAAACTGCAGCCGTGAAGCCGATCGGCCTGCGGGCCCGGGTGAGCGCCGCGTTCGCGGTCGGCGCGCTGCTGCTCTCGGCCAGCGTGAGCCTGGTCTCGTACGAGCTGATCCGGAACACGCTCTTCGCCGAGCGGGAGCGGACCGCGGTGCGGGCCGCGTACTTCGACGCCACCGTGGTGAACGCCGGGATCGCCGGGCCGTCGCCGGACGTCTCCGAGGCACTGCGGGCGCTCGACACCGGCGCCGACCGGTACGTCCTGCTCCAGATGGGCGGCCAGTGGTACTCCCGGACGGCCGAGCCGGCGGCCGGTTCGGCGATCCCGGCGAAGCTCCAGGAGATGCTCGCCCGGGGCGAGGCCGGCGCGCAGCGGATCACCCGGGATGCCGGCCCGGCGCTCGTCGTCGGAGTGCCGCTGTCCGGTTCGTCCTCGTTCTACGAGATCGTGTCGCTGCGGGAGCTGGACCGTACCCTCCAGCTGCTGGCGCTGGTGCTCGCGGCCGTCGCCATCATGGTCGCGGCCGGCGGCGCGGCCGTCGGCTGGTACGTCACCCGGTACGCGCTGCGTCCCCTCACCGTGGTGGCCGGCGCCGCCCGCGAGGTGGCCGCCGGCGATCTGGGCACCCGGATCGACCCGGACACCGAGCCCGACCTCGCCACCCTCTCGCTCGCCTTCAACGACATGGCCGACCAGCTGGCCCGCCGGTTGGAGCGGGACCGCCGGTTCGCCGCGGACGTGAGCCACGAGCTGCGGTCGCCGCTGCAGACGCTGTCGGCGGCGGTCAGCGTGATCGAGCGGCGCAAGGACGGCTTCGACGAGCGCTCCGCGCAGGCCGTCACGCTGATCGCGGCCGAGGTGAACCGGTTCCAGGACCTCGTCGACGACCTGCTGGAGCTGGCCCGCAGCGACCGGCCGGTGCAGCGGGAGCCGGTCGAGATGGCCGAGCTGGCCCGCGCGGTGTGCCGGTCCCGCGGGCTGCCGGAGGATCTGGTCGTGACGCTGCCGGGCACCCCGGACACGTGGCGGGTGGACCGCCGCCGGGTGGAGCAGACGCTGGGCAATCTCGTCGACAATGCGATCCGGTACGGGGGAGGCCCGGTCGCCGTCCGGCTGGGCTCGGCCGGCGGCGGCTGCTTCGTCGAGGTCGACGACGAGGGGCCCGGCGTGGCCGAGGAGCACCGCCCGGTGATCTTCGACCGGTTCGTGCGCGGGCCGGCCGCGAACGCGCGCGGCGGCGGCGACGGCACCGGCCTGGGCCTGTCGATCGTGGCGGGGCACGTGGCCGCGCACGACGGCCGGGCCTCGGTCGGGGACCGGCCGGGCGGCGGAGCACGGTTCCGGGTGGAGTTCTCATGTTGAGACGACGCTTGGCGCTGCTGCCGGTGCTGCTGGTCGCGGGCTGCGGCATCCCGGCCCAGGACGAGCCGCACGAGGTGACCCTCCCGCACGGCGGGCAGAACACCGTGACGGCCGGCCCGGCCCCCGGCGGCGAGGTCGCCGAGGTGCTCTGCATGGTCCGCGACGGCCGCCTCGTGCAGGCGGTCCGCCGGGTCAGCTCGGTGCCCACCCCGCAGCGGCAGCTCGACGACCTGATCGCCGGCCCGACCGCGGCCGAGCGCGGGCTCGGGCTCTCGACGGCGCTGGCCGGGATCGCGCTGTCCGCCCGCGACTCCGGCGGCGGCGTGACGGTCGAGGTGACCGAGGAGGAGGACGCCGGCAGCGCCCGCAGCGACGAGGTCCTCGCGTACGCCCAGATCGTCTGCACGCTCACGGCCCGGGCCGATGTGGCGTCGGTGTCGTTCACTCAGGAGGGCGACCCGCTGCGGGTGCCGCGCGCCGACGGCTCGCTCACCGACCGCCCGCTGCGGGGTTGGGATTACAGCTCGCTGATCGCCCCTGCCTGAAAGTCATGAACCTGTCGTGGTTCTGGGGCAGGAGTGCCACATCCGCCGGTCACCGTTGTCCGAGCCGGCGAGCGAAAGGTGTGGCGTGCTTCTTCTCCTCATCCTGCACGCCGTGGCCGCCCTCGCCGCGCCGATCCTGGTGCGGTTCGGCGGCAACCGCGTGCTGTACGGCCTGGCGCTGGTGCCAGCCTGCACCCTTTTATACGCATTTTTCGGAAATATTGGGTACGAGGTTCACCCCTGGGTTCCCCAGCTCGGCGTGAACCTGGCGTTCCACATGGGTCCGCTGGCCCGGCTGATGATGATGATCGTCGGCGGGATCGGCGCGATCGTCCTGGTCTACAGCGCCCGCTACTTCACCGACGGCGAGGGCCGGTTCGCCGGCACGCTGCTCGCGTTCGCGGCCTCGATGACCGGGCTGGTGCTCGCCGACGACCTCATCGTGCTCTACGTGTTCTGGGAGCTCACGACCGTCTTCTCGTACCTGTTGATCGGTCATCGCCCGGAACAGGCGGCGGCCCGCCGGGCCGCCATGCAGGCGCTCGTCGTGACCACCGCCGGTGGGCTGGCCATGCTGGTCGGGTTCGTGATGCTCGGCGAGCACGCCGGCACCTACCGCTGGTCGGAGATCTCCGCGGGGCAGCTGCCCTCGAGCGGCTACCTGGTCACCGCGGCCGTGCTGATCCTGGCCGGCGCGCTCTCCAAGTCGGCGATCTTCCCGTTCAGCTTCTGGCTGCCGGCCGCCATGGCCGCTCCCACGCCCGCGTCGGCGTACCTGCACGCCGCGTCGATGGTGAAGGCCGGCGTCTTCCTGATCGGCCTGCTCGGCCCGGCGTTCGGCGACGTCGCCGCGTGGCGGGCGATCACGGTGGCGGCCGGCCTGGTCACGATGCTGCTCGGCGGCTGGGCCGCGATGCGCCAGAACGACCTCAAGCTCGTCCTCGCCTACGGCACGGTCAGCCAGCTCGGCCTGCTCACCGTCGCGTTCGGCGCCGGCACCCGGGCGGCCGCGCTGGCCGGCGCCGCGCTGCTGCTCGCCCACGCCCTCTTCAAGGCCGCGCTCTTCCTCGTGGTCGGCGTGATCGACCGCGTCACCGGCACCCGTGACCTGCGCGAGCTGAGCGATCTCGGCCGTCGCCTGCCGGTGCTCGCGACGGCCGCCGGCGTCGCCGTGGCGTCGATGGCGGGCATCCCGCCGCTCGCCGGTTTCGCCGGGAAGGAGGCCGCCTTCGCGGCCTTCGAGCAGGACCGCCTCGTTCTTCTCACCCTGGTTGCCGGGTCCGGCTTGACCGTTGCGTACGGGCTGAGGTTCCTCTGGGGTGCCTTCGCCCGCAAGCCCGGGGTTCCGGCGGCCGCCCCCGCTTCTCCCGGCGTGCTCTTCACGGCGCCGGCCGTGCTGCTGGCCGTCCTGAGCCTGGCCGCCGGCCTGCTGATCACCCGCCTCGACGTCCTGCTCGCGCCGTGGGCGGACGCCTTCGGCGGGCCGGCCTACCACCTCGGGCTCTGGCACGGCTTCGGTCTGCCGGTGCTGCTCTCGGTCGCGGTGCTCGCGATCGGCCTGTCGGTCTGGTTCGGCGTGGCCCGCCGCGGACCGTGGCCCGCCCAGCGCTTCCCGGCGGCCGAGTCGGTCTACCGCTCGATCATGGCGGCCGTGGACCGGGCCGCCGTCGAGGTGACCGGCGCGACGCAGCGCGGCTCGCTGCCGTTCAGCCTCGGCTCGATCCTGGTCGTCATGGTCGTCATCGGCGCCGTGACGCTCGGCCTCGGCGCGCCCTGGCCGGCGGCCGGCCTGCGCCTCTGGGACAGCCCGCTGCAGCTCGTCGCGGGCGCCGTGGTGGCCGCGTCCGCGCTGCTCGCGGCCCGGGCCCGGCGGCGGATGACCGCGATGATCCTGGTCGGCGTCGGCGGGTACGGCGTGGCGGTCCTCTTCATCCTGCACGGCGCGCCCGACCTGGCTCTCACCCAGTTCCTCGTGGAGACCGCCACGATCGTGATGTTCCTGCTGGTCCTGCGGCGGTTGCCGGCGTTCTTCTCGGCCCGCCCGCTGATCGGCAGCCGGATCGTCCGCAACCTGGTGGCGGTGGCGTCCGGCCTGGTCGCGGCCGGCATGGCGTACGCGGCGGTCAGCGGCCGGCAGGCCATCCCCATCTCGATCGACTTCCCGGACCTCTCGGTCTCGTACGGCGGCGGCACCAACATCGTCAACGTGGCGCTCGTCGACATCCGCGCCTGGGACACCATGGGCGAGATCTCGGTGCTCGTGGTGGCCGCGACCGGCGTGGCCAGCCTGATCTTCCGGCGGGACGGCGCGCTGCGGCACCGGGTGCCCTCGTCGTCGTCGCTCCCGGACGGCGGGGCCGGCTGGCTGCGGGCCGGGGACACCCCGGAGGCCCGCCGGCAGTCGATCATCCTGCAGGTGGTGGCCCGGCTGCTGTTCCACACGATCGTGCTGTTCTCGATCTACCTGCTCTTCTCCGGCCACAACGCGCCGGGCGGCGGGTTCGCCGGCGGGCTGGTGGCCGGCCTGGCCCTGACCACCCGCTACCTGGCCGGCGGCAAGCCCGAGCTCAACGCGGCCGCGCCGGTCGACGCCGGGGTGGTCCTCGGCGCCGGGTTGCTGACCGCCGTCGGCGCCGGACTGGCCGCGATGGTCGCCGGCGGGGAGGTCCTGCAAAGTGCGCTGGTCGACGTACACATGCCGGTCTTCGGCCATGTGCACTTCGCGACGAGCGTGGTCTTCGACGTCGGGGTCTACCTGATCGTCGTGGGCCTGGTGCTGGAGATCCTGCGGTCGCTCGGCGCCGAACTGGACCGCCAGCACGCCTCCTGGGAGGACGCCTCCCCATCCGTCCCGGCCGCCCCGGACCGCGAGAAGGAGCTGGTATGACGCCGAATCTGGTCTACGTCGTCGTCATCGGCGTGCTGTTCGCGGCCGGTGTCTCGATGCTGCTCGAACGCAGCCTCACCCGGGTGCTGATGGGCATGATCCTGCTCGGCAACGGCGTGAACCTGCTGATCCTGCTCGGCGGCGAGGCCGGCGCCCCGCCGATCGTGGGCGGCGCGCCGGAGGAGGAGATGGCCGATCCGCTGCCGCAGATCATGATCCTCACGGCCATCGTGATCACGCTCGGCATGACGGCGTTCCTGCTGGCGCTCGCCTACCGGAGCTGGGCCATGTCCGGGCACGACGAGGTGCAGGACGACGTCGAGGACAAGCGGATCATGATGCTGGCCGAGCGCGACGAGGGTTCCGGCGTCGCCGACTCGGACGAGTCCGACGCGGCCGGCCCGGTCGCCGTCTCGGAGGGACGCCGATGACCTGGCTGGTTCCCCTTCCGGTGACGATCCCGCTGCTCGGGGCCGCGCTCACGCTGCTCATGAACGGCCGGCCGCGGGTGCAGCGGACCGTCAGCCTCACCGCGCTCACGGTGACCCTGCTCGTATCGTCCGCCCTGCTCTACCTCTCCACGACCGAGGGCGCGCTGGTCGTCGCGGTCGGTGGCTGGGCCGCGCCGCTCGGCATCGTGCTGGTCGCCGACGAGCTGGCCTCGCTCATGCTCGTCGTCTCGGCGGCCGTCACGGTCTGCGTGCTGATCTACTCGATCGGGCAGGGCATGGCGGACGGCCACGAGGAGACGCCGCTCTCGGTCTACCACCCGGCATACCTGATCCTGACCGCCGGCGTGACCAACGCGTTCCTGGCCGGAGACCTGTTCAACCTCTACGTCGGGTTCGAGATCCTGCTGGTGGCGAGCTACGTTCTGCTCACCATCGGCGGCACCGAGAACCGGATCCGGGCCGGGACGACGTACATCGTGGTGAGCCTCCTCTCCTCGGTGATCTTCCTGACCGCGATCGGGCTGGTCTACGCGGCCACCGGCACGCTCAACATGGCGCAGCTCGCGGAACGGCTGGACGGGCTGCCGGACGGGCTCAAGCTGATCCTCCAGGGCATGCTGCTGCTCGCCTTCGGGATCAAGGCGGCGGTGTTCCCGCTCTCGTCGTGGCTGCCGGACAGCTACCCGACCGCTCCGGCGCCGGTCACCGCCGTGTTCGCCGGCCTGCTCACGAAGGTCGGCGTGTACGCGATCATCCGTACCGAGACCCTGCTCTTCCCCGGCGGGCGCGCCACAGTGGTCCTGCTGGTGCTCGCGCTGCTCACCATGGTGGTCGGCATCCTCGGCGCGGTTGCCCAGTCGGACATCAAGCGGCTGCTGTCGTTCACGCTGGTCAGCCACATCGGGTACCTGCTCTTCGGCGTCGGGCTCACCAGCCGGCTCGGGATGGCCAGCGCGATCTTCTACGTGGTCCACCACATCACCGTGCAGACGACGCTCTTCCTCGCGGCCGGGCTCATCGAGAAACGCGGCGGCAGCACGGCGCTGGACCGGCTCGGCGGCCTGGCGCGGCTCAACCCGGTCCTGGCCGTCGCGTTCCTGATCCCGGCGCTGAACCTGGCCGGCATCCCGCCGTTCTCCGGCTTCATCGGCAAGCTCGGCCTGATCGAGGCCGGTGTCACCGACGGCGGGCCGCTGGCCTGGCTGCTCGTCGCCGGCAGCGTGCTGACCAGCCTGCTCACCCTCTACGCGATCGCCCGGGTCTGGAACCTCGCCTTCTGGCGCGCCCCGAACCCGGCCATGCCCGCCCCCGAGGCCGGACGGTGCCCGCCCATGATGATCGTCCCGACCCTGGCCCTCGTCGCGTTCGGCGTGGCGCTCACCGTGGTGGCGGGGCCGCTCTTCGCGGTCGGTGATCAGGCGGCCGGGGATCTGAGCGACCGAGCCGGGTACGCCCGTTCGGTGCTCGCCGAGTCCGCTTCCTCGTCGGGCGGTGCCCCGTGAGCGCGGGGCGCTGGCGGGACCGCTGTGTCGCCGCGGTCGCGCTCACCGTCATCTGGACGCTGCTCTGGGGCGGCGTCACCCCGATCACGGTGGTCGGCGGCCTGCTCATCGCCGTCGTCGTGCTGACCGTCTTCCCGCTGCCGCCGGTCACCTACGCGGGCCGCATCCACCCGCTCGGCGTCCTCCGGTTCGCCGTCCGGTTCGCCGCCGACATGGTGGTGGCGAGCGCGCAGGTGGCGCTGCTGGCGTTCCGGTTCGGGACGACCGTGCGGAGCGCCGTCATCGCGGTACGCCTGCGGGTCCCGTCCGACCTCGGCCTGACGCTGACCGCCGAGGCGCTGTCGCTGGTGCCGGGCAGCCTCATCGTCGAGGTCGACCGGGAACGCGGCGTTCTGTACGTACACGTGCTCGGGGTCTCCTCGCTCGAAGAGGTCGAACGTTTCCGCGGCGAGGTGCTGGCCCTGGAGCGCCGGATCGTCGACGCCTTCGGCTCGCCGTCGGAGCGTGCTCTTTTCCGAGGGGAACCCGCATGACCGCCGTAGCCGTGATCGTCACCGTGCTGCTGACCGCCGGCGCCGTCCTCACCCTGGTCCGGGTGGTCCGCGGCCCGACGATCCTGGACCGCATCATCGCCATGGACGTGCTGCTCGCCATCGTGATGGCCGCGATCGGCGCCGAGGCCGCCTTCTCCCGCGACGCCACCGCCCTGCCGATCCTGGTGGTCCTCTCGATCCTGGGCTTCATCGGCTCGGTCAGCGTCGCCCGCTTCGCCACCCGGAGGCCACCCCGATGATCGACGCCGTCGCCTGGCTCTGCCTGATCCTCGGAGCCCTCCTCAGCCTCTCCGCGGGCGTCGCCCTGCTGCGCTTCCCCGACCTGCTGTCCCGCATGCACGCCGCCACGAAACCGCAGGTCCTCGGCCTGCTGCTGATCCTGGCCGGCTGCGCCCTGAGCCTCCGCGACCACCTGGGCGTCCTGCTCCTCGTAGCCGTCTTCCAGATGGCCACGGCCCCGGTCGCGGCCCACATGGTCGGGCGGGCGGGGTATCGCTCCGGGCGGGTCCGCGAGGATCTCCTGATAGCCGACGAGCTGGCGACCACCCAGCCGTCACCGGCCGACCCGGCCGCCGCTTCGTCTGCCGCCGACGCCGCGTCCACGGTCGGCCCGGTGTCCACGGTCGGCCCGGTGTCCACGGTCGGCCCGGTGTCCACGGTCGGCCCGGTGTCCACGGTCGGCTCGGTGTCCACGACGGGCTCGGTGTCCGCGGCCGGCTCCCGGTCGGCGGGCGGCTCCTCGACCACCGGCGACAGCCCGATGAGCGAGCCGCGAACTCGCTGACCCTCGATCCCCGCCGGCCGGAATGCCCCCGTGAACCCACCTCCGGCCGGCGGCCCTACCTCGCCGGCTGGTCGTCCCGCCGTCCCCGCTCGGGTGAGACGCCGGAGGCGACCAGCCGGCGGGGGTCCACCGCGGCGACGCGGCCGGCTGCAGCGGGTTGTCGTGGGGAGCGTTTTCTGGAGCCGTGGGTGACAGCCGATCGGGGTTCGGCTGCAGCTCATTGTCGTGTGCCGGCTCGCGACAGCCATGGGCAGCAGCCGGGGCGGCGGGGGAGCGCACATCGAGCCTTCGCGCGTGGGCCGGCACGGGCGCGGCCGGGTGCGTGGCGGGGCCGGGAGCGGCGCGGTGGAGGGTGCGGGCACGCCGGGGCCGGCGGCGGGTCGCGCCGGGGGAACGTGGCCGCAGGTGTGGTGCGCCACGGGACTGCCGTCGATGCGGGTGGGGACGGGCGTCATCCCCGTACAAATCAAAGATCTTATTCCGGGGGATCGTGGTGGATGCGGGCTCGCGCCACGCCGAGCTGCTCCAGGGCGGCGCTCGTCGCGGCCACCATCAGCGGCGGGCCGGCCAGGCAGACCTCGTGGCGGGACCACTCGCCGTAGGCCGCCACCACGTCCGTGACCAGGCCGTACGCATAGGGGCCCGGGTTGCCCTCGGAGACCACCGGGACGACGGTGACCTTGGGGCAGGCGTGGGCGATCGCGGACACGTCGTCGATGTCGTAGAGCTCGGAGATGTCCCGGACGCCCCAGAAGAGCGTGACCGGGCGCGGGTCGGCGGTCGCGGCCAGCTGGGTGATCATCGCCTTCATCGGGGCCACGCCCGTGTCGCCGGCGATCATGAGGACGCCGCGGCCCGGCTCGGCGGGGATCGCCATGTCGCCCTCGGCCTTGGTCATCCGGATGCGGTCGCCGACCCGGGTGCGGTGCACGAGCGTGTGGCTCACCCCCGCCGCCGACTTGGCGCGGACGTGCAGTTCCAGCGTCTCGTCCCGGTGCGGGGCGCCGGCCAGCGAATACGGGCGCCACGCACCCGGCTGGTCCGGCACTTCGACACGGGCGTACTGGCCGGGGCGGTACGGCATGGGCATGAACGGCCGGACCCGGAGCACCGCGAGGTCGGGGCGGCGGAGCTCGTGCGCGATCACCTCGGCGGTCCAGACCGTCGGCTGGTACGCGGCCAGCGTCCCGCCGTGCACGATCCACTCGTAGGTGTGCTGCCACGCCCAGCGCCACGCCAGGTCGAAGTCCTGCCTCCACTGGCCCGGCGCCATCCCGGTCCGCAGCGACTCGGCGACGGCCGCGCCGACCAGCTGCATCTGCTGCCACTGGACGCCGCACTCGGCGAGCGCCGCGCCCAGCTCGCCGCAGCCGGCCACCACGGTGGGCGGGTTGTCCAGGTTGTGCACGAGCCAGGTCAGCGCCCGGGCCAGCTGGGCCCGCTGCGTCGTGGCGGTGCCGGCCACCGTGGCCAGCAGGTCGGGCTGTGCCTGGAGCAGGGCGCCCCAGAGCCGCTCGGCCACCTCCTCGACGCCGCCGGCGAACGTGAGACTCGTGCTCAGCAGCCGCTGCGTGTCGCGCAGGGCCACGTCGTCGGCCGGGTCCATGCCGTCGGCGCCGGGCGCGTTGCGGATCGGGGCCGGGTCGTGGTGCGACCGCGGGTAGGCGCCGTACGCCGACGGGTCGTTCGGGAACTCGGTGCCGGGCGTGCCGATCGGCCGGATCCCCTCCAGTCCGGGGACCGGCGGCGCCGGGGTGGCCGGGCCGGCCGGGTTGATGCCGGTGATCGGGTTGATCCGGCCGGCCGCGCCCATCGGGGTGGTGGTCCGGCCCGCCGCGGCGCCCCACACACCCTTCGAGGCGGCCGGGCGGCGGGCGCCCGTACCGGCCCCGGCGCCCAGCCCGGACCGGCCGAGGGTCGCTCCGGGGTCGCCGCGCCAGAGGAGCTCGGAGTTGGCCTTTTTCGGCGGTGGCGTCGCCGCGGGCTGGGCGGCCGGCTTCGGAGGGGGCGGCGCCGGCGGGATGAGGCCGGGGTGGAGCGGCGGCTCGTCGGGGAAGCTGGCTTCGGGGGACACGTCACCTCCGTACGCGGAAGACCTCGACCGGCCAGCACCCGATATCTCGGATTTATCCGGGATGTCGGCTGAGGGCGCGGTTTTGGAGCGCTCCTTCGCGGCGATGTCGGACAGCGCCGCAGCCGTGTCCGCCGCACCGGCAGCAGCCGCATCCGGCGCGTTCTGGCGCAACCGGATGGCCCGCAGCAACGCGAGCAGATGCGGGTCGGAGCCCTGTCCCGAACCAGCCGACACTGACGAACCCTCCGCGAAAAGTTAGCTACATCCTCCCTCACCATATGCCCGATGTGCGGCGAAAATCCGGCCCGCGCGGGCCCCCACCGGCCGGGATTCGCGGTGGAGCACAATGCCTGGGTGCCAGCGTTCAGCATCACCAGCCCCGACGACCCCCGCATCGCCGACTACCGCGCCCTCACCGACGTGGAGCTCCGCACCAAGTGGGAACCGCCGAACGGGCTGTTCATCGCCGAGGGCGAACTGGTCATCCAGCGGGCGCTGAAGGCCGGCTACCGGATGCGCTCGGCCATGGTCGACGAGAAGCGCGCCGACCAGCTGACCGGCCTGCCGTCCGACGCGCCGCTCTACACCGCTCCGCCGCCGGTCCTCGAGTCGATCACCGGCTTCCACGTGCACCGCGGCATCCTCGCGTCGTTCCACCGCCGCCCGCTCACCCCGCTCGCCTCGCTGCTCGCCGGCGCCCGCCGGATCGCCGTGCTCGAGGGCCTGAACACCCACACGAACCTGGGCGCGCTCTTCCGCAGCGCCGCCGCCCTCGGCATCGACGCCGTGGTCCTCTCGCCGAACTGCGCCGACCCGCTCTACCGCCGTGCCGTCCGGGTCAGCATGGGCGAGGTGTTCGCCATCCCGTACGCGAAGTCCGACGACTGGCCGCAGACCCTTTCGGCGATCCGCGAGGCCGGCTTCACCCTGCTGGCGATGACCCCGGCCGACGACGCCGTACCCCTCCAGTCCCTGACCCCCGCCCAGCGCTCCCGTCCCGCCCTCCTCCTCGGCGCCGAGGGCCCCGGCCTCACCCGCCAGGCGTTGCAGGCCAGCGACATCCGCGTATCGATCCCCATGCACAACGGCGTCGACTCACTGAACGTCGCCACGGCGGCGGCGATCGCTTTCTGGGAGCTTTCCCTTCATGGGTACGGGGACAGCGGCCGTCCCCAACAGCACTGACGACCGTCCCGCACGCATCGACACCTGACGGCCCCTTCCGCCGGCTCACGCCGCCGCCGGCCCCGGCGTCCCGTCACCCTCCGGTTCGTCCCCTGCCCCTGCCTCCCAGCCCGCCGCACGATCCCCACGACCCGGCCCGGCCCGGCTGCACAACAGGGCGACAAATCGGGCGCCGAAGCGGCTCTCGCGTGCAGCCACGCGGCGTGGCTGTACGAGAGGGCGACAAATCGGGCGGTGAGGCGGCTCTCGCGTGCGGCCACGCGGCGTGGCTGTACGGGAGGGTGGCAAATCGGGCGGCGGGGCGGCTCTCGCGTGCGGCCACGCGGCGTGGCTGTACGAGAGGGTGGCAAATCGGGCGGCGAGGCGGCGATGGGCTGCAGCCGAGCCCGTCCGGCTGTCGTCCATTGCTCCGGGAAGCGTTCTCTACGACAACCGGCTGCAGCGGGGCTATTCGTCGGCGGGGAGCGGTACCGCGTAGCCGGGGATCGAGGGCCAGCGGACGGTGAGGACCACTGACTCGTCGGCGGCGTACCAGGAGTGGTCCACGCCCCGCTGCCAGACCACGTAGTCGCCCTGCTTGTCGAGCACCACGGTCCGCTCCGGGAACTCCATGTGGAAACAGCCGCTGATCAGCACGAGCAGCGCGGTACGGTCCTCGCCGCGCACCCACCGGGCCCGGCGGTCGCCCTTCGGGTGCCGGCCCCACTTGATCTCGACGTCCGTGCTGTGCCGGGGGTCGCCCTCCGGCTTGAAGTGGCCCAGCAGCCAGCCGCGGTCGGCCAGCGCGTCCGGGTCGGCGTTCCCGACGTAGATCCCATCTGTCACGGTCGCCGACGCTACCGCGTGCCCGCGATTCCGGCAGGGGAGGGCGGCCGGGACCGCGTTGAGCGGCCGACGCTACCGCGTGCCCGCGATTCCGGCAGGGGAGAGGGCGGCCAGGACCGCGTTCAGCAGGGCGGGGACTTCCGGGGCCGCGCCGGTCGGGTAGGCGCACTCCTGTCTCGTGTAGGCGAACACGAGGCCGCGCTCCGGATCGGCCAGGGCGTGGGTGCCGGAGGCTCCGCTGTGGCCGAAGGCGGACTCCGACAGGCCCGGGTAGCGCAGGTGCTGGATCTCGAAGCCGAGGCCGAAGTGGCGCCGTTCGCCGGTGACGCGGTCGAAGCCGTCCGAGGAGGCGCGGGCGAAGGTGGCGAGGGTGTGGCGGTCGATGAGGTTCAGGGCCGCCGTGTACATGGTGGCCAGTCCGCGGGCGCTCGCCACGACACCGCCGGAGACCGGGCCGGCCGCGCGGACCGACGGCGTGTTGATCCAGTCGATCATGTCGGTGGGCGGGGAGGCGTTCAGGTTGAACGCGATCTCGGTGAGGCTGCCGGCCGGGATGCGGATCCTGCGGGGCGGCGGCAGCACCGGCCGGTAGCGGGGGCCGGCCGATCCGAGCAGGACATCGGGCGCCCCGATCACTTCTTCGAAGAGCTTCTTGATCGTACGACCGGTCGCGCGCCACACGACCTCGCCGGCGAGGGCGCCGATCGTGAAGGCGTGGTAGCCGTAGGCGGTGCCCGGCTTCCAGAACGGTTCCTGGTGGAGCAGGCGGGCCGCCAGGAGACGGTCGTCGACGAGTTCGGCCGGGGTGAAGCCGCCGTGCACGCCGATCAGGCCGGAGCGGTGGGCGAGCAGATCCTCCAGGGTGAGGGCGCGGAGGGGGAACTCCGGCCAGTATTCGGCGACCCGGCGGTCCAGTTCGAGGACGCCCTCGCCGACCAGGTGCGCGACCACGAGGTAGGCGGCCGCCTTGCCCGCCGAGAAGACGCCGGTCAGCGCGTCGCCGCCGCCGGACGCCGGGGACCAGAGGTCGGCCACCCGCCGGCCGTCGTGGTGGACGACCAGCTGGGCGCCCGGGTCGGACGGCAGGCCGCCGAGGACGTCCACCAGCGCGGCGAACGGTTCGGCGGCTTCCCCTCGTACACGGAAAGGCATTTGATCTGGATCTAGAGCGCCTCGTCGAGGATCTTGCGGAAGGCGGGCGGGATGTGGTTGGGGCCGCCGGGCGTGAAGACGTTGCTGTGCGAGGCGTCGTCCCACGCGGAGGCCGGCACGGCGGCGCGGAGGGCGACCAGCACGGGCGCGTCGTCGGTCAGCATGGAGAGCGCGACCAGGCACTCCTCGGCCTCGCCGACGCACTCGAACGGCTTGTGCGCGTCCACCCCGAGCAGCTCGAGGAAGCCGGGGACCTGCGCCTCGTCGGTGAACAGGTCGTGGCCGAAGATGTGCGCGAGCCGCTCGCGGGGCATGTGCGGCGCCATTGCGAGGAAGACGAACCGGCACTTCGGACAGTCACCACACCAGCGGGCCGTCGGGTCGTGAAGTTTGAACGCCTTGTTACAGCTCGTGACGACGTCGTCGTACGCTGTGTAACCGGCGAAGAGCCGGGCGATGTGCAGCTCGGAGAGCGTGCGCAGCAGCGAGAAGTACGGGTCGGCCAGCCCGGTGTACGCCGTCACGGCGTCCCGCAGCAGCCCTTCCGCCTCGGCGCCCTTGGACCACTGGTGATTGACCTCGTGACCGTTCCAGATCAGGTTCGGGTCGGAGGCGGACCGCTCGTTCGACATCACCACCGGGCCGAGGCCGTGCCAGACCGCCGTGGCGATCGCGATCAGCGAGTTGATCGCGGTGACCGGGATGTGGCCGTTCAGCGCGCCGGCCTTGTTCAGCTCGAACAGCCTCGGGTCGAGCCTGCGGCGGGCGGCCAGGGCCGGGAGGCCGGAGGCGGCGTTGACGTTCTCGATGACCGGGTTCGGGTTGACCGAGAACGGGACGGGGTCGAGGCCCGCGGCGCGGAGGATCTCGAGCGTGACGATGGAGTCCTTGCCGCCGCCGACGGCGGAGAGCGGCCGGCCGCCCATCTCCGACATTTCGGAAATTTCCGGAATGTCGGTCGTTTCGACCGTTTGCTCGAGGACGTGCGGGAGCCGGTTGCGGTACGCGTACTCCGCCATGCCCTTCGTGTAGACCGCCGTGAAGAAGTCGCGCACCGCGGCGGGCACCGGTTTCGGCGCCACGACCCGGGCCGGCGCGCCCACCTTGTAGTAGCTCACCCCGGCCACGACGTGCAGCAGGTCGAGGACCCGGGTGAACGCCTCCGGGACTTCTTTTGCATCGCTGCCCGGCACCGTCGGCACCGGGAACGAGATCGTCTCGGTGAAGCGGAGCGGCTCCGGACCGTCGAGCAGGTAGTCGAACGCCGCCACCCCGGTCGAGGGATCGAACGAGTACGAGGGGAAGCGCATGACGTCGAACTGCACCCGGGAACTCCTGTCATTAGGCCGACGGGCAATATTAGTTCGACTCGAGAGCGATCCGGTTGGGGGAGATGACGTGCGCCTGGAGGATCTGCGCGGCCGCTCGGTGGCGGTCTGGGGCACCGGCCGCGAAGGGCGGGCCGCGGTGACCGCGATCGCGAAGCACGGGCCGGCCCGGCTGATCGCCGTGGACGACAGCGCGAACTACCTCTCCACCGCCTGG
The DNA here is from genome assembly GCF_040639855.1 of Actinoplanes sp. NPDC023714. Classification (NCBI taxonomy): domain Bacteria; kingdom Bacillati; phylum Actinomycetota; class Actinomycetes; order Micromonosporales; family Micromonosporaceae; genus Actinoplanes; species Actinoplanes sp. NPDC023714. The sequence goes on from NZ_JBFAAR010000004.1 coordinate 452,990, forward strand.
GAGGGTGAGATCGCGGAGCTCGCGCCGCTGGCCGGCGGGGAGCACGCGCAGGCCGCGCTCTACACGGCGGACGTCGTGGTGCGCTCGCCCGGCGTCCCGCTCACCCACCCGTACCTGCGGGAACTCCGCAGCCGGGGCGTCACGGTGACCGGCGGCAGCGCGCTCTGGATGGCCGCGAACGCCGCGAAGACCGTCGGGGTGACCGGCAGCAAGGGCAAGAGCACCACCTCCAGCCTGATCAGTCACCTGCTGGCGGCCGCGGGCCGGCCGAACGCCTATGGCGGCAACATCGGCATTCCGCTTCTCGACATGCCCGAATCAGATCTGTACGTGCTGGAACTGTCCAGCTACCAGTGCGCCGATCTGACCGACTCGCCCCGGGTCGCCGTGGTGACCTCGCTCTTCCCGGAACACCTGGACTCGCACGGCAGCGAGCAGAACTATTACCGCGACAAGCTGAACCTGCTGCGCCACGGCCCGGAGCTCATCGTCGTGAACGCGGAGGACGAGCGGCTGCGCGGCGAGATCCGCGGAGTCGCCGACCGGAACGGGTTCCCGCCGGTGCCGGCCGCCGCCGGCGACTCCCGGTTCCGGGTCGAGGACGGAACGGTGTTCTGCAGCGACGAGCCGCTGTTCGCCCGGTCGGCGCTGGCGCTGAAGGGCCGGCACAACGAGCGGAACCTGTGCGTGGCGCTCGCCGTGCTGGACGGGATGGGGATCGACGTCGTCGGGCTGCGGGACTCGCTCGAGGAGGCGGTCCGGTCGTTCCGGGGGCTGCCGCATCGGCTCGCGGAGATTTCGGATCCGTCCGGGGTGACGTTCGTGGACGACACGCTGTCGACCAGTCCGTACTCGGCGATCCACGCCATCGAGGCCTACGAGGATCGGCCACTCACCGTGCTGGTGGGCGGGACTGATCGCGGGTTGGATTACGCGCCGTTACGAGACTTCCTCGCGTTGCGGACACTGACAGTGATCGGGTTGCCGGACAGTGGTGGGCGGATCATTTCCGAAATTTCGGATTTGTCGGGCGTGTCGACGCGGCTGGCGGAGGATCTCGTGGACGCCGTGCGCATCGCCCGCGAGGTCACGCCGGCCGGGGGGGTCGTGCTGCTCTCGCCGGCCGCGCCGAGCTACGGCCGTTTCCGCAACTTCGAGCACCGTTCCGAGGTCTTCGCCCAGGCCGTGGCCGACACCGCCAAATAGCCGCCCTCCCCGTCCCTGTGCGGGCCCGGCTGTACCAGAGAGCGACATTTCGGGCGCGGACCGAGCCGTGCCGTACAGCCGGGCGGCGTTGGCTGTACGGCAGGGCGACAATTCGGGCGCCGGTCGTGCCGTGGTGTGCAGCCGGGCGGCGTTGGCTGTGCGGCAGGGCGACATTTCGGGCGCTGGCCGAGCCGTGGTGTGCAGCCAGGTCGCGTTGGCTGTACGGGAGGGCGACATTTCGGGCGCCGGTCGTGCCGTGGTGTGCAGCCGGGCGGCGCGTTGGCTGTACGGCTGTACGGCAGGGCGACATTTCGGGCGCTGGCCGTGCCGTGGTGTGCAGCCGGGCCGGGGGCTGCGGCTCATGGTGGGAAAACGGGCGCGTCGGGAACCGTGGGCTGCAGTCGGGCCGCGGCCTGCGCGGGTGACTCTTTGTGAGAGCGGGACCGCCGGAGGGTGACCAGCGACCCGGCCGGCGGGTCTGGTGATCTGCCTGCGTTGTCGCTGGCTGGAGGACCGTGGCCGGGGCGTGGTGGCTGTGTCCGGCGACCGCTCGGCCTCGTACGGAAAATTTTTTGATCTTGTTTCGTGCGTGACGACCAGGTTTCGGCGCGTCACGGAGATCGGCCGAAAGTGCTAGCCCGCGTCGGCCGTTGAGACATGAGGGCATCCTCCGAACAGCTGAGGACAAAACGGGCTTATTGCGGACATGTGATGGCGCACACATCGTAAGGGTTATTTGCTGATTGATGGCCGTCATCCGCCTGCTCGGAAACATCCGTTCATTGCCGCAGGTCAGGTAACGGTTTGAAAACTTCACCCAACTGCTTGACACGAAGGGGCGGTTAGTAAGAACTTTTACCGCGACAGTAAACAGTCCTTCCTGAAAGGGTGTCCGATGGCTGAGCCGGAGATGGACGGCACCGCGTGGACCGCGGTCGCCCCCTCGTCGGTTCGCGACAAGGCCGCCCAGAACGGGAGCCCAGACAAGGCCGCCCTGAACGGGAGCCCAGTGATCGCGACCCCTCGTGAGGACATGCGGGCCGACGGTGTGCTCCTGCGGGTGCGCACGCTGCTGCCGGAGTTCACCGGCGCGCTGCAGCGGGTCGCCGAGCAGGTCCTCTCCGACCCCGCCGCCGCCTCCCGCGCCACCATCGTGGAGCTGGCCGAGCGCAGCGGCACCTCGCCCGCGACGATCACCCGCTTCTGCCGGGCGGTCGGCTTCGACGGGTACGCGGACCTCCGCCTCGGCATCGCGGCGGAGACCGGCCGGGCACGCTCGGCCGGCTGGCACATCGACATCGGCCGCGAGATCCAGCCGAACGATCCGCTCGAGCGGGTCCTCGGCCAGATCATGGCGGCCGACACGCGGGCCATGCACGACACCGCCTCGCTGCTGGACCTGGCAGAGGTAGAGCGGGCAGCGGTGGCGATCGCCGCGGCGCCGCGCGTGAACATCTTCGGCGCCAGCGGAAGCGCGCTGGTCGGCGAGGAGATGCAGTTCAGTCTGCACCGCATCGGCATCCCGGTGTGGGCCTGGACCGACGTGCACAACGGTCTGGCCAGCGCCGCGTTGTCCCGGCCCGGCGACGTCGCGCTCGGCATCTCGCACAGTGGCGAGACCGGCGAGACGATCGAGCTGCTCGCGGAGGCGAACAGCCGGGGCGCCACCACCATCGCGCTCACCAGCTTCCCGCGCTCACCGCTGGCCGAGCTCGCCGACATCGTCCTGCTCACCGCCACCCAGGCGACGACCTTCCGGCCGGACGCGCTCAGCGCGCGGCACCCGCAGCTGGTCGTCCTCGACCTGCTCTACGTCGCCGTAGCGCAGCGGACCCATGAACGTTCCCACGCCGCGTTCCAGCGCACCGCTCAGGCGGTGCACGGGCACAAGGCCGCGCAAGACAGCTGAACCCTTCTCAAAAATTGAAGTCCCCTCGGGAGGAAAAGTGAAGCGCAAGATTGCGGTCGCCGCGGCTCTCGCCGCGACGCTGCTCGGCGCCACCGCCTGTGGCGGTGGCGGAAGCGACGACGAGGCCGTCACCTCGGCCACCGGCGCTGTCGACGGCAAGGGCAAGACCCTGAAGGTCTGGCTCATGGTCGACGCCGAGACCGCGTGGAAGGGTGTCGTCGAGGACGCCAGCAAGCGGTTCACCGAGGCCACCGGCGCCCAGGTGAACGTCGAGTACCAGCAGTGGGCGAACCACCTCACCAAGCTGGACGCGACGCTGGCGGGCACCGACGTGCCGGACGTGGTCGAGCTCGGCAACACCGAGTTCTCCAAGTACGTCTTCAACGGCGGCTTCGCGGAGCTGAACAAGGGTGACTTCGAGAACTCGGACACCTGGCTGACCGGCCTCTCCGGCGCGTGCGAGCTGGACGGCAAGACCTACTGCGTGCCGTACTACGCCGGCGCCCGCGTGCTGATCTACCGCACCGACCTCTTCAAGGCCGCCGGCATCGCCGAGGCCCCGGCCACCTACGCGGACTTCCTCTCGGCCGCCGACAAGCTGCAGAAGGCGAACGCGAAGGACAACAAGTTCAGCGCGTTCTACATGCCGGGCCAGTACTGGTACGCCGCGATGTCCTGGGTCAAGTCGAAGGGTGGCGAAATCGCCACCAAGGACGGCGACAAGTGGGTCGGCCAGCTCTCCTCGCCGGCCTCGCAGCAGGGCCTGCAGGAGTGGGTCGACGTCACCAAGAAGTACTCGAAGGCCGACGTCACCAAGAACGAGAACGAGCAGGCCGGCATCTTCGCCCAGGGCTCGGGCGGCATGTTCTACGGCAACGGCTGGGAGCAGGGCTCGGCCGAGGAGGTCCGCAAGGACCCGAACGACCCGACCTCGGAGCTCGTCCCGACCAAGGTGAAGGGCAAGCTGGCCGCCGCGCCGATGCCGGAGATCCCCTCCTTCCTCGGTGGCTCGAACCTGGGCGTGACCCAGAAGAGCGAGAACAAGGAGCTCGCCGCTCAGTGGATCAAGGCCTTCACCGACAGCAAGTCGATGGAGGGCCTGATCAAGGCCAACGCGCTGCCGAACTCGACCGCGCTGCTGGACAAGGCCGCCGAGAACCCGGCGATCAAGAACCCGGCGCTCGCCGCGAAGTCGAGCTGGTTCCCGCCGAACGCCGAGAAGTGGGCCGACGTGGAGAAGGCCAGCATCCTGCAGACCATGCTGACCGACATCCTGACCGGTAAGAAGACGGTCGCCGACGGCGCCAAGTGGGCCGACGAGCAGATCAACGCCACGCTCAACGAGGCCTGATTCGCTGTGCCGCCCGCCTTCTCGTGAGGCGGGCGGCACGCCCAGGAGGGAATTCCATGACCGCCGTCGACACCCCGCCGAGGACGCAGCCGGCGCCGCCGCAGGCGCGGAAGATCAACCGGGTGCGCCGCCGTAGCCAGCGTGAGGCCCGGACCGCCTGGTTCCTCTCGCTGCCCACCCTGCTGATCCTGGCCGGTCTGCTGGCCTATCCGCTCTACCGCATGATCGTCCTGTCGTTCCAGAACATGCGGCTGCGGGAGCTGATCACCGGCCTGACCCCGCCGTGGGTCGGCTTCGACCAGTACACGAAGGCGCTGACCGACAGCGTGTTCTGGGGCGTCGTTCTGCGGACCGCCGTCTTCACGGTCGTCTCGGTCACCATCTCGGTGATCCTCGGCCTCGGCATCGCGCTGCTGATGCGCCGGGTGCACAGCCGGGTCCGGCTGTTCATGATGATCGCGATGATGTTCGTCTGGGCGCTGCCGGCCCTGGTCGCCGCGCAGGCGTTCCGCTGGCTGACCGACTCCGACTTCGGCGTCCTGAACTACCTGATCGACAAGATCCCCGGAGTGGACTTCGCGAACCACAGCTGGTTCGTCAACCCCTGGGAGGGCTGGGCCGTCATCACCACGCTGGTGGTCTGGGCCGGCATCCCGTTCCTGGCGATCTCGCTGAGCGCCGGGCTCACCCAGGTGCCGAAGGAGCTGCTCGAAGCGGCCACCGTGGACGGCGCCTCGTCCTGGCAGTCGCTGCGCAACATCACGCTGCCGATCCTGAAGCCGCTGCTCACGATCGTCACGACGCTCTCGGTGATCTGGAACTTCGGTCTCTTCACCCAGAACTGGGCACTGCGCGACGGCCACCCCGAGCCGGTCTACCAGACGCTCGCGACGTTCTCGTACACCCAGGCCTTCGGCCAGTCCCGGTACAGCTACGGCTCGGCGATCTCGGTGATCACGGTGCTGCTGATGCTCGGCGTGATGGCGTTCTACATCCGCCAGATGTTCAAGATCGGAGAGGTGGACTGATGGCTCGCCACGACGAAGGCGTCATCACCGTCGGACGCAGCCGGGCCGGCACCATCGCGGCCAACACCACGGGCATCATCTTCGGCCTGCTCATGCTCTTCCCGGTCTACTGGGTGCTGAACACCGCGTTCAAGCCGGAGACCGAGGTCAAGAGCTTCACGCCGACGTTCCTGCCGATCAACCCGACGCTGGACAACTTCAAGTCGGCGCTGGGCGAGGAGCTCTTCATCCCGGCGATGATCAACGGCCTGATCATCACGGCCATGGCGGTCGCCGCGGCGCTGGTGGTCGGCTTCCTGGCGGCGCTCGCGATCGCCCGGTTCTCGTTCTACGGGCGCAAGGCGATCATCCTGGTCATCCTGGCCGTGCAGCTGGTGCCGTTCCTGGCGCTGCTCATCCCGCTCTTCCTGATGCTCCAGCGCGCCGAGCTCACCAACACCCTGCCCGGCGTCGCCCTGGTCTATCTGGTGCTGCTGCTGCCGTACACGGTGTGGACCCTGCGCGGCTTCATCTCCGGCATCCCGCGGGAGCTGGACGAGGCCGCGATGATCGACGGTTGCACCCGCGCCCAGGTGTTCTGGCGGATCATCCTGCCGCTGACAGGTCCCGGTCTGGTCGCAACCTCCGTCTACGGGTTCATCCAGGCGTGGAACGAGTTCATCATCATCAACACGCTGAACAGCCCGGAGAAGCAGAACCTGATGGCCTGGCTGCTCTACAACCAGACCGAGCGCGGTACCGCCTGGGGCCCCCTCATGGCCGGTGCGATCATCACATCGATTCCCGTGGTGATCTTCTTCTTGCTCATTCAGCGCAACATCGCCACCGGTCTGACCGCCGGCGCCGTCAAGGGTTAGAAGGGCCTTTTCATGTCCGAGATAACTGCATCCGAACTCGACCGTCGTACCCTCCTCCGCCGCGCCGCGGCGGTCGGCCTGGCCGCCACCCCCGCGGTGGGCATGCTCTCCGCCTGTGTCGGCGGCGGCGCCGACGAGGACGCGCCCGAGCAGGCCACCGGTGAGAAGTCGGCGGAGAACCCGCTCGGCATCGACCCGAAGACCGGCATCGAGGTGGTGATCTTCGACGGCGGCCTGGGCACCAAGTACGCCACCGACGTCGACATCCCGCTCTACAACGCCAAGTGGCCGGACTCCAAGGTGACGTACTCCGCCACCCAGGAGGTCTCCACGGTCGTCCAGCCCCGGATCAACGCCGGCGACCCGCCGGACATGATCAACAACTCGGGCTCGAAGCTGATGGACTTCGGCGCGGTCGTCAACGCCGGCCAGGCGCAGGACCTCACCGAGCTGTTCGCCGCGCCGTCCTGGGACGTGTCCGGCAAGACCGTGGCCGAGACGCTGGTGCCGGGCGCGATCGAGCAGGGCACCTACAACGGCAAGCCGTACGCCGTGAACTACGCGTACACCGTCTTCGGCCTCTGGTACAACAAGGCGCTGTTCACCAAGAACAACTGGACCGTGCCGGAGACCTGGGCCGACTTCACCGCCCTGCTCGACAAGATCAAGGCGGCCGGCATCACGCCGTACGGCTACGCCGGCGCGAACGCGTCGTACTACCAGGTGCGGGCCATCCTCACCAGCGCCGGCAAGATCGGTGGCGAGCAGGTCCTCAAGGACATCGACAACCTGAAGGCCGGCGCCTGGAAGAACGACGCCATCGTGAAGGCCGCCGCCGCGTGGGCCGAGGTCGGCAAGAACCACCTGGACAAGAGCTTCCTCGGCCTCAAGCACACCGAGGTCCAGCTCCGCCAGAACCAGGACAAGCTGGCGTTCTACCCGTGCGGCTCCTGGCTGGAGAACGAGCAGGCCAAGGACACCCCTCCGGGCTTCGAGTACGCGGTCGCCCCGTACCCGAGCGTGACCACCGCGGACGCGCTCCCGGCGGCCGCCCTCAACGCCGCGGCCGGTGAGATCTACTTCGTCGCGGCCAAGGGCAAGAACCCGCGCGGCGGCATGGAGTACCTGCGCGGCATGCTCTCCAAGGAGGCGGCGCTGGGCTTCACCAAGCTCACCAAGTCGCTTACCGTGGTGGCGGGCGCGGCCGACGGTGTCACCATCTCGCCCGGGCTGACCAGCGCGAACGAGGCCGTCGGCAAGGCCGGCAAGGACATCTTCATGGGCTACCTGTTCGACACCTGGTACAAGAAGCTCGACGACGAGTCCCGCGCGGCCGCGAACGACCTGATGTTCAAGGACTACGACGCGCAGAAGTTCGCGGACCGGATGGAGGCTGCCTCGCAGGCCGTCGCGTCCGACTCGTCCGTCACGAAGTTCACCCGTTCCTGAGCCTGTAGCAAAGAGGTAGGCGCGCCATGCGGCACGGCAAGTACCCCTTCATCATCGGCTTCCTTGCCGTGCCCGTGGCGCTCTACGGCATCTTCGTGGTCGCGGCCTACATCCAGACCTTCCAGCTGGCCTTCACCAGCTGGTCCGGTCTCGGCCCGATCAAGTACGTCGGCTTCGACAACTTCGAGCGGCTCTTCGGCGACGACCTGTTCTGGCGGTCCGTCTGGCACAACCTGTACCTGCTGATCCTGCTCCCGATCATCACGATCGCGATCGCGCTGTTCTTCGCGTTCCTGCTGAACGTGGGCCGCGATCACAAGCGCGGGGTGTGGGGCTCCAAGTTCTATCGGGTGATCTTCTTCTTCCCGCAGCTGATGGCGCTCGCCATCGTCGCGGTGATCTTCGGCCGGGTGTTCGCCTCGGACAAGAGCGGCATGATCAACGGACTCTTCCCGGAGTCCTGGAGCCCGTGGCTCTTCCTCGCCGACGAGCGCTGGGCGCTCACCTGCATCCTGGCCGTGGCGGTCTGGCAGGCGGTCGGCTTCTACGTGGTGCTCTTCTCGGCCGGCATGGGCTCGATCGACGCGGAGATCTACGAGGCGGCCGCGCTGGACGGCGCCACCCGGGTCACGCTGTTCTTCAAGATCACGCTGCCACTGCTCTGGAACACCCTCCAGGTCGCCTGGGTCTACCTCGGCATCGCGGCGTTCGACTGCTTCGCGCTCATCAACATCATGTCGGTGGACCGGGGCGGCCCGGACGGCGCCACCTCGGTGCTCGCCATGATGATCTACCGGAACGCCTTCGAGTACTCGCAGGCCGGTTACGCCTCGGCCCTCGGCGTGGCGCTCTTCTTCCTGACCCTGACGTTCGCCGCGCTGACCCTGCGGGTCACCCGGCGGGAGGCCCACTGATGACCGCCGTTCTCGAAAAGCCCGCCGGTTCCGAAAAGCCCGCCGCCGCGCAGAAGCGCAGGGAGTTCAGCGCCCTCAACGGCCTCGCGCACATCGCCCTGGTCGCCTGGGCGCTCGCCACGGCCGGCCCCCTCATCTGGGTCCTTCTGGCCTCGTTCAAGACCAACACCGAGATCTTCCTGGGCGAGCCCTTCGCGTTGCCGAGCTCGTTCTCCTTCGACACCTACGTGTCGGCCTGGAACCAGGCGCACATCGGCCGGTACTTCCTGAACAGCGTCTTCGTCGTGGCGATCAGCACGGCCGGGACCATGCTGTTCGGCTCGATGGCCGCCTACGTGCTGGCGCGCTACCAGTTCCGCGGCAACCGGTTCCTCTACTACCTGTTCGTCTCCGGCCTGGCGTTCCCCACGTTCATGGCGATCACCCCGCTCTTCTTCATCCTCAAGAACTTCGGGCTGATCAACACGTTCACCGGCCTGATCCTGGTCTACATCGCGTACTCGCTGCCGTTCACTGTCTTCTTCCTGGCGGCGTTCTTCAAGTCGCTGCCGCACGAGATCGACGAGGCGGCCACCGTCGACGGCGCGTCGCACACCAGGAAGTTCTTCCAGATCATGATGCCGATGGCGAAGTCCGGCCTGATCAGCATCACGATCTTCAACATCGTCGGCCAGTGGAATCAGTACCTGCTCCCGGTCGCGATCATGCAGGGCGCCGGCGCCGACTCGAAGTGGGTGCTGACCCAGGGCATCGCGAACATCAGCGTGCAGGCCGGGTACCACGCCGAGTGGTCCACGCTCTTCGCGGCGCTGACCCTGACGATCCTGCCGATGATCGTCGTCTATGCGATCTTCCAGCGGCAGATCCAGGCGGGCCTCACGGCGGGCGCCGTCAAGTAAAAGTTGTCGTACCGCGGGCGCAGAATGGCGGCGTGCTGGTAGCGGTACTCCCTGACGGTCGGCTGCAGGATCTGCGTGCCGACGGCGGGCCGGCCGGACCACCTCACCAGGTGGCCGACCTGCCCGCGACCATCGCCGCCCGGGAGGCCGCGGACCAGCCACGCTGGGTCTGGGCGTCGACCGCCGACATCTATCCGGCCCTGCTGCGTGCCGGGGTGCGGGTGGCCCGCTGCCACGATCTGGAGCTCACCGAGGCTCTTCTGCTGGGGCATGCGGGGCGCTGGGGCGAGCCACGGGGGGTCGCCGCGGCGCTCGCCCGGTCGCGCGGCCTCCCGGTGCCGCCCGATCCGCCGCGTCCCGACGCCGAGCCGCCGGGGTTCGCCCAGGCCGCGCTCTTCGAGACCGCCTCGGCCCACCCCTTTCACCTTCAAGACCTTATTGATGCGTACGGGTCCCAGCACGCTCGTCAGTCCGCGGTCGATGATCCGGGCCGTTTCCGGTTGCTGGTCGCCGCGGAGTCGGCCGGTGCGCTCATCGCCGCCGAGATGGGACACACCGGCCTCCCCTGGCGTGCCGACGTCCACGACGAGCTGCTCCGGGAGCTGCTCGGTCCACCGCAACCGGTCGGCCCGCCCCGGCGGCTCGCCGAGCTGACCGCCGAGATCAACGCGGCGTTCGGCGTGCACGGCCTGCATCCCGACTCGCCGGCCGAGGTGGTGAAGGCGTTCGCCCGGGCCGGCGTCCAGGTGCCGAACACCCGCCGCTGGGTGCTGCGCGGCGTCGACCATCCGGCCGTGGCGCCGCTGCTGGAGTTCAAGGAGCTCTACCGGATCTGGACGGCGCACGGCTGGGCCTGGTGCGACGCGTGGGTGCGGGACGGCCGGTTCCGCCCGGAGTACGTGCCCGGCGGCGTCGTCTCCGGCCGCTGGGCGACCCGCGGCGGCGGCGCGCTCCAGGTCCCCAAGGTGGTCCGCCGGGCCGTGATCGCCGATCCGGGCTGGCAGTTCGTGGTGGCCGACGCCGGTCAGCTGGAGCCCCGCGTGCTCGCGGCGGTCTCCGGTGACCAGCGGCTGGCCCGGGCCGCGGCCGCCGGCGACCTCTACGCGGCCCTCGCGGCCGACTCCTTCGCCGGCGACCGGGCCAAGGCAAAGATCGCGCTGCTCGGGGCGATGTACGGGCAGACCGGTGGGGACGCTCTTCCGGCGCTGGCGGTGTTGCGGCGGCACTATCCGGTGGCGTTCGACTACGTGGAGGCGGCCGCCCGGACGGGTGAAATGGGGGGATTGGTGAGATCTTGGCTAGGACGGACTTGTCCACCTTCGTCTGTCCGAGCCTCGGGGCTCGAGCCTCCTGATGAGGTGGCGCCGCCGCCGGGGCGTGCTCGTGGGCGATTTACCCGAAATTTCGTGATTCAGGCGACGGCGGCCGAGTGGGCGCTGGTGCTGCTGGCGTTGTTGCGGACCGCCTTGTCGGATATGTCAGCCGAATTGGTGCTCTTCGTGCACGACGAGGTGGTGGTGCACTGCCCCTCTTCTGAGGCGGATGCCGTCGTCGAGGCGGTGAACGAGTGCGCGGCCCGGGCCGGGCGGATGCTCTTCGGCGACACCGCGGTGCGTTTCCCCTTGGACGTCTCAGTGGTTGGTGCCTACGCCGACGCGAAATGAGAAAGTCGGTATCGTTGTTTCTCCGGCCGAGAGGCGCTGCAGCGGGCCACCCGTCACGCTCGTCCGGTGATCCACCCGAAACAAGGGCGCCTCCGACTCATATCGGAGGTGTACCCATGGCTTCTTCTCCCGCCACCGCCACCCTGCGCGAGCTGCTCGCCGAGCGGATCCTGGTGCTCGACGGCGCGTGGGGCACGATGCTCCAGGGTGCCAAGCTCACCCCGGCGGACTACCGCAACGAGCTGATCCCGGCGGACCACCCGCAGGACGTCACCGGCGACCCCGACCTGCTGATCCTGACCCGGCCGGACGTCATCCTCGACGTCCACCGGCAATACCTCGCGGCCGGCGCCGACATCACCACCACGAACACGTTCACCGCGACCAGCATCGCGCAGGCCGACTACGGCCTGGAGCACCTGGTCCGGGAGATGAACGTGCAGGGCGCCCGGCTGGCCCGGCAGGCCGCCGACGAGGCCGCCGAGCGGGACGGCCGGCGGCGGTTCGTGGCCGGCTCGATCGGCCCGCTGAACGTGACCCTGTCGCTGTCGCCGAAGGTCGAGGACCCGGCCTACCGCGCGGTCACCTTCGACAAGGTGAAGGCGACGTACGCCGAGCAGATCGCGGCGCTCGCCGAGGGCGGCGTCGACCTGCTGCTGATCGAGACGATCTTCGACACGCTGAACGCCAAGGCGGCCGTCGCGGCGGCCCGCGAGGTCGCGCCGGACCTGCCGCTCTGGATCTCGGTGACGATCGTGGACCTCTCCGGCCGTACCCTCTCGGGCCAGACCGTCGAGGCGTTCTGGCGGTCCATCGAGCGCGCGAAGCCCATGGTCGTCGGCGTGAACTGCTCGCTCGGCGCGGCCGAGATGCGCCCGCACGTGGAGGAGCTGGCCCGGCTCTCCGACGTCTACGTGGCCTCGCACCCGAACGCCGGCCTGCCCAACGCGTTCGGCGGCTACGACGAGACCCCCGCCGAGACCAGCGCGCTCGTCGCGGGCTTCGCCACGGATGGCCTCGTCAACATCGTCGGCGGCTGCTGCGGCACCACCCCGGCGCACATCGGCGCGATCGCGTCGGCGGTGTCCGGCCTGGCGCCGCGCACCATCGACCCGCCGGCCCCGACCACCCGGTTCTCCGGCCTGGAGCCGTTCGCGATCGGCCCGGACACCGGCTTCGTCATGATCGGCGAGCGGACCAACGTGACCGGCTCGGCCAAGTTCCGCCGGCTCATCGAGGCCGACGACTACCAGGCCGCCGTCGACGTGGCGCTCGAGCAGGTCCGCGGTGGCGCCAACCTGCTCGACGTGAACATGGACGCCGACCTGCTCGACAGCGAGCGCGCCATGACCACGTTCCTGAACCTGATCGCGACCGAGCCCGAGGTGGCCCGGATCCCGATCATGATCGACAGCTCGAAGTTCTCGGTCCTCGAGGCCGGCCTCAAGTGCGTGCAGGGCAAGGGCGTGGTCAACTCGATCAGCCTGAAGGAGGGGCCCGACCAGTTCCTTTCGCAGGCTCGGCGGATCCGCGACTTCGGTGCGGGCGTGGTCGTCATGGCGTTCGACGAGGAGGGCCAGGCCGACACGGTCGAACGCAAGGTCTCCATTTGCGCGCGTGCCTACGACCTGCTCGTCGAGGACGGTTTCGACCCCAACGACATCATCTTCGACCCCAACGTGCTCGCCGTGGCGACCGGCATCGCCGAGCACAACGGCTACGCGAAGGCGTTCATCGACGCCCTCCCGCTGATCAAGGAGCGCTGCCCGGGCGCCCGGACCAGCGGCGGCATCTCCAACCTGTCGTTCGCGTTCCGCGGCAACGACGTGGTCCGCGAGGCCATGCACTCGGCGTTCCTCTTCCACGCCGTCAAGGCCGGCCTGGACATGGGCATCGTCAACGCCGGCCAGCTCGCCGTCTACCAGGACATCCCGGCCGACCTGCTGGAGCTCGTCGAGGACGTGCTCTTCGACCGCCGCCCGGACGCCACCGACCGCCTGGTCACCTTCGCCTCCACGGTCACCGGCAGCGGCGCGAAGCGCGAGATCGACCTGTCCTGGCGGGAGGCGCCGGTCGAGGAGCGGCTGTCGCACGCCCTCGTGCACGGCATCGTCGACTTCATCGAGGCGGACACCGAGGAGGCCCGGCAGAAGCTGCCCCGCCCGCTCGACGTCATCGAGGGCCCGCTCATGGACGGCATGGGCGTGGTCGGCGACCTGTTCGGCTCCGGCAAGATGTTCCTGCCCCAGGTGGTCAAGAGCGCCCGGGTCATGAAGCGCTCGGTCGCCTACCTCCTGCCGTACATGGAGAAGGAGAAGGCCGAGGGCGCCCGCGGCCAGGGCAAGGTCGTGCTCGCCACGGTGAAGGGCGACGTCCACGACATCGGCAAGAACATCGTCGGCGTCGTGCTGGGCTGCAACAACTACGAGGTGATCGACCTCGGCGTGATGGTGCCGACCGCGAAGATCCTGGACACCGCGGTGGCCGAGGGCGCCGACGTGATCGGCCTCTCCGGCCTGATCACGCCGTCGCTGGACGAGATGGTCGCGGTCGGCGCCGAGATGCAGCGCCGGGGCATCAAACTGCCGCTGCTGATCGGCGGCGCCACCACGTCGAAGCAGCACACGGCCGTGCGGATCGCTCCGGCGTACGACGGACCGACGGTCCACGTGCTGGACGCCTCCCGGGTCGTCGGCGTCGTCTCGAACCTGCTCGACCCGGAACGCTCCTCGGTCCTCGACCGGGACAACCGGGCCGAGCAGGAACGCCTCCGGGTGGCGCACGAGCAGCGCCACTCGCAGCCGCTGCTCACCCTGGCCCAGGCCCGGGCGAACCGCGAGACGGTCGACTTCGGTGATCTGCCGACGCCCGCCTTCACCGGGGTACGGGAAGTCGCCCCCACCATCGCCGAACTCCGTCAGATGATCGACTGGCAGTTCCTCTTCCTCGCCTGGGAACTCAAGGGCAAGTACCCGGCGATCCTCGAGCAGCCGGTCGCCCGCGAGCTGTTCGACGACGCCAACACGCTCCTCGACCAGATCATCGCGGAGGGGTCGTTCCAGGCCCGCGGCCGGTACGGCTTCTGGCCTGCCTCGTCGGACGGCGACGACATCAAGCTGGCGAACGGCTTCTCGTTCCCGATGCTGCGCCAGCAGACCGAGAAGCCGGCCGGCCGGGCGAACCGCTGCCTCGCCGACTACATCGCCCCCGCCGGTGATCATCTCGGGGGTTTTGCGGTCGCCATCCACGGCGCCGACGAGCTCGCCCGCAAGTACGAGGCCGAGCACGACGACTACCGCGCCATCATGGTGAAGGCCCTCGCCGACCGCCTCGCCGAGGCGTTCGCCGAATACCTGCACCTGAAGGCACGCCGCGACTGGTTCGAGCCGGACGCCAAGCCGGTCCTGGCCGACCTGCACGCCGAGCGGTTCCGCGGCATCCGCCCTGCCCTCGGCTACCCGGCCTGCCCGGATCACAGCGAGAAGAAGGACCTGTTCAAGCTGCTCGGCACCGACGCGATCGGCGTGCACCTCACCGAGTCGTACGCGATGACCCCGGCCGCGGCGGTCAGCGGCCTGATCTTCGCCCACCCGGAGTCCCGCTACTTCACGGTCGGCCGCCTCGGCAAGGACCAGATCGAGGACTACGCCGAGCGCCGCGGCGTCCCGGTCTCCGAAGTGGAGCGCTGGCTCCGCCCGAACCTCGCCTACAACATCGACTGACCGCACACGCAAAAAGCGGGCCCGTTCCGGCGGGCCCGCTTTTTCTGTCTCTGTTGCTGCTCTTCTTCGTCAGTGGCTTTTTTCGTCGGCCTTTTCTTTGTCGGCTTTTTCTTCGTCAGCGGCTGGCCCAGAACTCCTCGTTGAGGCGCTCCAGCACGCTCGGGATGAACAGCCCGGCGATCGACAGCAGCGAGATCACGGTGAACGCGGTGCGCAGCACCACCACCTCCACCTTGCCGCCCACCTTGACGGCCATGCTGTTCGGAATACCGATCATCCGCCACATGCGACGGTTGAGAGGTATCGGCCAGAGGATCGGCACCCCGTTCTTCGTGATCATGTCACCGAACAGATGGACCACACACCCGACCGCCACGGCCAGCCCCAGCAGCGGATAGCCCCGGTCGCCGGGCAGGTTCGCGGCGGTGAACCAGGCGATGAACGCGGACGCCAGCGTGACGATGACCCATCCCGCGCGCTCGGCCCACTCGTCGAACAGCCCGCGCAGCGCCAGGCCGGCCATGAAGAAGACGATGCCGACGACCGCCCACTTCCCGTACTCCGTCGCTAGCGCCGTGGTACCCCACCCGATCAGCGCACAGAACGGCAGCGTGTGCGTGAACGTCCGATGCCCGTTCTCCCGCCGCGGATCCCGGCTCAGCTTCGTGGCCGTATAGACGCCGAGCGAGAACTTCTCGACCACCTCGGCCACGAACAGCGACGCCACCCCGAACGTCCGAGCCACCGTCGCACCACCCTGATTCCGGGTGACCTTGCCGGACATGTCCAGATCCGGCAGCAACGCACCACCGGCGCAGACCGCCGTCCCGACCGCCACCTCGAGCGGTGTCTGACTGACGCCGGCGAACTGAGCGAGCGCCCAGCTACCCGCCAGCCAGGCGGCCGCGCCCGAAAGCGCGTGCGACGGACCCATCATGTGTCTAGTCCCTCCCCGAACAAACTCGGCCACTCTGGCAGAGGAGGGCATGAAGATCAACGACCGTCGCAGGCATGTCGCCGTGTGGTCGCCCACTCGACAAGTCCCGTGCTAGGCCCCTGTGGACAGTGTCGCCCACCAAGTCCACTCACCAGACCACGCGCGCCAGTCACCCTTGTCAGTACCCCCGCCACGCGCCGAGCGCCACCCGCACCGCGCCACGCGCACCGCGCCACGCGCCCGCGCCACGCGCCACGCGCCACGGGCCACGGGCCACGGGCCACGCGCCACGGGCCACGCGCCGGGCGCCACGCGCCGGGCGCCAGCGTCAGTCCACGTGCCAGGCGCGCTGGGCAGACTCACCCGACCGGCACACTCGGCAGTCCCCGGGCAGGTTCACCCCCCTCCATCTCACTTCTCGCATGCCAGGTCAGCACGCCCACGCGACAGCCGTTCTCGCGGCGGCCCTATCCGCCGTTGCTTGGCGGCCCGCGCGGCGGCCGCCAGAGCGCCCGGTCTGCCCGCTCGGCGGTACATCCGTAGTGGACTGTCGGTGGGCGGCTCGCCGGCACCGGCCGCGTAGGGGTCAGCAGCGGCCGTGGGCGTAGCTGTACCGGAACTCATACCGCCCGTAGCGCGCATGCCGGATCAACCCCATCACCAGGAACGCGATCGGGATGACCGGCCAGAAGAACTGGGCGCCCGAGAGCATCCACAGTCCGGTCAGGACTCCCGCGATGATCAGGATGAAGCTGCCGTGCCGCCGCAGGGATCGTCGCGTCGCGGCCCGCGCCTTCGGCGTCCGGGCCAGGGCGGCGCGGCCTCCGTCGGGGAGATCCGCGGTGAGCGGCGCGAGCTCGTCGCGATATTTGGACGCGTACGTCGCAGCGAGCCGCTCCTCCCCTTCCGCCAGATCGAGGCGCCCCTCGGCCATGGCGGCACGAAGAATCTCGGCGACCTGTTCTCGTTCGGTGTCGGAGGTGCGGAGCCGGGTGCCGGGTTGCATGGGTCTCCTCCTTTGCTGCTGTATCGCCAGCGCTGACTCGGCTGGCTTGCCGGATCGCTCGTCTGCCATCAGCCTCCTCGCCGGCGGGCCCCGGCGCGTCCCTCAGCGGGCGCATCCTGCGGGAGTGCAAAACCTGTGGAAACGAGGGCCGGCGTACTCCTGGGGGAGTACGCGGCCGCCGCCGCGTGTGCCGTACGAGGTATCCACAGGTCCGCCCACGCGCCGATGTGGCGGGCGTGGCCGGTGCCGTAGGTTCGGCTGCATGAAGCGTCCGGGCGGTTCGACATGGCGGTTCGGGGCAGCGCGTGCCCGGGACGGCCGGTCCGGACAGCGCGATTGGCCGCGAGAGTGGCAACTGCACATGGCGTGGCCGCACGACCGGGACCGGCCCGGCCGGCCGGATCCGCCGAGCCGCGAGGATGCACCGGACCCGCCAGGCGGGCGGGATCAGCAGCACCCACCGGGTTCACCGGAATCATCAGGTCGGCAGGATCGGCCGGGCAGTCAGGAGCATCCGGATAGGCCGGGGCGGCGGGATGGGCCGAGCAGATGGGATCGGTCGGGCCGCCACGATTGGTCTGGGCAGCATGATTGGTCTGGGCAGCATGATCGGTCTGGGCAGCATGATTGGCCCGGGCGGGATGATTGGCCGGGGCAGCGGGATTGGCCGCGGCCGCCGTGGGCTCGGTCTCGGCGGCACGGGCACTGGCCTGCCGGGGCGGTCATCGGTGCGGTGCTGTTCCAGGTGCTCGGCGTCCGTGACGTCGTTGTGCACCACGACCTCGACGCGCTGGTCTATGCGCTGCTGCTGATCGGGCCGCTCGCGCTGTTCTGGCGGCGGCGGGCGCCGGTCGTGGTGTTCGGGGTGGCGGCTGCCGCGTCCATCGCTTTCGCGACCATCGCCTCGCCGCACTGGACCTATGCGGTGGCGCCGGTCATCGCGCTCTTCGCGCTGTCCTCCTGCGGGCGGCACCGGACGGCGTTCGCCGCGGCGGGCGCCGGATACGCCACCTATCTCCTTGTGACCCTCGTCGTGATGGGCCGGGTCGGCCTGCCGGGAACTCCGCCCGGCCTGCGTGAGTCGCTGATCCTGGGTGCGGGCCTGGCCGGGTCGGTGGTCGCCGGTGCGGTGGCGAAGGCCTACGCCGAACAGGTCGCCGCCTTCACGAAGGTGCGGGAAGAACAGGCCCGCGCCCGTGCCGAGCAGGAACGCCGCCTGGCCTCCGAGGAGCGACTGCGGATCGCCCGTGAGCTCCACGACGTGCTGGGACATCACCTTTCACTGATCAACGTGCAGGCCGGAGTCGGGCTGCACCTGATGGACAGCCGGCCCGAGCAGGCCCGGGAGG
Organism: Actinoplanes sp. NPDC023714; assembly: GCF_040639855.1. Lineage (NCBI taxonomy): Bacteria > Bacillati > Actinomycetota > Actinomycetes > Micromonosporales > Micromonosporaceae > Actinoplanes > Actinoplanes sp. NPDC023714. The sequence goes on from NZ_JBFAAR010000004.1 coordinate 471,281, forward strand.
CCCTCACCGCGATCAAGACGGCCAGCTCCGAAGCCCTGCGGGAGGTGCGCTCCGTGCTGGGCGTGTTGCGTACGGAAGGCGAAGCCGCACCTCGCCAGCCCGCCCTCGGCCTGAATCGGCTCGAGGAGCTGACGGCCGACGCCGGGATCCCGGTCCGGACGGTGATCAAGGGGGAGGCGCGCGAGTTGCCGGCCGAGGTGGACCGGGCGGCTTATCGCATCGTGCAGGAGGCGCTGACGAACGTACGCCGCCATGCGGGTCCCTCGCCGGACGCCGAGGTGACCGTCAACTACCTGCCGACGACGCTTCACGTCTCCATTCGCAACGGCGGTCCGCCCGCGAAGCCGGATGTGGACGAGGTGGGGGAGCGGGGCAGCGGAATCGCGGGGATGAGGGCCCGGGCGGAGAGTCTGGGCGGACGCTTCGAGGCCGGTCGGCCGGCCGAGGGAGGCTTCCTGGTCTCGGTGGTGCTGCCGACGGGAGGCGAAACGTGATCTCGGTGGTGCTGCCGACGGGAGGCGCAGCGTGATCTCGGTGGTGCTGCCCACGGGAGGGGAAGCGTGATCTCGGTGGGACTTCCTGCGGGAGGAGACGCATGATCTCGGTGGTGCTGGCGGACGACCAGGCGCTGGTGCGGGCGGGGTTCCGGGCTCTGCTCGGCGCCGAGCCGGACATCGCCGTGGTGGGGGAGGCGGCGGACGGGCTGCAGGCGGTGGGGCTCGTACGTGACAAGCATCCGGACGTGGTGCTCATGGACATCCGGATGCCCGGTGTGGATGGGCTCGAGGCGACCCGGCGGATCGCTGCCGATCCGGAGATGTCGGGGACCCGGGTGGTGATCCTGACGACGTTCGAGCTGGATGAGTACGTGTTCGAGGCGCTGCGCACCGGTGCCTCCGGATTTCTGGTGAAGGACACCGAGCCGCTCGAACTGCTGCGGGCCATTCGAGTGGTGGCGGACGGCGAGGCACTGCTCTCGCCGAGCGTGACGCGGCGGGTGATCGGTGAGTTCGCGGCGGGGCCGGGGCAGGGGCGTGCGCCGGAGCTGCCGCGCGAGCTCGAACAGCTGACCGACCGGGAACGGGAGGTGATGATCCTGGTAGCCGAAGGACTCTCGAACGACGAGATCGCCGGACGCTTGATGATCAGCCCGGCCACGGCGAAGACACACGTGAGCCGGACGATGATCAAGCTGGGCGCGCGTGATCGGACGCAGTTGGTGGTGCTGGCCTACGAGGGAGGTCTGATCAAGCCGGGCTGGCTGACCGGCTGACCCGGCCGAGGCGCAAGGCGTGGAGCGGCTCCGGCGGCCGAGCGGCGGCTGCGCGGCAACCGGGTAGCGGCTGCGCGGCGACCGGGTGGCGGCTGCGCGGCGACCGGGTGGCGGCTGCGCGGCGACCGGGTGGCGGCTGCGCGGCGACAAGCCGCGGCGGCGAGCGGCCACGGCCTGGCGACGGGACTGCGGTTGTGCGGTGGCGGGCTACCAGCCGGGGATCATTTCGGCTCCTGGTTCGGCGTACCAGGGTGGGGCCTCCTCGGGCAGGGCGGTGCGGATGCGGTGGTGGGCATACGGGTTGAGGTCGGGCAGGGCGTCCAGCGGGAACCAGCCGACCTGGAGGGACTCGGAGTCGTTCACGCGGGCGTCGCCGCCTACGGATCGGCAGCGGAACCAGGTGTTGACCATCTGGCACTGGTCGCCGTTCGGGTAGGTGACCTCGTGGAGGGCTATGCCGGCGAGGCGCTCGATCTTGATCTGGACGGCGGTTTCCTCCTCCACCTCGCGGACCACCGCGTCGGCGGGCTGTTCGCCGGGGTCCATGATGCCGGCGACGAGGGTCCAGCGGGCGTTGTCGCTGCGCTGGTGCAGGAGGATCTCGCCGCGGTCGTTGAACACCACCGCGGTCACGGTCGGGAACATGATGAGGCCGGAGCCGACCTTGGCGCGGAGGCCGGTCACGTATTCGGATGCGGGCACGACGCCGACCCTACGACGCGAGGAGGGGAGTGTGTCTCCGAGGTCTGGGTAGGGAGAAAGCGGCGCGGGGGCCGAAGACGACGGGCATGGCAGGAAACCCCCGGCACTTGACACATCTACGTGACAGTCTCAGTGTGATCGACTTCAGGACGAATTTTCGGGGGGAGAGGGCGAGTGTCGGAGCGCGATCGCCTGGCGCAGGCCGACTCCGGCGAGCAACCGTGGCGCGCCTGGGGTCCCTACCTGGCCGAGCGCGCCTGGGGCACGGTTCGCGAGGACTACAGCGAGCACGGCACGGCGTGGGACTACTTCCCGCATGATCACGCGCGCTCCCGTGCGTACCGTTGGAATGAGGACGGCATGGCCGGCCTCTGCGACGACCGGCAGACGTTCTGCTTCGCCCTCGCGCTCTGGAACGGCAAGGACCCGATCCTGAAGGAGCGGATGTTCGGCCTCGGCGGCGACGGCGGCAACCACGGCGAGGACGCCAAGGACTACTGGTGGTACCAGGACTCCACGCCCACGCATTCGTGGATGAGCTGGCGGTACCACTACCCGCAGGACGAGTTCCCCTACGACCAGCTGGTCCGGGTCAACGGTCAGCGCACCCGCAACGAGGGCGAGTACGAACTGGTCGACACCGGCGTCTTCGACCACGACCGGTTCTGGGCGGTGACCGTCGACTACGCGAAGGCCTCGCCGACGGACGTCTGCATAGCGATCACCGTGGCCAACCGCGGCCCGGAGACGGCGACCCTGCACGTGCTGCCCACCCTCTGGTTCCGCAACACCTGGTCGTGGGGGCTGCCGAACCGCAGCGCCCCGGTCATCGAGGGCACCCCGGGCCGGCTCGCCGGCACCCACAAGTCGCTGGAGCACATCACCCTCGAAGGCGAGGGGGAGCCGCCCGCGCTGATGTGCGACAACGAGACGAACTCGCAGCGGCTGTGGGGGCTGCCGGGTCGCAGCCAGCACCCGAAGGACGGGATCAACGACTTCCTGATCCACGACATGCCGACCGTGAACCCGGCGGGCTTCGGCACCAAAGGCGCCCTACATTACGAAATAACCCTTAAATCCGGACAAAGCCGCGTAATAAGGCTCCGGCTCGCTCAGAGTGACGCAAAACTCGACCTCGGCGAGGACTGGGCAGCCGTGATCCAAACCCGCAAAACCGAGGCCGACGCCTTCTTCGACGACGTCATCCCGGAGAAGGCCTCCGAGGACGAGAAGGCCGTCGCCCGCCAGGCGATCGCCGGCCTCATGTGGGGCAAGCAGTTCTACCACTTCGACGTGAAGCAGTGGCTGGTCGGCGACCCGGCCAACTCGCCGCCGCCACCGGGCCGGCGCTACGGGCGCAACAACGGCTGGTGGCACATGAACAGCTTCGACGTGATCAGCATGCCGGATCCGTGGGAGTACCCCTGGTACGCGGCTTGGGACCTGGCCTTCCACTGCGTCAGCATCGCGCGCGTGGACCCCGGCTTCGCGAAGTCCCAGCTGCTGTTGCTGCTCCGCGAGTGGTACATGCACCCCAACGGCCAGATCCCGGCGTACGAGTGGTCGTTCGCCGACGTGAACCCGCCGGTGCACGCCTGGGCGGCGCTGCGCGTCTTCGAGATCGACGGCTCCCGCGACCACGACTTCCTGTCGCGGATCATGCACAAGCTGCTGCTCAACTTCACCTGGTGGGTGAACCGCAAGGACGTCGGCGGCAACAACGTCTTCGAGGGCGGATTCCTCGGCCTGGACAACGTCGGCCCGTTCGACAGGTCGGCGGCGCTGCCGGTCGCCGGCGTGCTCGAACAGTCCGACGGCACGGGCTGGATGGCGATGTACGCCCTCAACCTGCTCGACATGGCGATCATCCTGGCGCTGCACGACCGGGCGTACGAGGACATGGCGACCAAGTTCTTCGAGCACTTCACGTACATCGCCGAGGCCGCGTACCGGCAGGGGCTCTGGGACGACGAGGACAGCTTCTTCTACGACGTGCTGCGCCTGCCGGACGGCCACAAGGTCCCGCTCAAGGCCCGCTCGATCGTCGGCCTGCTGCCGCTCGCGGCCACCACCCGGCTCACCTCGGAGACGCTCAACCGGCTGCCGTCGCTGAACTCGCGGGTCCGCTGGATGCTGCACACCCAGCGCGACTACGGCGACGTGATCAGCGCCCGCCGGCTGGGCGGCGCCGACCGGCGCCAGCAGCGCCTGCTCAGCATGGTGGGCCAGGACCAGCTGTTGCGGATTCTGGCGAGGCTGCTCGATCCGGAGGAGTTCCTTTCACCGTACGGCCTGCGCACGCTCTCCCGCTCGCACCTGGAGAAGCCGTTCACGGTCTCGCTGGGCGGCTCCGACTTCACCGTCGGCTACGAGCCGGCCGAGAGCACGAGCGGCCTGTTCGGCGGCAATTCGAACTGGCGCGGCCCGGTCTGGATGCCGGTCAACTTCCTGCTCGTCGAGGCGGTGCGGGAGTTCGCGGCGTTCTACGGTGACGACCTGAAGGTCGAGTACCCGACCGGCTCGCAGCGGAAGGTGTCGCTCACCGAGGTCGCCGACGACCTCTCCCGGCGGCTGATCGCGCTCTTCCTGAGGGACGAGGACGGCAGAAGGCCCATCTACGGGGCGACCGAGCTGTTCCAGACCCATCCGGACTGGAAGGACCTGATCTGCTTCCCGGAGTACTTCCACGGCGACAACGGCGCGGGCCTCGGCGCCTGGCACCAGACCGGCTGGACCGCCTTGGTCGTAGACCTGATCTTCGACCTGCACCGGAACTAGCCTGAAGATCTGCACCGGAACCAGCCTGAGAACTGCTTCGGAACCAGCCTGAGAACTGCTTCGGAATCAATTTGAGAATCCGTGCAACCCTCTGAGCCGCTCTGAACGTTCCACCTCCGTCGAAGGAGGTAGCCGATCTTGAACGCCGAGGAAGAGGAAGGGTTCCGCCAGTTCGTCGCGGCCCAATTGGGCCCGCTGCGCAAGCTGGCGTACCTGACTTGCGGTAACTGGCACACGGCCGAGGATGCCGTCGCCACCGCCCTGGCCAAGCTGTATCCGCGCTGGCGCAAGCTCGACCGGCCGGACCTGTACGCCAAGACGATGGTGTACCGGGCGGCGGTCGACGAGACCCGCCGGCCGTGGCGCCGGGAACGTTCCGCCGGTGACGAGATCCCCGACGTCGCCCTGCGCGACCCGGCGGCGGCCACCGACGAGCGGCTCCGGGTTCAGATCGCCCTGCGGTCCGTGCCGCGCAAGCAGCGGGCCGCTCTGATCCTGCGCTACTACCTCGGGATGACCCTCGAGGAGACGGCGGGGGTTCTGGGGGTCTCCGTCGGCACCGCCAAGAGCCAGACGTCGCGCGGGCTGGGACGCCTGCGTGAGGTTCTGGCAGCCGAGAGAATCGACCTGCAGGTCGCGGATATCGAGGAGTTGTCCCGTGCGGTTGCATGAGGTGGTGGATCTGGCGACGTCGGACGCGCCGCCGGATGGGAACACGATCGACGACATCGTCGGCAAGGGGCGGCGGGCTCAGCGCCGCCGCCGGGCCGGCTTCGCGGGCGCGGGCGCGGCGCTCGCCGTGGTCGCGGTGAGTGCGGCGGTCACGGTTCCGTCGATTTTCGGGGGTACGGAGCAGAGCACGCTCCCGCCGGCTGCCGCTCCGTCGGTCGCCACCGCGAACAAGGCCGAGGCGGCGACGTGGGAGTTCCCCGCCGACCCGTTCCAGTTCACGTTCAAGGCCTTCGACGCCGGCCGCTGGCACGTCGCCGACCCGATCGTGGCGTCGACGTCGTACCAGATCGCGTCGGTCTACCTCGACGGCCGGACCTCGAACGACCGGGCGGCCACCGAGGAGGAGGTGGCCGAGATGGAGGAGAACCTCAACAAGAAGATGAGGGGCGAGGCCGTCCCCGAGAAGCCGACCATCTACGCCTACCTGGTCGTCTACCGGCCCGGCGCGTACGACCCGGCCAAGCTGACCGGCGCCACGAAGCTGACCGTGGACGGTAGGGAGGCGTACCAGGTCGGCGGCCCCGGCAACGGCGGCATGACCCGCCGGACGCTCGCCTGGCAGTACGAGGCGGACGCGTGGGCGGTCCTGGAGGCGCACTCCAACTCCGAGGAGGACCCGTCCGACGCGGAACTCCAGAAGATCGTCTCCGGTCTGAAGCCGTCGAAGGCCGAGCCGGCGACCCTGCCGTTCACGCTCGACTACGTGCCGGCCGGATACCAGCCGGTCGAGCTCGGCTCGCACGCCATCTCGGGCCTGAACGGCATCGCCGGCGCCCGGGGCGGCGACTACGGCGGCGCGATCTTCGCGAACCCGGCGCCGGCCACGACCGGCCTGGTCGAGCCGTACGGCGGGGTGGACGGCGCGAGCCTCCCGGGCAGCTTCGAGATCTTCGTGGTGCCGCAGTCGAACTCGAACCAGACGACCGGCAACACGACGATCAAGTGCGGCAACGGTTTCTGTACGCACCGCAGCGAGGACGGCAAGACCAGCATCCAGGTGGCGAGCGACGGCCGGCTCTCCGACGGCGAGATGACCAAGATCCTCGAGGGTCTGACGCTCAAGAACGTCAAGGACGACTCGACCTGGGCGAACGCGGCCGACGCCCTGAAGTGACAGCTGTTCCCTGAGACGGCCGGGCTCTGACGAGCCCGGCCGTTTCTATGCCCTCGCGACGATCGCCTCGGCCACGTGGCGCAACTGCTCGTGGTCGGGGTTGAATCCCGCGGCGATATCGGGGTGCAGGCCCGCCCTCGACTGTTCGAGGAGCATGCTCGTGACCTGCTCGACGCTCTCTCCCGCGTACGTTTGCTCGATCTTGACCGTGGCGGCCTGAAGGGCGGAACTGAGCTGATCCTCGAGCGGACCGCGCAGTTTCTCTTCCACCGGGGTCAATGAATTCGGGTCGAGGGTGATGTGCGGCTCAGCCAAGGCTCTCTCCTTGCCCGGTCGTGCTCCTGGTGCGACGCCGACCGATTTTCCCGCTGGCCCCCCGGGGCAAACCAGCCGGTGGGATGACAAAGAGGCCGGTGGTCCAAGGAGAGGCTCTCGATCGCCTTGGACCACCGGTGCTCTTTTCGCTACCCGTTCACGAACGGGCTAATCGCTTCGGTCAGCAACGGAGGCAGAAGAGATCGGAGGACGTCGACGCCGTCCCGGCTCAGGACCGACTCCGGGTGGAACTGGACGCCCGCGAAACGGGTCCCGCGCAGCGCGTGGACCAGGCCGTCCTCCGGGTCGGCGGCCAGCTCGACCGGGCCGTGCGGGGTCGTGACGAGAGCGGCCGGGGCCACCGCCGCGAAACTCGAATAGAAGCCGACGCGGCGGGTGACGCCGAAGACGTCCACCTCCCGGGCCAGGCCCTGATAGGGCGAGTCGCGGCGGTGCAGGGGGAGGCCCAGCACCGAGGCGAGGATCTGCTGTCCCAGGCAGACCGTGAAGAACGGCCGGCCGGACGCCAGCAGCGAGCGGACCAGCGCGTGCAGGGCGGCCATCTTCGGGTCGGCCGGGTCGCCGGGGTCGCCGGGGCCGGGGCCCACCACCACGAGGTCGGCGGGCGGGACCTCGGCGGACCACGGGACGACCGAGACGCGGAGGCCGAGCGCCTTCAGCTGGTGCGCCAGCATCGCGGTGAAGGTGTCCTCGCCGTCGACGATCACCGCGGTGCGGCCGGTCAGCTCCGGGACCTCCAGGGCGCCGGGCGACCGCGAGTCGAGCCAGAAGCGGGCCAGGTCGTCGTTGCGGGCGGCCAGCAACGCGTCCGTCTCCGGGGACCGTCCGGTCCCCCGTACCGAAGAGGAAGCGCACGTGAAAGCACTCAGAATGCCCGCCGCCTTGGTGTGGGTCTCGGCGATCTCGCCGGCCGGCGTGGAATGCCGGACGAGCGTGGCGCCGACCGGAATCCGCAGCACACCGTCCGGAGTGATCTCGGCGGTGCGGATGAGGATGGGCGCGTCGAGCGTCTGCCGGCCGGTCTCGTCGTGGTCGAGCAGGGCCAGCACACCGGCGTAGTAGCGGCGGCCGCGCTGCTCGTGGCGGGCGATGACGCGGAAGGCGTTCTCGATCGGGCTGCCGGTCACGGTCGGGGCGAACATGGTCTCCCGGAGCACGTCGCGGACGTCCAGGGAGCCGCGCCCGGCCAGCAGGTACTCGGTGTGCGTGAGGTGGGCCATCTCCTTGAGGTAGGGGCCGGCGACCTGGCCGCCGTGCTCGGCCACCGTCGCCATCATCTTCAGTTCCTCGTCGAGGACCATGTAGAGCTCCTCGATCTCCTTGGGATCGCGGAGGAAGTCGAGCAGCGAGCCGGAGCCGTTGCGGAAGGTGCCGCTGATCGGATTCATCATGGTGATGCCGTCGGCGACGCTGACGTGCCGTTCCGGGGTGGCGCCGACCAGGATCCGGTTGCCGGTGTCCACCAGGAACGTCCAGTAGGTCCCCTGCTCGGAGGCGAGCAGGCGGCCGAAGGCGGCCCGGGCGGCCTCCAGGGGATCGCCGTCGATGGTCCCGGTGTAGGTCCGGTGGATCACGAAGTTCGCGCCCTCGCCGCGCCCGATCTCCTCGTCCAGCACCCGTTCGACGATCGCGCCGTACTCGTCGTCGCCGATGTCGAAACCGCCGTCGCGGACGGTCAGGTCGCCGGGCGGGAAGGCCTCTCTCCTCTCGAGGTGCCGGGACCGCACCAGCAGGCACTCCAGCGGCGCCCCGTCGTCGACGCAGTCGAAACCGCGCTCGGCCACCTGCCGATAGGGGATCACCGCGAGCACCGGCTGCCCGGGCCGCAGCGGGATGGCGGCGAGCGTGTCCACCGTGACGACGTCGCCGGTCAGCACTTCGACGTGGTCGGCGCCGTCGCGGTGGAGGAGAGCGAATGGCATGGGGTCCTCGTTCCTGGGCGAGGGCCGCCGGGCCGAGGACCGGCCCACGAAAAAACGGCCGCCTCGGTGGAGGCGGCCGCGGTAGCTGGTCGAGCGCGCGGGAATGGGGCCGCCTGTCAGGCGGGCCACCACATCATTCGCGAGCGCATGGTGGGAATCTTACGGTCCGTCACGCCTGCGGCGCCAGATCCTTTTTCGTACGGCTGACCGAACGCCATCCGGGTGGCGGTGCGGGCCCACCGCATCCGGTCGAGCGCGCAGTCCGGGTGTTCGCCGAACTCCTGGGCCACCCGCTCGGCGCAGCCCAGCGCGCCGAGCCGGTCCACCATGGCGGCGACGGCGGCGCGGATCAGCTCGGGCGTCGGCTCCTGTGAGCGCTGCACGTCCGAGGCGAAGAGCGCTTCCGACCGTACGTCGTCGAGCACTGCGTTCATGGGTTCCTCCCGTCTGAGTCGATAACCAGGAAAACGCCGGGAGGATGCAGGGCCGTGCGTCCGGGGTTGCCGCTTGGTTGCGTCCCGTTCGGCTCCGAGCTGCGAAATATCGCGATATGGTCGGTCAAAAGGGGCGAGGGGGGAATCGCTGTGACGACGGTCCTGGTGGCCGACGATGATGCCGACATCCGCGATCTGGTGGCGTTCAAGCTGGAACAGGCCGGGCTCGAGGTCATCACCGTCGGGGACGGGCAGGCCGCCGTCGAGACAGCCCGCGCGCACCACCCCACCCTGGCCGTGCTCGACGTCTCGATGCCCGGCCTCTCCGGGATCGACGTCTGCCGGATGCTCCGGGCCGACCCCGGCACCGCCGACATGCTGATCATCATGCTGACCGCGCGGGTCCAGGAGCAGGACGTCGAGGGCGGCTTCAGCGCCGGCGCCGACGACTACGTGACGAAGCCCTTCAGCCCGCGCGAGCTGGTCTCCCGGATCCAGGCACTGCTGAGCCGCGCCCGCGCCTGACCGGCACGCCCGGCCTCAGGTCGAGGTGCCGTACCGCTCATCCGTTCCAAGCACCGCCACATGATCGCCAACTTGTGGTGCGGCCGGATCGGGCTGGTCGCACTCCCGTACCACGTGGTCTTCGAACTTCTCCCCCCGTTCGCCGAACTCCCCGCGCCGGTGCCGGTGCCCCCTCGATCTTGTGGAGCGGTGCGGGGCAGTCTCTGTGGAGCTTCACAAGATCGAGGGGAGGGGTGGGGGTGCGGACCTTCCCGCGCCCGCCTCCCCCCGATCTTGTGGAATCGTGCAGGCCCGTCCCTGCGGAACTTCACAAGATCGAGGGGGAGGGGAGGGGGAGAGGGGGAAGAACGCGCGCCGGGCTCAGCCGTTCGCCGCGGCCACCAGCTTGTCCAGCTGGTCGGCGCGTAGTGGACTGCCCGGGAACTTAGCCATCCGGCTCAGCGGCAGGCTGCCCAGCATCATCATCATGGCCGGGTCGGCGGCCATCGCGGCCATCGGGCCCGCGTCGGCGCCGGCCGCGGCCGTGGCCTCGGCGAAGGCGGCGCCGAGGAGTTCGGCGCCGCGCGGGTCGGCGAACCACTCGCCGACGCTGGATTCGGCGGTGAGCGGGACGCGGGCGTCGTCGGCGGCGACGTCGACGGTCACCTCGGAGCGGATGTCGCGGGAGGAGGCGCCGACGGACACCAGGTAGGCGCCGCCTTCGACGACCCAGCGGCCGAGCCGGGTCTCCCAGTAGGCGAGGTCGTCCCGGTCGATGGTGAGCAGGACTTCGGCGGTCTGGCCGGCGGCGAGGTCGACGGTGGCGAAGGCCTTCAGTTCGCGCGGCGCCCGGCTCACCCGCGAGCCGGGGAGGGACACGTAGGCCTGGACGACTTCGCGGCCTTCCCGCCCGCCGGTGTTGGTGACCGGGACGCGGATCTCGACGCCGGTGGCCGTGGCGGTGGCGTTCGCCGTGCCGTAGGCGAAGGTCGTGTAGGACAGGCCGAACCCGAACGGGTAGGCGACCGGAGTCTCGCGGGCGTCGAAGCCGCGGTAGCCGATGTGGATGCCCTCGCCGTAGCGGACGTGCCCGTTCTCGCCGGGGAAGTCGAGGAAGGACGGGTGGTCGGCGAGCTTCACCGGGATGGTCTCGGCGAGCCGGCCGGACGGGTTGACCCGGCCGAACAGCACGTCGGCGATGGCGCTGCCGCCGGCCTGGCCGAGCAGCCAGCCCTCGATGAGGGCGGGCACGGCGGAGTCCCACGGCGTGGTGGCGAGGACGGCGCCGTTGGAGAGGACCACGACGGTACGAGGGTTGGCGGCGGCGACCCGCTCGATGAGGGCGCGGTGTGACGCCGGGAGGTCGAGGGACTCGCGGTCGGCGCCCTCGGTCTCGTGCACGCTGCCGGCGAAGACGACCGCGATGTCGGCGGCCTGCGCGGCGGTGACGGCCTGGGCGATCAGCGCCTCGTCGGGTTCGGCGCCGTCCACGGTGTAGCCGGGGGCGAACGTGACGGCCGCGCTGGTCGACGACTGGATCTGGGTGAGCGCGTCGTCGAGCCGCGTCGGGGTGATCTGCGAGCTGCCGCCGCCCTGGTAGCGCGGGGTGCGGGCGAACTCGCCGAGCACCGCGATGGACACTCCGGATCCGGGCAGCGGGAGCAGGCCGCCCTCGTTCTTCAGCAGGACGATCGCCCTTCCGGCGATCTCCCGGGCCAGGGCGTGGTGCGCGGCAGCGTCGTAGGTTCCGGCCGGTCGCTTCCCGGCCTTCTCCACCACCTTCCGTACGCGGGAAGCGGCCGCCCCGAGAAGCGCCGGGTCGAGCCGGCCCGCCTCGACGGCGTCGACCAGTGCGGCGTCGCCTTCGGCGTCTGGGCCCGGCATCGTCAGGTCGAGGCCGGCCGCGATCGACGTGACCCGGTCGACGACGGCGCCCCAGTCGGAGACGACCAGGCCCTCGAAGCCCCATTCGTCGCGCAGCACCTCGGTGAGCAGCCAGTGATGTTCGCTCGCGTACGTCCCGTTGATCTTGTTGTAGGCGCACATGACGGTCCACGGCTGGGACTTCGTGACCACCCGCTGGAAGGCGCGCAGGTAGATCTCCCGCAGGGTGCGCTCGTCGACGTCGGCGCTGACCCGCATCCGGTCGGTCTCCTGGCTGTTCACCGCGAAGTGCTTCAGCGACGCGCCGACGCCCCTGCTCTGCAGGCCGCGCACCCACTCGGTGGCGAGCACGCCGGTGAGGATCGGGTCCTCGGAGAAGTATTCGAAGTTGCGGCCGCCGAGCGGGCTGCGCTTCAGGTTCACGCCCGGGCCGAGCAGCACCGCGACGTCCTGTGCCCGGCACTCGTCGCCGAGGGCCTCGCCCATCCGCCGCAGCAGGCCGGGGTCCCAGGTGGAGGCGCTCGCGACGGCGGGCGGGAAGCAGGTGGCCGGTACGCCGGCGAGCAGGTCCTCGCCGGCCTGCATGCGGACGCCGTGCGGGCCGTCGGTCACCGTCACGGAGGGCACGCCGGCGGCCTCCACGGCGGTCGTGTGCCAGAAGTCGCTGCCGCTGGTGACGGCCGCCTGCTCGGCGGTGCTGAACTCGGAGGACATGGCGGAACCCCTCTTCGCCTGCGGGAATGGCTTGCTACTGAGTACCTACTAGGTATTAACTGTCCCGAAACATAGCCCCGTCCGGACGGGCGGGGCAAGGGGTGGCTGATAGGAAAGACGCTGTGAAAACCCAGCCCATCCGCCGAGAGCGGGCACGGCTGCCGGCCGCCGAGCGGCGCCGGCAGATCATCGAGGTGACCACCGGGCTGATCGCCGAGCGCGGTTTCTGGGGCCTGTCGATGCAGGACGTCGCGGACGGCTGCGGGCTGACCGTCCCCGGCCTGCTGCACCACGTCGGCTCGAAGGACAACCTGCTGATCGCGGTGCTCGAACACCGTGACGAGACCGACGCCGCGACGCTCGCGGCGGAGCTCGAGGTCCGGGTCGACCAGCTCTGGGCCGAGGGCGCCGGGATCACCCTGCGGCAGGTGTGCGCCGCGCTGGTCCGCCGCAACGCCGGCCAGCCGGAGATCGTCCGGCTGTTCGCCGTGCTGGAGGCCGAGTCGCTGGCGCCCGGGCACCCGGCCCACCGCTACTTCCGGGAGCGCCAGCGCAACACCCGGGAGATGCTGGCGAGCCTCGCGCCGGGCGACGACGCGGCCCGGTTCGAGCTGGCCGGTCAGGTCATCGCGATGATGGACGGCCTGCAGATCCAGTGGCTGCGCGACCCCGCCTCGACCGATCTGGTCGCCGCCTGGGAACGCGCCGCCACCCGGCTCTTCGACGCGCTCTGACCCGTGGAAGCCGCGCCCCGACCTCGTACCCATGAAGCCGCGCTCTGACCTCGTACCCATGGAAATCGCAGAAAGCGCAAGGCGCGTCACTCGGCCGGTGTGGCACCCAGCCAGGCGCGCACTTCGGCGACCTCGTCGTCGGTGAGCGTGATCGAGGCGGCCTCGGCGCGGTTCAGCACGTTGTCGGCGAAGGCGCCGGCGATCTCCCCGGCCAGCGGCGGCGGCTGGCGGTAGAGCGGCGCGCCACCGAACGCGGTGCCCCGCGTGACGAAGGCGATCGAGGCCCGGCTCACGTCGACGCCCTTCTCGGCGAGGCGGTCGCGAGCCCAGCGGGTCGCCTCGGTCAGGTTGAAGTGGTGGCCGGCGGCGTACTCGGCGAGCGCCTGATAGACCGCCGGCCACATCTCCCGGGGCAGCCGGGGCAGGCTGAGCAGCGCGGACAGGCGGCCCACCGAGTCGGGCGCCGGACCGGAACCGCCGTTGGACTCGGGTGGATCGTGGCGGGACTCGTCCCAGACGAAGTGGTTCGAGAACTTCGCGTGGGCCAGCCCCAGGCTCTCCAGCCCGCGGACGAACCCGCCGAAACCGAACCAGTTCGTCTCGTCGACGCTCGGGCCCAGCTGGCGGCGCAGGTCGTGGGCGAGCGAGGCCAGGTTGAGCGGGGCGGTCGCGCCGTCGTAGCGCCAGCGGACCAGGTCGCGGAACTGCTCGTAGGAGACCGGCGTCTCGGCGACCACGGCGGCCGGCCCCTCGGGCGGCTCCTCGTCGGTCTCCACCGGCTCGCCCTGCACCAGCTCCAGCAGCTCCTGGCTGGTGATCAGGCGGTCGGCCACCGCCACGAACGCCTCCGCCGCGTCGGACGGCGAGACGATCGTGGTCCGCCGGTCGGCCCGGCGCAGGCGCACCAGCAGCGGCGTCATGTCCGAGTCGCCGGAGGCGATCACGAACTCCTCGTAGACCACCGGGTCGGCCAGGGCGTCGACGGCGTCCACGACCATCCGGATGTCCGCGGCGTTCTTGGTGTGCGTGAGCCGCGGGCAGTCGATCACCTCGAAGCCGGCGTTCACGAAGAACGGGCGGAACTGGGAGTAGTAGAGGCGCGGCGGGGTGGCCTCCGGATCGGGGTTCGGCACCCAGCCGCCGGGATTCATGTAGCAGCGGACCACGAGCCATCGCCGCGGCCCGTCCACGGTCAGCGAGGCCGTCAGCCGGGCCAGCCACGCGGCCGGCTCCTTGGCGAACTGGATGGCCACGTCAGGGTCCTGTTTGATCAGGCCGCTGAAGACGTTGTCGAAGTCGAGGTATAAAGCGGCGCGCACCCGGGCCATGTCCGTGAACCTACCGTGCCGGGCGGGGGAATGTGCTGGCCCGGCGCGGTTTGGGTTCATTCTCAGCGCCGGGCTTTGGCGCCCGCGATCAGGGAGACGCCGAGGGCGGCGAGGCCGATCTGGAGCGCCAGCTCGATCCAGTCGACGCCGCGGGTGTCGTCCACGCCGAGGATGGCGGCCAGGAACGTGCCGAGCAGCGCCGCGACCACGCCGACCAGCAGGGTGAGCCAGATCGAGATGTTCTGCTTGCCGGGCAGGACCAGCCGGCCCAGCGCGCCGATGATGAGACCGATGATGATTGCGGTGAAGAAGCCGGTTACTTCCACTGCAGCTCCTCAGGTGGGGTGTGGTCGTTCCAGCATGACCCCCCGGCGCCACCCGGTTCAATCTCCTGACATCGATGCGCCGGTGCCGTTCCCGGTCGCGAGGTAGTCCGTGCCCGGCAGTCCGCCGCCGGCCCGGCGGGCGCCGTCGGTGCCGGCCGGGTCGGTGCTCCGGAAGGTCTCCTCCGACCAGTCCTCCTGCTGCCAGCTGTTGTTGTCGGCCCGGCTGTCCGCGGAGAGCCCGATCTCGCCCTGCTCGTTGCCGATCGCCGCGTTGCGCCGCAGCACGGCCGGCGCGGTGGTCATCGCGAAGCCGAGCCCGGTGTTGCGGAACGCCGTGTCGTTGCTCAGCTCGATCGCGCCGGTGTTCCCCTCGTCGACGAATCCGTGGCCGTCGTTTCCCCAGGAGGCGCTGTGCCGTACCCGATGGGCGCTCCGAATGGAGTCGCCGCCGCCGACCGCGAACCCGTTCGCGCCGTTCTCGAACGACCAGGTGTACTCGACGGTCACCGGCGAGCGGAAGTCGCCCAGGTTCACGCCGTCGCCGCCGTTCCGGAACGCCCGGTTGCCGCGCAGCCGGTTGCCGTCGCCGTCGCCGAACTGCACCGCCAGGCCGGAACCGCGGTTGTCGTAGAAGTCGCTGTCCAGCACCTGGTTCCCGGACGTGCCGGCGTCGCGCAGCATCAGGCCGGAGCCGCCGCTGCCGTGCACGGACACCCGCTGGAAGACCGTTTCAGTGCAGGAGAGGCATGTGTACGCGGCGCTGCGCGCGCCGCCGATCTCCAGGTCCCGGATCGTCCAGTAGGACGCCTCCTGGGTGATCGCCCACTTGTCGGCCGGGATGGCGGAGGCGTCGATCACGGCGCGCTCGCCGTCGTAGGAGGTCAGCGTGATCCGCTCGTCCTCGGTGCCGCTCGTGGTGATCACAATCGGGCTGGAGGGCCTGTAGGTGCCGGCGCGCAGGGCGATCGTCTGGCCGGGTTCGACGGTCTCGATCGCCTTCGTGATCGTGGCGTAGGGGCGGTTCTGGGAGCCGTCGTTGTCGTCGTCGCCGTCGGGTGAGACATATATTTCCGCTTTTTTGGCGATTTTTGGTGATGCTGAGGGCGCCGCGGAGGGTCGCCTGGTCGGCTCCTGCCGCGTTTCCGGGGACGGCGGGGCGACGATCGCGACCGGGGGCTCCTCCGGCGTCCCGGGCTCGTAGAACACCGCCCAGGTCAGCCCGCCGCCGACCGCCACCGTCGTGGCCGTCGCCACGGCGAGCGTCTTCTGCTGCACCATCGTGGAGAAGTTGGCGACCAGGCTCAGCGCGGCCGGCTGCGTCGCCGCCGCCCCGCCGGACACGGCCGCCTGCACCGCGGCGGTCACCGCGATCGGGACCGGCAGCAGCGAGATGCCGAGCAGCAGGCGCTCGGGGGAGACCATGCCGGCCTGGTGGACGTGGCACTTCGGGCAGTCGCGCACGTGCCGGGCCAGGCGTTTGCGCCAGACCGAGTCGGTCGCGCCGTCCCAGAACCGGATCGTCTCGGCCAGGTCCGGGCACATCGGCCGGGCCCGCAACGCCCGGACCACCCCGCGGGCGAGATCCAGCTGGGCCTTCATGCGCTGGACGCGTACGGCGGCGTGCTTCGGCTTCACCGAGATCGCGGCGGCCAGCTCGGCCCGGCTCAGGTCGCCGCGGGCCTCCTGCCACCAGAGCGCGAGCAGCTCGCGGTCGCTCTCCTCGAGCCAGCGGCCGGCCTCGGCGAGCTCCCGGCGCTGCTCGGCGACGACGAGCTCGGCGGTGGTCCGCTCGGCGAAGTCGCCGAGCGGGTCCGGCACGTCGACCGGCTCGGGATGGCGCCGCGACAGGGTCATCTTCCGGGAGCGCAGGTGCATCTGGACCCGGCGGTACGCGATCGCGACCAACCATGATCGAAAACGGTCCGGATCGCGGAGCGAACGCAGGCCGCGGATCGCCTGGAGCATGGTGTCCTGGACCAGATCGTCGACGTCCGGATGCCCGTGGAGAGCGCGCCCGACGATGTTGTAGATCAGCGGCAGGTGACTGGTGATCAACTGGTCGAGAGCGCCGGCGCTCCCGCCCTGAGCGGCGCGGACCAGAGCACTGTCAGGCGCGGCCGCAATCTGACTCTCCGTCACCGATCCGCCCTTTTCGCTGAGTATTTGCGTGCCTTCTGTCACTCCCTGTGACTTCATGAGATCGAGCCGTATCGTGGCACAGGATTTCCGAGGCTGTAAAGCCGAAAGTGTTATCCCGCAGGTCGGCGCGCATCTACCGGGATGTGAGCGCTCCCAGTTGTCGTACCCCCGGCATAGGCTGCGGTCGTGAGGGGCGAGCCGAGCATTCTCCACGTCGACCTCGACGC
Organism: Actinoplanes sp. NPDC023714; assembly: GCF_040639855.1. Classification (NCBI taxonomy): domain Bacteria; kingdom Bacillati; phylum Actinomycetota; class Actinomycetes; order Micromonosporales; family Micromonosporaceae; genus Actinoplanes; species Actinoplanes sp. NPDC023714. Next base: position 488,428 of record NZ_JBFAAR010000004.1, read on the forward strand.
GATGTTCGCCGCGGTCGAGCAGCGCGACAAGGTCTCGCTGCGCGGGCGACCCGTGGTCGTCGGCGGCGTGGCCGGCCGCGGGGTGGTGTCCACCGCGTCCTACGAGGCGCGGGCCTTCGGCGTGCGCTCGGCCATGCCGATGGCGCAGGCCCGGCGGCGGCTGCCGGCCGGCACGGCCTATCTCTCGCCCCGCTTCGCGGCCTACCAGCGCACCAGCCGGGTGGTGATGGCGTTGCTCGCTGAGCTGACACCCCTGGTCGAGCAGGTCAGCATCGACGAGGCCTACCTCGATCTCGCTGCCGGCGGCCACGACCTCACGCCCCGCGGCGTCACCGAGCTGGCCCTGCGGCTGAAACGCGACATCGCGGCCGCGACCGGCGGCGTCACCGGCTCGGTCGGCGTCGCCTCGTCCAAGCTGCTCGCCAAGATCGGTTCCGAGCTGAACAAGCCGGACGGCCTCACCGTGATCCCGGCCGGCCAGGAGCTCGCGGTCCTGCACCCTCTGGCGGTGGGCACGCTGGGCGGGGTCGGTCCGGCCACCGAGCAGAGACTTCACCGAGCGGGCGTCCGCACCGTCGGCCAGCTCGCCGCCGTCCCGCTGGACGACCTCGTCGACTGGTTCGGCCAGGCGCACGGCAACGGACTGTTCCGCCTGGCCCGCGCCGACGACAACCGTCCCGTCGTCGGCGAGCGGGAGGCCAAGTCGGTCTCCGCCGAGGAGACGTTCGACGTCGACCTCACCGACCCGGCCCGCCTCAACCGCGAGCTCGACCTGCTGTCCGCCCGCGTCGCCGGCCGCCTGCGCGCGAGCGGCCTCACCGGCCGCACCGTCAACATCAAGGTCCGCAGCCCGGATTTCACCACGGTCACCCGAGCCGTCACCCGCGACCAGCCCACCGACGACGGCCGCCTGGTAGCCCAGCTGGCCCGCCGCCTGCTGGCCGAGCTCGACACCTCCGCCGGCGTCCGCCTGCTGGGCGTGGGAGTGTCCACCCTGGCCGATTTCGCCCAGGACGACCTCTTCACCGCGGCGTCCCTGGAGGGCTTCGCGATCCCGGAGCCGCTCCCTTCCTCGCTGCGCGCCACCGCGGTGGCCCCCGAGGCCGGGATGGTCACGGTCCTCGAACCTCCGCCCCCGGCCACCGTCGCCGATCCGGAGTTCCACACCTGGCGCCCCGGCCAGGACGTCCTCCACGACCTCCACGGTCCCGGCTGGGTGTGGGGGAGCGGCCTGGGCCGGGTGACGGTCCGCTTCGAGGGCCCGCACACCCCACCGGGCCCGGTCCGAACCTTCCCCATCGACGACCCCTGCCTCCACCCCACCGACCCACCCGATTGGACGGCCGAGCCCGCCCCCTCCACCGAGCCGGTTCGACAGGCCGCGCTCGGCTCTTCACCCGCGCCGGTTCGGCCGGCCGCGCTCGGCTCTTCAGCCGAGCCGGTTCGGCCGGCCGCGTTCGACTCTTCAGCCGCGCCGGTTCGACCGGCCGCGCTCGGCTCTTCAGCCGAGCCGGTTCGGCCGGCCGCGCTCGGCTCTTCAGCCGAGCCGGTTCGGCCGGCCGCGCTTGACCCTCCGGCCGCGCTTGACCCTCCGGCCGCGCTCGACCAGCCGGGCGTGACCGGCGGAGGGGGTGCCGGATAGACCTCGGGTGCCGGGCCGGGGATCGGTGGGGATCCCGGTTGTCCGGCGGTGTCGCGCGAGCGACGACTCGAAGGAGCGCGCCCGTCCCTGCGGGAGGGGGCTCAGCAGGGACGGGCGCGGCTCGGAGGGGCAAGGTCTTGCTGGGCCGTGGCCCTGCCTGGGGCAAAGCCTGCCCAGGAACGGCCTGCCTGGGGTTCGCAGCCGTGCCTGGGGTGCGGCCTACCCGGGTGCGGCTTGCCTGGGGCTCGCAGCCCTGCCTGGGGTGCGGCCTGCCTGGGGCTCGCAGCCGTGCCTGAGGTGCGGCGTACCTGGGGCTCGCAGCCGTGCCTGAGGTGCGGCGTACCTAGGGCTCGCAGCCGTGCCTGAGGTGCGGCCTACCTGGGTGCGGCCTTACCTGGGTGCGGCCTGCCTGGGTGCGGCCTGCCTGGGGCGGGGCTGGGTCAGGCGGGTGGGGTGGCGGTTGCTCGTTCGGCCAGGCGGCGGAGCAGGGGTGGGGTGTCGTAGGCGTCCAGCTCCACCTCGATGAAGACCGGGGATTGGGAGCCGGACGCCGCGGTGAGGGCCTTCGCCAACTCGGTGATGGTGGTCGCCTGGTGGTATTCGGTCGCCGGGCCGGCGAAGGCCGCCACCACGGCGCGCCAGTTCCAGGGGGCCACGTCGTTGTAGCCGGCTTCCGGGCTCTGCAACGCCCTCTCGATCGTGTAGCCGCGGTTGTTCAGCAACAGCACGATCGGTTCGAGGCCGGCCGCGACGATCGTGCCCAGCTCCTGGATCGTCATCTGCGCGGCGCCGTCGCCGATCACCAGGATCGGCCGGCGTTCCGGGTCGGCCAGGCCCTGGCCGAGGACCGCCGGTAGGGCCCAGCCGATCGAGTTCCAGATGGGCTGCCCGAGGAAGACCGTGTCGTCCGGAAGGCGAAGGGCCAGCGCACCCCAGTAGGAGGTGCCGGTGTCGGCGATCAGGGCACTGCCGGACGGCAGCCACTCCTGCATCTCCCGCCAGAACCCGTCCTGCGTCAGCGGCGCCCCCTCGGCCTCGTCCCTCTCACCCGTGGTGGGGAGCGTGAAAGAGGTGCCTTCGGCGAAGGGCCCGAGGGATTGCAACACCTCGGCGAGGGCCTTGACGGCGTCGGGGAAGAGGACGTCCTCGAAACGCTTCGAGCCGACCAGGGCGGAGGTGGCCAGCAGCTGGACGGTCCGGTCGTCCGGCTCGCGGTGGGTGAAGAAGCCGGTCAGCTCGGCGGTCAGGGCCGTCCCCACGTGGATGACCACGTCGGCGGACGAGATCAGCGATTGCGCCGGGCCGTCGAGCATGGTGCCGGCGTAGGAACCGAGATTCGCGGGGGAGGACTCGTCGACGACGCCCTTCGCCGACAGCTGGGTGACGACCGGGACTCCGGATCCGGCGGCGAGCTCGGCCACCGGTGTGCTCAGGGCGTACCGGGAGACCAACTGGCCCACGACGATCGCCGGACGTACCGATGGGGTCAGAAGATCGGCCACCGACTGGCGGAAGGAAGCGACGGCGGCCGGGTCGGACGCGGGCGCGAGGCGCTCGCGCAGCGGCGCCGAGGCGATGCGCTGGAGCGCGAGATCCTGGGGGACGCTGAGGTAGACCGGCTTGCGGTGGGTGAGCGCCGCGAGCAGCACCCGGTCGATCTGGGCGCCGGCGGTCGAAAGGCGAAGCGTCTCCTGGGCCGCCGTCACCTCGGCGAACGCGCGGGCGAAGTGGCCGAAGTCGCCGTCGGCGAGGGTGTGGTGGACGAGCGCGCCGGCCGCCACCGTCGTGGTGCGCGGGGAGCCGGCGACGTGCACGACCGGGGAGTCCTCGGCGTAGGCGCCGGCCACCGCGTTGATGGCGGAGAGCTCGCCCACCCCGTACGTCGTGAAAAGCGCACTCAGCCCGCGCCGCCTCGCATAGGCGTCCGCCGCATAGCCGGCGCCGAGCTCGTTGGGCGAGCCGACCCACTTCAGGCCCTCCACGGCCGTGATGCCGTCCAGGAGGTTGAGGTTGAAATCGCCGGGTACGCCGAACAGGTGCTCCACGCCGAGCTGCCGGAGCCGGATCCCGAGGTATTCGGCGATGGTGACGGCTGAATCGATCATGCCGAAAAGGTTCCTGATCAAGGGCAGGATGCACAACTGGATGGCCAACAGCTGGACAATCTGTACATCAGCAAGATCATTTCGATGAAGAACGTTGTGCGAATGGTGCACAGACTCAGGGGTTGATCCATATCGGTTGATGTGGGCCGGTTGGCAAGCCCGGCGCCGGGGAGTACGAACATTTCGGGAGGACTTCCGATGACCGCTGTTGAGCCTCGTCCCGTGCAGACCCGGCGGTGGCCGGTCCGGCGTCAGATCCGCGGCTCATGGCTGGCCCGGGCCATCCGCACGACCGACGCGAAGCAGATCGGGATCATGTACCTGATCACCGCGCTCGCCTGGTTCGTGGCGGGCGGCTTCATGGCGCTGATGATGCGCGCCGAGCTGGCCCGTCCCGGCATGCAGTACCTCTCCCCGGAGCAGTACAACCAGCTGTTCACCATGCACGGCACGATCATGCTGCTGCTGTTCGCGACGCCGATCGTCTTCGCCTTCGCGAACTTCGTGGTCCCGATCCAGATCGGCGCGCCGGATGTGGCGTTCCCGCGGCTCAACGCGTTCGCCTACTGGCTCTACCTCTTCGGCGGGCTCATCGCGGGCGGCGGCTTCCTCACCCCGGGCGGCGCGGCCGACTTCGGCTGGACGGCGTACACACCTCTGAGCGGCGGGCAGAACTCGCCGGGCCTCGGCGGCAACATGTGGGTGGTCGGCCTGGCGATCTCCGGTCTCGGCACGATCCTCGGCGCGGTCAACATGATCACCACGATCATCTGCCTGCGGGCGCCCGGCATGACCATGTTCCGGATGCCGATCATGACGTGGAACATCCTGCTCACCAGCGTGCTGGTGGTACTGGTCTTCCCGTTCCTGGCGGCCACGCTCTTCGCCCTGGCGGCCGACCGGATCCTCGGGGCGCAGGTCTTCAACGTGAACACCGGCGGGCCGATGCTGTGGCAGCACCTGTTCTGGTTCTTCGGCCATCCCGAGGTCTACATCATCGCGCTGCCGTTCTTCGGCATCATCACCGAGGTCGTGCCGGTCTTCAGCCGCAAGCCGGTCTTCGGCTACAAGACCCTGGTCGCCGCTACCGTCCTGATCACGATGCTGTCGATGAGCGTGTGGGCGCACCACATGTTCGCCACCGGCCAGGTGCTGCTGCCGTTCTTCAGCCTGCTCAGCTACCTCATCGCGATCCCGACCGGGATGAAGTTCTTCGTGTGGATCGGGACGATGTGGCGCGGCCAGATCACCTTCGAGTCGCCGATGCTGTGGGCGATCGGGTTCATGGTGACGTTCCTGCTCGGCGGGCTGACCGGGGTGCTGCTCGCCTCGCCGCCGATCGACTTCCAGGTGCACGACAGCTACTTCGTGGTGGCCCACTTCCACTACGTGCTGTTCGGGACGATCGTGTTCGCGGTCTTCTCCGGGATCTACTTCTGGTTCCCGAAGATGTTCGGCCGGATGCTCGACGAGCGCCTCGCGAAGCTGCACTTCTGGCTCACCTTCATCGGCTTCCACATGACCTTCCTGGTGCAGCACTGGCTGGGCGCCGAGGGCATGCCCCGGAGGTACGCCGACTACCTCTCGACGGACGGCTTCACGATCCTCAACATGTGGTCGACGATCGGCGCCTTCGTCCTCGGTGTCGCGACTCTGCCGTTCGTCTACAACGTGTGGAAGTCGTACCGCGCCGGCGAGGTGACGACCGCCGACGATCCGTGGGGCCACGGCAACTCGCTCGAATGGGCGACGTCGAGCCCGCCGCCGCTGCGCAACTTCGACCGGATGCCCCGGATCCGCTCCGAGCGGCCGGCCTTCGACCTGAAGTTCCCGGAGCTGGCGGCCGGTGGGCAGTCCGCGGCGGGGCCGCCCGAAGGCGGTGCCCGGCCGCTCACCGAGGAATCCGATTCGGGCGCGTCCTATCCGGAGCAATCTCGTTGATTCCGACGGTGATGCGGTGGTCTGTCCCTTTCGCCGGTATGCGCGCATGGTGATGCTTCACTGAACCTGCCGCACCTCGCAAAGGGTGCATTGCGATGAGAGATCGGACATCTTCCCCACCCGGAAGGGAATGCACCACATGCCGATCGCTCGCCGCCCCATCCCCACGCCCCGCCGACGGAGCGCCGCTGTCGTCGCCGCCCTCGTCGTGCCGGCGGCTTTTCTTGCGGCCGGCACGACAAGCGCGGCCGCTGCGACCTCGGACTGCACGGCCGGTCAGTTCACCGCCCGCTCGCAGGCCGACCTCGCCAAGATCACTGTGCTGGACCCGGGACCGCTCCACCGGGATCTGCCGGCCCTCGCCGACGTCCGGCTCGCCTCGTCGCGGGGTGAGGCCGACAGCAAGGGCAGGCCGCACAAGACCGTCGCCACGGCCCGGTACGCCGACGCGAAACTGCTCGGCATCTCCGGCGCCGGCGCCTCCGCCATCTCCACGGCGCCGCGCAGCAACGGGCCGTCCAGTGTCGACCTCGCCAGCGCCGACGTGGCCGGGCTCGCCACCGTCAAGTCCGGCACTGCCCGGGCCGAGGCGACCTGGGACGACGCGTACAAGTGCGGCAAGACCGGGCCGCTCACCCGGTCCGCCACCATGCTGGCCGGGCTCGACGTCCTCGGCGGCACCCACGGGGTTCCGGTGCTCAGCCTCGCCCAGCATCGAAGCAGCCTGCTCCGGGTCGGCCCGACCGGTTCCACGCAGAGCGCCACCGACCTGGTGCGCCTCAAGGGTGGGCAGGTCGGCGTCCGGGCCGGCGCCGGTGCCGCGCTCGGCCACCTGAGCCTCTTCTCCGGCACGTCGCACGAGATCGGCATCAAGGTCGTCAACCAGCCGAAGCTCGAGGTGGTGGCCGCCGGCGACAAGCACCGGTCCACCGTCGACTACCGGCCCGCCGTCCTCGAGGTCACCTCCGGCGGCAAGGCGCTCACCACGCTGCGCAACGCCGGCGCCGATGTCTCGGTCAGCGTCGCCGACTCGCTCGGGCTCATCGGCCGCAAGGGCGAGCACGACGCCACCGTGCGAGTCTCGGTCGGCCGGGTCACCTCGGACGTGAGCAAGCGCCGGGTCAGCGCCGAAGCGGCCACCCTGCGCGTCGAGGTGAAGATCGGCAGCGCCCACCTGCTGGATGTGGCGCTCGGCTACCTCTCGGTCGCCGCGTCGGCGCCCGCGGCCACATCCTCGCCGTCGCCCTCCGCGCCCGCTTCCCCCTCGGCCGCGCCTTCCCCGTCGTCCTCGCGTGGCGGTCACGGCGGCTACTCCTCCCCGGCGCCGTCCGCCTCGCCTTCGGCATCGTCCGTCTCGCCTTCGGCCTCGGCTTCGCCCTCGGCCTCCGTCGTGCCGGTTGCGCTTGGCGAGCCCCTGCCGAGCGACGAGGGTACGGGCGGAGCACTCGCCCTCACCGGCTCCAACGTCGCCGTGATCGGGCTGGGCGGGGTCGCACTGGTGGCGTTCGGTGTCGTGGCGCTGTTGCTGGGCAGGCGTCGCCGGAGCTGAGCCTCCTTTTCCCGCTCTCCCGGCTCCCGTTCCCCGCTCCCGTTCCCCTGCCCGCTCCCCCCTCCCCGCGATCTTGTGGAGTTCCGCGGACCCGTCCCTGTGGGGCTTCACAAGATCGGGCTGGGGGTGCCGTGGGCTGGGCGATCTTGTGGAGTTCTGCGGATTCGGTTCGGTGGGGCTTCACAAGATCGGGCTGGGGGTGCCGTGGGCTGGGCGATCTTGTGGAGTTCTGCGGACTCGGTTCTGTGGGGCTTCACAAGATCGCGGGAGGGGCCGATCGGCCCCTCGGACTCGGCGAGGGCTTCGACCTAGAATCGGGGGCGTGCCGCCGCAGAACCTTCCCTCCCGGGACTCGATCCACCGCGCGGCGGCCGAGCTGTTCGTCCGCGACGGCTACGCGGGGACCACGGTCCGCGCGATCGCGGCCGCCGCCGGTTGCGACCCCGCCCTGGTGATCCGCCACTTCGGATCGAAGGAGGGGCTCTTCCTCGCGACCGTTTCGGTCTCCAAGGACCTTCCGAAGATTCTGGCCGGCCCGATCGACTCGATCGGGCGCGAACTGGTCCGCTTCGTCCTGCGGGCCTCGGACACTCCGGCCGCCGGCGTCTACCGCGCCATGCTGACCGCCTCCGACCGCCCGGAGATCAAGGAACGTCTCCGCGCCTCGATGCACGACGTCTTCGTCGGGCCGCTGGCCGACCGTATCGGCGGCGCCTACCCCGAACTGCGCGCCCGCCTGGTGGCCGCCCAGTTCGCCGGCCTCATCAACGCGTACTGGCTGGTCGCTGATCCGGTGCTGAGCTGCGCCGACCGGCCGGCGATCGTCGCGCTCTACGGAGACGCGATCCAGCGGCTGCTAGACAGCGACGACCCGGGCGCCGCAGAAGCCTGAGCCCCAGCCGATGAATGCGGGCGGACCCCTTCGTCCTGTCTGCGTGGGTGGCGTCTGCTCCCTGGTGCGGCCCGGTGGTGCTTCCTCCCTCGCCCGACATTTCGGAAATGTCGGAAATGCGGCCGCTGGGTTCATGGGTGGAGGTGCCGGCGCCGGGTCCTTGGGTGGAACCGGGGGCGCTGGGTCCTTGGGTGGAACCGCGGGCGCCGGGTCGTTGGGCGGCAGTGGGGGCGCCGGGTCCTTGGGTGGAACCGGGGGCGCCGGGTCGTTGGGCGGCAGCCGCAGGCTCACCGCTTCGAGCCCCTGCTCCGCGGCGACCCGCAGTGGGGGCGCTGGGGCCGTGGGCGGCGGTGGGGGCGCCGGGCTTCTGGTGGCGGTGCTGGGCGAATACCCAGCCGCGCAGCATGAGGTAGCGGAGCGCGCCGATGAGGCTGCCGGTCAGGGCCAGGATCATCGCCTCCTCGAAGGAGGTGGGGTGCGGGCCGGCGACGCCCGCGAACCAGGGGGAGACGACGAGGTTGGCCAGGTAGACGGCTACCGAGGTGAGGCCGGCCTCCCAGTGGAGACGACCGACGGCGGAGGTCTTGACGTTGAAGGTGACCCGGCGGTGGGCCTCGGTGTTCAACGGGGTGATCGCGAAGAGGGCGATCCAGCTGGCCCACGTCGCCGGTACGACGAGGCGCACGGCCACGTAGACGATCGTCTGCAGCACCGTGCTGAGGGCGCCCACCAGCATGAACCAGAGCAGTTGGCGGGGCAGGGTGGCGAGCCGTGGCATGACTGAACGCTTTCGGACAGCAATTCTTACCGTCGTAGTGTCAACATCGTTGACGGCCCCTGTCAACGTTGTTGACGGCGTGACGCGTCTTACCCGTACCCCTGGGCCTTGATCTTTTGAATTGTGTGTTTTAGCAGGTCAGGCGTGGTGCAGGCTCGCCATGGTGTATCGGGATGTCATCGCACTGCAACCTGTCCGTGATCGGACAGACGGCGGCGCGGTGGGGTGGGTACATACCGGATCCCGGGAGGAGAGCGGATGAGCGCGAGCAAGCGGTACGGCATCGCCGGCGCGGACATCGCCGAGTGGCGGGACCGACTGATCGGACTCAGTCGCAGCCTGCACGACGAGCCGGAGGTCGCCTTCGCTGAGCAGGCATCAGCGGCGAAGCTGGCTGATCTGATGCGGTCGGCCGGGTTCAAGGTCAGCGAAGAGGTCTGTGGTCTTCCGACGGCACTCACCGCCGTGTACGGCGAGGGCGAGCTGACGATCGGGCTCTGCGCCGAGTTCGATGCGCTGCCCGAAATCGGTCACGGATGTGGGCACAACGTCATCTGCGCGATCGCGGCCGGCGCGGCGATCGGGCTGCGGGCCGCCGCCGATCGGTACGGATTCCGGGTCAAACTGCTCGGTACGCCCGCCGAGGAGACCGGCGGCGGCAAGGCGCTGATGCTCGCGGGCGGCGCGTTCGACGACGTGACCGTCGCGATGATGGCGCATCCCGGGCCGATCGACACGGCCGGCGTCCGGGACAGCACCCAGGCGTGCACGCGGCTCGAGGTGATCTATCGCGGACAACCGGCGCATGCGGCCGGAGCACCCTGGGACGGCGTCAACGCGGCCGACGCGGCGGTGGTGGCCCAGGTGGCGATCGGATTGCTCCGCCAGCAGACGCCGCCTTCGTGCCGGATCGCCGGATTCGTCCGGAGCGGCGGGACGGCGATCAACGTGATCCCGGCGGAGTGCGTCCTCGAGTACGAGGTGCGCGCCCCCGACCTCGATCGACTCGACGTCCTGCGGCGGCGGGTGCAGGACTGCTTCACGGCCGGGGCACTGGCGACCGGCGCCACGGTGACGATCCGGCGCACCAGTCCCGACTATCTGGATCTCCGCAACGACCCGTGGCTCATGGAGGCCTACGGCGCGCACCTGGCGGACTTCGGCCGGACCGCCGTGGTGCTGCCGCCGGACTCCGGCAGCGCCTCCACTGACATGGGCAATATCAGTCACGTGGTGCCGTCGATCCACCCGATGATCGGGCTGCGGGGCGCGTCCGCGATGCCGCATACGGCGGAGTTCGCGGTGGCCGCGCGGACCGTCGCGGCGGACGAGGCGGTGATCGACGGCGCGAACCTGCTGGCCCGGGTGGGGATCGATCTGGCGCGCGATTCGGCGCGGCGGGCGGCTTACGTGGCGCTGCACGAGAGCCGTTGATCAGGCTGTCCTCATGAAGTCGGCGAACGTCCGTGTGGGCCGCCACCCCTGCTCACGGGCCCGGTTCGTATTCAGGACTACGGGCGTAGTGAGCTGTTCGACGGCATATCCCGACAGCACCGCCTCCCGCCGCGCCACCCGCGCGACCAGGCCGGACACCGTCGCGGCCGCGCGCACCACCGGCACCGGCACATGCGCGACCGGCACCCCGCACACCGCACCGACGATCTCGTCCCGGCGATAGATCGGATCGTCCGCGACGTTGTAGGGCCCGGCTGACCAGTTTCGGGCAGCGAGGCAGGCGTCGGCGAGGTTCTCGACGGCCGTGAGGCTGAGCGGTATGTCCGGGCCGGGCAGCAGCACCCGGCCACCGCGGACCGCTCGGCGCAGGCGGGGCAGCAGGTGCGGATCGCCCGGACCGTAGACGGCGCGCGGCCGCAACACCACCGCCCCGGCGTTGAGGGCGAGACGTTCGCCGGCCGCCTTCGTACGTCCATAAGCAGTCATGCCACCGAGCGGATGATCCTCCCCGATCGCCCGCGCCCCGGCGGCCGGCCGATAGACGCTCGCGCTGCTCACCCAGATGACCTTGCGCGCCGCGGCCGCTTCGAGCAGGCGCGCCGTCCCGTCCACATTGACCGCCCTGAATGCGGCCTCCGCCGCGCGGCCGGGCGGTGGGTCACCCACCGCGGCGGCGAGATGCAGCACGAGATCAGTTCCGGTCAGATCGGGATCCGTACGCGTCGCGTCCCAGAATCGCTGCTCCCCCACCGGGCCGGGGCGCCGCCCCAGGCATACGACGCTCGCGCCGGCCGCTGCCGCCGCCCGAGCCACAAACCCGCCACAGAACCCGCTGGCCCCGGTGACCGCTACGCGCAGTCCGCCAAGCTCGCCGCCTGCCGTCATCGCGTCGGGGACAGGATCAGGGAGGACCATCCGGGCAGGGCACTTCGGCGATCCACCCGGGCGGTGACCACTCTCGGACGATGAGGGGCGAGCGCAGCGAGTGTGTCGGCCATCTGGACGCGGGCCAGATGAGCGCCCGGACAGGCGTGTCGACCCGCGCCGAACACCAGCTGCGAGACGTGAGCCGGCGCCGGGGAGACGGGATCCGGGTCGGTGCGGTGGGCGTCCACGGCGTGGCGGGCCAGCAGGATGAGGCGGTCGCCGGCGTGCACGGGGCAACCGGCGATCGTGCCGTCCGCGGCGGCCACGCGGGGAAGCAGCGGTGTCGGGGCGGTCACCCGCAGCAGCTCGGTCACCAGGGATTCGAGGGCGCGGGGTTCGAGGGCGCGGGATTCGGGGGCGGAGTCCGCATACCCCCACAGGGAGGCGTCGGCGCACCACGCGGCGGCCCGCGGAACGGCCGCCACCGTCGTGTTGACGGCCGCCACCGCGAGGATGGCGGCGGTGGGGGATCCGACCAGGGCGTTCAGGCGGGCGGCCGCCTCTTCGGCCGCCTTGCGGGCTCCGGGTCTGGGCAGGCCGGGCAGGTGGTCGCGGGCGCCGGCCGCCGCCGCCTCGCGCGCCGCCGCGGCCAGTACCGCGCCGTCGACGTCGAGGCCCAGCATCGCCGCCGTCGTCGCGCCGGACAGGGATGCCGCGAGGTCGACCACGTCTATCGGGCGGCCTTCCGCCAGGGGCGCGATCCGTTCGGCCAGCACCGAGGTCCACACGGGACGGAGGGTTGCCACGCCTTCGGTTCCTAAAGAATCGGCAAGGGTACGTCGTGAAGCCCTGTGCGCAGCACCCTCCTGGTCGAAGAGCAGGCCCCCGCCGGTGAGGCGACCGGCCGCGCCGCCGGTGGTGCCTTCGGCGGTCCGGTCGAGGGGTACCCGCAGCAGCCCGTCCAGGTAGGCCTCCCGGGAGTGGGCGAGCACGGTGCCGCCCAGCCGCAGCGCCGGCCATCGGCGGGTGGCAGCAAGCAGCGCGAACAGCACCGGATGGCTCGCGAGATACACCCGTCGATCACGCCGCCGGGCCCGCCGCATCCCGGCAGCGGTGGGGAAAGCATCGGTGGGGGGAACCGTGGTGGGGGGAGGGGTCATCGGATGTGGACCTCGGCGGGCGCGGACGGGCGATAGCGCCGATCCCAGTGCCACAGCAGCGTCCGCCTCGGGCCCCACGCCCTCAACCGGCGCAGGCTCGACTCGACCACCATGTCCTCGGCGCGGACCACGCGGTCGGTGTGGCGCCGCGCCCGGTTCAGCAGGGTGACGTCCTCGGAACCGTCCTCGAGCGCCTCCCTCGCCGTGCCGCCGCAGCTCAGGTAGAGCCACGCGCTCATCGCCAGGTTGTGGCCGTGTACCAGGACGTACGGCGTACGGAAATCGGGCGTCCGATGCGCCCGGCGGAAGCGGCCGTAGGTCGCCGCCAGCCGCACCGCGCCGGGCAGGAGGACGCGCTCGGTCCACGATGGATTCTCGTCGCGTCGCGGGATGCTGCGGCCGCACACCATTTCGGCGCCGCTTTCGAGGTACGAACGGAGCGTCGCGATCCAGTCCGTCGCCGGAAGGCAGTCGGCGTCGGTGCGGGCCAGCATCGTGGCGCCGCCGGCGATCGCATGGCGGAACCCGGTGTCGGCCGCGGTCCCGGCGCCCGGCGAGGGCTCGGTGACGATCTCGACGGGGAACGGGGCCGTCGCGGCGAAACGGCGTACCACTCCGGCGGTGTCGTCGGTGCTGGCGTTGTCCACGACCACGAGGCGGAAGCCGGGATCCGACTGGGCGGCGAGAGCGGCCAGCGTGCCGCCGATCGAGGACGCCTCGTTGAAAGCGGGGACGATCACCGCGAGGGTGCTCATCCTCGTACCCCGGAGAAGCCGGCGGCGAATCTCGCCGCCGCCGCCCGATCGGGTTTGCGGGACCGGCCCGCCAGGGGGATCGGGGCGAAGATCACGCGGTCGGGCCGGGCCGTGCCCATGCGCTGCAGCGGATCACGCAGGGCGGCGCGCACCCGCTCCCGGTCGGCGCCCGGAGCCGTCTCGATCAGGGCGACCAGCTGCTCGTCGCCGTCGCCGGCCGGTACGCCCACGAGCACGGCCAGCGACACGCCGGGCACGTGCAGCGACGGCTCGTAGAGGCCGGGATAGATGTTCTCGGCCCGGCGCAGGATCATGTCCTTGGCGCGCCCGGCCAGGACGACCCGGCGGCCGTCGAGGCGGGCCAGGTCGCCGGTGGAGACCCACTCGTGCGGGTCGTCGCCGAGATAGCGGTCGCAGACACCGGCGCCGGACAGTTCGAGGAGGCCGGTGCCGGAGGTCTCGCTCGACATTCCCGACAAATCCGAAATGTCGGGCAAGGGGGAACCGGTTCGCGCGAGGCGGGCGCTCACTCCCGGCAGCAACGCGCCGACCAGGTCGCCCTCGCCGTCGAACGCCGCCTTGGCGGTCGCCTCCACCGCGGCGGCCGGGAAGACCTCGGTGAGGGCGTAGACGCACCACGCCTCCTCCGCGCCGGCCGCGCGGACCCGGGACAGCAGCTGCGCCGACACCGGCGCCGATCCACTGTAGACGCGCCCGCGGAAACGCACGCCGGCGTCGAGTGCGGCCCGCAGCTGCGGCGGCGTCAGGTAGATCGCCTGCGGCCGCAGCGTGGCGATCTGGCGGCCGAGGGCGCGGGGACGGCGGGCCGGGAAGGCCACCGGCGCGCCGGCCGCTAGGGACGGCAGCATCACGAAGAAGGTGCCGCCGAGGATCGGCACCCCGGCGGCCGGCCGGACCAGATCGGTCACCGCCTCGAGGCCGGATGCCAGGCCGGCCCGGGTGTGCACGACCGCGCGGGGCCGGGACGTCGTCCCCGAGGTGAAGATGATGACCGCGTCGCCGTCGCCCTCGTAGGCGGCCGGCGGCGGGCCGCTGACCGGCTTCAACGCGGGCGCGTTCCCGGGCAGGCGGCGGCCCGCGGTGACGGCCGGGCCGAGCGAGGCGAGGTCGGGGAGGGCGAGGCCGGCCCGGCGGGCCAGTGGGGCGGCCCAGCCCGCCACCGCCTGGGCGGCCGCGTCCGCGACGATCAGATCCGGACGGGCCAGGGCGAGGCGGGCGGCCAGGACGTCCGGGCCGGCGTGCGGGTCGACCACGGCGACGCGGGCGCCGATCCGGTACGCGGCCAGCAGCAGCGCGAGCGACCGCGGGCCGGGCCGGACCGCCAGCCCCACCGTGTCGCCGGCCCCGATGCCGCGGGCCGCGAGCGCCGCCGCGTACCCATCGCGCAGCTCGGCCAGATCGCCGCGGGACAGGCGCGCGGAGATCAGCGCCGGGGTGTCGTCGCCGGGCCGCAGGCCGGCGTTCAGACGATCGAGGATCATCGCGGATCCGGGCTCATGTCGCCGCTGCCCTGGTCGAGGTACCAGCGGGCGGTCCGCAGCACCCCGTAGGCGCGGATCCGCCGCGTCGAGTTCTCCACCACCATGGTGCGGCTCCGGACGATCGACGCGGTGGTGCGCCGCACCCGGTTCAGGAACAGCCGGTCGGTCGGCGACGGGCGGCGCGGCATGCCACCGCACGCCTCGTAGAGCGCCGCGGTGATCGCCATGTTGTTGCCGGCGTGCATCCGGTACGGCGCCAGGTATCCCTCGTCGCGGTGCGCGGGCCGCAGCCGGCCGAAGAGCGCGGCCAGCCCGACCAGGCCCGCGAAGAACGCCCGGCCGGCCGGTCCGTGCTCGTCGCGGCGCGCCGTGATCCGCCCGCACACCATCCCGGCGCCGCCGTCGAGCGCCGCCCGCGCCGCGGCCACCCACCCCGGTCGTGGCAGGCAGTCCGCATCCGTACGGGCGATGAGCTGCGCTCCCGCGGCGATGGCGTGCCGGAAGCCGGTGTCGACGGCGCAGCCGACCCCCTTCTCCGGTTCGCTGAGGACGTGCACCGGGAACGGCGCGCAGGCCGCGAACGACCGGACCGCCTCCGCCGTCGTGTCGGTCGAGCCGTTGTCGACGACCAGCAGCTCGAAACCGGTGTCGGTCTGCGCCGCGAGGGCGTACAGGGTCGCGCTGATCCGGGCCGCCTCGTTGTACGCCGGCACCACCACCCACAGCCGGGTGCTCACGACCGCTCCCAGACCATCGTCATGAGGCTCACGCCGCCGCCGAGCCCGACCAGCAGCACCCGGTCGCCGGGTGCGAGGCCACTGTGGATCCGGGCCAGCTGGACGCCGAGGGTGGCGCTGGCCATGTTGCCCAGATCGGTCACGGTGATCTCCAGCTTCTCCCGGGGGACGCCGGTGACCTCGACGAAGCGGTCCAGGTACGGCAGCGTCACCTGATGCACGAGGATTCTGGCGTAGTCGCCGAGCTCCAGGCCGGTACGGCTGCGCACCCGGTCGAGGATGCCGGCGCCGACCTTCTCGAACACGCCGCGCAGCCGGTGGCCGTCGCCGGCGAAGTAGGTGTGCTCGTCGCCGCGCGGGTGCCGGGAGCCGCCGCCCGGGATGCCGCCGGCCGTCCAGTGCTCGGAGTGCGTCTCGCTGTCGATGTCGAGGATGCCGCCCCGGTCGACCGGCTCCACCACGACGGCCGCGCCGGCGTCGCCGAACGTGTAGCCGGCGAACGACTTCCGGGCGTCGGCGAGGCTCGTGGTGAGGCGCATGGCCCGGGTCGGCGTCTCGCCGGTGACGACGAGGGCGCGCCGGGCCCGGCCCGCCAGGATCATCGAGCGGGCCAGGTCGATGCCGTTCACGAAGCTGTTGCAGGCGTTCGTGACGTCGAGCGCGTGGGCCCGGCTGCCGAGCGCGTCCTGCAGGATGTGCGCGGTGGCCGGCTCGACCATGTCCCGGCTCGCCGAGGCGAACAGCAGCAGGTCGACGTCGAGCGGGTCGAGGTCCGCCTGGGCGAGGGCGCGGCGGGCCGCGTGCAGGCCGAGCGTCGACGCGTACTCGCCGGCGGCCGCGATCCGGCGCCTCTCGATGCCGGTGAGCCGGGCGAACAGCCCGCCCGGCAGCCTCGTCGAGACCTGTTTCTGCAGCTCGGCAGTGGTGACTTCGTGCTCCGGGAGGTACGAGCCCACCCCGGTTATACCGACCTGCATCTGTTCGCGCGTCCCCGGCCTCAGTCGATCAAAGCGTTTATTCTGCGGTCACCGGGGAACTACGTCCATTCGGACTCAGGGCTTGCGAATTCCGTCCGATAAGACGACCATGCCGGAACAGCTCTTCCTGGTCGGCAATCTGGGCACCATGATCACTTACGCGGCGCTGTCGGCGGTCGTGACGGTCCCGCTCGCCCGATCCGGCCAGCTGCGGAGCAACCGGCTCGCCGTGGTCACCGCGCTGATCTTCCTGTCCTCGTCGGTGGTGCACGGGCTCCACGCGTACATCTCCGTCGTCAACCTGGATCAGGACGCTCACGCCGTACCCATGATCTGGGTCTGGATCCTCGCCTGGTGGAACGTGGTGACCTGCGCGATCGGGCTCTGGTACTGGGCGGTGCGCCGGCGGTACCGGGTGCAGGTGCGGGGCGGCGCGATCTTTGTGGATCCGCGCGGCGAGCAGCGGCTGGCCGAGGCGGACGCGCGCGAGCAGCAGGCCCGGGCCATGCTCGAGGCGGTGGTCGAACACACCGACGACGCGATCATCGGGGTGTCGCTGGGCGGCGCCGTGAACGCCTGGAATCCGGGCGCGGAACGGCTCTTCGGCTGGGCCGCCGACGAGATCATCGGGCGGCCGATCACGGTGCTCGCCGACCCGGAGGGCCTGGACCAGCAGATGGACATCGCCCAGCGGCTCGCCCGCGGCGAACGGGGCATCCACTACGAGTCGCGGCGGTACGCGAAGGACGGCACCCCGGTCGAGGCGTCGTTCAGCGTGGCGCCGGTCCGGGACGCGGCCGGCGAGATCTCCGGCGCGGCGATCGTGGTGCGCGACGTGACCGCCGCGAAGGCCGCCGCCGAGCAGCAGCGGGCGGTCGAGGAGCGCACGCATCAGGCGCAGCGGATGGAGGCCCTCGGCAAGCTGGCCGGCGGGGTGGCGCACGACTTCAACAACATCCTCGCGATCATCGTGAACTACACCGACTTCGCGACCGAGCAGGCGGCCGGCAACGACGCGCTGAGGGGTGACCTCGAGCACGTCCGCAACGCCGCCGACCGGGCCATCAACCTGACCCGGCAGCTGCTCACCTTCACCCGCGGCGACACGATCCAGCCGCAGGACGTCGATCTGAACGCGGCACTCGCCGAGGTCCAGGCGATGCTCGGGCGCACCATCGGCGAGCACATCAACCTGATCACGGTGCCGTCGGCCGAGCCGATCACCGTGCACGCCGACCCCGGTCAGCTGCAGCAGGTGCTGCTCAACCTCGCCATCAACGCCCGGGACGCGATGCCCGACGGCGGCACCCTGGTCCTCGAGGCGAACGCGGCCGCCCTGGACGGCGAGGAACTCGACATGCAGCCCCCGCTGGCCGCCGGAACCTATGCCCGGATGCTGGTCAGCGACACCGGCGAGGGGATGTCGGCGGAGACCGCGGCGCGCATCTTCGAGCCGTTCTACACGACCAAACCCCGCGGCAAGGGTACGGGCCTGGGCCTCAGCACCGTCTACGGCATCGTGACCGAGGCGGGCGGAAGCCTCAACGTCTACTCGGAGCTCGGCGTCGGCACCACGTTCCGGATCTATCTGCCGATCGTGACCGCGCCGGGCCGGTCCGGACCGGCCGCCTCCCGTCAGGAGCCGCCGGACGGCGCCGGGCGGACCGTGCTCGTCGTCGAGGACGAGGCGGTGCTGGCCCGGGTGGTGACGCGGATCCTGGTGAACGGCGGGTACCACGTGCTGACCGCGACCGGCGGGGAGGAGGCGCTCACCCTGTTCCGGCTGCACGGCTGCGACGCGCTGCTCACCGACGTGATCATGCCGGAGATGTCCGGCCGCCGGGTCGCCGAGGTGATCCACGAGTCCCGGCCCGGGCTGCCGGTGCTCTACATGTCGGGGTACAGCAACGGGCTGCTCGGCACGACGCATGTGCTCGACGGGGACATCGCGTTCATCGAGAAGCCGTTCACGGCCGTCGATCTGCTGCTCAAGATGGGTTCTTCATTCCCTCAGGGAACGAATGTGGAGAGCACCACGGTCAGCTGAGGCAGCGTGGCGAGCCAGGAGTCCCGGGCCGTCCGCCACTCGATCAGGTACGACTCGGCGCCGTTCGCGACGATCTGGTGCAGCCCGCGCATCACGTTCTTGTCGCCGTCGAGGAACGTGTACTCCCAGACCGCCCCGGCCGCCTTCGGAAGCGCTTCGATCCGCAGCCGCCGGTAGGCCGGGACCCGGATCTCCTCCTCCTGCGCCAGCAGGCCGGCCACCAGATCGCCGGCCGGGCCGGGCCAGCGGCTCACCCGCAGCGTCGCGCCACCCTCCGGATCGGCGAACGCCACCACGCCGTCGGCGCGCGGATCCGGCCGCCAGCCCTCCGGAACCGCCACCCGGAAACCGCTCGGATCCGCCCACCAGCCGAAATCATCGGGCAGCGCCTGCACGGCCGGCGGTCTCGGCGGCTGCTCGGCAGGCCCGTGCCGGCCGCGGGCGTTCGCGGCGACCGCGGCGAAGAGCGCGAGCAGGACGATGACGGCGGCGGCCGCGGTGAGGCGGCGGCGCAGCCAGGGCCTTCCGAGGTCGGCCGGCTCGTCGACGGAGCGGCCGAGCTTCTGCGGGCTTTCGTCCGCGGGGCCGGCGTCCGTCCCCGCAGGTGCGGCGTCCATCACCACAGGGCTGGCGTCCATCACCGCAGGGCTGGCGTCCATCACTGCGGAGGCCGGTTCGGATTCCGCAGCTGGTCGATCCGTTCCGGCGCTTTCCTTATCCGACAAATCCGAATTGTCCGCACTGGTCGGGCCATGGGGGTCGGTTGAGCCCGCGCCTGAGCCCGATCCCGCGCCCGCGCTCGCGGCTGATCTGGCACTCGAAGCCGATCCCGGCGCCACCGGCTCGACGACGACGCCTCTCTCCGCCGCGGTGGCCTCGTGGGCCGGCTCCGGCAGCCCCCGGCGCAGCCGGCGCGGCCGCCACCAGGTACGCGGCTTGCGCAGACCGGCGGCCCTGCGGAGTTTCGCTTCGAGGTCGGCGGGGGTGAGGCGGGTCGCCGGGTCGCGGCGGAGGAGGCCGGTCAGTACCGGGGTGAGCAGGCCCGCCTGGCGGGGCGGCTCGGGCTCGGTGTCGGCCAGGGCTCGCAGCACGCCGGTGGTGCTGGGGCGGATGAACGGCGGGCGGCCCTCGACCGCGTGGTAGAGCGTCGCGCCGAGCGACCACAGGTCGGAGGCGACCGTCGAGGAGTGCTCGAAGAGGCGTTCCGGGGCGATGTATTTGGGGGAGCCCAGCACGACCCCGGCGTCGGTGAGGGCGGTGATGCCGGCGGCCGTCACGGCGGGACCGAAATCGGTCAGCACGACCCGGCCGTCGTCGCCGATGAGCACGTTGCCGGGCTTCACGTCGAGGTGCAGCACGCCGGCGTCGTGCGCGGCGGTCAGCGCGGCGAGCAGGGCGAGGCCGATCTCGGCGACCCGGGCGGCGGGCAGGGCGCCCTCGGACTCGACGATCTCCTGGAGGGAGCGGGAGGGCACGTATTCCATGACGATCCACGGGCCGGCCGCGTCCGGGCAGACCTCGAGGGTGTGGATCACGTTGGGGTGGCGGACCCGGGCGGCGGCGCGGGCCTCCGGGAACGCCCACTGGCGGACCACGTCGCGCTGGGCCGGGGCGAGACCGTCCGGGATGGTGCACTGCTTGAGGGCGACCTGGCGGGCGACGCCGGCGCGGTCGTCGCTGGCGAGCCAGACGTGGCTCATCCCACCGTTCGCGAGCGGGCGGACGATGCGGTAGCGGCCGGCGACGACCTCTCCCACCGGAACCATGCCGTCCCCTCGGTTGTGGGTGCTCATTGAAGCGCTGTCGATGCTATGGGACGAGAAGCGTTGTGCGACTGTCGGATTTCTGGTGATCCGCGATGATCCTGATCACTCGACCGACGTGGACGGTGGGCGTAACGTCTGCCATGAGGTGACCCTCGGCAATCTTTCGATTATTCACTGTAATCAAACTCGGGCACCGCCAGTAGTGGCTGGGGTGGGAGATCATGCGCGTAGCTGGGCGGATCATGCAATGCCTGGTCGTCCCGATCTTTTGCGCCGCCCTGCTCACCGGCGGTTCCGCCGTCCGGGCCGGCCACACTCCGGCAACCGAGAATTCAACGGTCCCGGTCCGGAATGTGGGACGGCTCGCGCCGGACACCGCGCCCGATCTCGCAGTCCGTCTCCAGGCCCTGTTCGGGCAGCATTCGGTGCTCGCCGCCGACCTGATGCGCAGCCGGATCCGCGGCGACGACGACTTCGTGCAGGCAGCGAACGCCGCGCTGGGCCGGAATACCGAGGCGATGGTCGATCTCATGGCCCGCCTCTTCGGGTCGGACATGGTGGGCGAATTCGGCCCGATGTGGACGGAACACGTCGTCGAGCTGGTCGCGTACGCCAGCGCCGTGGCGAACCGTGACGACGCCGCGCGGGAGCACGCGCGGGAGGAGCTCGTCGAGTACGAGGGGGAGCTGAGCGCCTATCTCGCCGGACTGTCGGATGGCCGACTCGACGGGCAGGCCGCCCACCACGCGCTCGCGGCGCACGTCGGCCATCTCACCGAGCAGGCCGACGCGTACGCGGCCGGCGACTGGGCGACGGCGGATCGGATCTACCGGGAGGGATACCGCCATCTGTACGACGTGGGCTTCGTCCTCGCCGACGCCCTGCTGCCGGCGGTCGAGCGGCCGGCCCTGCGCGAGCCGGTCTGGCGCCTGCGATCCCAGCTGGGCCGGGTGCTGGCCGAACACGTCGTCCTCGTCGAGCACGTGACCAGGGCCGCCGTCGGGAACACCCCGGACTTCGACGCCGCCGCCTCGATGATCAACGGGAACACCCGGGACCTGGTCGCGGCGATGTCGGCGCTCTTCGGGACGGCCACGGCGCGCGACTTCCGGGAGATCTGGGGCGATCACGTCGAGTTGCTGGTCGCCTACAGCGGCGCGCTCGCGCGGGGAGATCAGGGTGCGCAGGCGCGGGCCCGCAAGGGCCTTCAAGGGTACGAGGGGCAGATCGCGGAATTCCTCAGCGACGCCACCGGGGACCGCTTGACGGCGACCCGGCTCGCGACCGCGTTCGCCGGCCACGACGACATGCTCCTCCGGCACGCCGACGCGTTCGCGGCCCGCGACTTCGTAGCCGCCCACGACATCGCCTACGCGGCGTACGAGCACGAGTTCGACCTGGCCCGCGAGATGGCCGACGCCTTCGGCGCGACGGTCGGCACCCGGCTCCCGCGAGGTGGCGCGCAGACCGGCCTCGGCGGCCTCGCCACCCAGGAAAGCGCTGCCGGGGAAGGTGGCACCCGGGCGGGCGCTGCCCGGGAAAGTGGCACCCCGGTGGGCGCTGCCCGGGGAGGCGGCACCCGGGCGGGCGCTGCCCACGACGGTGGCGGGCATGGATCGGGGGCGGGCACGGAAGGTGTGGGCGGGTGAGGGCCGGCGTCGTGGGATGGCGCACCGCAGTGGGCGTCACGGCGTACGCGGGCATCTTGCTCTTGATCCTGGGTCCTCAGCCCTTGCGGCCGTCGACTGTGGACCGTGGGGGGATCGGCGGGACGGTGCGGGCTGATGCTTTCCGGTCGGAGAGTGGCGAAGTCGGGGTGGCCGATCCGGTGCGGGTGCGGATCCCGGCGCTGGGGGTGAGCAGCCGGCTGCAATGGCTCGGCGTGCTCGCGGACGGGACCGTCGCGGTGCCGGACGACCCCGGAATCGCCGGATGGTGGAGGGACGGCCCCCGGCCGGGCGAACCGGGACCGGCGGTCATTCTCGGACACGTCGACTCGCGGACCGGGCCGGGCGTCTTCGTGGCGCTGGCCGGCGCGGCGGCGGGGACATCGGTGCTGGTGGATCGCTCGGACGGCAGCACCGTGACATTCCGGATCAGCGGGGTGTCGCGAGTGGACAAGGACGAGTTCCCGACCGGGCTCGTCTACGCGCCGACGCTCGACGCCACGCTGCGCCTCGTGACCTGCGGTGGTGGGTTCGATCGGAGCCGGAGGAGTTACCGGGACAATGTCATCGCCTACGCGGAACTGGTCTGACCGGCGGATCCTCGCCGTCGCCGGCGCCGCGGTGCTGGCGATCCCCGCCCCCGTGCCCCTCCCGGTGGCGGGCGTCTTCGTGTCCGGCTCGGCCACCACGCTGGTGATCGACCTCGGCGCGGGATCGCCCGAGGACGTGACCGTCACCCGGGACGGAACGCCGCTCGCCGCCCGGATCGAACCCGTCGTCTCTCCCGAGGTGGCGGTGACCCTCGTGGTGGACGCCTCCTCGTCGGGGGCCGCCGCGCTGCCGGGATGGCTCAGCGCCGACGCGCGGTTCGTGCTCGGGCTGCCGTCCGGGGCGCGCTCCGCGGTGGTCGCCGACCAGGCGCCCGCATCGGTGGTCGCGCCGGCCCAGCGGGGACCGTCCGGGATCGTCCGGGCGCTCGGCGAGATCCGCGCAGGTCGGGACCGGGACACCGGGCGGGCGCTGTCGCTGGCCCTCGCGCAGTTCCCGGAGGTGGCCGACGGCCGCCGGGTGGTCCTGCTCTGCACCGGGGCGATGGACGCGGGCGGTCCCTCGGCGGCCTCGCTGGCGGAACGGTTCCGGAACGAGGGCGTGATCCTCGTGGTGGTCGGGCGCGGGGACTTCTGGTCGGCGGCGGCCGGCGGCACGGGCGGGTTCCTGGCCCCGGCCGGTGCGCCCGGCGTGGTGCCCGCTCTCGATCAGGTCGAGGGGGTGCTGGCCGGCCGTCACCTCGTACGTTTTCCGACCCCCGCCCGGACCGGCTCGGTGGTGGTGACCGTGGACGACGCGCAGGTCGTGTTCCGCGGCGAGGCCGTCGTCTCCCCGGAACGCGACGACCGGATCTGGTGGCTGATGGCGCCCGGCGCGGCCGTGGCGCTGTGGCTGCTCGTCCGGGGAGTGTCCCGCCCGGACCGCTCCGGGTCGTCGCGTCCTCCCATCCCGCCGACCGGCACCGGCCCGGCTTCGATGAGGCCGGCGCCGCGCGGGAGGGCCGCCGTGGTCCGGAAATTCGACGATGGTGACATTCCCGTTACCGACTAGTAACGTACTCGTCGGTAGCTAAGGGGGCGCGATGCTTTACGGAGCACCGACCACACGTCGACGCGACGCCCTGCGCAACCGCGCGGCCATCCTCGAAGCCGCCGCCGAGGTGCTGACCCGCAGCGAGGGCTTCGCCCTGATGCCCGAGATCGCCCGCCGCGCCGGCGTCGGCCAGGCCACCCTCTACCGCCACTTCGCCGACCGGCACGCCCTGCTCGCCGGGGTCATCGCCCACCAGCTCGAACTGCTGGAATCCGCCGCCCAGCACGCCGAGTTCCATCAGCTGCTCCGCGAGACCCTGCACTCGCTGATCGCGCGCAGGGGATTGGTCAGCCTGGCCGGCCGCCTCGACCCGGCCCTGCAGGACCGCTATCTGCGGCGGCTCGTCGCCGCCTTCACCGAGCCGCTGCGGAGAGCCCGCGAGAACGGCCATGTCCGGCCCGACCTGCTCCTCGAAGATCTCGGCCTGATATTCGCGATGGTGCGCGGGGCCACGGACCGGGCGGGCGACGCGGGACGCTCGGTCGACCTCCTGCTGGACGGGATCCTCGGACGCTGAACGCGGCGCTCGGCCCGTGTGCCGGCACCCAGCCCTTTACGGCCTGGGATCCTAGGACGCCTTCGCCCAGCCCGGCTCGGCTCAGCCCGGCTCGGCCCCAGCCCGGCTCGGCCCCAGCCCGGCTCGGCCCCAGCCCGGCTCGGCCCCAGCCCGGCTCGGCCCCAGCGCTGGAGCCGGACCCGTGCGCGCTTGCGTCTCCGCGCCTGACCCCTGCGGCCTGGGATCCTAGGACGCTTCAACCGACCCCGACCCCGACCCCGACCCCGACCCCGACCCCGACCTCGGCGCGGCGCTGGAGCCGGACCGTGCGCGCCTCTGTCCCCGCGCCTTGACCCCTTGCGACCTGGGATCCTAGGACGCTGCGACGGAGGCGCCTGCCGGGGACGCTCCGTGGAGCGGGCCCCGCTCACGTCTCCGTCGGAAGTGCCGATTGCAAATGACGTGGGGCAGTCGGCGATCGGTGCGGACGAGCGTGCGGAGCTGGAGCGGCTCCGGCAGGTCGTGTCGACCGCCCCGAACGGGTTCGTCTCGATCGACGAGGACGATGTCGTCACGGATTGGAACCCGGCCGCGGCGCGCCTGCTGGGCTGGGAGGCCGGCGAGATCGTCGGCAGGCCGCTCACCGAGACGCTGATTCCGGAGGAGTTCCGGGAGGCGCACACCGCCGGCATGGCGCGCTATCTCGCGACCGGCCGGCCGTCGGTGATCGGGCGGCCGGTGAGCCTGCCGGCGCTGCACCGGGACGGGCACCGGGTAGAGGTGGAGCTGACCATCTGGCCGTCGTGGGTGCGGGGGCAGCGGCACTTCTACGCGTTCCTGCGGGACATCTCGGAGCAGCGGGCGGCCGCCGAGCGGGCGGCCCGGCGTACGAACGCGCTGCTGTCGACGATCGAGGTGCAGCGGGCCGTCACGTCGGCGGCGGGTGATCGTGAGCTGGCCCTGCGGGTGGTCGCGGAGCAGGCCGTCACCGTGGTCCCGGCCGCGAACGGCGCCGTGGTCGAGCTGATCGAGGGTGACGTGCTGGCCTACACGGCGGGTGCCGGGGCGATGGTCGAGTACGCCGGATACCGGATCCCGATCAACGGCTCGCTCAGCGGGGTGGCGGTCACCGAGAGCGTCGCGGTCTGCTGCGAGGACACCCAGGCCGACCCGCGCGTGGATCCCGAGGCCGCGCGGCGGCACGACGTCCGGTCGCTCTGCATCGCGCCGCTGTACCACGGTGACCGGGTGCTCGGCGTGCTCAAGGTGACCGGGCCGCTGCCCGGAGCCTTCGACGAGGACGACGTGCACCACCTGCAGATCCTGGCGACCGGGCTGGGCTCGGCGCTGATCCACGCCGACGACTACGCCCGCAACGCCGCCCTGCTCGCCCAGCGCACCCGGGCCCTGGAGGCGCTCGAGGCGAGCGAGACCCGGTTCCGGCTCACGTTCGAGAATTCGCCGCTCGGGCTCGCGCTCTCCAGCCTCGAACCCGGCTCGTTCGGCCGGTACATCCACACGAACCCGGCGATGAGCGTGATCACCGGGTACAGCGCCGAGGAGCTGTCCCGGATGACGTTCCGGGACCTGCACCACCCGGACGACGCGGCGGCCACCGAGGAGGGCCTGCGGCGGATGATCGCCGACGGCGTGGACACGGTCCGCGGCGAACGCCGCTACCTGCACAAGGACGGGCACGTGGTCTGGGCGTCGGTCCGCATCGCCGTGGTGCGGGACGCCGGTGCGGTCCCCTCGTACGTCGTGGTGCAGGCCGAAGACGTGACCGCGCAGCGCGCCTCGGACGCCCGCCTGCACCAGCAGGCGCTGCTGCTCGAACTGATCCCGGCCGCGGTCATCGTGCGCGACCTCGACGGCTGCATCCAGTGGTGGAACTCGGGGGCCAGTGAGCTGTACGGCTGGAGCCGGACGGCGGCCCGCGGCAAGCCCACCCACCGGCTGCTCGGCACCGCCTTTGTCGGTAGCGGCTCGATCGAGGAGCAGCGGGAGATGCTCGTGGCGGAGGGCCGCTGGGAGGGTCAGCTCCAGCACCTCACCGCGACCGGCCGCACCCTCACCGTGCTCAGCCGGCAGATCCTGCACCAGCCCGCCGACGCGGACGGCCCGCCCCAGGTCCTGGAGATCAATACCGACATCACCGCGGCCCGCGCCGCCGAGCAGGCCCTCGCCGTGAACGAGCAGCGCTTCCGGGCCCAGTTCACGCACTCCGCGGCCGGCCAGGTGATCCGCGCCCTGGACGGCACGCTGATCGCGGTGAACAGGGCGTTCGCCGAGATGATCGGCCGCGCCCCGGAGGATCTCGCCGGCCGGAACGTCGACGCCGAGGTGATGCGCCCGGAGGACCGGCGGGCCGCCCACCACCAGATCGCCGAGCTCTTCGCCGGGGAGCGCGACTCGTACACCCACGAGCTGCAGATCAAGCACGCCGACGGCCACTGGGTGGACATCGACTGCACCGTGTCGCTGGTCCGCGACCCGTCGGGGCGCCCGAAGCACCTGATCCTGGTCTGTACCGACACCTCGGCCCGCCGCGCCGCCGAGCGGGCCCGCGACCAGGCCGCCGCCGCGCTGGCCGAGCGCAACGCCGAGCTGGAGACCGCCAACCAGCTGAAGCTCGACATCCTCGGGATGCTCGGCCACGAGATCAGCAACCCGCTCTCGGCGATCCTCGGATACTCCGACCTGCTCGCCGACGAGCTGGCCGCGGACACCCCGCACGGCCGGTCGATCGCGATCATCAACCGGCACGCGCAGCGTCTCGACGACATCGTGCGCGAGGTGCTCGCCATGGTCAGCATCGACACCGGCAACATCAACGCCGTCCGGCAGCGGATCTCGCTGCGCCGGGAGGTGGAGAAGGTGATCGAGGACGTCCCGCTGGCGGTCACCGGCGACGACGTCGAGATCCTCTTCCACCCCGGGCATCTCCAGCAGATCGTGGTGAACCTGCTGTCGAACGCCGCGAAGTACGCGGGCGGGGCCACCGGGCTGACCATCGCGCGGGAGGGCGACCGGGCGGTCCTGCGGGTCGAGGACCGCGGCCCGGGTGTGCCGGAGGAGTTCCGCCCACGGCTGTTCGAGCGGCTGACCAGGGCCGACCGGGATGCCGGCAAAGTCCGGGGGACCGGGCTGGGGCTCTACATCGTGCGCAGCCTGGCGCAGGCCAACAACGGCGACGTCCGGTACGAGCCGAACCCGGAGGGCGGCTCGGTCTTCATCCTCGAGGCGGACGTGGCTTGAGCAGAAGCGTCGTGGCTTCCAGGAGCTGAGCGCGCAGGGTCTCGTCGTCCACGTCCGCCAGCGCGGACTCGGCCCCGGCCAGCACGAGGCCGCCGGCGACCATGACGAGGTTCACCCGGGCCTCCGGGGACGGCGCCGGGCCGGTCAGAAGGTCCACCAGGTCGGTGACCGGGGACATCGCGGGGTGCTGCCGGATCAGGCGGGTGACGACCGGGTCGAAACTCAGCACCCGGGAGAGCCTCCGGTTCCGCACCACGAGGTCCACGGCGGCGGCGATGGCGTGCCGGCGGCGGGCCGCCGGGGTACGCAGGGCTGCCGCGGCCTCGGCGATCGACGACAGTTCGGCGAGGACCGGGTCGATCACCGCGAGGACGATCTCCTCCTTCGTCGGGAACTGGTGGTAGACCGCGGCCTTCGTGACCCCCATCCGGTCGGCGATCATCTGCAGCGAGGTGCCGCTCACGCCGTGCTCGGCGAAGAGCTCCAAGGCGGCGGCCACGACTCTCTCCCGTGCCCTGCTCATGCACCGGATCGTACCCAGATCTTGTTTGTGGATAGCCGAGCGGCTACCTTCCCGGAAAATAGCCGATCGGCTAGGGGAGGCATTCATGCCGGAGACATTCGATCGTGAAGTGGACGTGCTCGTGGTGGGCACCGGTGGCGCCGGGCTGACCGCCGCGATCGCCGCCGCCGACGCGGGCGCGACGGTGCTGGTCGTGGAGAGCACCGGGAAGTGGGGCGGCACCACGGCGCTCAGCGGCGGCGGGCTGTGGATGCCGACGAACCCGCTGATCAAGGGCGACGACTCGGTGGAGAAGGCGCTCACCTACATGGAGGCGGCGATCGGCGACGCCGGGCCGGCCAGCTCCCCGGAGCGCCGGCGGGCGTTCGTCGAGACGATCCCCGAGGTCTACGCGCTGCTGGAGCGCGAGGGCGTGCGCTGGGTCGCCTCGCACGACTACCCCGACTACTACCCGGACCGGCCGGGCGGCATGGTCGGGCGCGGCATCGAGGTGGAGCCGTTCGACACGAAGAAGCTCGGCGACTGGTTCGCGACGTTCCGGGGCCGGGACAGCATGCCGGCGCCGCTGAAGACCGACGACGTGTGGCTGCTGTCCCGGGCGTGGTCGACGCCGGGCGGATTCGTCCGGGGAGCGCAGTTCGTCTTCCGTACCCTCTTCGGTCTTGCCCGGGGTAAGCGGCTCTTCGGGCTGGGCTCGGCGCTGACCGCCAGCCTGTTCACGATCGTCCGGAGGCAGGGCACCGAGGTGCTGCTGAACACGCCCCTCACCGAGCTGATCACCGAGGACGGCCGGATCGTCGGCGCGGTCGCCGGCGGCACCCGGATCGGGGCGAAGAGCGTGATCCTCGGCGCCGGTGGGTTCGCCCGGAACAAGGACTGGCGGGAGAAGTACCACGGCGTGGCCGGTTACACCTCGGCGTCCGACGGCGACACCGGCGACGTCATCCGGATCGCCGCCGACGCCGGGGCGAAGCTGGAGCTCATGGACGACGCCTGGTGGGGTGCCTCGGTGCCGCTGCCGGACGGCCACCACCAGTTCGTGCTCTCCGAGCGGTCGATGCCGTACAGCATCGTGGTGAACCAGGCGGGCGAGCGGTACACGAACGAGTCGGCCAGCTACATCGACTTCGGGCACGCCATGCTGGAGGCGGAGAAGGCGGTGCCGTCCTGGCTGATCCTGGACGTCCGGCATCGGCGGCGCTACCTGTTCAACGCCTTCCTGACCGGCACGAAGAAGCTGCGCGAGGCCGGCATCGTGCAGTCGGCGGACACTCTCGACGAACTGGCAGGAAAAATCGGTATAAATCCGGCTAAGTTGCGCGAGACCGTCGACCGCTTCAACGGCTTCGCCCGCTCCGGCGTCGACGAGGACTTCGGGCGCGGCCGGACGGTCTACGACAACTACTACGGCGACCCGACCGTCAAGCCGAACCCGAACCTCGGCCCGATCGAGAAGGGCCCGTTCACCGCGGTCCAGCTGGTCCCCGGCGACCTCGGCACCAAGGGCGGCCTGCTGACCGATTCCGACGGCGCGGTCGTCGGGGTTTCCGGGCTCTACGCGGCGGGCAACACCACCGCGTCGGTGATGGGCCGGACCTACCCGGGACCGGGCTCGACGATCGCTCCGGCGGTGGTGTTCGGGTACCGAGCAGGCCGGGCGGCGGCGGCGAGCCTGGCGACCCGGTAGCCTGAGAACTTCGCATATCCAACAGCGAAGGAGTTGATTTCCGCCGTGGGCGGATACGGGTGGCAAATCGTCCTCGTCGTAGTGCTGGTGCTGCTCAACGCGGCTTTCTCCGGAAGCGAGATGGCTCTCATCTCGTTGCGGGAGAGCCAGTTGCAGCGGCTCGAGAAGCAGTCGCGCACCGGGAGGACGCTCGCCAAGCTGGCGCGGGATCCGAACCGGTTCCTGGCCACCATCCAGATCGGCATCACCCTGGCCGGATTCCTGGCCTCGGCTGCCGCCGCTGTCTCCCTCGCACAGCCCCTGATCAAGCCGCTCAGCTTCCTCGGCTCGGCGGCCGACACCGTGGCGATCGTGCTCGTCACCATCGTCCTGACCTTCTTCACCCTGGTCGTGGGCGAGCTGGCGCCGAAGCGGATCGCCATGCAGCGCGCCGAGGGCTGGGCCATGCTCGTGGCCCGGCCGCTCGACGTCCTCGCGATGATGAGCCGGCCGGTGATCTGGCTGCTCGGCAAGACCACCGACCTGGTGGTGCGCCTCGCCGGCGTCGACCCGGACGCGGGCCGCGAGGAGGTCAGCCCGGAGGAGATCCGGGACATGGTCGCCCAGCAGCAGGACTTCACGGCCGAGCAGCGCACCATCATCTCGGGCGCCTTCGAGATCGCCGACCGGATCCTGCGGGAGATCCTGGTGCCCCGCCGCGACGTGCTGGTCCTGCCGGCCGACACGCCCGCGGCCGAGGCCCTCGACCGGCTGGTCGCGGGGGGTCACTCGCGGGCGCCGGTCACCGGCCCGATGGGCCTCGACGACGTCCTCGGCGTGGTGCACCTGCGTGACCTGATCGGCGCGCAGGGCCCGGTCAGCGGCTACATGTTCAACCCGCTGTTCCTGCCGGAGACGCTGAAGGTGTCCGACGCGATGCGCCAGCTGCGCTCGCAGCGCCAGCAGTTCGCCCTGGTGGTGGACGAGCGCG
The DNA here is from genome assembly GCF_040639855.1 of Actinoplanes sp. NPDC023714. NCBI lineage: Bacteria > Bacillati > Actinomycetota > Actinomycetes > Micromonosporales > Micromonosporaceae > Actinoplanes > Actinoplanes sp. NPDC023714. Next base: position 518,843 of record NZ_JBFAAR010000004.1, read on the forward strand.
GCGCCATCGACGGCATCGTCACGATGGAGGATCTGGTCGAGGAGGTCGTCGGCGAGATCTACGACGAGACCGACCGGGACGTGCAGTCGGTGGTCCGGGAGGACGACGGCGCGATGCTGCTGCCGGGCACCTTCCCGATCCACGACCTGCCCGACATCGGCGTCGCCATCGAGGAGCTCGACGCCGGCGACTACACGACGGTGGCCGGCCTGGTCCTGGCGCGGCTGGGGCACATCCCGACCGAGCCGGGCGAGACGGTCGCGATCGACGGCCACACCGCCGAGGTCGTGGAGATCACCGGACGGGCGATCACCCGGCTCCGGCTGCGCCCGCTCGCCGAGGTGCCGTCGGAGGAGGACGCGCACGTCTGACTAGTGGCGTAGCTCGCATCGCGTCCGGTCGCGGTCCCGGCTGCCGCGACCTACGCTGCGCCCATGTCCATGATCATCGCGTTGGCGCTGCTCGGCGCGGTGCTCGCGTTCGCGGTGGCGCGGCCCCGGGGTCTTCCCGAGGCCACCGCCGCGGTTCCCGCGGCGTCGCTGGCCGTCGTGGCCGGTCTGGTCGCTCCGGCGGCGGCCCTTCAAGAGGTACGAGAACTCGCACCGACCGTGGCTTTCCTGGCGGCCGTGCTGGTGCTGGCCTTCACGGCCGAGCGGCACGGCGTCTTCGGGTACGTCGGGGCGGTCGTGGCCCGGTCCGGCCGGGGCCGGCCGCGCCGCCTGCTCACCGCGGTCTTCGGCGCGGCCGCGCTGACCACCGCGGTGCTCAGCCTGGACGCCACGGTGGTGCTGCTCACCCCGGTCGTCTTCGCGGTGGCGGCCCGCGCCGGCGTCCGGCCGCGGCCGCACGCGTACGCCTGCAACCACCTGGCGAACTCGGCCTCGCTGCTGCTGCCGGTCTCCAACCTGACGAACCTGCTGGCGTTCGCGGCGAGCGGCCTCACGTTCGCCGGGTTCGCGGCGCTGATGGCCGCGCCCTGGATCGCGGTGATCGCGGTGGAGTACCTGATCTTCCAGTTCTTCTTCGCCCGGGACCTGGACACGCCCGCCGCGAAGGAGCCGGAGCACCCCGGGCCGGCGCCGCGCTACGCCCTCGGCGTGCTGGCCGGCACGCTGGCCGGGTTCGCCGTGCTCCAGCCGCTCGGCGTCGAGCCGGCCTGGGTGGCGGTGGCCGGCGCGGCGCTGCTGGCCGGGCCGCTGCTGCGCCGCCGGCAGGTCACCGCCCGGAACCTGCTGACCGAGGCGCACCCGCTGTTCTGCGCGTTCGTGCTGGCCCTCGGCGTCGTGGTGCTCGCCGTGCGGGACGCCGGCCTCGGCGACCGGGTCGACAGCCTGATGCCGCAGCACGACGACCTGCTGAGCCTGCTCGGCGCGGCAGTGCTCGCGGCCGTGCTGGCGAACCTGCTGAACAACCTGCCGGCCACGCTCGTGCTGCTGCCGGCCGTGTCGGGTTCGCCGGGCCTGCTGCTCGCCGTGCTCATCGGCGTGAACGTCGGGCCGAACCTCACCTACGTCGGCTCGCTCGCCACCCTGCTCTGGCGCCGCATCCTGCACGCCCGCGACGCGGCCCCGCGTACCCGTGAGTTCCTGACACTAGGCGCCGCCACCGTCCCCCTCGGCCTGGTGGCCGCGGTCACCGCCCTCTGGGCCGGCCTGCACGTCGCGAGAATCTGACCCCACTCCCCGCGTGTCGACTTCGGGTGCGATCCGCGCCCCAACTCAACACGCTGCGCCGGTTCCGCTCGCGCGTGTTGAGTTCGGGTGCGATGCGCGCCTCAAGTCAACACGCTGCGCCGGTTCCGCTCGCGCGTGTTGAGTTCGGGTGCGATGCGCGCCTCAAGTCAACACGCTGCGCCGGTTCCGCTCGCGCGTGTTG